>NZ_CP054056.1 GCF_013283855.1 Aquiluna borgnonia | reverse complement strand
CCCAGTTGTGTTTGCAACATTCAACCCAAGTTCGGGGTCGAAAATCAAATCGCATCGGCGTGTCGTTTCAAAGATTTTATATTTCCCGTGGGAGCCGAATCTTATGGTCCATATTTCGGATATCTGCTTGACTCAATCTGGACCCATGCCGTAAAGTACTGAAGTTGTCTTGGACCACGTGTCCGAATAAACCAGGGAGATTTGAAGTGAGCAAGCGCACCTTTCAGCCGAACAACCGTCGTCGTGCAAAGACCCACGGCTTCCGTGCTCGCATGCGTACCCGTGCAGGTCGTGCCATCCTGGCAGCCCGTCGCCGCAAGGGCCGCGAAGAGCTAAGCGCCTAAGGTTCTAACCTGCTTCCGCGGGCTCTACGCCTTCGTTCCGGAGGCGAAATTCGCGAGGTCGTAAAATCCGGCCAACGGTTTTCTAGCCCGTTGTTTACCCTTCACTACTTACCAAGTGAGACTTCTCAGTTTGCCGTAATAACTGGCCGCGTATTGGGGAATTCGGTCGTTCGAAATCGCATCAAGCGAAGATTATTGAATGCTCTTCGGCCAAAACTCTCCACGGAACTGAAGATCAAAGGGGTTTTCAGAATGCGGCAAGCGGCGTTTACCGCCAGCCCCGAAGAGTGGAGCGATTTTCTGGATCAGGCTCTAAAGCGAGTATCAAGTTGAAAGCGCTGTATTTTTTGAGGACTTTCCCAAGAAACTTTTTGATCGCCTTCATCCTGGTGTGGAGGAAGCTCATTTCTCCGCTTTATGGAGACGTATGCAGGTATTACCCCAGTTGCTCAGGCTATGGGCTTCATGCGCTTCAGCAGCATGGGGTTCTCAAGGGGGTGCCAATGACGGTTTGGCGGATACTGCGCTGCAATCCCTGGTCTCAGGGAGGCGTCGATGAGGTCAAGATCTCGAAGTCCCCAATTGTCGTTCGCAAGCTAGGATTTGTGAGTCTGAATCCTGATGAAAAGAAGAGGTAGCGGTGGATCTGCTTTGGCCGATTAAGTGGGCGATTGAGCTTGTGCTCGTCGGTTTTCACAACCTATTCACCCTTATGGGACTTGAGTCGGCATCTGGTGTTTCTTGGGTTCTCGCTGTTGTGGGTCTCGTGCTCGTGGTGCGCGCTGCGCTTATTCCAATCTTTGTAAAGCAGATCAAGAGCCAGCGCAACATGATGCTGGTTCAACCCGAGCTCAAGAAGCTCCAGGATAAATACAAGGGCAAGACAGACCGAGACTCCAGAGAGCGCATGGCTAAAGAGCAAATGGAGCTCTATAAGCGCACCGGCTCCAACCCTCTTTCCAGCTGTCTGCCACTATTACTCCAAATGCCAATCTTTACCGGGTTGTTTTTTGTGTTGAACGACGCGGGAAACGGTAAGTCTGGTGTTGGATTGCTGGACGCTGCTGGAGCAACCTCGTTCTCCTCCGCCGAGATTTTTGGCGCACAACTTTCTGACACCTTTTTTGGTAGTGACGAGCTAAACGTCAAGGTGCTTGCCGGAATCATGATTGTGCTGATGAGTGCATCTCAGTTCATCACCCAAAAGCAGATCATGGCCAAGAACCAAAACCCTGATGTTCAGAACAGCCAGTTCATGCAGACCCAGAAGATTCTGCTGTACGTGTTGCCATTGGTCTTTCTTTTCTCCGGTTTGACCTTCCCACTGGGTGTCATGACCTACTGGTTGGTCTCCAACTTCTGGACCATGGGCCAGCAATTCGTGGTCATTAGGAACATGCCAACCCCTGGCAGCCCTGCATTCAAGGAGCGCCAGGCCCGTCTTGCCAAGAAGGGCAAGCTAAAACTTGAGGAACCGACCCAAGAGTCGGCAGCTGAGGAGCCTAAGCAGCGCCAGCAGCCGGTTAGTAAAAATCGTGCGAAGAAAAAGAAGAAGTAAATGAGCAGAGAACAAGAGCTGGAACAAGAAGGCGAAATCGCAGCGGATTTCATTGAAGAATTCCTTGATACCGCTGACCTAGATGGCGACTTGGAGATTGAATTCAGGCAAGACCGCGTCTACATCTCAGTGACAAGTGAGGGCGATTCCAACCTAGGCAAGATTTCTGACCCATCGACCGTTGAGGCGCTTCAGGAGCTTACGAGACTTGCAGTGCAGGCGAAAACCGGGCAACTATCCCGTCTAATTCTCGACGTCGCAGGATCCCGCGAGGCAAAGAACCAGCAGCTCAAGGTGCTGGTTGAAAGAACCATCGCGAAGCTTGAAGAAACAGACAAACCTCAGCATTTGAAGCCGATGAGTTCATACGACCGCAAGCTGGTCCACGACATGGTTGGTGAAGCAGGGTTTGTTTCCGAGTCTGAAGGTCAGGGCAAGGAACGCCACATCGTCGTATCAAAGCCGTAATGTTTCACGTGAAACATGGGGGTAAGGTCCGTTGATCAACTTGGAATTTGAGCAGGAGCCTGGTGAGGCTGCGCTTGTCTTCGGTGATCAGATTGACAAGGCCCGCGCCTACACTGCTCGCTTAGCGCAGGATTCAGAGACATTCGGGCTACTGGGCCCGCGAGAGCTTCCAAGGATCTGGAGCCGTCACGTCATCAACAGTGCACTTCTTGTGGAATTGGTACCAAATGAGTCGCTGGTGGCAGACGTTGGTTCGGGGGCCGGTTTGCCCGGCATTCCGATGGCAATCGCAAAACCAAAATCACATTTCACCCTTATAGAACCTATGGAGCGGCGCGCGACCTGGCTGCAGACAGTCGTTGATGATTTGGGGCTGAGGAATGTAGACGTCATTCGTGCAAGGGCCGAGGAGGTTCAAAGGACCGACTTCGACATAGTCACCGCCAGGGCAGTGGCTGCGTTAGATAAATTGCTCAAACTCCTGACCCCTCTCACCAGGGGCTCGCAGCATCGAACCATTCTCGCCCTCAAGGGAAGTCGCGCCCCGGAGGAGATATCAGAGGCCCGACCCAGGTTGCAGCGTTTGGGATTTGGTGAACCTGAGATCATCACGCTGGGTCTGGGGATAACCTCAGAGACCGCGACGGTCGTTCGCATTATTCTGCAATGATTGGAGGACCATGCCAGATCAAGAAGCAGAGCTAACCGCGGTGACACCGGCCACAGTAACCCCAGGATTGGGTTATCCGAATAATCGCGAGGAAGTCTCACCAACGCCAATTGGTTGGCAGGGTTTACCGGTGGATGACATCGCACATGTTTCACGTGAAACATCGAAGGGTGAGTAACCGTGGAACCAATTCAAAACACACCCCTGCTTCGAGAGATGACGCTAAACAACGAGCGGGCCAAACGGGTAGCCGAAATTACCCTCGACCCCCCTTTGTCCACAAGGATCATCACCATTTCGAACCAAAAAGGTGGAGTTGGTAAGACCACAACCGCTGTGAATCTTGCGGCCGCCCTTGCCAGAAAAGGGATGGGTGTCCTCGTAATCGACCTAGACCCGCAAGGAAACGCATCAACTGCCCTCGGCGTAGAGCATCACAACGCGGTTGTTGGCAGCTATGAGGTCCTGGTTGATGGTGTACCGATGATTCAGGCAGTAAAACAGAGCCCCGAACATCAAAACCTGCTCTGCTTGCCAGCCACCATCAACCTTGCTGGAGCCGAAATAGACATGGTTTCTGTCCCAAATCGGGAAAGAATACTCTCTACCGCCCTAAGAGACTTCCTGGGGGAATCTGAGACCCCAATCCATTATGTTTTTATCGACTCCCCGCCTTCTCTTGGGCTTCTAACCGTAAATGCCCTGGTGGCTGCCACTGAGGTTTTAGTCCCAATTCAGTGCGAGTATTACGCCCTGGAGGGTGTGACCCAACTGATGGCCAACATTGAGCGCATCAAACTGGCGCTGAACCCTGAGTTGGCAATCGGCGGAATTTTGTTGACGATGTTTGACAACAGAACGAACCTCAGCAGTGATGTCGCAGCTGAGGTGAGGAAGTACTTCCCAAAAGAGACTCTCAACGCCACCATCCCTCGATCCGTAAGACTTTCAGAGGCTCCAAGCTTCGGGCAAACGGCAATTAGCTACGATCCGCGCAATACCGGTTCCCTGGCCTACCAGGAAGCCGCAATAGAACTTTCTCAAAGGGGAACAGGAATATGACCGACCAGAAGAAACCAGAGCGCAAGGGCGGACTCGGCAGAGGCATCGGATCTCTGATTCCCGGGGGCGATAGGGATGCGGTAGATGTGTTCTTCACATCGACCTCGGCCCAGCCCCTGGTGGAGGTTCCTGGGGCAAGATTTGTAGAGCTGAACCCGGCAGACATCGTCCCCAACCCTCAACAGCCTCGTTCCGTATTTGAACCCGAGGCTTTTGGGGAGTTGGTTCACTCGATTAGGCAGTTTGGTGTGCTCCAGCCAATCGTGGTTCGCCCGAAGGGTGCGGGCTACGAACTAATCATGGGAGAGCGACGCCTTCGGGCCTCTAAAGAGGCCGGTTTGGCAAAGATCCCAGCGATTGTGAGGGAAACCGCGGATGAGAACATGCTTCGCGACGCCCTGCTTGAGAACCTGCACCGCTCCAACCTGAACCCACTAGAAGAAGCGTCCGCCTACAAGCAAATGCTTGAAGATTTCGGTTCAACGCAGGAGGAGTTGGCAGATCGCCTCGGCAGATCTAGGCCACAGATCACCAATACATTGAGATTGCTTCGCCTGCCTCTGGTCGTCCAAACCAAGGTTGCCTCTGGAGTTATCTCCGCCGGTCACGCCCGGGCCCTGTTGGGCGCTCCTGACGACCAAACCATGATTGCTCTGGCTGAACGAGTGATTCGTGAGGGACTATCCGTTCGTAGTTTGGAAGAGGCTGTTTCAGGGGTCAAGGTAAAGCCGAACAGAGGCAAGATTGTGCCTGGCGGCAAGACCGACATGCTCAAAGAGCTCGCCGATTCGCTCGCCGAAAAGCTAAACACTGTTGTCAAGATTCAGCTTGGACGCAAAAAAGGCCAATTAGTGATCGAATTCGGCAATGTTGCGGATTTGCGCCGAATCATAAGTGAGTTTGACGCTAAGAACTAGGACCTAATGGCGGCGGTTGCTATCGACAGGTAAGCCTCTGACAGAGTCTCACCCTCGGCCAAAATCGCCTGCGGAAAGAGAGAAGTCTCCGTCATTCCCGGCGTCACGTTGGCTTCAAGGAACCACGGGGTCCCTTCGTGGTCAACAATTATGTCAACCCGACTCAGGTGCCTGAGCCTAAGAGCGCTGTGGGCCAGTAGAGCGAGCTCCGCAGCCCTCTCCAATTCTGTCGGCCTCAACCTTGCTGGGACATAGTAGTTAGTTTCACCGGGCACGTAGCGCTCTTGGTACCCAAATTGTCCACTGAACGGCTCAACCTCAACGGCTGGTAGTGCCCGGGCGCCGAAACCGAGGTCAATGACAGAAATTGCAAGTTCGGTGCCAGCCACAAACTTTTCGATTAGCGCATGGTCGCAATAAACGAAAGCGTCAACCATAGCCTTGGCGAACTGCTGAGCATTTTCAACTTTGCTGACTCCTTGAGCGGAACCGCTCATGGCCGGCTTGACCACCAGTGGGAAAGCAAGCTCGGCCGCAACTAGAGCCAAAACTGCCTCGGCGTTCAGCTCTCTAAAGGTTGATTTGGGGAGGGTAATTGAATCTGGAGTCTGTACCCCATGGCGCTTCATGATCACTTTTGCAGCTGGTTTGTTCCACGCGAGTTTCGCCCCGTCCGAATCAGAGCCAACAAAAGGGATATGGGCAAGCCTGAGTAGGTCTTGAAGCGAGCCATCCTCCCCCACAGACCCGTGGAGAGTGGACCATACGACATCTGGACGCGATGCCATCAGATGGCCAATGAGCTCATCGTCCGGCTCACGAATTTCGACCTGCGCGCCGGCATCTGTCAGCGCATCTGCAACTCGGCGACCTGATTTCAGTGAGACATCTCGCTCGTGAGAGATTCCTCCGGCGAGGATTAGCACGTGAGGTTTCACTGCTAAACCCTGCTGCCGAATGTGTCTAGCAAGTCCAACTGAAGGTTTACAACGTTTGAAAGTCGCTTGATACCAACCTTTACGTTCTCGGCCGTTGGGTGGGAGAAGCAGACTCGAATGTTGTTTGCACCTCGGCCATCGCCGTAGAAAGCTGTTCCAGGGGTGTATGCCACAAGCTCATTTACCGCTAGCGGCAGCATCTCTTTGCTGTTGAGGCCCTCAGGAAGAGTCAGCCACAAGAAGAACCCACCGGCTGGGTGAGTAGTCTCAACCCTAGGTAAATACTGGCCTAGAGCCTCAATTGCTGCGTCCCGCTTTGTTTTGTAAAGCTGGCGATAAGTTTCGATTTGGCCCTGCCAGTCAGTAATCGACAGGTACTCACTGATCAGCATTTGCGCGAATGTTGCAGGCGAAAGAATCGCAGACTCATTAGCCAGCACCAGCTTCTCCCTGATGGCTGGGGGCGCCAGGACGTAACCAACTCGGAGACCAGGGGAGAGGATCTTTGAGAAGCTACCCAGGTAAACCACGCCCTCATCGTCCATCGCCCTCATGGCCTGAGGCGGCTTCTGGTCGAAATAGAGCAGTCCGTAGGGGTTGTCCTCAATGATTAGGATTCCGCGCTCACGGCACACCTCAAGAACCTGCTGACGACGCTCAGCCGTTAGGGTCACCCCAGATGGGTTAGCGAAGTTAGGTACCAGGTACAGAAGTTTGACCTTTTTGCCCTGCTCGATGAGGCGGTCAGCCGCTTCAGCAAGAGCCTCAGGGGAAATCCCCTCGTTGTCAGTGAAAACGTGCTCGATGTGAGCCTCTTTGTGCCGGAAAATGCCCACTGCGCCGACGTAGCTGGGGGCCTCAACCAAAACCACATCGCCTTGATCGAGGAAGAGGTCGGCCAGAAGCTCCAGTGCGTGCTGACTTCCGGTGGTGATCATCAGATCCTCAACTGAGCCGTGAACGCCGTCTAAGGCCATGATCTCCTGGATCTGCTCCCGCAGTCGGACATCCCCCTGTCCGCCGCCATACTGAAGTGCATAATTACGACGGTTCGCCATCAGAGACTGGAAAGCCTGCTCGATAAGCTCGCCGTTGAGAGCAGAGACATCCGGCATTCCGCCTGCCAGCGATACAACCTCGGGTCTGGAGACCACGGAAAATAGCGCTCGAACTTCTGAAACTGAGAGATTTGCCGCGCGCGCAGCGTAAGCATGTTTCCATGCATCGAAGTTGGTAACACTTCCTGTGCGCAATTCAGCCATCTCAGCTCCCGGGTTTTAGCGATTAGCTTAGTTTCCCTATACCCAATTGGGCTAGTGCTGCGTTTGTTTAGGCGAGGTATTCGCTCAGTTCGGCCACAATCGCAGCTTTTGGCCTGGCTCCGACAAGTTGCTTCACCATTTGGCCGTTGTGGAAGACGCCCAGCAGAGGGATGCCGGTGACTTTGTAGTCCATCGCCAACTGACCCTCGAGGTCAACGTTGACTTTGACGATTTTCAGCTTGTCGTGGTATTCAGCGGCCATTTCCTCGAGGACGGGGGCGATCATGCGGCATGGACCACACCACTCGGCCCAAAAATCAACGATTACGGGCTTGTCAGACTTCAATACCTCTTGCTCAAACGAGGCGGTGGTTGCATCAACTGGTTTCACGTGAAACTCCTTAGTGACTTGCTAGGTAGTGCTCGGCATCCAGCGCTGCGACACAGCCGGAACCGGCAGCGGTGATGGCCTGACGGTAGGTGGGGTCAATGACATCCCCGGCGGCGAAGACGCCTGGGAGAGAGGTCCTTGAACTGCGACCCTCAACCTTGATAAAACGCTCTTCAGTTAGCTCTACCTGGTTCTCAACCAACCAAACCCTCGGGTCATTTCCAATAGCTATGAAAAGGCCATCTAGCGCCAGTTCGGATTTCGCACCTGTGACGGTGTCCTCCAAGACCACTCCGGTCAGTGACCCCTCACCTTGAAGCTCTGCGACGGCCGAGTTCCAAATGAATTCAATCTTTGGGTTGTCAAAGGCGCGCTGCTGCATGATCTTTGACGCTTTTAGGCTCTCGCGACGGTGGATTACGTAGACCTTGGAAGCGAATTTCGTGAGGAAGTTGGCCTCTTCCATAGCGGAGTCTCCACCACCCACGACGGCGATGGTCTTTTCGCGGAAGAAGAAACCGTCGCAGGTGGCGCACCATGAAACCCCGTGACCACTGAGCTCTTTTTCCTTTGGAAGACCTAGCTCACGGTAGGCGGCTCCGGTGGAAATGATTACAGTCTTCGCCTCGAAGGTTTCGCCGGAACCGGTTTTGACAATCTTGACGTCACCCTTGAGGTCAACCTCAACGACATCATCAAACAGAATTTCGGTCCCGAAACGCTCCGCTTGTGCCTGGAAGTTGGCCATTAGGTCCGGACCCATAAGTCCCTCAGGGAAGCCCGGAAAGTTTTCAACCTCGGTGGTTTTCATTAGTTCGCCACCGGGCTCAACACTTGAGGCGATCATCAGGGGGTTGAGCTGAGCGCGTGCAGCGTAGATTGCTGCCGTGTAGCCCGCAGGCCCCGAACCGATAATGATGACCTCGCGCATTGCACTCCTCTTTGCCTCAAAAACATAGATAAGCATCTATTTATTCCAATTTATCGCCTAATTACTCTCAGCGACGACTAGTTAACCTAGCCTTCAACTGCCGCTGAACCTCGCGTAATTCGGAAACTCTGAACAACCACAGCAGCAAAACATATGTGAATACCATCGCCCCACCAACCGCAATGGCGCTCAAGACCGCGCTAAAGACCTTGTCAACCGGGAAATCCCCTGGACCCACCCCACCAAGCAACCAAAGAACTCCGAGACCAACGCCAGTTGAGGGCAGCGCCGCCAGCAAGAAACCGAACAGTGACTTTAGAACGCCAGATTCCCCCATTGAGCCAATCCTCTTGCGGAGCAGCGAATAAGCAATCGCACCTTGGATCAGCACGGTCGTCGCGGTAAGAAGCGAGAGGGCGACAACCAACCACTGCTTATCTGCCACCACACCCAAGGTGAGTGACCCGGCGATGTGAATCGCAATTTGAATGCTCGTGAAAATAAAAGGTGTTTTGGTGTCTTCAAGAGCGAAGAATGCTCGCTGCATCATGTAGACAAAGCTGAACGGCACCAGACCAACCATGAGCGCGATGATCACATTTCCCAGTGCGATGGTCGCCTGGTATTCGCCAACAAAGACCCTAGCCATGGGGTAGGCCAAGACCATCAGTGTCGCGCTTGAGATAACGCTGACCAGGGCGATGACCCTGAGGCCCGTGGTCAGGTCTGTTTTGAACTCAGGCATTCGGTCAGCCGCAGCATGCTGCGCCATGCGAGTGAAATAGGCGGTGGCAACGGAGACAGTGACTACCGAGTGCGGCAGCATGAAAATTAGCCAGGCAATCGAGGCGGCGGCAACGGATGCCACCGCGAGCCCCGAATCTCTTCCGGCCACCGCTGTTGAGGCAACGGCAGTCTGCACCAGACCACCAATTTGAGTTACCAGAACCATGGCTAGTGACCACGAGGCCGCCTTCAGGCCGGGCCTTAGACCAAAACCGCGCCAGCGGAAGTTCAGATTTAGCTTGAGCCCAATCTTTCGCCAGCTCAGCAGCAGAATCAGTGCCTGGGCTGCGACTCCAGCGGTTGCGCTGCCTGCCAGCAGGGCCACCTGGTCCGCCCCCCAACCGGAAACTGATCTGGAGCCTGTGGGGTCGGCCCCAAAGATCAGCACAAAGAAGCCCAAACCGGCAATTGAAACCACATTGTTTAGCACCGGTGCCCACATGAATGGACCGAACTCACTTCTTGAATTCAGAACCTCGCCGAGAATCGAGTACAGGCCGTAAAAGAACAATTGGGGTATGCACCAGTAGGCAAAGGCCGTCGCCAACGCGAGCTGATCAGAGTCCCATCCCGAGGTGTAAAGCTGAACCAGCAGGGGAGCGGCCAGGGTGAAGGCAACGGTAACCAGGAAGAACACCGTAATTGCCAAAGTCACAAAGCGGTCGACATAGCCTTTTCCACCGTCCGACATTGCCCTGGCTCGAACCAACTGGGGAACTAAAACCGCGTTCAGGACCCCGCCCACGATGATGGCGTAGACGTTGTTGGGAAGCTGATTCGCAACGCCAAAGGCGTCGGCGGCGTCCGTGGTAACCCCAAGTGCCGCGGCGAGTAAAACCGCTCTGGCGAAGCCCAAGATCCTCGAAACAATGGTGCCCGAGGCCATAATCATGGAGCTTCGAGCAACGCTGCGCTCAGTCACTGGCTCTCCGGCGGAACTTCAGTACGGTGCGGAAAATACCAACCACGATCAGGGCAAACATTAAAAAACCAAAGCTCACGAGTAAAAACAGCTCAACGTCGTAATTTACGTTTACCTGCAGCAGCTCGCTCTCGCCAATCTCCCTGCCGTCTTGCTCCAGCCATACCTTCAGCTCTACTGGACCGTTTGCAAGCGCTCGAACCGGAATCTCTGCTAGCTGGCTGCTGCCTGCCGGGATGGTGACTTCGGTTGTGCTGAGGATTTCGAGTCGGAAGGTGGTGCTGGCCCCATTCAGGGTCACGGTCTGGGTTTCGAGTGAGTCATTTTTTATGGTGACCGGGATGCGGCCATCTCGAGCAACCAGGTTGATTTCGCTGCCGGGGACAATGTAGAGCTCGGAAGTTTCGGCTTGGGCCGGTGACACCAGAGCAAGCATGGTGAGCACCAGAGCTAATAAACGTTTCAACTCAGAATCTCCAGTGCTCGCTCGGCAATTTTGCGCTCGTTTTCGTGTGCTAACACCTCTTCAAGCTTCTCAATCTCAAACCATTTCACGTCCAGCACCTCGCCGGTTGGGTCTCCTTGAAAGCTCAGCTCCCCCGAAACCTGCTTTAGAAGGTAGTGGTGGACTGTCTTGCGAATGCGTTTGGGTCCGATTTTGAAGCTGTAGCTGATTTCACCGATTTTTTCTAGAACCTCGCCGTGGAGTCCGGTCTCTTCCCGAACCTCGCGGATTGCAGTCTGCAGATAGTTTTCTCCAAGTTCCACGTGACCCTTGGGGATGCACCAGTCCATCCCGCCACCGCGGTTTCGATGAGAGATCAGAGCGACCAACCTTGGGTTTTCCGCGTTTACGATCAAGCCCCCGGCCGACACCTCGGTCACTGAGTAGGGGCGAGCGATTCTCATGTCCCAACTCTACTTTGTGAGCTGTGGCAAGCTAGTGCCCATGCAAAGCGTTGCCCAGGCGATGGCCAATCTCCAGCAGAATACCCAGAACCAGCTGCTGGATCGCCTCGGCGCAGCCTTTGAGGCTGCTGGTTTTGAACTATCGCTGGTCGGTGGCCCAGTGCGCGATGCAATTCTCGGCAGAGTTGCGCCAGATCTGGATTTCACCACTAGCGCCAACCCCGATCAAATCCTAAAAATCGTTAAGCCCCTGGCCTCCGCCACCTGGGATATCGGTCGCGAATTTGGCACCATCGCCGCCCAGATCGGGGAGGAGAAGGTGGAGATCACCACCTACCGAGCGGACAGTTACGATCCGGTTTCCAGAAAGCCAACCGTTAGCTTTGGCGACAACCTCGAGGACGACCTGGTTCGGCGAGACTTCACCGTGAATTCGATGGCGCTGCGCCTACCCTCCAGAACTTTCGTTGACCCACACCAGGGTCTGCGAGATCTTCTGGGTCAAACTTTGAAAACACCTTCCAAACCAGAGATTTCATTCTCCGACGACCCCTTGAGAATGATGCGGGCGGCAAGGTTCGCCTCGCAGTTGGGCTTCGAAATTGAGCCGGAAACCTTTGAGGCAATGGCTCAGATGGCAGACCGCATCGAAATCATCTCCAATGAGCGAGTGCGCGACGAATTGACCAAACTCTTGCTTTCCTCAGACCCCCGCCCCGGCCTTGAGGCTCTGGTCGACAGTGGAATAGCCCAGCGCGTCCTTCCCGAGCTACCTGCGTTGCGGCTCGAATTAGACGAGCACCACCACCACAAGGATGTCTACCAACACACCCTCACCGTGGTGATGCAGGCAATTGACTACGAGAAGGACTACGGCCTCAACCCTGATTTGGTGCTTCGCCTGGCAGCCCTGCTGCACGACATCGGGAAACCAGCGACCAGAAGACTCGAACCCGGGGGTGCTGTCTCGTTCTACCACCACGATGTGGTGGGGGCAAAGCTTGCAAAGAAGCGCCTTACGGAGCTGCGCTTTGACAACGACACCATCAAGGCCGTGGCAAAACTCATTGAACTTCACCTGCGGTTCTTTGGTTACTCAGACCAGCAGTGGAGCGACAGCGCAGTTCGCCGCTACGTCAGAGACGCGGAAGACCAGCTAGTAAGACTGCACGCTCTAACCAGGGCAGATGTAACAACCAGAAACCGCCGAAAGGCTGAGCGCCTGGCCCACGCCTATGACGACTTGGAGCAGCGCATTGCTGTTCTTGCTGAGCAAGAGCAACTTGATGCGATGCGGCCCGAGCTGGATGGGCAGCAAATCATGGAGATTTTGGACATCAAACCCGGCAGAGAGGTTGGAGAGGCCTATAACTTCCTGCTCGAAATCAGGCTTGATGAGGGTGAGATCGGCTTTGAAGAGGCAAAAAAGCGCTTGCTTCAATGGTGGCAAGCCAGATAAACTTCCAAGGTTGCCTAGCGCAACTTCAATGCAATATACCCTCCTGCCATGGAAAGACCATGGCCGCTCTAGACCGAAGGAGGTGGGTGAACTATGCATAACTACGAGGTGATGGTCATTTTGGACCCTCAACTTGACGACCGCACTGTCGCCCCAACTATCGACAAGTTCCTACCGGCGATCACCAACAATGGTGGCACCGTGGACAAGGTTGACATTTGGGGTCGTCGTCGAATGACATACCAGATTCAGAAGCACTCCGAGGGTGTCTACGTTGTCGTCAACGTGACCTCCAGCCCAGCTGCGGTAACTGAGTTTGACCGCCAGCTGCGCCTAAACGAGGCAGTGCTGCGAACCAAGGTTCTTCGCCTAGAAGAGGCTGTTTTCAGCATCAACCCAATCGAGTTCGTTCCTGAGGACAAGCCTGCACGTGCACCACGCGGCCCTCGCTCAGGCGGCAAGCGTCCATCGGGTCCTAGGAGCAACTAGTGGCGGGCGAGGTTAGCGTTACCATCGTGGGCAATCTTGCCGACGACCCGGAGCTTCGCTACACCCAGGGCGGCGTGGCAGTTGTTTCTGTCCGCGTTGGCTCAACCCCCCGCACCCTCAACCGCTCAACCAACGAGTGGGTAGACGGCGAAACCGTATGGGTTCGTTGCACCGCATGGCGTGAGGCAGCAGAGAACGTCGCTCAGTCCCTAACCAAGGGAACTCGAGTGGTGGTAACAGGTCGCCTAAAGGCACCTTCTGCTTACCAGAGCGCCCAGGGAGAGGCTCGTGCATCGCTCGAGCTCGAGATCGATGAAATCGGTCCATCTCTGCGCTATGCAACCGCATCCATCACCCGTCGCTCCCGCGAAGGTGGCCCAGCTCAGGTCGAGTCCCCTTGGGGCGAGGCTAAGGCTTCAGCTTCAACCGCTGACGCCTGGGCAAACCCAGCCACCCAAGCTGTTGACGAAGCACCGTTTTAGAAAGAATTCAAGGAGAAATAAATGGCAGGAAAAGGAGCTGACCGCCGCAAGGCTCGCATGAACTCAAAGTTCGCGAAGCTTGCCCCGGTCAAGACCATCAAGATCGAGGTCATTGATTACAAGGACGTCGCCACACTACGCAAGTTCATCTCAGACCGCGGCAAGATCCGCGCTCGTCGCATCACCGGAGCATCGGTGCAGGACCAGCGCAAGATTGCTACGGCTATCAAGAACGCCCGAGAGATGGCCCTGTTGCCATACTCCGGTGCAGGACGCTAAGGAGCACCCCCATGTCGAAGCTAATTCTGACCAATGAGGTCTCCGGACTGGGTTCCGCAGGCGATGTCGTTGAGGTCAAGGACGGTTACGCACGTAACTTCCTGATCCCAAACGGCCTTGCTGTGGTCTGGTCCAAGGGTGGCGAAAAGCAGGTCACCTCAATTCGTGCAGCCCGTCAGGCTCGCGAAATCGCTTCCGAGGAAGACGCAAAGGCTGTAAAGGCCAAGCTTGAGGAGAAGCCGATCCGCATTGCGGTCAAGGCTGGAACCAACGGCCGTCTGTTCGGCGCAGTCAAGACCACCGACATTGCTGAGGCTGTCGTAGCCCTCGGCATCACCGGTGTTGACAAGCGCAAGATTGAGCTTTCCTCCCAGATCCGTACCTTGGGTGAGTACGAGGCAACCGTTCGCGTGACCGGTGACCTAGTTGCTCAGCTCAAGCTGCAGGTAGTTGCTGCAAAGTAACGAGAACCTTAACGAAACGGCCCGGTAACCCCGGGCCGTTTTGCATTTTTTGCAGAAAATGCGCCAGGTTATCCACAACCCTCAGGTTGAGGTTTAGAGTTTTCCACTTTAATTCCTCCACAGCTACAACCCGCTTATTTACTGGCCTACCAAGAAGTTATCCACAGTTATCCACAGAGTTTCCACAGTTATTCACATGCAACATCGGCGTGTTTCCACAGAGTTATCCACAGTTATCCACAGACCGGTTTGAAAGTTAATTGTCGGTAGCCCAAGCTATACAGGTCGCAAGCTGTTACTGGAGGTTTTTATGACGATGTTGGCACCAGTGCCTGCGGCAGATCCTAGGGTCGCACCCCACAATTTAGACGCTGAGCAGTCCACCTTGGGTGGCATGTTGCTCAGTCAAGAGGCCGTCGCTGAGGTTTTTGAGGCAGTATCGGGTGTCGACTTCTACGCTCCCAAGCACGAGCTAATCTTCAATGCCATCCTCTCGCTCTTTGGCAAGGGCGAACCAACCGATGTCATCGCCGTCAGTGATGAGCTCAATAAGCAGGGAAATCTTCTAAAAGCCGGTGGAGCGGATTACCTGCACTCCCTAACCAGCTACGTTCCAACCGCAGCCAATGCCAGTTACTACGCCAAGATCGTGGCCGACAAGGCCATTCTTCGCAGGCTGATCGAGGCCGGAACCCGAATTGCTCAGTCAGGTTACGACAGCCAAGGTGAGGTGGAAGACCTGGTTAACCAGGCCCAGTCAGAGATTTACAGGGTTTCGAGCATGTCCTCGAAAGAGGATTACGTTCCCCTGAGCGACTCAATCGAGGCTGCAATTCACGAGATTGAGGGGGCGCAAAAGCGCGGCGGTGAATTGACCGGAGTCCCAACGGGCTTCAGCGACCTAGATGCCTACACCCACGGCCTTCACCCCGGACAGCTAGTCATCGTGGCGGCTCGACCAGCGGTGGGTAAGTCAACTTTCGCCCTCGACCTAGCGCGCAATGCCTCCGTAAAGCACAACAAGGCAACAATCTTTTTCTCCCTTGAAATGGGTCGCGCCGAGATTGCCATGCGCCTGATGAGCGCGGAATCCTCCATCTACCTGCAGTCCATGCGCAAGGGAACAGTGACCGACGCAGACTGGACCAAGTTGGCAGCCGTTCGCGGTCGTATCAACGATGCGCCGCTCTACATTGACGACAGTCCAAACATGTCCCTGGTTGAGATCAGGGCCAAGTGCCGCCGCCTGGCTCAGCAGGTTGATCTCAAGATGGTGGTAATTGACTACATCCAGCTGATGTCCAGCGGAAAGAAGGTCGAGTCTCGCCAGCAGGAGGTTTCAGAATTCTCTAGAGCCCTGAAGCTTTTGGCCAAGGAGCTAAACATCCCGGTGGTTGCGCTCTCGCAGCTCAACCGCCAGGCGGAGCAGGCCAAAGACAAGCGTCCTGAGCTTTCACACCTGCGTGAATCGGGATCTCTGGAGCAGGATGCTGACGTGGTAGTCCTATTGCACCGTGAGGGCATCTACGAAAAGGATCACCCCAGAGCGGGAGAAGCCGACCTCATCCTTGCCAAGCAACGAAATGGCCCAACGGGGACGGTTACCGTTGCGTTCCACGGGCAGTACTCACGCTTTGTAAATATGCCAAGCTAGGCCCGTGCGAATTCAACAGTCCATCAGAGCGGCAGTTAGCTTTGCTCTGGGAATTTTTATCACTTTTAGCCAGTCTCACAGCGCTGAAATTGGGCTGATTACCCTCGGGGTATACGGGCTAATTCTCGGTATTGGCTTGGCTGCAACGGTATTGATTCAGGGCAAGGCAGCTGGTTTGCAGGAGTTGCCGACCGCAACGCTCGCCACTTTGGTTGGGGTTTTTGCTCTTTTGGCGATTAGTACCTCAGACGGTCAGCAGGCGGCGTTCAAGGCTTTGGTGGCTGCCTGGGGACTTATCTACGGAGCTTTCGCCCTCTACCAGGCTCGGCGCTGGGGATTCTCGGACCTTCTCGGAAGAGATTTTTTGATAAGCGCCATCTTCGCACTGCTACTTGGAGCGCTATTCCTGGCGGTTGACCTGGATATCGTTAGCGCGGTTGGATTCTTTGGCGCCTATCTAGCGCTTGATGGTGTTCACCTGGGTATCGCGGCCGCAACTCCGAAGTCGAAGTAGGCTTTGAGGGTGAAGCGTTTTGCAAATCTAAAGAGCTACCTGGTCTTTTCCCTCATCGCAGCTGCATTTTCAGCTGCGATTGTTTACTACGGAACCAGAATTCCTGAGACCACGATGATTTGGGCGCTCATCACCTTTATCGTCTCGATCGTGATTGTTGCAACCATTGACTTGATGGTTAAGCACGATGATCAGGACCCAAACAAACCAAAGCTTCGATAACTAGCTGAGGAATTGCGTCAACTTGGATGCAATGCCGGTGTAGCGATCTGGCTTAAGTGCCATCAAGCGCTCCTTGGTGGCATCGGGTATGTCCAGGCCTTTGATGAACACCAGAAGGTCCTCTTCAGAGATCCGCTTGCCCCGAGTGAGCTCCTTCAAAAGGGCATAAGGATCGGAGATTTGGGATAGCCCGCGAGCCACGTCGGCCCGTATAGCCGTCTGAATGGCTTCACCGAGCACCTCCCAGTTTTCCATGAGGTCGCCCAGCATTACCGCCTCGTTGATAGCTAGCTCGTCCAGCCCGCGAATCAGGTTGTCTAGCGCCAGGAGCGAGTGTCCAAAACCAACCCCAATGTTGCGCTGAGCACTGGAGTCGGTCAAATCGCGCTGCAGCCTTGAGGTGACAAGGGTTTGGGAGAGCGAATCCAGGATGGCGCAGGATAGTTCCAGGTTTGCTTCGGCGTTCTCGAAGCGAATCGGGTTCACCTTGTGGGGCATGGTTGATGAACCGGTTGCCCCGGCAACTGGAATCTGCTTGAAGTAGTTCAGCGAGATGTAGGTCCAGATGTCCGTCGCAAGGTTGTGAAGTATACGGTTGGCGTGGGAAATGGCCTGGTAGAGCTCGGCCTGCCAGTCGTGGGACTCAATTTGTGTGGTGAGCGGATTCCACTCAAGGCCAAGGTGCTCAACAAAGCTCTTGGATTCGTTAGCCCAATCCACCTCGGGGGCTGCCGCGATGTGAGCGGCGAAGGTCCCGGTTGCTCCGGAGAACTTGCCCAGGTATTTCTGATTTTCGATTCTGGACAGCTGTCGATTGATTCGGTGGGCGAAAACTGCAATTTCCTTGCCCATGGTGGTCGGGGTGGCGGGTTGGCCGTGAGTCCTGGAAAGCATCGGGACATCTTTGAGCTCTCCGGCAATCCTGCTCAACTTGTTGGAAAGGTCTCGGGCCCTGGGCAACCAAACGCTAGAGACCGCCTCGCTTACGGTCAGTGCGTAAGAGAGGTTGTTGATGTCTTCGGAGGTGCAGGCAAAGTGGACCAGCTCGCTGAGGTCATTTCTGCCCAGACGCTCAAGCGCAGTCCTGATGAAGTATTCAACTGCTTTGACGTCGTGCCTGGTGGTGGCTTCGATTTTGGCAAGCTCCTCAACATCCTGGTCTGAGAAGTTTGTTGCCAGAGACCGCAGTGCAGTTTTTTCTTCGTCAGACACCTTGCTTGAGGTGTTCAGCAGGTCTTTATCTGCGAGCCAGATCAACCACTCGATTTCCACTTGAATCCTGGCTCGGTTCAGACCGGCCTCGGAAAGGTAGTTGCCTAGGTCTTTCACCTGAGCGCGGTAGCGACCGTCAAGGGGGCTTAGGGGCTGTGCAGAAAGATTGCTCACGAGCACATTTTGCCCCATTTAGGTGAGAAAACCCCTTGGGCTTACCAAACTGCGAGAAAGTGCGAACTACTTAATTCTCAGGATTCTCAGCACACTGCGGGTTAGGAAGCTGGCAATTGACATCACGATGGCGGCCAGGATTGCCCAGCCAAGGGATGCGATGCTCAAACCTTCCTGGGTGAAGCCCTCGATGCTAAAGACATTTGCACCCAGCAGGCTTGAGAGCCAGGCAACCATCAGCAGTAGAGCTCCATTGATAACAAAGGCAATCAGCCCAAAGGTGATGATGTAGAGCGGAAAAGCCAAGACCTTGATAACCGGGGCGATGATGGCATTCACCAGACCGAAGATGGCACCAATCACCAGGAAAGATCCGATGGTTTCCCAAAGGCCATTACCGCCGTAGGGGGTGAGGGAAACCTGAGGGATGACCAGGGTCGCCACCCAAAGACCAACGGCATTAACGATTGTGCTCACTAGAAAACGCAACATGGCTCCATTCTCCACCGTGACGGGCTAAATTAGCTTTCGTGACCCAAGACTCTTCCGCGCCGATGCTTCAGTTGCTCGCGCCGGATGGGACCTACGGTGTCCCCAAGGAGTATGCCCAGTACGGCGCCATCATCGATTCGCTGGGTGAAGATCAGCTCAAAACCTTTTACCGAGACATGGCACGCATTCGTCGCTTTGACATTGAGGCCATCGCACTGCAGCGCCAGGGGCAACTAGGGCTCTGGGTTCCAGCCATCGGCCAAGAGGGCGCTCAGATTGGTTCGGGTTATGCCGTTGGTCCAAATGACCACATCTTTCCCTCCTATCGCGAGCACGGGGTGGCAATCACTCACGGCGTTGAGCTGATGTCGATTTTGAAGATGATGCGCGGGGTGAACCACGGCGGTTGGAACCCCGAGGAGACCCGATATCACCTCTACTCAATCGTGCTGGGAGCCCAGGTGCTGCACGCGGTTGGCTATGCGATGGGCGTTAAGTTTGACGGTTTGGTGGGAACCGGGGATAAAGATAAGGACCTGGCCGTCATCTCATACTTTGGTGATGGTGCTACCGCCGAGGGTGACGTCTCGGAGTCCCTACTCTTTGCGGCCATCAATGACGCCCCAATCGTATTTTTCATTCAGAACAATCAGTGGGCGATCTCTTCACCGGTATCGAAGCAGACCAGGGTCCCGCTTTACCTGCGCGGCTCCGGGTTCGGAGTTCAGGGCATGCGGGTCGACGGCAACGATGTTTTGGCCTGCTACGCGGCAACCAAATTGCACATGGATCAAGCCAGGGCTGGGCAGGGACCCTATCTGATTGAGGCTTTGACCTACCGCGTTGGCGCCCACACCACAAGCGATGATCCGAGCAAATACCGTGAAGATGCGGAAGTTGAGTACTGGAAAGCCCGTGATCCGATTGAGCGCTTCGAGAAGTTCCTGCGCCGTCAGGGGGTTCAGGACTCATTCTTCGAAGAGGTGAAACTGGCGGGTGATGAATTAGCCGCTGAGATTCGCGCGCAGACATTTGCCCTGGGCATTCCGCCACTTGAAAACATCTTCGACCACGTCTACACCGACACTCACCCGGACATCGAAAACCAGAAGGCCTGGCTCAAGGCCTATGAGGAAGCGATGGGTCAGCATGAGTAGCTACAAGGACCTTGCCATCGCTAAGGCCTTGAACGCAGGGTTGCAAAAGGCAATGCAGGAAGATCCCAAGGTTTTGGTTTTCGGTGAGGATGTTGCCCAGCTGGGCGGAGTGTTCCGAGTTACCGAGGGACTGCACACAGAATTTGGCGACCAACGAGTCTTCAACTCACCGATTGCAGAATCCGGGATCGTTGGAACCGCCATTGGTCTTGCGATGCGCGGGTACCGCCCGGTGGCAGAGATTCAGTTCGATGGCTTTGTTTACCCGGCCTTCAACCAGATCACCAGCCAGCTGGCTAAGCTGACCTACCGCTCCGAGGGATTCCTTCAGATGCCGGTGGTGATTCGAATTCCATTCGGTGGCGGTATCGGCGCGGTTGAGCACCACTCAGAGAGCCCTGAAGCTTACTTCGCTCACACCGCAGGCCTCAGGATCGTCTCGCCCTCAAACCCAAACGATGCCTACTGGATGATTCAGCAGGCAATCAAGAGCCCGGATCCAGTAATCGTCTTTGAACCCAAGCGCCGCTACTGGCAGAAGGGTCCGGTCAACCTGGACACCCCGGCAATGCCGCTGCACTCCGCCCGACTAATGCGCGAGGGCACCCAGGTGACGCTCTTGGCCTACGGCCCCATGGTCACCACAGCCCTTCAGGCAGCTGAAATTGGGGCCGAAGAGGGCGTGAGCATTGAGGTGATTGACCTCAGATCGTTGTCCCCGATTGATTACCCAACCTTGTTTGCCTCAGCGAATAAGACCGGACGCGTGGTGATTGTCCACGAGGCACCAACCAACGTCAGCCTCTCGAGTGAAATCTCAGCCAGAATCGCTGAGCACTGCTTCTACTCGCTTGAAGCACCGGTGATTCGCGTGGGAGGATTTGACACACCTTACCCAGCTGCCAAGCTGGAGGAGGCCTACCTGCCGGATGCCGACCGCATTCTCGAGGCAGTCGATCGCTCACTGGCTTACTAGGAGGAATGTTGACTATCGCGAAGTTTCCCCTGCCAGATGTCGGCGAGGGTCTAACCGAGGCTGAGATTGTCTCCTGGAAGGTCGCCCCCGGGGACCAGGTCAGCGTGAACCAAACCATCTGCGAAATTGAGACCGCAAAGTCAATCGTTGAGTTGCCATGCCCGTTCGCCGGTGAAGTTACTGAACTGCTGTTTGCCGAGGGTGACACGGTTGAGGTTGGCAACCCAATCATTGCAGTCCGGGTTGCCGGTGCCAGCCCGATTCCCACCCTCAGTGAGCCGGATGCTCCTGCTGGTCCAGTGGTCCAAGAGCCCGACACCGGTGCCGAATACAAACTTCCAACCCTGGTTGGCTACGGTGATGCCGGGGACGCCAAGTCTCGCCGAAAGCGCGCCATTGCATCGGTCGCCCCGGTGACCACAGCTATCCCGGTCTCCATGGTCAGGGCTATCGCCTCGAGTGAAAACATCATGGCCAAACCCCCGATTCGAAAATTGGCCAAAGAACTCGGGGTTGACCTCGGGATGGTCGCGGGAACCGGTGTTCACGGGGAAATTACTCGTGATGACGTAATCGGCTCAGCCTCACAGGCATCGGTCTTCAAAAACCTCACCACACCAGATGTCCCATCTGAGCGTGAAGAGCGAATTCCAGTCAAGGGAGTGCGTAAGGCGATTGCCAGCGCAATGGTCAAAAGCGCATTCACTGCCCCTCACGTCAGCATTTTTGTAGATGTTGATGCAACCAGAACCATGGAATACGTCAAACGATTGAAGAACTCGGTTGACTTTGCAGGCATCAAGGTCACTCCGCTTCTGATCATGGCCAAGGCCATGATCTGGGCGGTTCGGCGCAACCGAATGGTTAATTCAACCTGGACCGACGAGGAAATCATCGTCCACAACTTTGTGAACCTCGGAATTGCCGCCGCTACCCCCAGGGGATTGATTGTTCCAAACATCAAGGATGCGGATGCAATGAGCATGATTGAGCTGGCTCAAGCGATTGAGCAGCTTGCAGCCACCGCTCGAGAGGGAAAGACAACCCCCGAGGATATGCGCGATGGAACCATCACCATCACCAACATCGGTGTGTTCGGAGTTGACACCGGAACTCCGATTTTGAACCCAGGTGAAGTTGGCATAGTTGCGCTCGGCTCGATTCGGAAGAAGCCCTGGGTGGTCGACGATGAGATTGTTGTGCGCCAGATCACGACCATTGGGGCCACTTTTGACCACCGAGTAGTTGATGGCGATGTGGCATCAAGGTTTGTGCAGGATGTGGCTAGCGTCATCGAGGAGCCGGCACTGCTGCTTGACTAATTGCAATTGACAATCATTTTCAATAAGCGTTAGTCTTGAACCATGAAGAAATGGTTATTGGGCGGCATAGCGGCCTTAGTGGTTGGTCTCTTGGCTGCTTTTGTGGTTGGTCCGATCCTTTTTGGTCCAAAACCAACTGAATCTGCCTCCCCAAACTCTTCCCCCTCGGTCACCCGTGAGGGCGCCACCGGCGTCGTGAAGGTTCTCGCGACCACCAGCGTCTGGGGCGATATCGCCAAGCAACTGGGCGGAGACTGGGTCGAGGTCACTGTCATTATCAGTGATCCACTGCAGGACCCACATTCCTATGAGGCCAGTGCCAGAGACCAGTTGGCAGTCAATGACGCAGAGTTGATTGTGATCAACGGTGGCGGGTACGACGAATTTATCAAGGCTCTCATCAATGCCTCAGACGAGGTGAAGTTTGTCCAACCGGCTTACTCGGAGCTCAGCACGGGAGAGGAGCCCTCCCAGCACGCTCACGAGCATGAAAACGAACACGTTTGGTATGACTTTGAGGCCGTTGCTGAGTTCTCCGAGGGCTTTGTCTCCGCGATTGGGGAGCTTAGGCCAGAAGCCTTTGATGACCTGAATCAAAACTACGACTTCTTCATGTCGGAGCTGGACAACCTAACGATTCGCAGTGAGGCACTTCGCGACCATGCCTTGGACCAGGGCGTTATTGCGACCGAGGGGGTCGGAAACCTACTGCTTGAGCACTCTGGGTTTAGAAACCTAACCCCAGAGGCTCTAGCTGACGCCATTGAGGAGGAGAGCGAAGTTCCACCTGCGGCGCTCGCCGAGACCCGCTCCCTGATCGAAAACGGATTGGTTTCACTGCTGGTTACGAACCTGCAGGTCAGCGATCAGGTTTCTGAGCAGCTGACTGAGCTCGCCGAGAAAAACGGTATCCCAGTGGTTCAACTGAGTGAGCTGATTCCCTCGCCAGACATGGACTACCTGGACTGGATGAACCAGGTCTTGGACCAGCTTCAAGAGGCTGTCTACTAGTGAGTTTGCTGAGCATCAGGGGTGCCTCGCTCGCCTTTGGCGAGCGGATAATTTGGCAAAACCTGAGTTTTGAGGTCGAACCGGGAGAATTCATCGCGGTGATCGGAGCCAATGGCTCGGGCAAATCCATGCTCCTGAAGAGCATCCTCGGTCAGCAAGAGCTTTCGGCTGGTTCAATCACATTTGACGGCAGCTCCTCTCGGAGAGGTAACACCAAGATTGGCTACGTTCCGCAGCACCGAGCAATTGATGCGGGCTTGCCGCTGAGGGTCAGCGACGCCGTTCGCTTTGGCCTGGATGGCCATCGTTTTGGAATTCCCTTGCCTTCCAGCACTGCAAGGGCCAGGGTGCTCAGCGCCCTGGAGTCGGTTGACGCCGCTCACCTCGCGGAAAAGCCGGTGGGTGGCCTCTCGGGGGGAGAGATGCAGCGGGTCCGGGTGGCTCAAGCCGTGATATCAAAGCCCAAGCTGATTCTCGCCGATGAGCCCCTGAGCGCCCTCGACCTGCACCACCAGCAGGAAGTCAGTCAGCTGATTCACGAGCAGAGCGAAAAAAACAACACCGCCGTGTTGTTTGTGACTCACGACGTGAACCCGATCATCGACTACGTGGACCGAGTGCTCTATTTGGCGCAGGGATCATTCGCGATTGGCACCCCAGATGAGGTTTTGCGCTCCGAGGTCCTCTCGGAGCTTTACGGAACCGAGATTGATGTGGTTAGGAATCAGGGCAGGGTTGTCGTTCTGGGTGCTCACGATCACGATCACCACGAAGACGAGCAGTGGCGCTGATGAACCTCACCGATGTATTTGATTTCTCCGATTACGACCGGCTTATCCCGCTGGTGGCTAATTCGCTCTGGGCGGGAGCACTCTTGGCACTAATCGGTGGGTTGGTTGGCGTTTTTGTGATGAATCGTGAGTTGTCCTTTGCCGTTCACGGCATCGCCGAACTTTCCTTTGCCGGGGCGGCAATCGCGCTCCTGATCGGGTTTGATGTGGTGTTCGGTTCGGTTTTTGGGTCGCTTCTAGCCGCATTGATTCTGGCTGTGATGGGTGATCGAGCTAAGGACAGAAATTCCATAGTTGCGGTGTTGATGCCCTTCGGCCTTGGTTTAGGCATCCTCGCCCTCGCCCTCTATCCCGGCCGAGCAGCAAACAAATTCGGCCTGCTAACCGGGCAGATTGTTGCTGTTGATGACCCGAAACTTGCCGCCATGGCGGCGATCGCGCTGGTTGTCACAGTCAGCCTTATGGTTATTTGGCGGCCATTGAGTTTTGCCTCACTGGATCCCGAGGTTGCCGCAGCCAGAGGGGTCTCGGTTCGCGGGCTGGGCATTTTGTTTATGGTGCTGCTTGGACTTGCGGTGGCAGCTGCGGTTCAGGTGGTTGGGGCGCTACTGGTTTTGGCAATTTTGGTCACACCGGCCGCAGCGGCTCTTAGGTTGAGCAGCAGCCAGGTGTGGGTTCCGGTGCTGAGCGTGCTGTTTGCTTTGGTTTCTATGCTGGGCGGGATTCTCCTCGCCCTGGGCAGCTCGCTGCCAATCAGCCCATTTGTCACGACCATTTCCTTTGTGATTTACCTGACGGCAAGGGCTATAGCGGCGCTGCGCACCAGGGCGGTGATCGCATGATTCAAAAGCGTTCCACCTGGCAAAAGACGGCGGTTCGTGAGGCATTGGAAGCTACTCCGGGGTTTGTCTCAGCTCAAGAGCTCTACCAGCAGCTATTGCTTCAGGGTCAGAAGATTGGCTTGACCACGGTTTATCGAGCGCTTGCAGACCTAGCCCAGCAGGGTGAGGCCGATGCATTGAGTTCAGCGGACTCCGAGACCAAGTATCGAAGCTGCACCACCGAGCATCACCACCACCTAATTTGCAGGCGTTGCGGGGTAGCGGTGGAGTTTGAGCTTCCCGGATTTGAGGCTGCTGCCGAGGCGCTGGCGGGCAAAGAGGGCTTCACGCAGGTAAGCCACACCATTGAGCTCTATGGAATCTGTGTGAACTGTGGCGTGTCAGATTGATTTTTCTGAACTGGGACTTGCTTTATTGCCTAGACCTCTCCTAAACTTGGGGGGTTGCTCGGGCCTTGGCCCCAACAATCCCCAAAAGATGTTTTAGGGTAAACGCGCCCCTAGGAGGAGAAATGGCAGCCTACTGCCAGGTCACACAGACCGGTCCGCAGTTCGGTCACAAGGTTTCGCACGCTCAGAACAAGACCAAGCGTCGTTTTGACCCGAACATTCAGAAGAAGACCTACTTCGTAGCTTCCCTCGGTCGCAAGGTGACCCTGAACGTTTCAGCACGCGGTATCAAGGTAATTGACACCCGTGGCATCGAGTCCGTAATCGCAGAGCTTCAGGCTCGCGGCGAGAAGATCTAGGAAGACATAGATGGCCAAGGATAAGGACATCCGTCCAATCATCAAGCTGAAGTCAACCGCCGGCACTGGTTTCACCTACGTGACCAAAAAGAACCGTCGCAACGACCCAGACCGCATCGTGCTGAAGAAGTACGACCCAGTAGTGCGCAAGCACGTTGAATTCCGCGAGGAGCGCTAAAAATGGCTAAGAAGTCAAAGATTGCTAAGAACGAGCAGCGCAAGGTAATCGTCGAGCGCTACGCAGAGAAGCGTGCCGCCTACAAGAAGGCCCTGGTTGACCCAACTTCGACTGCCGAGCAGCGCGAAGAGGCCCGCCTGGGTCTGCAGAAGCTTCCAAAGGACGCTAGCCCAGTGCGCGTTCGCAGCCGTGACCTAATCGATGGCCGCCCACGCGGTGTGCTCTCGAAGTTCGGCATCAGCCGTGTTCGCTTCCGCGACATGGCACACAAGGGTGAACTACCAGGTGTGACCAAGTCCAGCTGGTAACAAAAATTCAAAAGAACGCCTCGGAGAAGTTTCCGGGGCGTTTTTTGTTAGCTGGGCCAGCTAGAAATTATCTAAGTGGCTAAACCGGACGTATTAGCTCTGTCCTAGTGAGAGAACTGACCCAGGGCTCGGATCAGGTCACCAACTTTGCGATTTGCGCTGGTTTGATGGCGCAATGGAGCTTCGAGGTTGATGTTGTAGTGGTTCTTGCGACCCAGTCGCTCCTTCGTCAGGTAGCCAGCATCCACTAAGTCATTGAGCACATTCACAACTGATCTGGTGGTGATGCCAGAGATTCTTGCGAGTTCGTCCATCGTGAGCTCTGGGTCATCGCTGAGCGCAATCAAGACGTGGGCGTGGTGGGATAGAAACGTCCACTTGTCGCTCATTTACTTTTCCTACCGTTCTGCTCATCCAGCTGCGCGATTTCTTCCTCAGTGGCGCTCCCGAAAGCAAACTTCGGTTCTACTTCCGCCGGGTGGGCGGCCTGGCCCTTGGTTTTGATGAGTGAGGCAATAATCGCTATGGAGATTATTGCAATGATGAGGCTGAGCGATAACAGGGTCGGGATCTTTACCACATCGTGAAGCGCGAGTTTGATGCCAACCCAAACCAAAATGAAGGACAGACCGACTTTGAGATAGACAAATCGGTGAATTAGATCGGAGAGTAAGAAATACATTGCCCTGAGCCCAAGCAGAGCAAAGGCATTAGCGGCGAAGACGATGAAGGGTTCCTCGGTAACCGCGAAAATCGCAGGGATCGAGTCAACGGCAAAAATGATGTCGGTGAATTCAACCAGCGCCAAGACTGCGAGCAGCGGCGTTGCCATAAGAACTCCAGCCTTGCGAACAAAAAGTCGTTGTCCGTAGTAGCGGTCAGTGGTGGGAACGATTTTTTGAAACAGTTTTAGGAACTTGGATTCTGCGGGGTTGAAATGCTTATCTCGTTCAAGCAGCATCTTTACACCGGTGTAAATCAAGAATGCGGCAAATAGGTATAGCACCCAGCCAAAGCTCTTAATCAGTGCTGCTCCGGCAGCGATGAAGATTCCGCGAAATACCAGGGCGCCAATTACGCCCAGGAACAAAACCCGGTGCTGGTATTCCCTCGGAACACTGAATGCCGCAAAGATCAAGGCCCAGATAAAGACGTTATCTACAGCCAAGGATTTCTCGATTACAAAGCCCGAGAAGTACTGCTGCCCAATCTCGGGGCCAAAGTCCAACCAAAGGTAGATGCCAAAGGCAACTCCCAGGGAAACCCACAGGGTTGACCAAAGCGCAGCCTCCTTGATTGAGATCACACTGGCGTGCCGGTGCGCGAAAAGGTCAATCGCAAGCATGAGAAGAATCAGGCCTAGGGTTGCCAGCCAAAGCGTCAGAGAAACGTCCACGGTGTCCTAACTAGAAATAAATTACATGAAATTTATTTCCATAATACATCAAATAAATGTCCACTCGAGGTGCGATATCTGGAAAAACCGCGCCAGATCAAGGATTAAGGGGACACGAACTCCTCGCAACACGCCGAGTTATTAGCAATCACGCGGGGTTTAGGGCTATAGGTTGAATCCGACAATCCTGTCCACAAGAAGTCCAGGAGGACATTATGAACAAGAGCGAGCTCGTAGCAGCAGTTGCAAAGCACACTGGTGAGTCTCAGGCAGCCGTAGGCCGCGTTATCGACGCAATGTTTGACACCATCGGTGCAGCAATCAAGAAGGGTGACAAGGTCACCATTCCTGGTTACCTATCCGTAGAGAAGGGCCACCGCGCAGCACGCTCCGGTCGCAACCCTCAGACCGGCGCAACCATCCAGATTGCAGCTGCAAACACCGTCAAGGTATCTGCAGGTAGCAAGCTAAAGGCTGCAGTTAAGTAATTAGCAAAAACCTTAGGAAGCGACGCTGGGAAACCAGCGTCGCTTTCGTCTTTCTGGCTTTAGGGTTGATGGGTGAACGATAAATCTCGGGCTTATTCCTACGTTGCGGTTCAGTTTTTACTGATCGCACTACTCTTCACTTCCCCGAGGATGAGCGAGCCGTATTTTGAGCTCACAGGCGTGTTTTCCACCCTTGGGCTAATTTTCATGGGGGTCGGCGCACTGGTGCTGCTGTTGAGCTTTACTGGGCTTGGGAAGTCTTTGACCGCATCACCAATCCCCAAGGCGGATGGAGAATTGGTAACCACTGGTCTTTACTCCAGGGTGCGGCACCCGATCTACTTTGGACTTCTGATGCTTGGGTTTGGCGTGGTGCTGGATGCCGGTTACTGGCCCCAGGTTGTGATCTTGGCGTTTTTGTATTTGCTTCTGAGAATCAAGGCCCAGTTCGAGGAGGAGCTGCTGAAAAAGCGCTACCCCGACTACGAGGCCTACATGGCTCGAACCCCAAGGTTTTTCCCGAGGCTAACTAAGTGACCGGAACCAAAGCCAGATTTTTTCTGCTGGCAATTGCCGCTCTTGCACTGACCTCCATGATTGCAACCCTGGTTGCACTGGCACTTTTTGGCGGTGCTGCCCCGATGCAGTTCTCTGATCCCGGGCCGGTGGTTCGCTGGGGAACCCCGCTGGTGAAGCTGGTGATGAATCTCTCAATGGGCATTGCCATCGGGACGCTGGCGCTTTCGGCGTTTGCCGGAAATCCAGAAGAGCAGCGCAGGCTGCAGCCGGTGGCAAGCTGGGCAAGTTCGCTGTGGTTGCTTTCGGGTTCTATTTACTTTGTGATGACCTACCTATCGGCAGCAGGTGTCCCACTGAGCTACGGGCCAGAGTTTTCCTCGGGGCTGTGGCTATTTGCCACCGAGATTGAACTGGGAATGCTCCTGGCCTTCAACGTCGGTTTTGCTTTCCTGCTGAGCCTTCTGACCATCATGTTTGGCGCAGGCCGGATGACCGCTGTCAACGCTGCAATTGGAATGGCCGGGCTCTACCCGCTTGCAGAGTCTGGCCACGCGTCAAGTGACATCGGTCACGCGGTCGCGGTTAACTCGATGCTGATGCACCTGGTCGGAATCTCGGTTTGGGTTGGCGGTCTAGTTGCGCTCTTTGCGGTTTACTTTGATGATCCGGATCGCCGGAAGGCCCTGGTTAGCCGCTACTCCACCCTTGCGCTGTTTGCCTTTATTTTGGTTGCAATCTCAGGTCTAACTTCGGGATTCATCCGGCTGTATGCACCTGAGGACTTGCTCAGTGGTTACGGGCTGCTCTTGATTGCTAAGGCTGCAGTCCTGCTGGTGCTGGGTGGTTTTGGCGCCTGGCATCGCATCAACCTAATCTCCAAGATCGAGCACAAGCCAATCGGTTTCGCTTCAGTACTAGTGGTTGAGGTTGCGATTATGGGTGTAGCGGCCGGGCTTGCCACCGCCCTGGCTAGAACCGCACCCCCGCAGAATCCAGCGCAATTTACCGCGCCAACCCCAGCTCAAATCCTCACCGGAGACCCGCTGCCCCCGGAACTAACCGAGTTGAGCTGGGTGAGCGTTTGGGATGTTGACCCACTTTGGCTAACAGTCTCTATCTTGGCGATAGCGCTATATCTGAATGGTGTTCGAATTCTTCGGGCCAGGGGGGACAAGTGGTCAAATGGCCGCACGGCGTCTTGGATTGCCGGAATGCTGGTGCTGGCTTATGTGACAAGCGGAGCACCAAACGCCTACCAGGACTACCTCTTCTCGGTTCACATGGTCGGCCACATGATTCTGAGCATGATGGTGCCGGTGTTGCTGGTGCCGGGTGCCCCGGTGACGCTTTTGGCAAGAGCCCAGGCTGCCAGGACTGATGGCTCCAGGGGTTTACGCGAGTGGGTACTTTGGGCTGTCCACACCCCTTACGCCTGGTTTATCTCTCACCCGCTTTTCGCTGGCTTGAACTTCGCCCTCTCGCTCGTGATGTTTTACTACACCCCGCTGTTTCGCTGGGCGACCGAGCAGCACCTTGGTCACCAGTGGATGATTGTGCACTTTTTGATCACCGGCTACCTGTTCGTTCAGTCGCTAATCGGTGTTGATCCCCAGCCTCACAAACCACCCTTCCCCGTGAAGCTGATGCTTCTGATCGGAACCATGGCCTTCCACGCCTTCTTTGGTCTTGGTTTGATGAACGAGAAGAGTTTGCTGCTGGCGGACTGGTTTGGATCCATGGGAAGAACTTGGGGTCCAACCCCCCTGGAGGATCAGGCCATCGGCGGAGCATTTGCCTGGGGAGTTGGTGAATTGCCAACCCTGGTGATCACACTGATTGTGGTTTACCAGTGGTCTCGCACCGATGATCGGGAGCGCAAGCGCTTGGATCGAGCATCCGATCGCAGCGGCAACGAAGACATCGAGGCCTACAACAAAATGCTAGAAAACCTCAACCAGCGCAGGGAACGAAGCCGATGATAATTCAGCTGTCCCAGGAGCAGCAGGCGCTGTTTGACTACATCGAACAAACCTCGGCCCACGTTTTCGTGACCGGAAGGGCAGGAACCGGAAAGTCGACCCTGCTCTCTCACCTAACCGCAAACTCCGCCAAGTCATTTGCGGTTTGTGCGCCAACCGGGGTAGCGGCCCTAAATGTCGGCGGCGTCACCATCCACTCGCTTTTCACATTCCCCTTCGGAGTCTTGGGCGAGGTGGACATCGCCAAGCACCTGTCTCGTCGAACCCGAGAGGTCTTGAAGGCCCTGGACATGCTGGTTGTCGATGAGGTCTCGATGGTCTCGGCAGACATGATGGACGCCATGGACCGAGCCCTGCGCATCGCTCGGGGAAAGCGTTCAATTCCCTTCGGCGGAGCACAACTTGTCATGTTTGGAGACCCATACCAACTTGCTCCGGTGCCTCCGCAGGATCCAACCGAACGCGCTTATATGGCCGAGAACTACCGTTCGGGCTGGTTTTTTGATGCTCATGCCTGGCGCGAGGCAGAACTGGAGCGCTTTGAGCTCAGTGAGATATTTAGGCAGTCGGATGCCAACTTCAAGGAGATCCTCAACGCCATCCGAGACGGTTCGGTGACAAGTGAAATGCTTGATGTCATAAACCAGGCGGGAAACCGAACCCCTAATCACCCGGATGTCATCAAGCTAGCAACAATCAACCAGACCGTTAATCAGGTAAACGCATGGCGGATGTCGCTGATTGGAGCAGAGCCCAAGCTCTTCAAGGCCAGTTACACCGCAGATGCCGAAAAGATCTTCGGCAGAACCCTACCGGCGGAAGCAACTCTGGAGCTCAAAGTTGGCGCCCAAGTAATGTTCATCAAAAATGACGATGGCTCGATGCAAAAGTCTCCGACGGGCGGAACGGTTCGAAGGTGGGTAAACGGAACTATCGGGCACGTTGTTGATCTACCCAAGTCAGGCTTGGTGCTGGTGGATGTTGATGGCGAACAGTTTGAGGTTGGACCTGCGACCTGGGAAAAGGTGCGCTACGAGGTCGAGGAGGAGTTCGATGAAAACTCCGGCAAAGTGCGTGAGGTGCTAGTGCCAATTACCCTCGCTGAGTTCAAGCAGATCCCACTTCGCCTGGCCTGGGCGGTAACCATTCACAAATCTCAGGGACAAACCTACGACGAGGTTCAGATTGACATGGGTCGGGGCGCGTTCTCACCGGGTCAAACCTATGTCGCGCTCTCCAGGGTTAGGTCACTGGATGGCCTATACCTAACCAGGGCCATTAATCACGCAGATGTAATGGTGGATAAAGACGTGGTTCGATTCATGGCCGGAGCCACAATTGCTAAACCTGATCTCTCCCAGGTGCCTCAAGCCACCAGTTCAGAGCATCTGCCACCCTTCTAGACCAGTAACTCTCATGGTGACCGGTGTTTGGGTAGATTGCTGCAACTAGATTCTTGGGCTCGGTGTAGCCGCGCTCTTTCAGTTTTTCAACTGCGAGGGCGTGAAACGGCGGGTAGTTCTGGTCTAGTTCGATTGTTCCCGTGTCAGTCCAGACGCGGTGGCCACTTTCTGGCAGTCGGCCAACTAGACCCTCAACCATTCGTTTTTCGCCAAAGGGCCAGTGGGTAGAGAAGCAAATAGCAGTGCCAAAGACCTCTGGGCGCTCACCGAGAATGTAGAGCGACATCAGCCCTCCCATGCTCGAACCCATCACTGCGGTGCGCTTGATGGAATGTTGAATGCCGTAGCGCTCAAGCATGAAGGGGAGGATGGCGTCGGAGATTAGTGACACGTAGGAATCTCCAAATGGCTCACGCCCGGTGGTTTGGTAGTCAGCCGGCACGTTCTTCCAGAAGTGATCAACATCCTCGCGAACTATTTTTTCCGGGGAGAGTTCGCGCAGGCGGGTTTCATCGCTCAATCCCCAAACTCCGATGACCAGCGGCGCCTTAGCCCTTAGTCCATCCCGAATTGCCGGAATCACCTCCCAGGTGTGACCAGCGAAGGTTTCACCCAGGTCAAAAAGGTTTTTGCCATCGTGCATGACCAGCACGGGGGTTGTTTCAGATAAATCCCCCGGAACCCAAACCCTCACCCGGTGCCCATCAAATTCAAAACTATCCAGTCGACCCCCAGCTAGTTCTCGCTTCAGGATCGCTCGCTCACGCATGCCTAGGAACAGGGGGAAAGTGAAGGCCATCGCGGTTATTGAACTGAGGGCGATGTATGCCCAAACGTGCTTCATCCCCAGGCGACGACCCTCGTAGATCATGAAGATCGCTGCAGCCACCGCGACAATCAAAAGGTCTGAGGAGAGTACCCAGTCCACTGCGGTTCCAAACCAGGCCCCGACGTAATCCTGTCCGGTCATCACGGTGATGCCGTTTAGCACCCAGGCGCTGATCAGACCGAGACTTGCGATGACGAAGTAGGCGATTGAGGTCTTGCGATGTTTATTCAGCATTTAGGAATCATTTCACGAAGTGCGGAAATCTATAGTGGTAGGAAACTGAAAGATTTCAATGCACCGTCTTGGCTCATCCATCGTTCGCCACTCCAAGCTCTACCTTTTTAGCTTTGTTGGGTTGATTCTGCTCTCTAGCATCTGGGGCTTTCAAGCGTTCGGCAACCTCAAGGGTGGCGGGTATGACAATCCAAACTCTGATTCCGCCCTGGTTACCGAGATCCTGCAGAACGAATTTGGTGAGGATCCCGCAGAGGTAATCGTCCTGGTGGATTTACCATCCGAGGCCAGTGAGATTGGCCCTAATCAAGTTCCGGTCCACTTCGATCTGGTCCAAGAGCTAAGTGATGAATTTGCTGAAGTTGATGGCGTTAAGCAGGTGCTCAACTACTACACGCTGGGTATGCCACCGAGCCTGGTTTCAGAGGACGGCAAACTTATCTACGTTTTGGTTGACCTAGAGAACGACGCCAATCAATCTGAGATTGTTACCCAGCTGGTTGATCAATACACCGGGGACTTTCAGGGTGCTCAGATTCACTTCGCGGGGTTCCGCGCCGTTACAAAAGCCATCAACAACACAATTGAGTCCGATCTGATTCGGGCCGAAACCATTGCGGTCCCAATTGTCTTGCTGCTGTTAATTTTGGTGTTTGGCTCCGTGACCGCAGCGTCTTTGCCGCTGATGGTTGGTGGTCTGGCGATTGTCGGATCGTTCTTTGTGATCTGGGTTGCCAGCGGCATCACAGACGTTTCTATCTTTGCGCTAAATCTGGTCACCGGCCTGGGCCTTGGGCTGGGCATCGACTACAGCCTGCTGGTGGTAAACCGATACCGAGAGGAGCGGGCTGCGGGCAATCCGGTTCCGGAGGCAGTCGCCAACACCGTTGCCTCCGCCGGCAAGACAGTTGTGTTCTCCGGTCTCACGGTTGCAGTTGTGATGCTCTCCATGGCCTTTTTCCCGCAGTACTTCCTGCAGTCCTTTGCCCTTGCGGGTTTCGCTGTGGTCTCGATTGCAGTTATTGGAGCTATCGTCGCGCTCCCAGCCACTCTCAACCTGCTGGGCGACAGGGTCAACAGTCTCAAGGTCGGTAGGGGCGACCTTGCACCCAAGGAGCGTGGCGGCTGGGAGAAGATTGCCAGGTTCACCATGCGCAGGCCACTGCCGGTGTTGTTTGTGGCACTGCTGTTTTTAGCTTCACTTTTCTCCCTCTCATCGCAGGTTTCATTTGGGCAGGTGGATGATCGCGTGCTTCCCAAGGATTCCCCAGCCCAGGTTGCCTCAAACCTGCTGCGAGATCGCTTTGCGGGACGAGAATCTAGCCCGATCGAGATTTTGGTGCAGGGCGATTCGACCGCTATTGCCGATTACGTAGCGGAGCTGGAACTACTTCCGGATGTAGTTCGAGTCTCAGTGGTGCCGCAGGAGGAACAGACGGAATGGACCAGACTTGCTGTAATTAGCGACATTGAGCCCAGATCTCCAGCGGGCTACGACCAGATTGTTGAGATTCGGTCCCTAGAGTCAGATTTAGATCGGGTTTTGGTTGGGGGGTCGGCCGCCTACTACACCGATAGCCAGCAGGGAATTGAAAACGCACTGCCGGTTGCGACGGTGTGGATATTTGTGAGCACTCTGGTGCTGCTGTTTTTGTTCACCGGCAGCATCTTGCTCCCGATCAAGGCAATTGTCCTCAACATACTTTCGCTGGGCGCAACCCTGGGACTGGTGTCTTGGATTTTCCAAAACGGCTACCTGCAGGAGTTCATCGGTGAGTATTCGGTCACCGGCACCATAGACACATCATCGGTTGTGATGATTGGCGTTGTCGCGTTTGGGCTATCGATGGATTACGAGCTGTTTTTGCTCTCTCGCATCAAGGAGCAGCATGACGCCGGCGCAAACACGGTGAACTCGGTTGCCTACGGGCTGCAGCGCTCAGGAAGAATCATCACCGCGGCAGCGTTCATTTTGGCAGTCACCTTCGGGGCCTTCGCCTCTTCCGGGGTCTCAATCATGAAGATGCTGGGCCTTGGAATTGCGATTGCGATCCTGCTGGATGCCACCATAGTCAGGGCACTGCTGGTGCCAGCACTAATGAGGTTGTTTGGCAGTGCAAACTGGTGGGCGCCCAAATGGCTTCGGAACCTCTATGAAAAAGCTGGTCTCAGCCACTAGCGGTATTCTGTTGGGGTTCTAAGAGGTAAAAATCACTTCCACCATTCCCATCACCCAGCCGATTCGAATCCCATTCGACGGTAAATCCAAGCGCTATCGCGCTGGGATATGGTTGGCGTATCCCGGATTGTTCACCGTTATGGCGGGGGATGCCGTGCGATATTCGGTTGGCTGGACCGGTTGGGGATTGCTGGTTGTAATAGGTGTTTTGGCATCGGTAATCGGGCTTGCCCTCACCAAGCCCTGGAAGACCATACTTCGGGTTCCGCTGCCCCTGGCACTGCTTCTGGGCTTGATGGTGCTCAGTGCTATTTGGAGTAACTATCGAAACTTCACCTGGCTTGGAGTGGGTTTGCAGCTCGGAACCACATTGTTTGCGCTGTTTCTCGCCAATCAGTTTGGTTGGCGGCAGTTACTGAATATTTTTGCCAACACCATCCGGTTCATTTTGGTGAGCTCCCTGCTGTTTGAGGTTTTAGCGGGGGTTAGCGGACCTATAAAGCCGTTTTTCCCAAACTACGAGGGCGATGAGCCGCCGGCATCCTCCTACTACTGGTCTCAGGGGCAGTTGTTCGATGGTGACCGAATCCAGGGCATTACCGGCAACGCAAACCTTCTGGCCTTCACAGCAGTGCTGGGCATTTTGCTATTTCTGGTCGAATACATAGTTACCAATTCCAAAAGATCGCTGCCGCTTGCTTCACTGGCACTCGCCATCCTGATGGCGGCGCTCGCCAAGAGCGCCGGCATGACTCTGGCAATAGGTTTGGTGAGCTTTGCCGCCCTAATCGCAATTTTCGCTGAGGGTAGGCCAAAGGCGACCAGACACCTTATCTACGGCAGAAGCCTTTGGGCCCTGGCCCTGGGGGTTGTGCTGGCTCTGATTTATCGGGTTGAACTATTTGACCTACTTGGAAGATCCGCCGATGCCTCAGGTCGTTTCTATATCTGGGGTGAGGTATTGAATCTCATCTTCGAGAAACCGCTCGAGGGTTGGGGTTGGATCAGTTACTGGATTCCCGGGGTGGAGCCCTACGAGGGTTTGATCGTAATTAATTCGGTGCCGATGTATCAGGCACACAACGCATTCCTGGATGTTTGGCTGCAGCTTGGGGTGTTCGGTTTGATGCTCATGGTTTGGCTTTTGCTCCAGGGGTTCATCCGGCTCTGGGCAGTAGCGGTTCGTCACACCAATCCGCTCTACCTCTACCCGCTCTTCGCCTACCTCGTTATTGTTGCGCAGTCGCTCACTGAGTCGAGGTTGCTGATAGAAATCGGCTGGGTCTTGCTGGTGCTCCTAACGACCAAATCACGCGAGCCATTTGCTGAGCTCGAGCCGCTGGGGCGAACCCCAAAGCGCCTCAAGCTACTAAGAATTCCGGGTAGCTGGCTGCGCTCACGCTAGTTTGCGCTGGATTTGCTCCTGATAGATCTCGATGGTTTTTGCAGTCAGTCTGGATTGCAGGAGCCATGAGTTATCGAGGTGGTCCGAACGGCGGTTATTTCCACTTTGCACATCGCCGTGAGCTATGACCATGGCCTGCGCCAGGGCGGCGATAGTTGGTTCCTTTGCGACCCAGTAGTGACCAGCCTTGAGTTCCGAGGCAACTCGTTCATCGCAGCATAGCGCCGGCGTTCCAAAGGCTGCGGCTTCAAAGACCGTGAGACCCTGGGTTTCGAAACCAATTGAGGTTTGCAGCACGATGTCTGAGTCTGCGAAGGCCTGCATCATTTCCTCACGCTCAACTCGACCCACAAACGAGACTTTGTGACCAAGACGCAGGGTTCTAGCCAGGGACTTCGCTGGGGCTTCCAGGGGACCGGTTCCGTAGATGATGAGCTCGGCATCAAGATTGGCGCGCTTGAAAGCTCTGAGGGTTTGCAGCAGTCGTTTTTCCCTGAGAAACCTACCCGCCCAGATGAACCTGACGGGAGCGTTGGGAACCGGGGTTTTTCTTGCGATATTTGCAATTGAGTCATCGTCGACTCCGTTTAGCAGCACACCGACATTCTTGGCAATCCCGTGCCCCTCAATGGTTTTGGCAAAGTGGTGGCTCGGGGCAAGCACCAAATCGGCATGGGGATAGGTGAGGGCCATGTATTCCCAGCCGTTTTTTGCTTTATGTTTTGGCATGCCGGCAATCTCGCAGTACTTGGAGGCGGCGTAGTTGAAAAGTCTGGCGTTTAGCTGCTTCCCAACGATTCGCTCCAGCACAACGTCGATGTTGGTGTGGGCGTGGTGAATCAGCGGGATGTTGTATTCCCGGCTCAGGGCTAGAGCAAGGGCTGCTGCGGCAAAGTCTCCCTGCAGGTGGATGAGATCAAATTTCTCACGACTAAATACCTCTCGCGCTACCTCGAGAGCTTCCTCCATGTCCCACACGGCTGAGTATTCGCCGTTGGGGCTGAGCCTGCGGGAGGGCAAAACCACGGTGTCGTCATCCGGGAGGGCGTTGGCTGACTTAGGGGCAAAAACAGTAGAACTGACGCCAGCCCTGGTTAGGTATTTGCGTTGCAGCCTGACCGAGGTTTGCATGCCGCCAAGGCTCATTGGGTGGAGATCTATGAAGATCGCTATGTGCAAGAAGTCACCTTTGCTGTTTGCCCCTAGGAATGCTAGCAACGGATAAGCCTTACCGGTTGTCCACAGCCCGCGGTTCGACCGTTGTCAACTACTTTTATTTGGTTTATGATGCGTACGTATATACGTACGTAAGGACTCCTCATGATGACCAATTTGACGGCCTTTAGGCAGAACCTGTATCAGCATGTCCGAGATGTTTTAGCAGACGAGACGTCAGGTATTACCATCACCACCAAAGGTGGTGCGGTTGAGCTGGTCAACGCGTTGGAACTTAACTCTCTCAGAGAGTTCCATCACCTCTTTGCCTCGCCCGCTAACGCCAAGCGACTACTGGAATCGCTTGATAGAACGTCTAAGGGTGAATTCCGACAGGTGAGTTTGGAGGAGCTAAAGACGCTGGTTGGTGAGTGAAGCCAAAACTTGCCTTCGATCCAGGGGCATGGGATGAATACCTGTTTTGGGTGGCCCAGGATAAAAAAGTTGCCAACCGAATAAACCGGCTGCTGGAGGAAGTCCTCCGCACACCCCGAGCAGGCAGCGGCAAACCAGAGCAACTCAAAGGCTTTTCCCAGGAGGTCTGGTCTCGGCGGATAACGCTGGAACATCGATTAGTTTACGTTCTGCAGGATGATTTGGTTATCGTGCAGTCCTGCCGATTTCACTATTAAGAGCACAAGGCCCCGGTTTCCCGGGGCCTTGGCTACTTTGGTTCTAGTTATGCAGCCTTGTTGCCTAGACCCTTAGCCACGAGGACCAGTAGGGCGGTGACAACGGTACCGATTGCGATTGCTAGCACGTAGGTGAACCAGTCGCTAACCAGTGGGAACACGAAGATTCCACCGTGAGGTGCGCGTAGCTCGTTGCCGAATAGGGCAACCAGTGCACCGGTTAGACCGGAACCGATCATGATCGATGGGATAACGCGAACTGGGTCAGCAGCAGCGAATGGAATCGCACCCTCAGAGATGAAGGACGCACCCAAAAGCCAAGCTGCCTTGCCGTTCTCCTGCTCGGACTCGCTGAATGCCTTCTTACGCAGGTTGGTAGCAAGAGCTAGACCTAGCGGAGGAGTCATACCAGCAGCCATAACAATTGCCATGATCTGGAACTCAGTTGCTGAAACTGCAGCACCTGCGGTTGCAAGACCGGTAACGGCGAAGGTGTAGGCAACCTTGTTAACTGGGCCACCCATGTCGAATGCCATCATCAAACCAAGGATTAGACCTAGGACTGCAAGTGCGCCACCCGAGAGACCGTTCAGCCATGAGGTTAGACCGGTGATTAGAGCGGAGACTGGAGCCTTGAGGACCAACACCATGGCTAGACCAGTGATCAGCGATGCTAGAAGAGGGATAACCACAACTGGCATAACTGGGCGGATCCAGTTTGGAACGCTCCAGCGGCTGATCCACAGGGCAACGCCACCGGCGATGAAACCACCGAGGATTGCGCCGAGGAAGCCGGTGCCGGTTCCCAGTGGGTTTCCGTCTAGACCGGTAGCAAGAGCACCGGCAACGAATCCTGGAACCAGACCTGGGCGGTCAGCAATTGCATACGCGATGTAGGCAGCTAGAACTGGAACGAAGAATGCGAATGCAGCCTTACCGAACCAGAAGATAACGAATGCCCAGTAACCGATGTTTAGAACGTCGTAGTCACCAGCAATCTGCATCTTCTCTGCGTCATATGCGTGGATGCCGTCAGTTCCAAACCCGATTGCACCGAGCAGGAATCCGAGGGCGATAAGAATTCCACCTGCTGCAACAAATGGAATCATGTATGAAACACCGGTCATCAGCCACTGACGAACCTTGGTGCCTGTGCTTACGTTACTCACTATGGGCCTCCTATAGCTCCATTGCTAGTAACCCTCCCGCGGATGCGAGAGAGCCTTGTTACTTTTTGCCAAATAGGCCTCCGAAGAGGCCACCCTTCTTTTCTTTAGGTTCAGAAGGAGTCTTTGCTTCTGCCTCCTTGGCTGGTGAACCCTCACCAACCTTGGCTGCGGTTCCGTCAGCAGCTGACTGCAACACCTGCTCGACGAGTTCTACTGCGCTCTTCATGGCCTTTGCCACACCCACCTGGATGTAAGGCTTGCCATTGAAGCGCTGACGGTCCTTGACCTCAAGGTCAACGGCAAAAATTACCGCATCTGCAGAATCGATTACATCCTGCTTGAGCGGGTTGGAACCTGCCGAACCCTGGGTCTCAACGATTACCTCGTGACCCAGTTTCTTACCTGCCTGCTCCAGGGCCTCGGCGGCCATGTAAGTGTGGGCGATGCCGGTGATGCAAGATGTTACGCAAACTACCTTTGCCATTATTTCTGGACCTCCTTGGTCACAATTGAAGCGATTTCGGCCGGATCGGACTCGGCGCGAAGGCGGTCCCGGAATTCCTCGTGCATGATCTTGCGAGCCAGTGAGCCGAGAATCTCCAGGTGGGTGTTTTCTCCTGAAGCAGGCGCTGCAATCAGGAAGATCAGATGAGAAGCACCGTCATCGGCGCCGAAGTCGATTCCCTTGCTTGTGGTTGCCACGGCAACCGAAGGGATGGTTACCAGGTCAGATTGGGCGTGCGGGATCGCAACACCACCTTCGATGCCGGTCGGAAAGTGCTCTTCGCGCGCTGCAACAGCCTCAAGGTAAGCATCCAAAGCGGTTAGGCGACCTGCGGCCAATAGCTTCTCCGCTAGCTGACGAACAGCCTGCTCTTTAGTTTGTGCGTCGATCTCGACGATGACGATTTCAGGCGTTGTGATTGGGTGGGACATTGGTTTCCTAGCGCTAATGAATTTCGACCGAGATAACTATTTGGACGAACGCTCCGTTGCGCCGACCCCCTTTCACTGAAAGCGGTTACTCCTCTAAATAATAAATCTATACAGATTTCTCTCAGACCCAGGTCTAATTTGCAGAGTAAATCTCCAAAAAATAGCCCAAATAGTTGTCAGTTTTACACATGGTCCTACGTATTTTGTGGTGAGGGGTGATGCGAACCACAACCGCTTGCGGTCTTGGTTTCTAGGACAACACCTTCGCCTAGGACGATATTGACTTCTGTGCAGACCAAGCCCACCAGAGCAGTGGAAGCTGCAGGGGCAGCCTGAGCCAGGCTGCCAGGGCAACATCTGGAGCGCTGCTGAGGCTATCTATCGCGAACCACCAGTTCGCTGGCCAGATCGCCAACAGGGTTAGAACGGTGAGCATCGGGGCCCAACGAGCTTTCAAAATTAGCCCCACTGCGCTTACCAGTTCGGCAACGCCAGAGAGCACAACTAGCAGTTCGGGTTCAGGGAGCCACGGGGGCATGAGCCACAAAAAGGCCCCGGGGTTCACAAGGTGCAGCACACCTGAGGCAGTGAACAAAACCACCACCACCCAGCTCCCAATCGGAAGTCCTAGCGCTTTGCGAGCCATAGCACCACCGCATCCAGCCAAGACTTGGGCAAGAGATAGAAAGCAATCTTGAATGCGCGGACATCCCAGCTGGCGGGGTAGTGAGCCCTCGGTCTTGGCGACGTAGCTGCCTTGAGCATTTTCTTGACAACTTTGTCTGGCCCGGGTGAGATTCGGTAGAGACCGCCGAGCCATTTATTTAAGCCGGTCATGACCCTGTCGTAGTCACCCACAGCCCGGCCACTGTCTAGTAGCTCGAATGCTACCGACCCGAATCCCGTCTTTGAGGTTCCGGGTTCAACCGTGCAGACATCAATACCGAGCCACTTGGTTTCTTGACGCAACGCGTTCGCAACTGCTTTGAGGGCTTGCTTGGTCGCCGAGTACCAGCCCAGGCCAACCAGTGTGACGTGTGCCACGACGCTGGTTGTGATGATAATTCGCCCAGAACGCTGCTTGCGCATCTGGGGAAGCACGCTTCGGATTGAGTTTTCAACACCAAAGAAATTGACCTCGAAAATACGCCGGACTTCCTCCGCAGTGGTCTCTTCAACCGAGGAGAAGTTGCCGTAGCCGGCATTTGCCACCATTAGGTCAACGCTGCCGTAATCAGCTATTGCCTCTTGAACCACAGCGCTCAGGTCTGAGGGAATGGTTACGTCGGCCCGCCTTGGGATAGCCCCAAAGGATTTGGTGGCCTCAACCGCAGCTGAATCCCGGTCGGTTGCGAAGACCACCCAGCCTCGGGAAGCTAGCTCTTTAGAAAGACCCAGGCCGAAGCCGGAGGCCGCTCCAGTGATGATGGCGACTTTGCTCATTCCACCATCTAAGCACTAGGTGCTGAGCTTCAGAAATAAATCAAACCTGTGAAAGAATGTCCGCATGACTTCTCACACCTCAGTAGCTACCCTGCACACCAACCACGGCGCAATCAAGGTCAACCTTTTTGGCCTGCACGCTCCAAAGACCGTGGAGAACTTCGAAGGCCTGGCAACCGGCTCAATCGAGTGGAAAGACCCTCGCACCGGTGCGGTGCAGGCCGGCAAGCCGCTTTACAGCGGAGTGATCTTCCACCGTGTCATCGAGGGCTTCATGATTCAAGGTGGAGACCCTACTGGAACCGGAATGGGCGGCCCTGGCTACCAGTTCGGTGATGAGATTCACCCAGAGCTCACCTTCCAGGAGCCATACAAGCTCGCGATGGCAAACGCCGGCCCAGGCACCAATGGATCTCAGTTCTTTATCACCGTGGCCCCAACTGGCTGGCTATACGGCAAGCACACCGTATTCGGTGATGTGGTGGACGAGGTCAGCCGCAAGGTGGTTGACAAGATTGCCCAGCTGGCAACCGATGGTCGTGACCGTCCGCTGGACGATGTGGTCATCGAGTCCATCACCATCGAAAAGGTCTAAGTGGCATTTCGCCTCGGAGCCCGAAGGGCACCGGTAACCACGCTTCTGCTGGCTACCAACGTGCTGATCTGGCTCGGGCAAATCTCACCGCTTGGATACCTGTTCACCAATCGGTTTTTCTACGCTCCGCTTTTTACCCCTTGGGAACCCTGGCGGATGCTGACCTCGGGGTTTGTCCACGATTGGACCAGCCCCTGGCACATCTTGCTGAACTCCTATGCAATTTGGATTTTTGGGCAGCAGCTTGAACCAATGCTCGGGCGGTTTAGGTTTTTTGCCCTCTACATAGTCAGCATCCTGGGTGGTTCGGTCGCAGTGCTGTGGCTCTCGGATCCGCAAACCCCAGTTGTGGGCGCATCGGGCGCTCTGTTTGGTCTAATGGGTGCGTTCTTCGTGGTGATCAGGACCCTGGGTGGCAATCCGACTCAGATATTTTTGCTCATCGCAATTAACTTTTCGATGGGCTTTTTTGTCTCAGGTATCTCGTGGGAGGGCCACCTCGGAGGCTTGGTTACCGGAGTTGCGATAGCTAGCGTTTACTCCGCAACAAGGAGGCCGAACCAACGCGTAGCGCAGTTCCTTGGGGTTGTTATTGTGCTGGCAGTGCTGAGCGTGCTAACGCTCTGGCGGATTCAGGCTTGGATCTAGTTACTTCCACTTGGTGGTCATAACAAACCCCACCATGGCGATGCCAAAGCCAATCAAAATGTTCCAGTTGCTCAGGTCAATCGGAGTTGCGCTACCCAGTGGGAAGCGGGCGCTGGAGATGTAGAAAGTCAAAATCCAGATCAACCCGACGATCATGAAGCCAAACATTGTGACCTTGTACCAGGTTGGGTTTTCTTCCTGCTCATCGCCAACGATGGTTGGACGAACAGGGGCTTCCTTCTTGGAAGGCTTGCGACGTGAACTTGATTCAGGCATGGCTAGAAGTTTATAACCATCAGCGGTCATTCTCCTACTGCGGTTAGGCTATTGAGACTATGGTCCGGATTCTGGTTCTCGATAACTACGACAGCTTCGTCTACACCCTCAACGGCTATCTGCAGCAGCTGGGCGCTGAAACCGAAGTGATGCGCAATGATTCCGTGACCGAGGCTGAACTTCCCGAACTGCTCTCCAGATTTGATGCCGTGTTGATCTCCCCCGGACCTGGAACTCCGGGTGAAGCAGGCCTTTCAATCCCAACGGTGAAGTATGCGCTCCAGACCGACTATCCGGTTTTTGGAGTGTGCCTCGGGCACCAAGCAATTGCCGAGGCGATGGGTGCAACGGTGAAGAGTGCTCCTGAGCTGATGCACGGCAAAGTCTCCAAGGTGAATCACGCGGGCAGCGAGATCTTCAAGGGCCTACCCCAGGGGTTTAGTGCAACCAGATACCACTCTCTCGCAGTGGTTCAGGACACTGTTCCAGAGGAGCTGCAGATTACTGGCCAGACTGAGTCCGGCGTAATCATGAGCCTGCAGCACAAAAGCAAGCCGATTTACGGAGTTCAGTTTCACCCTGAGTCGGTGCTAACCGAAGGTGGTTACCAGATGCTGGCCAACTGGCTAGCGACCCTTGGCCACACCGAGGCACTTGAAAAAGCAAAGCACCTCAGTCCCCGTCTGGAGCGCTAGGGAGTCGTAGTTGGGGTGGGCGTAGGGCTTGGCTCTACCGTTTCAGTCGGCACGCACTCCACGAACAGCACAATGTTCTGCAGCTGAGGCGCTTGCCCCGGTGCGATGGACTGGTCCAGAACCGTGGTTCCCGGGGTGCCATTGCAGCTGGCCGCATCGAATATCTCAACCGAAACCGTGTAGCCAATCGTTGGAGCGGTGAGAATGGTTCTTGCCTCTAGGACATCTAGGTTTCTGACATCCGGAATCATCACGGTGCCATCTGAGAGCACCAGGTTGACCACTGAGCCAAGCGGGAGCCTGGAGTTGGTGACCGGGTCAGATGCAATCACAGTTCCCTCGGGAACATTCGCACTGCCAACCACATCGATTCTTCCGACCGTTAGTCCTTGACCCTCAATTAGTGCAACGGCATCGGCCTCAGCTCTGCCAACCAGGTTCGGAACGGTTACTTCGGTCGCTCCACTGGAGACGTAGAGGGTGATCGGGGTGTTGGCTAGCACCTGAGTCCCAGCCGCTGGCTCCTGGCGAATGACCACGCCCTCTGGAACGGTTTCACTCTTTTCGTAGACCCTTAGCACCAGGAGATTCTGAGCTGCCAGAGTGTTGGCGGCATCGTCGTAGAGCGAACCTTCAACCGATGGAACTGCCACACCGGCACTTGGTGAAATGGTGGGCGAAGTTCCACCAATGTTCATCACCCAGAACAGCAAACCAACCAGGATGACAACCACGCCGGTTCCAAGACCCCACAGCACACCGGCGCCAACCTTGCTGGTGGTCATGGTTGGGGTGGTGGCGTTAGGCATGGTCTCAAAACCATCAATCAGTTCAGTCTCTAGGGACTGGGATTCCATCAGCTTGGTGGGGCCGCTTAGGACCTCTGTCACCGGAGCAGAAATTGGGATGGGGTTTGAATTGGTAACCGGTTTACCCTGCGCGGCGGCCAAAAGGTGCTCACGGAATTCCTCGGCGCTCTGGAAACGCTCGTTGCGATCCTTAGCCATGGCCCGAGCTACAACCGCATCCAACTCTGCGCTGACCGCAGGATTGAACTGGCTTGGTGGGACAGCGGCCTCAGAAACGTGCTGGTAGGCAACCGAAACTGCGCTCTCGCCCTTGAAGGGTGGCCGTCCGGCCAAAAGCTCGTAGAGGATTACGCCTGTTGAATAGAGGTCGGTGCGGGCATCAACCGCCTCACCCCTGGCCTGCTCGGGAGAAAAGTACTGCGCGGTGCCGATGATGCCGGCGGTGGCGGCTTGGGTAGCCGAGTTGTCACTTACTGCCCTAGCAATGCCAAAGTCCATGACCTTTACGTTGTCGCCGTCACCAACCATGACATTGGCTGGCTTGATGTCGCGGTGGACAACTCCGGCGCGGTGCGAAACCTCAAGAGCGGTGAGGATGCCGCCGACATAGCGGATGGATCTTTCGAGCTCAACTCCGCCCTCGAAGATGATTTCCTTTAGCAGGCGACCCTTGACAAATTCCATGACGATGTAAGGGGTCTTGCGAGGATTGCCATTTTCATCGGTGGTCTCTTCCTCGCCCGCGTCGTAAACCCTGACAATGGTCGGGTGCGCCATGCGAGCGGAGGCTTGAGCCTCCTGGCGGAACTTGGCCTCAAAGCTTGCATCATTCGCAAGGTCCGACTTGAGCAACTTGATGGCAACGGTTCGGCCCAGTCGAGTGTCGTAACCCTCGTAAACCTCGGCCATGCCCCCGCGGCCAACCAACTGACCAATCCGGTAGCGCCCGGCAATCAGTCTTTCGTTCTCAGTCAAAATAGCTCTTTCTACCCCGCCATAGTTTAGTTTTTGGAAACCAACATCCCGCTTAGGACTCGGTCACGATCTGATTACCCCGTCGGACTTGGTTCCTCGGAGGGAGTCTCAGTTACCGGTTCAGAAACTGTTGCTGATTCTGAGCCCGGATCGGTTACCTCAGGCTCTGGAATGACCACTGGCACATCTTCAACGTTTTCTACGTAGTAGGTAACGTCGATTGTTGTGCCGACCGTTATGTTTCCGGTTGGAGAAACTGCGTAGACGGTTCTGGCTCTTGAGTCACCGGCCGGCACCTCTTCACCCGCTATGGCGTTCACGTTCATGCCCAATTCGGCCAGTCTGGCGGAGACTTCGCTTAGGTTCTCTCCGATTATGTCCGAGCGCAGAATCAACTTTGTCTGCGCAACCACCTCATCAGACTCCGTCGCCTCCGGCGCCGTGGATGGGGTTTGAGTGCTGCTCTGGCTTGGCGAAACCGTGCTAGATGGGGTTGGGAAATCTTCGGTGTTGGGCTCCGAGAGAATCGCAACTATCACCACGATGGCGGTGATTCCCAGCAGACCCAAGGTCGCTACCCAGGGCCAAACGATCGGCGCTCGCGGCAGCGGGGCGGTGTCGGTCGGAATCACCTCGGTGGCACTGTTTTCGGTGTAACCGTCTGGGGTTGTGAAAACTGCACTTGCCCTGGGCTTGCGCTTTTCGCGAAGCAGAGCCTCCGCTCTGATAGCGAGCGAGGTAGCAGACTCAGGTCGCTGCGACGGCTTTTTTGCCAGGCAGCTAAGCACCAGGTTCTGAACACGTGGATCGACGGAGTCCGGCAGCGCCGGCGGCATCTCGTTGATGTGGGCCATGGCGATTGCCATTTGATTCTCACCGGTGAACGGGCGCTTTCCCGCTAAAGCCTCGTAGGCAACCACCCCCAGGGAGTAGAGGTCAGTGGCGGGTGTCGAAGTCTTGCCGGTGGCCTGTTCTGGGGCGAGGTACTGAACAGTTCCCATAACCTGACCGGTCTTGGTGAGGGGCACCTGGTCGCCAACACGAGCAATACCAAAGTCGGTGATTTTTACCTTGCCCTCGGGAGTGATCAGCAGGTTGCCGGGCTTGATGTCTCGGTGAACCAATCCTCTGGCGTGAGCGGCGGCGAGCGCCCTTGAAGTCTGGGCAACAATGTCCAGAACGCGCTCCTCGGAGAGCTTTTTCTCTCGCTCGATAAGTCTTGACATTGACTCACCGGGAACCAGCTCCATGACCAGGTAGGCACTGCCGGTGTCCTCGCCGTAGTCGTAGATATTTGCAATGCCCTCGTGCTCAACCAGCGCAGCACTCTTGGCCTCAGTCCTGAAGCGCTCCAAGAACATGGGGTCGCCGAGGTATTCCTCTTTGAGAATCTTGATCGCAACCTGGCGCAGGATTAGCTCGTCTTCTGCCTGCCAAACCTCACCCATTCCACCAATCGCGATGCGAAGTTGAAGGCGATATCTCTCGCCGTAGAGCTGACCTACCGAGGGTTTCATTTGGCAAGCACCGCCTCAATAACCATGCGCGCAATTGGAGCTGCAATTTGATTGCCGGTTCCGTTTTGGCCAATGCCGCCGCCGTCTTCAACCACCACTGCAACCGCTACCTCGGGAGCCTCAGCCGGGGCAAATCCTGTGAACCAGAGGGTGTAGGGGTCGGTCGGTCCGTTTTCGGCAGTGCCGGTTTTTCCAGCAACCGCTATTGAGGAGATCCCAGCTCGGGTGGCTGCGCCAACCTCGACCGAGTCCACCATCATGCGAGTTAGGTAGCCAGCGGTTAGTCGCGACATTGGAGCAGACAGCACCGTGGGCTCGGGTTGGGAAAGCACATTTAGGTTTGAGGCAACCACCAAATCAATCAGCTGGGGCTTCATCAAAACCCCCTGGTTGGCGATTGCCGAGGAGACCATGGCCATCTGCAGTGGGCTCACCCTGACATCAAACTGACCAAAGCCGGTCAGCGCAAGCTGAGAATCCTCGAGCTCAATCGGGTAGATGCTTGGTGTCACATCCATTGGAATTTCCAGCTCTTGACCAAAACCCATCAACTCTGCCTGGACTCGAATGCGCTCCTGGCCAAGTTCAACCGCCAGCATGGCGAAGGGGATGTTGCAGGACCGAATTAGCGCGTATTCCAGGGTTACGGTCTCACCGGTGCCGCAGGTCGAACCTGAAGAGTTCTTAATGAATGTGTTTGTTCCGGGCAAGCGATAGGTGTCTAGGTTTTCAAAGGTGCTGGTCGCTGTGTAGCTGCCGGATTCCAGAGCTGCCGCAGCCACTACCAACTTAAAGGTTGATCCCGGATGGTAGAGGTCGCCGGCAATCGCGCGGTTTACCAGCGGCTGGTCCTCGTCGGCCGAGTAGGTCTTGAGCGCATCTGTTACCGGACCGTATAGGTGGCCGGCTAGCAGGTTGGCATCAAATGTTGGTTTTGACACCATGGCCAAAATGCGTCCGGTCGAAGGTTCGATGGCCACCACCGCACCCTTGCGATCACCCAGAGCATCCCAAGCAGCACGCTGAATATCTGGGTCCAGCGTTAGCTCAACTGCCGCACCGGTAACCGGTTTTCCATCCAGCAGCGCATTGATCTGCTCAAAGAATTGAGCTGAAGATTGCCCGGACAGGTAGCTGTTCATAACGCGCTCAATGCCGTCGGTTCCCGAAAACAGGCTGAAGTAGCCAATGACCGGGCTGTAGAGCACAGACTCGTACTCGCGGTTGAAGCGGTAGGCGTCGTTGACCGGAACGCTCTCCACCACAGAGGTGCCGCCGACCAGAATGGAGCCGCGCTGAGTCTTGTACGTCTCGTATGACGCTCTAACATTCCTGGAGTCTTTGTAGAGATCCGCGCTTCTCAGGACCTGAATCGAGCTCGCCATGGCAAACAGCGCGAGAAACATCACGGTTAGCGCGAGTCCAACCCTTCTGACCTGCCGGTTCAACTCTGGACCCGTTTCAGTGAGGAGTCCGAGACTCTAAGCAGCAGGGCGATGATGACCCAGTTCGCCAGCAGTGACGACCCACCAGCTGCCATAAACGGTGTTGTGAGTCCAGTCATGGGCAGCAGTCCCATAACTCCGCCGGCAACCACAAACAGCTGCAGACCAATCACAAAACTAAGACCAATGGCGAGCAGCCTGGAGAAGTCATCGGGGTGAGAGTTGGCAATTCTCAGACCTCGGTAGACCAAAAGCAGGAAGATGGCCAAAATGGCAAAGATCCCAGCCAGTCCCAACTCTTCCCCGAGCGCCGCAAATATGAAATCCGATTCAGCAAGTGGAATCAGCTGTGGGAAGCCGCCCCCGAGCCCTGTGCCAATCACATCCCCGTTTGCCATGCCAAACAGCGCTTGAACCAGCTGGTAGCTGCCTCCGGCAGCGTTGTAATTCACATTCGCAAACGGATCTAGCCAGGTGTCGAAGCGGCGACCAACGTAATCAAACAGCCTGGATGCGACCAAGGCTCCGGTGATCATCATGGTCATACCGGCGCCAACATAGAAGGCTCTCCCGGTAGCGGTGTAGATCATCACGAGGAACAAACCGAAGTAAAGAATTGAGGTTCCAAGGTCGCGCTGCAACACGAGAACCCCGAGCGAGGCAACCCAGAACAGCAGGATGGGGCCGAGATCTTTAGCTCTGGGTACCTTCATGAATAGAACCCGCGAACCAATTTCACTCAGGGTGTCCCGTTTTGAAATTAGGTACCCGGCAAAGAAAATTGCCAGCAGAATCTTTGCCACCTCACCGGGCTGGAAGGTGAGTTCCCCGATCCCAACCCACAGAGTGGCTCCGTTGATGGTCTTACCTATTACCGGTGCAGCCGGGAGGATCAGTAGAAAGACCGCTGCTGCGCCGGCAAGGTAGGGGTACTTTCTCAGCGCCAAGTGGTTTGGCACTAACCGAACCACTGCCGCGGCACAGAACATGGCGAAGACTGTGAGCCAAACCTGGCGCTCGGCGTAGAGCTCAATTCCTCCGCGGGCAATTTCTGCAAGGTCAAGCCGGTAGATCATTGCGATTCCAAGACCGTTTAGCAGGTAGGCGAGCGGAAGCATCAAACCATCGGCGCTGACGGCATGCTTGCGCAGCACGTAGTGCACAACGGCAGCCCCGAGGGCAGGGGGAGCCCAATAGAGCAGCATGTCCCAGCTCATGCGCTGAACCACTGCCAGCTGAACCTGAGCTAGAGCGAATGCCTGGATTCCAGCAACCCAAAACAGCAGCACGGCCTCGAAGTTTCTGGAGCGCGGGACCGCTTTGAGCAGCATTGGAATGGCACTGGTGAGCGAGACGTTACTCATCGTTACTCTCACTCAGCTGCTGCAGGATGCGCTCGGCATCCTCCAGAGATTCCGCGGAGATGGAGCGCTCGATTAAGGTTTGCTGGAACGGCTCGAGGTCCTCCAGGGAGATCTCACTCACCATGAATGGCTTTGAGAATTTCAGTGGCCCCAGAGACTCCCTGATGCCCTGGAAGATTGTCACCTGGCCCTGGTAGACATCGACGTAATACCTGGTTTGGGTGTACTGGTAGGCGAGGTAACCCATACCTGCGAGCATTCCGGCAACCAGGAACCAGCTGGCAACAATGCGTATTGAGCGCCAGCGAATCTTGCGCCTGGTCTCCATGAGAATCTTGTTGAGTAGCTCCTCGGATTCGGGAGCGTACTGAGTTGGGTCTTCTGGGGTCTGCAGCAGTTCGAAAAGGTTTCTAGGCGAGAACAGCCTGAGGATCTTGCCACCCTTGCGCTCTTCAATAACCACCTCGTTGGCGGCTGAGCCGACAAAGTGAGCTCCGGGTTCAAAGTCGGTTTTTGTGGCGGGTCTAACTATGTCTACGATCACCACGGTCACGTTGTCTGGAGCACCAAACTCAAGGGCCTCACCAACCAAGAGCTCCGCAACCTCTTCAGTTGGGATCTTTGAGGTGAGGATTCGATCCATCACGTTTTCTGGCACCACACCGCTCAGCCCATCGCTGCAGAGTAACCAGCGATCTCCGGGCAGGGCATCATGCAGGGCAATATCGATTTCTGGTTCTCCGGAGACATCTCCCAGCACGCGCATCAGGACGCTTCTTCTGGGGTGAACCAAAGCCTCCTCCGGCGTGATTCGACCCATGTCAACGAGTTTCTGAACGAAGGTGTGGTCGTTAGTGATCTGCTTCACCTCGCCGTCTCTGGCGAGGTAAATGCGGCTGTCTCCGATGTGAGCGGTGACCATCTGGGTGCCGTGCAGCAGAATTCCCGAGAAGGTTGTGCCCATGCCCTCAAGCTCGGGGTGGTCGGCAACGGTCAGGGACAGCATCCCATTGGCTTCCAAGATCCCCTTCTTGAAAGAGTCAATCGCCTCCTCCACACTTTCGTAGCGGGAATCGGTTAGTGCCACTCGCTGCGAGGAGATTGCGGAGGCGATATCGCCACCCGCGTGTCCACCCATGCCATCTGCGACAAAGAAGAGTTGGTATCCGGCATAACCGGAGTCTTGATTGGAGCTGCGGTGTTTGCCGATGTCACTGGCGGCATAAGAAATAGTTTTTACGGCCAAGGCTTATTACCTCAGCTCAAAGGTTGTTGTGCCGATACGAATCGTGGTGCCCTGCTTGATAGTTGCCGGGGTAACCACTTTTCGGCCATCAATAAAGGTTCCGTTGGTGGAGTTCAGGTCCTGCAATACCCAGTCCTCGCCAACTAAGACCAACTTGGCGTGCATGTTTGAGGCGAACTCGTCAGATATCACCAGGTCGCAGCTCGAGGCCCTGCCAATAAGCACCTCGCGCTTGCCAGCGATATCCACCGAGGTTCCAGCGGTTCTTCCCGTCAACATCGCAATTTGAGTGGGCTCAAAACTTTCACCATCTTCGATGGCGAGGCTTGAGATGGAGCCGGCGCCTCCGGAAATTAGCTGGGGAGCGTTTTGCTGCGCCAACTTGCTAATCACCCTTCGGCCGTAGAGGTCCGCGCGGATAACTGACAGCAGGCTGAGGATGAATATCCACAGCACCGCAACAAAACCGATGCGGACCAGGAAAAGCGCTAGCTCACTCATGCGACTCCGACCGCGTTCAGTTCAAATTCGAAGACTGATCTGCCAGCTGTAATTTTGCTTCCAGAGCGCAACACCATTTCACTTACCCGCTCGCCGTCGACAAACGTTCCATTGGTCGACTGGCGGTCGCGAATGGCGGCAATCTCCCCATTCCAAGCAATTTCAAAGTGGACTCGGCTCAACCCTCGGTCGTCAACCACGATGTTGGAGGACTCGTCTCTCCCAACGGTGGTGCTGCCGGACCCCAATTCGATTCTCTGGCCGTTGAAGAGCAAGGCTGGCGCCCAGTTCACGTGGTTCTGCAGCGCTGAGTAGCCGACCTTCACCTGACCCCTGGGGACCTTAGGGTCCTCGGAAACTGTGATTTCTAATTCTCCGGAGAGTCGGTAACCCTGCTTCGCAGCATGCTTGGCGACCTCTAGACGAACCGCTGAAATCAGCCCAGGAGCAAGAGATTTTAGGTCGTGCGGGGCGACCAGTACTTTGTAGCGATGCGGTGCTAGGACTCGATCTGACCCCACGGCGTTGGCAGCCTGATCCATCGTGGCCTTTATGGCTTGGGTGAGCTCAACCGGCTGCAGCTCGGCCTTGCTCAGGCGAGCAAACAGCGAGCTGACACCAGCCTCGATGCGTTTTTCTGCCTTGTCAAGAAAGCTCAATTGGCTCGCTTCCACGGTCTGTAGGGTGAGGGTAAGTCTACCCACCCGCCCCTTACGCCGCTCTCATTTCTCTGCTAATCTCTTGGCTTGTTGGGCTTGAGAGAGCCTCTAACGCGCGAGTGGCGAAATGGCAGACGCGCTGGCTTCAGGTGCCAGTGTCCGCAAGGACGTGCGGGTTCAAGTCCCGCCTCGCGCACTACAGATTCATGTCTCAGGACATGCTTCCCCCTGACTGGAAGTTGGTGAAGCAAATTACCCTCGACGCATTCCTGATTGCCCTTGAGGTGCTGGGCGTAATCGCATTCGCACTCTCCGGAGTCATCGAGGCTGCTCGAAAGCACTTTGACCTTGTCGGTGTGGTGATGGTCGGGTTTATCACTGCCTTTGGCGGCGGAACTTTGAGAGACATCCTTTTAGACCGGAGGCCCTTTTTCTGGGTCGAGCAGGAGTTTTGGGTCTGGGTGCTAATTGCTCTGGCATTCTTTCTACCGTTTTTCTTTCGTGCCAGACACTTCGTTTTCACAGAAAAAGCAATTGTCATCCCCGATGCCATCGGACTGGGCATCTTCACTGCGGGAGGCACGCACATTGCACTTGAGCTTGGCTCCAGCCCGCTGATCGCAGTTCTAATGGGAGTTATTACCGCGGTGGTGGGTGGAATATTGCGAGATGTCCTGGTGAATGAGGTGCCGAGGGCATTCCACGATCATCAGCCGTATGCGGTTGTAGCCTTTGCCGGAGGCTGGCTGGTGGTGCTGCTGGATGCTTTGCTACTACCCGTATCAATCACCCTGCTGTTTGGATCGGTGTTCATTATTTTGCTCAGACTCATGAGCGTGAAATTTGGCTGGGAGCTCAAGCGCTGGAGATTTCTATAACTGAGTGCCAGCTGGCAAATAGGTTGGGGGTTGCTGGTTTTTCATCCTTTACAAAAGTTGGCTGGCTAGTTTTTTGACTGTCCGATTACGACAGGAAAGAAAATGAAAACGAAAGCAAAAATCGCCATTGCGGCATCCGTGGCACTGATCGCCGGAGCAGCTCTCGGTGCAGCACCAGCTTCAGCTCATGACCGCGGTGGCGCTAGATTCGGTCAGAGCTCACAAACCGGTTCAAACCACCAGCACGCGACCTTGAGCGCGACCATCACTGGAATTCCAAGCTCAGTGACCTCGTCCCACGTTGCATCCCACGGCGCTTATTTCACCGCGTATGTTTTGGAGGACACCGCAACCAGCGTCCCCAGCACAAAGCCCACCACCGGTGGAAAGCGGATTGGACTTAAGCCCACCAAAAATGCGGCCGGCGCATACACCTCGGTGATCTCCGGCTCAACCCTGGCAGGAGTGCTTGGTTTCCGAGCTGACGCAGATGGCATGACCAAGCTGGCGCTCTACCCTTCGGATGGATCTTCGGCAGCACTGGTGACTATCACCACTGCAACCGATGGCACAGTCAGCGTGAAGAGCTTTAAGTCACTGACAGTCGCATACAGCGCGACCGTTGCAGCAGAGACCCCAGCCAAGCGCATGGGTAAGGTTGGTCACCCCAAAGGCATGCGCGGCAAGCACGGCCACTAATCTCAACTTCTCCTTGAGGCAGAACCCCCGCGGGTCCTAGAGACCTACGGGGATTCTTGCTTTAGCCGACCTCTTGGAGGCGCTTGCCCCGGGTGTGCTCAGGCTGGCACTGCAGGTTCTCTGGGTTCTCGTTGCAGCTGTCGCAGAGCAGAATCAGATCACGGCAGCCTAAATTTGAGCAATTTCTAAAGCTAGAGGTTTTTGCCTCGCACTTCTCACAGTCGCCAATGGTTTTGGCCTCGTCCGAGAAGTTCACGTTCATCCGGCCATCAAAGACGTAGAGTGAACCCTCCCAGAGCCCTTTGTCTCTGAAGCGTTCGCCGTATCGGACGATGCCGCCCTCAATCTGGTAGACCTCTTTGAAGCCACGGTTGATCATCACGGCCGAGAGAATTTCGCAGCGGATTCCACCGGTGCAGTAGGTGACGATCGGCTTGTCCTTGAGGTGGTCATACTTTCCACTCTCGAGCTCCGCAATAAAGTCGTGCGTGGTTTGAACGTTAGGGACGACTGCGTTCTTGATTTTTCCGATCTTGGCCTCAAAGGCATTTCGGCCGTCGAAGAAAACGACATCATCGCCCTTTTCCTCCACCAGGCGGTTTACCTCAACCGGCTTCAGGTGTTTTCCACCGTTCACAATTCCGGCTTTTTCAACCTGAATTTCCTTGGGGGTTGTGAAGGCAACCAGTTCTTTTCGAACCTTGACGCTCAGCCGGGGGAAGTCGCTACCGGTGCCGTCAGACCACTTAAAGTCAATCTTTCCAAAACCCGGGTAGTCCTTGGTGGCTCGGCAGTACTTCTTGAGGTCTTCCATGTCGCCACCCAGGGTGCCGTTGATTCCGTGCTCCGAGATCAGGATTCGGCCCTTGAGATTTAGAGCGGCGCAAAGGGTCTTCTGCCAGAGCATCACCGCCTTGGGATCGGCGACCGGTGCAAAGCCGTAGTAGAGGATGATTTTGTTCAGAGCCATAGCTCAATTTTAGCCCTGGGTTGATTCCATAGACTAGGGCCATGTCAATGAAGCCCGGGCTGGACAAAGCCGAACTATCCAACGAAATCTCTCCCAAGCAAGACCTATTCAGGCACGTCAACGGTCACTGGCTGAGCACAACGGAAATCCCCGAGGACAAGGCCGTCTTCGGAAGCTTTTACCTGCTGGCCGACGACGCTGAAGCTGCGGTTCGTGAGGTGCTCGAGGCAGCCGCGGAGAACCCGACCTCCGCTGTGGGCAAGCAGATCGGAGACCTCTACTCCTCTTTCTTGGATGAGGCGCGAATCGAGGAGCTCGGTGCAGAACCGATTATGGATTCACTGGATCAAATCGCCAAGATTTCAGAGCTGAGTGAATTCTTCCTCATGCTCGGCGCTCTCGAGCGAACCGGTGTTTCTGGGCTTTGGGGCTCATACGTTGACAACGATCCCGGTAACCCGGAGCGTTACCTGGTTCACCTCTACCAGGGTGGAATTGGACTTCCAGACAAGGACTACTACACCGATTCAAAGTACGAGGAAATTCGCACCGAGTACGTTCCCCACATCTCGCGCATGCTCATGCTGGCCGGCTGGTCAGCCACCGAGGCCATCGATGCCGCGCAGGCAATCTTCGAACTCGAGGGAAAGATTGCCAAGCACCACTGGAGCCGCGTTGAATCCCGCGATGCGGAGAAAACCTACAACCTTGAAACCATGGCTTCACTCAAGGGTCTCAATAGCAAGATTCTCTGGGATCAGTACCTAGCGGGTGCAGCGCTCAGCCCCTCCCTGCTGGAGGAAAACGTGGTGATGATGCCGAGCTTCTTCGAGGGAATATCAGAGCTGCTAACCGATGATCACCTGGAGACTTTGAAGCTCTGGCTCTCTTGGGTCTTGGTTCGCTCCTACGCCCCATATCTATCAAAGGCATTCATTGAGGAGCGCTTTTCCTTCTACGGCACAAAGCTCACCGGGCAGCCCGTAAATCGCCCGCGCTGGAAGCGCGCAGTCTCTCTCGTGGAGGGAAGTCTGGGTGAAGCTATAGGTCAAATTTACGTTGAAAAGCACTTCCCGGAATCCTCCAAGACTCAGATGGACCAGCTGGTGAACTATCTGATTCAGGCCTACGAGCAGAGCATTAGATCCCTGACCTGGATGACTCAGGAGACCAAAGAAAAGGCGCTGATCAAGCTCTCAAAGTTCACTCCGAAAATTGGTTACCCGGATAAGTGGAAGGACTACTCCTCCATTGCAATTTCCAGAGAAGATCTAATTTCCAATGTCAAGAACGTATCCAGCTGGGAATTTGATTACCACGCCAACAAGATTGGCCAGCCAATCGATAAAGACGAATGGCACATGACACCGCAGACCGTCAATGCCTACTACAACCCAGGCCTCAACGAGATTGTCTTCCCGGCCGCCATCCTTCAGCCACCTTTCTTCTCACCGCTTGCGGATGACGCAATCAACTTTGGCGGTATTGGGGCAGTTATCGGCCACGAGATCGGTCATGGCTTTGACGACCAGGGTTCGAAGTATGACGGGGATGGAAAGCTGGTCTCCTGGTGGACCTCGGGAGACCGTGAGGCTTTTGAGGCGCTAACCAAGTCACTGATTGATCAGTATTCAGCGTTATCTCCAGCTCAACTCGGAGACGAGCACAAGGTCAATGGCGAGCTCACCATCGGTGAGAACATCGGTGACCTGGGTGGTCTTGGCATCGCCTGGAAGGCATACCTGCTTTCCCTAAACGGGCAAGAGCCCCCGGTGATCGACGGCCTTACCGCCGCTCAGCGATTCCTGATGTCATGGGCGCAGTGCTGGCGGGCCAAGAGTCGCGATGAGATTGCTATTCAACGTCTGGCGACTGATCCCCACTCCCCACCCGAGTTCCGTTGCAACCAAGTAGTGAAGAACCTAGATCTTTTCCACGAAACTTTCGGAACTTCCAGCCAGGATGAAATGTGGCTGGAACCAAACGATCGTGTGGTGATCTGGTGAAACTTTGGTTCCGAATCCTCTACGTCATGCTGACCTGGCGCAAGCGCCCAAAACTGCGCATTGATGAGGTTTCCAAGGTAACCCTTCGGGTTTGGCCATCAGATCTTGATCTCTACAATCACATGAACAACGGTGTCTTTTTGACTCTGATGGATATTGGCCGCTTTGACCAGGGGCTCAGAACAGGTTTCTGGCAGAAGTGGAACAAGCTCGGTTGGTATCCGATCGTGGTGAACTCCACCATCAGTTACCGCAAGTCTTTGGAGCCTTGGCAAAAGTTTGATCTTGAAACCAAGGTTCTGGGTTGGGACGACATCGCCTACTACATAGAGCAGCGCTTTGTCAGAAACGGTGAGATTTACGCTCGAGCCATCATGCGCGGCCGGTTCCTAAAGCGCAGCTGGGGCATCCTGACGCCGGAGCAGGTTATGGAGGGTTCCGGTGGCTGGCCGGGCGAGACTCCGGTTGTTCCCGAGTGGGTGCTGCGCTGGGCAGCGGATGTCCAACTTCCCAAGGGCAAGGAACCTGCACCGAGCAACTGGGACTAGTTGGACCCTGGAAAACGGCAGGCTGCAATCGCATCCTCAATCGGGTTAAGCAGCAGGTCTTGAGTTTCGGGGTGCTTTTCCATGTATTTGACCGTGTAGGAGCAAACCGGAACAACTTTGCCTAGGTTCTCGGAGCGAATTGAGTTCAGCGACTCTCGAAGCAAAATGGCGGCAAGATTTTTCCCCTGGTGCTCGGGATTGACCTCGGTGTGGACCAGGTGGATTTCTCCGGGCCTGAGACTGTAATCCATTAGCCCAACCCGCTCCTCGCCAAGGTAAATCTCGTAGCGGTGATTACTTGAATCGTGAAGAACCTTGGTATCCATGCTGTTAATCTTTCCCTCGTGAGCGAGAACTTAGTGGTGTTGGGGGACAACCTCCCGTATCTCCAATCTATGCCAACCGGCTCAGTTCAATTGATTTACATCGATCCTCCCTTCAACACCGGCCGAGCACAGACCAGGACCAATCGCAAGGCTTCTCCCAGCAATTCAGGACGCCTAGGTTTTCAAGGAAAGCGCTACGAGCAGGTGGTGCAAAGTGTGCTGAGCTACGATGACGAATTTGCCGATTACTGGTCTTTCCTCGAACCAAGGCTGGAAGAGGCTTGGCGCCTGCTGAGCGAAACCGGAACCCTCTACCTCCACTTGGATTACCGAGAGAGCCACTACGCCAAGGTGCTGCTTGACGCTTTGTTTGGAAGGGACTCATTTTTGAATGAAATCATTTGGGCCTATGACTATGGCGCAAGGTCAAAATCACGCTGGCCTGCAAAGCACGACAACATCTTGGTTTACGTCAAAAACCCGCAGAGTTACTACTTCGATTCCAAAGAGGTTGATCGTGAGCCTTATATGGCTCCGGGCTTAGTGACAAAGGAAAAGGCAGAACTCGGAAAACTGCCAACCGACGTTTGGTGGCACACAATCGTCTCGCCAACCGGAAAAGAAAAAACCGGTTATCCAACTCAAAAACCCGAGGGTATTCTCAGGCGCATAATTACCGCCAGTAGCAAAGCGGGTGATTTAGTTTTGGATTTCTTTGCAGGCTCAGGAACCACAGCAGCGGTCGCGGGCAAGCTCGGCCGAAAGTTTGTAACGGTTGACCAGAACCCAGAGTCCATTAGCACGGTTACCGCTCGGCTCGATCAGGCTCAGATTTCATATCGCCTGATCTCAGGCTGATCCAGGTTATGCATGCCGCAATCAGAATATGAATTGCGGCAGCAGTCATGGCCATTCCCAGGTTTTGCTCTCCCGGTCGACTCAAGAGTTTGAACATCACTATCGGCAGAGTCTCATTCTCCCCGAAAGCCAGGAAGCTGGCCGTTCCAAATTCCCCAAGTGAAACAAGAGCTGCAAATGCTGCAGCCAACCCAATCGACCTAGAGACCTGCGGCGCCTCTATTCTCAAAAGTCGAGTCAGCTGGTTAGCCCCATCCAAATGAGCAGCGAAACGAACATCAGTATCAATTGCTTCAAAAGCCGGCCTGAGAATTTGATAAGCGATTGGCAGCGAGAGTAAAACCTGAACCAATGGGAGCAATAGCCAAGATGCGGTGAGCTCCCTGGGCAGGTACCCCGAGATTATCAGGGTCGCCAGTCCGATGACTACTGGTGATATTCCGACCGCAATCAAGACCCAACCAGACCTGTACTTTCGACTCGCCAGGAAGAGAGCGATGACTACCGCGAGGGTCGCCGTTATCAGCGCATTTCGAATGCTGTTTAGGCCAGCCTCGAAGGGGCTGATGTTCAGTATTGATCGGTATCCGGTTGAGAAAAGGTTCTCCAGATTGTCGATCAGCCCAACTCCAGAAAAAGATCTTGCCATCACTGTGCCTATGGTTATTACAACCAAAGCCAGCAGGGCATAGCCAAGGATTTTGCTGAGCAAACCCACTCTTAGATTTTGCCTTTCCAGCTGACCCAAGAGACTGACCCCTGGGCCAAAGCGACGCGCTAACAGAAAGAGTGCGAGTGTTAGGAAACTCTGAAGAACTGCTAAGAGGGTGGCCGTTTGAAAGTCGAGCGCTACCAGCGTGGTTCGAGCGATCTCAGTCTCTAGAGTCCTGACTCCATTTCCCAGAATAAGGATCAGCCCGTAGCTGGTGGCGGAGTAGATTGCTACCAAAAGTCCGGCTGACGAAAGTGGCCCTCGAAGTTGCGGAAGTTCAATTCGAGCGAAGATCTCAAAATCGTTAGCACCAGAGATTCTCGCCTCCTCAATCTGTTCTTTCTGAAGAGTGCTCGAGGCAACCACCCTGCCAATAAATCCAAAGTTCATGATGGTATGCGCAACCAGGATGTTTAGTATTCCAAAACTTGAATACAAAAAATCCAGTTGGCTGAATGCCATTCCGATCAAAAGCGGAGGCAGCAGAAAAGGAATCAGAGCGATAGCAGAAACAACTCTCCCAATGGAAGAACTGAGGGTTCTCAACCAGCGCCCAAACACCACGCCAAACGCTGTTGCCAGGACCGCGCTCGCCAGAGCAATAAATGCGGTGGTCAGCAGGAGTTCGAGGCTAGTTGTCAAAGACATCTTGCCAGTCGGTTAGCCACTGCTCTCGATTGGCGGCAATGTCCAAATTCTCCCCAATCGTTGACTCAGCGGGCGCCGCGAACTGAGCGAATTCCTGAGGCAGTTCAACATCCGCTACGGGGTAGACAAACATGTTCCAAGGTAGTTGCGATTGGAATGATTCGGTTAGAAAGAAGTCAATGAGTGCCTTGGCTCCAGCTGGATTACTTCCGCCGACCACAGCAGAGGCGTATTCGGTTTGCCTGAAGCACTCGGTTCTCAATGCTGCACTTCCGGCAACTCCGTTTTTTATTTCAGCCGCTGGAGAGGATGCATAGCTTAGGACTATGGGGCGTTCTCCCTCGTAGCGGGTGAAGTGAGTGAAATAGGCTTCGGTCCAATCGCTGGTGGTCTTGAGACCGTTGTCCCGTAGTGATCGCCAATAGGCGAATACTTCAGCAGAGGTTTCAAAGCCCGCATGTGTGGTGGCCAGGAATGCAAGACCGGGGGATGACAGGGTGGGGTTTGGAATTACCACAAGGTTTTTGAAACGCGGATCTCCCAGCTCTCGCCATGAAGTTGGGGGTTGAATGCCGTTGGCATCAAACCAATCAATGTCGTAGTTGAAGCAAACATCGCCGTAGTTAATTGGAACGAGATCCTCCACGATTTTGTTTTCGGTGGCGACCGGAGCGAAGGTGTTGTCGATTCCATAAACAACATCTGCAACAGGTGCGGCTTTGGTGAGAACTAGTTGGTTGGTTAGCCCTCCGGTGTCTCCCAAGGTGATTACCTCTAGGTCGTATCCGGTTGAGCTCTCAAACTCCGCAATCTGCTCATCTGAGATATAAAAGGAATCATGCGTTGCAAGTCTGAGCTTGGTTACTGTCTCTGGCGAAGAACAGCCAGCCAGTAGAAATACACCGATTGCTACAAGTGCTACTTTTTTCATTTCGTGCCTTTCGTTTAGGCACGGGTTGGAGTGTCTCCCTGCGCTGGCATTACCCATATCAGGTTCGACGGTCGAAAGCTTTCAGCTTTCCTCTCAGTCCGGTTTACCGAACTCCCGTGGTGGGAAAAGTATAAGTGCTAGTGCCCGGCAGCAGCGGCTTCGGCCGCTTCCTGTGAGGCACTCTTCTGCCGAAGCGGGATTTCCTTGATGAACCAACTGATGACAAAGGCAACCGCTATGAAGCTGGCTGCGAGCATGAATACGGTCAGAGAACTTTCAACAAATCCAATTCGGAACGGCAGGGTTAGCCTCTCATCCGCTCCAATTAGGAATGAGCTATCACTGGTGATGCCGTTTGCTCCGCTGGGTCCAGAGTTCAACACTTCAAGAATTCCGGCGTTGGCAGGATCCGAAGTGACGTTGCCATTGGCCAACGCTTCGGCTAGCCCAGCCTGAACCTCGGTGTCCTGGAAGGCCTGAGTTATTTTGTCGACCACCTGAGAGAACAGGATCGACATAAAGATGGCGACTCCAAAGGTTCCACCCATTTGCCTGAAGAAGGTGGCCGAAGAGGTTGCCACTCCAATGTCTTTGGCCTCCACTGCGTTCTGGCTTGCAACCATTGTGGTCTGCATTAGCTGACCCAGACCAAGTCCAATCAGCACCATGCCGATAGCGAGCAACCACAGCGGTGTATCAGCTGCGAGCACCAAGACCATGAAGGTGTAGCCAGTGAAAAGAGTCGCCGTTCCGGTGTTGAAGAAGATTCGGTACTTTCCAGTCTTTGAAGTTATCCGACCGGCGGTAATGGTTGCGGTCATCATTCCCAGCACCATCGGAAGCATCATCAAACCGGTCATAGTTGGTGTGATGCCGTAGATGATTTGAATGATCAATGGCAGCACGATCATGCCGCCAAACATGCCGGCACCAATAATTACGCCCAGCACCTGGGTCCTGGCAAAAGTCTGATTCTTGAAGATTGAAAGAGGAATCAGAGCTGATTCACCCATTCGCTTTTCAACCAGGATGAAGCTCACGATTCCAACTACTCCGGTGACATACATAGCAACGGAGAGCGGGGAGCCCCAGCCCCACTCTCGTCCCTGCTCCGCAACCAGGAGAATTGGAACAACTCCAACCACGATCGTGACGGCACCCCACCAGTCAATTTTCTGCTGCTTTGGGGTGTGCGGGACGTGCAAGAAGGTGGTCACCATGATCAGTGAGGCAATTCCGATTGGAAGGTTAATCAGGAATACCCAGCGCCAGCCGTCGATCCAGAGAATCTGATCGATTCCCGCAAAGGTCCCGCCTACTACTGGCCCAAGCAGAGAAGATGAGCCAAATACGGCCAAGAACATGCCCTGGTAGCGAGCTCTTTCACGAGGCGGAACAATGTCCGCAACGATGGTTAGAGCGAGTGAGAACAACCCGCCGGCACCAAGCCCCTGAATCGCGCGATATGCAGCTAGTTGATACATGTCATTGGCGAACCCGGTGGTTACCGAACCAATTATGAAAATTGCGATTGCGGCCAGGAAGAGCGGCCTTCTCCCGAAGAGGTCCCCGAGCTTTCCGTAGATTGGGGTTGAGACTGTTGAGGTAATTAGGTATGCGGTCGTGGCCCACGCCTGGACTGAAAGTCCATCTAAATCATCAGCAATTGTTCTCATTGCGGCGCCCACCACAGACTGGTCCAGGGCCGCCAGGAACATCCCGGACATGAGCCCAACTAGGACCAACCAAATTTCTCTGGGTGACATTTGGCCAGATTGAGCGGCCTGTTTTGCGGCTTCCCGCCTTGTGTTAGACGCCAACGGGTCTCCAAGTTCTAGGGTTTATACGTGCCTCAGTCTAGACCTCTGCTTCGCAATCCCTGGTTCGTGTTCGGACCACCGGTTGTCTTAGCCGGACTTGGAATGGCACTTGTCCTGCAGCCTCAGGCCTTTGATCCGACCCATGAAATCATTCGAGGCGCCATCACCGATTTAGAAAGTCGATCTGAGTCAGCCCAATCTCCAGACATCAACGAGTTCGACTTTGTGAAACTGGCAACGAACTTCGCATCTAGCGAGTGGGTGGTGGTCAACAAACAGCGTCCGCTGAATCCAATCGACTATGAACCCGCCAATTTGCGAGCGGTGCAGTCCTCCAAGAGTCTCGACAATTCTCGTGGACTTGAGCTGAGTGACCATGCCGCCACAGCACTTGAGAACTTGGCCACCGAGATGCACGCTCAAGGTGTCGGGCAGCTGTTTGTGAATTCCGCCTACCGCTCCTACGAATACCAGAGCGAACTTTTTGTCTCGAAGACTGAGCAGTATGGATTGGCAGGGGCCTTGGTGCGAAGCGCCAAGGCAGGTCACTCAGAGCATCAAACCGGTCTGGCAGTTGACGTTTCAGTCCCCGCTCAGGGATGCGCAATCATGCAGTGCTTCGGGGATACCGATGCCGGTAAGTGGCTGGCAGAGAACTCCTGGAAACACGGGTTCATCATCCGCTACGAAGAGGACACCACTTCAATTACCGGTTACACCTACGAGCCTTGGCACCTCCGGTTTGTGGGAAAAGAGATTGCTGCCCTTTATGCCAAAAATGGAATACAAACCTTTGAGGAGTTTTGGGATTTACCCGCGGCGGAGTTTTATCTTGAAGAGATAACGGAATCAACCAGCGATTGAGCCTCGGCCAAAACCTGCTCTAGGTGCTGATCACCCTTGAACGACTCTCCGTAAATCTTGTAGACATTTTCAGTTCCAGAGGGCCGGGCGGCAAACCAGGCGTTCTGTGTAGAGACCTTTACTCCGCCCAGTGCCCCACCGGAACTTGCATGGGTTTCGATGTTGCTTATCGACTCCCCAGCCAACGTCGTGGCGGAAACTTCATTGGCGGAAAGTTTGCTGAGCGTCGATTTTTGTTCCAAGGTGGCCGGGGCATCAACTCTTCGATAGCTCGGTTCACCGTGAATGCGGGTTAGGTCGGCGTAAAGCTCCGAGGGGCTCTTTGAGGTTACCGCTTCAATCTCTGCAGCCAGCAGGCACATTATCAATCCGTCTTTGTCAGTTGACCAAGCTTGACCGTTGCGCCTCAGGAAAGAGGCCCCAGCGGATTCTTCGCCGCCAAAGCCAATTGAACCGTCGGAGAGGCCAGAGACGAACCATTTGAACCCAACCGGAACCTCAATCAACTTGCGACCCAGGCTCGAAACCACCTTGTCAATAATTGAAGAGGACACCATGGTCTTACCCACCGCAGCGTTTTCATCCCAGCCGTCTCGCTCACCGAAGAGGTAGTGAATTGAGGCGGCAAGAAAGTGGTTTGGATTCATAAGTCCGGAGTCTGCCGTGACAATGCCGTGCCGATCTGCGTCTGCGTCATTGCCAGTAGAGATGTCAAAGCTTGATTTGTTATCAATTAGTGAGGCCATGGCATGCGGTGAGGAGCAGTCCATGCGGATCTTGCCATCCCAGTCCAGTGTCATGAAGCCGAACCGATAGTCGACGTTAGGGTTTATCACCTGAAGGTTTAGCCTAAATCGATCTGCAATGGCACCCCAGTAGTCAACCGATGCTCCGCCCATTGGATCGGCTCCAATTCGAACATCGGCATTGCGAATTGAGTCGAGCTTGAGCACCTGGTCAAGTTGGGAAACGTAGTTATTTAGGAAGTCGAACTTTCGGGCATTTGGCGTTGCTCGCTTCACGGCCTGCATGCCGTTGGAAATGATTTCGTTGGCCCGCTTTGCGATCCAGTTTGTGGCATCGGAGTCCGCTGGCCCACCGTGTGGGGGGTTGTATTTGATGCCGCCATCCTGGGGTGGATTGTGGCTGGGGGTGATCACAATGCCATCCGCCACCGCATCACTGCCGCGGGGGAGTTGACCGTTGTGATCGATGATGGCTACCGAAATTGCTGGAGTTGGGGTGTAGCGGTCGTTACTGTCAATCAGAGCAACTAGTCCGTTGCCGGCAAGAACCTCAAGAACGCTCTGCTGAGCTGGTTCGCTCAGTGCGTGGGTGTCACGGCCGACATAAATTGGACCGTTGAAACCCTGAGCAGTTCGATATTCCACAATCGCCTGAGTGATAGCCAGAATATGGTTCTCGTTGAACGAGCCGTTGAGCGAGCTCCCACGGTGGCCAGATGTTCCAAACGCAACTCGCTGTTCTGCAATAGCAACGTCCGGGGAGACGTCGAAGTAGCTGGAAGTTAGTTTCTCTAGATCAACTAGGTCGCTTTCATGGGCAAGCAAACCGGCTCTCTGGTGCATGGGTCCCCTTCCGGAACTTCTTATAAAAGGTATAGCGAATCGGGCATAAGCGGTTAGTAGTCGTCTAACAAAACTGCAACCATTGGCGCATCTGCCCTAATCTTGAGGCATGTCCCAACCTAAGTCGATTGCCTACCTGGGCCCAGCCGGCACCTTCACTGAAATGGCCGCGCGACAACTGGCCGGTGAGGACACTGCCCTGATCCCAGTCGGCTCAGTGAGTGAGGCACTTGATTCCGTGCTAGATGGCAGCGCTGAGCGGGCTGTGGTTCCGATTGAGAACTCTCTCGAGGGTGGCGTATCGGCAACCATGGATGCTTTGGCAACCTACTCCGGGGTTCAAATATTTGGAGAGTATTTGGTGCCGGTCACCTTTGATCTAATGGCTTCCCCGGGGACAACACTTGAATCTATTCAAACTGTTTACACCCACCCGGTTGCCTATGCCCAATCTCGCAAGTGGTTGCAGGCCAGGGTTCCAAACCACTCTCACATCCCAACCGCCTCCACCGCTGCGGCGGCAAAAACAGTAATTTCCGGTCACACCTCAGATGCGGCTATAGCTGCCCCCGGAGCTGCTGGACTCTATGGTCTGGTGACCCTTGCCAGCGACATCGGGGAAAACAAGGAAGCCCAAACCCGCTTCCTGGAGGTCGGTCGCAGCGGCGCACCAAAGCCAAGAACCGGCTTTGACAAAACCTCTGTCATTGTGGAACTCCCGGATGACCGACCCGGTGGGCTTTTAGAGATGCTCGAGCAGTTCGCTGCGCGCGGGGTGAATCTCTCCCGAATTGAATCCAGGCCGGTCGGTGATCGCTTTGGCCGCTACCGCTTCAACATTGATGCCCAGGGCCACCTCGAGGACGAGGCTATTGCTGAGGCTTTGATGGGGCTGCACCGTTTTTCGCCAAAGGTGATATTCCTCGGCTCCTACCCCAGGGCGGATAAGAGTGAATCTGTGCACCGCGGCAATAACTCAAACCCTGCATACGAGTCGGCCCAGCAGTGGCTTGAGAGCCTGCGAGGAAACTAAAGCCTTACGACCAATCCCTTTGGCTTTAGGCAGAAGTTAACTTCCAGCACTTCCCCCATCACGTCACCATCCAATTGCATGGGGCTTGGCGAGCTTGGTCGGATACGAATCCTGGCTCCATTGAGGTTTTCCATGGTCTTGAGGTTGGCCGTTGCATCCAAGAATTTCCGACCAAGTGAAATTGGGCGAACAATTTGGTTTTGCCAGGTCACCCTGGCTAAAAAGTCAATCCAGTTCCAAATTCGCCTCGGACCTATGGCGGCAAAATCCAACTGCCCGTCATCCAATTTGGCATCCGGCATCATCGAAATGTTTCCCGGAAGCCAGCCGGCGTTTCCCACCAGAATCGAGTAGCTCTTCAAAGTTCGCAGTGGCCGCTCGTCCACACTCACCTCGAATTTCTCAAACTTCAGTGGCAGCGATCGAAATCCGCCGTCGATGTAGGCGATCCACCCCACTCGGCGCTTGAGTGACTTCCTGGTTCGCTGCATGATTCGCGCATCCATCCCCAGCCCTGCGATTCCGGTAAAGAAAAATTGCCTGAGGTGGCCATCATGCATCAGAGCCATGGCCTCGCCGAGGTCTATTCGGTAGGGCTGGCCGCTCAGTGCCCTCTCGATTGATTTTGCGCTCAGCCCGAGCGGAATCCTGAGATTTCTCGCCAGCACGTTTCCTGTTCCAATGGCTATCAGACCGATGCTCACCTCATGTTTGGCCTCTGCCACCGCTTGAATCACGGCTCGGATTGTGCCGTCACCGCCGGCGATTGCGATGTGCCGGTGTCCTTCGGAGATTACCTTTAGCGCGGTTTGGTAGCCATTGGTTTTCGAATCCGAAGTGAAAAGTGAAACGTGATTCAGCTGGGCCTGGGTTATAAATTGCTCAAGCTTTTCCTTCGAGGTCTTCGAAGGATTAAAGATGATTGCATGCCCGCCCACGACACAAGCCTAAGGGTTTCTGCGGGTAGGCTTGAGGGCGTGATTGACCTCAATCTACTTAGAGAAAACCCAGAAGCCATCAGGGCATCCCAGCGTGCACGCGGTGGCGATGAATCCCTTGTAGACCTAGCTGCCAAACTTGACCTTCAAAAGCGCTCAGCACTATCGGAATTTGAAGCGCTAAGGGCCCAGCAGAATCAACACAGCAAGCTGGTCGCTGCTGCGCCAAAGGAGCAAAAGGCCGAGCTGGTGGCTCAGGCCCAAGAGCTTGCCGCCAGTGTGAAGGCAGCAGACGCCAAGGCGAATCAGGCTGATGAAGAGCTGGCAAAAGTTTTGCTCAAAATTGAAAACATTGTTATTCCAGACGTTCCGGCGGGCGGCGAAGAGAACTTCGTAGTGATCAAGCAGGTTGGTGAAATACCAAGCTTTGATTTTGAACCAAGGGACCACGCTGAGCTTGGAGAGCTACTCGATGTGATTGACATCGAGCGCGGAGTGAAAATCTCGGGATCACGTTTTTACTTCCTGAAGGGCTGGGGAGCGCGTCTTGAGCTCGCGATGATGCAGCTTGCTATGGACCAGGCCGCCGAGGCTGGGTTCACGGTGCTAATCACTCCGACCCTGGTCAAGCCCGAGGTTATGCAGGGCACTGGCTTTTTGGGTGAGCACTCTGACGAGATCTATTACCTTCCTGCCGATGAGCTTTACCTCACCGGCACCAGTGAGGTTGCTCTCGCCGGTTACCACCGAGACGAGATCATCGACGACCTTTCGAGCCCGGTCCGCTACGCGGGTTGGTCCACCTGTTACCGACGCGAAGCTGGTGCTGCAGGAAAAGACAACCGCGGCATCCTGAGAGTTCACCAGTTCAACAAGCTGGAGATGTTTAGCTACTGCCACCCAGATCAAGCCGAGCAGGAGCACGCCAGGCTCTTGGGCTGGCAAGAGCAGATGCTGCAAAAGTGTGAGCTTCCCTACCGGGTTATTGATGTCGCAGCGGGAGACCTGGGCTCTTCGGCCGCAAGAAAGTATGACGTTGAGGCCTGGGTCCCGACCCAGGGCACCTTCCGCGAGCTGACCTCAACCTCGAACTGCACCACCTTCCAGGCCCGCAGACTAAACACCCGTTACCGAGACGAAAACGGCAAGCCTAGAATCGCGGCAACGCTGAACGGAACGTTGGCCACTACTCGCTGGCTCGTTGCAATTTTGGAAAATCATCAGCAGGCCGACGGGTCGGTGGTGGTTCCAAAGGCACTGCGTCCTTACCTCGGCGGCCTCGAGAAGATTGTGCCGAAGAACTAGCCAATGGCAGATTTTGAGCGTTGGCTAATTGGCCTAGACATTGATGGCACGCTCGTTCACGACGACGGGTTTTTATCCGATCGAGTAATCGAGCAGGTCACTCGAGTCCGGGCCCTCGGCCACGAGGTGGTCATCGCCACCGGTCGAGCTGCCGCCAACGCCTACCCGGTCATCAAAGACCTCGGAGTAAAACTCAATCACTCTGTCTGTTCCAATGGCGCAGTCACGATTCGACTGGAGGATGCTCACCCCAAAGGATTTGAAATCCACGATGTGAAAACTTTTGAACCCGCTGAGGTGCTGACCCAGTTGATCGAGCATCTTCCCAATGCTCACTTTGCTGTTGAGGATGTTGACGGAAGCTATCGCTTCCACAAACCTTTCCCTGCTTACGCCCTGGGAGATGTGAATCACGAGGCTCCGCTGGAGGAACTGTTGCACCGGCCGGTTAGCCGGGTGGTTGTGCTGTCTCCGGATCACGATGTACAGCAGTTTTTGGGTCTGATGGAGCGAGTCGGGCTGAAATCAGTCTCCTACGCAATCGGCTATACCGCTTGGTTGGACATTGCCCCCGAGGGCATAGACAAGGGGCATGCTCTTGAGCAGCTGCGCCAAAGCTACGACATCCCCGGACATCGAACCCTGGTTATGGGTGATGGTCGCAACGACATTGAAATGTTCCGCTGGGCAAGGTCCATGGGCGGCTACGCCTTTGCCATGGGGCAGGCCCCCGAAGAGGTAAAGCTTGAGGCCACCGCAATCACCGCTGCGGTGACGGAAGACGGAGTTGCTCAGGTGCTGGAGTCACTTGAGGGTCTCGAATTTCTGCAATAGCTACTAAACTTCCATGCGGAGGTCTGTCCGAGCGGCCGATGGAGCTGGTCTTGAAAACCAGTGGACAGCAATGTCTCGTGGGTTCGAATCCCACGGCCTCCGCCACTTTCCTAGCCCGCTTTCAGCATTTAATCTCTAGACTTTTCAGGTGACCGAGTCCGAGTTCATTTTTCCCGATGAAACCAAGCGCCCAAGGCGTCGTGGTTGGCTCACAAAACTCATAATTGGCTTCACCGTAGTCACCGGGCTGGTGGCATTGGCTGCCGGCGGAGGTTACGTTTATGTGCTATCCCAGCTCAAGGCCTCTGGAATTGATGTTTACTCCACCGATGGTGCCACATACGCGCCGCCCACCGCGGCTGAAATTGACGGCCCGATAAATGTTTTGCTGATTGGTTCTGACACCAGAGAGGGCCAGGGCTCAACGGCTTACGGCCCAGTGGGAAACGCCCTTGCGGATGTGATCATCTTGCTCCACGTCTCGGAGGACCGAAAGAACGCAGTGGCGCTCTCCTTCCCCAGAGATTTGATGGTTGAGGTTCCATCCTGCCCCAATCCCGATGGCGGGGAGCCTTACCCCGGCAGTGATCTCATGCAAATCAATGCGACCATGAATAACGGTGGCCCGGCCTGCACCCTGCTCACCATTCAAGAGCTCACGGGCGTGAGAATCCCCTACCTGGCCATGATCGACTTCAAAGGCGTAATTGCAATGAGCGAGGCGGTTGGCGGGGTCACGGTTTGTGTCGCGGAGCCAATTCAGGATCAATACACCGATCTATACCTTGAAGCGGGCGAGCACACCCTGATCGGTGAGCAGGCGCTGGCGTTTTTGCGAACTCGCCACGGAGTTGGCGATGGTTCAGACCTCTCTCGCATTTCTAACCAGCAGGTTTTCCTAACCTCCCTGGTTCGAAAGCTAAAAGATGAGGGAGCCCTCACCAACCCCTTCACCATGCTGAAGCTTGGAACCGCGGCGCTCGAGAACATGACCCTTTCCAACAGCCTTACCAGCATTCGCGTAATTCTTGGCATGGCTAGCGAGGTAAACGACGTTGACTTGGACAAGATCACGTTCCTAAAGCTTCCGGTCTATTCGATGTCCGGTAACTACGCGGGCCGAGTTGGCCTGATTGAAGAACAGGGCCAGTTGCTGTTTGAAAAACTAGCTCAGGACCAGCCGCTGGTGCTGCAGGAGGCAAACGTTGGAAGCGGAGCGGTTGTTGCCGAAACAGAGGAACCAACCATTTCAGAAAGCGTTGAGGCAGCTCCTGACTCCGCCGCCACTTCAAGTGATGAGCCTCTTCCAGACTGGGTTCAGGGCACCAACGCCTCTGTCAAGAGCTGCTCCAGTTAGTTTTTCAAACCGACTCTTTTCCTAGTAGGCTTGGCTGGCATCTTGGAGACGTCGCATAGCCCGGTCGAGTGCGCCTCACTGCTAATGAGGTAGGGGTCTTAAAAGCCCCTCGGAGGTTCAAATCCTCTCGTCTCCGCTTCCGAAGCCCAGGCTTGGGCTGTTCAGTTCACTCAAATGTAACGAATTGGTATACCGCCGTTCACTTGTCCCCCAACCAGCTAACTTTGAGATTGCTGGGGGAGTATTCCTAAGCACAGGTTTCGTCATCACGGTTAATAACCCGGGGCCTGTGATCACTTCGGTGGTGGAAGAGACTCAGCCTTCGGTCGACGATGGGGTTGGCAAAGGCTGTTAATCCCACTCTCGTTCTCCGTCGCGGCACTGGCACTGGCCAGGGCCAAGCCCACTTCAATTGGAGGACCACGTAGTGAAGAAAATTACAATCGCAGCAACGGCGCTCGCGTTGATTGCTTCAACCATGTCAGCTGTTCCAGCAACAGCCGCCCCAGCCTCAGCGGCTGCAGCCAAGTACGGCAAGGAGTGCGCAACTCTAAACGCTGTTGCAAAGGGCAAGGGTGCTGATGGCAGCAACCTAGTCTGCAAGAAGGAAACCGCAGGAACATTCAAGGGCAAGAGGATCTGGGCATACGCCAAGTACCCAACCCTGAAGAGCTTGAACTTCAAGCTGGGTGCCGGCCCAACCTCTGGCTACGCAGGATTTGCCAATGATGTTGCGGCCGCCATGAAGGCCGAGGGTCTGGTTTCTGGAAGCATCACCAACGAGTCGGTAATCGGTGGATCCGGTGCTGCGGCTCTAAATGACTTCATGCTCAAGGACCGCGGCAAGGCCGGTAAGGCCATGGTCACCGGTTACGCAATGCTCTTAGGTATCCAGAACAACAAGAACTCCGCTCGCGTATCTGACAACATTGGTGTTGCTCGCCTGATGGCTGAGTATGAGGCCATCGTTGTCCCCGCAACCAGCCCCTACAAGACCATGAAGGACTTGGTAGCTGCAATCAAGAAGGACCCAACCATTGCTGTCGCAGGTGGATCGGTCGGAACCCTTGACCACGCAACAACCATTCAGGTTTACAAGGCCATTGGGGTTGACTCCACCAAGCTGAACTACGTTGCCCACTCTGGCGGCGGTGAGGTAATCACCTCGCTCCTGAGCGGCGCAACCAAGGTCGGAGTTTCCGGCTGGGGTGAGTTCGAGCAGTACGTGAACTCTGGTGACCTTCGCGTCCTCGGAATCACCGCACCTGTAAAGCAGGCCAAGATTCCAGCCGAGACCCTCAAGTCTCAGGGTGTTAACGTGGTCAGCCAGAACTGGCGTGGAATCATGCTGCCTCCGGGAACCTCGAAGGCAAACCGCAACCTGGTTATCCGCGCTGTAGACGTCATGCACGCTGGAAAGACCTGGCAGCAGACGCTGGTAGACCGCAACTGGGGAGACAACTACATCGTTGGCGACACCTGGGACCGATTCCTCAAGATTGAGGAAAAGAAGGTTGTAACTCTCTACGCCCAGCTAGGCCTGTGAGTTCAATAAGCACCAACAAGGTAGCCAAGGGGGAGCTGGTTTTCACCAGCTTCCTCTTGGCCATTGCCTTGGTAGTTTTGTGGGACGCCATCAACCTCAAAGAGGTTGGTATCAACGTAATAGTTGGACCGAAGGCGTTCGCCATCGCAATTGGCTCAATCTTGCTGTTCCTAAGCTCACTGCAGATCATTGCGGTTTTGCGCGGCGACAAAGGTGAGCCAGATGAAATTGAGGGTGGCGTTCTCGTAGAGAAATCAAATTGGAAAGCCTTGATTCTGGTAATCGGAGCCTTCCTGTTTCATATCTTCACCCTTGAGCTCTTTGGGTTCATAATCGCAACCATCCCACTGTTTTTCATTATTGCGTTTGCGCTTGGAGAGCGTCGCTGGTTGCGAACCCTGATCGTTGCCACGGTATTGACCGTCGGAACCTACTTCGCATTCACCGAGGGGCTGCAGCTGCAGCTCCCAGCAGGCTTTGAGTTCCTTGAACCCGCGCCAGAAGTCATTATTGACGAAAACGGCGAAGAGGTAATTGTGGACGAGAGCGAAGAGGAGACCTGGTAACAATGGACTGGGGAAATTTCATAGCGGGCTTTAGCGCCTCGCTCACTTTCACAAATTTGATGTTTGGCCTTTTGGGCACAGTGCTGGGAACTCTCGTCGGAGTCCTGCCTGGAATCGGGCCAGCTCTTGCAATCTCACTGTTGCTGCCCGTCACGCTGGTGGTCGAGCCAACGGCCGCGCTGATCATGTTTGCCGCAATTTACTACGGCGCAATGTACGGCGGTTCAACCACCTCCATCCTGCTAAACACCCCTGGTGAATCGGGATCTGTGATGACTGCCATCGAGGGCAACAAGATGGCAAAGCGCGGGCGAGCAGGAGCTGCACTGGCCACCGCTGCAATCGGTTCCTTTGTCGCTGGTGCCATAGCAACTGGACTATTGGCCCTGGGTGCACCTTTCTTGGCTCGAATCGGATTAATGCTGACCCCACCGGACTATCTAGCCCTGATCATTGTTGCCTTCGGAACCGTGGGCGCTGTGATGGGCAAGTCACCGTTGCGGGGATTGATCTCGCTATCCGTCGGCCTGTCTATCGCCCTGGTGGGAATCGACTCGCAGTCTGGTGTTTCGCGACTGACCTTTGGAAACATGTATGCCGCTGATGGAATCGAAACCATCGTCATCATCGTTTCCCTGTTCGCCGTTGGTGAGACGCTTTACGTTGCCTTCAGAGGCAAGTTCTCCAAGGGTGAAATGAACAGCTTCAAGGGCTTTGCGTTTTTGAGCCGCGAGGACTGGAAGCGTTCCTGGAAGCCATGGCTTCGAGGCACCGCGATTGGCTTCCCAACCGGAGTTCTGCCAGCGGGTGGATCTGAGCTACCAACCTTCTTGAGCTACTCCCTAGAGCGTCGCCTCTCGAAAAACAAAGAGGAGTTTGGAAACGGAGCCATCGAAGGTGTAGCTGGACCTGAGGCTGCAAACAACGCAAATGCCGGTGGTGCACTGGTTCCGCTTCTAGCTCTTGGGTTGCCGACCTCTGGAACCGCAGCGGTTATTTTGGCCTCTTTTCAGCAGTTCAATATCAACCCTGGCCCGCTGCTTTTCAGTGAGCAGCCGGTCCTAGTTTGGACTCTGATTGCCTCGCTGTTCCTTGGAAACCTTCTGTTGTTGGTTATCAACCTTCCGCTTGTCGGCCTCTGGGCGAAACTGTTGACTATCCCCGCACCATTTCTGTACGCCGGCATAATCATGTTCGCCGTGGTCGGTGCTTACGCCATTAACAACTTCATCTTTGACCTTTGGATGGCACTCGCTATTGGAGTCTTGGGTCTTTTGTTCAGGCGCTACGGCTACCCGATTACGCCTTTGATCCTGGGGAGCATTCTGGGACCGATGGCCGAAATCCAATTCCGCAGGTCTTTGCAGATCTCATACGGTGACTACTCGATTCTGGTCAGCACCCCATTTACTATCGCAGCCTATGTCCTGCTAGCTTTGGTGATTGTGGGAACCGTTGTGCTCCCAAGGATGTCGCAGAAGCGCAAAGCGTTGGTTGGGTAATTAGCTAAATTGAAAAAAGCAATAACGGGTAGTGGCGGATGGCTACTGCCCGTTTTGCTTAATTCCGGATTCTTGCAGGGTGCCGTTTACGCGGTGCGACCCATGGTCACCTATAAATCCGTGGACCTTGGAGCAGATCCGTGGCTAGTGGGAATCATCGGAGCGACCTTTGCACTAGCCCCCTTGATTTTTGCGATTCAAATCGGTCGTTGGATAGACCGGGGCAATGCCGGTCGGGCCTTGTTTTTTGGCACTTTGATCTCGCTCTTGGCAACCGTCTCTTTGATTTTTGTGGAGAATTTCTGGCTGCTCATGCTCTCAATGCCGGTCTTGGGAATCGGTCACCTGCTGGTGATGTCCGGAGGTCAAACTCTCACAGGTAATAGGTCTCAGGATCGGGATTACGAGCGCAACTTCGGGCTGCTTACTTTTTATGCCTCCATGGGTCACGCTCTGGGGCCGTTCGCGGCTGGTTTTGTTGCTGACCGGGGCGGGCTCGAGGTCGACGTCGACTCCGCATTCATCCTCGCCACCGGCTTGTTCCTAGTTGCGGCTCTCGTGGCGATTCCAGTTGTCGAGCGAAGGGTCAAGGGTGAGGCTAAGCCTCAGCATTCGGTCAGGGGAAGTGCCCGGGAAGTATTTGGTCTGCCGGGATTTAAGTCAGCAATTTTGGTCTCCGGCTCAATCACTGCGGTCATAGACGTGATGCTCGTCTTCCTTCCGCTGCTAGGTAGGGAGCTTGGGCTGAGTGCCTCACAGGTGGGTATTCTTCTGGCCATCAGGGCAGCCTCGGCGATGGCCGTCCGAATCATTCTCGGGCCGTTATCAAGAAGACTTGGAATGCGCTGGACTTTAGGGCTTGGCTCCGGTCTCACCGTGCTCGGCACGCTAGCAATTGCGCTGACCACAGACTTTTGGATCCTCGGCGCACTCATGCTTCTTCTTGGATTCTCGACCGGCATTGGCCAACCGGTAACCATGGCCTGGGTAACCAGAATCTCCCCAAAGGATGTCAGGGGTCTAGCGATATCGATTCGCCTGACTTCAAATCGGCTTGGCCAGGTTGTAATTCCCGCGGTAGCGGGAGTTTTGGCAGCCACCAGCGCCGGAACTGTCTTCCTGTTGCTCGCTGGGCTGCAGGGATTGAGCTTTATTGTTAGCGAGCGAGCGCTCGGCAAAAAACCACCGGCAGACGAATAGGAAATCATGAAACCGCACTTGGTTAGAACCCACAAGTCATCTGAGCACCTTCCCATGCAGCAGCAGCTCGCATACAAGCTCGCTGAGGTTGCTCTGGATCCGGTTGAGGTGCTTCCTGAGGTCTCGCAGATGATTTCCAACCGCATTATTGACAATGCCTCAGTCGCCGTCGCCTCTCTGATGCGCGGCCCGATTATTTCTGCAAGGTCTCAGGCAAAGGCCCACCTTCCTCGGGTTGGTAAACACGGGGCAACTGTCTTTGGGCTTCCCAATTCGATACGAGTTTCTCCTGAGTGGGCGGCTTGGGCAAATGGAGTTGCGGTTCGGGAGCTAGATTTCCATGACACTTTTCTAGCGGCGGATTACTCTCACCCGGGCGACAACATCCCAGCTCAAATTGCTGTGGCTCAGCAGCTTGGGCTCACTGGAGCAGACCTGGTCAGAGGAATTGCAGCAGCCTACGAAATCCAGATCAACCTGGTGCGTCGCATTTCCCTGCACAAGCACAAGATTGACCACGTTGCTCATCTAGGTCCTTCGGCGGCAGCGGGAATCGGAGCGATGCTCAGACTGGAGCCAGATACGGTCTTCCACGCCATCGGACAGGCGCTCCACACCACCACCGCTACCAGGCAATCACGCAAGGGTGAGATCTCCACCTGGAAGGCTCATGCTCCGGCGTTTGCCGGCAAGGTTGCCGTTGAGGCCGTTGACCGTGCGATGCGCGGCCAGACCAGCCCGACCCCAATCTACGAGGGTGAGGACGGTGTAATCGCTTGGCTGCTAGGGGGACCACAAGCAGAGTATGAGGTTCTTCTACCTGGTCCTGGGGAGTCAAAGCGAGCAATTCTCGAGAGCTACACCAAAGAGCACTCTGCCGAGTATCAGGCCCAGGCGCTCATAGATCTAGCTCGGCGCATGCACCAAAATCATCCAGAGGTATTGGATGTTGATCAAGTCGTTCGCGTTGTGATTCACACCTCGCACCACACCCACAATGTGATTGGCTCTGGAGCAAACGATCCTCAAAAGTACGACCCCGAAGCATCTCGCGAGACGCTTGACCACTCAATCCCCTACATTTTTACTGTCGCACTGCAAGACGGTATGTGGCACCATGAGGCGAGCTACGCACCGCAGCGAGCAGCTCGCACCGACACGGTTGCGCTTTGGCACAAGGTGATAACCGCCGAGGACCCGCACTGGACCGAGCTTTATCACTCCCAAGACCCAGATCAACTTGCCTTTGGCGGGAGGGTTGAAATTGAAATGCGGGATGGCACCAAGATCGTTGACGAGATTGCAGTGGCCGATGCCCACCCCAGGGGCGCAAGGCCATTTGGTCCAGAACAGTACGAGCAAAAGTTCTTAACGCTTACCCAGGGAATCATTGATGAGTCTGAGGCCAGGCGATTCATCGACTTGGCTAGAAACGTGACCGCCTTGAGTCATCAGGAGCTTCTGGGCCTCAATGTGGTGGCCAAAGCTGGTTTACTGGAGAATGCAACTGACCCGATTGGAATCTTCTGATGCTCTACTCCGCTGTCCCCGCACAGCAAAAACGCGCTGATTTTCGCGCAGCGCTCGCCTCCGGTAAGACACTTCAATTTCCGGGCGCTTTCAATGGAGTCTCAGCAAAGCTGATTCAAGACAAAGGCTTTGACGGGGTTTATGTCTCGGGCGCCGTGACTTCCGCTGACCTTGGACTTCCGGATATCGGACTTACAACGCTCAGCGAAATGTCACTCCGAGCTAAACAAATTGCTCGCCTGGTCGATGTTCCGGTTCTGGCCGATGCCGACACTGGATTTGGAGAGATGCTGAATCTGGCCAGAACCATCCAGGAATTTGAGGATGCTGGAGTTGCCGGAATTCACATTGAAGATCAGGTCAACCCCAAGCGCTGCGGTCACCTTGACGGTAAAGCGGTGGTGGATGAGCACACGGCTACCCAGCGAATCGCATCTGCGGCAAGGGCGAGGAGGGATTCCAACTTTGTGATCATGGCCAGGACCGACATCAGAGCGGTGGAGGGTCTGCCTGCAACTCTGGATCGAATTCGAGCCCTGGAGGACGCTGGGGCAGACGCTATTTTCCCTGAGGCCCTAATGAGTCTCGATGAGTTTGAGGCGGTAAGGGCCGCTACCTCGCTACCGATATTGGCCAACATGACTGAGTTTGGAAAGGGCCAGCTATACACCAAGCAGCAATTGCATGATGTTGGCGTGAACCTTGTGATCTATCCAGTATCACTGCTTCGGGCAGCCATGGGTGCGGCTGAGAGAGCGCTTGATTCGCTCAGGTCGCACGGGACACTGGAGTCTGAAGTTGGCAATATGCAAACTAGGTCAAGGCTTTACGAGCTTTTGGATTACGAGGGCTACAACGATTTTGATTCGAGTATCTTCAACTTCAAGCTCAGCCCGGACCAGTAAACTCGGGACTTTCCTAACCTACAGAAATCCATTAGACTGACTCCTCGTTACTCAAGCGTTTGTAGCTCAACGGATAGAGCATCTGACTACGGATCAGAAGGTTGGGGGTTCGAGTCCCTCCAAGCGCACTGAACCCGAGAAGCCTTCACAACTTCTCGGGTTTTTTATTTGTGCCCATTTGCTAGCTGGAGCTTCCTTCGAAGTCGGAGGGTTATGGTCTCGTCTCACGCTGCAACGGTGGAGCAGTATCTGGTCGAACTTGCAGACCCCAGAAGATCTGAGATAACTCAGCATTTGGAACTAATTCGAGACAATCTGCCGGCAGGTTTTATTGAAACCATGGCCTGGGGAATGATTGTTTTTCAGGTTCCACTCGAGGTCTCTGGACCAACACATAACGACCAGCCTTTCGCCGCACTTGCGCTAGCGAGCCAGAAGAACCACATCTCCTTTTATCTATCCGCAATCTATGCGTCTGAGCAGCTGACAGCCGAATTCCAGAAGCGATGGACCAAGATTTGCAAGCGCTTGGATATGGGAAAGTCTTGCGTCAGGTTTACCGCGCTGGAAAAAGCCGATCTCGAAACCCGTGCTTGGGCAGTATCACTATTTGAACCTGAGCAATTTGCCAACTGGTATTTGAGCGCTAAAAGCTGCATACGCACCTAGCTAAAGCAATAGCAACAGAGTCAAAATGGGGAGGTGATGCGAAGCTCTAAATGCGTTCAAGACAATTTTCATCAGCACCCAAAGAGAACAGCGTGGCTTCTAACTATGGAGCTAACTCTTCAGGGAAACCGCTAGTTAAATTTGTCTTAGACTTAAAAATGACCTGAAAATTGAGATGTTCGCATGCTGAGCGAGTCGCCGGGCTTATGGTAGTCACTGCCGAGAAAGGAAGAGCGAATGAGCGCGGGAGACCACGAGCACGCCACAGGGACCGTGAATCGTAGGAGACTGGCCATCGCATTCACAATCACTGCCAGTGTTCTAGTAGCTGAATTAATCGGAACGATTATTACGGGATCTCTCGCCCTGCTTGTGGATGCGGCCCACATGCTCACCGATGCCGCCGGTCTTCTGGTTGCCCTCTTCGCGGCTCAGCTAATGCGGAGGCCCGCTACAGCACGTCGCACCTGGGGACTTCGAAGGGCCGAGGTTCTAGGTTCCACTATGCAGGCCGCAGTGTTACTGGGTGTTGGTGTTTTCGTTGCAGTCGAGGCCCTGCAACGCCTCAGTCAACCGGCCGAGATTACGGGACCAGAGCTGCTTGTTTTCGGTTTGGTCGGCCTGGTGGCCAATATTGTCGCAATTATCGTGCTTTCTGGTGGCCGGAGCGACAACCTCAACATGAGAGCCGCATTCCTGGAGGTGCTCAGTGATGCGCTCGGATCTATGGCAGTAATCGCGGCGGCAATCACCATCATGTTGACAGGATTTCAACAGGCTGACTCCATCGCGGCGTTGGTCGTTGGGTTGCTCATCATTCCGCGCACCTTGCGCTTGCTGCACGATTCTGTCGAAGTTTTGCTCGAGGCAGTGCCAAGAGGCATTGACCTCAACGATGTGCGACAGCACCTGCTTGACGAGGACCATGTTCTCGACGTGCACGACCTGCACATTACGCAGATAGCGACGGGGCTGCCGGTACTCACCGCACATGTCGTGGTCGAGCCCGAATGCTTCCATGACGGGCATGCCGCTGAGATAACTCTTGCTCTGCAGCGCTGTGTTGCTGAGCACTTCTCAGTCGCAATTTCTCACTCAACATTCCAATTAGAGCCAGCGGCTGCGCTGGACACCCACGAAATGCACTAGCGAAGCGGTCTTTCTGCCGCTGTTTCGTTCCTCGGGCACCGAGTGCAGAACTCGCTCAGATCTCGGCACAAGGTTTTCAAGCTCTGCCTAAAACTATCGTCGAATTTCTTGGGTCTGATCTTGCGCCGGCACGCGGATAACAAAACCAGCCGTTGCGAAACCTAGAGTAGCCAAGTAATGCAGTATCAACCAGACCTCCGCCGTTAGAGCGAAGGGAAAAATCGGGTTCCAAACCAAGGCGATCGCCACTGGAATTGTGAGCCACCACCATTGGCGGGACTGAATTGTGTACCACCCTACGATGAGCCCGAGCAAACAGATAACGAAACTGACGAGATAAAACTCTTGTTTTCCTACTGTCGATAGTCCGAAGTAGACGGCAATCGCACCAAGTACTGCGGGTGCAAGTGCCATTCTTCGTAACTTTGCAGCTTGGTGTCCGCGCGTTGACTTATTCATCGGGGGTCATCGTTGCAACTCGGCCTCTATTGCCAACCTGAGGTCATCAAAGGAGGTTAGCTCTACTGGTCGATTATTCAGAAAGAAGGTTGGGGTCGATTGCACTCCGTTCGCGATGCCATCGTCGAAGTCAGACTTGACTCGTTCCAAGGTCTCGGGCGCAGCAACAGCAGCGTCGTACTGCTCGAGGTTTAGGCCAAGCTCTTCAGCGTATTGGCGAAACAAACCCGCCTTCGAGTCCTGAGATTCACCCCATTCAGCTTGGGTCTCGTACATGCGCGCAAACATCTCCTCTAGCTTGCCCTGCTGTGCAGCCGCTTCTACGGCCAGCGCGGCCGTCGTCGAGTTCACGTGACCCGGTAGAGGAAAATAACGGAAGGCAAAGGTCACTTCGCCTGCGAAATCCTCGCGAAGCTGCTCGACGATTGGGTAGAAAGCTCCGCATGCTTCACATTCAAAATCAAGGAACTCAACCAGGGTTACGGCCCCCTCTCCGGCGTCATCGAGGATGTGAGTGTCTGGTCGAATCACCGAGGAGTTCGGAGAGCCATTTCCAACTTCAGCAGATTCAGACGGTGTTGGCTTTGGTGCTAGAGCAGCGATGACCGCCGCTAGGGCCGCGACGATTACTATTCCCGTCAGGATTAGGGAGACTTTTAAGTTTGCACCTTTCACAGAGCAACCTTTCTTGGTTTGAAAGCTATCGATGGAGTTACAAAACAGCGTCAACAACCACCTCGGCTGCATTATCGACAGCTAATGATAACCCTGGCCGGTGACTTGACTCTGGAGACGTAGCATAGAGCTGAGTCGGTTAGGTATGGATGCGTAGGTTAGTTATGGTGGCGGACAAGAATTCACAGATGGTTGATGCCAAGCTTGGCTCGCAGACCTGGCGACCTCTGTCGTTTTTGCTCGTTATTGCAGGATCAATCGGTTGGCTTTCATCTACCGCACTGTTGATTGAGCGGATTCGGTCTCTGCAGAATCCCCAATCGGAGTTGGCTTGCGACATCAGCCCCTTCGTTTCCTGCGGAGCGCTATTTGATCGATGGCAAGCCTCGCTCCTCGGTTTCCCAAATCCCGTGATTGGAGTGGCTGGCTTCATGGTCCCAGTGATAGTGGGACTTGGAGTGCTAGCCGGTGCAAAGTTCGCGCCGTGGTTCTGGCGATTGCTTGTGCTTGGGTTTTTTGGATCGTGGGCGTTTGTCACTTGGTTGTTTGTGCAGAGCACCTTCGTGATAGGCGTTCTGTGCCCCTATTGCCTGGTGGTGTGGGCAGCAGCGATACCCATTTGGTGGACTACAGGAGCACTAACACTCGCCAACGGCCAGTGGGGCATTGGCGCAACTCGTACGATTGGCCTCGCGCTCATGCCTTATTTGCTGCCGCTAATCATTGCTAACTTTGCGCTGATCATCGTCATCATTGTTTTTCGATTCCCGTACTTATTTGCGGTTTAGCCCAAGATCCTTTTGCAGGTTCAACTTCTGAGCCGGTCGGGCTAATGATGCCTTCCGTTCACATTCCGTTCAATGGGCGGAAACGGTCATGAATGGACACATCTGCAAAGGGTGGCTTGACTAATAAAATACTGGGGTACATTGCCACTTCCTCTACATATAGAGGCATTGCAACATAACTACGGATCAGAAGGTTGGGGGTTCGAGTCCCTCCAAGCGCACAAAACCCGAGAAGACTTCACAACTTCTCGGGTTTTTTATTTTTTAGCGGAAGCTAATTCGCTTGGCCTCCATAATGACCTTTATCCTCGCCACTGCCGATTTGGAAATCCCATCCATCTCAATGAGTTCGGATTGGGTTATCTTCCTAAGGTCCGAGACTTTATAGAGTTTGGCATCCACCAGGGCTTTTCTAGCCGGGGCACTAAGCCCAATCCGGCGCCACTCGTCATCAAGCCCCTCGTATTGACTCATGTCCAACTGGACATAGCGCTTTCTTGGTTGGGGCTTGACCATGGGCCAAGTCTAAGAACTAATTAGCCAAGCAGGGGTCTTAGCTCAACCTTGCGGTTGCAAGCTTTAGAACCCTGTTTGGCTAACTCTTGAGCCTCATCAACCGATTCCGCACTTATGAACCAGAAACCACTGTGGTAATCGGGCCCTGAGAATAGGCTCTCCTGCGCGCTAGAGGCCGGTGTTTGGCGACCGTCAACTATCAAGCTTTTGCCGGGATCGGCGATGCCGACGGCAAGAAGTAGCTGGTTGTTATCGGTCAGCTGCTGATTGAAGGCATCTATAGCAGCCAGCTCGTCGCCAGAGGCTGAAGGGGAGGTGGTGTCTATTACCATGAGCAGAAACCGCATGAACTACTCCTTATTCACCAGTGTCGTGTTTAGGTTTCGGATGAAGTTGTAACCGTAGAGGGCGAGTGCCGTGCAGGCTAGGCCGCCGATCCAAAACGGAGCTCTGAGGTCAATGGTTGCGATGGCTCCCCCAAGCAGTGAGCCAATCGGCATCAAGCCCCAGACCAAGGTTCTGCGGGTGCCGTGAATTCGACCAAACGGTTCAGTCGGGATGATCTGGTGGTAGGTGGACATCAACAGGATGTTCCAGAAGGTGATTGCCATTAGGCCAAGGCCAACCAATCCAGCCAGCACCCAGTAGTTCGGTGAGAATCCCTGCAAAATCACTAGAAAACTAGAAACCAGCATGCTCAGCGCCATGACGTTGGTTCTGCCGAATTTGGCAGACAGTCTTGGAGCCAGTAAAGATCCCAGCAGGGTGCCAACGGCTGGCATGGCAAAAATCACTCCGTAGAGGGCGATCGGGAGCTTCAAAGTTTCGGTGAGAAATAGCACCATCGTCGCACTGGATGCAGAGAAAAAGAATCCGATGGAGCTGGTTAGCAGCACCAGCTTGAGCAGCACCTTGTCCTGGTAGAGGTAACCGATGCCGAATCGGATGTCTGCCCAGAACTTAGTCTTGTCCTTGGGCTGTGTGCTCTTGGGGGTTGAGGAGTAGTGGCTTGGTAACAGCAGAACAATCAGGACCGCCAGCACGATTCCGCCGGCACCAAATACAAAGGGCAGCACGATCGAAGCTGCAAATAGGACACCGCTCAGTGGGGTGCCGATGAATTCACCCAGAGCAACGGAGGTGACCTGGAGTCTGGCGTTGCCCCGGTCCAGCTGATCCCTATCCAAAACCTCCGGAGTCATCGATTGGATCGTGGTGTCATACATCACCTCACCAATCCCAAAAAGCAGGGTGGCCAAAAGCAAAATCGGGAAAGTGATGAGGTCATAACCGACTGTGACGGCAAGTATCGATGCAGCACTCAGCCGAATCAAATTCGCAACTGCGAGCAGGAGCCTGCGATTAACTCGGTCTACCAAACCACCGATTGGAATGGCAAAAAACAGCCACGGCAGCATGATCACCGCTGCCAGCGTTGAGATTAGAAACGGGTCCTTGGTGAGGGTGGTCGCCAATAGCGGAGCGGCTGTTTTTAGCAGGCCATCGGCTAAGTTGCTGGCGGCGCTCGCCGTCCATAGTTTCTGGAACGAGGGGGAGAACTTGGTGTCTGACAATTCAGTCGGGGCTTTCATAACTTTGAGTCAAAGCCTAGCCCCGGGCTGGCCCCAGCTACTCGGATCTGATGATGATGTCAGGCAGAGCTTTTCTGGTTCGCTCCGCCGATTCACGCTGGGCAAGCTCCTGGGTCACACCGGTCAGATCACCCTGCATACCAACCGTAATCACGCAGGTGACCCAGGCGTCCTCTACCTCCAGAAGCCTGAGAATTTCATCGTGGATGACTCCACCCATGTAGTGGGCCTTTAGCCCCATGGCTTCAGCCTCGTAAACAATCTGGCCGGTTGCAAGCGCGTTGTTGAAATAGCTGTCGTGCTGCTTGAAATCATTACCGTCTGGACGCTTCTGATCAGCCAGTGCCACAACATAGAGCGATGCCTTTGGCGCCCAGCTCTGGTTGAAGCCAGTGAGCGCCTTTTGAGATATTTCCTGAAACAGCGCACTCTCCCGGGTCAGAAAGGCAAAGCGCCAGGGCTGGTTGTTGTTACCCGAAGGTGCCCAGCGTGCTGCCTCTTGCAGGCGAGCAATTTGGTCTTGGGATAGCCGGTGAGTTGGGTCGTAGACCCTTGGGCTCCAGCGGTTTGCCAATAGTTCAGAGATTGGGACGGAAGTTTGTGCGGGTTTTTGAATCATGCTCACGAGACTAGTTGAACCGTGAGAGGTTCATTTTCCCTTCCCGAGTTTTCTGAGCAGTTTCGCAGTCGTAATTTGAGCGCTTCCCAACACCGCCGGGATTCCGCCACCGGGGTGCACCGATGCGCCAACTCGCCAAAGCCATGGGCGCATGGGATTGTGGTGGGCGGGAGCGTGGAAGGGACCGGATTGCCACAGCGGTTTAGTCGCCCCGTAGAGGGCTCCGTCCTTAGCTCCGTAGACCGAGAAGTACTCTGGGTTTAGAAGTTGATAATCCTCGAAAAGCTCATCAATCGGGGAGGACAGGCCTAGCTTTTCCGAGACTCTGTCGAGCTCTTGTCTTACCCACTCGCTGTTTAGGTCGTGGGCTTTGCCATCTGCCGGAGCGGTAAGTAGCACCGCCACGGTTGGTTTTGAGTTCGGGTAGATGTGCCCGGCCCGGTAGTAGTTGACAAATGTCATGGTTTGCTTGGGCGGACGTTTTGCCTCAATCGCCTCAAATAGCTGGTCCGAGTCATCGGGCATGATCACCGAGTGCGTGACAATCTCCTCGGGCAGCGGGTTCTTGAGAACCGCATAGATTGCCACTCCCGAGCAGGAGCTCAGCTTGGGTTCCGCCTTTGGTTTTCCCATCAGTTGCTTTAGCACGAACGGGTCAATTGAGCTCACCAGTTGATCGAACTGGTATCGCTCCCCATCAACCTCAACTAATCCCTTTGAGACTTTGGTGACCTTGGCATTTAGCTTCACCGTGGCACCGGCTGCCAAGGCCAGCTGGAAGATCGACTGGGCGATTTCATTCACACCACCAACTGGAACTGAGATTCCCTGCGAGGCCATGCTTGCCGTCATTGAGGCATAGAGCGCAAGGCTTCGCTTTGGTGAGATGCCTGCGTTCAAGGTGTGAATGGCAATCACCTCCTTCAATCCCTTTGGCATGTAGTCCAGGGAGTTGATGTAGGAGGAAGTGGTCAGGTTGATGCCGTAGGTGCCGGCAATCTTTCCCACTGGAGCAAGGGTCTTCAAGCTAAAGGGGCTCAGCGTCAAAAGCTTTGTGATGGCTGGAGTCAATCGGTCATGCTGGGTCGCAAAGCGCTCCCAGGGTTTGAACCAGTGGTGCTCAGGCTTGACCGGAAGATAGGTGACGTGATTGCGAAGGTAGTAGCGGCCAATTTCCGGCAGCTTTTCAAACTTCAGGTCGATCACATCGGCTGCCTTTTTGGCACCCAGTGAGTCGTAGGTACTTAGAAAGTTTTCCCATACCTCTGGGTAGGTGACCAGTGCGGGACCGGTGTCCATTCGCTGACCGAGCACTTCGATGCGCCGTGATTTACCTCCGACCCAAGAGTTTCGTTCTAGAACAGTGACCTGGTGACCCGCTTGAGCGAGCAGTGCCGCACTCGCCAGCCCCGAGAGGCCAGCTCCTAGCACAACTACTTTTGCCACCGCTACCAGCCGAGGACAATGGACGCAACAAGTTGAACCCCAGCAACTGCGCCTGCAACGTAAGGGAAAGCAATCGAGTACTTGTAGACATCGTGAGCTTTCTTGGGTGTTGGATCTTTCCAAACCGAGACCACAAGGTAACCGGAGATTACGGCGTTAGCGATAGCAACCGGCAGGTTCACCAGGGCAAACAAAACCGTGGAAACTATCCACCAAAAACCTGACCAAATTAGGGTTCCTTTGACTCCGAGGTGCACGGCGGTCGTCTGAATCCCAGTGTCAGAATCCTGCGGGATATCTTGGATGGCATCGTAGGCATGCTTGGCGATGGACCAGGCCATAAGCGCAAATACTGCTAGCCAGAGTGGCTCATGGCCGAGTGCCAGCGGCACGAAAGCGAGCGGGAAGGCGTAGTCGGTGTTGGAAAAACTATCTAGGTATGGGCGAGCCTTGAATCGAAGCGGGGGTGCTGAGTAAAAAGTGAAGAACAGGCTGTAGGCCACCATCCAGGCCGTTGCCTGCCAGGGCAAAGTTAGCGCGAAGAAGATCAGAAAGGGAACGTTGGTGAGGACTACCCCCCACCAGATCGGCTTCACCTCATTTGGGTAGATGTGGGCGCCCTCGTAGCCGCCTTTGCGGGCGTTGATGTTGTCAGTTTCCTGATCAAAGATGTCGTTGATGCCGTAGATCAAAAGGTTGAACGGCAGGGTCACCCAAATCAGGATCGGCAGCACTCGCCAGTCCCACAGGTAACCGGCCAACCACATTCCCATCACGGTGGTGCCGATGGTGTTTACCCACAGCACGGGTCGGGAGATGATGATTAGTCTTTTCAACACTTCTAAAGCCTAAGTGCTATTTCTGCACAGCCTGAGCCAATCCTCCTAATGGACTAAGTGGACTAACATTAGATTCATGGTTGTGACCGTAAACATGCATGAGGCAAAGACAAACTTTTCCAAGCTCGCAAAGTTGGTTGAGCAAGGTGAAGAGGTCGTGGTTGCTCGCAACGGCGTTGAAATCATGAAGTTGGTCCCGGTTCAAGCCCAGCGTGAGTCACCCCGAGACTTCACAAAACTAAAGGGACTCATCGGTCCAATTTCTAATCGGCAGTGGGAAGAGCTAGATCAGGCATTTCTGGACTCCATCGAGTACTCGGAGTGGAATGGCTAAGGGCTTTCTGCTGGATACTCAGGTCCTTTACTGGCTCGGAGAAGATCCGGGTTACATCGGGCGGGTAACGACCAAGATTTTGGAGCGCCAAGATCTTTATTTTTCTTCGGTCTCCGTTGCTGAGCTCTCATTCAAGATGCGCTTTGGGAAACTCAAGTTCGATCTGAGCATCCTTGAACTTTGGCAGAGCGAAGGGATTCTGCCCCTAAATTTCAACATTGAAGCCGGCACCGCTTTTTCTCGCTTTAGTCCTGAGTGGGTGCCGGATCCTTTTGACCGGCAGATCATGGCTGTGGCGGCGGCAAACAACCTAAGTCTCATAACCTCAGACTCCCGAATACTCAGTCAAAACTTTGACTGGATTCTGGATGCAACCAAATGAGAGTAAATAATTAGCCGTGGGCAAAAAGCGAATTCCTGAAGCTGTTGGTGAAGCAGCTCTAGCTGACCTCAGCACACAGCTTGGGACAGCGGTTCGCTATCTGCTGCAGCGCATCGAAACAGAGTTTCCCGGGGGGACCATCGAGTTGCGCGTACCACCCTTCGGCGCCATTCAATGCGTTGAGGGCATGGACCACAGACGCGGAACGCCTCCAAATGTTGTTGAACTGGATCCCGAAGTATTCATTGAGCTAGCGCTTGGAAAAAGAAAACTTGACCTATCCACCGCTTCCCCCGACATTCGACTCTCCGGTGTTAGGGCGAGTGAAATCGCAAAAGTTTTTGATGCGCTAAATCCATGAACTCAGTGTCGCTGAGGGTTGATATCTGTTTGAATACTCAGGTGGCGAGCAAAAAGAAACCCAACCCAGAAGTGGTCGAAATTCGCCGTGCCCCCAAGATTCTCCCCTGGGCACTAACCGGAGCCATTTTTGGGGCGATTGCCGCCTTTGTCCTTTACCTCTTTATTCCAGCGGATCAGCGTTCCAGCGAGAACATTCTTGGTCTGCTGTTCCTCTCAATGGCTTCTCTAGGCTTTGGCGTTGGCCTAGCTTTCGCGATCACCGTCGATCTGCTTTCTTCACGGAGCGCAAAGCGCGCTGAGGCAGAGCGAGTGGTCGAGTGATCCGCCCAGACGGTCAACTAAATCACGACATCCTTCCTTTTGAGAAGGGTCCACAGGACCAGTGCGGAGTCTTTGGAGTTTGGGCTCCCGGGGAAGAAGTTTCCAAACTCACCTACTTTGGACTTTACGCACTCCAGCACCGCGGCCAAGAGTCAGCGGGCATTGCAACCGCCAACGGCGAAAAGATTTTGGTTTATAAGGACATGGGTCTGGTTTCCCAGGTCTTCAACGAGGCCGCCCTCGAGTCCCTGCTTGGTCACATTGCGGTTGGCCACACCAGATATTCCACAACCGGTGCCTCTCACTGGAGAAACGCTCAGCCAACGCTTGGTAAGACTGCCTACGGAACTATTGCCCTGGCCCACAACGGAAATCTCACCAACACTGCCGAACTGATGGAGCTGTTGGAAAAGCGATATCCAAATCACGAGTCTGAGCTGCGGGGTGGAAACACCACCGACACCGCAGTTTTGACCGCGTTACTCACCGGCAACGCAGATGCCTCCCTGGAGGCCACCGCACTCGAACTTCTACCTTTGGTTAAAGGTGCCTACTGCCTAGCTTTCATGGATGAGCACACCCTCTATGCCGCGCGCGATCCGCAAGGGGTGAGGCCTCTGGTGCTTGGCCGACTAGAGCGCGGCTGGGTGGTTGCTTCCGAGTCGGCAGCCCTTGACATTGTTGGAGCATCCTTTGTTCGCGAGGTCGAGCCCGGGGAACTGATTGCGATTGACGAGAACGGACTTCGCTCGACCAGTTTTGCCCCTAAAAAGCGAGCCGGTTGCGTCTTTGAATACGTCTACCTGGCGCGCCCAGACACTTCCATAAGCGGTCGGGTGGTTTATGAGGCCAGGGTTGAGATGGGTCGGACTTTGGCTAGAGAGTTCCCGGTCGAGGCAGATCTGGTGATGCCAACCCCGGAGTCTGGAACCCCCGCGGCAATTGGCTATTCGGAATTCTCCGGAATCCCCTTTGGCCACGGACTGGTGAAAAATGCCTACGTGGGAAGAACCTTTATTCAGCCCTCCCAGACCATTCGCCAGCTCGGTATTCGGCTAAAGCTCAATCCCCTTCGAGAGGTGATCGCGGGTAAGCGGTTGGTTGTGGTGGATGACTCAATCGTCCGCGGCAACACCCAGCGGGCTCTGGTGAAGATGCTTAAAGAGGCTGGTGCCGCCGAGGTTCACGTTCGGATTTCAAGCCCACCGATTACCTGGCCCTGCTTCTACGGAATCGACTTTGCATCCAGGGCAGAGCTCATAGCTTCTGGACTGGGAGTCGATGAGGTCAGACAGTCCATCGGGGCTGATTCTCTTGGCTACCTCTCTAAAGAGGGAATGATTGCAGCCACCAACCAGCCTGAGTCAAAGCTCTGCACCGCTTGCTTCACGGGCCAGTATCCAATCGAACTTCCCGCCACCGAGAGACTTGGTAAAAACCTCCTGGAGCGCGGGGTGGCAACTATTCGCGAGGAAGGCCACGTCCACATCAATGACTAACCCTTACGCATCCTCCGGAGTAGACACTGAAGCGGGCGATAGAGCCGTTGAACTTATGAAGGCTGCGGTTTCCGCAACCCACAACTCTCTAGTGCTCGGTGGAGTTGGCGGTTTTGCCGGCATGATCGACGCCAAGTTCCTAAAGGATTATGATCACCCAATCCTGGCAACCTCCACCGATGGGGTTGGAACCAAGGTTGCGATTGCGCAGGCAATCGATAAGCACGACACCATCGGTCAGGACCTGGTCGGCATGGTGGTGGACGACATTGTGGTGGTCGGCGCTCGCAGCCTATTTATGACCGACTACATTGCAACCGGAAAGCTTGAACCGTCCAGAATTGCAGACATCGTTCGCGGCATCGCCGGAGCTTGCCGCCAGGTTGACGTTGCGCTGGTAGGTGGGGAAACCGCCGAGCACCCTGGGCTGTTAGCCCCCGAGGAATATGACGTGGCCGGTGCTGCTGTTGGCGTTGTAGAGAAGTCCAAAATGCTCTCGGCATCGAGGGTTCAGGTTGGCGATGTTGTGCTGGGGCTTCGAGCCTCCGGCTTGCACTCCAACGGCTTCTCGCTGGTTCGCAAAATAGTTGCTGATCGCGGCTTGAAATACACCGACCAAGTTCCCGAGTTTTCCAGATCCCTCGGCGAAGAGCTCTTGGAGCCAACCCGGCTCTACACCGGCGTGCTAAACAAGGTGCTCGAAGAGTTTGATTCACAGATCTCCACCATGAGTCACATCACCGGTGGCGGTATTGCAGCCAACCTTTCTCGCGTGCTGCCCGAGACAGTGTCGCTCGACGTTGAGCGCCCTAGTTGGCGCCCAAATGATGTTTTTTCAGTGCTGGCTCAGTGGGCAAACTACGACCTCAAAGACCTCGAGAGCACCTGGAACCTGGGGCTTGGCTTTGCGGTTGTGGTGCGCAAGGACGCGGCGCAGCAGATTTCCGCTCGGATTACCGAGCTTGGAATCGAGGCCTGGGATCTGGGAGTCATTGAATCTACTCCGTGCGATGCCGAACTACCCGGTTACGTTTCTGAGGCAAAGGGTGTTCGAGGCGGTGCGGTTCGGCTGGTTGGCAACTATGCCAGCTAAGAATCTTTTGGCTGCCTTCTTTGTCGGCGCTCTTGCTGCCATCGCAGCTTTTACGCTCGGCATCCAGCTCTCAAACCAGAGCCCTGAGCCTCGCTCAACGCCGAATGCCATGTGTTTTGCGGATACTAACCCTGAGCAATTTTCGGAGCGGCATGTTCAAACCAAGCTTTTTGCCTGCCAGGTGGTGGGGATGACTAAGGCTGAAGGAATTGAGTTTCTAGAGAGCCAGGATCTGGTGGTGCGGATTGCGATGGAGGACGGCGAGTACTTCTCACTCACCGAGGACTACACCGACGCTCGAGTGAACCTGGAAATCATATCCGGCTTGGTGGTTGGCGCTTCCGCCTGGTGACGCAGGGGGAAACCATTAGGTTTTGGCTTTGACTACTTCTCGTCGTCGAGTTCGACTACGCGGTCATCGTCGGGAGCGGCAGGTTCTTCTTCGTCGTCCTCGTAGAGGTCAGCCCACTTGTCCTCGTACTGATCGTCACCGGACTTAGTGCTCAACTCAGCCTCCAGGGCAGAGTAATCGGTGGCCGGGCTGTAGTACTTCAGCTCTCTGGCGACCTTGGTGTTCTTTGCTTTTTGACGGCCACGCCCCATGGCGAGCCCCCTTATTCTCTTTGTGATTCGAGGCCGGTAAGGCCCCGAGAACCTATTCAAATCTTGGGAGATTCTAGCAGGGCTAGCGCAACTGCGTGGCGAGCATCATCACAGCCAGGGGAATAATCAGGTTCGTGACCATGGTGAGAATCGCCTGAAAGATCCGGCCTCGGTGGTAAAAATCAAAACTATCTTTGGCCAGCGTGGAGAAGGTCGATAGACCTCCGGCCAGGCCGACCGTGATTACGGCAGAGTAGTCGGCAGTTAGGGTTGGGCCAGCCAGCCACCAGCCAACCAGTCCCGCTGCCACCGAGTTTGTTGAGATCAGGCCGTAGGGCAAAAACCCCCGCCACTGAGTTATCCAAGCGCGCAGCACTGAGCCGATACCGCCTGCGATGCCGATCAGGATAAAAACTAGCAGTGAGTTCAGATCCATTAGTTGGCCCGCTTTGCCGCCCGACGGCCAATCGTGAATCCAGCCCAGTAGAGCAGGAAACCCAGCAAGAGCATCAGGGCGATCTCAATGCCAAAGCCTTCAAAATCAATGAATAGTGTCACGGCGCTCATGGTTGTGAAGGCCCCGGCGAAACCAATCCCCCAAAGGTTGCGGCAGGTTTCAAGTTGGAAGTATGGGTAGCGGGCCGTTACCCCTAGGAAAAAGGCACCGAGCAGGTTGACAACAAATAGCGCTATCAGTTCATAGGTTGGATACTCGGCCAGGGTCGCAATTAGTTCAAAAAGTAGGTAGCGCAACATTGTCCCCAGCACGCCCCCCAGAAAGACGTAGCCGAACAATATTCGATTGTGAGCCATAGGAAAAACCTAGCGGCAAAAACTAGAATCCAGAATGTGAATGATCAAAGTTTCACTGCCGGAAACTACTACCAGAACAACTACACCAAAGAGCAAAACAGCCAGTTTGCGGTGGAGTTCGATTCCATCACCAAGCAGATGGTGCAGCACCTCGATGCAGGCCTTGGCTACTCCAGTTCAGAGATGCAGCAGGCGGTTCAGCGCCACTACGACTTTTGCCTAAAGTTTTGGACTCCCAGCAAAGAGAGCTACAAGTCCCTGGCCATGAGTTACATTCTGCCAACCGAATACCGGGACAGTTACGAGAGCTATCGCGAAGGCTTAGGCAAATACATCTACGATGCGGTTTGCCACTTCGCCGACTCTAGGCTGTCTTAGTTTTTCTTCCCAGTCTGAAGGTTGAGGCAAAGCCGAGCAGCAGGAAGGCTCCGGCTGCCCAAGCTGCCAACTTAGCTCCGTCAGTAAAAGCCTCTCCCGCGGCAATTTGAATCTCTTCAGCCGCCTCGGCTGGGACCTGGACTGAACTGAGGTACTGAGCCAAGCCGGGGATAGCCCCACCCGAAGAGTCGACGACAGCGTCAACTAGAACAACTGACTGCTCTTTAGAAACATTGAGTTCGCTCAGGCGATCCTCAAAGGATGACTGCGTGCCGGTGAATAGCACGGTTCCTAAAACTGCTATTCCAAGTGCAGAGCCGATTTGACGAACCGTGGACTGCGAACCAGAACCTTGCCCCACTTTGTCCATCGGGACATCAACCATGATTACGCCGGTCAACTGTGCGGTTGCCAATCCAATACCGATGCCGTAGATAAATAGCGCTGGAGCGATTGCTCCCCAGCCGAGGTCTGTGGAGGCAAAAAGCCCAACTCCCGCAACTCCAACCAGTTCAAGCAGGACGCCAATCTGAACCGCTCTGAAGGCCGGTAACTTTCCGGAGAGTGCTCCACCGATACCAGAGGCCATGAATGCACCACCGGCCAGCCACAGCAGTACCAGACCGGAGCTGACCGGGCTTAGGCCCAACACGTTCTGCAGCCAAAGCGGGATGGCAAACAGGACTCCGAATTCACCCATCGAGATGATGGTGGCGGCGATTGAACCGTTGCGGAAAGAGGCAATTGAGAACAGCTGCAGATCCAGCAGCACATTCTTGTGCTGGCGTTCGCGCCTGCGCTCCCAGAGGATAAAAGCCAGCGTGGAGATTGCAGAAATTGCGAGTGAAACCGGGATAACCGAAATGCCAGTTTCAGGCCAGGCGAAATCGCCAATCTGGAACTGGTTCTTGGGATTGATTTCCCACCAGCCGTAAACGCGGCCTTCGATCAGGCCAAATACCAGGGTTGCAAACATCACGACTGAGATGGCTGAACCAACCCAGTCAATACCCCCGGCTCGCTGCGGTGACTTTGATTCACCTAAGAAGTAGAGCAAGCCGGCAACGATGATGATTCCCAGGGGAAGGTTGATCAAAAACGCCCAGCGCCAAGTGAAGTCGGTGGCCAACCAGCCGCCGAGCACTGGACCAACGGCAACCATGCCACCGATGGTGGCACCCCAAACAGCAAAGGCTATGCCACGCTCTTTGCCCTGGAAGTTGGCGTTCACCAGCGAGAGCGTGGTGGGGAGCACCATCGCGCCACCGACTCCCTGGACCACCCTGGCCAAGATCATGGCCTCTGCACTCTCGGTGTAGCCGGCCCAAACCGAGGCCGCCACAAACACCAGGATGCCTAGAACCAGCATGAGCTTTCGACCGAAGCGATCAGCCAGCGATCCCCAAACCAAAAGCAGGGATGCAAATACCAAAACGTAGGATTCCTGGACCCACTGAACCTCGGTTGAGGTGAGGTCTAGGTCCGCAATCACCTGAGGGAAAATGGTGTTGACGATGGTTCCGTCAATTATTACCAGCGAGATGGCCAGCGAGATGAACAGCAGGGCAACCCAGCGGTTTTTGGTCTGAGACATTTATCCTTCTTCAGTTCATTGCTAGCAGCCCGCAGGCTGCCATGGCCAGGAAAATCCCGACTGTTTGACTCTTGGCAATTCTTTCTTTCAAAACAATCCTCGCCAGCAAAATTGTCCCCACTGGATAGAGCGATGTCAGCACCGCTGCCACTGCAAGATCTCCAGCCCTGGTGGCGACTAGAAAGGCAACGTTGCCCAGCACATCGCCTGAGCCAGCAAGCAACACCAGCCACACTAGCGACTTGGAGAACAATTGCGGCTCAAGGAAGTGGGCGGGCTTTGATGTGAAAAACAAGTAGCTCAGCCCTAGCAGCATCAGTGCGATCCCAACCACTCGCATTACGACCAGTGTTGAGAGCCCGCTGTCTGAGGGAGCTGAATCTAAAAATACAAAGATGCCGGCAAAGCCAAGCCCCGACCCAACTGAAAAAACCATAGCCCTGAGACTTGGAAGCCGAACATCTGGCCCCGGCACAAACGCCACCAGCACCACAGCGATTAGCACCAGCACGATCGCCAAAATCGAATAGGGCCCGAGCTGAGTGCCGGTCGCAAGATCAAACAGAACCGGAATCACCGCGCTGATAACAGCCGTTAGTGGGCTAACTATGGAAATGGGTCCGAGGGCGAGTGCTGCGTAAAGGCAACTTATTGCAATGCCGGATGCGACACCGGCGTAGATGCCGGTGCTAATAGCTGCGGGCGAATAGTTGGCACCGATCGGGATGCTCAGCACCAGAGCGATCAGCAATCCAAAGCTGAAGGAAATCGTTGTGACCGAGATGGCTCGGACTCTTTTGGCGGCCAGTGCCCCCACGAAGTCCGCGTAGCCATAAGAAAAGGCGGACAGTAAACCAAAGATGATGGTCACTTGTCCGCCTTACTTTTGCGGTGGCTCCGACCGGCGTCGATCCGGTGACCTAACGATTTTCAGTCGTTCGCTCTACCAACTGAGCTACAGAGCCTGGAGAGAGACTCCCCATTCGCCTTTTAAAGCGAAGCGACTCCGACGGGACTTGAACCCGCGACCTCCGCCGTGACAGGGCGGCGCGCTAACCAACTGCGCTACGGAGCCAGAGTGGTACTTCCAACATCGCCTGAGTGACCCCAACGGGATTCGAACCCGTGCTACTGCCGTGAAAGGGCAGCGTCCTAGGCCACTAAACGATGGGGCCGTGAAGCTGGCGACTTCAAAAGCACCGACGCACAACATTACTGGCTAACGGCCCTGTTGCGCAACACTTGGGGAACTCTCAGGTAATACTTGAAAGTTCGGGTTAGCATCGGAGCGGAGGTGTCATGCGGAAATCCAGGCAATTAGTGATTGCGGCGCTCGCTGGCGCCGGACTGGTTTTCACTTCGATGACTCTCGGACCGGCATGGGCTGTCCCGGATTACCCTTCGGCCGCAGAGGTTGCCGCCGCAAAGCGAAACGTCGAAGAAAAGAAAAAGATGATCACCCGCATCGAGGGCATTCTGGATGAACTTCAGACTGAGGCGGATGCCCTGGAGCGAGTTGCACTGCAGAAAAACGAGCAGTACAACCAGGCCAAGCAGGCGGTAAACGAGATGGCAGCCAAGGTTGAGGGCCTGCAGGAAAAAGTTACCCAGGCTGGGGCCGAGGCCGAGGCCGCCAAGACTCAGCTGGGTCAAATCATCGCTCGCATGTATCGCCAGGGAACTAGCGGCAACACCACCCTCGAGATCTTTTTCAACCCCGAGAATTCAGATGAGCTGCTCTATCAACTCGGGGCTAGCGATGTGGTTGCCCAGCGCACCCAGGCTATTTATCAGCAGTCACTTGCTAAGCAAGCCGATGCAGAAGCGTTGGCGGCCGAGTTGGCCAGCGCCCAAGACGAGCTAGAAGACCGCAGGGCAGCGGCAGAAAAACTTTATAGAGAGGCCAAGGCGGCGGCAGATGCAGTGATCGCCAAGGTTGCCGAATCCGAGTCGCAGCGCGCGGACATGATGAGCCAACTGGCAACTCTTAAAGACACCGCGAGTGATCTGGAGCGGCAGCGCCGCGAAGGCCTCGAAGCGGAGCGTCGCCAAGCCCTAGTGAAAACCGCCCCTACAGCACCGGAGCTCTACACCGTGGGAGCTCCCGACTCCGCAAAGGTCGAGCAGGCGCTGGCATTTGCCTCCGCGCAGTTGGGAGAGCGCTACGTGCTGGGTGGTGCTGGGCCAAGTGTTTGGGACTGCTCGGGCATCACGATGAAAAGTTATGCGGCTGCCGGGGTTTACATCGGCTGGCACTCTGCCACGGCACAGTTCAACCTGATGGCTGCTGAGAAGAAATTGGTGCCGTTCCAAGACGCTCAGCGCGGTGATCTAATTTGGTGGACCACTTCTTCGAACTTCTCCGGAGACAAGTACCACACGGCTATTTACCTCGGTGATGGAATGATGCTCGAAGCCCCAAACCCAGCGAGGACCGTGCGGATCGTGCCGGTTCGCTACGGTGAGCTTTTCCCATACGCAGCTAGGCCAACCGCCAACAGCAACTAGTAGGTGCCAACCTGCTCGTAGAGCTTTGCGATGACCCACCACTTCCCGTCAAGCTTGATCAGGTTTAGGTAGTCCTGCATCACTCCGCCAAACATTTGCAGCTGAACCTTGGCAAGGGCCATGGTGTCACTTAGTTGATCGACCATGAGAATCTCGTCCTTGCGCGGGTTACCCAGTTCCGCTGGAGACTGCCTGCCCGCCACCTGAGAGCGGTAAAGCTCGTAGGGTCTCAGCACTGGCTCTGAATCCTTGGAGGAGTAGAGGCAGCACTGCGGGTGAAAGACCTGATCAAACAGCTCCATGTTTTGGGCGTGAATGACCTCGAAGTAGTCATCAAGCAGCTTTATGATGCCAATGTCGATACTTGAGGTCTCCACGGTTTCTCCTGAAACTAGTGCTTGTAGTTTGCGTAGGCGGCGGCGATTACCTCTTCGGCGGCTGCCTTGTCCTTCCAGCCCTGAATCTTGACCCACTTACCGGGCTCGAGGTCTTTGTAGTGCGAGAAGAAGTGTTCAATTTCGTTCTTGACCTGCGCAGAAACATCGCCTAGGTCTTGGATGTGGCCCCAGCGTGGATCCTTGTGAGGGACGCAGAGCACCTTCTCGTCTACTCCACCGTCATCCTCCATGACAAGCATGCCTACCGGGCGAACTTTCACTCCGACACCGGGGAACAGTGGGTACTCAAGCAAAACCAGTGCATCCAGTGGGTCGCCATCGCCACCAAGGGTGTTCTCAAAGAAGCCGTAGTCGGTTGGGTAAACGAATCCGGTGAACAGCACACGGTCCAAATAGACCCGTCCGGTCTCGTGGTCAACCTCATATTTGTTGCGGGATCCCTTTGGAATCTCAATAACTACGTCGTAAGACACTGCTTCTCCTAAATAGGCTTTTGGAAAAGATTATCGAATCGAGAACCATGCCAGTGCGACCAAGGCTCACCAGTGCGGTGGCGGACGCTCGGCGTGCGGTTCGAGAGTCGCTGCAGATTCTGAACCTTCACAAGGGTGAATTGGTTCTGGCGGCAGTATCCGGCGGCGGGGATTCAGTCGCTCTCGCAGCCGCTCTGGCGTTTGAGGCGCCGCGCATGGGGCTTGCCGGCGGTGCGGTAATTGTGGATCACGGTCTTCAGTCGGGATCTGAGGATATCGCCCACCAGGCCAAGCTGACTTGTGAGGGGCTGGGATTGCACCCGGTTCTGGTGGTCAAGGTTGAAGTTAAACCAAACGGAGAGGGCTTGGAGGCTGCTGCCAGAGCTGCCCGCTATCAGGCCATTGAGCGCGTCCGGATCTCGGAGGGGGCTGCCGCGGTGCTAACCGGGCACAATCTTGAGGATCAGGCCGAGACCGTGCTGCTTGGGTTGGCCAGGGGTTCCGGCCTCACTTCGATCTCCGGTATGGAAAGTTTCGATCCCGCTAGAAATCTGCTCAGACCGTTCTTAGGACTATCTAGATCGGACCTCAGAACCGCCTGCCGAGACCAGGGATTGAATTTTTGGGAGGACCCGCACAATCAAGACCCGAAGTTTTTGCGAGTTAGGGCCAGAAACCTACTTGCCACGCTGGAGCAAGAGCTCGGGCCGGGCTTTGCCTCGGCGCTCGCGAGGACCGCGGGCATGGCGGCAGAGGCTGACGAGGTTATAACCGCCTTGGCAGGCGAACTGACTGCCTCGGCAAAGCTTTCTGCAACGGCCAAGAGCGTGGCTTACCAAGTGTCGAAGTTTGCGGAAGCTCCACGCGCAGTCCGAACCAAGGCACTTCACCTAATCGCCACCGCCGCCGGAGCGGGGGGAGCAACCCAGGCCCAAATTCAGCAGGTTGAGGAGCTGATCACCAATTGGCACGGGCAGAAACCTGCCTCGCTATCTGGCATTACAGTAGAGCGGGTAAAAGACCAGCTGATCTTTACCAAGACCAAGCCCCAAAACCCAGGAGCCTGCTAGTGCATCTCAACCACCCGGACATCAAAGAAGTTCTAGTCACCGCGGAGCAGATTCGGGAGAAGATTCAAGAGCTAGCTCCAAAAATTGACGCTTTCTACGCGGACAAAGATGTTTTGCTGGTGGGAATTCTCAAGGGTGCGGTCCCGTTCATGGCTGATCTCTCGAGGGCCATGCAGATTCCGACCAAGCAGGATTGGATGGCGGTTTCCTCCTACGGTTCTGGGACGGTTTCCTCGGGCGTGGTTCGAATTCTCAAAGACTTGGACACCGATGTCAAAGATCGCAATGTGCTGATCGTTGAAGACATCATCGACTCCGGCCTCACGCTTTCCTGGCTCACAGCCAACCTCAAGGCCCGTGGGGCAGCATCTGTAGAGATTGTGACGCTGCTGCGCAAGCCAGATGCGGCGAAGGTTGAAATAGCTGTCAGATGGGTGGGGTTTGATATCCCCAATGAGTTTGTTGTCGGTTACGGACTCGATTTCAACGAGTCCTACCGGTCAATGGACGGCGTTGGGATTCTGTCCCCAGCCGTCTACAGCTAGAGATTAGAGAGGGGCATCAGCCTCAGATGAAGACGTCTATGAAAAAGTTTTTGCGCGGTCCCTGGTTGTGGATTGGGTTGGCACTTGCCGTAATGCTGATTGGTAGCCAGTTGATGACTGCCCAGCAGTACACCAAGGTTGACACCCAGGTTGGTCTCGAGCTGATTGAGACCGGCAAGGCCAAGACCGTCAAAATCTTTGACGGCGATCAGCGGGTCGATGTTGTGCTCAGCCAGGCGGATGCCGAATACGGTGACCACATTCAGTTCTTCTACGCCATGGGTCGAGAGGTCGCGGTTGCTCAGGCAGTTGCGGCAGCGCCTGTTCAAGACGGTTGGACCGATGAGGTGGTCCGCACCCCCTGGTACGTTGCCCTGCTCGGTTCCCTGCTTCCGATCATCATTCTGGTTGCGCTGTTCTGGTTCCTGATGGGATCAATGGGTGGCGGTGGCCGAGGGGTCATGAACTTCGGTAAGTCCAGAGCCAAGATGGTCACCAAGGAGACTTCGAGCATCACCTTCAAAGATGTCGCAGGCATCGAAGAGGCTATGGAGGAGCTTGTTGAAATCAAGGACTTCCTAAAGGACCCAAAGAAGTTCCAGGAGATGGGAGCGAAGATTCCTCGCGGAGTTTTGCTCTACGGCCCTCCAGGAACCGGTAAGACTTTGGTTGCCAAAGCTGTCGCAGGCGAGGCCGGCGTGCCATTTTTCTCTATCTCCGGATCGGACTTTGTGGAGATGTTTGTGGGTGTCGGTGCTTCGAGGGTTCGAGATCTTTTTGACCAGGCCAAGCAGGCCGCCCCGGCAATCATTTTCGTGGATGAAATTGACGCGGTTGGTCGCCACCGCGGTACCGGCATCGGTGGCGGAAACGATGAGCGCGAGCAAACCCTGAACCAGCTATTGGTTGAGATGGACGGCTTTGACACCAACACCAACGTAATCCTGATTGCCGCTACAAACCGGCCGGACGTGCTCGACCCAGCCCTGCTGCGTCCAGGCCGTTTTGACCGTCAGGTCGGGGTGTCCTCGCCGGATCTAAAGGGCAGGGAGCAGATCCTCGGGATTCACGCCAAGAACAAGCCGCTGTCCGAGGATGTCGATCTTGAGCTGGTCGCCAGAAGAACCCCCGGCTTCACCGGAGCCGACTTGGCCAACGTGTTGAACGAAGCTGCACTTTTGGCAGCGCGACTGAACCGCAAGGTGATCGACAACGAGATTATTGATGAGGCCATTGATCGCGTCATTGGCGGACCTCAGAAGAAGTCCACCCTGATGCGGGACCACGAGCGCCTAATCACCGCCTACCACGAGGCAGGCCACGCCCTGGTTGCCGGCAGCCTGAACCACTCGGACCCGGTAACCAAAATCACTATCCTCCCCAGAGGTCGGGCCCTCGGTTACACCATGGTGATGCCAATGGAGGATCGCTACTCGATCACCAGAAACCAGTTGCTGGATCAAATTGCCTATGCCATGGGTGGTCGAATCGCCGAGGAAATTGTTTTCAAGGACCCAACCACCGGTGCATCAAATGACTTCGAGAAGGCCACCAGCATCGCCCGCACCATGGTTACCAAATACGGCATGAGCCAGCGCGTTGGGGCAATTTCGCTGGGGAGCGGATCTTCCGAGCCATTCCTGGGAAGAGACCTGGGTTCGCAGCGCGAATACTCCAACGAGTTAGCCCAGCAGGTTGATGCCGAAGTCCGAATCATCCTGGATGGGGCGCTCGATGAGGCCCACAAGGCCCTAACCTCCAACCGAGTGATCTTGGACCGCTTGGCCAAAGCGCTCCTGGAGCAGGAGACTCTGAACCAAGACGAAATCGCCAAGATCTTCAAGGGGATTAAGAAGCTTCCAGATCGCACCACCTGGCGTTCCTCCACCAAGCGCACCCTCAGCACCAAGGGACCAATCGCGGTTCCAAGGCGCAAGGTTAAGCAGCTTGAAGCTCTTCCAGAGGAGCCAAAGCCCGAGACCAAGGAAGAAAGTGCAAGCTGATCGGATAAAGGCTGCGGTTCGCGAGCTGCTGATTGCTATCGGCGAGAATCCGGATCGCCCAGAGCTTTCTGCAACCCCCTCCAAAGTAGCCGACGCCTACCAGTCCTTTTTCAAAGGAATCGGTAAAGATCCGCTCGATGCCCTGGGAGAACTCTTTCCCGCGGAGCACAACGAGGCGGTAATCCTCAAGGACATCGAGCTGGTCTCAATCTGCGAGCACCACCTGCTCCCTTTTACTGGATTTGCTCACATTGCCTACCTGCCATCGGCGAAGGTTGCCGGGCTTGGCCGGTTAGCCAGCGTCATTGAGATACTTGCCTCTCGACCCCAGCTCCAGGAGAACCTGACTGCCCAAGTTGCCGATGCCTTGATGCAGGGCTTGGATGCCCAGGGCGTTGTAGTGGTTATCGAGGCTCGTCACCAGTGCGTTGCTAGTCGCGGTGCCAGACAGCCCGAGGTCAATACCATCACCATGGCGACCAGAGGAAAGTTCTCTGATCCGGTCCAGCGTGCCGAGGTAATGGGGCTGATCGGCCGATGATTTGGCAGGCCCCGAAGGTAATGGGAGTCATCAATGTGACCCCAGACTCATTCAGTGACGGTGGGCTTTTTCTAAATCCAGAGGCAGCTCTCGAGCAGGGCAGACTTTTGGTCGCTCAGGGCGCACACATCTTGGATGTTGGTGGCGAGTCCACGCGGCCTGGAGCAAATCGAGTCAGCCCAGCTGAAGAGCAGCAGCGTGTTCTGGGTGTTATCGCCGCACTCAAGGCCGAACTCGATGTTGAGGTTTCCATCGACACCATGAACGCAGAGACCGCGCGGCTTGCGGTGTTAGCCGGTGCTGATTACGTCAACGACGTGTCGGGCGGTCTTGCGGACAAGCAGATGTTTGCCGCCCTAGCTCCGCTCGGTTGCAAATACATTCTTGGCCATTGGCGTGGACACTCGCAGGTGATGGATCAACTCAACGGCTATCGGGATGTTGCCAAGGATGTGGTGGCTGAGCTCAGTGAGCAGGTTGCGGTTGCAATCGCGTCAGGCATTTCCAGGGATCGAATTATTGTCGACCCGGGTCTTGGATTTGCAAAAGACATCGATCAGAACTGGGAGCTGGTGGCTCGGTTAGATGAGCTTGAGAACCTTGGGCTACCGGTTTTGGTGGGCGCCTCCAGGAAGCGCTTTCTGGCTACCGCGTTGGATTCTGAAAATCCGGCCGGTGTAACTAATCAGCGCAGGGATGTTGCAACTGCCGTTCTGACCGCATTGCTGTTGCAGCGCGGGCTATGGGGGGTCAGGGTTCACAATGTTGAGCTCACAGCTGACACAATTGCGATTGTGAAAAAGCTCAAGGAGTCCATCTAGTGCGCTACACCCTGCAGCTGAGCGGCCTTGAGGTTTTTGCCTACCACGGGGTGCTCGAGCATGAGCGTGCCTACGGTCAGAAGTTTTTGATTGACGTTGAGTACCAGCTTGAGGCCGAGGCCGGTGATCAGATTTCACAGACCGTCTCTTACGCAGCAGTTGCAGATCTTCTGGTCGTGAGTGCCAAATCAAACACTTTTGATTTGATTGAGACCCTTGCAGAACACCTGCTGGCTGCGGTGATTTCCCTGGATTCAAAAATAACCTTCTGCAAGATCACCGTGCACAAGCCTCAGGCCCCGATAGACCATGTTTTTTCAGACGTAACCGTGAGCGTTCAGCATGGCAGGCGAGAAGACTAGGTCGGTTTTGGCACTCGGAGGTAACCTGGGTGACCGAGTCCAAACCATTCAATCTGCAATTGCCGCCCTGGCAAGGACGCCGGGGATAAAGGTACTCGGGCAATCAAAGCTCTACGAGTCTCACGCGGTGACCAAGGCGGGTGTTGACCAGGCCCAGCCCAAGTATCTAAATGGCGTGGTGGAAATTGCCACCAGCCTCAAACCCAAGGCTCTGCTCGAAGAGCTAAACCGTCTCGAGAACCAATTTGGAAGAGTTCGAATCGAGCGCTGGGCGGCTAGAACCCTAGACATTGACATCATCACCTACGGGACTGAATTGATCGAGACCAAAGCGCTGATCGTTCCGCACCCAAGAGCCCATGAGCGCGGCTTTGTTTTGGTGCCCTGGGCCCAGCTTGATCCCCAGGCAAAGCTTCCCGGCCTGGGTAGCGTTCAGGATTTAGCCCGCTCTCTCGAGCACGAGGTTTGGGAATTCCATGAGGCTTAGTCTTCGGCTTTTGGCAGGTTTCCTCCTGGTGGGCGGGGCGTTTGGAGCACTCGGCAGTGAGTTTTTGGTCAGCACCGGATACAGCTTTCCGGTCAGCGATGGTTCACTCACCGCGACGCTGGTTGGAATTGGCCTGGGTATTTATCTGGCGACTCTGCCGATTTTGATTTATCGCATCAAGACCGAGTCGAAGAATTCGGGAACTGTGAAGCGGCCAGATCCACTGCTGTCTTTTCGATTGCTGGTGTTGGCACGGGCGGTGATTCTCACCGCCACGGGTTTTTTGGGTTGGCACCTTGGGCAGGTGCTGTGGCTGCTCACGATTTCAGTTGGCCCAGCTGGCCTTGTGTCACAAACCGTGCTTGGAATTCTGAGTTCGGTCGCCATGTTGGTTGGCGGAGTGCTGGCTGAATACAACTGCCGGCTTCCCAAGGATCCTGACGGAGAGGTTGCAGCGTGAGGGTGGGAGTGATCGGAAGTGAACCGGTTGGACCGGTGCTGGCCAAAGCGTGGGCTCAGGCTGGGCACGAGCTAATTGGGGCTGCGGTTGAAGGAACCGAGGCGATAGAAAGAATCGAAACCCTACTGCCAGATCTGCCAATTGCATCGATGGCTGCCGTTGCGGAGGATGCAGAGCTGGTGCTGCTGGCTGTTCCAAATTCCGATGTTCAGTTGGTGTGCGAGGGGCTAACCGATCTGGGCCTGTTTGGTCCTCGCAAGATTGTGGTTCACGTCTCGCCGCTGAGTGGCTACGAAGTTTTGGCAGCAGCCGGTTTGCGCGGGGCTGTTCCAATAGCGCTGCACCCAGTTATGCACTTCACCGGAACCAGCATGGACTTGCTCGTTTTGAAAAACACCACGATTGCGGTCTCCGCTCCAGAGCCCCTGTTGCCAATCGCCCAGGCCCTCGCCATTGAACTCGGTGGCGAGCCATTTGTAATCCTCGAGTCGCAGCGCGCTGCTTACGCCGAGGCCTATGAGGTCGCGAGCAGTTTTTCATCTCTGGTGGTGCAGCAGGCCGTGGGCATTCTTGCGGATGCCGGAGTGAGCCAACCGGCAAACCTGATTGGTCCGGTGGTCAGAAGCGCTGTTGAGAAGGCGCTTTACCAACCCGCCCCTCGGCTCGATGCGGGAGATGCCCTCGCGTGATTACCGCGCATTTCAATCTGGAGCTCTCCGGGGCACTGTCAAGCACCAGGGGTAAGGGGCTGACCATTGGATTTGTGCCAACCATGGGGGCCCTGCACGCCGGTCACCTAAAACTGGTTGAGCGCGCCAAGCAAATCTCTGATTTTGTGATCGTCTCTATTTTTGTAAACCCAACTCAGTTTGGTGCCAACGAGGACTTTGACCGATACCCCAGGACCTTAGACGCCGATGCCAAACTGTTGGCAAGTGCTGAGGTTGATGTGGTTTTTGCCCCGAGTGTTCAGGAGATTTACCCGTCAGGTGAGCAACTGGAAGCCCCTTCGGCACCTGCAGCAGCAAGCCGTTTTGAAGGCGAGAGTCGACCGGGTCACTTCAACGGAATGCTGTTGGTGGTGAACCGGCTACTTGATCTGGTTGAACCTGACTTCGCATTTTTTGGGCAGAAGGATGCCCAGCAGGTGGCGCTCGTTACGCAGCTGATTGCGGATCGAAATGCTCGGGGAAGGCACCACTGTCATTTGGTGGTGGTCGAGACGGTGAGGGAACCTTCGGGCCTGGCGATGTCCTCGCGCAATCGTTTTCTCTCTAACGAGCAATTACCAATCGCTCAGAGTTTGAGTAGGGCGCTGTTTGCCGGCGCCACGCTTCCAACCCGCGGGCAGATCCTTGAGCGAGCAAAGGCTGAAATTCACCCAGAGGCTAAGCTTGAGTATCTAGAGCTGGTTGATCCGATCAGCTTTGAACCCACCGAAGTGAACAAGAATTCAGCGCTGCTGATTGTTGCCGCCAAGGTTGGGAATGTTCGACTGCTAGACAATGTGATCATCGATAGGAAATCGTGAGCGAGCAAGAGTTAGAGGGCCAGGACCTTCCTGAGCAGATTGCGATCCGCCTGCAAAAGCGTGAGCGCCTAAACGAGCTTTCGGATGCTTATCCCGTCTCCCTACCGGTCACTCACACCATCGAAGCGATCAAGGCTCAGTACCCAAACCTCGAGGCCGATATTGCAACCGGCGACCAGGTTGGAATTGCCGGTCGCGTAATGTTCCTGCGCAACACCGGAAAACTCTGCTTCGCTTCGCTGCAATCTGGCACAGGTGAGCGAATCCAAGCGATGATTTCGCTCGACAAGGTTGGCGAGGAATCCCTAGAGCAGTGGAAAGAGCTGGTTGACCTAGGCGATCACATTTTTGTTGCCGGAGAAGTTATCACTTCAAAGCGCGGGGAGCTCAGTGTCCTCGCGGAGAGCTGGCTGATGGCTGCGAAGACGATTCGCCCGCTTCCAAATCTGCACAATGACCTCGGTGAGGAGTACCGGGTTCGGCACCGCTACATCGACTTGATCGTTAGAGATCGAGCTCGAGAGGTTGTGAAAATTCGCTCCGAGGTGATGCAGTCGCTGCGCAACACATTTTCCAACCGAGCATTCATGGAGGTTGAAACCCCAATGCTCCAGGTGGTGCACGGTGGAGCTTCGGCAAGGCCTTTCAAGACCCACTCCAACGCCTTCGACACCGAGTTGTTCTTGCGAATTGCCCCTGAGTTATTTTTGAAGCGAGCCGTGGTTGGAGGGCTTGAGCGGGTCTATGAGATCAACCGCAACTTCCGCAACGAGGGAGCGGACCGCACCCACTCCCCAGAGTTTGCAATGCTCGAGGCATACGAGGCTTATGGCGATTACAACTCGATTGCTGACCTGACCCAGGAGCTGATCCAGAATGCGGCAAAGGATGTCTTTGGCACCCACATCGTCACTCTGGATGACGGCACTGAGAATGACCTCTCGGGTCAGTGGCCAAGAATTTCTATGTTTGAGTCCCTGTCTGAGGCGGCCGGGGTTGAAATTACCCCGGACACCGACATCGCAGAGCTGAAGAAGCTTTCCCTGAGCCTAGGAATCGAGATCGATCACCCGCTCCACGGTAAGTATGTTGAAGAGCTGTGGGAGCACTTTGTGAAGCCCGGGTTGGATCGGCCAACCTTCGTTACCGACTTCCCGGTTGATACCTCACCGCTGACCAGGGATCACCGCAGTAAGCGTGGCGTCGTTGAGAAGTGGGACCTCTACGTCAGGGGCTTTGAGCAGGCCACCGGCTACTCCGAGCTGGTTGACCCGGTTGTGCAGCGTGAGCGTTTTGTAGCTCAGATGGAACTGGCTAAGGCTGGCGACCCAGAGGCCATGAAACTGGACGAAGAGTTCCTCAAGGCGCTTGAGTTCGGCATGCCGCCATCGGGTGGAATGGGGATGGGAATTGACCGCTTGCTCATGAGCCTGACCGGTCTTGGAATTCGGGAAACCATTTTGTTCCCGCTGGTGAAATAGGTGTGAGATGGAAATTTGGGATTTGATTCTTGACGCGCTAATTTCGCTGATTCCTCCAGCGTTGGTCGGCGTCCTATTTTGGATAATGCTGCGCTCAATTCTCAGGGCAGACAAGGGTGAGCGCGATGCCTACCAAAAGATTGAAGCGGAAGAGCGAGCCAAGCGCGCTAACGCCTTGGGCGAACAGCCCTAGTTCTTAGCCTCACCTCCTCCTAGCATCATGACTAGAGATTTATTGGAGGTGTGCACTTGTTCGAGAAATTTACCGACAAGGCCAGGCGGGTGGTCGTTCTTGCCCAAGAAGAGGCAAAGCTACTGAACCACAACTACATCGGAACTGAGCACATCCTGCTCGGTCTGATCCACGAGGGCGAGGGCGTTGCCGCCAAGGCCCTCGAGGCACTGGGCATCAACCTCGAGCAGGTTCGCGAGCAGGTCCAGGAGATTATCGGTCAGGGTCAGCAGGCTCCGTCCGGCCACATTCCTTTCACTCCGCGCGCTAAAAAGGTTTTGGAGCTCTCGCTCCGCGAAGCACTTCAGCTAGGGCACAGCTACATCGGAACCGAACACCTGCTGCTGGGGCTGATCCGCGAGGGTGAGGGTGTGGCAGCCCAGGTGCTAACCAAGTTGGGTGCTGACACCAACAAGGTCCGCCAGCAGGTAATTCAGCTGCTCTCTGGCTTCCAGGGCAAAGAAACCGTTGCGGTTGGTGGGGAAACGAACCCGCAGCCCAAGGGCTCTCAGATTCTCGATCAGTTTGGTCGCAACCTGACCCTGGCTGCTTCGGAGGGAAAGCTCGACCCAGTGGTTGGTCGTGAGCGCGAGATCGAGCGCGTCATGCAGATTCTTTCGCGCCGCACCAAGAACAACCCAATCCTGATTGGTGAGCCGGGAGTTGGAAAGACTGCCGTCGTTGAGGGCCTAGCCCAGGCAATTGTCTCCGGTATGGTTCCCGAAACGCTGCGCGGCAAGCAGGTCTACACCCTGGACATGGGCAGCTTGATTGCTGGTTCTCGTTACCGCGGTGATTTTGAGGAGCGCCTCAAGAAGGTGACCAAGGAGATTCGCACCCGAGGCGACATCATCACCTTCATTGACGAAATTCACACCCTGGTCGGAGCCGGAGCTGCCGAGGGTGCCATTGACGCAGCATCGATCCTCAAGCCCATGCTTGCTAGAGGCGAGCTGCAGACCATCGGTGCCACCACATTGGATGAATACCGCAAGCACTTTGAAAAAGACGCAGCGCTGGTACGTCGCTTCCAGTCGGTCCAGGTAAACGAGCCAACCCCCGCGATGGCAATCAACATTCTCAAGGGACTGCGCGATCGCTACGAAGCGCACCACAAGGTTTCCATCACAGACGGTGCGATTGTCGCTGCGGTTGGAATGTCGGACCGTTACGTCTCCGACCGATTCCTGCCGGACAAGGCAATTGACCTTATCGATGAGGCCGGAGCTCGCCTGAGACTAAGCTTCCTGTCTTCGCCACCGGAGCTTCGCGAGATGGACGAGAAGATTGCTGTCGTCAAGAAGGCCAAAGAGCAGGCCATCGCGGATCAGGACTTTGAGGCCGCTGCAGCCAAGCGCGATGAGGAAAAGAAGTTGACCGCGGAGAAAATCCGAATGGAGCGCGAGTTCCGCGAGGGCAACATTCAAAAGCCTGGCATCGTCGACGAGGGACTTATCGCCGAGGTGCTGGCCCAGGCCACCGGCATCCCAGTGTTCAAGCTCAGCGAGGAAGAGGGCTCGAAACTAATCTTCATGGAGCAAGAGCTACACCAGCGGGTTATCGGTCAGGACCTTGCTATCGCAGCACTTTCAAAGACAATTCGTCGCCAGCGCGCTGGTTTGAAAGATCCAAAGCGCCCATCCGGCTCGTTCATTTTTGCAGGCCCAACCGGTGTTGGTAAGACGGAGCTGGCCAAGGCGCTAGCGGAGTTCCTGTTTGACGACGAGGATGCCCTGATTGCCCTTGACATGTCCGAGTACGGGGAAAAGCACACCGTTTCCAGACTGTTTGGAGCACCTCCGGGATTCGTCGGTTACGACGAGGGCGGTCAGCTCACCGAGAAGATTCGCCGCAAGCCATTCTCAGTTGTGCTCTTTGATGAGATCGAGAAGGCCCACCCGGACATCTTCAACTCCCTGCTTCAGATTCTTGAGGAGGGGCGTCTAACCGATGGCCAGGGCCGAGTCGTTGACTTCAAGAACACGGTGATCATCATGACCACCAACCTCGGCACCAAGGAAATCACTCGTGGAGCACTTGGCTTCACCCTGGAGGGTGACTCCAAGAATGACTACGACCAGATGCGCGCCAGGGTGAACGAATCGCTGAAGCAAAACTTCAAGCCGGAGTTCCTCAACCGAGTTGATGAGGTCATCGTCTTCCCACAGCTGACCCGCGAGGAGCTGCTGCTGATTGTCGATCTGTTCATCAAGCGTCTGCAAATCAGGCTCGATGAGCGCGATCTCAAGTTGACTCTAACCTCCTCCGCCAAGGAGAAGTTGATTGAGCTTGGTTACGATCCATCGATGGGTGCCAGACCGCTTCGCAGAGTGGTCCAGCGCGAAATCGAGGACGCGATTTCCGAGCGAATCCTCACCGGAGATATCCAGAACGCGCAAGATATTTTGGTCGACTACGTCTCGGGCGAGTTCACATTTGTCTCGACTGATCGCGCCAAAGAAGTAGTGGCCTAACATGACCGAGCAGCTGAGCTATCGGGTGGTCGCCCAGCTCAGCGGCGCGGAAGTTAGGGACTACCCAGAGCACCTGCTGGTCTCGACTTTTGATTCGGGTTCGATGCCCGATTCCGGCAACCAGGCGTTTAGGCGCCTAGCCGGTTACATTTTTGGTTCAAACCTCGAGGGCAAGCAGATTGCCATGACTGCACCGGTATTGCAGAAACCGGTTCCAGGCGGCTATGAAACCTCTTTTGTGATGCCCGGTGAAATGAAACTCGAGGCGATGCCGGGGACTGCCGATGCAACTCTCAGCAAACACCGAGCCAGCGGGGGGTTGTTTGCCGCCGTTACATTTTCCGGTCTTGGCAATGATGAACTGTTTGAGCGAAAGGCAAAAGCCCTCCTCTCAGTACTGGGCAATTCGGGTTACGAGGCAGCGGGTGGTCCGGTCTACGCTCGCTACAACGGACCCTGGACACCGTTTTTCATGCGCCGCAATGAGGTTCTAGTTCCTGTGAAGCGGGTTGTTGCTCCATAATTGCCAGATGCTTCTTATTCGCTCGGCCAACACCTCAGACGTTGAGGCGATCACTCGAATTGCAGAGCCTTTGGTTCAGGAGCGCATTCTGCTTGGTAAAGAAATGGTTGAGTTTTATGAGGCCATCCAAGAGTTCGTGGTCGCTGAGCTCGAGGGCGAGGTCGTCGGATTCGGTGCGCTACACGTGATGTGGCGAGACTTGGCCGAGGTTCGCACGCTAGCGGTTGATCAGAACTACAAGCGCCGCGGCATTGGTGCCGCGATGCTGCGCGAGCTTCTGGAGCGGGCCCGCTTACTCGGGGTTCGCAGGGTTTTCTGCCTCACCTTTGAAGTTGAATTTTTCCAGAGCCACGGCTTTGAGGAGATTTCGGACGTTCCCGTCGACCCAGAAACCTACGCAGAGCTTGTCCGCTCTCACGATGACGGAGTCGCAGAGTTTCTGGATTTGGCGAGAGTTAAGCAGAACACGCTTGGAAACTCACGCATGCTGAAGTACCTGTAACTAGATTTGTTCCATGCCTACCCAGCAACAGATTTATGCTCGCCGCAGACTGCTCGCGCTCATCGCTTTAGCACTGGTCGGCTTGGCGATTTGGTTCGGATTTTCATCAATCTCTAGCCCGGCCCAGCAGGCAACCCCAGCCCCAACCCAAAGCGCTGTGACTGAGTCGGCGGTTGCTAACGAGGTTACGGACTGTGCTCCGGGGGTTGTCAGTGTTGAGGTAATGATCGGTAATGAAACGGAGACTTTGAACACCTTTAGTTCCGATGAGCTCCCAAACATTTGGTATGCCATCACCAACACGGGCTTGGAAGACTGCAAGTTCAACGTTGGAGCCAGGGTCACCTTCTACACGATCACCTCGGGTGATCAGACCTACTGGTCCTCTCGAGAGTGTGATCGATCGGCTGACACCGATTCATTCATCACGCTCGCTTCCAACCAAACCATTGAGGCACCTAAGGGGATTTGGGACCGGGTTTACTCTTCAGAGACTGGCTGCGGAGCAGACGACGGAAATGACCCTGTCCCATCGGGCGGAGCAACCTACCGAATCAAGGCTGAGGTCAACGGAGTGATTTCCGAGGACAAGAGCTTCATCCTCAACTAATTGCCCGGCGCAGTGCCTGAGAGATGAGCTGACCCTTCTCACCGATTACCTCGGGGTGACCAAGACGGATTGCTTCCTGGGTACGTTGACTGAGGTTTGATACCCCTCGTATTTCACCAGCCAGTGAAATTTCGCCGAACGCTGCGACTTTGAAATTGACCGGCTTATCTTTTAGGGCTGAGGCGATAGCAATGGCGATGGCCAGATCAGCGGCCGGCTCGGTGATCTTCACCCCTCCAACCGTTGAGACGTAGACATCTTTATCGCTTAGCGACATGCCGGCTCGGCGCTCCAGCACTGCCAGTAGCATCGCGACCCTGGAGGGATCGACGCCGTTGGTAACCCTCCTGGGTTGTGGTGAAGTGGAGTGAACCACCAGGGCCTGCACCTCAGCAATGAGAGCCCTCCTACCCTCCACAGTCACAGTTATGCAGGTCCCGGAAACCGGATTCTCAGAACCTGAAACAAAGAGTGAGCTGGGATCGGATACCTCAAGGATTCCCTCGCCGGTGAGCTCAAAGCAGCCCACCTCATCGGTTGGGCCAAATCGGTTTTTTAGGGTTCTGATGAAACGGAGTGAGGTTTGTCGATCGCCCTCAAAGTGACAGACCACATCGACCAGATGCTCAAGGGTTCTCGGTCCAGCAATTGAACCGTCCTTGGTCACGTGCCCAACCAGCAGCATCGGAATCGAATTCTGCTTGGCGGTTCGAATCAGGTTTGCAGCAACCTCCCTGACCTGTGCGGGCATTCCGGCAACTCCATCTATGTCGCTCGAGGCAACGGTTTGGACAGAGTCAACTATGAACAGCTCCGGATTGACCGCTTCGATTTGCCCCAGCACAGTTGCTAGATCGGTCTCGGCCGCGAGGTAAAGATTTGGGCTGATGGCTCCGGTTCGCTCGGCTCGAAGCTTGACCTGTGAGGCAGACTCTTCAGCTGATACATAGAGCACCTTCTTGCCGGATTTCGCTACTCGGGACGCGACTTCCAAAAGCAAGGTGGACTTTCCAACGCCTGGCTCACCGGAAATCAAAATTGCTGCACCCGGGACCAACCCGCCACCCAGTACCCGGTCAAACTCACCAACCATGGTTGGTGAAGTTCTGGTGCCTTGGGTTTCAATTTCGGTGATGGGCCGGGCTGCCTGCGATTCGTTTAGCCTGAGCGGCTTCACCTCTTTGGTGGTTCCGGCGCTTTCCTCCAGGGATCCCCAGGCTTGGCACTCACCGCAGCGGCCCGCCCACTTCACGCTGGTCCAGCCGCACTCACTGCAGCGGAATTCCGTCTTTTGCTTCGCCATGGCTCCAAACCTAACGCTAAGCACCGACACCTAAACTCTTTAGGGTTGGTTTGTTGAAAGTTGTGAGTTGAAAAAATCCCACGGTGCTGAATTTGGGCTGGTGCTCATGCTGTCGCTTGGCGCATCCAGCATCTGGTCCCTGATCTCATTGCTCAGAAAACTCACCTCGGAGCAGGGTTTGGCCGGATCAACAACGGCTATCAATCGCCCCCTGGCACAAAACCCGCTGATTGATCTGCTCAGTCAATTGGCAAATATTTCACTGGCGTTGGTCCCGGTTTTGTTAGCGCTTTACTGGTTGAACCAGGATCAAGTAAAAATTGGGCTAACGCCCCAGGCAGGCGACCTGGTTCAAGTGCTTGGTGTTGCCGCGCTGGTGGGAATTCCGGGTATAGGCCTTTACTTCCTAGCTCTCGAACTTGGGGTCACCTCTCAGGTTCTGCCCAGCACGCTGGGCAATAACTGGTGGACCATTCCCGTGCTTTTGCTTGCGGCATTCAAGGCGGGGCTGCTGGAAGAGGTGATTGCCGCTGCATTTTTCTCGGAAAAGCTAAGGCTCTGGCGACCCGAAATATCAATCACGGTAATCATCCTTCTCTCCGCACTGTTCAGGGCCAGCTACCACCTCTACCAGGGGTACTCAGCTTTTGTCGGCAACTTTGTTATGGGACTGGTTTTCGCCTACTGGTATCACCGCACCAACCGCGTCGCCCCGCTAGTGCTGGCCCACTTTGTTATGGATGCAGTTGTCTTTGTGGGGTACCCGCTGGTCTTTGGCTCATAGGATTTGACCGTGGACAAACTCAGAATTGCGTTTATCGGAACCGGATCAATGGGCTCGGCCGTGCTTGAGGGCCTAATAGCCTCCGGCCACCCCAGGGAACTAATTTCTGCAACGGTTAGAACCGAGAGCAAGGCTCAGGCACTTCGGGCTCGAGGCATCAGTGCCTTGGCCACTGAAACTTCCCCCGATGCCAACCAACTAATGGCCGGCGATGCGGATTTGATTGTGCTTGGGGTCAAGCCCTATCAAATTGCCGATGTGTTGGGCGAACTCGTTGGTGAAATTGGCAAAAACTCAGTCGTCATATCAATGGCCGCGGGTATCCAGTTAGCAACCATGGCCAGCCAGCTTCCTGAGAATCCAAACCTGATTCGCACAATGCCCAATACTCCCGCTCTGGTGGGGAAGGGAGTGACCGGGTTGGCATCGGGGCCAAACGCCAGTGCCGAGGCTGTAACGGCGGCGACTGAGCTATTCGAGGCGGTTGGGGTGGTGGTGAAGATCGAAGAATCCCAAATCGATGCGCTAAGTGCCATCTCCGGTTCTGGTCCAGCCTGGGTTTTCTACATCATCGAGCAGTGGGAGAAGATTGCCCTTGAGAAGGGTTTCTCCCAGGCCGATGCCAAGCTCATGGTCAGGCAAACACTCGCAGGATCCATCGCACTTTTGGAATCTTCGGGAGAGGAACCTGTTGAACTTCGAAGAAGGGTGACCAGCCCCGGCGGAACAACTGAGCGCATCATTGCAACGCTGGATCAGGCTGATCTCCGTTCGATATTTAGTGCATCACTCGAGGCTGCAGTTAGCAGGGCGAGGGAAATCGCAAACTCCTGATATTCAGGGATAGGGTTGAAACATGGCAGACATCTTCGAAGCAATTGCAGACCCAACCAGGCGTCAGCTCCTTGAGCTCCTTCTGGAATCCAACCTGGCCGGTGGCAGCGGGGAAATGACCGTCACAGAATTGGTTGAAGCCTCCAAGCTAGGACAGCCGACCGTATCAAAGCACCTAAAGACGCTGCGTGAGGTTGGACTTGTTGAGGTTCGCGAAGACGGACAAAAGCGTTTCTACTCGGTAGTTCCTGAACCATTAGAGGAAATTGAAGACTGGATGATCAACTTCCTCTCCCTTGGCTTTGATGCCGAAGAGGAGAGCGATGAGCTTGCCCACACGCTGAGTGACGCCGGTGAAAAACTTGGTCATTGGCTAACCGAAAAGGCCGGCTGGCTAGGAGAGCAGCTGAAGTCAAAAGTTGACGAGCTGGACATCGATGTCGACCCCAAGGACCTCGGACACCGCCTTGGCCGCAAGCTTGCCGACGCAAAGGTTGAAGCCGCAAAGAGCGCAAAGGACTTCGAGAGAATCGCCCGCGATAAGGTCGAGGAAGTGGTTGACGAGGTCAAGAGTGAGGCTAAGCACTTTGCGACCGAGGTCAAGGCTAAGGTCAAGCGCTAGCTCACAATTTGCTCACGGCTTGAGTGCGACCTTGCCTAGGGGCTAAACTTCTCAGGTTGCCCAATCGGGCAGTAACACATTCATTGTGAGGTCTTCGTGGGTTCAATCATTAAGAAGCGCCGCAAGCGTATGTCTAAGAAGAAGCACCGCAAGCTTCTTCGTAAGACTCGCCACCAGCGTCGCAACAAGAAGTAAATCTTGAAAGAACCCGCCTTCGGGCGGGTTTTTTATTTGCGCAGATCGCGCTTTCTAAAACGCAAGATTTCCCAGCCGGCCGCCTCCGCATAGCGCCTGAGAACTTTGTCTGGATTCACAGCAACCGCGTGACCGACGAGGGTTAGCAGCGGTAGGTCATTTACAGAGTCCGAGTAGGCGTAGGACTTTTTGAGGGAGATTCCTCGCTCTTTGGCCAGCCTTTTGGCTGCTTTGCGCTTGGCCTTGCCGTGAAGTGGATCGCCAATCAATTCACCGGTTAGCACGGTGCCATCATTGCCCACCACGGTCCCAAGTGCACCGGTTGCACCCAGGTCATCCGCAATCTTCTGCACCAGTTCAACTGGAGCAGCAGAGATAAGCCAAACCTCTCGTCCCTGGGCGAGGTGGTCCCTGAGTGCGTTAACAGTTTCGGGCCAGAGTCTTGGTTTGATTTCGGACTGGTAAACCTTGTCCATCACGGCCATCAACTCACTGATCGGGTGGCCTTTGGTCAGTTGCAGCGCTCGGTCTTTGAAGTCCGACATAGTTGAGTTCTTTTCGCCGCGGCGAATGAACATCATCTGCTCGAACATGAAGCGCCAGATGTCTCTGCGCTTTAGCGTGCCGCCGGCAAAGGCGACCTTGCCGAAAAGTATCGAGGTCGAACCCCGAACCAAAGTGTTGTCGACGTCGAAAAATGCAGCCTCAATCTTGGGCTTTTTTTCATCAGGCTCGAACACCGGCTTAGTCTATTCGCGCATCCCCTCTGACATAGGCTGTAGCGGTGCCAGTTCAAATCGAATTAACGCTCATCGTGAGGCAGGGTTGCCATCTTTGCGAGGCTGCTGAGGCCGAACTTTCTCGGGTAATGAGTCGCTTTGCTGCCGAGAATCCCGAGACTGAATACACAGTTGACCTGGTAGAGATCGACTCGAATCCGGATTTCGCCAAGTTCAGCGATGAGATTCCAGTGCTACTGATTAACGGCAAGCAGGTGGCGTTTTGGCGGATAGATGCTGAGCGGGTATTTGGTCAACTGATGGAGTTGGTGTGAGAAACGTAGTTTTTTGGATTGTGAAAAAGTTCTGGTTCCCAATCCTGGTGGCGATTCTGGGATCTCTGGCTAAGAAGCACACCTGGGCGGCTAAGGCACATGGCGCTGTCAAAAAACTTCCCATGTAGTTGTTGCATTATTACTACATAGCATTTATGCTACAAACATGGGTCGTAAACCAAAGTCTGAAGAAGAGCGGGTAGCTAACCGCATCGAAGAACTGCGCACCCTATCCGGCTTATCTCGGCAAGAGCTCGCCGAGCAGGTCGGAGTGCACTATCAAACCATCGGTTACATTGAGCGCGGCGAGTACTCACCCTCTCTGGTGCTGGCACTTCGCATTGCCTCAGTTTTAGGAGCCAAGGTCGAAGAGATCTTTTGGCTGGATGAGGAACAGGCATGAATGAGCTTTTAGCTATTGGAATTGTGCTCGCCTACATGGCGATTGGCTATTTTTTGGTCTACCCGAGGGCCAAGAAGGTATCTACCCTGCGCTGGTTGGATCTATTGTTTTCAGCACTCGCACTCACAACCGCAGCAGCCATATTTTGGGTGAGCGATCCAGGGTTCTGGCTCTTTGGGTATGAAGCCAACTGGGTGGTATTCACCCTGGTCGCCTATGTGATTTTCGAAACTCCCGCTTGGTATTGGTACATGAAAGCTCACCCCGAACAGGGCACCCTGGCTCAGGTGTACGGCCTCCGACCAGCCTCAAATGAGAAGCTGGCAAAGAACATTGACACCGTGATGAATGACACCAAGTGGGATGCCATTCGCACCTCCAGGGCCCAAAAGCTGCTGGTAATTCTTGGGGCCCTGAGCTTGGTTGCCGCTCCCTTGGCATTCTGGTTTGAGGACTTTATCAAGCCCGGCTACGGAATCCTTGCCGTTCTTCCGATTTTCCTAATTTGGTGGCTGCTCAGAATTTCGGTTCGTTTGGTGGCTGACTCACCTGATGAATACCTAGACGAGTTCCAAGTTCGTCAACGTGATCGCACCTACCTGCACTCGTTCAGAATTCTGGCTGGAGTTGTCACGGCGCTAGCAATGGCGCTAATGATTGTGACTATTTCTTCGGACTACCAGTCGGACGGAAATGTTGACTACTACAAATTCGCCCTGACCTTCGGTCAAGTGAATGCAATCATTTGGTCGATTTTGGGTTCGACAATCCTTATTCCAAACATGGTTCTTGCCTGGAATCAGTCAAAGAGGAACGTGCGATAACTTTGTCAGCAATGTTGGCAGGGTGAGTTAAGGGCCGCGTAAAAATCATCTAGTTATCCACAGACTTTGTGTCTATACTCTGTCTATACAGCAAAGGAGATGGCATTGTGGCTGACGTGGTAACTTCAAAGACTTTTCGAAATGGCGGATCACTCGCAATCCGCATTCCTTCTGGCTGGGTCATCGATGGCGAGGTAACTCTCACCCGGGATCCAAAGACCGGGGAGATTGCTGTTAGTCAGCGAGCTGTCAAGATGGCCAAGCTACTAGCCGAATTTGCCGCCGCCGCGCCCTATGAAGATGAGGTGTTCGAGTCCGCTCTGAGACGTGAACCAAGCCGAGATCAGAGAAGCGTTTTTGAACGTCAGGATGAAGATGCTGCTAATTGATACTGACATTTGTAGCTATGCCATCAGATCCAGGCACGATATCGTCGAAAAGCTTGCGTTAGCTGGTCCGGAAAATTGGGCAATTTCCATGATCACCCACCATGAATTGCTGTTCGGCTCCAGCCTCCCCACAACGTCGGAGCGAACCATCACTGGTGTCAGGAGGTTTCTGGACGCAGCTAAGAGTTTGGATTTTGATTCCGAAGCAGCTAGTGCTGCTGCTCTGGTTCGAGCGCGACTCAGGGAGAAGGGTAAGCCGTCAGGCGAATACGATGCTCTAATTGCCGGGCACGCAATCGCTCTGGATGCAACGTTGGTTACCAACAACACCAAGCACTTCGAGAACGTCCCGGGCCTGAAGTTAGAGAGTTGGATCTAGGGCTGCAGCCTGTTTGGACCACGGAATAGGAAGCTGGCCTCGCGAATGTTTGGCAGGTTCAAAAGCAGCATCACCACGCGGGTCAGACCCATTCCAAAGCCACCGTGCGCCGGGGCTCCGTAGCGGAAGAAGTCCAGGTAGAAGTTCAATCCCTCGAGCTCAAGACCCTTGTCCAGAACCTGCTTCTCGAGCACCTCGATGCGGTGCTCGCGCTGAGCGCCCGTGGTGATTTCGGTGCCCTTCCAAATTAGGTCGTAGCTCTTAGTCAGCGACTCGTCGTGCTCGTGACGCATGTGGTAGAAGGGTCGAATGTTCTTTGGGTAGTCGGTTAGGAAGACGAATTCGTGACCGTAGGTCTCCATCACGTGCTGGTGGATCTGACGCTCACCCTCTGGGTCCAGGTCGCCATCCATACGAGGCACCTTGTAGCCTCGGGCCTCCACAATCTTGTGGGCTTCAGCCAGCGGAATGCGGGGGAACGGGGTGCTTGGGATCTTCACCTCGAGGCCATATAGGCGCTCGATCTCGGAACCGAATTTTTCCTTCACCGCGGTGATCGCTCGCACCAGCAGTTGCTCCTGGAAAGCCATCACGTCTTCATGCGAATCGATCCAGCTCATCTCCATGTCCACCGAGATGAATTCTGTGGCGTGGCGAGAGGTGAACGATGGGTCGGCCCTGAAGACCGGGCCAATCTCAAAGACCTTGCCAAGTCCTGCGCTCATCGCCATCTGCTTGTAGAACTGAGGAGACTGAGCTAGGTAAGCGTGAGTCTCGAAGTACTCCATTTTGAAGAGTTCGGCGTGTGATTCAGATGGTGATGCCATCAGCTTCGGGGAGTGGATCTCAATGAAGTCGTTCTCCAGCCAAACCTCGCGCCAGACGCGCTCAATTTCGGTCTGGACACGCATCATGAGGTTGAGCTCTGGGCGGCGCAGGTCAATGAATCTCCAGTCCAGGCGCTTGTCGATTGTGGTGTCCTCGGCGATCGGGCTGTCTGGGTTGGATAGTGAGACTACCTTCAGGTCCTGCAGCAAGATCTCAATACCACCGAGCTTCACACGCTCATCGTGCTTGAGGTTTCCGGTGATCTCAACGAAGGAGCCGTGCGAGAGCGAGCTCACCACATCAGCCAGTGCATCCTCTTCGGCAGGGCGTGGGTAGGTGACCTGAACGCTGCCGGACTCGTCTCGAATAATGATGAACTGAATGCGCTTTTGATCCCTGAGGGTTTCCACCCAGCCGCCAATGCTGACTAGCCCGTCTTCGGTGTTTGCGAGCGTGCTGATGGTCTTTCGATTTTGCATCCGATTACCTCTTAGAGTGCGCTGAGAACTGCGTTTGTCAAAGTTTAGCGATGGTAGACTTTTGGTATGCCTGCCTCTCGCCTTCATCTAGTGCGCCACGGCGAAGTTTTCAACCCAGATGGTGTGCTTTACGAGCGCATTGAGGGTTTCGGATTGAGCGAGCTGGGCCACCAGATGGCAAGCGCGGCAGCCAAAGAATTGAAGTCCCAGGGCAGAACAATCTCGAGGCTTTTAGCATCCCCGCTGCAGCGCACCCAAGAGTCTGCAAAGCCATGGGAGATTGAATTTGGGCTCAGCCTCGATGCAGAACCAAGGGTGATTGAACCTTGGAACAAATTCGCCGGTTTGAGGGTGGGTCCCAGAGCACTACTCAAGCGCCCAAGTCTTCTGCTAAACCTCTACAACCCAATGCAGCCAAGCTGGGGAGAGCCATACCGGGAGATTGCCAGCCGGATGAATGAGGCTGCATTAGAAGCATGGAACAGCGTTTCAGGAGGGGATGTGGTTATCGTCTCGCACCAACTTCCAATCTGGATGCTTTACCGCTCCACCCAGGGCTTGGCGCTACCTCACAACCCCAAAGATCGACGCTGTTCGCTCTCCTCCATCACCTCGTTTGAGCTGGTTGACGGGCGGCTTCAGGAAGTGGATTACCTCGAGCCGGGTTTGAAACTGGCAGAAAGTTTGCGCAAGTCAGCCATCGATGGGGGTGCGGTTTGAAGAAGGAAACTCAGCGCGCCTTGGCAATTGCCCTCGTCATCTTTATCGTCGGCTCAATGGCGCTTTCGCTTGCCGGCTGCACCTCGGATCCCCTTGCCGAGCAGTTTCGCAGCGGTGACAGCAAAAACTACATCGCGGGGGATGGAACCGTAACTGAATTTGCCGTTGCTGAGCGCCCTGGCTATCTGCCTTTCGCCGGGAGAACCGAGAGCGGTCTTGAGCTTGACTCCGCTAATTTTGCCGGCCAGGTTGTGGTTCTGAACTGGTGGTATTCGGCTTGTGCTCCTTGCCGCGCTGAGGCACCTGACCTGCAGGCACTCAATGAGGAATTTGCCGATCAGGGCGTTCAATTTGTCGGTGTGAATGTTCGAGACTCCGCCGAAACTGCGCTGGCCTTTGACCGAAAGTTTGGCATCACCTTTCCCTCGGTCATGGACGCCCAAACCGGCTCGGTCTCCCTGGCCTTCCAGGGAGTGGTGAGCCCGCAGGCTGTGCCGACCACCATCGTGCTGGACCGTGAGGGCAGGGTGGCATCTCGCATCCTTGGCCGCATCGATCAATCAATTCTTCGAACCCTGATCAAGACGGTGGTAGCAGAGTGAACCCAGGCGAGGTAATTCTCAACGGTTCTCTTTTGGCAGCTTTGCCAATCTCTTTGCTTGCGGGAATTCTGACATTTATCTCTCCCTGCGTTCTTCCGCTGGTGCCCGGCTACCTGGGCTATGTGTCCGGCACCGCCGGGTCACGCGGTCGAGTGGTCTTGGGGGCACTGCTGTTCGTGCTGGGGTTTACGGCGGTATTTGTCTCTCTCGGGGTCCTGGCTGGCACAGCAGGTCTAATTTTCCTGGTTAATAACCCTTGGATCCAGGTGGTCTTAGGACTGCTGGTTGTCGTATTTGGTCTGACCATGATTGGTCAGTTCGGCTTTTTGCAACAGACGCTAAAGCTGAACCTCAGCCCCAGGGTTGGACTTTTGGGAGCGCCGCTTCTGGGCGTTGTCTTTGCCGTTGGCTGGACCCCCTGCATTGGTCCTACACTCTCGGCAGTTTTGGTTCTGGCTTCGGACTCTTCGGATCCGTTGCGCGGTGGGATTCTCGCCACTGCCTACTCACTGGGTATCGGAATCCCGTTTCTGCTAATCGCCATGGGCGTTAGCTGGGCAACCGCGAGCGTCAGTTTTGTGAAGCGGCACATCAGAACCTTCAACCTCATCGGCGGTTGGCTGTTGATATTGATTGGCGTCTTGATTGCAACCGGTCTCTGGAACCGCTTTGTCACCTTCATCCAGGAGGTGACCGCTGGCTATGAGCTCATCCTCTAATTTGTGGTTCTGGCCACGCTGGTTCTGGAAGCAGTTGACCTCGATGCGAACCGCGCTGTTCCTGCTGCTTTTGCTGGCGGTCGCAGCGGTTCCGGGCAGCGTTTATCCGCAGCGCAGCGCTGACCCCAATGGCGTGAGAGTCTTTTTTGAAAACAACCCAGATCTGGCACCGATCATGGACTCGTTCCAGCTTTTTGATGTCTACACCTCAGTCTGGTTCTCCTCTATCTACCTGCTGCTTTTCATTTCGCTGGTGGGTTGCGTGCTGCCACGCACCAAGGTTCATTTTGAGGCCATGCGGGAAAAGCCGGTACAGACTCCAAAGAATCTCGAGCGCATGCCAGCACACCTAACCAAAGAGCTTGACGGCGATGTGATTACGGGTGCCTTGGCGGTGCTGCGCGCCTCCGGCTATAAGGCAGAAATCCAGGGCAACTCCGTGTCAGCGGAAAAGGGTTACCTGCGAGAAACCGGCAATCTGGTTTTTCACCTCTCTTTGATTGGCGTGCTGATTGCGGTGGGGGTTGGTGGTGCGCTGAGTTACAGCGGTCAGCGCGTTTTGGTCGAAGGAGAAACCTTCGTCAACAACCTCGCAAGCTACGACTCGTTCTCACCGGGGCCATTTTTCGATGAGACCACCCTTGAGCCGTTTAGCGTCACTCTCGAGAACTTTGATGTGGTTTACGACCTCAAGAACCCAGCCAACCTTGGGCAACCGATCGACTTCATTGCCGATGTGTCGACGAGTTTCGGAGATGCCCAAATCAAGGTCAACTACCCTCTTGAAGCTCCGGGCAGCAACCTGTATTTGACCGGCAACGGATTTGCACCGGTTATAACTGTCTTTGACGGCGAGGGCAACATTGCCTATTCCGGCCCCACGATTTACCTGGCTCAGGACGGCAACATGACATCGCTAGGTGTCATCAAGGTTCCAGATGCCCTGCCAAAGCAAATCGGAATGATCTCCTTTTTCTACCCGACAGCCCAGCAGTTGGACTCTGGGGCATACACCTCGATCTACCCGGATCCTATTGACCCGCTTCTCACCATGAACGTCTACACCGGAGATCTTGGTTTGGATGCCGGCATCCCGAGAAATGTATTTGCCCTGGATGTCGCATCCCTCGAGACAGTTGCCTCGAGGGATGGGCCAAACCCGACCTTGGAGCTTCGAGTTGGTGAGAGCGTGGCACTACCGGATGGGCTTGGCTCGGTTCGATTTGATGGTTTACTGCGCTACGCATCCCTGGATGTTGCCTATAACCCAGGCGGCATCTGGGTGCTGTTTTTCGCTTTGCTTTCGCTCTTCTCGCTCGGTCTTTCACTTTTGGTGCCAAGGCGCCGAGTTTGGGTGAGGGCACTGGATGGTGGGACAATAGAGTTCGCTGCTTTGGCTCGCGGCGATGACCCTCGACTCGATGAAGTGTTGCGGGAGCTGGTAAACAAAATCGAATCCAAGGTTGGAACTAAATGACGGTTGTCCTCAACGAGCCACTCTCTCAAATCTCGCTGCTGTTTGTCTCCGCGGCCATGGGTTTGATTGCGGTTGCGCTGGTGTTCTTCTCGCTGCAGCTTTCAAAGCTGCTGGGGATGAGTGCCGAGGAGAGAACCAGGGTTTCCACTCTGGAGAAGCTCGGGTTTGGCGCAACCATTATTGGAACTGCCGTGCTGGGCATCGGCGTTGTGCTGCGCGGGGTTGCTGCCGGCCGAGTGCCCTGGGCAAACATGTATGAGTTTTCAATCAGCGCTGCGTTTTTGATTCTCTTGGTCTACCTCAGCTCCCTCAAGATCAAGGACATTCGTTTCGTCGCGACCTTTGTCACCGGTTTTGTTCTGGTGACGCTGTTTGCTGCGGTGTCACTTTTCTACGTCGAGGTCAAAACTCTGATGCCGGCCCTGCAGAGCTACTGGCTGGTGATCCACGTGGTGGTGGCGATTCTGGCCACAGCATTCTTCTCAATCGCAGCCGGTTTACACATCGCATACCTGGTGAAATCCAGCAGGTTCGCCAAGAAGCTGATGGAGCTGTTTCCAACCCTTGAGGTTTTGGAGCGCCTGGCCTACCGATTCAACGTGGTGGGTTTTGTGCTCTGGAGCTTCACGCTGATTGCCGGTGCCATCTGGGCCGAGCGCGCATGGCACCGCTACTGGGGCTGGGACACCAAGGAGGTCTGGACCTTCATCATCTGGACCCTCTATGCCGGTTACCTGCACGCCATGGCAACCAGAGGCTGGAACGGAAAGCGAGCAGCTTGGCTGGGCCTAATCGCATTCCTTGCAATTATTTTCAACTTCACGATCGTGAACCAGTTCTTCAAGGGCCTGCACGTTTACTCAGGCCTCTAGGAGTCGATGGCAGCGCTCAAGGCGCTCCAGCCACCAACTGGTTCGTGCTGGATCAGCAGCAAACTCGGACAGCAGACGGGTGCTGGGTTCTACCTCCCGCACCTCAAGGAAGCCGTTCTCTGGAATCAGCGGTCTCTCGCAGACATCGCCTTCTAAAAGGTTCAGGGTTCCCAGTCCGCAGTCATAGTTGAGTTCCTCAAGGGACGCGGCCAGGTAGAGACCCTGAGAGATGCCAATGCTGGTCTCAAGCGCCGAGCTCACCACAGTCGGAAGACCAGCCTGCTCTGATATTCTCAGGGCGCTGGCAATGCCCCCCAGCGGCTGAACCTTTAGCATCACCACATCTGCCGCCTTTTGCTGGGAGACCAGCAGCGGATCCTCGGCTTTACGAATCAGTTCGTCGGCGGCGATCAGAATGTTCAGGTTCATTTCGGCAATGAACCGCCTGAGCTCCACCATCTCAGCGATTGAACTAACCGGTTGCTCGAGATAATCGATGTTGAATTCAGTCAGCTGCATAACAAGTTGCTTTGCCATGGCAACGCTCAATGCCCCATTCGCATCCAGTCTGAGTCTGACATTCGGGTAGTGCTCGGCAAGGTAGTGGATGCGCTCTAAATCAGCGGCCAAGGACTGGCCCGCTTCCGCAATCTTTAGCTTCAGGGTTTGAAACTCACCGAATCTTTCGAGCGTCTTTTTTAGCTCTGAAATTGGGAGGGCGGGAAGGGTGGCGTTTATGCCGATCTTGGTTCGGTTTAGTTTCGGCAGTGGCTCGTTGGCAAAACTGATAGCTGAGGCCAGCCACCTTGCGGCTTCCTCATCCCGGTATTCGATGAATGGGGAAAACTCAGCCCAACGCTCAGTACCTCTGAAAATTAGCGCTTCGCGGTGGCGCAGGCCGCGGAAAGCGACTCGCATTGGAATGCTCACAACGCTGATTTGGGTAATTTTGTCCCCGAACACCCGATTAGTCTAAATGCATGGCAAATTCGGTATCCGAGACCTTCGATCAGACTCAGTGGCAGCAAGTTCCAGGGTTTGAGAACCTAAGCGACATCAGCTATCACCGGCACGTTGAGCTCGGGGTGGTGCGCGTTGGCTTCTCAAGGCCCGAGGTTAGAAATGCTTTCCGCCCGCAAACGGTCGATGAGCTCTACCGATCCCTCGATCACGCGCGCTGCGACTCCAAGGTTGGTGTTGTGCTGATAACGGGCAACGGCCCCTCTGAAAAAGACGGCGGCTGGGCATTTTGCTCGGGTGGAGACCAGCGGGTTAGGGGCGCATCAGGTTATGAGTACGGCGAGGGTGGGGCGGGTCGCCTCCACATCCTCGAGGTTCAGCGCCTGATCAGGTTTATGCCAAAGGTGGTAATCGCTCTGGTTTCTGGCTGGGCCGCTGGCGGTGGCCACTCCCTGAATGTGGTTTGCGATCTGTCTTTGGCCTCTAAGGAGCACGCTAGGTTCAAGCAAACCGATGCCGATGTTGGATCTTTTGATGCGGGTTACGGATCGGCCTATTTGGCCCGGCAGACCGGTCAGAAATTTGCCAGAGAAATATTTTTCCTGGGCAGAGAGTATGACGCTCAGCGTGCCTATGAGATGGGGGTTGTCAACGCGGTAGTTCCGCACGCTCAGCTCGAGAGCACGGCTTTGGAGTGGGCAAAAGACATCTTGGCCAAGAGCCCAACCGCTATTCGCATGCTGAAGTATGCGTTCAACGCCCCGGATGATGGACTGGTTGGCCAGCAGCTATTTGCGGGTGAGGCAACCCGCCTTGCCTACGGAACCCAAGAAGCCCAAGAGGGCAAAAATGCCTTCCTGGAAAAGCGCAAACCAGACTGGTCCTCTTACCCCTGGCACTTCTAGATGAAACCGCTCAAACTCGTTGCAGCAAATGACACTTTCGGTGCGCTGAACAAAACCATTGAGTTACTTCAGGGCAACCTCGCACTGTTCATTACGCCTCCGGAAATCAACGGCCTAATGCCAGAGGTTCACGGTTTGCCCGATGAGGTGCACGATGATGTCGCGCTGATTGTTGAAAGCTCTGGATCGACTGGAAAGCCCAAGCGGATTGAACTTGGCTCTCAAGCGCTGATCTCATCCGCTGAGGCTTCCGCCAAACACCTTGGAGGTTCGGGCCAGTGGCTACTGGCGCTTCCCATCAACTTCATCGCCGGCATGAACGTGCTGGTGAGATCAGTGCTGGCAGAGACCCAGCCGGTGATGATGAATACTCAACTGCCCTTCACCGCGGAAGCGTTTGCGCGATCAGCTTTGCTCATGACCGGGGAAAAGCGATTCACCTCGCTCGTCCCCGCCCAATTGAAAAAGCTGGCGCAGCTAGCGGAGGTCGACAGCGATCTCCACAGGGTGCTGCGCAGCTTTGATGCAATCTTGATCGGGGGTCAAGCCCCGGATTGGGACTTGGTGTCACGCCTTCGCTCCGAGGGCATCAAGATCGTTGTCAGCTACGGCATGACGGAGACCTGCGGGGGGTGCGTCTATGACGGCACGCCGCTGGAAGGTGTTGGAATTCGGGTTAGCTCGGGAGTGATTTCTATCTCGGGTCCGATGCTTGCAAATGGTTACAGCCCCTGGTTTGAGACCAGCGATCTTGGGGAGTTTGAATACGGAAACCTCAAAGTCCTCGGCCGAGCGGACCGCGTCATTATCTCGGGGGGTCTAAAGGTTTCTCTCGAGAGCATTGAGGCTGAGGCCCTAAAGATCCCCGGGGTCGAAGCGGTCGCGGCAGCTGGGGTGAGTTCTGAGTGGGGACAATCCGTTGGCCTGGTTTACGTCGGCTCACCCGAGGTGTCTTTTGAGTCACTCGGAGATCTTTCCAGAGCAGCCAAGGTTGCAAAGGTTGTGAGGGTTGCGAATCTCCCTGCCTTGCCCTCGGGAAAGCCCGACCTGCAGGCAATCAAAAAACTGCTTGATGAGTAACATTCAACGGTGAGCATCAAACACTGGATCACCGGCGCCCGAGTCCGAACCCTTCCGCTGGCGGTCGCGCCGATTATTTTGGGCTCTGCCGCCGCAGATCTGCTCGATAGTTTCAACCCTGCACTGGCGCTGCTGGCTCTACTAGTCGCACTGGCGCTGCAGGTTGGCGTCAACTACGCCAACGACTATTCGGATGGCATCCGTGGAACAGACAAGGACCGGGTTGGACCGCAGCGTCTTACGGGCTCCGGTCTGGTTAGGCCTAACATCGTTAGGCGTGCGGCTTTCATGAGCTTCGGTGTGGCGGCGCTCGCCGGCCTAGCAATCGTGATCATCACGGCTGCTTGGTGGTTGGTCCTGGTGGGTGTGGTTTGCATTCTGGCGGCCTGGTACTACACCGGCGGCAAGCACCCTTACGGCTATGCCGGCTTGGGCGAGGTTGTGGTCTTTTTGTTCTTCGGGGTGATTGCAACCCTGGGAACCACCTACATCCAGACCCTGCAGTTTGATGCGCTCAGCCTGATTCTCGGGAGCGTGTTTGGACTCTATCCGGCGGCGGTACTGATGGTGAACAACATCCGTGACATCGAAACTGACACGGTTGCCGGCAAGCGAACACTGGCTGTGAAGCTGGGGGCTCCCGCCGCCAAGCTACTTTTCAGCCTCATGATTTGGATCCCAGTGGTCTTCAACTTGCTACTGATGTTGATTTACCCGGCCACCATTTTTGGCCTGTTGAACCTGCTGGTGCTGATCCCGGGTTGGATGGCCGGTGTCAAGGGAAAGAGCCCTGCGGAGCTAATCACCTCACTGAAGCTGATAAGCCTCGCGGGTTTGGGTTACGGATTACTTGTCGGACTCGGGCTTTTTCTCGTCAACTTCAACATCTAGCAGGTTGTTCTCCAGGTCGCTTTCTGGGTCTGCATAATTACCGGCGTTATCCCTGGAGAGTTTCTTGGTCACCGACTCGCTAAGCGCATTTCGCTGCTTGTCTAAAAACAGCAGAGAGAGTGAAAAAGAAATCACTGCGGCAATAATTGCCGCGAAGTAGGGGTTGAACTGAAGCAGTAGGAAGAGCCCGAAGATGCCAAAAAACATTCCGAGTCGAATAAGGGTGTAGCTAAGCCAAGGGTTCTTCACGCGTTAAGTCTAGGCGAGTCTGAAATAGGGTATAAACATGACGAGATTGGCAGTTGCCACCATCGCCTTCCTGGTGATCTTTACGGTGTTTACGGCGGTGTTTGCGGCAGCCGCGGACAAGAACGAGGTCAGGCTGCTACCCAAGTGGGTCTGGGTGCTGATTTGCTTCATTCCGTTCTTCGGTGGCCTGCTCTACCTGATGGCGGGTAGGCCGCTCGGTAAGGGCAAACCTCGCGCTGGCAAAACCAAAACCGTGGCGCCAGATGACGACCCTAACTTCCTCTACGACCTTGATAAGAAACTCAAAAAGGACGAAGAGAAGAAAAAGGACGAAGACAAAGACGAAGACCTCAAGTGAGCTCATCGCAAGAATTCGCCGCACGTCTAATCGCTCAGTTGGCTGGCGCAGGCGCTACAAACTTCTATCTTGCCCCGGGCGCTAGGTCCCAGTCCCTCGCCATTGCAGCCGGCCAGCTTGCCCAGGCGGGCAAAATCCAGCTGAGCGTTCGGCTAGATGAGCGGTCAATGGGATTTGTGGCACTGGGCAGGGCGATGTCCTCCGGATCCCCATCGGTTTTGATTACCACCAGCGGAACCGCGGTTGCCAATCTTCATCCGGCAGTCCTTGAGGCTCATCACTCGGGCGTGCCTTTGATTGTGTTGAGCGCCGATCGCCCAGCAAGGCTCCGCGGAAAGGGCGCCAATCAAACCACCAACCAGGTGGGCATATTTGCTGACGCTCTGAGGCAAATGGTGGATGTCAGCGTTCCGGAAATGGGTGAGTTTGATCCGGCATCACTTGCCCTCGATGCGGTTGCCAGTGCCATTGGTACGGCAACCAACAGCCCTGGTCCAGTGCAGCTGAACCTGCAATTTCAAGAACCGCTCAGTGCCAACGAACCAAGCGCCCTCGAGTTCTTCAAACCTGTTGAGGTATCACCCTCTCAACCCCAGTCACCTTCTGAGTTGAGTGTTGAGGTTCATCAGGGCGCCGTGGTGGTAGCCGGTTCGCTGGCTGGACCACAGGCTGTGGAATTTGCCAAACTGGCCAATCTCCCCCTACTGGCTGAACCACCCTCCGGAGCCCGGTATTCAGAGCAGGCAGTGGTGAACTATGCGGCCGCGTTGAAAACCGAGCTTGCTGAGCAGGTAACTCAGGTTTTTGTTTATGGAAAGCCAACCCTTTCCAGGGCAATCATGAGGTTGATTTCAAAGGCTGAGGTATGGGTTTGCAACAGCCCCCAGCACGGCGTTTTTGACCCCTTTGGAAACGCTATGGGTTTCGCCGACCAGCTTGTCCCGCGGGGGCAAAGCAGCAGCGACTGGCTTGAGAGCTGGAAGAGTTTTCCAGCCTCCTCGACTGGCAGGGCCGAGCTCGCGAACCTGATTTGGGAGAGCACTAAGCCGGATGAGAATCTGCTGTTTGGAGCATCGCAGATAATTCGCGAGGCCGAAGCTGGGCTTAGCCCAAGGCAGGTAAACGCCTATGCCAACCGAGGTCTGGCCGGAATTGACGGAACTGTTTCGACTGCAATCGGTTTGGCTCAGGGGGGCAGCAGGACCAGAGCGCTCATTGGTGACCTAACCCTGCTTCACGACGCCTCTGCTCTAAATGTTTCAACGCTCGGTGCTCTAGACCTGCAGTTGATTGTCGGAAATGACGGCGGTGGGGAAATCTTTCGACACCTCGAGGTCGCTCAGAGTTTGAGTCCGGAGGTTTTGGAGAAGCTGTTTCTGACTCCGCAGCAGGTAAATCTCGAGCAGCTCGCCGCTGCCTACGGCTGGAATTATCGAATGGTTACAAACTTGGGGGAGTTGCAATCCTTGCTTAGTGAGCAAGGGCTGTGGCTGATTGACTACTTGCTTTCGCCCTCAAAGGCGTAGCGAACCGCGCGGAATTTCAACTCGGTCTCTGCAAGCTCGGCCTCTGGTTCGGACTCCGCAACAATCCCGCAGCCGGCTAGTGCCCGAACTCGGTACTCATCCCCAGAACCTTCGACAACCCCGCCCCGAAGTGCAATAGCCAACTCCCCAGAACCATCCTGGGCCAACCAACCAACCGGGCCGGCATAGCCACCACGGTCGTGCTGTTCGATCTCAGAAATCAGCGCCATGGCCTTGTCTCTCGGTGTGCCGGCAACGGCTGCAGTTGGGTGGAGTTTGGCAACCACATCTAGCAGGGTCACCCCTGGCTTGAGCTTCCCGCGGACATCAGTGGCAAGGTGCCAAAGGTCTGGCAGCGCCAGCGAGAATGGCTCGCTGTCAGCCTCGACCCAGTCGCAAAATGGAGAGAGTTCTTCAAGCATTGAGGAAACCGCAAACTGGTGCTCGTGAATGTTTTTGTGCGAGTGGGTCAGGCTTGACGAGATTGCTCTATCGACATCCGGGTCAGTTCCCCTGCCGGCTGTCCCAGCCAGCACCCGAGCGGAAACCTCTCCCCGATCAGCACGCAGCAAAAGTTCTGGGGAGGCCCCAAACACGGAATCAACCTGGTAGGTCCAGCAGTCCGGGTAGCGAGAGCGAAGCCTTGAAAGCGCTGGCCGCAAGTCTGGTTTTCCTGGAACCAGCATTACGAGTTCACGCGATAGCACTACCTTTTCGAGCTCATGCTCTGAGATTTTTGCAACAGCCTGCTCTACTCCCAGCTTGAAGCGTTCGGCCGAACGGCTGCCACTTCCAAATTCTCCTGGGAGCACGGTGGTTTCCTCGGATTCAGAGCCCTCTGCCGCCACCAAAACCTCGAAGCCCTGATCCTCAGAAATAATCACCAGGCGTCGAGGGACAATCAAAACACTCTCGAAACTCGATGCTTCGGAGAAGGTAATCGTGGCAAAAGCAGTTAGCCCAACGCCAGCAAGAAGCACCTGGTCGTCAATTTGGGCTGTCTCGCAGACTTCCCGCCACGCATTGTTGAGTTCAAGAATTCGGTTTTCGCCCCTGGCGCTCAGCCTTAGAGCTTCTCCCTGACCAAAGAGCGCTTTGGATTTCCTGGCAAATAATTGATCAAAGTTTTCGGGAGCCTGAGGTGATGTTCGCCTGATGGTTACCTTCAGCGACATCGGGTTCCTTAGCTACTAGTTGCCTGAAAAAAGTCTTGAATTGATGACAACCAGAAAGTTCTCAATTTATTCTTGAGGCAAGTCTAGGTGAGGAGAATCTTGCGGAAGTTTGTTGCTCTGCTAATGATTGCTCCTGCACTCATGACTCCCGTCGCAGCACTGGCATATGACACGGGGCCTGATGAAAGTCAGGAGAGCGAGCACATCATTGGGCCCTCCAATGTTGAAGAGATGAACGTGCCTCAGATGTCGGAACCCATAAGTGTGGAAAACATTCGAATCTCAAATCTCACTCCGGCAGACCACTTCGTGAATGCCACGACACCTTTGGTGCTCGCTCTTGGCCTTGGTTCCCTGGGCTTAGTCATCTACACCTTGATTCGCAGTTCGGAGAACGCGGATAAAGATTAGACTTGTCTGGTGAGTAAGGCCGACCTGTCAAAGAAACCCGAAGCTGTTTCGGCCATGTTCGATTCGGTTGCTCACTCCTACGACAAAACAAATGACCTACTGTCCTTTGGGCAGTCCCGCTTTTGGCGCGGCAAAGTGGCGAAGGCTGTGGCGGCAAAATCTGGAGAGCGAATTCTAGATATTGCGGCCGGAACCGGAACCAGTTCAATGGCTTTTGTGGGGCCGGGCATATCGGTTGTGGCAGCAGATTTCTCTAACGGAATGCTCAATGAAGGCCGTAAGCGTTACCCTCAGCTCGAGTTTGTATTCGCTGACGCCATGAGGCTTCCTTTCAAGGATCAGGAATTTGACGTCGTCACGATGAGTTTTGGATTGCGGAACGTAAGCGATCACCGGGTTGCGCTCGGAGAGTTTCTTCGGGTTTTGAAGCCAGGCGGGCGTCTGGTTATTTGTGAGTTTTCGCATGTGCCAGGTCTCTTAGGCGTTCTATACCGTTTCTACCTGAGGAATTTTTTGCCTAAATTTTCAGCCCTGTTCTCAAAGAGTCCAGAGGCCTATGACTACCTTGCCGAGTCCATAGCGGCCTGGCCAAACCAAAAGCAACTGGCGCAAGACATCGCTAACGCGGGCTTTTCAGGGGTGGGTTTCAAGAACCTAACGCTGGGCGTTGTTGCCCTGCACACGGCGGTTAAGCAGTGAAAGTCTCACTCCCCAGCCAGCTAAGGCTCGTCACAGATCGCAAACTAATCTCGGCTCTCGAGTCCAGCATGACCGAGGTCGAACGACGCATTCAAGATGCCACTCGGCACGCCGAGTCGGTCGTTGATGCCATGTCATCCCACCTTGCCAAGGCTGGCGGCAAGCGAATGCGCCCCGTGCTGACCCTGCTAACTGCTCACCTGGGTGACTCAGAGAATCAGCAGGTTTTGGATGCAGCCGTTGTGATGGAGATCACTCACCTCGCAACCCTGTATCACGATGATGTTATGGACCAGGCCGCCAAGCGTCGCGGCGTGGACACCGCCCACATGGTTTGGGGCAACAACATTGCGATTCTGACTGGAGATCTGCTGTTCGCCAGAGCCTCCAACATCGTTTCCACTCTTGGCCAGGAAGCTCTTCAGCTTCAGGCCAAGGTTTTTGAGCAGCTGGTGTTGGGGCAGCTGCACGAAACTATTGGGCCGCTCGAGGACCAGGATCCGATTGATCACTACATTGAAGTTTTGAAGGATAAGACCGGATCGCTGATTGCGCTCTCGGCTCAGATTGGCGCTTTGGTCTCGGGAGCCGACGCCAGTTTCCAAGAGCCTTTGAAACAGTTTGGGGAGCGCATCGGAATCGCCTTCCAGTTAATTGACGACATCATCGACATCCAAAGCACCAAGGAGCAGTCCGGCAAAGTTGCCGGCACAGATTTGCTAGCGGGTGTTCCAACCCTGCCGGTGCTGCTGTTGAAAAACCACAGTGATGCTGACTCTGTAGCCCTGGCCGCACAGATCGCCAACGGACTGGATGAAGAGAGTTTGCCCTCTGTGCTCGCAAGTTTGCGCGTTCACCCGGTAATGGACGAGGCACTGGAGATAACTAACGGCTGGGCCCAGAGTGCGATTGTGGCCATAGAAGTCTTGCCGCAGTCAAGTGTGAAGTCGGCCCTGATTGCCTTTGCGCAGGCAGTTGTGGACCGCAAGGGATAGAAAAGGTAACAGTGTCAAAACTCAGACTCGCGGTGATTGGTGCCGGCCCTGCTGGAATCTACGCATCCGATCTAATTCTCAAAGCCGAGCGAGACTTTGAGGTCTCTATTGACCTCTTTGATCTTTTGCCAGCACCCTACGGCCTAGTTCGCTACGGTGTTGCGCCTGACCATCCGCGAATCAAGGGAATCATCCGAGCCCTCTACGAGGTCTTGGATCGCGGCGATATTCGCTTTTTTGGAAACGTGAAATACGGGACCGACATAACTCTGGATGAACTAAAGCAGCACTACAACGCGGTGATCTTTGCCACCGGCGCGATCGCGGATGCCGACCTGAGGATTCCAGGGATTGACCTAGATGGCTCATACGGTGCCGCGGATTTTGTGAACTGGTATGACGCTCACCCGGATTTCCCAAGGACCTGGCCACTGAACGCCAGGGAGATAGCGGTTATCGGAAATGGAAACGTGGCACTGGATGTTGCTCGCATGCTCATCAAGCGCCCTGATGATTTACTCTCCACCGACATCCCCGACCACGTCTACCAGGGGCTAAAAGATTCCCCGGTGACTGATGTTCACGTCTTTGGACGCCGGGGTCCCGCCCAGGTTAAGTTCAGCCCGCTGGAGCTTCGCGAAGCACTGCACATAGAGGGCGTCCAGGCAATCGTCTATGACGAAGACTTTCAATACGACGAGGGTTCGCAGGCTGCGATCGACTCAAACAATCAGGTGAGGGTGATGGTCAAAACCCTCGAGGATCTCAGGGAGAACCCTCAAGAGCACCAGGAGCGCAGGCTGCACCTGCACTTCTTTGCCTCACCGGTGGAGGTGCTGGGGGAAGACGGCAAAGTTTCGGGGCTGCGGGTCCAGAAGACAAAGCTTGATGGCACCGGCAACGTGACGCTGGTAGATGAGTTTGAAACCTATCCGGTCCAGGCCCTCTATCGCGCAGTTGGGTACTTCGGTTCGGCGCTGGATGAAATTCCCTTTGACTCCCGCTTCGGAGTGATCTCAAACGCTGAGGGTCGAGTGCTGGGCGAGGACGGTCATCATATCCCGGGCCTTTACTGCACCGGTTGGATTAAGCGCGGGCCAGTTGGCCTGATCGGCCACACCAAGGCGGATGCGATTGAGACCATCTCCCACGTAATTGCTGACCGCGAGAGCTGGTGGCAACCGGAGCGTTCAGGCGAGGGTGAAATCATTCAAACCCTTGAGTCAAAGGGGGTTCAGTTTGTTGACTGGGCTGCCTGGCTCAAGCTTGATGCCACCGAGCGAGCACTTGGTGAAACCGAGGGTCGCGAGCGCAAGAAGCTTTTTGATCGCGACCAGATGATGGAAATCGCTGGCGGTCAGTAGTGGAGAAATTGCCGGCTTCCAGACTGCGCAGTGCGCAGATTGGAATGCTGCTCACTTTTGCCTTCATAGGCCACATGGCGCTGGCTTCGGTGGCATGGGTGCCAGAGTTCATTGATCGGCTAGATGTCAGCTTCGCCCAGTGGGGAACCATAATCGGTTTTGGGGTGGTCGGTTCGCTGGCGCCACTATTTTTTGTCTCGCGGTTGATGATGCGTTTTGGCCCGAGAACAATAATTCGATTCGGTAACTACTTTGCCGCTGCATTTTTGATCTCTTTGGGTCTTACTAACGTTGCCGGCGTCTGGTTCTTTCTGAACATGGGCTTCAACTTCTTCCTTTCGCTAACCGGAGTTGCAATCAACTCGCACGCGGTTTTGCTGCAGAAACAGATTTCAAAAAACGTGATGGGCCGCTTCCACGCGGGCTGGTCCATCGGCGCAGTCGGAGCCGCAATCACGGGTGGAATTTCTACCGTTTACTTTCAGCTGGAGCACTTTCTAATCGCCGTTGCAATCTTGAATATCTTGGTTTACGAGTTCTCACTGCCCAGGCTGCTCTCGGCCACCGAAGACGGACATCTTGAGGAAAAAGCCCAGACCGTAAAGCGCAAGTTCTACCAGGTTCCCGCTCAGCTGATTCTGCTGACCCTGGGATCTTTCGGCGCTGTCTACCCAGAGGTCTCCGTTATTGACTGGGCAGCGGTGTTCGCGAGGGACATCCTTAACGTTGAGGTCGCGCTGAGGTCCTTGCCTTTTGCGGCATTTATGACAGGGATGATTGCGGGACGGCTCTCTCTTTCAAAACTCGCCGAGCGTTACCATCCGCACCTAATTGCCTCCCGAGGGGCTGCCATGGCAGCGATTGTTCTGGCTCTGGCAGCGATTTTGGCCCCTGTTTTAGCGGACCTAAATCCAATACTTGGCCTTATCGTCACGATGGTTCTCTGGGCCGTTGCCGGTCTTGGGCTGTCGGCGGGATCACCCATTTTCACCGCAGCCGCCGGCCATGTCCCAGGGGTCTCAACCGCCTGGGCGGTAAGCCGACTTTCGCTCATGAGCTCGATCATGTCCATAATGGCCAAGACCCTCATGGGCGCTTTGGTTGAGGGAGTTGGCGTTAGCTACGCAATGTTCTTCCCAATTGCACTTGCCATCGGCTCCTCATTCATCGCCTACGGTTTTGCCCAGCGGGCTAAGCAGGCTGAGCTGGACGCTGTTGCACCCAACACTGCCCCGATTTCCATCATTGTCTTGGACGAGGATCGAGACCGATGACCCTGCTGAGAATCGGCAATCAGCCCATGCGCTACGCATGGGGAAACTCGGAACTACTGGCTGATCTGCTGGGGGTCCCAACCCCCGAGTATCCAATTGCCGAGCAGTGGTTTGGAACCCACCCAACTGCCCCCTCCGAGGTCTTGGACCCTTCAGCCGGAACCCTGCTGGAGCGCAGGGGAGAGCTCGGTTACCTCGTGAAGTTTCTCTCGAGTGCAATGCCACTTTCGATTCAAGCTCACCCAAACCGGGAGCAGGCGCAGCGGCAATTTGCAGCAGGACACAAGTCTTATTCGGATGCCAATCACAAACCCGAGATGATCATCGCCATCACCGAGTTTCGTGCCCTCTGCGGCTTTCGACCAAAGTCGGAATTGGCTCAGGAGCTAAAGATGCTGGCTGAAGCCAGCCCACAATTCACTGAGCTTTCAGAAAGCTTTGATGCAGCCGGTTACGAGGCGGCAATTCGCTGGATCTACGAGGCGGATGAGCCGCCAATTCTCGCCCTGGTAGCGAACGCTAACGTGCTCGGTCGAAAGCGAGCCAGATTGGTGGAGCAGCTCTTCCAGCAGTTTGGTGAGGACCGTGGCATTTTGGTTTCGGTGCTGATGAACTTAGTTTCGTTGGAGCCAAACGAGGCGATGTATCTTCCGGCCGGCAACATTCACGCCTACCTGTCCGGTCTCGGGGTAGAGGTCATGGCAGCCAGCGACAATGTGCTGCGCGGGGGACTGACTCAAAAGCCAATTGATGTCAGGGAGCTAACCAAGATCTTGGACTACCGAGAGCTTGCCGAACCAAAGATTCTTGCTCGCCAAATGGCTCAGGGGCTCTGGCACTATCCCTCCCCGGCCGAGGATTTCCAGGTCTATCGAGTCGAGCCGAGCGTGAACCACCTGCTGGTTGACCTCGAGCTGAACGGGTCTGCAATTGCGGTCTGCACTCAAGGGGAAATTATTCTTTCTACTTCCCAGGAGGAAGCGCTGACACTCAAGCGGGGTCAGGCGGCGTTCATGGCAGACAGCAACTACTTCTCAGTTTCGGGAAGCGGAACTGGCTTCCTAGCTCTTGGCTAGCGGAAGTTGGTGAACTGCAGATCGACATCCAGGTCGGCACCCTTCAGGAGGGCGATGGTGTCCTGCAGGTCGTCTCTTGACTTGGAGCTGACGCGCAGCTCGTCACCTTGTATTTGTGCCTTGACGCTCTTTGGCCCCTCGTCGCGAATCAGCTTAGAAATCTTCTTGGCGTGCTCCTGATCAATGCCGTTTTTCAAGTTGCACTCAATCCGGTATTCCTTGCCAGAAGGGTAGGGGTCACCGCTCTCAAGGCTCTTCAGAGAGATGCCTCTTTTGATCAGTTTGGTCTCAAATACATCGAGCACGGCCTTGGCCCGGTCCTCACTGTTGGCCTTGATCATGACCTTGTCACCGCTCCACGCGATGGAGGCATCGGTTCCCTTGAAGTCGTAGCGCTGCTCAACTTCCTTAACCGCTTGGTTTAGGGCGTTGTCCGCCTCTTGGTGGTCTACCTTGGAAACTACGTCAAATGATGAATCAGCCATGTGCCAAATTCTAGCTAGTAGCCTGGCGAGCGGTGGAAGAGCGAACCACCAGTTCAATTTCCCAGTTGGTTAGCTGCTCGCGATTTTCCAAGAGTCTCTCATCCCCGGCCTCCAAAATGTCAACCAGCATGTCAGCTCCCTTGGCACCCTGGTCGTGAGGGTTTTGGTCGATAGTGGACAGCCCGTAGAACTCGCCCATCGGGTGCCCATCCATTGCGATCACACTTATGTCTTGCGGCACCCGAAGGCCCAGGTCACGAGCAGCCTGAATGGCACCAAAACCCATCTCATCGGAGGCGCAGTAGATGGCCGTTGGCGCACTTCTCGGGTCTCCGAGCATTTGCTTGGCTGCAAAGTAGCCGCCACCGGTGGTGAAGTCGGCCTCGGCTACCCAGGCCGGGTGAAAGTCTAGGTTGGCATCCAGCAGTGCTTCCTGATAACCGGTGCGGCGCAGGTAGGGCTGGTGAAAGTCCATTTCCATAGCCGGAGTTCCAGAGATCAGACCAATCTTGGTGTGGCCCAGTGAAATCAAGTGCTGGGTGGCCAAGCGCCCTGCGCCCTCATCGTCTATAGAGATTGATCGAGCCCCAGGAATGGGTCCGCCAATTCCAACAATCGGCTTCTTCAGTTCGCTCAGGCGAGATAGCTCCGAGTCGGAAAGCTTCACCGCAACCGTCAGCACACCATCTACGCGCTTGCGCAAAACTAAGTCTTCAAAGACTCGCTTTCTGGCGGCCTGGCCACCAGAAAGACTGTAAAGCGTTACATCGTAACCGCGGTTTACAAGTGCGTTTACAGCCCCGTCCAGTACCGCGGAGAAAAACCAGCGGTCAATGTAGGGCATCACGACACCAATGTTTTTAGAGCGGCCAGTTGCCAGGGTGTATGCCGAGGACGAAGCAACGTAGCCCAGTTCCTGTGCGGCCTTCAGCACCTTTTCCCGAGCTCGCGCAGAGACGTGGCTCTTGCCATTCAGCGCCCTAGAGACGGTTGCCGTGGAGACTCCAGCTCGCTCCGCAACCTCGATAATTCCGACCATAAAGAAAAACTGTAAAGCTTTACATTCCTCGCCGCTAGTTTGCGCCAGGAAAATCGGCTATTCTTTTCACTCGCGTCCAAAACGCACCCGGCTAGTTACCCAAGCGGCCAAAGGGATCTGACTGTAAATCAGCCGGCTCAGCCTTCGGGGGTTCGAATCCCTCACTAGCCACGAAAACCCACCCCTCCACGGGTGGGTTTTTGCTTTGGACCCTAGTTCAAGTTATGAATTCGGTTTTAGGTTTACCCGTGGTCTTTGCTTGAGCCAAACTCGACGGTCAGCCGGTATCCGTGGTCTGGCATAGTGTCGATGGTTTTGGTGCCGTTTAAGATGCCAACCCACGAATCAATCACGGCGGTACCCACTCCAGACTCAATTTCCTCAACCGAACAGCCGGGTCCGTCATCAGAGATTTCAAGACGCGAATCTCCTTCTTTGTCGGTTTCGAAAGAGACGTTTACATTCTTGGCCGGGCCATGAATCAAAGCGTTTAGCAAAGCTTGTTCGATAATGCGAAAGACCCCAAGCAGCTTCGCTTTATTCAGATTCTCTGAAGTCTCATCGACCCAGATGCCTATATTCATGCTGGTTCGATAAGTCTGCGCAAGAACTTGGACCGATTGCTCGAAACCGGCTACTTCAAAGTTCGGGGCTAACACTTGTACGAGGTCTTTGATGTCTATGGTGCGCGTTTGCTCTAGCCTTGCAATAACTCGGTCAATAACCTCGTTTACCTCTGCAGAAGCACTTCCAGCAATGCTTTTAAGTTTCAGGCTGGCAATCATCAGATCAGACTGCACGCGGTCGTGTAGAAAGCTAGAGGTTTGTTGGCGAAGTTCCTCATCGGCTCGAATCAGCCCTTCGCGTTCGAGCTCCAGCTTGGCCACTAGTTTTGCGGCTGATTTAAGTCGATCAAGAATTGTCCGTTCAGCGTGATGCATGATCGCAAGCATCCCTAATACCAACCCGAGCGAGGCTATAAAAAGCGAAAAGTTAAGGGCAACGGGTGCGTCGAATTCTAAGTTCAGTTGATTTTTTAGCACTAGAGCAATGATCGGGGAAACTGGAAGCAACAATGCCTGACCAATCGCAACCTCTAGCACATAAGTAAATAGGTTGAATGGCCAGATCCGATACCGCTGAACAAAGTAGGCGAGGAGAGCGAATATTCCACTGGGAAAGGCCGCCAGAAGCAAGATGACAAGTCCGCCAATCCAACGAGCGCCGCCTTCTGGTTGCTGATTGATGCCCGGTAGAAATCTTGAGAAATAAATTGACGCAAAGAAAATGAAAATCAACCACGGGTTGTATGGATATGGGCCTAGCCAAGACCAATACTTTTTGAAGGCACTAAGCATCAGTTCTGTCTCGTCAGTTCAATGTATTTGAGCACGGCAGCCGTTTTGAGATCATCTCTTGGCGAGGCGCCGGGAAGTAATACGGAGTAAGAGCGCGATAGCTGTTTGCGCACGTATGAGTAGCTAAGGCCTAGCTGCGCGGCAATTTCCTTTGCTCCTTTGCCCTGTGCACTAAGAGACATAATCGCTCGCTGTTGAGGGGACAGTTGAAAAAAGATTGAAGTTCGAGCCTCAACTCCCTGCACGTCGCGCTCCGAAACTGCCTCCCAGTTGCCATTGCCTGCTGCAGTTGAGTGGATGATCCTCACATAGTCAGAAAGCGACATTTCGGCCGACTTGTCAAAGAAAGACCAACCGTGACGCATTGCCTTGGGAACACGATTCACCATCTTTGAAACCGAATGTTGCGAATAAACCACTATGCCGATGTATTCGTTGATGTTTCTCAGAGCGATGCCGAGCTCAATACCGTTGAGACCATTCTGGTCGAGAGAAAAGTCGACTAAGGCTACATCGGCGCCCCTTACAGTGGCGCGGTCAAGCACTTCGTTTGCATTCGCATATGAGCCGACAAGTTGCAATTTGTCGGACTTCGCAAGCATTTCGCCAAGGATGCGCCTTAGTGCAGAGTCATTTTCTACATAGAGAACACGAATAGGTCGCATAACTAATGTTCTCACGCGAGCAAAAAACCTCGCCAGATAGTTGTCACAGATGTTCTCATAAATCGTTATCACTGCTCACTTTTCAATGTGGCACTGCGGAGGTTTTTACGATTCAGGTATGGGTAATCCCACCCTGCCGTTGAGGCGCCGATGAGCGCTCTCAAGGGGCCCGTTTCAACTGATGGAAAACTTATGCGTAGCCTGAATCTCTCTCTGATCCAACTTCCGACACTTAGCCGACAGTTGACCGCCACTACAGCTCTCGTTGCAGTGCTGACTTTTGGTTTCGGGCCTATTGAGGCGGAGGCTACCACCCCTTCCGGCGTTGCCCCTGGAACCTATCCTTGCAGCACTGCGGGAGCTTTTACGGTCTCTTACGAAGACGGTCATGTAATCGCCAGGGACCTAGTAACTGTCCCCGGACCCCCGGTGGATGGCTGTAAGGGCACGGCGGTCATTCCGGAGGGCGTCACCAAAATCGGCCTGTTTCAGTGGAACTATGATTTGTTGGAAGTCGTTATCCCGGCAAGTGTGACCGAAATAGCGCCTTACGCATTTGCCCAAAGCAGAAATTTGGCTGCAGTTTCAATCGCAGACAATTCTCTTCTCACCAGGATTCCGGAAGCTGCATTCGGCTACACCAGGCTGACTGCATTTAGGGTTCCAGCGAGAGTCACTTCTATCGGAAGCTTCGCGTTCGAAAATACATCGTCACTCACATCTGTAAGTTTTCAGGTCAACTCTCAACTTCAGACCATCGAACGAGGAGCATTCAAGGGAACGACTCTGAGCGCGATTAATCTTCCACCAAGCTTGACGACTTTGGGGAATCAAGTTTTCGAAAACGTTGCGTCTTTGAACTCGGTCACGTTCGAGGAAGGATCGCAACTAACCACTATTGGTGACTACGTATTCAACGGTATTGGCACAATCAACCCCCCGGATCCGCGTCCTACAATCGCCCTGCCTTCGACCGTGACGACCATCGGGCTTTCCCCGTTTGGCTCAAACGTCAACTTGACCATCTCAGATGCAAACCAGCATTTTTCTATTGAAAACGGGGTGCTCTTCAATAAGACTCGAACCACTTTGATCGCTTACGCTGCTTGGTTACAAGACGTAACTTACGCGATTCCAGCATCTGTTACAGCAATTGGACCAGGGGCGTTTGCTGAGAGTCGGCTACAGACAGTAAACATTCCCTCAACAGTTTCAACAATCGGCGGCTACGCATTTGCGCGCTCGAACCAGCTGACCATACTGACTTTTTCAGCAGACTCGAGCATCGCAACAATTCCGAACGCAGCGTTCCAATCAACGCGCCTGGAGTCAATTGAGATCCCCGCTAGCGTAACCATGATTCAGCAATATGCCTTCCAAAACCTTCAACGTGCCCCTGGCGCCAGCGCGGTCTCGACTCAGATAACTTTTGCACCAAACTCGGCCCTTGGGGAAATTCAGGAAAATGCGTTCGGTAGTGCGAGGCTCGGTGCCTCAATCCAAATCCCTGCAAGCGTGCACACTATTGGCAGGGAGGCCTTCTACGACAACCCTAATTTGACGAGTGTAACTTTCGCCACTGGCTCAAGCCTTCGTCAGTTGGGCAGTTCTGTTTTTAGAGACACCCGCGTTACTTCGCTCACTTTGCCGACCTTGCCCACCAGAAGTGGATACACGCTCAGGGGATGGTCAAATACAGACGATGGAAGCGTTATTCTGGATCCAACATCGGCGTCAGCATCTGTAATTGCCCGTTCAGCGCTTTATGCAATTTATCAACCTCACCCAACTGTGACTTTCGACTCGACCTTGGGTTCGGCCGTGCCAAACGTGACCTTTGCTCCGGGTGAATCGATTGACGCACCAAATGAACCAACGCGAACCGGGTTCAACTTCGCGGGATGGTCACTGACTAGTGGTGGCGAAGCTGTCACCTTCCCATACCAACCGTCAACAAATGCAAACCTGACCGTGTATGCAATTTGGAACGCTATTCCGACAATAGAGGCGGGTTCAGTTACCAATTCTCAAGTCGTCAGCATCCCGTCAGGTCTAACCGCTGCAGAGGTTCCTGCCACATCGACGCTCCCGAGGGTTCGTTTGGCCTTTACACCAACCAGCAGTTCCGCAGTGGTGACCTTGGTTCCAATAGACAACCCCGCCACCGCCACCGCCACACCGTTTCTAATTACCGGAGCGACAAAGGTTGTCGATATTCAGGTCTCGGGGATTAGCGGACCAGTGACTGTGTGTTTGGACGGATTGCCGACTGACGACATTTTCCACTACACCGCAGGAGCGTGGGTTGCACTACCACAGCGCAGTTATGTGAATGGGCAGGTGTGTGGGGTGACCGAAAGCTTCTCACCATTCACTGCAGCCCAAACTCGCGCACCAGTATCAGAAGCGCGGAGCTCACCTTTAGGTCCAAGACTTTCGGTTGTCTCTCGACTTCTAGTGTCATCTAAAGGCCAGACCTTAGCGTTGAAGGGCGTGCTCTTGAACGAGGTCGCTAGCGTCACACTTGACGGTAGAGACATCAAGGTGCTTCAGCAAACCGACAATGAAATTGTCATCGAGCTACCAGCCAAAGAAGAAGGTTTTCCTGAACTGGAACTAACTTCTTACACGAGTGGAAAAATGACCTACAACGGTTTCATTGAGGTAGTAAAGCCCTATGCGCTGACCCGCTCAATCAAGCTGACTAAGTTTGTCGGCAATCGCCCAACTCTCGCTGGCCTCTCAGCGTTGCAGAAGGTTTATCGCGCCGACACCTCGGCAAATCTGTTGAGCTGTGTTGGCAAAGTAGCCTCAAACGCCTCCGCCAAAGAAGTAATAAAGGCAGAAACTCTTGCCAAATCAACTTGTCAGCGGGTACTCAAGTACTCGAAATACATAAAGAGTGCGAATGTTCAGATCAAGAAGGTTGGGCTGGCTGGTTCAAAGCCAGTTTTGGAGATCACCTTTGATCGCACTTTGGAAGCAGCTAGGCGTTGAGAAGCCAGAAATCGAACTTTGGGTCTATGAGTTTTCCACAGGAGTCTGTGATGACGTTTGTCTTGTCGAATCGAACCGAATAGTTTGAAGTCATGCGAAAACTAACTACCAAATTTGAGATGAAGCCTGGCTACCAGGGGAGTCGATTCTCGCTGATCTTTCTGGTCCTGCTGACCTCAATCACGACTCTCCGAAGCTTGGCGCATGTCTTTTTACCGGATGGCGGTGCAAACAGCATTGCAGGGCTAGATGTGTCCGTTGCTGGTGGGTCTAACCTGATCGCCATGTTTGCGCAGTGGGGCTATACGCAGCTGCTGCTTTCGGTGATGATGTGGGGGATCCTCATCTTTGCTAGAAGTCTGGTGCCATTTGCCCTGTTGGTGCAGACCTTGGACTGGGGTGGTCGAATCTTGGTGGGTCAAATGAAGCCAATAGAAGTCGCGTCCCCACCACCGGGTGAAATCGGCAGCTACATTCTTTTGCCACTGTGCTTAATCGCACTCTGGTCTTCTTTGCCAAAGAAGCCGTAGCGCCTTCAACTAGCGCAATTGGGTCAGGGTGAAGCTTTGGTTCTCATAAACCAAATCGCCCTGCAGGCTAAAGTCACTGACTTTAGGGTCCATGGGTGAGTAGCCGGTCGGCTTAGGACCGATCGGTGGTTTCCCGGTAGGAGGTTTTCCTAGTGCTTCTCCCGTTGAGGGCTTTGAGCCACTGATGTAGGGCTCATACGGCACGCCAGCACCTTGACTAGAACCGACCTGCTCGAGGTAGTAAACGGCATCGTAGTTATCCAGATTTACATCCTGATATGAGGTCTCTTGCACCACATGTACTTCCATTTTCCACGCCACTAAAAACTCCACGCCATGTCTGGCAACAACGATGGAGTTTTCTGGAAAGTCAAACTCTTCGGCGACGACCTTAAGGTCCTTGTAAGCCTCATCGGTCATGATCGGCTGCCTCAGCCCAGCGAACATTAGAACCGAAGAGGTGATCAAGCTTGCGATTGCTAGCAACGCAGGCACAAGTTTCATGGCTGGACGCTCTGCTGCAAGCCAAATGACCATTGCCGCTATGGCTAGCGGAACAAATGAGAGTGCCATCAATCTATTTGCCCACTCCATGCCAATCAGCGGTGAAGAGAGTAGGAATGCTGAAATCAGCCCAGCGCTAGCTAGACCTAAGGACGAGTCGCTCAGTGTCTTGCGAATCTTCCAAAGCACAAAGCCCAACGCGATTGATCCAATTTGACCCACCACCAGGCTGAAGATCATCACTACATCGGTTCTGCCGCCAAAGACCACTCCCAAGCCTGGACCAAACAACATTTCCCAGGCGGGGTTAGCGAAAATAGTCGAGGGCTGAGTGACAAACTCCACAAGTCGCTCGTATCTTGCGGGCACTAGCAACGCCAGGGCAAGTAATACGCCGCCAAGAGACGCCAGAACCACCGCAACACTCTTGATCCAAAACACTCGTGGCTTGTTCCTTATGATGAAAACCAGCCAAATGGCGATGAGCATCACAGCGAGCAGCAATGTGCCGAAGTGAGATAAGGCAAGCGCTGAGAGGCATATAAGCAAATAGACAGTGGTCTTGAGCTTTGACCTCGAAGACCAGGTGAGTAATAGCCAACCAACACAGAAAACTAGCGGAATAGCAGCTGAGTTCTTAATGAAATCCCCGGTGAAGAAATACAGCTGAGTCGGATGCAATAGCACTGCCAGGATTCCCAGGGCTGGGACCCAGATCGACTTCGCAGTTCTCAGAATTAGGTAAATCGGAATTGCAGAGAGCGCTGGCAGAAGCGCATCTGATATTCGAACACCAAGTTCTATATCTCCAACCAATACCGAAATGAGCGCTTGGATCCAAAGAACCAATGGCACGTCATCAAAAGCCAAAGTGAAATCTTCTAGTAGGGAGCGCACCTGCACCCAGTAATAGGCGCCGTCAACACCTGGCAATAGCTCTCCGCCAGTCAACGACAGTTTTGCCGCTACTGCGATTAGGGCGGCAAGGACCGCCAGGCCAAGACTCCAAGATATTGGTTTGGCCAATTTGAATGACGTCATGCCTCACCTTTCGAGCGAACAGCTACATGCTGTCGATAGACCCTGTGAATAAGGTATTGGATTCTGGGCAATTGCCTGTGAGGCTATTCTTTGCAAATCAGGGGTTCTCGGCTCAACCCTCTTACGGCGGTAACATTTGCTGTTGCTCAAAGAAAGAAACCCATGACTTCTAACAGCTCAGAATCTCAAGCGCAAGAAACCTCACTCCAGGGCTGGAAGAAGAGGGTTGCTGTTTTTCTGGTTGGTCAAACAGTCACAGTCTTCGGTTCGATGTTGGTGCAGTACGCGATCATGTGGCACCTAACTCTGACCACCAAGTCCGGAACAGTTTTGGCGCTGTCAGCAGTCTTTGGCTTCCTGCCACAGGCAATCGTCTCCGTGTTTGCTGGAGTCTGGGCTGACCGCATCAACCGCAAGTTCATGATCATCGCTGCTGACCTGTCGATCGCGTTGGCAACCTTTGGGCTTGCTCTTCTGATGCTCTCTGGGGTAGATCAGCTTTGGTTGATCTTCTTGGTGATGGCGGTTAGGTCCCTTGGTGCTGGCGTGCAAAGCCCGGCTGTCTCAGCGCTATTGCCCCAGATTGTTCCGACCGAAAAGTTGATGCGAGTGAATGGAATCAACAGCAGCGTTCAGTCATCGCTGACCCTGCTCGCTCCAATTGCGGCAGCTGCCGTTTACGCAAACTTCTCACTGGTGGGAATCCTGTTTATCGATGTTGTGACCGCAATCATCGGTGTCTCGCTCTTGGCGACCATCGCAGTTCCAACTCTGGCTCGGGTAGCCAACTTGGACAAGCCTTCTTACCTGGCCGATCTGAAAGAGGGCATCAACTACACCTTCACTCATGAACTGGTGCGCTGGGTGATTGCAATCTTCGGCATTGTTTTTCTTTTGATTGTTGCCCCGTCAAACCTTTCGCCTTTGATGCTGGTTAGAAACTTCGGTGACGAAGTCTGGAAGCTAACAGTGCTGGAGATTTCTTTCGGAGTTGGCATGGTTCTAGGTGGAGCCCTGATGGCCGTGTTCGCCAATAAGTTGGATCGCATCACCACGATAATTTCAACCTCCGCGGCGTTTGGCGTCCTTGCAATCGTGATGGGCTTTTCAACAAACTTGATTTTGTTCTACAGCCTGTTCTTCCTGATCGGACTAATTGTTCCGGCCTTCTCTACCTCGGCAATGACCTTGCTGCAGGAGACAGTTGAGCCGGAGCGCCAGGGCCGAGTCTTCGGCTTTGTGGGAATCGTTATGGCGGTGGCAATGCCGCTTGGCATGGCAATTCTGGGCCCACTGGCCGATGTGGTGTCTGTGGAATCGATCTTGATTGCAACCGGTGCTCTAACCGTTGTTATCGCAGCGGTTGCGGTGCTGCTGCCCTCGGGTAAGCGGGCTATTGCAGCCGCTCACGCATCGACCGGCCAGAGCCTTGCACCCGAGCAAGCCGAAGCTCAAGACTAAAGAGCACAATTCGGCGGGAACTTTTTTCAGTGCCACTAGGTTTTACCCAGGGTTACGTCTGGAGAAAACATGAACGCTCTTATTAATTTCATCACCGGCAAAAAGACCGCATGGGTCACATTGCTAATCGGTCTCATCTTTGCTGGCTTGGCATTTGGCCCACTTCGAGCCGCCACTACAGAGACTGCCCCCACCAATGGGTTGCCAGAGACCTCTGAGACTGCCCTGGTCAACAAGGCACTTGAGAACCTTCCGGGATCCGATGCCACCGCAGCGGTATTGGTCTACAAGTCCGATGCAAAGTTCACCGAAGCTGAGATTTTGTGGCTGCAGGGCAGTTTTGACCCAACCACCCAGATGCTTGCAGGTGGCGTGAACGAGAAGTTCTTGGATATCACAAACCTTGAGGTCATGGGTGAGCCGTTTGTGCCACCGGCTCAGATCTCCGAAGACGGCAAGGTTGCCGTTGTTACCGTCCCACTTGAGAAGTCTGACGAGGTTGAGGTTGTAACCGAGCGCGTTGCTGAACTTCGTGAACTTGCTGCCGATGGCATGCCGACTACCTTCGAGGTTTACCTAACCGGTCCAGAGGGTTTCCAGGCTGATTTGAACAACGTTTTCGCAGGTGCTGACTTCACGCTCTTGCTCTCAACCGTGATCGTGGTTGCGGTTCTACTTTTGATTACCTACCGATCCCCAGTGCTCTGGCTGGTTCCACTGATTGTGGTGGGAACTGCAGATGGCATGGCCGGTCAAATTGGCCGTCAGGTTGCCACCTTCTTTGGCATGGTGCCAGATGGGTCGGTAACCGGAATTTTGTCTGTGCTGGTGTTTGGTGCCGGCACCAACTACGCACTGTTGCTAATCGCTCGCTACCGAGAAGAGCTTTTGCTTGAGGAGAACCGCCATGTAGCAATGGCCAAGGCGCTCAAGGGTGCCGGTCCTGCGATCATCGCTTCTGGTTCGACGGTAACACTTGCGCTTCTTACTCTTACCCTTGCCGAGCTTGGTGGAAACCGAACCCTTGGTTTGGTTTGTGCCTCGGGAATCATCATCGCGATGATCTCTGCGCTGGTAGTTCTACCTGCAGCTTTGGTGGTCTTTGGTCGCGGTTTGTTCTGGCCATTCGTGCCACGCTTTGGTGGAGTAAACAAGAGCCTCAATGGTCTTTGGGGCAAGCTTGGTCGCGCTGTTAGCAAGCGCCCAGCGATCATCTCCTCGGTTGGTGTTTTGATTCTTGCTGGTCTTGCCATTGGTGCCAGCGGAATCCAGGTTGGACTGTCTTCAACCGAGCAGTTCCGCGAGAAGCCGGAAGCCGTTTACGGACAGGAGATTTTGGCCGATGCTTTCCCGGCCGGTGCCACTACCCCGACAACGGTGATCGTGGACAAGGGGACCGAGGCGGATGCTGCCGCTTTGGCTGAGAGCGTTCCAGGTGTTGCAGAGGTAACCATCGGCGACACCGATGGTGAGATCGTGGCATTGAGCGTTGTGCTTGATGCCACCGCAGGGTCGGATGAGGCCTACCAGTCGATTCGCGACCTACGAGCCGAGCTTGCAACCTTGGAATCCGCTAACGCACTAGTTGGTGGTTTGGATGCCGAGACCTTGGATGTGAAGTCAACCTATGAGCGCGACCAGCTGCTAGTGATTCCACTGATCTTGATCTTGGTGTTCCTGGTCTTGGTTTTGCTACTTCGCTCACTACTTGCACCAATCATGCTGCTCACCACCGTGGTGGCATCGTTCTTCGCATCGATGGGTGCCAGCTGGTTGATCTTCGAGCAGTTACTGGGACTCCCAGCGCTTGACCTAAGCGTGTTCCTGTACTCGTTCTTGTTCTTGGTGGCCCTGGGTGTTGACTACAACATCTTCTTGGTCTCCAGAGCGCAGGAGGAGGCCGTGAAGCACGGTACTCGTGAGGGCATGGTTCGTGCGCTGAGCGCTACCGGTGGTGTCATTACCTCGGCAGGTATCTTGCTAGCGGCGGTATTCGCAGTGCTTGGAGTATTGCCCCTTATCGCGCTTTACCAGATCGGAATCATCGTCTGCATCGGTGTGCTACTTGACACCTTGCTGGTGCGAACCGTTGTGGTGCCGGCGCTCGCATTTATGACCGGCGACAAGTTCTGGTGGCCAAGAAAGAAGCTAACCGCTCCTAAATTTGGCTAAACCAAAACCCAAGCGGTGTCATTAGGCAAAAGACTTCCGTCTTTTGAAAGCGGCATAGAACTAATCACAACTTCTCCGGTGAGCTTTTTAGGTTCACTGGAGAAGTTGTGGACTATTTGGACTTTCCCGTTTTGATAGCTCAGAGCCTCGGTTTTAGAAACCCAGTCAAAGGACCCTTCGCCGAGCTGGAACTGCTTGCGAAGTTTTAGAGCAAGCTGATAGAGGGTGAGCGTTGAGCCATCTTTATCCTGCTGCTGGTCTCTTGACAAAGCTGCGTAACTATCTGGCTGAGGCAACCAGGCCTTGCCGGTTTGGTTGAAGCCATTTGATGCATTGCCCATTTCCCAGGGCAGCGGCACGCGGCAGCCATCGCGACCAACTCTTTGGCCACTGGTTCTAAAGAAGGTCGGGTCTTGGCGGTGCTCCTCGGCAATCGTGGTGTGGTCTGGAAGACCAAGTTCTTCGCCCTGGTAGAGGTAGCTGGCTCCTGGAAGCCCAAGCATGAACAAGGTCGCTGCTCTGGCTTTTTGCAACCCAAGCACGTTGTCTGGTTGCGGATTGTTTGGGCCCACGCCATCGGAGGCGGTGGTGCGGCCGTAGTCACCACCGAAGCGAGATACGTGTCGAAGCACATCGTGGTTATTGAGCACCCAGGTGCTGGGAGCACCCACCGCATCAAAGGCCTCGAAGGATTCATCGATGGCAGAAACTAGTGCCTGCCTATCCCAACCGGCATCCAAGAATCGGAAGTTGAAGGTCTGATGGAATTCATCCGGTCTTACCCAAAGCGCCATGAAGCTCAATGGCAAAACATATGCTTCCCCGCACATTGCTCGATCGCCAGGGTAGCTATCGAGAATCTTGCGCCAGTCTCTAAAGATTTCGTGCACTGAATCTTGGAACCACATTGGAGGATTCTCGCGACCCTCAATAAACCCAGCCCCAGCTTCATCAACGTATGGGTGATCTGGAAGACCCTCGGCCTTGGCCATGGCGTGAGGTTGATCCACGCGGAATCCATCAACACCGCGATCTAGCCAAAAGCGCAGAATCTTTTCAAACTCTTCTCGAACTTGCGGGTTCTCCCAGTTCAAATCTGGCTGCGAAGAGTCAAAGAGATGCGCATACCACTGGCCATCTTCGACCCTTGTCCAGGCAGGTCCACCAAACATGGACTGCCAGTTATTTGGAGGCAGCTCACCGTCATCGCCCTTGCCATCTTTGAAGTGATAGTAAGAACGTTCCCTGGATCCCGGTCCTGCCTTTAGGGCTTTTTGGAACCACTCGTGTTCGCTCGAAGAGTGGTTCGGCACCAAATCGATCATCACGCGAAGGGAAAGTCGATGGGCCTCGGTGACCATCTCGTCGAAGTCTTCAAGCGTTCCAAAAAGCGGGTCAACGCTTACATAGTCTGAGACGTCGTAACCGGCATCCTTTTGTGGGGAGCGGTAAAAAGGGCTCAGCCAAATCGCATCGATACCAAGAGCCGCCAGGGAAGACAGCCTTTGGGTGATGCCCTTGAGATCCCCCATGCCATCGCCATTTGCATCCGCAAATGAGCGTGGATAAATCTGGTAGATCGCTCCGGAGCGCCACCACTGGGCTCCTTCAACTGCTTCATGCAAAGGCATGACTAGAGCTTAATCCAGGCAACCTGGTCGTGCTCTAGTACCTCCTCGATGGTGAGGTCGTGCTGAGTGGTGGCAAGTAGCTCACCCTTTGGAAGTGAGATTGCACTTCCGGTGAAGTTAGCCAAAACCAAGACGCCGTTGTTGATGTAGGCAAGTGAGTTTTTACCAGCGTACTCATCAGCCCATTCGAGTGAACCGTGGCCCATCTGGTGGTCCTTGCGAACCTTGATAAGTCGCTTGTATAGCTCAAGAGTGGAACCTGCGACACCGCGCTGCGATGCTCGGGCATAGATCTTGTAGCTATTTGGCTGCGGCAACCAAGCCTCACCGGTGGTGTTGAATCCCATTGCTGGAGCATCTGCCTCCCAAGGAATTGGAACTCGGCAACCGTCGCGACCAACTCGCTCACCCTTGGTGCGGAAGTAGGTTGGGTCTTGACGGTACTTACCCTCCAGGGTGGTGTGCTCTGGAAGTCCAAGTTCTTCACCCTGGTAGATATATGCGCCACCAGGTAATCCGAGCATGAATGCGCTCGCTGCTCGAGCTAAGCGCTGCCCGAGAGCCTCATCTGGTTGCGGGTAGTCAGGTCCGATTCCATCGCCTTGCTTTGGAATCTCGTCGTAGGCCATGCGAGTGGCGTGGCGAATGGTGTCGTGGTTTGAAAGCACCCAGGTGCTTGGAGCACCAACGCCACCGAACTCCTTGATGGACTCGTCAACTACCTTGCGAAGTTCTGCCTTATCCCAAGGGCAGGCAAGGTAACCAAAGTTGAAGGTCTGGTGATATTCGCCAGGTCGAACCCACTGCGCCATCTTTGGGATGGTCGAAAGCCAGGCTTCGCCACACATTGCGCGGTCTTGGTATTCGTCTAGCACTTTGCGGAAGCGCCTGTTAATCTCGTGCACTCCAGGCTGACCCCAGAATGGGTGCTGGTAGTCCTTCAGCTCTTCGCTCACACCGGTCATGGTCGAGTTGTTCTCAACCACATCCGGAAGGCCAGCTTCCTTGGCCATGCCGTGGGCAACGTCAATTCGGAAACCTGCGACACCGCGGTCTAGCCAAAAGCGAAGCACCGACTCAAACTCTTCAATGACCTTTGGGTTGTCCCAGTTAAAGTCCGGCTGGGAAGAATCGAAGATGTGTAAATACCACTGACCGTCTTCGATCTGGGTCCAGGCAGGGCCGCCGAATACTGATTCCCAGTTGTTTGGAGGCAGCTCACCTTTTATCCCGGTGCCCTCGCGGAACATATACATCTCGCGCTCCTCTGAGCCCTTGCCTGCCGCAAGGGCTGCCTGGAAAAGCGGGTGCTGATCGGAGGAGTGGTTTGGAACCAGGTCAACGATTACTCGAATCCCCATCGAGGTGGCCTTAGCCAACATCACGTCAAAGTCGGCCAGGGTTCCAAATAGTGGGTCAATGTCCTTGTAGTCGGAGACGTCGTAACCGGCGTCCTTCTGCGGAGACTTAAAAAACGGAGAGAACCAGATGGCGTCAATACCAAGCTCTTGAAGCTCGCCCATGCGCTGGGTGATGCCCTTGAGGTCACCCATGCCATCGCCATCGCCATCGGCGAAGGAACGTGGGTAGATCTGGTAAATAACGGCAGAGCGCCACCACTCCCTACCGATTTCGGAATCAAGCAAAAGATTTTCAGACATGAGCCGAATTTTAGAACGCCAAAACCACTAGTCAACCAACGCCTCGCAGCGGTACGCAATTAGTCCCAGACGGGTTGTGCCCTTGTAAATCTTGACTGTAAACGCTTACAGCATTGTCTGAACTCCATGCCAACAACCCGCCACGTTATTGACTTGTTATCTATGCAAGCGTTTACAGATTTGACCAGTCAGTAAATCTGGCGTGAACTTGTGAAGTCTGCCAACGACGGCAGGCGCATTTTCAATTGAAAGGCATCCAATGAAATTCAGCTCACGTGGCCTAAAGGCCGCCGCTGCGGTTTTCGCTACTGCATCGCTTCTCGGTGCTGGACTGCTCCCAGCTCAGGCTGCTCCAAAAACCATCACGGTTTGGGCAGATGAGACTCGCGGTCCTCAGCTAAAGTCCTTGATCGATGGAAACACCACCATCGCTCCTGGATACGTAATCAAAGTTAAGTTCTTCTCCTCCCTAACCGCTCTTCAGAGCGCTTGGGATAAGGCAACTGCAGCTGGTGGTCCAGACGTGCTGACCGGCCCTGCATCGTTCACCTCGGGCGCCAAGAGCGGCCGCCTGCTGCCACTGCTATACAGCAAGACTGCTCAGGTTCAGATGCCAGCAGCTTCCAAGCAGGCACTGTCCTACAAGGGTCGCACCTACGGTGTAGCGCTTGACGTTGACACCACCGCCATGTACTGGAACACCGCTTTTGGTGCGGCTCCAAAGACCATGGACGAGATGTTCAAGACCTACCAGGCTCAGAAGGCCGCCGGTAAGGTCACCGGTGGAATCTGTGCATTTGACGGCACCTGGGGTGCTCAGCCAGTGCTCACGGCCCTAGGCGGCGGAGCTTACGGCTTCACCAACAACTCTCCCGATGCAGGCAAGGTTCTAATCAACTCAGCCGCATTCAAGGCCAACATGAAGAAGTACCTGGTTGGCGCTGACGGCAAGAGCACCGGCTTCCTGAAGTGGGATGGCTGTGGCGATGAGTTCAAGGCTGGCAAGATGCTTGCTGCTAACACCGGTGCTTGGAACCTAGATGGCATCACCACCGCTGGAATCAAGTTCACCCTGCAGGCAGTTCCTGGCCTGACCGCTGGATCAAAGGGTCAGCAGTGGGTTAACTACTCAGGCGCTTGGGTAACTTCCTACGCACGCACCCACGGTGTTGAGCTAGGCGCCAAGAAGCTGGTTATCGACTGGATGGCATCGCAGGACGGCCAGATTGCTATGTACGCAGCTTCCGACCGCCCACCAGCCAACGTAAAGGCTGCTGCTGCAGTAAAGAGCACCAACACCAAGTCGTTCGCCAAGGCTGCCGCTACCGGTATGCCACAGTTCAGCACCTGGCTGGACGACAAGACTGGTGGATCCAACTGGTACGACACCCTAGGTTCAACTCTGACCAACATCTTGGTCAAGGGTGAGCCAGTGGACTCGACCCTGGACGCAGCCGCTGCGATTCTGAAGAAGAACTTCGCAAACGCAGCTAAGTAGTAACTAGTCACAAAGGTGATGGGGGCTGGCGTCAGCTGGCCCCCATTACTCTGAAAGCAGGAACATGTCCTCCCTCACACAACCAAACCTTCGAGTCAGACTCTTGCCGATAGTTCTCAAAATTCTGATTCTGAGTTTGATTGCATCCATCCTCGGATACATGACCTACGTGGCCTTTTTGGCTGGTGAAACGGTCATCGGATCGGTTTTGGCGCTGGTCATGCTGGGATCGTTTGTGGTCTACGGATCTCGAAAAATGATCCCGCTCAAGTTCCTGTTTCCCGGAATCGTGCTTCTCGCAGTGTTTGTTGTAACACCGATTCTCTACACGGTTCTGATGTCCGGCTTTGTCTATAAAACCGGAAATGAAATCACGCGCGAAGAGGCGCTGCTTCAAATTTATGAAACCGGTTATGTTCCGGATGAAAACTTCACCGCCTACTACATGACCCTCGGTAAATACGAGGGGGAGTATGCAGCGCTGCTAACTGATGCCAGCACCGGTGTGAACTACCTCGGGGCGAATGGCCTGGCAACTGTTCTTGAAGATGGCCAGGTTGAGTTGGATGAATACGGATCCGCTGTTGGCCTTGAGGGTTTCACCCCGGTTTCCTTCGAAGAGGCCGCTGCGGATGAGGCTTCGATTATTGACCTGAGGTTTGCATTTGATGACGGCAGCTTCATCCGCCCCGAGTCGCTGGATGCTGCAAGCCTTACGGTTCAGGCCTTCAAATTTGATGTTGCGACTGGAAAGCTCGTCGATTCAGTAAATGGCATAACGTATGTGGACAACGGCAATGGAAACTTCGTCAACGAGGCGGATCCGCAGTCCAAGCTCTACCCGGGCTGGAGAGCCTTCAACCCGCTAGAGAACTACGTCTCGCTGCTGACCGATCCGGTCATCAGGGGGCCGTTCATAAATGTGTTCATCTGGACCTTCAGCTTTGCCCTGATATCTGTCACAACAATGTTTGCAGCCGGTCTGGCTCTAGCCATTGCGCTTGATAAAAAAATCCCGCTTCGCAATTTCTACAAGTCGATTTTGATCCTGCCCTATGCCATCCCAAGCTTCATGTCGATCCTGATTTGGAACGGCATGTTCAACCGAGACTTCGGTGCCGTCAATCAGTTGATCGGCGTGAATATCGACTGGTACAACGATGCACTGCTTGCCAAGCTGGTGATTATCATCGTGAACCTCTGGCTCGGCTTCCCCTACTTCTACCTGATTTCCTCGGGTGCCCTTCAGGCCCTACCGGGAGAGCTTGAGGAGGCTGCCGCCATCGATGGCGCAAGCCCAACCCAAATCATGGCTCGGATCAAGCTGCCCCTTTTGCTGCAAATCCTCTCACCGCTTTTGATTGCCTCGTTCGCGTTTAACTTCAATAACTTCAACATCGTCTATCTACTAACCAATGGTGGGCCGGTTGATGTGCTCAAGGGTGAAACGGCGGGAGCAACGGACATCTTGATTACCTACGCTTACAAGACCGCATTCGGCTCAGCAGAGCAGAACCTGGGTCTAGCCTCGGCAATCAGCGTGATCATGTTCTTGATAGTTGGCGCACTTTCACTTTGGAGTTTGCGCCGTTCCAAAGTCCTAGAGTCGGTGATGTAAATGAAGCGAGCTAATTTCCTATCTTCACTTTGGAAGCATGCTTACGCCTGGGTCCTGATCCTGTTCTCCGTGTTCCCCATCTACGTGGTGATTGTGAGCTCATTTGACCCAACCGGTGGTTTGGCCTCATCGTCGCTTTTGCCGCAGCGCTTTAGTTGGGAGAACTACGAAATTCTTTTTAGCTCCCCGACCATTCCGTTCATGACCTGGATTTTGAATTCCAGCTACATAGCCGTGCTCAACGCAATACTTTCAATAGTGATCGGAGCCTTCTCGGCTTTTGCATTCTCGAGGCTTAGATTCAAAGGACGCAAGGCCGGCCTTCAGGCTCTGCTTTTGGTCCAGGTATTTCCAGCGTTTTTGGCCCTGGCCGCCATCTACGTGATGATGGAGCGGGTTTACACAATCTTCCCCGGGATTGGTCTTGGTAGTCACGGTGGACTGCTGCTGATTTACCTCGGCGGCTCCATGGGAGTGAACGCTTGGCTGCTCAAGGGTTTCATCGACTCAATTCCCATGGAGTTGGATGAGGCGGCAAAGATTGACGGGGCAACTCCGTTCCAAATCTTCTGGCAAATCTTTGTTCCGCTCTCCGCACCGGTGCTCGCCGTCACGGCGCTGCTGTCTTTTATTGGAACCTTCAATGAGTTCGTGCTGGCGAGCCTGTTCCTGCAGGATGTTCAATTGCGAACCGTTGCGGTTGGACTGCAGTCCTTCGTAGGTGCGCAGTTTGGCGCTAACTGGGGTCCATTCGCGGCCGGATCGATTCTGGCCTCGGTGCCTCTTGTCGCACTGTTCCTCTTCGCCCAGCGCTACATCATAGGAGGACTCGTGTCCGGATCTGTGAAGGGTTAGCAGACCTAGATCAAAGAATCTGAGAGCATTGGCAGGTGATTCCTTTGCGCTCCGTCTCACTCGCTCTCGCAAGTGTGCTACTCCTTTCTGGCTGCTCAAGTAGTGAAAGCCAGTCAAGCACTTCTGCTGACGCGTCTGATTCTGGGGCCAACTCTCCGGTTGCCCTGGAGATGTGGGTCGATCAGGAACTGACCGAGGTCGCCAACGTGGTTGCCGAGCAGTTCCTGGTCGACACCGGTAATCGGGTGATTGTGGTTGAAAAGCGTTTCTCCGATATTCGCTCCGAACTGCAGGTTTCGGTGCCAGACCTGTTTGTTGGTTCGCACGAATGGACCGACGAATTGGCTCAAGCAGGTCAGGTTGCCAAGCTTGACTCTGGTTTGAACTCTGACATGACTCAGGCTGCAAGCCTTGGTTTTCAATATCGGGGTGAGAGCTACGGGATCCCCTACGCCATTGAGTCTCTGGCGCTAATCTGCGACGAGAACCGCGTGCCGACTCAACCGGCATCGCTCACAGATCTAAATGACATCGGTTACAAAATTGCGCTAAGTCCGGGAAGTGATCCTTACACACTCTTCACCCTGCAGTCATCCTTCGATGTGATGCCGTTAGCCACCGATGAGTTTGGGGACTGGACTCCTGAGACGGGATTCAATAATCCAAACTCAAAGCTTTTCACCGACTGGTTGGGGTCTGAGCGCGAAGCTTTTACCGAGCTTGACTATGGCTCAGCCATCGAGGCGGTCTTGTCGGGAAATCAACCCTGTTTGCTATCGGGCCCCTGGGCTCTGGGATCTCTGCAGACTGACACCTTTACCCCTAAAGTCTTCGAGTTTCCCGCCGTTGGGGAGTTCCCCGCTAGGTCTTTATCAACCGTCAAGGGATTGTTCGTAAGTAGCGGATCGCAAAACCCTGAGCAGGCAAAGCTGCTGGCCTCTTACTTTGCAGATAGCTCAACCCAGCAGCTCATTCAGCTGCAGACCGGTCGCGTTCCGGTTGAGAATTCGGTCATTGAGTCGGTTGAAGATTCCGCCATCGAGGGCTTTGCCAAGGCTGCGAAAAACTCAATTCCTATCCCGGCCTCCTCAATGATGCAGCAGGTTTGGGCTCCCTGGGGCCTTACGTTACGGTCCATTCTGTTTGAAGGGGCCGACCCCACCGAGAGCTGGAGCAGCATGATCTCAAAGTTGGCTGAGGCCTCGCAGTGAAGCTCCCGCTTGCACTGTGGCCACATCACGACGGCTCTGCTCTCTACGTTTCTCCTCAAACTCCCATCCTCGAGGGCAGGGTCAAGCTCAAGATCCGCATTCACCAGAGCATGGGGAAGATTGAGCGGGTCTCGATCCGCCAGAGTGACTCCGGGGAGGGATTTCTTTCCGCTCCTCTGAAGCGTCTTCACACCCGGCACGGTTGGGATTGGTATGAGGGCTTCATCATCATGTTCAACCCCGAGGTCCACTATCGGTTCCTGATTGAGATTTCCAACACCGAGAGCTATTGGCTCAACGGCATTGGGCTTTTTGAACTTGATCAACCAGACCGGGATGACTTTAAGATCAACACTCACCGCCGGCCCCCGAGCTGGGCGAGCGGTGCTGTGATGTATCAGGTGTTTCCCGATCGGTTCGCCAGGAGCCAGGCGGCAGATTCAAGAAAGCTGCCGGATTGGGCCATTGCCCAGGGTTGGTCTGACGAGGTAATTGGTACAGGTCCTGGTACTTCGGAGCAGTTCTTCGGAGGAGACCTAAAGGGCATTGAGCTCCACCTTGATCACCTAAAGCGTTTGGGCGCAACGATTCTTTATCTGACCCCCTTTTTCCCTGCGGGCTCGAACCATCGCTATGACGCTTCAAGCTTTGATGCTGTTGATCCACTTCTCGGGGGCAACGCAGCTTTGAGCTCCTTGGTTCGCGCCGCGCATGACAAGGGCCTAAAGGTCATGGGGGATCTGACCGCTAATCACTCGGGAGACAAACACGAGTGGTTCGTGTCGGCGCATGGAAATCCAAAGGCTCCAGAGAGCGAGTTTTACTACTTTGGCGAGGGGAACAAAACTTACGACAGTTGGTGGGGGGTTCCATCGCTTCCCAAGTTCAACTGGTCCAGCGGTGAGCTCAGAAGAAGGTTTATCCAGGGCAAAAGCTCTGTGGTTGCCAAGTGGCTCAAGGCGCCCTTTGGCTTGGATGGTTGGCGCATAGACGTTGCCAACATGACCGGTCTGATTCGCGAGGATAACTTCAATCGTGAGGTTGCCACAACCATTCGAGAGACCATGGATCAAGTGAATCCGAACACCTTCCTGATCGGAGAATTTACCTCGGATGCTGCAAATCACGTTGAGGGTGACAGTTACCAATCCACCATGACCTATGCCAATTTCACCAGGCCGCTGTGGCGCTGGCTCTGGAATCCCAGCGAAAAGCGCGAGGAGCCGCAGCTTGGCAGAGGCCGAAAGCAAATCACAGCCAAGCAGCTGCTGGAGTTGCACTCCAAGTTTGCTGGCACCTTTCCCTGGCAGCTTCGCATGCACAACCTAAACGCACTCGATACCCACGACACTGGAAGGTTCAAGAGCTTTAGCATCCCTGGGTCGCAACGGGTGGCAGCAGGTTTGCAGTTCACCTTCCCAGGCATTCCAATGATCTTTGCTGGCGATGAGTTTGGCCTGGATGGCTACAACGGCGAAAACTCGAGGACTCCAATTCCTTGGAACGGCGAGCGAGAGTTTGATGCGAGCATGATTGAGACCTATGCGAGACTCTCCAGACTGCGCAAGTCTCATCGGGCTTTGGTAGATGGATCGATGCGCTGGCTCTTTGCCTCGGAGGAGGCCATGGCATTTGCGCGGGAAAACAAAACTGAGACCATTTTGGTAATTGCCACACGGGGCAAGGATCGTCACATTGAGTTTCCAAGAGACGCCCTTGCCCAACCCGAGCAGGCCAAGAACCTATTTGGCAATGGTGAGTTGAGAGTTGTGGGAAACAAAATTCGCTACGAATCAGTGAAGTTAGATTTCCAAATTTGGCGTTTGCCTAGCGCGCATCGCTAGTGCTAATCTTTTGCGGTTGCCTTTTTGGGCACATGCCCCGATAGCTCAGTGGTAGAGCACTTCCATGGTAAGGAAGGGGTCGACAGTTCAATCCTGTCTCGGGGCTCGAGCCACAGTGACTCACTGTAGTTCGTGGCTGAGTAGCTCAGTTGGTTAGAGCGCACGACTCATAATCGTGAGGTCGCGGGATCGAGCCCCGCCTCAGCTACCACTTCCATAAAATGTCAGACCCTTCATCCATGCTTTTGTGATGAAAGCAGTTTTTATAGATGAAAGTAAATCCAAGCGATACCTTGTCTGCGCGGTTTTTGTCGAGTTGGGTGAAACTCCGGTTCTTCGGCGGGCTCTCTATGCGTTGCGGCTAAAGGGGCAAAGCCGAATTCACTTTGTTTCAGAGAGCCCGTCGCGTCGCAGAAAGATTTTGACTGAATTTCGCCGCTTCCCCATCTCGGTGAAGATCTACTCTTCCAATCTTGGTTCCGACAGAGAGGATAGAAAAAAGTGTCTGACTGCTTTGGTTGATGGCCTAAATCCTGAAAAGCACTATCAAATATGGATCGAGCCTGACGCCAACCATCTACGGCAAGATCAAGTGGTGCTTACCCAACAATTGCAGGCCAGGGGCTTCAAGCTCCATGTCGACTTTCACCATGAGGAGTCGCGCAAACTCCCCCTGCTGTGGATTCCTGACGCAATTGTTTGGACATACAACCGCGGCGGAAATTGGACCAAGGAGCTAGACGGTTTCCAGATTGATGTGATTGACCTTTAAAGTCGCAAGCCCAGAACGACGACCGTCCGGAAGTCCCTCTGGGCTCACTACCGCAGGCTCTTGCCCTTGATTTTTAAAGGCTAGCTTCAGCGGCTGACATTTTCAAGTAATTGAGCCGAGAGTTCCCGCTCCTACCAATCGAGCTTGGACTACCCTTGTGGGCATGGTTAACCCAGAGATCCAAGGAAAGCGCTATCCTCGCACACCGAACTATTTGGTTGGCCGGGAAAAGGTTCGCGAATTTGCCAGGGCGGTTATGGCTGGCCCTGAATCGTTAGATCTGGATTACGCGAAGGCCAACGGTCACACTGACCTGGTTGTGCCGCCAACCTTTCCAGTGGTAATTCAGGAGCAGAGCCTGGCCCTTGTGCTCTCAGATCCGCAGTCTCAAATTGACTTCTCCCGTGTGGTTCACGGTGATCAGCGTTTTATCTACCAGCGGCCAATTGTTGCCGGTGACGAACTCACGAGTGAACTGACTGTCGCAAGCGTTAAGTCACTCGGTGGAAATCACATGGTGAGCTTTGAAACCGCAATTTATGACAACGAAGATCAGCTGGTTTGCACTGCCATTTCGACACTGGTTGTGAGGGGTGAGTGATGCCAAATTTCTCAGAGCTTGAGGTAGGGCAAGTTGTTGCAAAGAAGAGCTACCAGCTAACTCGAGACTCGCTAGTTCGGTACGCAGGCGCCTCAGGAGATTTCAACACAATTCACTACCGAGACGACATTGCCCTCAGCGTTGGTCTGCCGGGAGTGCTGGCCCACGGCATGCTCACCATGGGCATTTCGGTTCAACCGGTGGTCGAATGGGCTCAAGACTCAGCCCGCATCGTTGACTTCGGGGTTAGATTCACCAAGCCCGTGGTAGTGCCCGCAAGTGGATTTGCTGAGCTGTTGGTCACCGCTGCAGTCGCTCAACTGGATTCGGAAACCAAGCGAGTTCGCGTGGATTTGACCACGACATTTGAAGAGACCACCGTGCTCGGAAAAGCCCAGGTCTGGGTGCAGCTTTGAGCCTGATTAAACCGGCACCACTGGCTTCTTTCACCACCATGCAGGTTGGGGGAGTCCCAAAGGCCATTCTGAAGTGTGAATCAACCTCCGAGCTCTACCAAGCTGCTCTGGCAGCTTGGGAACAGGACGAGCCATTTCAAATTCTCGGCGGGGGATCCAACACCGTCTTTGCCGATGAGGTTTCAGACCTGAACGTGATTTTGGTTGCAAACAGAGGTATCGAGATCGTCGCCGAAGAGCAGGACTCGGTCTTGGTAAGAGTTCAAGCCGGTGAGGGCTGGGACGAATTTGTCGCCTGGGCGGTTGAGCACGGCTACGCGGGAGTTGAGGCGATGAGCGGCATCCCTGGAACGGTTGGGGCGACCCCGGTTCAAAACGTTGGTGGCTATGGCCAAGAGGTATCCCAGGTCATCACGCAAATCGAATTTCTTGAGCGCGAGAGTCAAGAGGTAGAAATAAAGCCAGCGGAGTTTTTTAGGTTTGAGTATCGGGACAGCGCTCTCAAGCACGGCCTTGAGGGAGTTATTGGCTGGGTTGAATTTAGGCTTCAAAAACTAGGTGGCCTGAGTGTCCACATGGCCTCCGGCCAAATCACCAACCACCTTGGCGCCCCCTACGGCTCTCAGCTTCCGCTTCAGACTGTCAGGGACACGGTCATTGAGCTTCGGTCCGGCAAGGGCATGGTGGTTAGACCCGATGATCCGGCAAGCGTAAGCTGCGGCAGCTTCTTTACAAACCCGGTGGTCAGCAGGCTAAAGGCAATGGACTTTCCGGAGCAGATGCAGAAGTGGGAAATGGACGAGGGTGAGCGGGTCAAACTCTCGGCCGGCTGGCTAATCGAGAATGCCGGCATTCCCAAGGGTTACGCACTTCCCGGCTCTAAAGCGAGAGTGAGCCCCAAACACGCACTGGCAATTACAAACGCAGGGGGAGCCTCAGCCCAGGAGATTATCGAGCTTGCCCGCTACATCCAGGAGCGGGTGGCAGCGAGATGGGGAATCAACTTGATTCCAGAGCCAAATCTGATTGGGTTTTAGCTGATTATGTAATGCATTTGCATTACATTGGTGGCATGAAAAAACTTTGGAAAAAGCTGGCTGAGTCAACGCTGACCGATCGCTACCAAACCACCATTCCCTCACACGTCAGAGCCGAGTTGGGGCTCGAAAAGCGTGACATGATCGAATTTCTAAAATCCGAAGACGGCCACCTAATCCTTCGCAAAAGACAAGCGGAAACACTCGATTCCGAGGAATTTCCGACGGAACTTCTCGCCTGGCTGGATTTTCTCTCCACAGATCACTCCAAGCATCCCAATGAGCTGGTTCGCCTCGATGATGATTTCTTCGCAAAGGCCAAAGAGATGGTTGGGCACTTGGCTGTCGATTTGGACTCGCCCCTGGAGGAGGACTAATTGCAGGTTGGCGCAGCTAACGGCTGGACTTTGGTGGCTGACCGTCACTTTGTTGCCGCCTATCTTGAACTCGAAGCTAGAGCCACGGCTGAGTATGAAAGAGAAATCGTTGGCAAAAACTCAAAGCTTTTGGCAGCTGTCCTGCGACTGGTTCACGAACACATCCCCTCAGATCCGACCGATGCAAAATTCAGACTTGGCGATGCTTTGGGGCCACGGTTTAGATCTTGGTGCCGGGCCAAGTTCCATCAGCGTTACCGATTGTTTTTTCGCTACAACTCAAACTTCAAGGTTGTTGTCTACAGCTGGTTCAATTCACAGGACAATTTACGAAAGGCAGGAAGCAAGAACGACCCATACTCAGTCTTTTGCCTAATGTTGCAGGCAGGAAAGCCGCCCACTGATTTTGGCGAACTATTGAGCTATTTAGCTAAACAGGGTTTGTAGTCGCCTAATGCCGGCCACTAGCTGGTCATCTCCTAGCGCATAGCTGAGACGGACGTATCCGCTGGGACCAAAGGCTTCTCCCGGCACCATGGCAACTTCGGCAGCATCCAGCGCGTAGTCACAAAGTTCGAGCGAGCTGTTAATTTCTTTTCCACCCCAGGTTTTTCCCAAGAGGCCCGAAACATCGCTGTAGATGTAGAAGGCGCCCTTTGGGGTTGGGGTGATTACCGAGGGAACCTTGTTCATCTCGGCTACCGCCAACTTTCTCCTGCGGTCAAATGCAGCAAGCATTTCAGCCACCGGCTGCTGGTCTCCCGTTAGCGCAGCAAGTCCTGCGCGCTGCGAAATGTTGGAGACGTTTGAAGAGAGGTGAGACTGCAGGTTTGAGGCTGCCTTAGCGGCATCGGCCGGTGCAATCATCCAGCCCAATCGCCAACCCGTCATGGCGTAGGTCTTTGCAACACCGTTCACCATGATGGTTCGATCCGCAAGCTCTGGAACCAGTTCGGTGATGGAGTGAGCGTAAAGACCGTCGTAGGTGAGGTTCTGATAAATCTCGTCCGAAACCACCCAGAGGTTTGGCTTTGAAGCCACCCACTCACCAATGGCGAGGACCTCTTCCCTGGTGTAGACCGAACCGGTTGGGTTGGATGGCGAGCACATCAGCAGCGCCTTGGTTTTAGGGGTGTAGTGAGCCTCGAGCTGCTCAACAGTCACTTTGTAGTCCTGGTCACTTCCGGCAAACACATCAACCTGCTTGCCGCCTGCCAGCTTGATTACCTCGGGATAGGTGGTCCAGTAGGGGGTTGGAACCAAAACCTCGTCTTGCGGGTCAAGAATTACTGCAAAGGCCTGATAAACCGCTTGCTTACCGCCGTTAGTCACGATCACCTGGGACGCAGAAACCTTGGTTCCCGAGTCGCGGAGGGTCTTTTCCGCAATCGCCTCTTTGAGCTCTGGAAGTCCAGCTGCCGGTGTGTATCTGTGGTTCTTGGGGTCCATAACCGCCTTGACCGCGGCCTCAACGATGTGTGCGGGAGTTGCGAAATCAGGTTCTCCAGCGGCAAAACTGATGACATCTTTGCCCTCGGCCTTCAAGGCCTTGGCTTTAGCGTCTACCTTCAGTGTGGCAGACTCGGCAATTGCAGCGATGCGCTGGGAAATTCGGTTAGCGGACATGGCTACAAGGATACTTCTTGGCAGCCCACGGGCAACCAAATCTGTCGTTGCACAATAAGACCAAACCCCCTAAACTTTTGGGAGTTGACATCTGCCGAAAACTAATCTGGCGAAAAATCGAATTCTTAGATTCCAATCTAGAAGTCTGTCTTTCCCAGGTGGCACTTGAAACCAAGCCTCGTGCCTGTTCACGGTTGATGGCGATGGCAACTTTAGGGCGGTAGTTCAATTGGTAGAGCAGCGGTCTCCAAAACCGCAAGTTGCAGGTTCGAGTCCTGTCCGCCCTGCGTAATTAGTGAAGGAAGAGAATGTCAGAAGAGACACAGAACGCCTCTGAAGACTTGGTCGAAACTGCGAAGGCAGAGCAGGCCAAGGCTAAGAACCCGATTCAGCGCGCTTCGCTGTTTTTCCGCCAGGTAGTTCAGGAACTTAGCAAGGTCACTAAGCCGACCCGCAAGGAACTGATCAACTACACCGGAGTCGTTCTCGGTTTCGTGGCCGTGGTGATGGCAATCATCTCGGCGCTGGACTGGATCTTCTACAACCTAGTCACCTTCGTATTTGCCGGATAAAAAAGGAATTTTGTGTCAGACCTAAACTTCAGCGACTCCCAGGGCGAGCCAATCGCACTGGCCGAGGACGCTTTGAACGAGAACATTGATCTAGATGCCGTTGACCTTGACGAGGCAGAGGTTGAAGCCGAGCACGAGCTCGACGGTTTCCAGATTGAGGAGGCCCCAGCCGCCAAGGCTGAAGAGGCTGAGTCCGAGGACCCATATCGCAAGTTCCGCCAGGAGCTTCGCGAGATGCCAGGCAAGTGGTACGTGATTCACTCCTACGCCGGCTATGAGCGCCGCGTGAAGCAGAACATTGAGGTTCGTCGCGCAGCCCTTGCCGGTGGGGACCAGGTCTACCAGATCGAAGTTCCAATGGAGGAATCCATTGAGATCAAAAACGGTCAGCGCAAGCTTGTCTCCAAGGTTCGCATCCCCGGTTACGTTCTAATCCGCATGGAAATGACCGAGGACAGCTGGTCGCTGGTTCGCCACACCCCTGCGGTGACCGGTTTCGTTGGCAACAGCCAGCACCCAACTCCGCTTCGCCCAAACGAGGCATTTGAGATGCTCAAGCCACTATTCACCCCGGAGGAGACCGAAGAGGTCAAGAGCGCCAAGGCTTCAATCTCCGGCGGCAAGGCCAAGGGCAAGAGCATTCCGGTCAAGATCGACTTCTCGGTTGGCGAGAGCATCATGATCAAGGACGGCTCATTCGCCGGCCTTCCAGGCACCATCTCGGAGATCAAGCCAGAGTCTGGCAAGGTCACCGTTCTAGTTTCGCTATTCGAGCGTGAGACTCCAGTGGAGCTGTCCTTTGACCAGGTCGGCCCGCTGAACTAATAAGAGAGAAAAGAAAACAACATGGCACCCAAGAAGAAAGTCACCGGTCTGATCAAGCTTCAGATCCAGGCTGGCGCTGCTAACCCAGCACCACCTATCGGACCTGCCCTAGGTCAGCACGGTGTAAACATCATGGAGTTCTGCACCCAGTACAACGCAGCCACCGCTGACCAGCGCGGCAACGTTGTACCGGTTGAGATCACCGTGTATGAAGACCGTTCATTCACCTTCGTCCTGAAGACCCCTCCTGCCGCTGAGCTAATCAAGAAGGCAGCTGGAGTTCCAAAGGGCAGCTCAACCCCTCACACCGTGAAGGTTGCCAAGCTATCGAAGGAGCAGCTGTACAAGATTGCCGAGACCAAGATGAGCGACCTAAACGCCAACGACGTCGACGCAGCAGCCAAGATCATCGCTGGAACCGCCCGCTCCATGGGCATCACCACCGAGCTCTAAACCCAACTAAACAAATAGAAGTCGTGGGAGGGGTTAGCGCCCCTTAGAACCACGAACTGTGACCAAGAAAAAGGAAAAGCAGAATGCCAAAGCGCTCAAAGGCCTATCAGGAGGCCGCAGCAAAGATCGAAGCAGGAAAGCTGCACAACGCCGAAGAGGCCGCAGCCCTAGCGATCGAAACCGCAGGAAAGAAGACCAACTCAACCATCGAGGTTGCCCTCAAGCTTGGAGTGGACCCTCGTAAGGCAGACCAGATGATCCGTGGAACGGTATCCCTTCCACACGGAACTGGAAAGGTAGCCCGAGTTATTGTGTTTGCAAACGGTGCCGCAGCAGACGCAGCTCGTGAGGCTGGAGCCGAAGAGGTCGGCAGTGACGACCTAATCGCCAAGGTTGAGGCTGGATGGGTCGACTTCGATTACGCGGTTGCAACCCCTGACCTGATGGGTAAGGTCGGTCGCCTAGGTAAGGTGCTGGGTCCTCGTAACCTGATGCCAAACCCAAAGACCGGAACCGTAACCATGGACACCGGCAAGGCCGTGACTGACATCAAGGGTGGAAAGATTGACTTCCGCATTGACAAGCAGTCCAACCTGCACTTCATCATCGGCAAGGCCAGCTTCACCCAGACTCAGCTAGCTGAGAACCTGAACGCTGCCATGGACGAGGTTGTGCGACTAAAGCCTTCCACCTCGAAGGGTAAGTACCTGCTCAAGGGTTCGGTAGCGACCACCTTCGGTCCTGGAATCCCATTGGACATGGCAACTTTCAGCTAAAGAGTTTTTAGCCACTTATAAAGCGCCAGTGTGCTTGCGCAATCATCTTGGTTGTATGCAATCACCTGGCGCTTTAGCTTTTCCCGCTCAACCTCGCTGGAGTTCAGGTACTGGTCGTAATACTCCATGGAGCCCATGGCCTCTTTGACATCGCTACTTCTACCAAAGCTGTAAAAAGCCTCGAGCTTTTTGATGCTGTAGCTCTCCTGAGAGATGACTAAAGACTGCTTCACCACCTTGTAGAGATCAACCAGCACCCCTTTTCCAAGGAGTTCCTCAACCTCGGCCTCGAAGCTTCTAAATCTGGCTGCCAATTTCCTAAGCGCGACCTGCTCGTAGTTCGCGTAGTGGTAGATCCGGCAACCGGGGAATTGCTGCTGTAGCGAAAGTGCATGATTCATAAAGGCCTCAAAAGCCAGCCTCTCCTCTACGCGGGTGTCCGCCCAGCGATAGTTGAAGCTCTCATCGGCTGAAGTCCAGCCCCACAGATACTCAAGCCCACCCGGCTCACCAAAGAAGGTGAATCCCTCCAGGTCAAAAAACAAATCTCCCGGGTTTAGTTCCCGCAGCAGCTCCAAGCCGCTTCGATCCAGCACCTCGCAGTAAACCTCACCGGTGTCATAGGTCTTTTGCTGCAGCCTTGCCTGCCTGGCTAATTTCTCAACCTGCTCTTGGCTCAACTTGTCTGTTGGCTCTGAAAAGCCCGCTAGCGCAGCAACGCTCTTCACCCCGCTGCGGTGCAGGGACTCGACCGCAGCTCTGGTGATGCCAGCCACCAACTGCAGGTGGTTGGTTTGCCTGCGCTGGAAGTCACACAGTGCCGGGTATTCGCAGATGTCGCAGTAGCTCGAGGCATCGCAAATCAGGGAGCCGATGTCTTCGATCCGCTGGGGAGGCGAATCTATTACCTCTTCGCAGGCGGCTATGAATTTCTCGCGTTGCGCCACCATTTGAGCGATTAGGACCTCTGAGGAAAATCCAGCTAGCTCGCGCGAACCGAGAATCAAGCCGTGCTCACTTGATGAAGCCAGATTCAAGCTCCTGAGCACATCCGCATAGAGTCCGACCTGCACCTGGTACTCGGGTTTTGGGCTCTGGGACAGCTTGGCATCCCAGGCGCTGTAGCGGTCTGAGTCTGTGCCCAGTTGAACTGCGGTAAGCCCAGAGTCGGTGAAGACCAGCTGGTAGTCGCCACGAACTAAAAAGTCCGGTCTTCCAGAAAAGGGCATGGAGCCAGAACCTCCCTTGAGCACACCCTGGTAAATCACTGGAACGCCTGCACCTATCAGATCCAGGGTCGCCTCCATGGTTTGCTCCTTGGGTGCTGCCACCAAATCTCCAAGGTTTGCAACCAGTTCTCGCTCCAGGTCGGCCTCAAATCTCATGCCGTAGGTGATGGCTAGGTTCTGGGGCTTTTGATAAAACTGTGCGAGAAGTGCCCCAAGCTCCGGCACCTCAAGCTCGCGAGCAACCGAAAGTGCGGTGCAGTGCGAGCACTGGGCGCGCATCAAATCTCTTGAATCAAACCAGATTTCCCTGCCGCGCTTTTTCACGCTTCCTAGTCTGGCGCTTAGCCCTGACAGCTGGAACCCTGCAACACCAGAGATCGTGGAAAAGGAACGCACCTGAACCCCAAGGATCTGTGATTGCTCAAGTCGAGCTAGATTTTTTGCTAAACAGCCTCGGGTGAGGCATGCAAAATGAGCGATGCCAGTTTTTTCAGGCTTTGGTTTTCAGTTTTCAAAAATAAAAATCCTGTGCGATCTAATTGGGTTGCAAGTCGGCTTCATTCCAAGGAGCCTTGCAGTCGAGCAGTAGTCTCCCGCAGCGAGGGGGGCTCGCAGCCTTTGCGCTCACAGACTATGCCGGCAGCCACAACTGCCACGGCTGCCGAGGCCCTGAGGTCCTCTGCGCTCAGCCGCTCAATGCGCATGCTGGGGTTAGAACCCAGTCCGTCTCTTTGTGAAAGCTCGGCAAGGAAATTAGCCATGAAGGTGTCACCTGCACCCACGGTGTCGACCAGAGAAATCTTTGGCGCTGGAACCCTCACCTTGTTGCCGTGGTGAAAAATATCCGCACCCTCCGAGCCTCTGGTGATCAAAACCAACTTGCTATTTTCCGCCCAGGAGAATGCAATCTCATCCAAATTGCTGCCCTCCGGGAGATCGTATAGCCACTCGATGTCGGCATCCGAGGCCTTGATGATGTGGCTGAAGCTGTTGATTCGAAGCACTCGCTCAAGCTCAACTTCTCGATCAAAACCCAGTGCCGAGCGAATGTTCAGATCATGACTAAGAGTGACGGACCCAGCATCAGCGAGACCCTTGAGCCAGTTTTCGATTACTAGGTTCCCGGGACCAATGGCCATACCCAGGCAGCCGTACTGAACCGCTTTTGCCCCAAGCTCTGAGACTTTTGCCTGGGTTGGCAGCTCCTGCTCGGTCCAGCCCCAATCGGCGGTTCCGTCAACATAGAAGCTGTAGGAGGCAACCCCTTGGCGGTCAATTGTCGCAACCGCAAGGCTGGTTTGCTCGCTGGCTGCAACGCTGAGGCCGAGGCCAACAGAGTTGGAAGCCAGGTGGTTTCTGATTTGCTTTCCAAAACCATCGCTTGATATTCGTCCCAGAAACTGCTGCGGTTCGCCCCTGCGGGCCAAAGCCAGCGCGACATTGGCATTGGCTCCGCCAACCACCGCGACATACTGACCTGCTTCACCCTCGGTGCCAATCAGGTCAATCAGGGCCTCACCAATTACCAGAATCATGCGCTAAGTCTAGGCTTAGAGCATGAGCAACTCTCAAGCACCAAAGACTGCAATCCAACTGCCACTGATCGGGCTAGGTTTTGCCTGGGCCATGCTGATGCTCTCCCAGTACCTGGACCTCTACATTCAGCAGACCTTGTATACCGAAGACGGCAAGGCCATCTTCCCGGAAGTCCAGCTGCAGTGGAGCGTCTATACCACTTTGATCGGAATCACTGGAGCAGCCCTGCTGTCCCTGCTGGGTCAGAAGGTCGCGCTATCGGAGCGTGCCGAAAACGATTCGGCCCTAGCCCTGAGCGCGCACCGCTTTACCAACCTGTTTGTGATTCTCTCGCTGGTGGCAGGTGCAATTTTTGCCATCGGCAACTTCCTCGGGGCATTCAACGACTACGACTCTCGCGATGCCAGCCCGTGGATCAGGATTGTGGGGGTCTACGTCCCAATCATCCTTGCCACCGCACTGGTGGTCTACGTGCTACTGAGCGCCTTTGTGTTCCGCAAGGATGCACCCGATTTGCAGGGCGAGGAGCGCGATGAGGAGCGGGCTAAGCTGCAGCGCTACGTTGGCCTCGCCTATGCGGTGCCAATCATTGGAACTGCCATCGCAATCATCTTTGGGCTGGTGGTTTACGACACCACCAGAACCACGCTGGACGTTTGGATTTGGGTAATCATTCAGGCCATCATCGCCGTCTCAATCACCATCGGCACCACCTTTGCCTCCAGGGCAAAGTCATCCAGACCCCTGCCACCCAAGGAGCGCAAAACTGGAACCGCTGCCGTGAATCTAAACCTGGTGCTCTCAATTCTGTTCGGCAGCGTGGTGTCCGTGATGGCATTCACATTCGGTTTTAGCGCCATTGAGAACCTCAGAATCTGGCCCGAGTGGCGAGAGGACATGACCCCCGAGCAGCAGCAGCCTTACATCGAAGCTGTCTCAGTTGAGTGGCTGGTGCAGGACTTCCTACCCGCGGTTGTGCTGCTGCTACTTGCCACCATCGGTATTTACCGCATGGTCATTACCCGCCACCGGGAGACAAATGCGTAGTTACTTCAAGGGACTGCTGTTTGATAACGACGGAGTCCTAGTTGATTCCATGCCCGGTGCCATTAGTGCTTGGCGCACCTGGGGTGAAAAGTACCACCCGGGTTTTGAGCTCACTTCCGACCACCACGGAAAGCGAGCCCAGGATCTCGTGCTATCCATGATGGGCGCAGAGCTATTCAAAGAGGCCGATGACTACATCAATTCACTCGAGCAGGAACTCGCTCACCTAACGATTCCCTTGGCCGGTTCGGTTGAACTAACCACCTCCATGAAACCAGGAACTTGGACCGTGGTCACAAGTGCCAACCCAAACCTTGCCAGGGCCAGGCTCACCGCAGCTGGAATTCCAATTCCAGCTGAGATTGTCACGGCTTGGGATGTTGAAAAGGGCAAGCCGGATCCGGAGCCCTATCTCAAGGGCGCTAGCAACCTTGGTTTTGATATCGCCGATTGCGTTGTTTTCGAGGACGCGGCCTCCGGCATCCAAGCCGGTCTGGATGCCGGTGCCGGGCTTCTGGTTGGAGTCACCGAGCACGCCTTAGACACCAAGGCGGACATTGTGGTTCGCAGCCTTGCAGGAATAACCTTTCAGGACGGCGAATTAGTAATTCCAGACAACATCAGATTGAGGTAATCAAATGGCAGAAATCGAGTTCTACGGAGCAGACTGGTGCGGCGACTGCAGAAGGTCAAAAGCCTTGCTGAACACCCTCGGGGTTGAGTTTGAAATGCACGACGTTGAGCAAAGTGCCGAGGAAGCCGAGAAGGCCAAGGCCATCTCCGGCCGAACCAACATTCCTGTAATTAAATTTGCCGATGGCACTCACCTTGTGGAGCCATCTGACGCAGTGCTGCACGCAGAGCTCAAGCTCCGCGGCATCATTGCCTAAATTTGGTCCTATCTTTTTATTCCCTGAGCCCCTAGGCTAAGAACCTCGTAGTGCTAGAGGAAACCGTCCTTGGGCACGCCCCTAAGGAATCCTCAAAAATGCCAAAAGATTTTTCCGCGCCTTCGCGCGCGTCCAGGCCAGCAGCTGCTGGTAAAAAACGAGCTGTTGCTCCCAAGTGGGAGTCTTCCCGCTCGGAAGCTCCAGCCAAGCGCGATGGCCGCAAGGGCTACGCCTCCAACAAGGGTGACTATGTCCCTAAGGCAGAGCGCAGCTTTGACCCAGAGCGCAAGCCAAGAGCTGCCAAAGACTTCGACCCAGAGCGCAAGCCAAGGGCAAGCCGCGAGTTTGAGGCAGATCGCAAGCCACGCACCACGCGCGATTTTGACCCAAGCCGCAAGAGCTACTCGAGTGAGCGCCCAGACCGAGTTGCCAGGGACAATGACCGCAACCGCAGCTTCGAAGGCGCTCGCGCCAAGAGCTCTACCGGCAAGACCTTCTCTCAGGACGTCAAGCTTGAGAAGCTCGAGAGCGCCACTGAGGCAGCTAGCTTCGCAACCTTCCAGGAGATGGATCTTCCAGAGCGACTGACCCAGGAGCTTGCCAAGATGGGTGCTGCAGCACCTTTCCCAATCCAGGCCGCAACCATCCCGGTTGCCATGGCTGGAAGAGATGTGCTGGGCCGAGGTAAGACCGGTTCGGGCAAGACCATTGCCTTCGGCGTTCCGCTGATTGCCATGCTGGCTGCCCAGGGCAACCAGCCTCGCAAGCCACTAAAGCCAAAGGCCCTGGTCCTAGCACCAACCCGTGAGCTAGCAGACCAGATTGATCGCACGCTCTCCCAGCTTGCAAAGAGCGTTGGCTTCTACACCACTACCATCTACGGTGGTGTGCCTCAGTTCCGTCAGGAGCAGGCGCTTAAGCGCGGTGTTGACATCGCGATCGCCACCCCGGGCAGACTTGAAGACCTAATGGCTCAGGGCTTAGTTGATCTGTCTGAGTGTGAGCGCATTGTTTTGGATGAGGCTGACCACATGTGTGAGCTGGGCTTTGTTGAGCCGGTAACCCGCATCCTGGAGGCCACCGGAGACTCTCAGAAGCTGCTGTTCTCCGCCACTTTGGACAAGCAGGTTGCCAGCCTGGTCAAGCGCTTCATGCCAAACCCATACGTCTACGAGGTACCGGGTGAGGTAAACGAGTCTTCTGACATCGATCACATTGTGCTAACCATGGAGCCAAAGGACCGCTCACAGGTTTTCCACCGCCTAGTTCAGGGTGAGGGAAAGAGCATCGTGTTCGTTCGCACCAAGGCCACCGCCGAGGCACTTTCTCAGTCGCTAAACGATGCCGGAGTCTCTACCGCTCGTTTGCACGGAGATCTAAACCAAGCACAGCGCACCAGAAACCTAGAGCGCTTCACCCACGGCGCAGCCAGGGTCATGATCGCCACTGACTTAGCAGCTCGCGGTATTCACGTTGACGATGTCAAGCTAGTAATTCAGCTTGACCTCCCAGAGGAGTACAAGACCTACCTGCACCGTGCCGGCCGCACCGGCCGTGCCGGTCGCTCCGGAACCGTGGTCTCTCTGGTTCCACTGGGCCGCACCCGCAAGGTTGAGGGTCTTCTGGAGCGTGCCGACCGCGAAGCCAAGTATGTTCACGTCACCGCAGGTGACAAGTTTGTTGCCGATCTAGCTGGCCCAATTGCCCCGCCACCGGTAGTGGACTCTCTGGACTTTGGAGACTCTCGCTTTGAGAGCACCAACAAGTCCGCGGTGAAAAAGAACTTGCGCGAGCGCCACAGCGGAAATAAGCTATACGCAGCCAAAGACCGCCGGTTTCGGCAAAGGTAATCCCAGATAACTTCTAGGTTCACCTGCGCTGACTAAGGTTCACGAAAGTGAAGGCCCGCGCAGGTGAATGTATGAAGCTTTCTTAGCTCCGAACGTTTACTTGCGTTCGGAGTTTTTTATTTTCGGTTTCAACCGGCACCAAACAACAAGGAGTGCCATGGCAGACAAGAAGGCTAAGGTTGCCGAGCTTACGACCTCGTTCGCAAGCTCAAACGCAATCATCCTTACTGAATACCGCGGACTCTCGGTGACTCAGCTCAAAGAGCTGCGTCGCTCATTGGCCAATGACGCAACCTACGTAGTTGCAAAGAACACCCTTCTAACCATTGCAGCAAAGGATGCGGGAGTTTCCGCATTTGATGGCCAGCTTGCTGGTCCATCCGCAATGGCTTTTGTTCACGGTGACCCAGTCTCCGTTGCAAAAGCACTGAAGGATTTCGCAAAGGCTAACCCGCTGCTAGTGGTAAAGACCGGTGTCATGGATGGCATTGCTCTTTCCGAGGCAGATGTTAAGAAGCTTGCAGACCTCGAGTCCCGCGAAGTACTACTGGCCAAGGCCGCTGGTGCTCTAAAGGCCTCGCTGTTCAAGGCTGCCTACACCTTCAACGCCCTTCCTTCGGGAACGGTTCGCGTTGTAGACGCGCTGCGTCAAAAGCAAGAGTCCAACTAAAACGTACAAACCCATTAGGAGAAACAAATGGCAAAGCTAACTGCCGACCAGCTCATTGAGGCATTCAAGGAGCTAACCCTGATCGAGCTTTCCGAGTTCGTCAAGAAGTTCGAAGAGGTCTTCGAGGTTTCCGCCGCCGCTCCAGTAGCAGTAGCAGCCGCAGCTGCAGCTCCTGCTGAGGCAGCTGAGGAGAAGACTGAGTTCGACGTAGTCCTAGAGGCTGCTGGCGACCAGAAGATCCAGGTCATCAAGGAGGTTCGTGCAATCACCAACCTCGGCCTAGGTGAGGCTAAGGCTCTAGTTGATGGTGCACCTGCAACCATCCTCGAGGGTGTAAAGAAGGAAGCCGCTGAGGACGCCAAGGCAAAGCTTGAGGCTGCCGGTGGCAAGGTTACCCTGAAGTAACTTCCCCAAAAGATTGAACCCCGCAGAGCAATCTGCGGGGTTTTTCCTTTTCCCTCGTTGCACCACACCCCAAATGGACCAACCGCCTAATCTGATGCTGTGATGCTCAAACGTCTTAGCCCGCTACTGATCTGCATCGCACTGGTTATGCCGGCCCAGCCCGCAGCCGCCCAACCCACACCTGAATCCATTTCGGTCTCCGGTTCTAACCAGATTCCAATTAACGGCCTGGTCAAACTTGCAGGCCCAGAACTTTCTCAGGTCAGAAAAGTTTTGATAGACGGTGTTCCGGCAAGTTTCATTGCAAACTCCCAGAACCTCATAACCATCAGAGTCCCCATGGGGGTTGAACCAGGTGATGCCAGCATCACCCTGGAGGGGGGTTTCGGCAAGACCAGTCTCGGCAACCTATTTGAGATCACCGCTTTTGATCTCCCACCGGATGCCAAGATCACAGTGGGGAGTTTCTCCGGCTACGCCGCCCTCTACACAAAGAACTACCAGTCCAGACGGCTTTCATTCAAGATCGGCTCAACTTGGCGAGTAGTTGAAAAACTGCCTGACAACTTCACTGCCAACCTCACTAGGGTCGGCTCCGGAACCACCGTTACCGTCACCGTCTACATCGACAGAGAACTCGTGAGGGTTCAACAAATCCAGGTCCGGTAGTTGGTGGCTTTTCGTGCCTAATCACCTCACCTGGCCCAGCTCTGGCTCATCGGATCTTCGCATTCAACGGAATGCTCTAGAGCCTAAGCAACACCAAGCTTGCAGCCATCACTGCAACACCGGCGATGAAACCGTAGACGGTTAGGTGTCCGCGGGCCGAGTTTCTTGCGGTTGGGAGCAGGGTGTCGATGGCGAGAAACACCATCACCCCGCCCACCATGGCAAAGATGACTCCCAGCGAGAATGAATTCAGAAACTGGGCCAAAAGCAGATAGCCAATCACAGCACCCACGGGTTCGGCAAGGCCGGAGAGAAAGCTGAGCCGAAAGGCTTTGGCGCGGGATTTGGTGGCGTAGTAGACGGGAACCGAGACCGCGATGCCCTCGGGAATGTTGTGCATGGCAACTGCAATCGCGAGTGCGATACCTATCTCTGGGTCATCCAGCACCAAAAGGAAGGTTGCAAGGCCCTCAGGGAAGTTGTGGATGGCGATGGCTAGGGCGACAAACAGTCCGGTGCGCAGAAGCGCTTTGTTAGCTCGGTTTTCGCTCTTGGCCTGAGACTCACCCAGCAGTTCGACCTCAGTGTTCTCATGGGGGTTGGCTCCAGAGGGAACCAGTGCATCGATCACGGCCATCACAATCATGCCTGCTACCAAAGCGGCCGCGGCAATCCCCATGGCCGCGGTTTCCCCGGTCGTTTCTTGAATGTATTTGGTTGATTTCGGGAGGATCTCAACAAACGACAGATACAGCATTACGCCGGCGGAAAAGCCCATCGCAACGGCAAAAAAAGACTTGTTTGTGGTCTTGGTGAAAAATGCCAGGGCCGAACCGATTCCGGTTGCAAGGCCAGCCCCGAGGGTGACGGCAAACGCCAGTATCAGTGCGCTATCCACTTCACTCCTCTCGGGGCTAAAAAAGCCGGCTAATCGCTTAGCCGGCCTAGTTAGTTGTTTTGTCTAGTTAGTGCTTGCCGCCGCAGCCGCAAGTGTCTTTACCGCAATTGCAGTCCATGTTGCTTCCTTTCTAGAAGTCCCAGTCGTCGTCAGTGGTGGCTTCGTGCTTACCGATTACGTAAGAGGAGCCAGAGCCGGAGAAGAAGTCGTGGTTCTCGTCGCTCGCTGGGCTCAGGGCGCTGAGAATAGCTGGCGAGACCTGGCAGTCATCCTTCGGGAACAGCGGGTCAAAACCAAGATTCATCAGGGCCTTGTTGCCGTTGTAGTGCAGGAACTGCTTGACGTCGTGGGTTAGCCCAATTTCGTCGTAGAGGTCTGCGGTGTACTTGATTTCGTTCTCATACAGCTCAAGCAGCAGGTCATAGGCGTATGCCTTGAGCTCCTCCTGTCGGGCAGTGGTTGACTCGTTGTAGCCCAGCTGGAACTTGTAACCGATGTAGTAACCGTGGATGGCCTCATCACGAATGATCAGGCGAATCAGGTCGGCGGTGTTGGTGAGCTTGGCGCGAGAGGACCAGTACATCGGCAGGTAGAAGCCGGAGTAGAACAGGAAGGACTCCAGCAGGGTGGAGGCAACCTTGCGCTTCAGCGGGTCATCACCGCGGTAGTAGCCCAGGATGATTTCGGCCTTCTTCTGCAGGTAAGGGTTGTCCTCGGACCAGCGGAATGCCTCATCAATTTCATTGGTCGAGCACAGCGTTGAGAACACGCTGGAGTAGCTCTTGGCGTGGACCGACTCCATGAAGGCGATGTTGGTGATGACAGCCTCCTCGTGCGGGGTTCTGGCATCCGGCATCAGGCTCATTGAACCCACGGTGCCCTGGATGGTGTCCAGCATGGTCAGTCCGGTGAAGACGTGCATGGTCAGCTTCTGCTCGTGTGGACGCAGAGTGCCCCAAGACTGAACGTCGTTGGACAGTGGCACCTTCTCAGGCAGCCAGAAGTTCTGGGTTAGTCGGTTCCAAACGTCGATGTCGACGGAGTCTTCGATCTTGTTCCAGTTGATTGGACGGGTAATCAGTTTGGTTGCCATTTTGATTTCCTTCTTCCTAAAGCATGCAGCTGACGCAGTTTTCGACCTCGGTGCCCTCTAGGGCAGCCTGGCGAATGCGAATGTAGTAGATGGTCTTGATGCCCTTTTTCCAGGCGTAGATCTGTGCTTTGTTGACATCGCGTGTGGTTGCGGTGTCCTTGAAGAACAGGGTTAGTGACAGACCCTGGTCTACGTGCTGGGTTGCAGCGGCGTAGACGTCGATGATCTTCTCCGGTCCAACCTCGTAGGCGTCCTCGTAGTACTCCCAGGTCTCCTCCGAAAGGAATGGAGCTGGGTAGTAAACGCGGCCTAGCTTGCCCTCCTTGCGAACCTCAATGCGAGATGCAATGGGGTGGATTGAGCTGGTGGAGTTGTTGATGTAGGAGATGGAACCGGTTGGTGGGACCGCCTGCAGGTTCTGGTTGTAGATTCCGTGCTTCATGACCGAAGCTTTCAGCTCGGTCCAGTCGGCTTGGGTTGGAATCGCAACGTTTGCCTTGGCAAACAGTTCCTTGGTCTTCTCGGTGGTTGGTGCCCATGCCTGGTCGATGTACTTGTTGAAGTACTCACCCGAGGCATACTGCGAGTTCTCGAAGTTGTGGAAGTAACTGCCGCGCTCAATTGCAATCTTGTTCGAAGCCTTGAGGGCGTGGTAGACCACGGTATAGAAGTACATGTTGGTGAAGTCAATCGACTCTTCAGAGCCGTAGTGGACCTTCTCGCGAGCTAGGTAGCCGTGCAGGTTCATCTGACCCAGACCAATTGCGTGGCTCTTGTGGTTTCCATCCGAGATGCTTCTTACGCTCTCGATGTTTGACATGTCAGAAACCGCGGTCAGGGCGCGAATTGCAGTCTCAATGGTTAGGCCAATGTTGCCACCATCCATTGCCAGGGCAATGTTCATGGAGCCGAGGTTGCAGGAGATGTCCTTGCCGATCTCGTCGTAGCTAAGGTCCTGGTTGTAGGTAGTCGGGGTGTTGACCTGCAGGATCTCGGAGCAGAGGTTTGACATGTTGATGCGACCCTGAATTGGGTTGGCCTTGTTTACGGTGTCCTCGTACATGACGTATGGGTAGCCGGACTCAAACTGCAACTCAGCGATTCGCTCAAAGAGCTCACGAGCCTTGATCTTGGACTTGCGGATTCTTGGGTCATCCACCATCTCGGCGTACTTCTCGGTTACAGAAATGTCGCCGAATGGCACTCCGTAGACCTTCTCCACGTCGTAAGGGGAGAACAGGTACATGTCCTCGCCGTTCTTGGCAAGCTCAAGGGTGATGTCCGGAACCACAACACCGATGGATAGGGTCTTGATACGGATTTTCTCGTCGGCGTTCTCACGCTTGGTGTCCAAAAAGCGCATGATGTCTGGGTGGTGGGCGTTTAGGTAAACCGCACCGGCACCCTGGCGAGCACCTAGCTGGTTGGCGTAGGAGAAGCTGTCTTCCAGAAGCTTCATAACCGGAATGATGCCGGAGGACTGACCCTCAATCTTCTTGATTGGAGCGCCGTACTCACGGACGTTGGAAAGGCTGAGTGCAACACCACCGCCACGCTTTGAAAGCTGCAGGGCAGAGTTGATGCCGCGCGCGATCGACTCCATGTTGTCTTCGATGCGAAGTAGGAAGCAGGAGACGAATTCACCGCGCTGCTTCTTGCCGCAGTTCAGGAAGGTTGGGGTAGCTGGCTGAAAACGACCGGAGATGATCTCCTCAACCAGGTTGATGGCCATCGCCTCATCGCCAGCTGCCAAAGTTAGAGCAACCATGACCACTCGGTCCTCGAAGCGCTCCAGGTAGCGGGTGCCATCGAAGGTCTTCAGGGCGTAGCCGGTGTAGAACTTGTAGGCACCCATGAATGCCTCGAAGCGGAACTTCTTGGAGTAGGCCAACTTCTCGAGCTGCTCGATAAATTCAAATGAGTACTGGTTGAGGATTTCCTCCTCGTAGTACTCGTTTTCCACCAGGTAGTCCAGACGCTCCTTCAGGCTGTGGAAGAAGACGGTGTTTTGGTTTACGTGGTCCAGGAAGTACTTGCGGACTGCCAGCTTGTCCTTCTCGAGCTGCAGCTTCTCGCCCTCGCCCCAGAGGTTGATCATGGCGTTGAGGTCCTGATAGCTCATTGAGCTTTCAATGGACTGCTTGCCAACTAGGTTGCCCTTGTCGTCTGCTACCTCTACGAGTTGGTTTGCCATAGCGTGACCAGCCTTTCTTTTACTTCAATTACGTCTTCTGGGGTGCCAGTGACCTCGAACCGGTAGAGCACCGGAACCCCGAGTTTGCTGGCGACTATGTCGCCGGCCTTGCAGAAGTGAGAACCAAAATTGGTGTTTCCCCCGGCAATAACCGCCTTGATGTGTTTCCGGTTTTCCGGATTGTTCAAGAATTTGATTACCTGTTTTGGAACAGTTGATTCATCGTTCCCGCCACCGTAGGTGGGCACTACCAAGACACTGTCCCGATCGTGTTCAAACTTTGCTGCCTCTTCGGACCTCAGTGGGATCCGAACCGCATTTGCCCCTAGCTTGTCGACGAACCGCTTGGTGTTTTCTGAGACGCTCGAGAAATAAACCAAATCGAACATCTCAGGAGTCCTTAGCTAGGCGGAGATTGCTTGGATCTTGTCCATGCGGAAACCACTCCAGTGCTCGTCGCCTGCGACTACAACTGGGGCAGCGGTGTAACCCATGGTCTTGACCATTTCCAAGGCCACTGGGTCTTGAGACATGTCGACTTCGGCATACTCAATCTGGTTACGCTGCAGCATGCGCTTGGTGCTGTCGCACTGTACGCAGGCTGGGAGCGTGTAAACGGTCACCGCCATTGGTGTTCCTCCTGGTTCGAGGGGTCCGAAAACCCCGGTTTTTATCAAATTTGAGACAAATTTTTCGCAAATCGCGGATTTACTACATTAGCACTTAACCACTACATCTAGTAGTGACACGTGATTTTTTTCTCTTATTTAGTTATTTCTCGAACATTAACCCACAACTTGAACTTTAAGGCCGTAGCAACTCCCGCGTGTCGCGGGATGTTCACCTAATTTGCCAAAAAGTAATTTCTACTCGTTGTAGAATTAGCCCATCGAGAGCCGGAAAAGTCTCTCCTGACCCCCTGACAAGGATCTGAATTCATGAAGAAAATTGCGTTACTTTTGGCCGCTGCACTGGCTCTTACCGGTTGCACCGCGAATAGCCAAGAAATGGCAAAGCCGGAGATTGAAGTGACAGATGTCTGGATCAAGTCTTCAGAGACCTCGGTTACCGGCGGAATGACCGCAGTCTTTGGCACCATAACCAACAACACCGACCAGGAGATTGTCCTGGTGGGCGGTGCCACCGAGGTTGCCGGCGTGGTTGAGATTCACGAGATGGCGATGTCCGGCGGAGAAATGGTGATGCAGGCAATTGAAGGTGGCTTGGTGATTCCAGCTGGCGAGAGCGCGACCCTGGAGCCGGGTGGCAACCACATGATGCTGATGGACCTAAAGACAGATGTTGTTGCCGGTGACGAAATTGCTGTCACTTTTGATTTTGGGACAGTTGACCTGACAATTGAGTCGGTCGTTGCAAAACCAACCGTCGGTGGCGATGAGGACTACCACTCAGAAGAGGGCATGGATCACTAATTGGTTTCCCGCAGAGGCTTCCTAACCGGGTCTGCCGTAGCCGCTACCGCTGCCGTTTCAGCTACGGCCGGCTCGGTGGCTGCGGCTCAGGTGGCGGCCGAATCGGCCGAGAGCGCAACGGCCAAGCGCTCACTGGAGTTTTTCGGTGAGCACCAGATGGGCATTGAGGTTCCTATCCAGGCAGTCACCAACATGGTGGCGTTTGATTTGCTCGAGGGAACCAACCTCGCAGACATGCTGCGCTGGATGGGGTTGATTACCGATGACATTGAGCGCCTTGCCAAGGGTGAACCGGTATTGGCAGACCCATCCCCAGAGCTCTCTATGGGCGCTGCAAGCTTCAGTGCCTATGTCGGGTTTGGGCCAAGCCTGTTTCAAAAGCTCAACCTGCCAATGCCGCCGGGGCTAATTGAACTCCCGGCTTTTTCTATCGATGCGCTGCGCTCGGAATTCTCTGGGGGAGATGTGTTGATTCACGCTGCCGCTGATGATCCAGTTGTTCTCAGTCACGGGGTTCGCTCGCTGGTTCGAGACTCGCTGCCCTTTGCCAAGGTGCGGTGGAATCAGGCTGGTTTTTCTCACACCCCAGGCATGGTTCCCTCGGGAGTGACCCACCGAAATCTGATGGGTCAGGTTGACGGCACCGCCAACCCGGTGCTTGGCTCCAACGAATTCGACTTAACGGTATGGGCAGACGGCGGACCTGAGTGGATGGTTGGCGGCACCTACCTGGTATTCAGGCGCATCGCCATGAACCTTGATAGCTGGGACCAGCTGGGCACCGCCAGTAAAGAAGAGTCGGTGGGCAGAAGGCTCGCAAGTGGTGCTCCGCTCACCGGAGAAAAGGAATCGGATCTCCCAGACTATGAGGCAAGGACCGCTGCGGGCCTAAAGGTCATTCCTGACTTCGCACACATTCGTAGGGCCTCGGATTCTGGAACGGCAGCCCCAATATTCCGCAGACCATTTAGCTACGAGGAGCAGATCACAGCTGAGGGCTCTATGGATGTTGGTTTGCTTTGGTGCGCTTACCAGCGCGACATCGCCACTCAGTACCTACCGATGCAGCAGAGGCTCGACGAGCTGGACCTGCTGAACCGCTGGACCCTGCCAATCGGCTCTGCCACTTTCGCAATCCCAAGGGGTGTAGCGCCGGGGGAAGTTATCGCCCAGGCGCTATTCTCTTAGTCGTGTCCTTTGCCTTCTCCAAGTCAGCGAGAGGTTTGGTCTACGAATCCGGCGATCAGCTAAATCGCAAAACCTTCCTCATCTACATCGTGATGCTAGCTTTCTCCATGAGCCTGATCCCTTACACGATTGACCCATACCTTCCGGCATTTCCGGCTATCGGAACCTTCTACGGGGTTGACTCCAACACCATTCAGGCATCGCTTGCGGGAGTCACGATCGGGTTGGCGATTGGCCAGATTGTCTCTGGGCCAATTTCTGATGCCATCGGCCGCCGGCCGATGCTGCTCTTAGCCAGCGTTGGTTTCACGCTCTCGGCGCTCGCGGTCTTCTTTGCTCCGAGCATTGAAATTTTCACTCTGCTGAGATTTTCCATGGCACTGTTTGCCGCCTGCGGCGATGTGGTGGCAAGGGCCATTGTGCGAGATCTTTACCGCGGGCAGCCAATGCTTCGGATGCTCTCGAGAATTTTCCTGATTCAGTCGCTATCGCCAATTTTGGGCCCAATCGTGGGTAGCCAGCTGGTTGGGGTTGGGCCTTGGCAGAGCATCTTTTTAGCCTTTGGCTTTTTTGGTTTGGTGCTGAGTGTCATTGTGCTGTTTTTCCTGCGCGAGACCCTGCCGGTTGCGCAGCGGCGCTCGCAGAGTGCGATGGGGCTTTTGCGCGGCTTTCGCTCAGTGCTGCGGGATCGAATCTACGTGGGGCTGTTGATTGTCAGCGCACTGCAGATCAGCGCGCTGTTTGGTTACCTGAACGTGGTGAGTTACCTCTACCAGGATCACTATGGGCTCTCTGCCCCAGAGTTTGGGGCGCTTTTTGCGGTCAACTCGGTGGCTCTGTATTTGGCCGTGCAGTTTGGTGGTTTTATTGCCAAGTACTTCAAGGCGCAGTGGATGCTGGTTATCTACATGGTGCTTGGAACGCTGGCAGGAATTTTCCTGGTGGTCACCAGCGGGGGAGATATCTGGTTGGCTGAGATTGGTTTTATCCTGCTGATTGTGTCCTTTGGGGCCCCGGCGACAGCGATCCCAACCATTGCCCTTTTGAATCACGGAACTGAGGCCGGTACCGCCGCCTCCCTAATGGGTTCGGCAAACTTCATTGCAACTTCAATTTTTGCGCTTGTTTACTCGCAGCTCTCCACAACCTCAACGGCTGATGTTGGCTGGCTGGCCCTTTTGCTATTCGGTATCTCCACGGCGGTGATGATTTTTGTTGTGAGGCCTTGGACTATTCCGGACCTGCGGCGGGACTTACAGGCTGAGGCTCATTAGGAATTTGGGGATACAGCTAGTCAGCTAAATTAGAGAGCGCTGCCTCAATACCGGCCATGACGAAATCTTCAAGAGCCTTGGCCTGAGCGCTGAAATCAGCACCTAATTCAATTTTCTTTGCTGTTGCACCTATGAGGCCAAGAATCAGGTTGGCTGTCGTAGCGGGGTCTTCAACTCCCACTTCGGCTAGAGGGCTGATCAGGCTTGATGTGTAGAAGCCGTGCATGGCCCTAAACATTCCGCGCTGATCCTCCGGAATGACACCCTGTGGAATATCGGAGACAAATCGGTGCCGGTCGGACGCCATAAATGCCAAGGAGAAATGGAGCCAAACTCTAATTTGCTCCATTGGATCTTTCAGATCACGCAGCAGTCGGTCTAGCTCATTAGAAAGATCTGCCATTTCGTCGAGCAATATTTCCGATAGGACGTGCTCTCGAGATGCAACGTACTGGTAGAGCGCCGGCCGAGATATCTTTAGCTTGAGGGCTAGGGCCCTCATGGTAAGAGCCTCCAGGCCCTGCTCCTGAATTATTTCAGAGGCGGCCTGAATTATGAGGTCTCTTTTGGTGTCGGTTGCCATAGCACTCTAAGCATAATTTGCCCGGGTGGCTAATTCAAAGCTTGCGCAACTGACCGGGCCGCTCTGTCCGCCGCCAGCGCAATAGTCTCCACATCACTGTCTGTTATGGCCGTTGAGACGAACCAGGCTTCGAAGGCTGAGGGCGGTATGGACACTCCGTTGTCGAGCATGCTGTTGAAGAAAATCTTGAACGCCGTCTGGTCTTGAGTGCTGGCTTGAGCGTAGTTTGTCACTCTAGAGCAGCCAAGGAAAAAAGAGAACAGGTTGCCTGCAACCTGGTAGCTGTGCTGAACGACGTGTCCGTTGAGGGCACCAGAAATTGCATCGCCAATTTCTCCAGCACGCTTATCAAGAAGGTCGTATGCATCTTGGTCGAGCAGCTCCAATGTTGCTAACCCGGCACTCGTCGCCACCGGGTTTCCACTGAGTGTGCCTGCCTGATAAACAGAACCCAAGGGGGCAAGCAGGTCCATAATTTCAGCACGACCAGCAACCGCAGCCAGTGGTAGGCCGCCACCGATTACCTTGCCCATTGTGATCAAATCCGGTTGCCATCCTGATCCGTACTTTCCCCACCACCCAGCTCGTGAAACTCGAAATCCCGTCATCACCTCATCAAGAATCATCAGCGCTCCGTGCATTGCGCACAACTTCGCAATCTGCTCATTGAAGCCATCCAGAGGGGGAACGACGCCCATGTTTGCAGCAGCGGCCTCTGTTATCACAGCTGCAACTTCAGATCCGCGCTCCGAAAAAAGTTCGTTCAGCTCGTCAAAGTTGTTGTATTCAAGAACAACAGTGTCGGCCACTTGACCCGCTGTTACCCCGGGGGAGTTGGGCAGCCCCAAGGTTGCAACTCCCGAACCAGCCGAAACCAGCATCGAATCCAAGTGTCCGTGATAGCAGCCGGAAAACTTCACAATCAGAGCCCTTCCGGTTGCCCCTCTCGCTAATCGAACTGCGGTCATCACCGCCTCAGTTCCCGAGGAAACAAATCGGACTCGTTCCGCCGCAGACACTCGCTGGCTTATGGATTCAGCAAGTAGTGATTCATTGGGATGGGGCGCTCCAAATGAGAAAGACTTGCTCATGGCCGCTGAGACTTTTTCCACAACCTTGGGGTGAGCGTGGCCGACAATCATTGGCCCCCAGGAACCAACTAAGTCAACGTAATTGTTGCCATCCACATCCGTCACTCGACTTCCAGCCCCAGAAACAAAGTAACGAGGCGTTCCTCCGACTGCTTTGAAGGCGCGAACCGGCGAGCTCACACCGCCCGGAATCACGCGTTGGGCTCTTGAATGCCAGTAATTCGATTTAGAGGTTTCCAATGTGATCTCTCCTTGCGTAGTCCTTGGCCCAATAGGTGCAAATCAGTGATGCACCGCTGCGCTTCACGCTGTGCAAGATTTCGAAAATGCTTCGGTCTCGGTCGATAAGTCCCACTGAAGCTGCAAGCTCAACCATTGCGTACTCACCTGAGACCACATACGCAGCGACCGGCACGTTACTGAGCGACGCTATGTCGCTCACGATATCCAGGTAGGAGAGTGCGGGCTTTACCATCACGATGTCCGCACCCTGCTCGATATCGAGCAACACCTCGCGCGCAGCTTCTTTTCGGTTTCTCGGGTCCTGCTGGTAGCCTCTGCGGTCACCAGTCAGCTGTGATTCGACCGCGTCTCGAAAGGGGCCGTAAAACGCGGAGGCGTATTTTGCCGCATAAGCCAAAATTGCGACATCTTGCAGGCCTGCCTGGTCTAAAGACTCCCTGACCGCTGCCACTTGGTTGTCCATCATGCCGCTGAGCCCGAGCATGTCCGCACCAGCTTTGCCAAGTACTCGAGCCATCTCCGAGTACTTCATGAGGGTTAGGTCGTTATCTACATCTCCGCTTGAGCATAGAACTCCGCAGTGTCCATGCGAGGTGAACTCATCCAGGCAGAGATCGGCGATTACGACCAGTCGATCTCCGACCCTCTCCTTCACTGCTCTCACGCTTCTGGCAAGAATTCCGTTTTCGTTCAGTGCTTCAGAGCCAACCTCGTCTCGATGCTCTGGTATGGCGAAAAGCATCACCGACCGAATTCCAAGGGCTAGGACTTCATCAATCTCCACCAATAGAGATGCTTCGCTGTGTTGAAACACCCCCGGCATTGATTCAATTTCTCGCGGCGATGACAAGCCTTCTCTAACAAATATTGGATAGATCAGATCACTCGACCGGACATGATTCTCTGCAACCAGCTCTCTGACAGCTGACGAACTTCTGAGTCTTCTCGGTCTCATTTTCTCTCCATGGCAAACGCCCTCAATTGTGTTTCTACTTCGCCTTGATCGCCTGACTCAGTGAGGAAATCAGGCCTGTAACCCTGCGCTTGAAGTGCGGCAGCGGTCGCCTTTCCCAGGCACAGAAATCTGGTCTTGGGTTTCGGTACGTAGCTGAAAAGCGCCCTCACCGCACTAGGTGATCGAAGCACCACCAGATCGAATTCGCCCGCCCTGAGCTGAAAGGCGCTTTCGGGTTCAGGCTTTGTAATCGAGGTGTGGTAGACCACCTCACTCACAACCTCGAGCCCAGCCTTTGTGAAGGCGTCTGGAATGGCCCGCATGGCCAGGTTGCCCCCTGGAATTACCGCCCTGACAGGCGCAGTTCTCAACATTTGGTCAGCCAGCGATGCAGCACTGAAATCCGAGGAGACCAAAACCTCCGGAGCACCCATGGCCAGGAGTTGGTTTTTGGTTGCTTCGCCTATGGCTGCGAATCTAATTGTCCTGAGGTCAAGCCGATCAAATGCTTGAGGAGGCAGCTGGTTCTCAAAATTTTCAAAGGCGTTTGTTGATGTGTTTACAAACCATTTAGGCCTTTGATCTTCTAGAGCCCCAAACATCCGGTGGGCGCCCATCGGATTTGGGAACTGCTGAATCGTTAGGTAGGGGTCAATAACGCATTGAAACCCAAGCCTGGATAGCCAGGTTGCCTCATTCTCATTTCGGCTTGGACGAATTAAAAGAGCTTTCAAATCAGGCCGACCTTACGAGCTACATCTCCTGAGAGTAATTTGTCTGCGACACTCAGGCCCAGCTGCTCTGCAAGCTGGATTTGCTTTGGGTTGATTTTCACTCGCTCGCTTACAGATTCATAGGCGCCTGTGGCTGGGTCACCGAGCTCGGCAGTAAGGAGCAGCTGCTCTCCCTCGAGGGTTGCCAGGGCTCCAATGGCCGTGGAACAACTGGCCCCCAGCCCAACAAGAACGCTCCGCTCCGCTGTGGTGGTCAGACGAGTGACCTCATCATCAATGGTTGAGATAAGACCCAGGAGTTCTGCACTTTCGCTCCTAATTTCAACAGCTAGCGCGCCCTGACCGGGGGCGGGAATGAACATTACGGGTGAAAGTTCTTCTGCGATCTCGGAAAGTCGCCCGATTCGGGCGAGTCCGGCCCATGCCATTACGGTCGCGTCATATTCACCCGACCGCACCTTAGCTACTCGAGTGTCCACATTTCCGCGAATGTCAGTGACTTGCAGGTCAGGCCTGGATCGGAGAATTGACGCTGTTCGGCGAGGAGAAGAGGTTCCAATTTTGGCTCCGGAGGGGAGCAAACGTAGGGGCAGATTATCCCTTGACACAAGCACATCGAGAGGGTTCTCCCTCTTCGGAATTGCGGCCGAGACAAGACCTGGAAACGGCAGTGCCGGTAAATCCTTCATGGAGTGGACGAGCATGTCAACTTCGCCCGCCAGTAGCTTCTCACGAAGCGCTGAAACAAACACTCCAGGAGTCTTTGCCTGAGAGAGTGGCGTGGTCGTCCTGTCTCCCTCGGTTTGAATCAAAACCTCCTCGAATTGCAATTCGGGCGCGACCGCGACCAGCGCAGCCAACACAGTACCGGTCTGTGTCCTTGCCAGCAGGCTTGCTCTGGTTCCCACCCGTATCTTGGTCAAGCCCCGCTCACCTCCAAGTCGAAGAGCAAGCGAATTGCTCGAAGATACTCACTGTGATCTTCGCCGAGCGTAAGATCCTTGACTTTCAGGGTTGGCTTGTGCAGCAGGGTGTTCAAAACCCTGCGAAGCGACTGCTCAACCTCGGTGGCAGTGTCACCTCCAGCCCGCTTGCGAACAGACTCAACTTCGAGCTCGATCCATCGCTCAACATGACCGCGCATTGCAATCACAATTGGGTCAAACCCACGAGCTGATTGCGCTCGAGAGAAGCTCTTCGCCTCCTCCATCAGCATTTTTTCCACCTCTTCGAGTGCCGAGCCATTCCTAATCTGGGGCTGGTCCCGCAATCCCTCGAGCGAAACCAGCTCCACCCCAGGCAAGTCGGAGGCAAACGGGTCTACATCGTTTGATGCAGCCATATCTATCAGGCGCAGAGGATTGCCCGTGCCTTTGAGAGTGAGCGCCCGTTGACAATCCGAAACGGTCACAGTGAACTCAGAACCGCCTCTTGCGAGAATCGCTAGGTCGTGCTTAGCGAGCTCAGCAGCCAAATCCGAAGAGCTCGCAAGGTCCACCTCATTGAGTTCCGCAAACCTTGCTGCCCTGGCTGAATCCGCGTGCACGCTGATTTCGACGATGCCAAATCTTCTAAGTGCCGTGACAATTTCTTTGGCATAGGAACCGGTGCCCACGATCAGGGCAGAGGCTAGTAGAACCTCATGCGGATTTATGGCCTCGATAGCAAGGTCGATTAGACCCCTGCCGGGTTTATCTTGACTGAAAGTTAGCGCAGCTTTTCGACCAGCGCTAATTGCGGCGTCAAAGATGTCATTCAATTCTGCCGAGGCGGTTCCGAGATTCCTCGAGCGAGCGATGGATTTTCTGACCTGACCGCGAATCTCGCTTTCGCCGATCGCAATTGACTTCAGTCCGGCTGCAACGAAAAATAAGTGCTCAACCAGCTCTGGCCCAAATCTCACCTTCAGAGATTCGGCAACCTCTTTCCCTGCTCGTCTAGAAAGCTCGGAACTGATTTTGTCCACTCCAGCGTGAAAATCCTCGACGGCGGCGTAGACCTCAAATCGGTTGCAAGTTGCCAGCACTGCCGAGCCTGAAATGAGCTTGGCTTCCTCTTTCAGGGCCATCTGAAACTCGTCCGCTAGGCCTTCGAGCCGCCCCAGAAGAGACAGCGGAGCGCTGGTGAAGTCCATTCCGACACAAATCAAGGTCACGGGGAAACAATACAAACCCCCTACCTGACACAGTGTCACAGCAGAGGTCTCTGGCTCCTGCACAATAAAGCGGTGCTCAAACCGACGCATCCTCTCAACCAAGGAGTCACGGCTTCCTCCACTCTGGTTCGCGCGCTGCGCGCGCAGCCCGTCGAGAGCACTCCCGTCTGGTTCATGCGACAGGCCGGAAGATCTCTCCCTGAGTATCGTGCCCTCAGAGCGCGGCACGAGATGCTGGAGGCTTGTTTGACCCCAGAGGTTGCTGCAGAAATAACGATGCAGCCGGTTCGTCGTCACAAAGTAGATGCCGCAATCTTCTTCTCGGACATTGTCATTCCACTCAAACTGGCGGGGCTGGCGGTCGAGATCAGGTCCGGAGTTGGACCCATCATCGCCAACCCGGTTAGAACGCGAAAGGATCTTGAGTCACTGCGCCTTTTACAGCCGGAAGAACTCGAGCCAATCACTCGGGCGGTTGAGTTACTCGTTTCAGAACTGGGGCCAACCCCTCTTATCGGATTCGGTGGAGCTCCTTTCACTTTGGCTTCATACCTGATTGAGGGCGGTCCCTCAAAAGACCTTCCAGAGACCCGCAAGATGATGAGAGATCCCGAGCTATTCCAGGCCGTCTTGTTTTGGTGCGCGGACGTTACGGCCTCATTTATTCGGGCGCAAGTGGTGGCGGGGGCTAGCGCACTTCAAGTCTTTGATTCATGGGCCGGGAAACTTACTCCCGAGGAATATCGGGATCATGCCAAATCGGCTTCAAGGAGGCTGTTTGCCCAGCTGGAAGACCTGCGCGACGAGAGCAGTAATTCAGTGCCCAGGGTGCATTTTGGATTAGGTGCAGATGCAATTCTTGAAGACACGCTTGAGGTTGGCGCAACAGCCATTGGAGTTGATCACACTTCATCTCTGTCAGAGGTCGGTAGGCGTCTGCCAGGGGTCGCCCTACAGGGAAATCTAGATCCCGAAGTGCTTTCCTCAAGTTGGGACGACATAGAGCATGCCGTTGGCTCGGTCTTGGACTCTGCAAAAAACCTCGCGGGACATGTGTTCAACCTCGGACATGGAGTCCCAAAGCAAACCGATCCGGAAGTCCTCACCAAAATCGTTCAGCTGATCCATCAGGGGAAGCGATGAGCCGCACAAGGATCGTCATCGGAGGAGGTATTTCAGGGCTCCTCGCTGCAATTCGACATGCAGATTCCGGTGAAGAGGTTTCGCTGGTAAGCCCTGAATTTGGGGGTCAGATCGCGAGTGTGAAGATAGCGGGGCTCAGTGTTGATGCTGGAGCCGAGGCAATCTCGACTGCAAACCCGGCCGGTGAGCAACTGCTCCACGAGCTGGGACTAGGTGAAATGTTTGCTTATCCGCAGCCGTCAGGCTCCAGCATCATCTCCTCTGAGAAAAGGTGGAATATCCCCTTCGGCTATTTTGGAATTCCCGCGGATCTCAGCACTCCAACCCTGTTGGACGCCTTTTCGCAGCAGGAGCTTGCCCTTGCGCAGCAATTAGATTCCAAAAACTTCAATCCGTCGGGGTCCGTGGCGAAAGTTGTCACCGATCACCTGGGAGCCGCTTTTCTGGAGCGATTAGTTGACCCAATTGTTCGCTCCATTCATGGCTCACCTTCTAATGAACTTGACTTTGCCGCCACATTCCCGGACCTGGCCGAAAAGGCAATTAGAGCGGGGTCTTTGGTTGCCGGAGTTCAGAAAATGAGCAGAGCAAGCAATTCCCCAGGGCTAAATGTGATTTCTCTTCGCGGAGGACTTCACCAAATGATTGACGCTCTCGTTCATCGAGTTTCTGACAAGGTCAAGCTCAAAAGGTCTCAAGTCAGCTCCATCAAAGCCGCGGGAAACGGGTGGGATGTCGGGTTTGCGGATTCGTCCAAGTTTTTTGATTCGGTGACATGGGCGGCTCCAGCTCTCATCCTGGCTAAGGCAGCCGGCATTGACTCAGAGATTGGAAGAGCCGCATTGATGGTGGATCAGAAGAGTACCTCTATCGCATTTGCGCACGTAAATGCTCCTGGCTTGGACGCCGCGCCTTTGGGATCCGGCGCCATAGTTCGAGACGGGACTGCTCTCGCTCAAGCCACAACGCACCTGAGCGCAAAATGGGAATGGATAGCAGACTCCTTACCCTTGGGCCAGCACCTGATCCGCCTGAGTTTTGGGGAAAACCAACTTCCAGAATCAGGGGATGGGCTCGATGCACTCCTGAAGAGCGAGATTGAGTTTTTGTATGGAACCGAAGTGGATCTCCTGCAGGCCAAAGTAGTGAGCTGGACCCAGGCCCTAGCAAGATCCAAGCCCGAACAGATAGCTCCACTTCTTCAGGCGATTGATTCGAACGCTTCCAGTTTCGAGCTGGTATCTGGATTTGCTAGGGGCAACGGAGTTATGGGCATCATCACAGACCACATTCAAAGGAGGGCAGCTTGAACAGCAAACTCGAACAACTAAACGCCGAAATTCGATACACGAATTGGACTGCCTTCAAGCAGACATCTCAAGTGGCGGATGGGGCGAGAGCCAGCGAGGCATTCATGGAGCTGACCGCTTGGTTTAGCGAGCAAGGCGGTGAACTTCGTGGGGCCTATGACATAAGAGGCTTCAGGGCAGACTCAGACTTGCTCTTTTGGACCCACGCTGCGTCGGCAGAACTAATTCAAGAGTTCTTGGGAAAATTCAGGTTTAGTTTGCTCGGGACTAACTTCAATCCTTTTTGGTCCGGCATGGGATTGCATCGTCCAGCAGAATTCAATCGTTCCCATGTTCCAGGTTTCATGCTTGGGCAGACCGCAAGACAGTGGCTCACGATTTATCCATTTGTCCGCTCCTACGAGTGGTACCTGCTCCCGGAGGCTGAACGCAGGGAAATGCTCATGGAGCATGGACAAAAAGGTCACGAGTTCAGCTCGGTAATTTCTAACACAGTGGCGGCATTTGCCCTGGGGGACTATGAGTGGCTTCTTGCTTTGGAGTCGGACGAACTCCATGACCTTGTGGACATGATGCGCGACTTGCGATACACGCAAGCTCGCCTGCACGTGCGAGAAGAGGTCCCATTTTTTACAGGCAAAACCATCAATCCAAGTCAGATCGGAGCAACCTTCAAATGACTTATGACGCCATTTTGCTAACCTCCTTCGGCGGCCCAGAGGGTCCAGATGAGGTAATGCCTTACCTTGAGCGTGTGACTGCCGGAAGAGGGGTCCCAAAGGAGCGACTAGAGGAAGTCTCACATCACTACCTCGCACTCGGGGGTGTGAGTCCAATCAACGAGCAGAATCGCGCCCTACTGGCAAAACTTCGCGAAAGATTGCCAGAGCTAGGGATTGACCTACCTATCTATTGGGGCAATCGCAACTCAGAACCCTATTTTTCAGACGTTGTAAAGCAAATGTACGAGGCTGGACACAGAAAAGTGTTGGCTTGGGTTACAAGCGCATACTCCTCTTACTCCGGATGTCGGCAGTATCGAGAGAACCTCCACCAGGCCCTCTTTGAGAACGATTTGCTAGGAAAGATGACCATCGACAAGGTGCGCCACTATTTTGATCACCCAGGGTTCCTAGAGCCGGTAGTGGAGGACTTGGTCGAGGGTATTCGTAAGGTCAAGTCCGCCGGGTCTTCGACCGAGCAAATCAAAATCATGTTTGCAACGCATTCAATTCCAAACGCAATGGGTGAGACCAGTGGACCGCCTGCGAGGCGTGAAGAATTTGCAAAGCCGGGTGGTGCTTACGAAGCGCAGCATCTTGCAGCAGCTCAACTCGTTATAAGCAAGGCGGGGGTCGCTATGGGTGAGTCCATGCCGGAATGGGAGCTGGTTTACCAGTCGCGAAGTGGCTCACCGGAGGTCCCATGGCTGGAACCTGATGTGAACGATGCAATCCAGAGCGCGCATGAGTCTGGAAGGACCGGGGTTTTGATTGTGCCGATCGGTTTCGTATCAGACCACGTTGAGGTGGTCTGGGATCTCGATAATGAGGCTCAGGAAACTGCTGAAGGTTTGGGGATGAACTTCTACCGTGTCGCCACAGCAGGTATCCACCCCGCCTTTGTTGATGCTATCGGCAACTTGATAGCAGAGCGATTGGGAACCGAAGCCCCGAAGGCGGAGAGTTCGCTAGGCCCCTGGCCGAGCTTCTGCGCTCCTGGGTGCTGCCCAAACCTGAGAAGGGAGCTGCCAACTGTTGCGGAGGCTACCGCTTAGATCCTGGGCGTTGTGCCAGCCAGGCACCGAGGATTACCACAACTCCGCCTACTGGTTCATACCAGTGCAGACTCTCGCCCAAGAGCAAAATGCCCCACACAGTTGCCACCACCGGGTTGGTGAAGGTAACGGTGGCCGCGACGGCTGAACCTGCCTGGGTCACCACCGAGTGAAACAGCCGGTAGGCAAGACCCGAGCCAAACACTCCGAGCAGCAAAATGGCAACGAGAGATTCTGGGGTTGGCGCGGCAATCACCAGTGGCCCACTGAACAGATAGAGCGGCAGCAGAGTGAGCGCACTGGTTGTTACCTGAGCGGCTGCGGTGCTGGTTGGATTCAGGCCCATCGGGCTGACAAACTTTCGAATGTAGGGAGTTCCGATTCCGTAGGAGACCGCTGCCAACAGCAGAGCCATCACGGCTGCCGGGTCATTGGCACCAAAGCCCTCCCAAACTCCGAGAGTTATGGCGACGCCAACCAACCCGATTACCAGCCCAATCCCGGACAGCAGCCCCACCTTCTCCGAACGGTAGATGGTGAGTATTGCCAGCAGCGTAAACATCGGCATAGTGGCACCGATAATTGCAGCCAGCGAGGAAGTGGTGGACTGCTGGGCGAAGCTAAACAGTGAAAAGGGAATTGCAGACATGAATAGCCCGGCAACCCACAGGTGAAACCACTGCCTACCCCTTGGAAGCTCAAGTTTCAGTGCGAACACCATGGCGAACATGGCCACTCCACCGAGCATCGTGCGCCAGAAGGCCACCCCGTAAAAAGGCAGGAACCTAAGAGCCAACTCGGTGAATAAAAAGCTGGAGCCCCAGATCAGGGCCAATGGAAGAAACTTCCAAATCCAGTGGGTTTTCACCCGATAAATCTAGTGGCTGGAGGGGGTGGTCTCGATTTCGGAGCGGTCGCCTGACCAAAGCGTGTGGAACACACCGTCGAGGTCGACGCGCTTGTAGGTGTGAGCACCAAAGAAATCACGCTGGCCCTGCACCAGTGCTGCAGGCAGGCGCTTGGCACGCAGTCCGTCGTAGTAGCTCAGGCTCGAGGCGAATGCCGGGTTAGGGATTCCAGCCAGCGAGCTGTGGGCAACCACCTTGCGCCAGGAAGAGAGCGATGCGTCAATAGCGTTTGCGAAGTACTCGTCAAACAGCAGGCTCAGCAGGTTCTCGTTTTTGCCGTAGGCATCCGCGATGCGGTTTAGGAACTGAGCGCGGATGATGCAGCCACCGCGCCAGATCTTGGAAACTGCACCCAGGTTGATCTCCCAGTTGTATTCCTTGGCGCCTGCGCGAATGGCATCGAAGCCCTGCGCGTAGGCAACGATCTTTGATGCGTAAAGTGCCCTGCGAACATCTTCAACGAAGGCATCGCGGTCCGCAATGCTCCAGGCTTCGGTGTGGCTTGCCATCCCCGAATTTCCGGCACGCTGCGCTGACTGAGAGGAGAGGCTTCTGGCGAAAACCGCCTCTGCGATTCCAGACACCGGAGTGCCCAAGTTCAGCGCGGTTTGAACGGTCCAAACGCCAGTGCCCTTGGACCCTGCTGCATCAAGCACCACGTCAACAAATGGCTTGCCGGTCTTGGCGTCCACCTGCTTCAGCACCTCGGCGGTGATCTCAATCAGGTAGCTCTCAAGCTCACCCTTGTTCCACTGCACGAAGATCTCCGCAATCTCGCTTGGTGTGAACCCACCTGCCTGGCGCAGAATGTCGTAAGCCTCTGCAATCAGCTGCATGTCCGCGTATTCAATGCCGTTGTGAATCATCTTGACAAAGTGGCCTGCACCATCGGTGCCAACGTGCGTTACACATGGTTCCCCTTCGGCAACCGCAGCAATCGAAGCTAGAATCGGTCCAAGGGTTTGGTAGGCCTCTTTAGAGCCTCCAGGCATGATCGATGGGCCCTTAAGCGCACCTTCCTCACCACCCGAGATTCCAGCCCCAACAAAGTGGATCCCCTTGGCGGAAACTTCCTTTTCCCTGCGCAGGGTGTCCGTGAACAGAGCGTTGCCACCATCCACGATGATGTCGCCCGGTTCAAAGCGCTCGGTCAGCTGGTGGATGACCGCATCGGTTCCAGGACCGGCCTGAACCATGATGATCGCGGTTCTGGGCTTTGCAAGGGATGAGACAAATGCGTCAATATCTGCAGCCGCGATGAAGTTTGCTTCCGGGTGCTCGCTAACTAGAAGATTGGTGCGCTCCACGGAGCGGTTGTAAACGGCAACTCGGTTGCCCTCGCGAGAGGCAAGGTTTCGAGCCAGGTTTGAGCCCATCACGGCAAGACCTACAACACCAATGTTTGCTTTTTCAGACATGTTTTTTCCTTAGGGAAATGGTGGAAAAGATAAAAGCTAATCGCGCATCAATGGGCGGAAATTTGACTATAGGTTACCCCACAAAAGCTTGTCATGGGCGGGTTTAGTCCTTGATTGGCGTATGCAATGTTAGGTTCGGGGGAGTATGAATTCACGCTCCAGAACCCTAATCTTGGCCGCAGCCCTAGCCCTTGCGGCCACCTTTCCAACCCCTGCGCACGCTGCCAGCTGCACACCAGCAAAGCAGTTAGCTTCGAGCAACATCAAGCAGTTGCATGCCGAAGTGGTGAATGCTCAAACCGGTCAAACTTTGTTCTCGGTTGCAGAGCAGGAGGCTCAGCGAACAGCCTCGGTGATGAAGGTTTTGACCGCGGCAGTAGCGCTAGACGTGCTTGGTCCGGACCACGTGGTGACCACGAATGTTTATAGCGATCCGGCTAATCCGGGGAGTATTTATCTAGTAGGTGCGGGGGACGTGACGCTTTCTAGGATGCCGGGCAACATCACCTCTTACTACGCCAAGGCACCAAAGCTGGACACCCTGACCAAGCAAATTGCGAGCTGGGCCAAGAAGAATGCCGTAACCATCAGCAGCGTAACCATTGATAATTCGCTCTACGGATCGGACGCCGAATGGCATAAAACCTGGAGCAAGAAAGGCCTCTCCCAGGGCTACATGGCCCCGGTGTCAGCGCTTCAGATTGACGCAGGACGCCTGACCTCAACCAAGTACAAAAACTCCTGGCTCTCAAGGCGAACTTCAACTCCTGTGAAGCAAGCCGGGGAGTTATTTGTGGCATCGCTAAACAAGAGCAGCCTCGCCAAGGGAATCAAAGCCCAGCAGGGAAAGCTTCCGGAGGGGGCCGTTGTGATCGCCTCGGTATCTTCTCGCCCTATGAGTGAGTGGATCGCGAACATGCTCAGAGTCTCAGATAACTCACTGGCCGAGGCGCTGGGTCGGTTGTCCTCGATAGCAGCTGGATTTGACGGCAGCATGGCTTCGCTAACACCTCTTTACCAGAGGGTCTTGGGAGCGCGAGGAATTGATGTCTCCAAGGTCAAGATCGTTGATGGCTCTGGGCTATCTCGTGAAAATGCCGTCCCTGCCTCAGTCGTGACGGACCTTCTCGAGTTGGTTCACCAGCAGGTCGGAAACTATGCGGTGCTTGAGGCTGGGCTGCCTGTCTCTGGCAGCGACGGCTCCTTGAAGTCAAGATTTGCAACCGGATCAAAAACAGCTACCAAGGGGTTGGTGGTGGCTAAGACTGGCTACATCACAACCGGCTACTCGTTGGCCGGCTACCTGACGGCTCGAGACGGTACCAAGTTGATCTTCACTGTCTATAACCTCGCTCCGAGCGTGGGCTATAACCAGCGCTTGGCAATGGACAATCTGGTCTATCGGTTTTACCAGTGTGGGGCAAGCCTCTCCGGATAGTGCACCGAGCGCGGGATTCACTAGGACCATGTAACTATCGGGCTTCGCGCCTGGTCCTTAGGTTAGTTGCGAGCGAATCTCGTCCAGCGCTCGCATCACCTCGAGGCTGAACTGGTGAGTGTGCTGCTGATTCTCAATTTCTCCTGAAATTACGCTCTCACTGACCGCCTGGATCATGTGTGCGTATCCAGCACCCAGCTTGGGAACCTCGAGCTCCTCTATCTCTGGAACGTCATGATTTTCCGCATAGGTCTTGATGGTCGCCTTGGTGGCAGCCCAGAAAGCTTCGTGGATTTCAATAATGCCGGCATCCCCAACCAATCTTGCGGCCAGTCCCAGGGAGGTTGCCAGGGAGGAGTTGCCGCGGCCGACCACACCATTGGCAAATTCAAACTGCGTCATGGCAAGGGCATCCGTGCCGTTGGGGTAGTTGTAGCCGTGGGCAGCAATCGATCTAATCCCACTGTCTGCAAACCAGCGGTTTAGCGATGTGGTGTAAACACCTTGGTCCAGCGAAGAACCGCCACCCAGCGCAGCATCAAATAGCCTGTGGCTCTGATCGAAGGTTCTTCGGAAACCAAAGTTTGCCTCGATCAGCCTTAGCTTTCCGATTCGTCCAGACTTGACCATTTCTTCGAGCCTCTGGTGCAGCGGCAGGAATTTCGTCCACATCGCCTCCATTGAAAATAGCCCCTTGGATTTGGCCAGTGCGTAGATCTCCTCAGCCTGCCCAGCATTTTCCATGAAGGCCTTTTCGACCAGGATGTGCTTACCGGCCTCGAGGGCTGCCTTGGCCATCCAGTGGTGCTCGGAGTGCGGGGAGGCGATGTAAATCAGGTCAATGCCGGAATCTTCCAGAGCTTGCTCAAAGGTCATGGAGCTAGCCTCGACACCCAGTTCCTTCAGCTTCGCATCAGCTCGATCCGGGTCTCTGGAGACCAGTGCCTTTAGTTCGGTGTTCTCCACCAGGGCGAAGTCCTTGAGAATCAAATCGGCCATTAGGCCAGTTCCAACCATTGCCCAGGTGACCATCAAATCCTCTTTCTAGCGGTGCTTGCTCACTCTATTGGAGTTGGCGAGCGAGCGAGCCATCGATGGGAAAACCAGGCCGTGCATCGGCCATACCATCCACCAGTAGAAGTGACCGAATAAACCCTTGGGGGCAAAGATTGCCACCTGGGTAAGTACTGCACCACCGGTCTCGTAGTCCTGCTCAACACCAAATTCCAGCCAGGCAAGGCCGGGAAGTTTCATCTCTGCCCTTAGTCGGAGCAATTTCTGCGGGATGATTTCCTCCACCCGCCAGAAGTCGAGAGCATCCCCAACAATCAGGTGTTTGGGGTCACGTCTTCCTCTTCGTAGACCCACTCCGCCAACCATGCGGTCCATCAGCCCACGTAGCTCCCAGGCCCAGCTAGCGGTTGAGTATCCGTTGTCACCGCCTATAGCCTCAACCCGCTCAAAAACTTTTGCCACCGAATCTGTGGTGTGGGCGATTCGAATGTCTTTGTAGAGAGTTCCTCCAGCCCAATCTGGATCAGTTGGAAGTGGCTCGGATGGGGTGCCGGGTGAAGACGCGTCTGACCAGCGGGTCTCCACTCGAGCTTCCTTGATCCTCACAAGGGCCAACTTCACGGCGCGATCAAAGACCGTTAGTCCTACCGATGGTTCAGGAATCAGATCCCTGATGCGATTGTCAGTGGCAACCACCTCGTTCTTCAGGCTGTCTACCAAACGCCTTGCCAGGGTGACCGGAACCGGAGTTACCAAACCAACCCAAGCGCTAGAGAGTCGAGGGGTTAGCACCGGCAACGGAATAATCCAACGTTTCTTTAGCCCGGCCGCCTTGGCATAGCGCTGCATCATCTCGGCATAGGTGAAAATTTCTGGGCCGGCAATTTCGTAAATATCTGCGTGCTTGTTGTCTAGACCAGCCGTGCCAACCAGGTATCGCAGCACGTCTCTGACCGCAATTGGTTGAATGCGATTTTTTACCCACTTCGGGGTGGTCATGATCGGAAGTCGCTCGGTTAGGTAGCGAAGCATTTCAAAAGAGGCTGAACCACTCCCGATAACCACCCCAGCTCTGAGTTCAAAAGTTGGCACTCCCGATTCAGCCAAGATGCGACCGGTGTCCAGTCTGGCCTGAAGGTGAGGAGAGGCCTCCTGGCCAGCGGTGATGATGCCACCGAGGTAGATAATCTTGCCAACAGCATTTGCTTTGGCAGCTTTGCCAAAGCCCTCTGCCATGTTTCGCTCAAGCTGCTCGAAGTCACCCTTTACCAGCAGGGCGTGCAGCAGGTAGTAGGCGACATTAACACCGGATAGCGCGTTGTTTAGAACCTCAGTGTCAGTGGCATCGCCCTCAACCAATTCGACCTGGTTAATCCAGCTGTGGTCGCGCAGTCGCTGGGCGTTTCTGGCCAGCACTCGAACCTTGTAGCCGGCATTTAGAAGTTCTACGATCAACCGGCCACCAATGTATCCGGTGGCGCCGGTCACCAAGCAGAGCGCGGGCTGATCGCCGCGCTTGAGGATGGTTAGACCCTTGGTTATCTCCGATGACATGGGATGCAAAACCACCTTTTCGCTAGAGCGATTCCCGCTTGGATTCTTGCTCAACCAGCTGATCCAGGTCGGACAGCCGCTTCAATCCTGCCAGTGGCTGACTCATCCGGTGGTTCTTCGAGAAGCGTTCCCGGTTGTGATGCAGGAAATTCCAATATCCAGCGGTGAACGGACAGGCATCCTCACCAACGCGCTTGGCTGGATCAAACGGGCAGTCGCCACAGAAATTGGACATCTTTTTTATGTAAGCACCACCGGCCGCATAGGGTTTTGTCGACATCATGCCGCCATCGGCGTATAGCGACATTCCAATCACGTTCGCCGGCATCACCCACGGGGTGCCATCGGCAAAGGCATCTATGAACCAGTTATTCACCTGGCCCGGGTTGTAGCCGCGCTGCATAGCAGCGTTGCCCAAGACCATCAGGCGGGGAATGTGGTGGGTCCAAGCATTTTGGTTTACATCTTCAACCGCGTGAGAGAGGCATTTTGCCGAGATCGCCTTTGAGTCCAAATCGGCCCAGGCCTTCGGTAGAAGGGCGTTAGCCTCGAGCTCATTCTTTTTCTCGTAGCCATCACCAAAGTGCCAGTAGAGCTGCCAAACGTAATCGCGCCAGCCGATGATTTGCCTTACGAAACCCTCAACGCTCTCTAGTCTTGCGGTGCCAGCTCGGTAAGCCTGTTCTGCTCTTGCCACCACCTCTAGTGGCGAGAGCAGCCCCAGGTTCATGGGAACCGAGAGCAGTGAGTGCGACATGGCCCAGTCATTTTTATCCATGGCATCTTCGTAGGGACCGAAGAGGTCGAGTCTGTCTCGGATGAAGATTTCCAGTGCTTCGAGAGCCTGTGATCTTGTGGCTGGAAACTTTCGCGGGCCATCAACCCCCATGAACTTGGCCCTGCCGGATCTTTCAAGTTCGTCAAGTTCCGCCCGAACCTGCGCGTCAAGCTCATCTTCTACCGGCACAAATGGGTGTGGAACGCCGATTCCAGCTTTTGGGGGAGGAAGGCGATTATCGGCATCAAAGTTCCACTGCCCACCTGAGGGTTCGGGGCCATCCATCAACACCCCTAGCCGCAACCGTTGCTTGCGGTAGAAGTCCTCAAGCCGAAGCCGCTTTCCAGCGCCTGCAACGAAGTTCTCCCAGTCCGCAAAGCTTGAACAGAATCCAGGGTTCGGAAGTTTTTCCAGCCCCAGCGAATCGCAAAGTGCCAGGAATCCCCGTGACGAGGGGAAGGCCACAGAAGTCAAGCCGGGGTGGTCTTTGAGCTCGCGGTAACTCTCTAGCCTCACAGCGGTGACATTGGCATCTTTTGCCCGGGCCAACTGGGCGTAGCGAATGAGGTGTGCCTTTTGCCGATGATAGGTGCGCTTGGCAAACTGGCTATCAACTATTGGCAGCAGCAAGTCGGCCTCCAGTTCAAAGTGGGGCCCCAGTTGATCCGCGAGTAAAAGCTGCATGGGTTATCCAACCCCGGATTCAGCAGGGAACTTCCGCATCGGGATTAGTTTGCGCTCTAGGGAGTTGAACTTGGCATGGGCAAACTCAATGAACTGGTGCAAAGGTACGACTCGGTGGTTATCCACCTGATGGAAAGAATCGGTTTGCCGTTTCTAAGGTTCGCAATCGGAGCCGTATTTATTTGGTTTGGAGCCCTGAAAACCATTGGGGAACTGAGTCCCGCATACGACCTCGTGGCGGCGACGGTTTATTGGCTTACTCCAGAGATTATCGTGCCGCTGCTAGGACTCTGGGAGGTTGCGATTGGTTTGGCTTTTTTGTTCCCGCCGCTGACCAGAATTGCAATCTTGCTACTCGCGCTTCAGATGCCCGGTACCTTTTTACCGCTGGTGCTGTTGCCCGAGGTGTGCTTCACAATCTTCCCGTTCGGCCTTACTTTGGAGGGTCAGTACATCGTGAAGAACCTTGTGATCATTGGTTCGGCTTTGGTTATTGGCTCCAGGGTGCAGGGCATGAAAATGGGTAAATCCGTTCCCCAATAGCGAACTCACCGTGCCCAGATTGGCTTTATTTCGGGCTTTGTGCGAGAGTGGGTGGACACAAAGGAGTGATAACTCGTGTCCAAAGTGCATAACCCAAAACACGATCCTGCTGGTTACAGAGTGGTTCCTGACACCACTCGAGCAATTGATAAGAACACCGTCAAGCGGCTACTCGAACAAGAGTGGAAGCGTTTTGAACAAACCACCCAGGCATCTGGAACAGAAAACAAAATATCGTCTAAGTCGCTGCCGCTCGGAGTAACCTCCAGCTTCCAGCACTGGGACCCATACCCAATCTCGGTAGTTAGCGCCCGAGGCGCCTACGTCAAAGATGTGGATGGCAGAAAACTACTAGACCTATCCATGGGCTTCGGAGCCATGATGGTGGGTCACCTAAACCCCAAGGTGGTTCGCCGTGTTCAGCGCGCACTACGCAGAACTGGAACCCTGTTCGTGACTCCGTCGCCGTCGGCGACCGAGGCTGCGGAGGCATTCAAGAAGCGATTCAAGCTGGACATGGTGAGATTCACCAACTCCGGCACCGAATCACTGATGTATGCAATCCGCACCGCCCGCGCTGTCACGCGCAAGAAGGCGATCATCAAGTTGGAGGGTGGTTACCACGGTGGGTATGACCCGCTGCAGGTTTCCGTGAAGCCAAAGCTGGAAAACATCGGTCCGGCCGAGGCGCCCATCCCGGAGATCCCATTTGAGAACGAACCTGGCGAAGTCTTCGTAGTTCCCTACAACGACCTGCCATACCTCGAGAAAATCATGGCCGAGCACGCTGATCGCATTGCAGCATTTGTACTCGAACCGGTGATGGAGAACATCTCAATTGTGTTGCCGGATGAGGGTTATTTGCCCGCCGTGCGTGAGCTTTGTGATCGCTACAACATCGCCCTGATTTTTGATGAGGTCAAGACAGGTCTAACCGCTGGAATCGCTGGTGCCTCACACCGCACAGGGGTAATCCCTGATCTGGTGACACTGGCTAAAAGCATCGGAGGTGGACTTCCGGTTGCTGCCTTTGGCGGCAAACAGAAGTACATGGACGCCGTGGTGGATGGCCGCATGGCTCACTACGGTACCTACAACGGCAACCCGCTTGTGATGGCGGCAATTATGGCTGTTGAGGAACTGGTTACCGACAAGGCCATGGACCGAGCTGAGAAGATCAACGTCAACACCCTCAAAAAGATTGACGCAATTATTGCTCAGTATGAGCTCCCCGCCCACACCGTGGGTATGGGACTCAAGGGTGCAATTACCTGGTCAACTGCTCCAGTGCGAAACTACCGGGACTTCAAGGCAGTTGACTTTGAGATGGCCGAGTTGAGCTGGATCTGGGGCATTAACCGCGGCATCATCACCCCTCCGGGGCTTGATGAGCAGTGGTTAGTCTCCCTCATGCACACCCAGAGGGACATGGATAAGCTCGTAGAGCACTTCAGGGAGATGGCGGTGGCGCTGCGCTCCTAGAACATAGGAGAACAGATGACCCCCAAAAAATTATTCACTCTTTTCGCAAAAAGTGAGGCAATCACCTGGACGCTTCTGATCACAGCCCTTGTGATCAGGGCGTTCGGGGATCCAATTCCCCACATCGTCACGGTGGCGGGCTCAATCCACGGCGCGGTGTTTTTGGGTTATGCGGTCACCGCTGTGCTAGTGGGAATGAACCAGCGCTTTGGATTTGGAAAGTTACTCTTGGCGGTTTTCCTCGCAATCATTCCCTTTGCAACGATTCCATTTGAGCGCAGTCTCGAGCGTCAAGCCGCCCTCGAAGGACCTTGGCGAACCGAGCGAGGTTCAGACCTCAGGGATGCCAGCTTTATCGACACCGTGTTTCGCTGGTTCATCGCCCGGCCGCTTGTGCTACTGGTGATTCTGGTGGTTCTAATCCCCGGCATCTTTGCGTTTCTGCTGTTTCTTGGACCACCCACCGAGTGGTTTGATTAAAGAAAAACCGGGTCGATTTCTCGACCCGGTTTCTTTTTAGCTTTGCTAGTAAGTTGCGAACAAACTAGGGAAAAGTGCTCCGATGATCAGCATTGCTGGAAGCATGCCGACAAGCACAATGGACTGCACGAGCTCCCAATCAATCTTCTTCATCAGGCTCTCTCCGTCCTAGTCGCGAACTTCGTGCTTTGCGAACTCTGCGTCGTCTTCCATGCTCTTGATGCGAGCGATGGTGAAGATAACGAGGCCGAATAGACACTTAGCCAAGATGTCGGCAATGGTGTAACCGGTCTCACGCAGAACGAAGCTGGACTCCTCGAAACCTACCGCGTTCATGTTTGCGATGAAGGCGATTGGGTAGACACCCCAGGTAGCGAGCAATAGTAGGCGTAGTTCCTTCACCTTGCGCTGTACAGCTGCGGACTGACGCTCCAGGCTCTTGCCTAGCTCTACGAACAGTACATACAGGATGTATAGGAAAGGAATGGTGGAGAGTAGACCCCAGACAGATGGTGGAATGCCCATGATGTCTAGCTGAGCGTCACCTGGGTAGCCCAGGCCGATCATTAGCGCTGCTGCTGGCACGAGGCGAACTAGCAGGGAGGTCTGCATTGCGCGGGCTAGACCTAGAACAGCAACGGTCTCAACCAACAGCAGTGGCACGGTTAGGAACCAGTCCACGTAGCGGTAACCCACGTTGTAGACATAGCCTTCAATGGCGTCTGGACCGTAAGCGTGCTCGAAGCTCTCGAACATACGGAAGTAGTGATACGCGGCGATACCGGTAACGGTTGCCGAGATCATTACCGCCATGCGGTAGCGAGGCAGGACGCGGTCCTTGGCCATGAATAGGAAAATGGTGGTGAACAACATGGCTGCGATTCCCATCGACAGCATGTTAAATACGAGGCTGTATCCACCCTCACTGATTACTGAATTCATCTTTTTCGAAAGTCCTTTCGATGACTTTGATCTTGTTAGTCAGAAGTCCACTCGTCGGGCTTGTGGGCCCAGCGAATCGGCTACTTTGCGCGACTCACAGGGTTTTAACAGCTGCAGGGGTAGGTAATTCCCAAACTTATAACGTTTCCATCACATCATTTTGGCCAGTTCGACTTGCTAACCTGCTAGCTAGGGACAGGAGCCGGTGTGAAGACTGAAGGTTTGGCATTGCCAATCACCTACCCGGACGAACTTCCGGTCTCAATGCTTCGGGCAGAAATCACCGAGGCAATCAAAAAACATCAGGTGGTTGTGGTGGCTGGAGCCACCGGCTCGGGCAAGACAACTCAGATTCCCAAGATGTGCTTGGAGCTTGGAAGAACTTCAATTGCTCACACTCAGCCAAGGCGAATCGCTGCCAGATCGGTCGCAGAGCGCATCGCTGAGGAGCTGAAGGTAGAGCTAGGCCAAGAAGTCGGCTACCAGGTCCGCTTCACCGATACCTCTTCAAAAAGAACTCGCGTCAAGGTGATGACTGACGGCATTTTGCTCAACGCCATGCAATTTGATCGCGACCTGAAGCAGTACGACACCATCATTATTGACGAGGCTCACGAGCGCAGCCTGAACATCGACTTCCTGCTCGGGTATCTCAAGCAGCTGCTTCCCAGGCGCCCGGACCTCAAACTCATCATTACCTCGGCAACCATTGACCCGGAATCCTTTAGCCGGCACTTCGATAACGCGCCAATCATCGAGGTTTCGGGGCGAACCTTTCCCATTGAGATTCGCTACCGTCCGGTGAATCAAGAGCGGCAGGAGGCTTCCGACCCGGATCAGGAAACCACGGCCGATGATTACATAGACGCGGTGGTTTCGGCACTTCGTGAACTGCAAGCCGAACCGGACGGCGACGTACTGGTTTTCCTGTCTGGTGAGTCTGAGATTAGGGATGCCCAAGAGGTGATCACCGGAGCCTCGGTTTCTGGTGCGCTGATGAAGCAGCTTGAAGTTTTGCCGCTTTATGGAAGGTTGAGCGCGAGCGAACAGCACAGAGTGTTCGATCAGCGGAGCAAGCCCGGCGTAAAGCGAAGGATTATTCTGGCCACCAACGTTGCCGAAACATCGCTGACCATCCCAAACATCAAATACGTGATTGATGCTGGAACGGCAAGAATCTCCCGCTACTCCACAAGGCTTAAGGTTCAACGACTTCCGATTGAGGCAATCAGCCAGGCAAGCGCGAATCAGCGTGCTGGTCGAGCCGGCCGAACCTCACCCGGCACGGTGATCAGGCTCTACTCCGAAGAGGATTTCAAGGCAAGGCCGGAGTTCACCGACCCCGAAATCCTCAGAACCAACCTGGCGGCCGTCATCCTCCAGGCGGCGAACTTGGGACTTGGTGACCTCGCTAAGTTCCCTTTCCTGCAACCCCCCGATGCCAAGGGGGTCAAGGACGGCAGGGGACTCCTGCTGGAACTTGGGGCCATCAAAGCAACTGAGAGTGAGATTTCGCTAACCCCGCTTGGCCAGCAGATTGCCCGGCTACCGATTGAACCGCGCTTCGCTCGCATGCTCCTGGAGTCCAGGCAGCACGGCATCACCCGAGAGGTGTTGATTGTTACCGCAGGTCTAACCATTCAAGACCCCAGGGAGCGCCCGGTTGAAAACCGGGAACGGGCAGATCTGCTGCATTCCCGATTCACCGATTCCGGCAGTGATTTTTTGACCCTGGTGAATCTTTGGAACTACCTCGAGGATCAGCAGCAACAGCTATCTGGCTCCGCTTTTAGAAGACTCTGCCGCTCCGAACACCTGAATTTTTTGAGAATTAGGGAGTGGCAAGATTTGGTGCGACAGCTTTCGTCGGTTATCAAGCCGCTGGGTTTGAGCATTGGTCCCAAGCGGGTGAATCCTGAGGGAATACACAAGTCCATTCTTTCCGGGCTAATCAGCCAGATTGGTTTGAGAGTTGATCCGAAGCCCACATTTGTGAACGGTAAGCCGCAGCGAGCTAGGCCTTCGCGCGAATACCTGGGGGCCAACGGCAAACGTTTTTTTGTCTTCCCAGGTTCGGCGCTCGCTAAAAAACCACCGGCTGCCATCATGAGCGCTGAGCTGGTTGAGACCTCCCAGCTGTTTGCACGAATGAACGCCAGCATTGACCCGGCATGGGTGGAAAGCCTTGCGGCTGAGCTATGCAACCGATCAATCTCAGACCCGCACTGGGAGAAATCTCAGGGGGCTGCGATCGCAACCGAGCGGGTCACTATTTTTGGTTTGACCCTGGTTGCGGCAAGGAAGGTTCAATACTCCAGGCACGATGCTCTTCACGCCCGAGAACTTTTTATCCGGCATGCCCTGGTGGCGGGCGAATGGGATTCCAAGCAGGGCTTCGAACGCGAGAACCGAAAACTGCTCGAGCAGCTTGAATCGGAGGCCGAACGGGCTCGAAGGCCAGACCTGATCCCCGATGAGGAAGACCAGTTCAGATTCTTCAATAACCGAGTGCCGCTCGATGTGTTTTCCACCCGAAGCTTTGAGGGCTGGTGGCGCAAGGCCAAGTTGGAAAAACCGCAGCTTTTGAACATGACCCGGGCCAACCTCAAGGAGGTTTCCATTGAGGCACCCGATGAAAATGAGTTTCCCGGCAGCTGGATAACCTCGGGACATCAGTTTGAACTGCAGTATCGCTTCGCCCCCGGAGAGATTGAGGATGGAGTCAACATCTCAATCCCGGTTGCAGTGCTGCCGAGCCTTGAAGCAGCTGAATTTGACTGGCTGGTTCCTGGAATGCGTCTAGAGTTGGTTACCGAATTGCTTCGCTCACTTCCAAAGGCGATTCGTAGGAATGCCGTTCCAGCCACCGACTGGGCCAAGAAGCTGTTGGCGGAGCTTCCCGAGCAGCCCTCGGGGTCTCTTGTTGAAAGACTGGCAGCTGACCTACAGGCTCAAATTGGAGCCAGGGTTCAGGGGACTGATTTTGATTTCGAGAAGCTTCCACCTGCGCTGCGAATGACCTACTCGGTTATCGACCAAAAAGGAAAGCAGCTTGCTAGCTCGCTCTCATTGGCTGAACTGCAGCAGCGCTTTCGGGAGCAGGGCCGAGTCGAGGTGGCGAAGGTGGCCACCAAGCTCCATGTCGAACTCGAAAGACAAGATTTGCCGGGCTGGGATTTTGAAAAGCTCCCCGAGGTCTTGACCACCACATCTGGCAATAACACTGTCAATGCCTACCCTTCCCTTGTGCTGCGCGGGAGCAAGGTTGACCTGGTGGTTCAGTCCTCAAAGGATGAGCAAATTCGCCAGCATCGCTTTGCCGTTGCTGAGCTGGTCAAGCGTGAAATCCCAAACCCGGCTAAGTATGTTGAGTCGCACCTGAAGCCAGAGGAGAAGTTGGCCATCTCTGCTCTCTCCTACCAGAGCTTTGGCAAGTTTGTTGAGGACGTGATCGTTGCTCTGGCACTCAGCGAGATAGAGCTCAAGAACTCCGAAGGCTTGATCTTCAATCGAGCAGACTTTGAATCCATTCGCGATTCTGTCCAGGCCAAGGTGCTGGAGGTTTGCTTCGATACGGTGTCCAGCTGCGCCAAAATCTCAAACGCTAATCGGGATGCGCTGCGGGCAATTTCTTCAGCCAAGGCCATTGACTTTTTATCGGAGCTCTCTGCTGAGAAACAGCACATCGAACAGCTGCTCGGCGGCAATTTTGTCAGCGCAACCGGTCTGTCAAGACTTCCAAGACTCCCGGTTTACCTCAGGGCGATTGAGGTGAGGGTCAACAAACTTCAAGAAAATCCGAACAAGGACCGACTTGCCCAGGCAGAACTCAACCAAGCCCTTCAGGCTTATGAGTCAGCCGGAGGAAGACTTCCACTCCCAAGCCATGCCAGCGCAGAGATTGTTAGAGCCAGATGGCTACTGGAGGAACTCAGGGTCAGCCTGTTCGCTCAAACGCTCGGGACAAGCGAACCGGTTTCGGTTCAGCGAATCCGGAAAGTTTTGGCGGGCTAAACCCAAATAAGTTGGTGCATCTAGTCAGCGCAGGTTGTGCGAAACGGATACTTGAAGCTGTGCAAAAAGTATAGTAAAAAGAGTGCAAATGGTATAATTAGTCATGGCCCCCACCTACGTCACACGCTACGTTGACCGCATCCTTGACCAAGCAATGCCGGACTTGCCCGCAATTCTGCTGGATGGCCCCAAAGGGGTCGGCAAGACCAGCACTGCCAGTCAGCGCGTGAAAACCGTCGTAGCGGTTGAGACTCCAGCCATCGCTGCAAGGCTAACCGAAGAGCCCAGCTGGATCACTGGTCAAGAAAAACCTGTACTGATCGATGAATGGCACCGGGTTGAGCCGGTTTGGGATGCCATCAAGCGCGCGGTAGACGAGGATTCCTCTGGCGGTCAGTTTCTGCTCACCGGCTCCTTGCCCTCCGGTTCCACTCATTCGGGAGCGGGTCGCATTACGGATATTCGGATGCGACCCATGATCCTTCCGGAACGTGGCGTTACGACCCCGAGTATTTTCCTCGATCAGGCAATGGACGAGGGCAAGTTTGAGGCGCGAGGAAACAGTGACTTTCTGCTCGAGGACTACATCTCGGAAATTGTGCAGTCAGGGTTTCCTGGCATCAGACAGCTATCTAGGTCAAACCAACAAAGGGCCCTCGAGGGTTATCTAAACCGACTTGTGGATGTCGATATCCCCCACTTCGGCCTTTCACTTAGAAAGCCTGCAACTTTGCGCTCCTGGCTTGCAGCTTACGCTGCCTCGACTGGCAGTACTGCTTCGCTGAATACTATTCGCGATGCAGCTTCAGCTGGTGATTCCAGTCCTAGCCGGATAACGACGGGTAATTATTTAGACGCTCTGACCAGGTTGAGAATCATTGATGAGCTGGAACCTTGGCTTCCCCAGGGCACCAGCCTGCAGCGCCTAACCGTTTCACCCAAGCGCTACCTTGCAGATCCAGCACTGGCTGCGCGACTGACCAACTTCACAGAAAAAGGCGCCCTAACTCACGATCTCACCGGCGCACTCTTCGAACATCTGGTTGCTCTGAGTCTTCGGGTTATGGCAGATACTGCCGGGGCAAAACTCTTTCACCTGCGGACTAGGGACGCTCGGGCGGAAGTTGACTTCATACTTCAGCGGCCCGATGGCAAAATTCTCGCAATCGAATCCAAATTAGGCTCAAGAGTCACCGAAAAAGACACCAAGCACTTGCTGTGGCTCAAGAATCTACTGGGTGATCGAGTGTTGGATTTGGCAGTGGTGAATACGGGTGCCGAGGCCTGGCGGATGAGCTCGGGAGTTGCCGTTATCCCCCTGGCGCTTCTCGGCTAAACGGTAACTAGCTCAACGAAATTAGGTCCGCGTAGCCCTGATTCCAGTGATCTTCAACCCCATCCGGGAGGATTAGAACTCGCTCTGGGTTTAGCGCCTCAACGGCGCCAACATCGTGGCTCACCAAAACCACGGCGCCGGTGAAGGTGGCGAGTGCTCTGAGGATCTCTTCGCGAGAGGCTGGGTCTAGGTTGTTTGTGGGCTCATCGAGCAGCAAGACGTTTGCGCTGGAAACCACCAAAGCGGCAAGAGCAAGCCTGGTCTTCTCGCCACCCGAGAGCACCCCGGCTGGTTTTGAAACATCATCCCCGGAGAACAGGAAGGAACCCAAAACCTTTCGGCAGTCGGTGTCGTTGAGCTGAGGTGCCGCATACTGCATGTTTTGCAATACGGTTTTGTTGACATCCAAAGTCTCGTGCTCCTGCGCAAAGTACCCAATTTTGAGGCCGTGACCGGGCTCAATGTTTCCAGTGTCGGGTTTGTCCACTCCCGCCAGCATCCGCAACAGCGTCGTCTTACCGGCGCCGTTTAGGCCAATGACCACTACCTTGCTGCCGCGGTCAATCGCGAGGTCAACCGCCGTGAAGATTTCTAGTGAGCCGTAGCTCTTGCTCAGATTTGAAGCCATCAGCGGCGTCTTACCGCAGGGGGCTGGGTCTGGGAACTTAATTTTGGCAACGCGGTCTTGCTCTCTCACAGCATCAAGACCGCTTAGCAGTTTTTCAGCTCTGCGCTGCATTTGGTGAGCGGCAGCTGCCTTGGTTGCCTTGGCCCCAAACTTTGCAGCCTGAAGCTGCAGCACGGCGGCCTTTTTCTCCGCTCCAGCGCGTTCGCGTTTGCGTCTTTCCTCATCGGCTTCGCGCTGTTTGAGGTAGTTCTTCCACCCCATGTTGTAGATGTCAATCACCTGGCGATTGGCATCCAGGTAAAAGACTCGGTTCACGGTCTCTTCAACCAGGTCAACATCGTGGCTAATCACAATTAGCCCGCCCGAGTAGTTCTTGAGGAAGTTTCTCAGCCAAACCACGCGATCGGCATCGAGGTGGTTGGTTGGCTCATCAAGCAGCATCGTCTGGGCGTTTGAGAACAGGATTCTGGCCAATTCAATTCTTCGGCGCTGGCCGCCAGAAAGGGTGCCGATTTCTTGGCTGAGGGTTTGCTCACCAATGCCGAGGTTGTAGGCGATCGAGGCCGCCTCCGCCTCGGCCGCGTAGCCACCTGCCGAGTTAAATTCTTCTTCCGCTCGCGCATACTTCTTCATGGCAGCCTCGTGAACCCTGGGGTCCTCGCTCGCCATGTCTACGGTTGCCTTTGCCATGCGCTCCGCTATGTCTCCCAGGCCTCTGGCATTGAGAATCCTGGTCCTAACAAGCTCTTTGGGGTCACTTGAGCGGGGATCCTGGGGCAGGTAGCCGATTTGCCCGTGCACCGATACGGTTCCGAGAGTGGGCTGTCCGTCTCCAGCCAAAATCTTTGTGAGGGTGGTTTTTCCAGCACCGTTTCGACCCACCAGGCCGACCTTGTCGCCCTTTTGAACGCGAAAATTCACGCCGGACATCAAAGTCCTGGCTCCAATTTGAATTTCTAGGTCTTGAACCGCTATCAATCTAAATCTTTCTGGGCGGTATGAATCTTCAGACCACAGCAGCTTGCAGTCTAGCCCAGCCAACTTAGGGGCAAAAGTATTTGGTTGACAAACTAGTTAGGTTTACCTAACCTATTCAGGCACCAAGATTATTGGTGACGTTTAGTTAGGAAACATTTTGAATATCAAAACCCCAATCGCAGTCTCACTGCTTTCTTTACTTGCTCTCACCGGCTGCGCTCCAGCCGAAACTGAGTCCACCGAAGCGCAATCAATAGTGGTTTACGCCGGCAGGTCAGAGGAGCTGGTTCAGCCGCTCCTTGATCAATTCACCCAGGAGACTGGTATTGAGGTGGAGGTTCGCTACGCGGGCAGTGCTGAGCTAGCGGCCCAGATTTTGGAGGAGGGAGAGAACTCTCCTGCCGATGTGTTCTTCGCCCAGGATGCGGGTGCTCTCGGAGCGGTGGCCAAGGCCGGGCTGCTCGTTGAGCTCCCAGCCGAAATCTATGATCTGGTTCCTGCCGCCTTCTCGGCAGCTGACAAGAAATGGGTTGGAGTCTCAGGTCGAGTTCGAGTCTTGAGCTACAACCCTGAAAAAGTTACCGAGCTGCCAGCGTCAGTCTTTGATCTCGCCGACCCGAGCTGGGCTGGCCGAATCGGAATTGCACCAACCAACGCCTCCTTCCAGGCCTTCGTAACGGCCATGCGCGTCCTCCACGGTGATGAGGCAACTAGCCAGTGGCTAGCCGGCATCAAGGCCAACGCCGTGATATTTGAGAAGAACACCGCAATCCTTGAGGCCGTTGAGACCGGTGAGGTGGATGCAGGTCTGATCAACCACTACTACTGGTTCGCTCGCGCCAAGGAAATGGGTGCTGAAAACATGAAGTCCAAGATCGGCCAGTTTGGCTCGCAGGATGTTGGAAACCTGATCAATGCGGCTGGAGTGGGCATAGTTGAGGACTCGTCCGCCGCTCAGGAATTCGTGAAGTACCTGCTGAGCGAAACCGGGCAGCGCTACTTTGCCGAGGAGACCAGGGAGTACCCGCTGGTGGGAGACGTGGCCCCGGCCGATGATCTGACTCCGCTGAGTGAAATTCCTTCGCCCCAAATTGACTTGAGTGACCTCGATGCTCTTGAGCAGACACTAGAGCTAATCCGCGCTGCTGGACTACTCTAGGAAAGTTATGCAAAGACCCCCAATCGCTATCGTGGCATTGGGGGTCTTTGCGTCCCTTGCGGCTCTGATACCAATTGCATATTTACTGGTTCGACTCAGTGAGGGTTGGGAGTCGGCAGCATTAGAGCTGACTAGACCCAGCACTTTTCAACTGCTTGGCAACACCGTCCTACTCACAATTGCGGTTGGCCTAAGCGCACTGCTGGTGGGTTTTTCTCAGGCCTGGCTCACTACCCGAACCAACCTTCCCTTCACCGGATTTTTTGCGGTGCTGGCAACCTTGCCGCTTGCCTTTCCCAGCTATGTGCTGGCACTTGCCTTCACCACTGCTTTCCCTGGATTTCAGGGATTCTTCGCCTCGTGGCTGACCCTCACCATTGCCACCGCACCATACGTCTTCCTGGCAGTCTCGGTGGCATTGGTGAGGATAAACGTCACCAATGAGGAGGTGGCTAGGTCCCTGGGTGCGGGACGCTGGCGAGTGATCAGGGACATCACCTGGCCCCAGGTTCGGCCAGCCGCTTTCGCCTCACTGCTCCTGGTTGTTATGTATACGCTGAGCGAGTTTGGGGCGGTGGCGATTTTGCGCTACGACACCTTTACCAGAGCCATCTACAACGCGTATCGAGGTTCCTTTGACCGCACCGCCGCCGCCGCACTCGCCCTGGTGCTCGTGCTGATCACCCTGCTGGTGCTCTACTTTGAACGCCGATATCGCGGCTCTTACACCACAGTCCCGCAGGCCATGCGCCGAAACCGAATTGATCTTGGTGGCGCACGTTTTTTTGCGGCTGGGTTCCTAGTGGTAATCGCAGTGGTGGCAGTGCTGGTTCCTGCCGGCGCGATCACCTACTGGAGCGTGGTTGGAAGCTCGGAAACAAACTGGTCCGAACTTCTGGCCGCACTGGGCTCTTCACTTTTGGTCGCATCAGCCGCGGGCGCTCTGATTGCGGTGTTTGCGGTTGCGATAGCGGTTTGGAACCTTCGATTCCGGTCCCGTTGGTCCGGTCTGGTTGAGGACTCAGTATGGGTTGCCCACGCATTGCCAGCGGTGGTGGTTGGTTTGGCACTGGTGTTTCTCGGTGCCAACTGGCTTCCGAATCTTTATCAAACCATTTGGCTTCTGATGTTTGCCTATCTAATTTTGTTTCTGCCCAACGCGCTCTCAGCGATGAGCACACCGATTGCGCAGGTTCCACCAAGCTTGGAGCAGGTGGCGAGATCTCTTGGGCAAAGTCGCAACAGCACGATCGTCAAGGTGCTGCTGCCGGCGGCCCGAAGCGGGCTAATAGCAGGTGCAGCGCTCGCCGCGTTAGCGGTCCTCAAGGAACTGCCAGCGACCCTGCTGCTGCACCCGACCGGGATGGACACCCTAGCCACTGAACTCTGGCAGGCGACCGAGAACCTCTCCTATGCCAAGGCCGCGCCCTATGCGCTTGCGCTGGTTATCATTGCCGGTGTGCCGGCACTGGTTTTGAATCAGCAGGCCAGAAAGCTGATTTCGGAGGTGGCGAGCAAATGACATACCTTGAGCTTCGCAACCTAGGTCTGAAATTTGGTGCTGAGGTCGTTCTAGAGGGCGTAAATCTAAGTCTGGAGAAGGGCGAGATACTTGCCGTTTTGGGCTCTTCGGGCGCTGGTAAATCAACCCTGCTTCGAGTCCTTGCCGGATTTGAGCGCCCCAGCTCGGGTGAGGTTGTGCTCTCCTCCAAGGTGATTTCTTCGACCGACAGCCTGGTGAATCCCGAGCAGCGCGGGGTTGGAATAGTTCCCCAGGAGGCCGCACTCTTCCCTCACCTCAACGTTTTTCAGAACGTCGAATTTGGCATCAAAAAGCTAGCGGCACCAGAGCGCAAGACCAGAGTCTCCGAGCTTTTGGCCCTCACCAAGCTTTCAGGGTTAGCCGATCGAATGCCGGATCAGTTGTCTGGCGGGCAGGCTCAGCGAGTTGCCTTAGCGAGGGCCTTGGCTCCAAAACCGGCCCTGATTCTGCTGGATGAACCCTTCAGTGCTTTGGATGCCGAGCTCAGGGAGCAGCTTCGCTCCGAGGTAATTGAGATCCTTCGCCGCGAGGGCGCAACGGCAATCCTGGTCACTCATGACCAAGAGGAAGCTCTTTCTCTGGCAGACAAGGTTGCAGTGCTGAGAGATCAGCACATTGTTCAGGTTGGCTCTCCGGCTGAAATCTATAACGCTCCCGCGGACCTTGGGATTGCGACATTTCTGGGCGACTCGATCTTGGTGGACGGCGAGGTCGTCGATGGCAAGGTCCAAACCAGCCTGGGTAGGCTCTCGGCACTCAATCACATCGAAAATGGCCAGCAGGGCGTGGTTGCAATTCGCAGCGAAAACTTTTACCTTCAGCCAAACCCGGCCGGAGACTCAGAAGTGGTTGGTCGAGTCTTCTTTGGCCATGACGCTGTCGTCGAGGTGAGAACTCCTAACCTGACGATTCGGGCAAGAAGTAACGGCCCGTTTGCCCCTGAAGTTGGCATGCGCGTCACGGTTTGGGTTAGAGGGGCAGTAAATTTCTACCCCTCCGCAAAATAGGTTTAGGCGACCGCGGCTGATCTAGCAGTCAGATTGGCGCCCTTTGTGGCGGCCACCTGACTGTAGAAGTAAGCAGAGTCTTTGGGGGTTCGAACCTGGGTCTCGTAGTTCACGTGCACAATCCCAAAGCGCTTGGCGTAACCAACCGCCCACTCAAAGTTGTCCAAGAACGACCACAGGAAGTAGCCCCTGACGTCGACCCCAGCCTCAATTGCCTTAGCGACCTCCAGCAGGTGGAGGTTTAGATAGTCGATTCGCTTTTGGTCGTGAACTTTGCCGTCTGAGGAAAGCTCGGTGTCATTCGCCAGTCCGTTCTCAGTTATGTAGAGCGGGGGCAGGGCGTCGCCATACTCTCTGGTCCAGCGCATTAGCAATCCCGACAGTCCCGGGGGAGTGATCGGCCAGTTCATGTCGGTTAGCTCTCCGACTGGGTTGCTGTCATTTCCAAAGCCCAAGAGCTTGTCGATAACGCGGACCCTGGCGGGATCCTCCATGCTGACCTTGGGACCGATGCGGGTGTTGAAGTAGTAGTTGATTCCGATCCAGTCCAGTGTCTCGGTTTGTAGGTCACCCTCTCGCATCACCTCGGCCAGGGCTGAGCCGTAAACCTCGGTTGCCAGTTCCGGGTATTTGCCTTTCATGAAGGCATCCATCCAGAAGGTGTTCTGGTTGACGTCAAACATCTTTGCCGCCTGCAATTGAGCCGGGTCGAAGATGTCATCAACGTCCGGTAGCGACTGGCTAAGCGCCATGCCAACAGGTAGGTCGGGCTTGACGGCCTTTATGGCTCGGTAGGCAAGGTTGTGTGCCAAAACAGTGTGATGGCTGGCTCGGATAGCAGCATCCTGCGAGGTCAAACCCGGAGCGTGGTAACCGAGGGCATGGCCCAACCAGGCAAACACCCAGGGTTCGTTGATGGTTGCGATAGCGCTTACCCGGTCGCCAAAGTGCTCAGCAAACGCCCCGGCAAACTCCCCAAATCTAAGAGCGGTTTCTCGGTTTTCCCAGCCACCTAAATCCTGAAGTGCCTGGGGTAGGTCCCAGTGAAACAGAGTGGGGAAAGGCTTCAGGTTGCGCTCCAGCATGCCGTCTATGAGTCGGTCGTAGAAATCAAACCCACGCTGCTCGCGCTTTGAATCACCGTTCGGAAACATCCTGGTCCAGGCCACTGAGAACCGATAGGCCTGCATGCCAAGGCCCTTCATCAGATCTAAATCCTCGGGCCAGCGGTGATAGTGATCAACCGCGACATCACCGGTTTCCCCGCGGTCAACCTTGCCTGGGGTGTGAGAAAAGCGATCCCAAACCGACTCCCCCTTGCCGTCTAGATCGTGTCCACCCTCAATTTGATAGGCAGCGGTGGCGACACCGAATAGAAAGTCATCACTAAAGCGAGCCATTGAAACCTCCGAATTTGGCAAACATGTCTTCAAACATCAATCTGGTGTCGAGTCTAGAGAAGACCTTGGTCCTTCCAGACACCTCTGGGCCGTACTCACCGCTCAGGCCCACGCTGCGGCGGGGTAAGTCCTGCGACTCTGAGCCGCCCGGAGTTGGCTCAAATGGATTTTCCAGAACAGAGAGCAGCACCAGTGGGGAATCACCCAGGCAATAGGTTTCACCAATGTCGATTCCGTTGGCTGCCGTGCGGATCTTCACCTGAGAAATAGTCTCCAGCAGATGCTTTGCCAGCGGAGTTGATTCTGAGAGGCGAGCATTGAGCTCTGAAAATGAAACCACGCAGTTTCTGTAGCTGTCCCTCGGAATGTGCCAAAGCTGCAGGCTCGGGTTGGCGAAAACTATTGAGACGGACTCGGGGTCGGCAGCCAAGTTGTATTCAAAACTTGAGCCACCGGGCGGATACTTGCCGCTGTATTCACTGCCGCCAATCCAGAGCACCCGCAGACTCTCCAGGTTCTTTGGGTTTGCCCTCACTAACCTAGCCAGCTGCGTCATCGGGCCACCGCAGGCGTAAACCAGCTCCTCGGTGCTTGACTCCACCGCCGAAACTAAAAAGTCAAGCGTTTGATCGGAGATAACGCTGTCGTGCTGAATCTGGTGTTCGCTAAGTCCAGGGAAGTTGCGAACCGATCTCCCGGAGAGGTCATAAATTGCCTCAGTGTCAGCGATCGATTTGGCAACCGAATCGCCATGAGTTGGCCAGTTTGGATCATTGGGCATGACGTGGGAGTGGACGACACCCAAGATTTCAGCACTTGGGGAGAGTAGATGGTGAGCCAGTTGAAAAAGCCCGTCTGGGTCACCACCAAAGTCATTGTCAATAATCAGTTTGGTCCTCGGCACTGCTACTCCTTCATGTAGGCAATTGGGTTTGAGATGAGGTCTTCAAAGACCAGCTCGGAGGCGCCAATTGCCAGCGCGTTGGCACCGAGTTCTCCGACGAATACCTCGAGCTCCTCGAGCGCAGCAGGGATGGCGTGCCTTTTGACCACCTGGTGAAAGTACTTTTGGTCAAAGCGGTAGAGGCTGGAGAGAAATCCGGCTAGGACCACGGTTTGCGGATTAAATATGTTGACCAGATTGGCCACCCCGATGCCCAGGGCTTCAATTTGACGCTTGGCCAGTGCGGTTGAATGCGGAGTCCGTGCCTCCAGCAGAGCATTTTCCAATACATCATCCGACACCTGATTTAGTCCCAGCACCTTCTCGAGGTCCTCGCGGCGAACCAGTGCTTCCAAAGTCCCCGGGATTCCGCTGTAATCATTGTCCGAACTTGAGCTGATCCGAACGTGACCAAGTTCACTGGCGTAACCACCGTGACCTTTCAGCTCCATGCCCCGCATGTAGATACCGCCGCCAATTCCCGATGAGCCGTGCAAGTAAACGACCTCGCTAGAGCCCTTGGCTGCGCCGTAGGTGATCTCAGCCTTGCAGCCCAGCGAGGCATCGTTGCCTAACAGCACTCGCATGGGTAGTCGCTCAGAAAGCTGCTGCTTGATGGGGACTTCAAACCACTGCAGGTGGGGAGCCTGTCGCACCACGCCAGAACCAGAGTCAATTTGACCCGGGACAATTACGCCGGCCCCCATGACTCGATAGCTGTGATCGGCTCGTTCGAGACTGGCAACCAGGGCTCGAATTTCAAAGACCATGTCTTCTACCGCTTGAGCAGGGTCTCGGGGTTTGGGATAGAGCCGCTTGGTGCTTTGAACAATTTGGCCGTTGAAGGCCACCGCCTTCACTTCGAGGTAGTCGACCTCGGGGTGAACGCTAATTGCCAGCACGTTATCTGCCGCACTTACTCCTAGGCTTGGGCGCCCGACACGGTCCAGCGAGCCAACTTTTCCCTCGTTGGCCAGCCCTAATTCGCAGAGTTGAGCCACTATTTTTGCCACGGTGGAGCGGGTCAGGCCCGTTAACCGACAAATTTCCGACCTTGTTAGGAAGCGGTGCTGGTGCACCAGATCTAGCACCTGCGAGAGGCTGCCCCTAGCTGTGGGCTTAGCTTCGAGCGCCGACGGGGGTTGAGTCACCATGTCTTATTCCTAATTTGTTTCGATGAGCAACAAATTATGCTTGTGTGAAACAACATTAGGGACAACAAATTACTTTTGACGAGCAGATTCCCAGCTGAAATAGATTCGTTATTGAATCCTTATCAATTTGTGCCTAATTCTTTTGTTTTCTGTGGAAACATAATCACTAGCTCGAACGAGCCAGGTGGCTCCGGCCACTAATCCAATCTCGATAGGGGAAACATGAAGAAGATTCACGTCGCTTCACTATCAGCCATCGCAGCAGCATCGTTGCTGCTCGCAGGCTGTGCTTCAACCACCGCTACCACCGAGGAAACCAGCGCAGCAACCGAGGAGACCAGCGCAGCTGCTCCTCGCGCCTGTGTAATTCTGCCTGACGCAGATGCCGGTACTCGCTGGGAGACTGGTGACCGTCCAGCTCTAGAGGCAGGCCTAACCGCTGCTGGCTTCGAGGCTGACATCCAGAACGCTCTAGCTGACACCGCTAAGTTCGCAACCATCGCAGACGCTCAGCTCGCACAGGGCTGTGGAGTTATGGTTCTAGTTGACTACCAGGGTGCTGGTGTTGCTGTTGCTGAGAAGGCAAAGGCAGCTGGCGTTCCAGTTATCGCTTACGACCGCCCAATTGCTGGCGCTGACTACTACGTATCATTCGACAACTTCACCGTTGGTGCCCTACAGGGCCAGATGATCGTTGATGGTCTAGCTGCTGCTGGCAAGGACATCACCACCGCAAGCATCATCTACTCCTCTGGAGACCCAGCTGACGGCAACGCAGCTATGTTCCTAGACGGCGCACTGAGCGTTCTTGACGCTGCTGGTGCCAAGGCTGCCTTCACCATGGAGGGAACCTGGGATGGTGCCAAGGCTGGAACTTTGTTCGAGCAGGCATTCACCGCTGTTGGTGGCAAGGTTGACGCAGTTCTAGCGCCAAACGACAACAACGCAGCTTCGATCATTGCAATCCTGGACAAGAACGGTCTAACCGTTCCAGTTTCTGGCCAGGACGCATCGACCGCAGGTCTGCAGAACGTTCTTCTGGGCAAGCAGTACGGAACCGTCTACAAGCCATTCTCGGTTGAGGTTGACGCTGCACTGACCGTTATCAACGCGCTACTAACCGGTGGCACCGTTGAGGCAAACAAGACCCTTGAGGATGGAACTCCTTACATCGCCGTTGACCCAATCATCGTTACCGCTGACAAGGTCAAGGACGTTGTTGCTAACGGTGACGCAAGCGCCGCTGACCTCTGCACCGCAGAGGTAGCTGACGCATGTGCAACCTACGGCGTTGAGTAAAAACAACTGAAACAAAGATGATTCCCGGGTGGCTCGCCACCCGGGAATCACTCTCAGAAAGAGGTAGGCAATGTCGCAGCCGCTCGTTCAGCTCACGAACGTTAAAAAGAGCTTTGGCCCCGTTGATGTTCTCAAGGGTGTCGATTTGCAAGTTTTCGCCGGAAAGGTCACCGCACTGGTTGGTGACAACGGAGCCGGTAAGTCCACGTTGATCAAGGGCCTGGCAGGAGTTCAGCCCTATGACGAGGGAACGGTCCTTTTTGAAGGTAATCCCGTTGACCTAAACTCCCCCAAGCAGGCTTCAGAGCTAGGCATCGAGGTGGTTTATCAAGACCTCGCCCTGTGCGAAAACCTAGACATTGTTCAAAACATGTTCTTGGGCAGAGAGACCTTGAAATCAGGCACCTTGAGCGAAGCGGAGATGGAAGCCGCCGCCGCCCGTGCCCTGCAGTCACTCTCTGTAAAGACCGTGAAGTCCGTAAGGCAAACCGTGTCATCTCTGTCCGGTGGGCAGCGTCAAACCGTTGCGATTGCAAGGACCGTGCTTCGCGAGGCCAAGCTGGTTATTTTGGACGAACCAACCGCGGCTCTCGGTGTGGCTCAGACCGAGCAGGTTTTGAACCTGGTTCGCCGGCTAGCCGAAAAGGGCTACGGTGTTTTGATGATCAGCCACAACCTGCAAGACATCTTCCAGGTGGCGGACAACATTGCAGTTCTTTACCTGGGCAACATGGTCGCTCAGCTGCAGACTTCTCAGACCAACACCAATGAAGTCATCGGGTACATCACCGGTGCCACTGCGAACGTGAAGGAGGACTAATCATGAGCGAGAAAGTCACAATTAACACCGGTCACGAAGGCGGCATCTCAGAGCAGGTATCGGCCTACTTTTCCAGGGTCAAAGCCGGTGACATGGGTGCGCTTCCAGCGGTCGCTGCAGTGATCGCCCTGATGGTTTTGTTTTCAAACCTCTCCCCGTTTTTCTTCACAGAGTTGAACATCTCTAACCTGTTTGTTCAGTCTGCCGTTTTGATGGTCACTGCCATGGCACTGGTCTTTGTTATCCTGCTTGCCGAAATTGACCTTTCGGCAGGTGTAACCGCTGCCACCGGAATGGCTTTGTTCGTCAAGCTGAGTAACTCTGGTTGGGACTGGCCCGTTGCGCTGGCCCTTGGTTTCGGCGTCGGACTTCTAACCGGCTGGGTGCTTGGTTACTTCGTAGCAAAAATCGGTGTCCCCTCGTTCGTTATTTCTCTGGCATTCTTCCTAGGGTTTCCGGGTGTGATGTTGATCATCCTTGGCGCCGGTGGAATTTTGCGCCTCGAGGTTGAGCCAATCAAGGCCATCATGAACGCCAACCTTCCGGTTTGGGGAGGCTGGGCATTTCTTGCGCTATCTGTGGTTGTTACGCTCGCTATGTCACTTTGGGATCGTGGACGCCGAGTCAAGGAAGGCTTGCCTACTAGACCGGCCGTGTTCCTGGTCGCCAAGGTTGCCGCATACCTGGTCTTTGGCGGTGCAGCGGTTTACGTGCTGAATCTTCCTAGAAGCTTGGTTGCTGCTAACCCAATTCAAGGTGTGCCAATCGTGGTGCCCATGGTTGTGGTTGTCATGTTCATCGGAACTTTTGTGCTTGCCAGGACCAAGTTCGGACGCTACATCTACGCGGTAGGTGGCAATCCTGAGGCTGCTCGTCGCGCCGGCATCAACGTTGCACGCATTCGCATCTACGCATTCATGATTACCTCAACACTGGCCACCCTGGGCGGTCTTATGCACATCAGCCGAATCGGTGCCGTTGAGGCCGCCGCTGGAAAGACCATCGTGCTCTCCGCCGTTGCTGCCGCAGTGGTGGGTGGCGTGAGCCTCTTCGGTGGTCGCGGAAAGCTTTTCAACGCTGCTATCGGTGCGGTGGTAATTTCCATTATCGACAATGGCCTGGGTCTGCTGGGCTTCCCAGCCGGTGTGAGCTTTATTGTCACCGGAGCTGTGCTAGCTCTGGCTGCCACCATCGATGCCCTGGCTCGCAGGCGAGCCCCGGGCATGCGAATTTAGCTAAGCCAAACAGCGTCAGGGCGGGCAACCATGAAATTCACAAATGGATTCTGGTTGCTCCGTCCTGGCGTTTCGCTTTTCCCTGCTGTTCAGTTGCAAAAGCTCGAAACCTCTGAGCACCTGGTCAAACTACTTTTTTCAACCAGAAAAGTTGAGCACCGCGGGCAAACTCTAAATAGCGGCTTAGTGACGGTCGAGGTATCCTCGCCGGCAGAGTCGGTAATCGGTATTCGTTTGCTCCATCACAGCGGCGGGAAACCGGTATCGGGCTTTGATCTAACGCGCGATCCTGAACCGCTACAGGTTGTTGAGACGGAATCCCTGCTTCGGATTCACTCGGGGGATACCACCCTGGAAATAGATTCGCAGAACTTTGCCATGCGCTGGTACTACGGGGGAGAACTAAAAACCGAGCAGTCAGCCAGAGGGTTGTTTTACGCCGAGACTCCGGAGGGATCTCAGATCGCAGCCCGAGTTGGGCTGGGGGTAGGTGAGTTGGTTTATGGCCTCGGTGAGCGATTCGGGGCATTTATAAAGAATGGCCAATCGGTTGAGTGCTTCAACGAGGATGGTGGAACGCAGAGCGAGCAGGCCTATAAAAACGTTCCTTTTTACCTAACCAATCGCTGCTATGGAATTTTCGTGAATCACTCCGGGAAGGTTTCTTTCGAGGTTGGTTCAGAAACTGTAAATCAAGTGCAGTTTTCAGTTGCAGGTCAAGAACTTGAATACTTCTTTATTCCGGGTTCGGATACCAAGCAGGTTCTCTCCCGATACACAGACCTAACCGGGAAACCTGCCCTTCCGGCGCCCTGGACCTTTGGGCTTTGGCTGTCAACCTCTTTCGTCACGGACTACGACGAGGCCTCGGTCACCAAGTTCATTGATGAAATGCAGCAGCGCCAAATACCCCTGTCGGTTTTCCACTTCGATTGTTTCTGGATGCGGGAGTACCAGTGGTGTGATTTCGAGTGGGACCCGAGGGTCTTCCCGGACCCTTCGGGCATGCTGCAGCGGCTTAAGGCCAAGGGCTTGAGGATCAGTCTTTGGATCAACCCCTACATCGGCCAAGCTTCACCGCTATTTGAGGAGGCTAAACAGAACGGCTACTTCCTCACTCGCCCTGACGGAACTGTTTGGCAGTGGGATCTGTGGCAGGCCGGTAATGCCATTGTTGACTTCACCAACCCCGCGGCCAGAGCCTGGTATCAGTCCAAGCTGGAGCCACTAATTGACATGGGAGTGGACTGCTTCAAGACCGACTTTGGTGAGCGCATCCCGACCGATTGCGTTTACCACGATGGTTCAGATCCGATGCAGGCCCACAACCTCTACACCTACTGGTACAACCAAACGGTCTTTGAATTACTAGAGCGCAAGCGTGGTCAGGATGCGGTGGTCTTTGCCCGCAGTGCAACGGCGGGAAGTCAGAAGATGCCGGTCCACTGGGGCGGAGACAACAGTTCAAACTTTGACTCAATGGCTGAGACGCTTCGTGGCGGGTTGAGTCTTGGAGTTTCGGGATTCGGTTTTTGGTCGCACGACATTGGCGGGTTTGAGGGAACTCCAAACCCAGACGTCTTCAAGCGCTGGCTGGCATTTGGGTTGATGAGCTCCCACAGCCGGCTGCACGGAAACGAGTCGGTGAGAGTTCCTTGGTCGGTCGATGAAGAATCCGTTGCGGTGACAAAGCGTTTTGTGGAGATTAAAGCGAAGCTCATGCCCTACCTCTACTCGGAGAGTGTGGAGTGTTCAAAACTGGGACTGCCACTGTTGCGCCCGATTTTTATGGAACACCCAGAAGACCCAACCAGCTGGTATCTGGATCGCCAATACATGCTTGGTTCAAAAGTGTTGATTGCCCCGGTCATGCGAGCTGACGGAACAGTTCAGTTCTACCTCCCCAAGGGAGAGTGGGTCAGATTTGAAACCGGCGAGCAGGTCTCAGGTGGTGTCTGGCTGAGTGAAACTCACGATTACTTCAGCCTCCCCATGTTCGTTCGAGCAGGTTCGCTTCTGCCGCTGAATGAAGGACCGGCCGATTTCGAGGCTGATTTCACCAAGACCGCGACCCTGAAGGAATTTGGACCGGTGTCGGTCAATGACTCGGTCTGGGTTTACTCGAGGCAAAACCCTTCCGGTCTGCAACTTTTTTACAAAACAACAGAATGAGGTATCGAAATGGCTAAGCAAACCAAATTTACTTTTGGGCTCTGGACCGTGGGCTGGCTTGGAGCCGACCCTTTTGGTTCTGCAACCAGGGCAACTATTTCCGTCGAGGAAACTCTCGAGCAGCTCAAAGCGGCAGGTGCCTATGGCATCACTGCCCACGACGATGACATTTTCCCGTTTGACGCATCCGAAACTGAGCGACGCGAAGCGATCGATCGTTTGAAATTGGCGCTTGAAGCCACCCACCTAAAGATGCCAATGCTCACCACCAACCTGTTCAGCCACCCGATATTCAAAGACGGTGCTTTCACTTCCAACGACAGGGAGGTCAGGAGATTTGCAATTCGCAAGGTGCTGCGCAACCTTGACTTGGCCAATGAGCTGGGTGCTGAGACTTTTGTGATGTGGGGTGGTCGAGAGGGCGCCGAGTACGACAGTGCCAAGAACGTGGTTGATGCGCTAGCTCGCTACCGCGAGGCCATTAACTTCCTCGGAGACTATGTTGTAGATCAGGGCTACAAGATCCGCTTTGCGCTGGAGCCCAAGCCAAACGAACCGCGCGGCGACATCTTGCTACCGACCGTTGGTCACGCCTTGGGCTTCATCCAGACCCTGGATCGCCCAGAGCTGGTTGGGCTTAACCCCGAGGTTGGTCACGAGCAGATGGCAGGACTTAACTTCACTGCGGGCATCGCTCAGGCTCTTGATGCTGGAAAGCTTTTCCACATCGACCTCAACGGTCAAAAGGGCATCAAATACGACCAGGATCTGGTCTTTGGTCACGGCGACCTGGCGAACGCGTTCGCCCTGGTTCACCTTCTGGAGTTTGGTAAGGAGGGTAAGAGCGCCTATGACGGACCACGTCATTTTGACTACAAGCCTTCGAGGACCGAGGACTGGACTGGAGTTTGGGAGTCGGCGAGAGCAAATATCCGGATGTATAACCTGCTGCTTGAGCGCGCAGAGCGTTTCGAGAATGACCCCGAGGTGAAGGCCCTGAAGCAGCGTGCAAAGTTGGACCAGCTAGCGTTGCCAACCATCAACTCTGGCGAGAGTGCTTCAGACTTGCGCAACTCCTCCGAGTGGTCTTCCTTTGAACCAGATGAGTATTTCAATGGGCGAGGTGCCGGCTTCGTTCAGCTAAACCAAATTGCTCTCGAGCACCTTATGGGAGCCAGGTAGACGTGGCGCTGGTCGCGGGTGTTGATTCCTCGACCCAGAGCTGCAAGGTATTGATTTGGGATCCAAACTCTAGGCAAATAGTTCGAGAGGGCAGAGCCAAACATCCATCAGGAACCGAGGTTGATCCGCAGCACTGGTGGGATGCGCTGCTCGAAGCTATCGAGTCGGCTGGAGGACTCAGCGATGTATCGGCCATTTCCATCGCAGGACAGCAGCACGGCATGGTGCTGCTGGACCAGGACGGCAATGTACTCAGGCCAGCCCTGCTCTGGAACGACACCAGGAGCTCGGGCGAGGCGGGTGAGCTTATTGAGCACTTTGGCGCTGACTGGCTTGCAAAACAAACTGGCAGTTTGCCGGTTGCATCCTTTACGGCAACCAAGCTGCGCTGGGTATTGAACAACGAACCGGAGATTGCAAAACAGGTGGCGGCAGTGTGCCTGCCGCACGATTACCTCAGCTGGCGGCTCTCGGAAAACTACCCCAACCTATCGGGCCTGTTTACCGATCGGTCGGATGCCTCCGGTACCGGGTATTTCAACCCCAGTACCAACGAGTACCTCAGTGAGGTAATTGCATTCTGCCTGGGGCACCAAGTTCTTCTCCCTCGCGTTCTAGGGCCCCGGGAGAGCACTGCAAAAGTACGATCTGATCTCGCCTCGCACGAAATTAGGATCGGTGCGGGCATGGGCGACAACGCCGGAGCGGCCAAGGGTCTCGAGCTTTCACCGGGAATGTTTGCTGTTTCGCTTGGGACCAGTGGAACTGTATTTGGGGCGACGGCAAGCGCCACCAGTGACGCCTCCGGATGCGTAGCTGGCTTTGCCGATGCTCAGGGATACTTTCTGCCGCTGGTCTGCACCATAAATGCCGCCCGGGTTATCGAGTGGGGCGCGCAGCTGCTGGGTGTTGGGCTGACTGAATTTGGTGAGCTCGCCCTCAAAGCTGACTTAGGTGCCGGGGGAGTAAGGGTTACGCCATACCTGGAGGGTGAAAGAACACCAAACCTCCCAGATGCAACCGCGAGCGTAACTGGAATCACCCTGGCCAATGGAACAAGGGAAAACTTTGCCAGGGCTTGCATTGAGGGCATGCTCCGAGGGCTTGCCTTTGGCGGCGAGGTCATTGAGAAACAGGGTCTGGAGATCAAGAGCATTTCGCTAATTGGTGGAGCAGCTGCCAATCCAGCTGTCCAGCAGATAGCAAAAGAGGTTTTTAGCGCGGAGGTCTTTGTTCCCGAACCCGCTGAATACGTTGCGTTGGGTGCTGCCAAGCAGGCAGCGGAATTGCTGGGTAAATAGATGTCAAACCCTGCCGTCGATCACGCTTATTTCGCCGACCCTTCCGCCCACGTTTTCGGGGATCGGCTCTACGTCTATGTCTCTTACGACCAGCCCGACACCAACACCCATGACTCGATGGTGTCCTACCACTGCCTTTCAACTGCTGATTTGAAACACTGGGTTGACCACGGCCAAATCCTCCACCTCGACGAGGTCTCCTGGGCAATCAGTCAGATGTGGGCCATCGACGCAAATTACTTCAGGGGTCGCTACTACCTCACCTACTGCGCAATTGACAGAGAGACCAGTTTTTTCAAAACCGGCCTTGCTGTCAGCGACAGGCCGGAGGGTCCTTTCAAAGACCTTGGGAAAATTGCAAATGTCGAGTGGGGTCAAGACCCCGGATTCTTCATCGATGAGGATATTCCCTATCTGGTTTGGGGCGGCCGCGGAGAGATTTTCATAGCTGAACTAGAAGATGACTTACTCTCGGTAAAGAGCGAGACCATAACCAACCTGAGCAATGATCTCGGGGGCTACGAAGGCCCATTTTTGCACCGCTACAAGGACCGCTACTACCTAACCTTTCCAGCCCTCGATCAAGAGCGTTGGCCGCAGCGGATGTGCTACGGGATTGCCGATCATCCACTCGGACCCTACAAAAACCAAGGAGTATTCATCCCCGAGTACCCGGGCAACTCCGGCACGATTCATGGTTCATGCGTTGAGTTCAAGGGTCAGTGGTACGCCCTCTACCACTCCGCTTGGGTTTCGAATCGACCCACATCTCGCTCCCTGATGATCGATCGGCTTGAGTATGACCAAGACGGGCGGATTCTGCCGATCACTCCTTCTTCTCAAGGAGCGATCCCCGAGGCAAACACTGTCGAAATTCAGCTCGATGCGGCAGCGGGCAAGCTCTGGGAAACCAGGGTTGAGAGCTCAGTTCCCGGCTCCACTGGACACGGTTGCGTGGTCGGCTTTTCTCAGCAGGAGCGTGGCTTCAGTGTCAAAGCTGACTTTGGCAGGGAGCAGGTCTGGGAGCTTTGGGTTCGGTATCAAAACTCTGGGCCAGATTTTCACGGCCGGGTGCTACTTGGAAACCACCTGTTCTATGACGGAAATCAAAATCAGTCCTATGACCAGTATGTGAAGCGAGGAACAGTCTTCCCAAACACCTCAGGTTGGCAGGAGATTCTCATTGGCACGACCGCAATTGCCCCCGGAAGCCACCAGATCAGGTTCTCGGCAAGCTTGAACGCCGAAGTGTTTCACAGCGAGTTTTTGGTGGACATGGTGATCCTAAAGCCCCAGAACAAATAGTGCTCGGTCGGGGGAGTCACTTGTTGTATTGTTATTACAACTTTTCAAACTCAGGCTTAAGTGAGGTTTAGATGCGAAAAACTGAGGTTCTTCTCCCGCTGTCCACTTTTGCCGACCTAGATCGCACTGGACCTGTTCCCCTCTACTACCAGGTCTCTCAAAGGATTCAGCAGGCAATTTTGGGTGGGCAGCTCCCCCCGGGCTCGCGTTTGGAAAATGAAATCGCCCTCGGCGATCGATTAGGTTTGTCGCGTCCGACCATAAGAAAAGCCATACAAGAACTGGTCGATAAAGGGCTTTTGGTAAGAAGACGCGGAGTCGGAACACAGGTTGTGCACGGTCAAGTTACTCGAGGAGTTGAGTTGACCTCGCTACATGATGACCTTATCCGCTCGGGTAAAAAGCCTTCCACGAAACTTTTGTCCCTTGAGGTATTGAAGGCCGATTCTCAAGTCGCAGAGGAGTTGGCCGTAGCCCCGGGTACAGAAATCATCAGGATTGAGCGTTTGCGGTATGCCGATTCGATTCCTGTTTCGGTGATGGTTAACTACCTACCTGGTCAATTCAGGGGGATAAGCGTGTCAGACCTGGAGGAACTAGGTTTGTACCAGTGGCTCAGGCTTCAAGGGATTACAATCCGGGTAGCTAAGCAAAAAATATCCGCCAGAAAAGCCTCGAACAAAGAGACTGACCTTCTTGAACTTGAAAATGGCGCTGCCCTGCTGACAATGGACCGCACGGCTTATGACGATGAGGGCCGGGCCATTGAATACGGCCACCACTGCTATTCTCCCGAACTTTATTCTTTCCAGGCAACGCTGGTTCAAAAATAGTTAACTCGCGTAGCTTTTTAGCTCGCCGAGCAAAAACTGCGCTTTTCCGAACCCAAACGACCAGTCCGCGGGGGTATTTTCCGTGTAGCTGATGAACACATTATTTGGAGTAACGCCTGTGATCGTGAGCTTCGAAGTTATCCGCTGATAGAGCCGTTGCTTCAGGTTTTGAGTGCGGCCACGTTGGGTAATGATTTGAATCATTACTTTTGAATCATCTCGTTCGAAGCCCAGGCCCGCATCTTCCGCAACTACCTCGAACGCATCGTGCTGAGTTACAACTTGGAACCGATCACGAACCGGAATCTCCATTACTTCAACAAGGGCTTCGTGAATGGCATCGGCTATCTTCTGCACGTCTGAAGTGGCTCGACCCTTGACAAGGTCAATTCTTACGAGCGGCATAATTCCTCCTCATAGCCTCACCAATTGATCGCTAAAGAATCAACCAAATTTTGCAATGTATTTCTCGATTGCCTCACGCTGGAAAACAGCCGTCTCAACGTTTTTCTCATTCTCAGCAAACACTGACGAGCACATGATGGCATTCGGGTTGTCTAGATAGCCGATCTCTTTCAGGCCACCAAAGAACTCGTCCCAGTTCACGTCACCGTCACCCAGTTTTAGGTGCTGGTGGACTCGAATCGCGTTTCCTGGGGGATTAGTGATGTACCTCAAACCGTGGCTCCGTTTGTGATCCATGGTGTCTGAGATGTGGGTGATGCCGATTCTCGACCCGACGGTCCGCATGATTTCTAGCGCATTGTTCCCCATGTGGAAGGTGTGTGAAGCCACGTAAACCATTCCAACGTGCTTGGAGTTCAGGCCCCTTATCACTCGCCACGCCTGCATCCCGTCTTCGACAAAATCATCTGGATGTGGATCAATGAAAAGGTTGATTCCTTCCTTCTCGATAATTGGAAGAAGTTCCTCCATCGACCGGTAAAAAGCCCGTTCTGATTCCTCGGCTTTTTCAGGCCGGCCAGAAAACTCTGTGCCGATTGTGTTCACGCCAAGTTCCCGGGTGATCTGAATAACTCTCTTGAAGTTTCGAACTGCAGCCTCGCGAGCGTCAGGATCGGGAGATGAAATGCGCAAAACTGGGAGGGTAGAAGCGATCTCTACCCCGACATCCTTGCACGCCTTTTTCAGCTCCTTCACCAGGGCATCGTCAGCCCGGGCGTGATTGAAAAAAGGAATAAAGTCCGCGTGTGGAGTCATTTGCAAGTACTTGTATCCCAAATCCGCAGCGAGTTTTGGGAATTCAAGGAGCTTGTGGGTGTGGTGAAACGGGGTTGGATCCAGTGCGATTTTTACCATTTGGTCCTCCTCGACCTACGCGCGCTCGACGGCGCCTTTTCCTAAGAGTGGTTTTTGGTTGGCTAATGCTTTTTCGTAACTCTCTCGTGCTCTAATCGTGCTGTCCAGCGTCGAAACGGCAGCCACTGGCACATCCCACCAGCCCTCTCCATCAGGTGCATACAGAAGGGGATTGGAGTGAATGTGAATCAAGGTCGCAGTCTTGGAGGCCTTCGCCTCCTTGAGTGCATTTTTGAGGTCCAGGATCGCATTTGTAGTCGGCTCCACACGAATGACATTTACACCCAGGGACTCAGCATTTGCCGCTAAGTCAACTGGAAGCTTGTCTCCGGTTTCGAAATTATTTGCCTCATCATTTCTAAATCGGTAAAGGGTTCCGAAGCGCTGTGAGCCAAGGTCTTCGGATAGGTGCCCGATGGACGCATATCCGTGGTTTTGAATTAGAACGATTATGAACTTGATGCCCTCGGCGACCGCTGAAACCATTTCGGTGTGCATCATCAGGTAGGAACCGTCACCAACCATGACAATCGCATCCCTGGATTTGTCAGCACGCGCTACGCCAAGGCCCCCGGCTATCTCGTATCCCATGCAGCTGTAGCCGTATTCCACGTGATACCCCAGGGAGTCTCGGACCCGCCACAGCTTGTGGAGGTCGCCTGGAAGTGAACCGGCTGCGCATATCACAACGTCCCGAGGGTCCGAGGTCTGCTGAACCGCTCCAATTATTTCTGCTTGAGACGGCTCGGCGAGTTTTTTGTCTACAAAGCTCTCATCGACGAGGGCCTCCCAGTGAGCCTTATTACCGGTGTACTCACTTCGATAGTGATCATTCACCCTGAAATCCCCGACGGCATCAATCAGTTCCAACAAAGCGGCGTGTGCGTCTGCAACGATCGGTATGGCGCTTCCGTGTTTGTAGGCGTCAAATGCGGCGACATTGATGTTTACAAACTTCACGGCAGGATTCTGGAAAGCTGTCCTAGACGCAGTGGTGAAATCCGAGTAGCGGGTTCCAATGCCAATAATGACGTCTGCCTTCGCGGCGGCTCGGTTAGCGGCTGAGGTACCCGTGGCGCCCACAGCGCCAAGGTTTTGGGGGTGGTCCCAGGGAAGGGAGCCCATACCAGCCTGGGCTACACCAATAGGAATGCCTGTTTTTTCAACAAATGCTTTCAAAGAGTCATGGGCGTTGGAATAAATAACACCTCCGCCAGCAATGATCATTGGGTTGGAAGCTGTTCTAATCGCCCTGGCCGCCGCAGCAATGTCTCTTGCCTCTGGACGTGGACGTCTGATGTGCCACTCACGAGGCGCCAAAAACTCCTCGGGCACGTCAAGGATCTCGGCCTGCACGTCCTCAGGTAGGGCGATGGTGACGGCACCGGTCTCAACTGGATCGGTTAGAACCCGCATGGCATTTAGGCAAGCTGAGAAAAGCTGCTCAGGACGCTGAACCCTGTCAAAGTATTTTGAAAGTGGCTTGAAGGCATCGTTTACCGAGATTGAGCCGTCGTGAAAAGCCTCAAGTTGTTGCAAAACTGGGTCTGGGGCACGGTTCGCAAACGTGTCCGATGGCAAGAGCAGAACTGGGAGCCGGTTGATCGTAGCTAACGCCGCACCAGTAAGCATGTTAGAAGCGCCTGGACCCACAGAGGCCGCACACGCAAAGGTTGAAAGCCTTCGATTCATTCGAGCGTAGGCAACCGACTCGTGAACCATGGCCTGCTCATTGCGTGCCTGGTAGTAGGGCATCATCTCTGGCGCATCCACTGAAAATTGCTTTAAAGCCTGCCCAACGCCCGCTACGTTGCCGTGACCGAAAATTCCAAAGGTTCCCGCTATCGTTCGAACCCTAGTGCCTGCGTCAACGGTCCACTGATTAGCGAGGAACTCAATTAGAGCTTGACTAACCGTCATTCTGCGCGTTGCCATGGTTACTCCTGAGATGTGTAAGGAAGTCGTGGGTCGGGTTGTTGCACAGCCCAGGTCGATCGAACCCAGCTGTGGTGTGGATCGTCGGAAATGTTCCAAGATCGATCTGGATCTGGTCCAGCCATGACATTTAGATAGTAGAGGTCATAGCCAGGCGCGGCCATCGCTGGCCCATGCCAGCCGAATGGCACCAGCGCAACATCACCTGTTCGCACTTCGGTGAGCGTGTCAATCTTTCTAGCTTCAGTTCCGTAATTGCGGAAGAAACCAATTGGGTCAGTTCCCCTGGGTGCCTTGGTGCCCCTGGCGTTCGCCACCTCGAAATAGTAAATCTCCTCTAGGTTTGACTCAACCCCGGGAATGTACTCATCGTGCTTATGCGGCGGATAACTCGACCAGTTATCCGCCGGAGTAATGACTTCGCACACAATTAGACGATCGGCATCAAGAGCAAAAGGGGTGCCGAAATTATGCACCTGTCGTGTGGCCCTTCCAGCACCGCGCAGCTCTAAGGGAACTTCGGATGCTGGTGAGTACTTAAGATCTTTCACTCTTGACGCCGGTCCCTCGGCAATAGCCACTCGACCAATACCAGTGATGTTTGCGGTAGAGCCCATCGGAAGGTAGAGAGTGTCTGTCGCCCCATGAAAGGGGGACTGCCTGCCCCTCATAGTCTGCTTTTCGGTCTTACCTAAAACTGTGTATTCAACAACAAAAGAACCATTCAGCGGAACAACGATTCGCTCAACGTGGGTTTCATTCAAAGTTGCTACGATGCCCTGCTTTAGGCTCGCAACCCTCAAGCCGGTATGGCGCCAACCTGGAATGCTACCGTCCACAACTGTCTCAAATGGACCGTTGTGGAGGCGACCCTGCCGATAGAACCATTTCACTTTCGAACCTAGTTTTGCGGGAAACCAAGGTTTAGACCACCGTGGCTGGGATCCAGCCAGCGAGAGGTAATCACCTTGGTGCGAGTGAAGAAACGGAAGCCCTCTTCACCGTGGGCTCGAGAGTCCCCAAATAGTGAATGCTTCCAGCCCCCAAAGGAGTAATAGGCAACCGGAACAGGGATTGGAACGTTAATTCCAATCATTCCAACTTCGACCTCGTTCTGAAAGCGTCGTGCGGCACCACCGTCGTTGGTAAAGATGGCAGTCCCGTTTCCGAATGCTCCCGAGTTGATTAGCTGCAACCCCTCCTCATAGCTTTTTACTCGGACGATCGACAGCACGGGCCCAAAAATCTCTTCAAGGTAAGTTTTTGAAGTTGTTGGCACTTTGTCAATCAGGGTTGGCCCCAGCCAAAATCCATTGGCATCCCCGTCCGGATTGATTTCTCGGCCATCCACCACAACGGCTGCGCCATCTGTCTTTGCAATGTCGATGTATGAGGCAACTTTGTCACGGTGAACTTTTGTCACCAACGGCCCCATGTCGCATGATCTGCGGCCGTCTCCAACCTTGATCTGGCCAATGCGCTCAACAATCTTTGGAATCAAAGCATCTGCTATGGGCTCAACGGCTACGACAACCGAAATAGCCATGCAGCGCTCTCCCGCAGAGCCAAACCCAGCATTGATTGCTGAGTCTGCAACCAGATCCAAATCAGCATCGGGTAGCACCAACATGTGGTTTTTTGCTCCACCGAGTGATTGCACCCGCTTCCCGTGCTTGGCAGCCGTCTCGTAAATGTATTGAGCAATTGGGGTAGAACCTACAAAACTGATTGAGGCAACATCCGGGTGAGTGAGCAGCCCATCAACGGCTTCTTTGTCACCGTTGAGAACGTTAAAGACGCCATCTGGCAGGCCAGCTTCGCTCCATAGCTTGGCCATCCAGATGGCGGCGCTGGGGTCCTTCTCGCTTGGCTTCAATATCACTGTGTTGCCGGCCGCTAGTGCTACCGGGAAGAACCACATCGGAACCATTGCAGGAAAGTTAAAGGGGCTGATGATGCCCACGACACCTAGTGGCTGTTTAGTGGAGTAAACATCAACATTGGTTGACGCATTTTCTGAGTACTCGCCTTTCAAAAGGTGAGGCATGCCGCACGCAAACTCAACCACCTCTTGACCGCGAGTGATTTCTCCAAGCGCATCGGAGAGGACTTTGCCGTGCTCCTCGGTGATTATTGCAGCGAGTTCCCCCTTCCTGGCGTTCAGCAGTTCGCGGAAGTTGAAGATAATGGCCTGACGTCTTGCTAGCGACATGTCACGCCACTTTGGGAATGCTGCCTTGGCCGAAGCAATCGCTGCCTTGATTTCATCCTGGTTTGCCAGCGCCACTTCTTTTGTTTGCTTACCCAGTGCTGGGTCGAAAACTGGAGCAGTGCGACCCGATCTGCTTGGGTACTCGCTACCGGAAATAAAGTGTGGAACGACTGTCATATTCTTTTCCTTACTCACAGACTTGATCCATGAACCATCTTGGCGGCAATGTCGACCGCTTGGGACACATCTCCTGAAGTTGGGTATAGCAGGCTTCTCCCTACCACCAGGCCTCTAACACCCGGGAGAGAGACGGCACCATTCCATGATTCAAAAGCTTTCTCCTGGTCCCCATCGACGTCGCCACCGAGAAGGAGGGTGGGAAGCGTCGTGGCCTCCATCACTCTTTCCATCTCTGACACGACTGGAAGTTTCAGCCAGGTGTAGGCCGAAGAGTGACCCAAACCTTGGGCTATCGCGACCGATAAGACCACAGCATCGGTGGAAAGGTCGTTCACCACTCTCCCATTCACCCATTCGGCCATAAAGGGCTCCAACATGATTGGGATTTCGTGCTTACAAGCTTCATCGACAGCTCTGGCATTGGCTTCCAAGGTGGCAACGGAAGTGTTGTCCTGCAGATTGATTCGGAGGAGCGTCTTGGCAAAATCTAATCCCTGGTTCTTGAGAGCCTCGATCGAGTACCCAGTAAAGCGGTCATCGAATTCAAACGTTGAACCGCGTAACCCTCCTCGATTCATGGAACCAACGACGATTTTGTCGTCCAGAAGTCCCATTAGGGCTAGATCATCAATTACGTCAGGGGTGCCAAGCACTCCATCAACTCCAGGTCGAGATAACGCCTCCGCAAAGCGCTCGAGCAGTTCCCGTCTGGATCCCATGGCGGTTGGGTTTTTACCGACCGCTATCGCTCCACGCGCCGGGTGGTCGGCGGCGATTATGAGCAGACGACCATCGCCACGAATCAGCTCCCGTCGTTGACGATTTTCTAGGGCAGTCCGAATGGCGCCAGGGTTTTCAGCCCTAACGTCCTTAATGGATTCGAAGGATGCTGACTTAGTTAGTTCCATGAGAACTTCTCTTTCAATACCTCAACCACCTCTGCCGTCGTTGGCATAGCTGTTGAGCATTCCAAACGCGACGCCACTATGGCTCCCGCGACATTTGCGAATTGCAGGATTCGCTTTAGGTCCCAGCCTTGGCTGAGGCCATAGCAAAGGGAGCCACCAAATGAATCCCCCGCCCCTAACCCGTTGACTACGTCGACAAAGTAAGGCGGGACTTCAACCATTTCATTCTTGGTCTTAGCCATAACACCCTTCGGGCCTTGTTTCACAATGGCAATCTCGACACCGCGCTCCAAAAGTGCATCGGCTGCGCGCTCAGGCTCAGTCTCGCCGACGGCAACAAAGCATTCTTCCTTATTGCCAACTGCGACCGTCACATTGCCCCAGATTTGATCGATCTCCCTGCGGGCAGCTTCGGGGGAGGACCAGAACGTTGGTCGATAATCGAGATCTACGACGGTGTGTCGCTTTCCCTTCCTAGACCTCAAGGCCGCTAAATGAGCAGACCGCGAGGGTTCCTCACTAAGTCCAGTAACCGTAAACCAGAAGATTCCAGCAATCCCGATGGCATCTAGATCAAGCTCACCAGCGGTGATCTGCATGTCAGGAGCAGTTGGTTTGCGATAGAAGTAAAGGGGGAAATCATCTGGCGGGAAGATTTCGCAGAAGACAACCGGAGTCATCAGATCTGGGACATCACCGACGTACCTATTGTCCACTCCAAGCCTGCTTAGTTCTTGTTTGAGGTAGCGACCAAACGAATCCTGGCCAACCTTTGTGATCACTGCGGAGTTCAGTCCATGTCTCGTAGCTGCTACGGCCACGTTTGTTGGTGAGCCGCCTAGAAATTTGCCGAAGCTGGTCACATCTTCCAAACCAACGCCGTTTTGGAGCGGGTAAATGTCAACGCCGATTCGCCCAATCGTTACAAGGTCGAAAGGAGCGTTACCTTGAGCCATGGTTCTCCACACGCCCTTCCTTGGACTATTTGACCTAATGTTATTACAAATGTTGAAGACTGCAAATTTATTATTGCAAGTTATCTAACTCCTGATTTTCTTGCGGCATCGAGCAAAACTTCGGCGGCAAATTTCAAACCCTCTTCCCGTCCCATTGAAACATCTTCGTGTTCGATGTTGATAATCATTCCCTGATCCACTCGGTGCAGTGCAGCTAGGAACCCAGCCCAATAATCTGAGTCGTGGCCTTTGCCAACCGCCACAAAATCCCAGGCCGATGGCTTAGGCCATTCATTTGCCCACTCATCACCGCCGAGGTTGGTTCGAGCTTCATCTGGGCCGAGTCTCCGAAAGCTATTGTCCAAGACTCCCTCGATAGCAGAATGCGGGTTTATCCGCACGTCCTTAGCAGCCGCATGTGCGACAAGTTCACCCAAATTGTCGACAACGGCAATTGGGTCCATTTGCTGCCAAAATAAGTGCGATGCATCCAGTTCGACTCCAATGTTGGTCGAGTCTGTTCGCCTAACCAATTCGCGCATTGACGCTGGATTGAAAACCAGGTTTTGCGGGTGAAGCTCCAGTGCGACAACAACGTCAAGGTCACGAGCGAGAGCATCTACCTCTCGCCAGAAACTGCTAGCAATTTCGAATTGGTAGTCAAGAACGTCGAGGTGGGCGGAATTCCAGGCGTTAACCATCCAGTTCGGATTGGCAGCGCCGGGTTCACTTCCAGGCAGGCCAGACATTGTAACCACCCTGTTTTGGCCTAGACGATTTGCCAACTTGACGGAGCGAATTACATCTTGGGAGTGTGCAGCCCTGATGACAGATTTTGCATGAAGGGGATTGCCGTTACAGTTGAGGCCCAAGATTTCGAGTCCCTCAGCATCAAAAATGGCCAAAAAGTCATCTCTTGCTGAATCTGAATGGAGGATCTCTTCCATGTTGGGCACGTGCACCGCAGGTAGGAACCCACCGGTGTTTATCTCGAGACCATCTAAACCAAGATCTTTGATGACTTTCAGGGCTTCGGTCAGTGGGCGGTCATGCAAAATTGCGTTGTAAACACCAAATTTCATCAGTCTTTCCTAGGGTTGCCGGAGCAAGGGCTCGGGTTAGGTAATTTAGTTTCAAAACAGACCCTCTCAAACCCCACTTTGTGCCTTCCGCTTCAATACTTTTTGAAGATCTCTCTCGTCGAGATAGGCACCAAGTTAGCAACGGAGACTGTCAAATAGAATCTCGTTTACATAAATGTTATTTTGTACTGACAAATAATTGCTTCAATCCACTAAATTATGAAGGTAAAGGAAGATTCAAAAGCCTGCAGCAAAAGTGCATCGCAAGGGAAGAAGAGGTACGCGAATGTCGGGACGAATTAGGGTAGGCACGGCACCAGATTCATGGGGCGTGTGGTTCCCTAATGACACGGGCCAGGTGCCTTGGGAGCGATTCCTAGCGGAGGTTCAGGCAGCTGGATACCACTGGATCGAGCTCGGCCCCTTCGGCTACTTGCCCACTGACCCTAATCAACTTGCCGATGCCCTAGCTGCCCATGACCTGCATTTGTCCGCCGGAACTGTCTTCACAGGGTTCCACAAGGGTGATGACCAATGGAAGCGTGCTTGGGATCAGGCGCTGGACGTTGCCGGCCTAGTTTCCAAGTTAGGTGCTGAGCATCTAGTAGTAATTCCTGACCTCTGGCGGTCTGACTCGACCGCGCAGGTGCTTGAGTCCAGGGTGCTTGACGACGAGCAGTGGAAAAAACTAGCCGCTGGTCATGACAAACTTGGGCAGGCTCTTTGGGAAGAATTCGGTATTCGTCAACAATTTCATTCCCACGCGGATAGTCACATTGGCACCTACGCCGAAGTTGAACGTTTTCTTGTTGAGACGAACCCGGAATTTACGAATCTTTGCCTTGATACTGGGCATTTCGCTTATTACCTAGGCGACAACGTGAAGCTTATGAATGCCTACCCTGAGCGGATTGGCTACCTTCACCTGAAGCAGGTTCACCCTGACATCCTTGCCGAAACGCTAAAGAATGACCTGCCGTTCGTTGAGGCTGTGGCCAACGGTGTCATGACAGAGCCGGGCGGAGTGGGCGTTCCCGAATTCGCCCCGATAATCGAAAAGGCTCTGGAAATTAACCCAGAGATGTTCGCAATAGTTGAGCAGGACATGTATGGCTGTTCGGTTGACTTCCCATACCCCATAGCAAAGCGCACGCGTGACCACATTGCTTCTTGCACCCACGCGGCAAGGTTCGTTTAAGAAAAGGAAAAAAGCATGCCAGATCTAAGAATTGCCGTTGTTGGCGCAGGGCTCATGGGCGCCGACCACATTATTCGAATTTCTTCTCGAATAGTTGGTGCCGTAGTAAGCGCTGTCGTTGAACCAGACGAAAATCGAGCCAAAGCCGCGTTGGCCAATCTTCCCTCGGCTAAGTGGTTTTCAAACATAGAAGAAGCCCTCCAGGCCAGCGCCATGGATGCGGTGTTGATTGCAACCCCTGGCCAGTTCCATGAGTCAGTTCTAATTCCTGCCCTGGCTGCCAATCTGCCTATTCTTTGCGAAAAGCCACTAACTCCAGACTCGAGCTCTGCTCTGCGCGTGGTAGCAGCTGAAATGGCCACTGGCCGAAATCTCGTTCAAGTTGGATTTATGAGAAGGTTTGATTCCGGGTACATGCAGTTGCGTGAGCTAATCGTTAGTAAAAACCAAGGTGAATTGCTTGGGTTGCACTGTGCTCATCGAAACCCAACGGTGCCCGAAAGCTACCACAACGACATGTTGATATTTGACTCAGTCGTGCACGAGATCGATGTCGTTCGATTCCTGACCGATTCACCAATTGCGTCGGTTGAGGTGAGGCACTTCAAGCGCAACTCAAAATCCCCGGTCCACCTCAATGAACCAATTCTCGTGATGCTAGAGACTGAGTCAGGGGTCCTGGCGGTCGTTGAAATGAACGTTTCAGCGCAATTTGGGTATCAGGTTCGCACCGAGGCGATATTCGAGGAGGGCTTGGCTGAGATAGGACGCACCTCGGGGATGCTAACCAATTTTTCGGCAAAGATTTCAATGGACGAAAACATGTCTTTCAAGCCCCGTTTTGCCGCCGCATATGACAGTCAGATTCAACGGTGGGTGAACGCTGCCAAAGCAGGCAAAATTGATGGACCTTCCGCTTGGGATGGCTACCTAGCCGCCGCTGCCGTAGAGGCAGGGCTGGAAGCACTGCGCAGCGGCAAAAAGGTCCCTGCTGCTTATCAGCCAATGCCAGCGTTTTATCAGGTCAGCTAGATAGGGGACAGTGGGGTCCGCCCACGTTCTCAAGACGTAAGAGCGGCTTCGTGTTTGAAGCCACTTCCTGATCCGCTGTTTGCTGGTCACAATTTGTTAACACTTCCTAGGTGGTTTGTCCAAATTTTTGGTGGTTTCCCCTGCGGGTTCAACTTTCTACATCCACGAAACAAAACAGGAACTTTATGTCCTTTCGCCTGACAGACAGGTTATTTCCTGGCCTGTTTCCCGTTTTGAAATTTAGTGATGAGCGTAAATTCATGGTTACGAGACCGTTATGAATTTATGTATTTATGTGCTTACAAACTATGTATGCTCTTTCCCAGGTTGCAGCTGCAACCGGTTCGCAAGTTCCATTCGCGAACTACTCGACGAAGTAAGGACACAACGAAGTGAAAGTTACCCTTAAGAAGCAAGGCCTCTGGGCTGCCCTTGCAGCGGCAACCCTCGTGGTCTCTGGTTGCAGCTCCGCTGCCACCACCGAAACTGCATCCACCACCGACGCCGGATCAACCGAAGACGCATCTTCAGTTGCCACCGGATCATCTGCGAACCCTCGCCACGTATGTGCGATTGGTGGTGCTGATGCATTTTTCGCTGTATTGAAGAATGGTGCAGATCTAGCTGGTCAGGCAGTCACCCAGGCTGGGAGCAAGTACACCTGGATCTCACTACCGAACTACGACAACATCGGCCCAGACATGGTGAAGCTAATTGAGCAAGCTGTTGCTCAGGAGTGCACCTCGTTGGCTGTTCCAGTTTGGGATGCAGCAGCAGAGGGTCCTGCCCTAGAGGCAGCCACCGCAGCTGGCGTTAAGGTGTTCATGTACAACTCGGGGCTACCCACCCTTGAAGACGGAAGCATCAAGGCATACGGCTACTACGGTACCGACGAGTACTTGGCTGGCGTCCGCGCCGGAGAGTACTTCGCCTCCGAGGGCTACAAGAACGTTCGTTGCGTGAACACCCAGCCTGGTGCAATTAACTGGCAGCAGCGCTGTGGCGGTCTAGTTGACGGCGCCACTGGCGCTGGCATCCAGGCTGACCAGATCATCCTTCCACCAGAGTCATTCGGTGACGCTGCAGCAATCACCGCTGCGGTTCAGGCAGAGCTAGCAAAGGATCCATCGATTGATGGTTTCGCAACTGGTTCAGCTGCCGACGCCGATGCCGTTGATGCTGCCCTCAAGGCTGCGGGCATCAGCGCTGCAACAGGCGGATGGGACGTTTCGGAGAACATCATTAACAGAATCAAGTCTGGAGAAACCCTATTTGCTGTAGACCAGCAGGGTTGGTACCAGGGATGGTTGGCTGTTTCTCAGGCATGGATGTACGACCAGTACGCAATCCTTCCTGCTAACCCAGTCATTTTGACCGGCCCATCGCTAATCACCGCGGACAATGCCGATGCAGTTCTAACCGGCGTTGCTGAGGGTTACCGTTAAATCGAGTCGACTCAATAAGAAGCAAATGAACGGGTGGGTGCGCCTCCGGGTTCACCCACCCGTTCCTTCACAGCTGTAGAGTTTGATCAATCAGGAGAGCAGAGACTTGTTAGATAAGTTGAAGTCCATTCCGCGTAAGCCGGAGTTTGCCGCATTTGTTGGAGCGGTGGTTGTTTATTTTTTCTTCCTTTACTTTGGATGGCCGATCTTCCCATCTGTGCTTGTCACCGCCGGATGGGTCAACGTCGCTGCTGAACTAGCGATTGTGGCGCTCCCCATCGCCCTGGTGATGATTGCTGGGCATTTGGATTTATCCGTAGGTGCCAACATCGCGGCTTCTGCCATGACATACGCTTTGCTGGGAGGGCATTTCGGTCTTCCAGACTGGATCGCTTTGCCAGCAGGTTTGCTGACTGGGACCTTTTTCGGATTTCTGAACGGTGTGTTGATCACTCGGGTTAAGCTCTCGTCCTTCATCGTCACTCTGGGAATGTCGTTCTTTATCCGAGGACTCATCTTTGGTGTCACGAAACTTATCGTGAGTAACGTCCAACAGGCTCACCAGCCCGATCAATGGGTGAAGGACACCATCGGTGGACGCATTTTTCTGACTTTTGAAAATGCTATTTACATCGCAATTATTTTTTCACTCGTAATTTCATGGATTATGTACCGGACCAAGTACGGAAACTGGATTTGGGCCATCGGAGGAGATGAGCAATCGGCTCGCGCCGCAGGAGTTCCGGTGGAGAAGACCACGATTGCTCTCTTTACAGCATCTGGATTTGGTGCGGCAGTATTCGGTGTCACCACTGTTGCCTTGTACGGCAGTGCCCAAGTTTCTGCAGGTCAGGACAAGGTGTTCTTCACAATCATCGCTGTTGTGATTGGTGGCGTGCTGCTTACCGGAGGTTACGGCTCACCAATTGGTGTAATTCTCGGAACTATCACCTTTGCCATTGTGGTTACAGGTGTTAATTCAACGGATTGGGGTGGTGACTGGTCCAACCTAATCATTGGAATCTTGGTCCTGCTGGCTGTGCTCGCAAACAATTCCTACCGCAAACTAGCAATGTCAAGCGTCAAGAAAGTCAAGGACAAGATCGCACCGAAGGGAACAAAATAATGTCTGCAAAATCGCATCCATTGATGAGCCTAAAGAACGTTTCAAAGATCTTCGGCAGCTACGCAGCACTCAAGAATGTCTCACTAGACATTCACCCAGGACAGGTACTTTGCCTACTTGGCGACAACGGAGCGGGAAAGTCCACCTTGATCAAAGTGTTGTCTGGTTTCCACAGTCCAACATCTGGGGAAATTGAATTCGATGGTGACAAGGTGAGTTTTGAAAGCCCTCGTGACGCATCTGATCGAGGCATCTCAACTGTTCACCAGTTCGGCGGCACCTTTCCTCTTATGTCGCTAGGGCGCTCCTTCTTTGTTGGTCTTGAGCCAACAAAAGGTTGGGGTCCGTTCAAGCGCTTCGATCGAAAGTTTGCAAACGGCGTCGTTGTTGAGCAAATGCAGCAGATGGGGATTACTCGCGTTACAGATGGCGACCGTTTAGTTGGAAGCCTTTCCGGTGGTGAACGCCAGGTATCTGCGATTGCTCGCGCAGTCTTCTTCGGTGCAAAGATTTTGATTCTGGATGAACCAACGGCAGCACTGGGTGTCAAAGAAGCTGCCCACGTGCTTCGAATCATTATGCAGGCTAAGCACCGTGGCATTGCTGTGGTACTGGTCACTCACAACGTTTCCCACGCTCTGACAGTTGGAGACCACTTCGCCGTTCTGATTCACGGTGAAAAGGCTGATGACTTCGCGAAGGGCGAGCGGACCAGGGAGCAAATCACCGACCTGATGGCCGGTGGTGAGGCAATGGCCGAACTCGAGGCTGAATTGGCCAGCTTGACTGGAAACATCAAGCAGGTACTGGACTAGGTCCAAGACTTTCACTAGCAGATCTGAGACGATCTGGCGTACCTCAATTATTTGGGTCCTGGAAATCGGTATGAGGAAGTTGTCATGACGCCATTGAGGCTCCCAAGTCGATTTTTTTGTAAAACGGCACTTTGTTTTCGAGTTTTCGCACGCACGAGTCATGACTGCAGAGGGAAGTGGTCTTTTCTGGAGACTGACCTGAAGTTTTCACTCTTTTGCACACAAATCAGCCGACAAAAATTTAATTTTTGAATAGGAGTTCAATGCAAATTCCAGGAGACAGGATTCGTATTCCCTCACCTCGAATCATTGACCCCCACAGCGTTGGCTCTTACCGATGGGGTGTAATTGGAGCCGGCGGTATTGCCGCGCAATTCATCGGAACGGTTCAAAAACACACAACTCAAAAAATCGTTGCCGTTGCGTCCCGAACGCACGGCAGAGCGAGGGATTATGGGCAAAGATTTGGAATTGAATCCCATGACACTTACGAAGCTCTGGTATCGCGAGATGATGTCGACATAATCTATGTCGCTACGCTTCCCAGTCAACACTTCGAACACGCAATGCTCTCAATTGCTGCAGGTAAGCACGTGTTGATTGAGAAACCCGTCGCCTTGGAACCCTCTGAAGCACGGGAAATCTTCGAAGTCGCTAGGTCAAACGGGCTGCTTGCGATGGAGGCCATGTGGACGAGGTATCTGCCCCAGTACGACATTATTCGCCAGCTCCTTGAAGACCGAACTTTTGGAAAAATAGAGATGGTCAATGTCTCTATGTGTCAATCCAACTTGGACATGAAGCGGCTATTCACAAAAAACGGCGGCGACCCGCTGTTCGACATGGGAATTTATGCCATTAGCTTCTGCCAGACTTTCTTAGGAAACCCTGAGGAAATAACGGCTCAGGCAGTCCTAAATCTTGACGGAATCGACGAAGAAGTTTCCGCGCAACTGCGGTATCCAGACGGCTCTCGAGCCTACGTTTTAGTGTCGGGCCGATCCGGAATTCCGGCAACCGGTCAAGTGAGCGGAACTCGAGCGAAGATGAATGTCGGCCCAGAATTCTGCATCCCAAGTCGAATCGATCTCAGTCCTCAAGAATTTTATGGAGAAGTATCGACTTGGCAGGATGAGTCGAATGTACAAGGCCATGACGGGCTGTGCTATCAGGCCACGGCAATGGCAAAGTTCATTGACCAAGGGTTAGTCGAGTCGCCTTTCGAATCTCATGCAGACTCAATTGCAAACCTAGAAGTGTGTGAAAAAATCGTGCAGCTAATAGGCGCTCAAATTAAGTGAACTCGAATCTTGAAGAACTAGCACGTGCTAGTCTTGTGGCAGGTGGAGTAAAAATTCTGGGAGTTGTCTAATGAAATACAGGAATTTTGGCAATACCGATTGGCAAGTTAGCGAAATTGCCTTCGGTGGTTGGCAACTTGGTGGGACATGGGGCCCTGTGGATGACAGCGAGTCCATTAGGACTCTACTGCACGCATACGAGCAGGGGATCAACTTCGTTGACACTGCAGAACTCTATGGCGACGGTCGAAGTGAGTCTGTAATTGGTCAGTCGCTCAGGAAGTGGGATGGTGGCCAGATTTACGTCGCTACGAAGGTACGGCCTATCCGATGGCCAGATCCTGACGAGGATCGTCCGGAAATGCGCGGGCGTTACCCAAGGTGGTATCTTCGCGAGAACATCGAGGGCTCACTGCGAAGGCTCGGAGTGGAAAGACTCGATCTCCTTCAGCTTCACTGCTGGGCACCAGATTTAGCAACCTCTCTGGACTGGCTTGAAACCATAAATGAACTTCGGCTGGAAGGGAAAATTGACCAGGTCGGAGTATCCCTTCGCGACTACCGGCCCAATGAAGGGATTGTTGCAGCCGAATTGAGATTAGTTTCCTCGGTTCAGGTCATTTTTAATTTGTTTGAACAAAGACCAGCAACCGAGGGTCTCTTTGAGGCTTGTGCCAAAACCAACACGGCAGCAATTGCTAGAGTTCCAATGGATTCCGGCTCGCTGTCCGGGATGTGGACTGAGAGTACTCCTTCCACTTGGATGGAGAATTCTGTTCAATCTCAACTTTTTGGTGGGGATAGATTCGCTGTGACCCTTGAGAGAATCGAGCGCCTCAAAGGGGTCGTGAGGCCTTACTTCGAGTCTTTGGCTGAAGCGGCGATTCGTTACTCGCTTAGCTCTCCAAGCGTATCTTCGACCATTCCTGGCATGAGCAATATTAAGAGCGTTGATAGAAACGTTGCGTATTCCGACGGCCAGCAGTTTCCCGAAGAATTGTTGGAGAAAATTGCTGAGTTCAACTGGCCACGCAACTATTACAAAATCAGTAGCCCCGCCTAGGCATGAGGAGAAAATGACTGAATTTCGCAATGTGCAAATGGAACTAATGCGCCCAGGTCAGCTACGAGACGCATTGGCCAAAAGGTCAGTTGTATTTATTCCGATTGGTGCCTTTGAGTTTCACCAGGAGCATCTCCCATTTGGACTCGACGCTCTCAACGCTCATGGTCTAACCTGCCTCACGGCCCATAGATTTGGTGGGGCGGTGCTTCCACCTCTTTACTACGGCACCGGCGGCAGTCATAAATCTTATCCGTGGACGATCATGATGAACGACGAAGTGGAAATTAGGGGGATGTTAGAGCAAACGCTGACACGTCTCCAGGAGCTAGGCGTCAAGGTTGCGGTTATTTTTTCGGGCCATTTTGCGCCAGAGCAACTCGAAATGATCTCCTCTATTGCGGAGCGTTGGCGCCAGGGGGCGAATTACATGAAGGTCATTGATCTGGCGATAAATATGCCCCTTGACTCTACCCCGAGTCCGGATCACGCTGGCGTTTTTGAGACCACTGTATTGTCTCGGTTTGAACCTTTGACCATAGACCTCTCTCAACTCCCAAGCATTGACAAGGTGCCTGCCATCGACCCGGACGGGGATTCATATGGGTTGCATCGACATGACCCTTCTCATGTCCTTTGGGGAGTTTTTGGTGAGGATCCCAGGAAATACCAACCTGCTGAAGCACACGCACTAGCTTTGAAACTGAGCGAGGCTATTGAACTTTCTGTAGGTTCGGCCTTGGCAGACTAGTTTTTGGCTAGAACTTGGTACCTGGGGATACGAACTTAATTGGCAGTTTGGAGAAACCTCGAACTAATTGCTTGACCCAGCGTTCAGGGAAGCCCACGATTCGAATTTCATCTGGTTGTTCTAACAAGACTTCAACAGTTATTCTCGCCATCAAGCGAGCGAGTGGAGCTCCCATGCAGGCATGTATCCCGTCTCCGAAAGAGGCAATCTTTGGCGTTTTAGTGAAATCTCTGGTCACATCAAACAGATCTGGATTCTCAAACACTCTCTCATCCCGGTTAGCCGATCCCTGCAGAAGCATGACTCTTGAGTTCGCGGGAATAGCAACTCCCGAGAAAGTCAGTTCTACCGTTGTCTGTCTGGAAACGTTTTGACCAGGGGTGTCGTATCTCAGTACTTCCTCGATGAAATTGGTGATCATCTCTGGGTGCTCTCGCAAGAAAACTTGCAGTTGAGGAAACTTATCCAACACTGCAACGCAGTTTGTCAACAGAGCTGAAGGAGCATCAGTAGAGGCTGAATAGACAAGGTGAGTCAGGCCGACAACTTCGTCTGCATCGACTTTACCCCTCTGGAGAGCGGTGGAGACTTGCGTTATGACATCTGAAACATTCGGGTCCGCTCCCGCCGCAAGCTGTTCAAATCTCTTTTGCACAACTTCATGAATTAGATCCTCGGCCTCAGCATTTGATTTAGCGGCGTCTTCGGGAACCCCGAATTCCCCAACCGTTCTCTCCATGGAGCGAGACAAGTGATCGATTAGCCAAGTTATGTCATTCTTAGCTCCAGGAAGTCCAATTAGACGAGTCGAGATTGCGAATGCGAAAGGCAGTGCGTATTCGGTAGCGAAATCCCCGCCTCCAGCACTCCTCATGTCCCTGATGAGTTCTCTTGCTATACCTCTGATTCCGTCCTCTTTAGCCAAAATCTCTTTGAGTGCAAAAACTCTTCGAATGGATTGTCGAAGTGCCGTGTGACGGGGCGGATCCTGCGCCACAAGATTTCCCTTGCCGTATGAGTCATGCGTGCCATCGATGTCATTTCCAAGAGCGCTAATCATTTGCTCGTGGTTCTTGAAGGCCGCCTGAACGTCGGCGTATCGAGAAAGCACATAAACACCTAGACGAGGGCTGAAATAGACCGGAGCATTGTCCCTAAGCTGCTTGTAAACGTCATAAGGGTGATCATAGATTGCGTACGAGAGAGGGTCATAAAAAAGGTTGGCCCCGGCCGGTTGCTGGATCGTCGGGGCTTCAATTGTGGCGGAATGGAACTCGGTCTCCATCAAGGCACATCCTCTCAAAGTGGAATTGATTTAAGACTAGCACGTGCTAGTCTTGTCGAAATAACTATCAGATAGAAAGCAAGTTGGCCCTTGATTGTTTCGAGCCCTAAGTTTGCCATCGTTGGTAGCGGACCTTCTGGCTGTTACACGGCTCAGTTCCTAAGGAAGGCATTTCCAGACTCCCAAATTACTATGTTTGATCGTCTCAACCAACCTTTTGGATTACTCAGGTATGGGGTAGCTCCCGACCACCTCGGGACCAAGGCTTTAGCCTCTCAATTCGAGAAGTTGTTTGAACGAGACCGTGTGAATTTTGTCGGTGCCATCGAGATTGGAAAAGACCTGTCACTGGACGCACTTCGTCAGCAGTTTGACGTCGTAGTCCTAGCAGTTGGATTGAGTCAAGACCGTCCACTGGACATACCGGGCGAAGCCCTCCCCGGAGTCTTCGGATCTGGCCGAGTCACGAAATTGTTCAATTCACATCCAGAGATGGATCTTGACGGGATTAAAGTTGGCCAAAAAATTGTCATTGTTGGCCATGGAAATGTTGCTGTTGACTTAATTCGATTGAGCCTTTTGGGAGCAGCAGCATTGGTTAAATTTGGCGTTCCCAAAGATGTTGCCGAAACTTTGTCGGGCAAGCAGTTGAGTGAAATCCATGTGGTCGGCAGATCTCAAGCGGCAGAAGCCAAGTTTGATGTTGCAATGATTAATGAGCTGCAGAGATTGCCAGATGTTCGTTTCTCGTCTGATGCTGACGAAATTTTCAATGACAGCTCGGAGACTGATAGACGTATCGAAGCAATTTCTAGCCTCGTCCGAAGCTCAGATCCCAGCGCCTCGCGGGAGGTCAGGTTCCACTTTGGATGGGCCCCTATCCGCATTGGCGGGGACACCTCTGTTGAATTTATTGAATTCACCAAAACAAACGGTTCGGGCAAGCTCAAGCTCGAAACCGATACGGTTTACAGCGCTATTGGATTCGTTGAGGATCTAAGCCCCAGTTTTCGAAGGTCGGAGTTGCTAGCCCATGCACCGGATTCAGCCGAGGGTTACTTAGCTGACGGTCTGTATTGTGTTGGCTGGTTCAAACGGGGCCCCAACGGCACAATTCCGGCTAATCGAGCCGATGCCAGACTAGTTAGCGACCGAGTAGTTCGAGACCTTAGCCTCTCATTTGAAAAAAGGGAAATGTGAAACCATGAACAAAAAAATTGTCATCCTGTTTGGAACGGAATCGGGAAACGCCGAATTTGCAGCTGAAGACATGGCATTGGAGATTTCACATTGTGAAGTGGAGGTGATCGACATGACCGACTTCGACGTGAACGACTTCTCGGCCCACAATTTTTACATGATAATCTGCTCGACCCACGGGGAGGGTGACCTCCCAAGCGGAGCAGTGCCATTTCTTCAAGCTCTCGATTCAGTTCTTCCAGACATGAAGGGGATTCAGTACGCGATGTTTGGTCTTGGGGACAGTAGTTACGCAAATTACAGTCGCGGTAGCGAGCACATCGACAAGAAACTCACCGCCCTTGGTGCCGTGAGGGTTGGTGAGTACGGACGTCACGATGCCCACACTGGAACGCTTCCAAATGTTGCGGCCGTTGAGTGGACCCGAAGAATTCTGGAGCTAGGCCAGTAAAGGTCAAGTTTGCCTTAGGCAACCTAGGATATCCAGGTGCCTAAGAAGCGAATGAACAGAGAGCAGCGCCATGCAACGATGGCCGATGTTGCCGCGCACATTGGGGTATCTAGGCAGTTGGTCGGCCTTGCCTTTCGAAATGCTCCTGGCGTAAGTGCGGAGACGGCGACAAAAATCTTCTCTGCGGCCGAGGAAATTGGATATCAACCGAATCTGGCAGCCCAAGCCCTGCGCCGGGAGGGATCCAAGTACATTGGCGTGGCATATCACACATCTCACAGCTCATCAGAGGAGCTACTCCCAGCTATCTATAAAGCCGCCGAGGCCCACGGTTTCAAGGTAATCCTTAGCGCTATTTCAAGCCGGCGCTCGGATCAAGAGGCTTTGAACGAAATAATTGGGCATCGTTGTGATGGGGCTATCTTGATTTCTAGCACGTTGTCCGTTGCCCACATAAAGCAAATTTCCAAGGCACTTCCAATCGTTAGTCTCAGTCGAAGAATCGAAGGGGTGAACTGTGGCGTCGTTTCCTCGGAGGGCGAAAGAGGCGTCTATGACGCGGTTCAGTACCTAGCTTCCATCGGGCACCAAACGATTGCCTACGTGGACACTTCGGAAATGCTTGACCATGAGTTTCGGCTCCAGGGGTATCTGGACGCGATTCGTGACAGGAAATTGATGACCAGGGTTGTGACCATGTCTGGCGATTACATCGAGTCGGCTGGAGCTGAGGCAGCCAAACTGTTCATAGGTCAAGGGGGCCTCCCAACCGCAATCGTTTGTTCAAATGACCAAGTGGCGCTTGGACTTGCATACAAGTTACAACAGGCCGGCATCAAAGTGCCAGACGACGTTTCTATAGTCGGATACGACGACACTGTCGCCAGTTTGCCATTTTTGGATTTCACGACGGTTCACCAAGACGCGGATGAACTCGCTCAAGCCGCTGTTAAGGACCTGGCGGAGCGGATTGCGGGAAACATTTCGAGTCGCAAAATTTATCTAACGAGTGCCAAATTAGTCGTAAGGTCAAGCACAAGGTCTCCAAGAACATCGCAAGGTTAGCAAATCATTTCAAAAAGTCGCCAACCTTGATTACTCGAACCTGGGAAAAACTTTTCACGAGAATGCATTTAGCATGCCGCTGCAGAGACGCCAGTTTACTGGGATTCGATTTGGGACTGGTTGGGTCCCTGTTGTTATTTGAACGAGAGCATTGGCATTTCAGGGGGAACTCGTAACCCAGTGACATACTTGAGTGACCCTTGTGAGGAGCAGCTATGGACAGGTTAAAGAACATTCTTGCCAAGCTGCCCCACCCGCTGCGCTGGGTCCTAACCATGGTCATCGGTTTCATTTTGCTAATTATGGGATTGATCATGATGGTGACGCCGGGCCCGGGACTGCTGTTTATTTTCTTTGGGCTTTCAATTCTGGCTCTCGAGATTGAGTGGGCGAGACAGCTCAACAAGCAGGGCCTGCAGGGCCTAGAGATTCTCGTTGCAAAGCTGAAGCAACTGTTCAGGCGGCGCAAGGGCGACTAGCTTCTAGGCTTCACCCATTCAATACTGAGAATTTCCTTGGCTCGGGATGAATTGTCCGATGTTTTGGTGTTGAACCCTGAGGCATCGTTCAGGTGCTCACGACGAATTTGGATTCACTTTGGCAAATCTTCTCTACAAACTCGGTCTTTTTTCAGCTCGCAAAGCGTGGACGGTAATTTCTGCTTGGCTGATTCTGCTGGCAATCACGGTTGGTCTCATGGTCAGCTTCGCCGGCAAGCTCTCCTCGTCCATGTCAATTGACGGCATACCAGCTCAGGATGTGATCGACAGATTGCAGGACAGCTTCCCAGAGGCCGCTAGAGGTCAGGGTCAGGTGGTCTTCCACAAGGCGAGCGGCGAATTCACCGAACCCGAGAAGCAGATGATAACGGAAGCTCTTGAGGAGGCGGCAGCCGTCGAAGGTGTGGCTGAAGTGCTGAACCCATTTGAGGTTGCCAGAGAAATTTCTGACCAGCGCCAGGAGCTGGCCGATGCTGAGGCCGAGTTGGCCCAGGCAAAACTTGATTTGGCAGATGGCCAAAAGCAGATTGACGATGGTTTAGCGAAGCTAGAGGACTCGTTGGCCGAGTTAGAGGAGCAGGCCGATCAGCTCGCCGACCAGCGAAACGCCCTGGAGCAAAACCTGGAGTCCATCGAAGCTGGCTTGCTGCAGCTTGAGGCTGGTGGGGCTCCAGTCACAATGATTGCTCCGCTTGAGGCCAACCAGCAGCAGGTGCTGGGAGGACTGGCTCAGATTGAAGCAGGCGAACAGGCAATTGAGGCTGGCAGGCAGCAAATTGCCGAGGGTCGAATTGAACTCGAGACTGCCCAGTCTGAGCTGGAACAGGCGCGGGTTGAAGTCGCGGATGGTGAAAAGCAGTTGGAGGTTGGGCAGCGACTAATGGTGGTCACCGAAAACTTTGGAACGGTCTCAGCAAACGGCATAACCGCAGTTGCGACCGTGCAGTTCTCGGTCCCGGTGAATGACGTTTCAGATGTCACCACCGATGGCGTTGTCGAGCTTTTGAGCGAATTGCGAAGCGACGAGATAGCTGTTGAGTTTTCCCAGTCGCTGACCACTTCGTTCTCAGAACTATTGGGTCCGGGCGAAATCATCGGTTTGGTGACCGCTGCAATTGTGCTGTTCGTGATGCTCGGGACGCTGATTGCGGCTGGACTCCCAGTGCTTTCAGCGATTCTCGGAGTGGGCATCTCTGCCTCCATCACGATGGCGCTCTCCGGGACAATTGAAATGACCTCTACCACTCCAATTCTGGGTGTGATGCTGGGGCTTGCGGTTGGAATCGACTACAGCCTGTTCTTGATCAACCGGCACCGCAAGCAACTTAGAACCGGTATGGAGATCCGTGAGTCAATTGGTCTTGCCACCGGCACCTCCGGCAATGCTGTGACCTTCGCGGGTCTCACCGTAATCATTGCCCTGGCGGCTCTGAACCTGACCGGTATCGGTTTCTTGGGTCTCATGGGAACCATGGGTGCTCTGGCCATCGCCCTGGCTGTTTTGATTGCCCTGACTTTCACCCCGGCGCTGTTGTCAGTTGTTGGGCTTCGGGTGCTGAGCTCCAAGGAGCGGAAGTCATTGGCCTCACAGGCTGAGCGTGAGGCTGCTTCGGAACCGAAGAATGCCCTCCGCCCAGTGCTAGCAACCAAGCACCCGGTCTTGGCTGTGTTGGGTGTCGGTGCGCTATTGGCAGTGCTGGCAATTCCAGCCGGTGAGATGCGCTTGGGGTTGCCCGACGGTGGTTCTGAACCTACCGACTCCACCACCTACCGCGCCTACACGCTAGTCAGCGAAAACTTCGGTGCTGGCGCCAATGGCCAGGTTTCTGCCGTTGTTACTTTGCCTTCGGCGGTTTCTGAAGACGATCAGGCCCAGCTGCAGGCAGATTTGGCCGAAAGGTTCTTTGCTCTGGAAAATGTCTCTGCAGTTCTTCCGGCTGCCGTATCGGATGACAGCAAGACATTCCTATTCCAGATTGTTCCGGTTACTGGTCCGGCAACCCTTGAGACTGAGGAATTGATCTTCGATGTTCGAGGCCTCTCGGAGGAGATTCGTTCCGAGTTTGATGGCGAGCTGGGTGTTACCGGCATTACCGCCACCAACATCGACATCTCGGACAAACTCTCGGAAGCGCTGCCGCTCTACTTGGGTACCGTGCTGCTGCTGTCACTGCTGCTTTTGATTCTGGTGTTCCGCTCAATTCTGGTTCCGCTTTTGGCAACTGCAGGATTCCTGCTGACTGTCTTTGCAACCTTCGGTGCCGTGGTTGCGGTTTATCAGTGGGGTTGGTTAGGAGCACTCTTCGGTGTTCACAGCCCCGGACCAATCCTGAACTTCTTGCCTACGATTCTGATCGGAATCCTGTTTGGTCTTGCGATGGACTATCAGCTGTTTTTGGCTTCTGGAATCCGCGAAGCCTATGTTCACGGAAAATCACCGATTGATGCAATCAACTTCGGCGTTCACCTCTCCAGATCGGTCGTAATTGCGGCGGCACTGATCATGATCACGGTCTTTGGGGGCTTTGCCTTCAACCACCTGACGCTGGTCCGCCCAATTGGTTTTGGCTTGGCCTTCGGCGTTTTGGTTGACGCCTTCCTGGTTCGGTTGATTCTGGTGCCGGCAATTATGTCTCTGGTTGGTGACAAGGCCTGGTGGATTCCAAAGTGGCTGGACAAAATCCTGCCGAACGTCGATGTTGAGGGGAGCTCGCTGGAGCGCAAGGCCGAGCTACCAAAGTCGTAAGTTATGAAAAATTATGAGCTAACACGCAATTACTCATAAATAACTCGTAATCTAATCAAAATAAAGAAATTTATTTTGGATTGGACGACACAGTGCAGAACTCATCAAGAATTCTCATCGATCAGGCTCACAACCAGGCTTGGGCCGTCAATCCCGAACTAGCCAAGGCCATGAACCCGGCGAATCCATCTGACGCCAGCTACGCCAAAATGGCGCAATTGGCTCAGTCGGCAGAGTTTGATGTTTCACTTTTTGAATCGGGTGAGTTCAGCCCGCAAGTCTTGAGCCATACCGATGTCTTGGTAATTCCCCACTGCTCCTCAGCGGAGTGGGAAAGGACCATCGGCGCTGGTTCAGAGAAGCTCAGCCAGGCGGAACTTTCGGCCATTGAGGATTTTGTTCGCTCTGGCGGTTCACTTCTAATTCTGGCCGAGACCGAACAGCCCAAGTACGGCAACAATCTTGCTGAGCTTGCGATGAGATTTGGCATCAGTATCCAAAACGCTACCGTCCAGGATCCCGAAAACTGCTACTCCGAGGTTCCGACCTGGGTGCTGGGTCAATTCTCTAAAAACACCATTTCTGATTTTGGTTTTCGCGTTGAGTCGGTTTGCCTTTACCGAGCCGGAACCTTAGCTCTCGAACCAATGGCCGCGGGTGAAGTTTTCATGCGCTCAAGCGAAAGCGCTCTTCCAGCCAATGCTCCGCTCGGTGTCGCGGTGTCCTTCGGACTTGGTCGGGTGGTGGTGCTGGCTGATTCCGATCTTTTTGGGGATGATTCGATTGAGGATTGCGACAATGCCCAGCTTTGGCTGAACCTGGCGGGTTGGTTGTCAAATGCAAAAGTGGCTGCCAACGCCCTCGCCGATAGCCCTGCCAACTGGGCAAGCGGCGACCCAGCATGGCAAAATCTCGCAATCACCGTGGAGAAATTTCGCCCAGTGCAGCAAAAGGACGGTTCAATCGATTTGAGCCTCATCTCCAAGGCTGAGGTAGACCAGCGGCTGGAAGAGTTGATGGCAGCTATCAAGGCTTTGGCCCCGAGATTCCCGCACCAGTCAGACTACTTCGTGGCACTGGAACGTGATTTGCGGGCCTGGGCCGACTCCGGTTATTCGGTCCCAGACTTTTTCCAATCGCTCGAGCACTTTCGCCCAGATCTGAGGCGACAGCACCAAATTGAGCACCTTGCGGTATTCGCCATGTACACGCAAAACGGGAATCCAAACCGCAATCTCGAGGCGGTAATCACTCGAACCTTTTGGCCAGATTGGCTGGCAGAAAAGGAAGTCAAGTACAACAACCCCGCTTTCATACCGATTGAATTTGTGGCTTTCACCAAGGGGTACGACACGAATTCGGCGGTGTTTTTCCCCGAGACAGTTGCGGTGCGCGAAGTGTCGACGTACTTCTGGGGAGGAATATTCTGCGACCGGGAAGCCGCGCGATTCCGCCGAGTTTGCCAGTCAGCCAAGCAGTTGCTGCATCTACCACTTCCCGCTGATGCGGAGCGGTTGATCAGCGATCAGCTGCTCGCGCAGGAGACCTTTGTGCTCTGGGATTTGATTCACGATCGAACCCACTCAAGGGGAGACCTGCCTTTTGACCCGTTCATGATCAAACAGCGCATGCCATTTTGGATGTATGCCCTTGAGGAACTTCGCTGCGACCTATCGACCTTCCGGGAATCTCTGGTGCTGCAGGAGCAGGGTGACCGGCTGGCGAAATACATGCAGTATGCCATTTTGTTCGATCGCCTCTTCCGCTTTCCGATCACCGGGGATCGGGTTAGAAATTACGACGGACTCGGTGGTCAAATTATCTTCGCTCACCTGCACAAAACCGGAGCTTTGCACTGGACTGACAACCGACTGACTTTTGATTGGGACAGGGTAACTCAAGAAATCGTCAACCTTTGCGAGCAGGTTGAGAACCTGTACCACGAGGGAATCAATCGCTCGCGTATGAACCAGTGGATCGCAGCCTATGAGTTTGTCTCCGGGCTGGTCCCACCGCATCCAGGTTCGAACTGGGCTAAGGGGTTTGACGCTCTTCCGGCCGATGCCGAGCTGAAGTCACTGGTGAATCTCGTGCTGGATGATGAATTTCCGCTAAACGTGTTTTATGAGACCCTAAATCGAAAACTCTCCGATGTGATTGCATCCACCAGGGGAATCACCGCCTAGCGGGTGGGATACTTTTGGCCATGGAATCTCTTGATCAGCGCCTAGTTGAACTTCTCTCAGAGGACTCCAGCGCACCTATCAGTGAGCTTGCAGCTGCCCTAGAAACTCCCGCCTCAACTGTGCATCAGCGCATCAAGCGCTTAGAGGCCAAAGGCGTCATAACCGGGTACCGGGCTCAAATTGATCAGCGCTCGGTAGGGCTGTCGCTGCACGCTCTGGTTTCGCTTACTCCGATTGACCCAGCTCGGCCAGATGATGTGGTTGAGCGGATTCGTCCAATCGGTGAGATAGAGAGCTGCTGGTCGGTAGCGGGGACCGAGTCCTACATAATCAAGGTGGCCGTCTCTGAGCCCGCAGATCTTGAAAACCTGCTAGCCAGAATTCGCTTCGAGGCGAATGTCTCCACAAGAACGAGTGTGATTCTCTCGACCGCCTTCGAAAGCCGCCAGGCTCAAATCCCCAAGGAGAACTAATTGGACAGCAACCCAAGAGGCTTTGCCAGCGATAACTACGCCGGCGTTCACCCCAGAGTCATGGACGCAATAGTCAAGGTAAACCACGGTCACGAGGTTGCCTACGGCGAGGATTCGGTTTCCGCTCGCTTTGATGAGGTGGTGAAGGAGCTTTTCGGAGAAAACTCCGTCGGGTTCCCAATCTTCAACGGCACCGGTGCGAATGTTGTGGCCCTGCAGGCTGCCACCAACCGTTGGGAGAGTGTGATTTGCGCTTCAAGTGCTCACATTCACGTTGATGAGGGGGGTGCTCCAGAGAAGATGGCCGGCTTGAAACTTTGGACCGTGCCATCTGACGACGGAAAGCTGACCGTGGAGCAGGCCAAAAGCCAAATATTTGACATGGGTGTGGTCCACCGCGCTCAACCCGGCGTAATCAGCATCACCCAGACCACCGAGATGGGAACCCTCTATCAGGTTGAGGAAATTCGCCAGCTGGCTGACTTCGCCCACGAGAACGGGTTGCTACTTCACCTAGACGGAGCCCGCATCTCAAATGCCGCGGCGGCGTTGGGGGAGTCCTTCCGGACCTTCACCACCGATGCCGGGGTTGATTTAGTCTCCCTAGGCGGAACCAAGATCGGCGCTATGGCCGCGGAGGCGGTCATCGTTACCGACTCTTCCTCAGAAATTGGCTCGGCGCTCGCCGATGCCATGCCCTACCTTCGCAAAACCTCAATGCAGCTTGCCTCGAAGATGCGCTTTATGTCTGCACAGCTGGTGGCGCTTTTTGAAAATGGTGCAGGGCTAGCCATCAGCAATGGTCAGCATGCCAACCGCATGGCACAGCTGCTTTACCAGGGGGTAGTGGATCTAGCACAAAAGAGCAATTTGGTCAGCGTTGATAACCCTGCGGAGGCAAATGCGGTTTTCCCGACCCTGCCGGAGGAGATCACCCTGGCGCTCCAGCAGAAATATCGCTTTTACGTTTGGAATCAGCAGACCGGACAGGTTCGCTGGATGTGCTCCTGGGACACCACAGAGGACGATGTTCGGGGCCTGTTGGCTGCTCTGGCTGGAGAGCTGGGGCTCTAGATAGGTCTCTTTCCCCGACCTATGTTGATCAATCTTTTGTGTTTGGCATAGGAGCGAAGACTTCAATTGCCATGCTTTTCGAGCAGCTCGCGAGAGTTTGGTCCGCCGTGACGATCGAAGCTCCGACCGCAAGGGCCTGGTTCAAAACCACAACATCAGGCATCTTTAGGCCCGATTGCACTCTGAGCTTCGCCAACGGAGCGGCCGATTCTGAAGGCAGAGGCATGACTGCCATCCCAAGACTTTGGATGTTATCCATGACCCTTTTTTCAACTCCGAGTTTGGTTGGGTGAACTAAGACTTCAGCCAGGGTCAAGGCAGATATTTGGTAGTCGTATTCCACCGTCTGCCTGAAGGCCTCAAGGGCCCAGGCGTGGTGAGTGTCACTTTCGGAAAAGAGAGCAATGAGCGCAGAGGCGTCAAAGATCGCTATGCCGGCCATTCAGAACCAAGATCTTCTCGCCAATTCTTTGGCCAGACTCCGCTAAGTCCGCCTGCGACGCTGCCGATGTTCTGCAGGCGTTTTGCCCTCGCTCGAGAAACCTTGGAGTCAATCTCTTGAATCCCAACCTCGATGATCTTCCTCAACAGCGCGCTTCGATCTGAGGCAAGTTCTGGCCAAATCTCCGCAGCATTCGAAATTGCCCCCGCAACCTGATTGGTCTCGGTGATCATGTGGCGAGGTCGTGTGGTTGGCATAGTGAGAGTGTAACACCTATCTATTAAGTGCAACACTATGGGGTTTGCACTCGAGCCCTTTGGGCTTCAGATTGAAGTGGCGGAGAATGGGGGATTCGAACCTCGGAGGCTATAGTCAGAGCATGGATCTGATTACTTGTCTTTGGTTCAATGGCAATGCTCGGGAGGCCGCAGTTTTCTACACCAGCATCTTTCCCAAGAGTTCGCTCGAGGATAACTGGCTTGCTCCATTGGACACCCCAGGCAACAAAAAGGGTGAAGAAGTTGTCGTGAATTTCAAGATCTTCGGCAAACCATTCATTGCCCTCAATGGTGGTCCCCAATTTCCCCACACCGAGGCCACCTCATTCCAAATTCCTTGCAGCGACCAGGCTGAGATTGACAAATACTGGGACTTGCTGACCGCAGACGGTGGGCAAGAGAGTCAATGCGGCTGGCTCAAGGACAAGTTTGGAGTTTCTTGGCAGGTCACCTCACCCCAGATGCTTAACTACCTAAACGGCCCAGATCTCGCCGGTTCTCAGCGAGCTACTCAGGCGATGCTGAAGATGAGAAAGATCGATTTGAAGCTAATGCACGATGCTTATCTGGGCACATAACTGGAAGGAAGTTAGAAATGGCCAAGGTCAACAATGGCAGGTTTACGGCCCAGCCTGATACGGAATTCGTTGTTTTTCTGATCGGAATGCGAATCAATAAACTTTGGGCGATTCATAAGTGGCTTCCCGTTTTCAATGCGATGCCCAAGATGCTCAGGGAACTTCACATCAATCGAGACCTAGGGTTTCTGTCATATCAAATGTGGTTCTCAAGAACCGTGATTCTTTTGCAGTATTGGGAGAGTCCGGAAAAGCTTATGCAATATGCCAAGGCCTCAAATTCAGAGCACTTGCCAGCCTGGAAGCAGTTCAATACAAAGATTCAAGAGTCCTCGGCTGTTGGCATCTGGCATGAGACCTATTTGTCAGGTCCAAAATTGCAAGAAAACATCTATGTCGACATGCCAAATTTTGGTTTAGGCAAAGCGTTCCAACTCAAACCGGTTGTTTCAAAACTCAACAATGCCGAAAAGCGCTTGAAGCGCTAGTGCTGTTCGTCACTAGGTGGCGAACTGGCGGAGAATGGGGGATTCGAACAGCCCCTACCTGTTGTACTTCTGCGGAATGCAGGGGATGTCACGTCCAATTCTTCTTCGTTTGGAATCAGCAGACCGGCCAGGTTCGCTGGATGTGTTCTTGGGAAACTACCGGAGATGACGTTCGGGGTCTCTTGACCGAATTATCCACAGAGCTCGCTGCCCGTCGAAACTGGTCGCATGGGCTTGTCTAACCAAGCTGACTGAAGCCGAAGTTACCCTTTGAAGAGGTTTAGGGCGCTAGCTGAGAAATTCGGGAACACTGCCCTGAGGCCTTCCGTTGACATTCCTCCCGCCCCTCGCAGGACACTCGCCAGAACATCTCGGTAGTCGGTGGTAACCCTGAGGTCACCATTTACAAGGTCCGAAGACTCAATTCCTGGCCACTTTGCTATCACTTGTCCGCCTCGAACATTGCCGCCCATCACAAACATTGCGCTGGCCCATCCATGGTCAAGGCCCGCAGATGCGTTTTCAGACAGCCGGCGGCCAAATTCCGTCACCGTTACCAACGCTGTTCGACTCCAAAAATCCCCGATGTCTTTTCGGAAGGCCATGATTCCATCATTCAGACGCTTGAAGTTGTCTGCCATCACACCATCTCGAATACCCGCATCGTCATGAACGTCAAGATCACCCTGGAATTCGATGTTTGCTGTCTTGATGGGGGTCCCAGATCGCAGCAAAGCCGCCAATAACTTGAGTCTGGCGCTAAAGGCGTCGTTTGGGTAGGAAACCGAACTTTGCTCACTTAGGTTCGACAGCCTGGTTGATGCTTCGATGGATGTTCTTGCACTCGAGGACCAAACCGAACGTCTACCCTCATGAAGTTTTTCCAGCAGATTCACGTATTCCTGCTTAGACCGCCCCACTGCTGTCAGTTGGATGTCTGAAACCGCCTGGAAGGCCACCGACTGGTGTGAGCCGCTAAATGCCGTGGGGAGAATTCGCGATCCAGAAAAACCCGAGAGAATTTCAGTGTGGCCAGCAGCCTTGAGAAATCTGGTTTGCCATCCCTCTTGAGTAGGACCTGATTCGTAGGCTGCAAATTCGACAGCTCGCTGGTCATCGAAGTGGGATCTGGTTCCTAACGGCGTTCCAACAGCGTGGATTACCGCTAGTTCCTTTGCGTCAAAGAGCTCCTTGAAGCCGCCCAGGTTCTTGTGAAGGCCGAAGGTGCCGTCAAGGCTGTGTTGCTCTGAGTCGTTCAGCGATGTTTGGGGTCGATAGCTGCTCAGGAGGCTGGAACCCAAAAGCGGAACAGCCATGAGGCCATCCATCCCGCCACGCATGGTCACTGTTATGACCAGCCCAGCCGCATCGCCCTGAGCAGCCAATGAATAGGTCATACCAGGGTCGGCAGTGATTACCAATCCACCGCCAACGGCCATAACGCTCTTGATGAAACTTCGTCTATCCAGCTCTTTCGTAAGGGTTCTGAATTCTTCGCAACCGTGAAGGGTGGTCATCTCAGGTTCCATTCTTCCGTCGCCATAACAAGGGCGAACGCCATCCGGGACATGCGCTCACGAAGCTGCTGATCGGGCAATTGCTTATTTAAGTTTTTGGTTAGCAGGCCAACTATTTCTTTCTGGTCGAAGGCCCTGAGAGGGGAAGAGAGCAGCCGCCGCGATACGCGGGTCACCAAGTCATCCATGGTGCTGTACCCGAGGATCTCCCGGTCCAAATCTGGCTCAGAGAAGATGTTCTTCAGGTTGTGCTGGGACAGTTTGGTGGACATGTTCCAGCGCTGAATCTGACCTCCAAAAGTCGACCAGGCGGAAGCATGTTCTGGGAATCCGTCAGGGGTGTCCCAGTCGAAGGGGAGGTGCCCCTGTTGGTTCAGAATTGCCAGCACCAGTTTCAGCGCATCAATGACCAGAACACCATTTTCGAATTTGTCCTCAAGGAGGTTTTCCGATATCTCGAGCCCCAACGCTCTAACAGTTGAGGCGAGGTGCTCTGCTGGTCGCTTTACCTTCACAGTCGGGGTCGCGAGGAAATCAGGGTGAGCGACCAAGGTGGTTAAGACCCCGGGAATGCTGCCCGAGGTCTTTATGTAGGTTGACTTCATTGCCTGAATCAGGTCGGGGCTTGGGTCATCATTTAGATAACGTCTGGCCATTCGAATGCTGAATGCCTCAGCCGTTGCCGGCTGTTTCGCCAAATGATTTATCATTTGCTGAGCTCTGCCTAAGATCACTTTGGAGTCTGAGGTTCGAGCGTTAGCGTGAGTGAACCCCTGAACGGAAATTCGACCGAAGAAGTGCTCGCTCGGCGTGGCCCTGGTCTGAAAATCAATCAGGCTGAAACTTATCCCCGACATCATCCGAGCAACGTTCAGGACATCTTTTTCGGAGTATCCCGCTTCGGGTGTGATGGAAAATAACTCGAGCAGCTCTCGACCGAAATTCTCGTTCGGCTGAACCGCTGTGTTGGTCTGTCCGTTTAGAAAATAAAGCATCGCCGGGTGAAGCGAGAGTTGGGCCAAAAGTTTCGGGTATGTGCCCAGGACATTGTTTCGAATCACTTTGTCGTAGTCAGCTCTTGCCCAGTCAGCGGGACTGTAGAGGGGGACCGGCACATAGTCAGACATAAACTCGACCAACGTTTCCAGAACCTGATTAGTCGAGTAAAAGCGCTTGATCGTGGTGAAGGCGGCTGCTTCCTCAGAGATGTTCTGAGTTTGGCGGCGGAAATTAGGATGCTGGAACGTTTGCTGCAAATTTAGTCGCTGGGTAAGAAATGCGGTTTTGCCATTGAGTAGAGGATGCTGTTCAGGTTTGACTTCGGACAGCTCACCCGAGAGCCAAAGACTGAGATTTTTCCCAGTGAGCTGCTTTAGCGTTTCCACTGTGGGGCCATACGTTAAGCGACCCAAAGCCAAAACGGCCTCTTGGGTCGTCAGGGCTTCACTGGACATAGTTCAATAGTCTTATGAGATCAGCTGGAAATCTAGTCTCAGCCCGCACAGTTCGTTGAGTCTTAACCTCGGGATGCGGAACCTTCAGTCCTGCGGTGCGGGCCGCTTGGCAGCTAGCGAACCAGCGGCAGAAATGACTATGCCTACAGCCATTACAACCCAGCCCTCGTCAAATTCGACTGTGCCTACGAAGTCCCCCGCAAGCGCTCCAAAGGGAGAATTCTCTAAATTTTCCCTGAAGGTCGCCATGGCTTCGTTGGCACGGTTGCTTGCCTGCAGACCGAAGAATCCTAGGACTATGGCACTTAGCACGGCTGGAATCCAGGCGAATCGTACATAGCGACTGGCTCCTGTGAAGAGAGTTACAAACGTAACGGCCAAAGCTAGGTAGCCCGCTAGTTGACCGTTGGTGAAGAGGGTGATCGGGCCCACAAGTGGGATCGTGAGGATCGGTAACAGCATCCCACCGGCGGTGATAAGCGCACCCAGTGCGACGATAATCCGTGCAGCCATCTCTGGTTCGCTCCTATGGTTGATTGCTGAGAAATCTGGGACCGATGCCTAGTCAGCGAATTCCTTCCTTGGCCACCAGAATTTTGCTCCAAGCTTGAATGCCATCGCTGGGACAAGCACCGTGCGAACCAGCAGGGTGTCAAGCAGCACACCGATACACACGATGATTCCAATCTGGGCCAGCGAGACCAGCGGCAGCACTCCAAGAACCGAGAACACTGCGGCGAGCAAGATTCCCGCTGAGGTGATAACCCCACCGGTCGCCCCCAATGCCCGACGCATTCCCTCTCGGGTTCCAAACTCAACCGCCTCTTCCTGTGCCCTGGTCACGAGGAAGATGCTGTAGTCCACGCCAAGGGCCACCAAGAACAAGAACGCAATAACGAATACCGAGAGCTCCAACGCGGGGAACCCGAGGATGTATTGGAATACCAGCCAGCTGGCCCCCACGGCAGAGAAAAAGGATCCCACGACCGCCAGCAGCAGCAGAACTGGAGTTAGCAAGGATCTCAGCAGGAGAATCAAAATCAGGAACACCGCCATAAGAATCAACGGCACCAGCAGGGCCTGATCGCGCGCCGTAGCATCGGAACTATCCATGCTGGTGGCATCTTGTCCACCTACCAGCGCTGTTGCTTCATTACTAAGTCCATCGAGCGCGGCTCTAAGTTCTCGAATGATGTCGTAGGCAGCATTGGACTCTGGTTCTGCATCTATAACCACGTCCAGCTGGGTGTACTCAGCAGTACCTCCCGCATTGGTTATCTCGTCAACGCCTTCCACGCCTGCAATAACGTCTGTGGCGGAGTCAACAATCGAGGTTGAAACGATGACCTGGGTAGGGTTAGCCGCACCCGCAGAGAATGACTCTGCGAGAACCTCCTGGCCAACAACGGCCTCGGGCTTCTCCATGAAGACTTCGGTTGCGCTCAGGCCGGTCTTGATTCCTAAGCCTCCGCTAGCCAAGGTTCCGAGCAGAATGATTCCGATCGCGGAAATGGCTACCGGGCGCTTTGATACCTGGGTGCCCAACTTGCTCCAAATTGACTTCTCGAAGGGGTTGGCGGCGCCAAATTTTGGAATCAGTGGCCAGAAAATTTGCCTCGGGAACATTACCAGGGCAGCCGGAAGTATAACCAGACCTGCAAACATGGCAACGACAATCCCCACGGCGGAAACTAGGCCGAGAACTTGGCGACCCTCAAGTTCCGCCAGCATCAAAAGCCCAACAGCAACGGCAACTGTAGAGCCAGAGGCCAGAATTGCAGGTCCCGCACCTCGGACTGCTGCTCTCATTGCTTCACGTCTGTCCTCGTGGAGAAGAAGCTCCTCGCGGTAGCGGGAAATCAGGAGTAGGGCATAGTTTGTTCCGGCACCGAAAACTAAGACGGACAGAATTCCGACTACGGATGCATCCGGAGTGTAGCCAAATGCTGCGGCTACTTGTCGGGCTAGATTCCCGCCCGCGCCATCCGCAACTCCCACAATTACCAGGGGAATGATCCAAAGGACCGGGGAGCGGTAGGTGATCAATAGAAGAAGTGCAACCACAATCGCAGTAGTTGTAATCAATGTGTCATTCGCACCTTCAAAAATGGAGCCGAGGTCTTTGTTGAAAGCTTCCGGTCCTGTGACGTGAACTTCCAATCCCTCCGGCATTCCCTGAGGTGCGAGTTCTCGCATGGATTCAATGCGCTCCGTGGTTTCGCGGAACTCTTCCGCCGCATCCAGCGGGATGGATATCAGGGCCGCCTTACCGTCCTCGCTGATCTCGGCTGGGGGAACTACGACCTGGCCCTGGATTTCTAGATTAGAGAAGGCTAGGAATTTCTCGTTTGCCCCTCCAACCATGGTTTTGGTTTGAGGGTTTGGGGTGCCCTGAATCCAGCTGAGCTGCTCAGAGGTCAACTCTTCATCAGAGCTGTAGACAACTAAGGCTAGGGAGCCACCGGATTGAGGGAGTTGCTGGCGAATCTCTTCGGCCTGAACGGACTCGGCAGACTCGGGTAGGCCAGAGGACGGAAAGGAGTTGTCCTCTTCAACTGCAAGGGGGCCAAACGCAATCAGCGCTAACGCGGCTCCGATCAAGACGGTTAGCGGTGCTGTCCATTTACCGGTTTGGAACTTGAAAAATGCGTTCACACTTACTCCCTGAAATTCGCGTATGTGGCCTAATGACATTCTTGGGCAGCACCTCTTGCGCCAGGCTCGGAGCACCGGGCGATTTTCCCTACTCCAGCTGGGGGATATTTGAATGAGACAGCTGAGGTAGGCGTCTTAGGTTTTGAAGGTGAACAATAGGAGCGTGAACCTAAACTCGCTTTCAAAGCGGACCTTGACCGAGCTTGGAATTCTGGCGCTGCTGATTTTCGGAATCGTTGCGCCCTTTAGAGGTCGAGGTCAGTGGGAAGTCACAACAGAGCTGATAGTTACGACTTTGGTAGCCAGTGTCGTTTTGGTTTTTCGGAATAGATTTCCAGTGGCTGTTCTTGCGGTCTTGGTTGTTCAGACGTTGATTCTTATGAACCTGGGGGTCAATGGCCCAGTTCTAGGTCTGCCTGTTTCAATTGTTATTTTTCAAATTGCCCTCAAGCTGAAAACAAAGACCGGCTGGGCACTGGTTGCTGGTGCAGCGGTCGTGTTGTTTTCAGCCTTTGCTTTAATCAACGGTGTAGACCTATATGATCCCTACTCGATCGCATTTATTTCGCTACCCGCAATTGCGTTTGCAGCCGGCAAAGCAACGCGATCGAGGCAACAGCTTCTCATGGAAACCCAAGCGCGTTTGCTTCAAATTGAACAAAACCGCATTTCTCAGATTGAACGAACGGTTGCAGAGGAGCGACTAAAAATCGCACGAGACCTGCACGACACGATAGCTCATGAGATTGCAGTCATAAGACTCCAGGCCGAATTGGCAGAGCGAGCAGCAATTCAAAATCCAAGTCAAGCAGCCGAGTCACTGTCTGTTATCCGACAGGCTGCCAAGCAGGTTTTAGAGCAAATTGCTGATCTGATGAAGGCCCTTCGGCACAGGGGAGAAACGAACTTCGTTGAGTCTCTGAAAGAGCTTTCTAGCCTCATCGGTAAATACGAGAAATCCCAAGTGGCGGTTAATTTTGAACAACTGGGGAGACTAGATAATTTGCCCGTCGAGATTGATAAGGTCGCGTTTCGGGTCGTTCAGGAGGGGCTAACCAATGCCGCTAAGCATTCGGCGGATGGGCGAGTTAACCTGACAATTACAAACCTCGATCACCAGCTTCGAGTCAAAATGACCAACGTGGTCAAGAAGGAGAGCGACCCGATGCTTCAATCCGGCTTCGGGCTAGTCGGCCTCCGAGAGAGGGTGCAGTTGGTTGGCGGTAGTCTGAGCGCAGAACCTAATCAAAAGCAAGTTTTTGAACTTTCCGCTGTTTTGCCTACCCGGTCGGAGGCTCGAAATTGATTAAGGTACTGATAGTTGACGACCAGCCACTGCTGAGAAGTGCGCTTGCGTCCATTCTTGACCTCGAGCCAGACATTCAGGTCATAGGGCAAGCCGAGAGTGGAGCCAAAGCCCTGGAGGTCGCCGAAAGGATTAGGCCAGACGTCATTTTGATGGACATAAGGATGCCCAACGGAGACGGCATTTGGGCAACCGAGCAGCTTGCTCAAAAGAGTCTTGGAGAATCCAAAGTCTTGATCCTCACCACTTTCGAGGAAGATGAGTACATTTTCAAGTCCCTAAAGGCAGGGGCCAGCGGCTTTCTCAGCAAGGCCAGCGACGGGAAAGAAATCGCGGATGCCATACGTAAGGTTGCAGCCGGGGACAACCTGCTTTCACCCGGATCCATCAGAAGACTCATTTCGATGGTCGTGAGCAATATTCCAAACTTGGACAGTTCAGCCGTTGGAGATCGGCTTGATGACTTGACACAGCGGGAGGTTGAAATACTGCGACTGGTGGGACTTGGGAGGAGTAATGATGAAATAGCACAAGCCCTGTTCATTTCCCCTCACACGGTCAAAACACACATATCGAATTTGATGATTAAGTTGGATATCCACGATCGCTACCAGCTGGTAATCGAAGCATATGAGACTGGGGTCGTAAGGGTTGGAGAGAATTAGCCCGGGTTGGATTCTGGGAACCAAAACGATTGCGGTTTACAGTTCCATCGAATTGCACAAACACTGGCACAACCCAACAAAAACTCCCTCTCAGAAGGGCTTTCTAAGGCTCTAAATCAAGGGAGTTGCTGGCGGAGAATGGGGGATTCGAAGGCACCTACTTAGGTTATTCATTAACCACTAATCCCGAGATTAGCAAGCTAACGGCAACCAGGTGCTGTTCCCTTGTACCAACTTTTGTAATCTGTGTCCAGTAGCGTGCGGTGACTGGCAGCTCTTGTGCGCTGGGATTGCGCGAGCCGAGGCTCACTATAGATTTCGTTCTTCTAGCTGAAGTTCTAGCGTTAGAAGTGAAGCCAGCCCATCCGTAGTTGAGCGCAAGTATTGCACTGAAGGTCGCTATTACTCGCTCCTCAGGTTGTTTGCTTGCACCCAGTTCTCGGAGGAGAGTCTCTCCAGTCATGCGAACATTGCGTCCCGGGTCTGGATTCTCCATTAGCAAGGATATTGCCCACGGATTCGCCTGAAGTGTTTGCAGGTGGCTAGATGCCCAAGATAACACTCGTTCTTCCCAGGTTTCACCCACGGGATTCAGTGGCATTTCTTCCATGACTCGATCAATAAGCGCCAGAACCAGGCTCTGTTTGTTTGGAAAGTGTCTGTAAAGAGCCATAGGGGAACAGTTCAATTTATCTGCAACGAAACGAATAGAAAGAGTTTGACCTTCCGCCACAATCCTTAGGGCCGTGTCGAGAATCAGCTCCTCGGAAAGAGAATTTCTTGCCCTTCGTTTTGGCACTTGCAATTCCTTAGTTGATGCCATAGTTTACATTGTACACTATAAAAAGGTTGTTCATGAGCTTCACTCAATTACTGTTTCGCTGGGTACCGACATTCCTAGCCTTCCCACTCGGAGGTCTGCTAGCCACACTTGCATTCGGGCCAATTAGGGACCCTCTCGCCGCTGCGGTCTCTGGGGCAAACGTAGGGGCTTTGCTTGGAGTTGCCCAGTGGTGGGCGCTAAGACCATTGCGCCTGACCTTTGATTGGGTTTGGACCACAGCTCTTGCTCTCATGATTGCCAGTCCAATTGCCTGGGCGCTAATCAATTTTTCAACGACGATCGTAGACCTAACCATCTGGGGGCTAATTACGGGGTCGATCGTTGGTTTTGCCCAATCGTCGAGTCAACGCAATCCTCTTCGAGTGAATCTCATGTGGTCTGGAATCGTGAGTGTTGCCTGGGGTGGAGCATGGTTCATCAGTGCAAATGTGATTGTGGATGCTGATGCGAACTATGCCATCTTTGGCTCAACGGGCGCAATCGTGGCAACTTCCGCAATGGCATTTTTTGTTAATCGACTCTTGGCTAGAAAGGAAAAATCCTGATGTTGACCTTGGTTGTAGGTCTCCTTCTAATATTCGTCCCAATACTCTTCAACTGGACTTTCGCATCACTAGCAAAGCAGTTTGAGTATCCCGAAATTCTTAGACAGCCGACTGAAATTGTGCTTGCAATATTCCGTGCTGGCGGATCTCGCCTAGTCAAAACCTGGTGGCTATTCGCGATGTCAGCCTTGCTGTTTGGATTAGTTGCGGTGTTGGTGGCATTCATCCTCGAAATTGAAACTTGGCTTATCGCACTGATTGCCTCCTTGGGGCTATTGGCATCTCTCACTCAGTTCTTAGGCCTCGTTAGGTGGCCGTTCATGGTGCCTCATCTGGCACGTGAGGCTGAGAATGCAGACGATCAGAAGCTTCAGACGATCGACCTGATCTTCCAGTCGTTCAATCGATACCTCGGCGTCGCAGTGGGTGAACACCTTGGCTATCTGTTCACGGGTATCTGGACTGCCACATTGGGTGGAGCATTGATTACTTTGAATTCTGAAACGCATTTCGGTTGGTATCTGGCATCCGGCATCGCAGGTGTTCTTATTGGCCTGCTTCTAGTGCTCTGTTCCTTTGAATTCGTGGGAAAAAACGAACCCGACGGTTGGTCGCTAGCAGGAGCAATAACCCCGTTCGTCTATGTCGCGTGGTCGCTCTGGCTAGTTGTATTAGGTGTCTCAATTTTGATTGGTGAGATAGCGGGATAGCGGCACGTGCACGGCAAATGATGAAATGCCGGAGAATGAAGGATTCGTACTACCGCTCTCTTGCCCGCCTGAATACTGGGTTAGGGTGTGCCAAATCACTTTCTACGCCATCTTTCTACGCCATCAGGACTCACGGATAATCGCATTTTCAAGAGGCAGGGTAGGGGTGGGCTCTATCCGACAGGAACAAATCCCTTGTCTAGCTCCCAAAGGCGAATCGGCGAGTATTGGATGAACCAAAACTGTAGATCCTTGTCAAGCCCAAGAATCACTGCGATTCCAACAAGGATGAAAATTACCCCGAGAACTTTCTTGAAGTTGCCATCCGGGTTCGCTAGCCAGCGTGCTTTACCCATTACTTTTTGTCCGAGTAGGGAGATGACTAGAAGTGTCCCGCAGAGTCCAATCGCGTAGGCAACAAGCAAAACCATCCCCTCTCCGAAAGAAGCCGGAAGCACGGTGACAATCACATAGAGATATAGAGGGGAGCAGGAGCTAAACACCGGACCCAGAGCACTACCGGTGAGGATAGCCCCAAGGGTTCCGCCTCTTTCACGAGCTGCTACGAACTGCTTATTGCTATTGGTTTGAAGCGAAAGTCTGGCTGAGGCTTTATCCCATACTTTCGGGAAAACTGACACAGCTCCAAGGGCAATAAGAATTACTCCACTGAGCCACTGCCAAGCGGTTGGCGGGATATCCATCAAGGCAGTGGTTGCCCTAAGTAAAAGAGTGAACAAGATGACTGATGCACCAAGTGATGCCGTAATTAGGTAGGCGCGCCTTCTCGCCTCGACGGATGGTTTACCCAGCGATCCCCCGACAATAATTGGCAGCAGAGGCAAAACACACGGAGCCAGGGTTGTCAGTACCCCCGCAATCAATGCGCCAAGAATTAGCATCAGGAGAGCTGCGCCACAATTTGATCAACAGTCACGCTACCTGACCACTTGCCCAAGGGTTCTCCGGAACTGTCTATCTCTATAAAAGTGTGCTGGACGGTCACGCCGTACTTCTTTCTGAGTTCGATGGAATCATCAAAATCCACCACGACTATTGCCAAATCCTGCGGTATCTCGCCAAGGCTTGCCTCTATGTTCTCTCTGGCTTGCTGACAAGTTGAGCACCAGACCGCATTGAAAAACAGAACAACCTTTGAATCTGAGTATTTATCTCCGGAGGTGACAAAGCTTTCGTAGGAAATGAAATCCCCAGCTGATTCATTGATTGTTTCTGCAGCACTTGGTGTCTCAGACATTGAGTTATCAGGCTCGTTGTTTGTAGCAACAGGTCCAGCAGCCGCACAGGATACTAGTAGCAGAGTGGTTAGCCCCAGTGTGAAAACTGTAAGAAACTTGGATTGGCTTTTGTTCATGGATTGGATCTACCCTTCTGTTGAAAATTGGTTTGGGATTCTCCGCCGGCGGCAATGTCCACTAGCTGTTGAGCGAGCTTTCTTGCAGTTGCAACCTGAGAGCGACTCGGGTTCAGCTTGCAGCTAGTGAAGGCACCGTCGTAAACCAGCATTAGCTGCGGAACAACTCCTTTAGGAGCCACTTTGGAAAAGTAGCTCTCAACTGCCTTGCGATACTTCGTCACTTCCACTCGAACCCATTCGCTGGAAGGCAGCTCGGTCAGAGCGTTAGTGAAAGGGCAACCGAAGAACTCACCGTTGATTACTGACTTCTCTAGTAAATCAAATGGGATAGCCAGCATCATTCCCTGATCTTCAATAGCCCGGGCGAGGCTTGATTCAAACTCAAGTCGGATTCGCTCTAGATACTTCGCAACGAGTTCTTCTTTGCTAGCGAAGTTGTTATAAAGACTCGCCTTGGCGATGCCCGCCTCGGCGATGATCAGGTCGATTCCGGTGGAGTTCACCCCGCGCCTGTAGAACAACTCAGTGGCGGTATCTAGGATCTTTTCTCTTGCAGACATGACTTGACAATACCAGACAGGTCTGTATAGTAAAACTAGACAAATCTGTCTACCTACTGAATTCTAAGGAGTTTTCTTGTCCAATAAAGTCGCAGTCTTCATTTATGAGCCAATTACCGGAGACTTGTCCCGTGCCTACCGCGGTCTAAAAACCGCCCTGGAATTTGTCAAGGCTGGCGACGAAGTTGCAGTTGTTTTTGACGGATCGGGTGTTGAAACCTTAGCCGCTGTAAGCGACCCTTCCAGCAAGCTCAACCCAATTCTTCAGGCAATCAAGTCAAGCGTTGAGGGAGCATGCTCTTTTTGCTCCACTTCGCACAGCGTCAAGGACGCCATCGTAGACGCGGGCTATCCGCTACTAACCGACTTTGAAGGCGAAGCTTCGGTTAGAAAGTTTGTATCTGCCGGCTACACCATTTTGAACTTCTAACCCGCAAACTACCAAAGGAGAAAACAATGATCAAGGTCTATTCACAGCCTGGCTGCCACGCTTGCGAGGACACCAAGGCATACCTGACCAGAAATAGCGTTGAGTTCACCGATGTAGACATTACAAAGTCTCCATCCGCTCTAGAAGAGTTAGCAAGGCTTGGTTCGCAGAGCACCCCGACAGTCGTGACTGAAGACGAGTTCTGGATTGGACATCGAGTCGACAAGTTAGCCAAGCTGCACGCCTAAGCCCCCAGCGATCGGCTAAAACTAAATCCCCCAAACAGACATCACTTTCTAAAAGCTATGTCTGTTTGGGGGATTCGGGCTTGATCTGCGTGACCAATAGATTCACGGTCGTGGGACTGAGTCCGGATTTGGCGGAGAATGGGGGATTCGAACCCCCGAGGGCTTGCACCCAACACGCTTTCCAAGCGTGCGCCATAGGCCACTAGGCGAATTCTCCGTGGGACAGCTTAGCCCAATTGAGCGCTCGGTGCCGAACGGGAAATTTGCGGAACCGCAACGTCCTGAATGTGTTGCTCTTATTTGCGAGTTCAACTGTTTCCAATCCGTAATCTTTGACAGGAAGTGCTTTGGAGCGCGAAGTGTTTTCTAATCAATGAAGCTGACCCTGAAAAAAGACACTGACTTCGCCTCAATCTATGCCAAGGCAAGAATTGCTGCCCCCGAGGCCTTCGGGGAACATTCCCCCAGAAATCTGATTGACGGTGAATGGTCTTCGGCTGGAAGATCGATCTCTCACTTCAGCCCGATTGACGGTTCTCAAATTGTTGGCCCGGCCATGTTGAACCTGCAGCAGGTGCAGGATGCTGTTCATCAGTCGGTGAAGCAGGATGCCCAGTGGTCCAAGACTTCGCTCGAGGAGCGCAAGATTAGAGTCTCAAAGGCCTTGGAGCTGCTGAGTGAGCACAGGGATTTGCTGGCTCAGTTGATTATTTGGGAAATCGGAAAGCCTTGGAAGCTGGCCTGTGCGGATGTTGATCGAGCGATTGAAGGTGTGCAGTGGTACCTCGGTGAAATCGACCGCCAGATGACCGGGCGTACACCGCTCCCCGGTCCGGTCTCTAACATTGCGAGCTGGAACTACCCGCTGAGTGTGCTGGTGCATGCGGAGTTGGTGCAGTTGCTGGCTGGTAACGCTGTGATAGCCAAGACCCCAACCCAGGGTGGGTTTCACTCCCTAACCCTGGCCCACGCACTTATGGCCAGGGCGGGGTTGCCGGTTACTTTGGTCTCAGGTTCTGGATCGGAACTTGCGCCCGCCCTGGTGAGTTCGCCGGAACTGGGCGCATTGGCGTTCGTGGGTGGCCGGAACAATGGAAGAGCCGCAGCCAGCTCACTGAAGTCGCTGGCTAAGCGTCACATTTTGGAGCAGGAGGGGCTGAACTCCTGGGGTGTCTGGAACTACAGCAACTGGGATGAGCTTGCGGCCCACCTGACCAAGGGGTTTGAGTATGCCAAACAGCGCTGCACCGCATACCCGCGGTACGTGGTGCAGCGAAGGCTCTTCCCTGAGTTCTTGCAGATGTACCAGTCAGTCCTGGGTTCTTTGAAATTCGGACATCCGCTTGCGGTGGAAAACGAAACTGATGACTACCCCGATCTGCACTTTGGACCGGTTATATCTGCCAAGAAAGCGGCTGAGCTGCGACAGGCATTTGATGAGGCTGTCGATCGAGGTGGGATACCTCTCTATAGGAGCTCGCTTTCCAGCGGTAGGTTCTTGGAGGGCCAAGACCAATCTGCATATGTGGCACCCATGACCGTACTGGATCCTCCCAAGGCCTGGTCCATCCACCACTCTGAGCCATTTGGTCCGCTTGATTCAATCGTTCTGGTGGACACTGAAGCTGAGTTGATCTCAGCCATGAACGTCTCAAATGGAAACTTGGTTAGCTCAGTTGCGAGCGATGACGCTGCCTTCGCCGCCAGGGTTAAAGAGGAGTCTCAGGCCTTTAAGTTTGGAGTCAACAAGCCCCGTTCCCGCGGTGACAAGGCGGAAATCTTTGGCGGGCGAGGAGCTAGCTGGCGGGGCGCTTTTGTGGGAGGCGACCTTTTGGTCCAATCTGTCACAGAGGGAGACGGTCCGCTCTACGGCAACTTCGGAGACGGTTCGAGGTATCCAGAGGTGGCCTAAAACCACAGCCAAGATTTCCCAGAATCCACAGTTCCTAGTTCTAGTGTTGAGGCATGAGCAAATTCAACAGGGCTGAGATTTCCCTGGCCCCAGACATCGCAACATTCTCTTGGACCGTGGCGAGCCCGCGTGCTCAACTCCTGCTGCAGCATGGGCTTGGTGAGTATTCCGAGCGCTACGTCGAGCAGTACAGCAGCCTTATCCCAAGACTCAATGAGCTCGATATCGATGTTTATGCCTTTGACCTTCCCGGTCACGGCAAAAGCGCAGGGGAGCGGGGCCTGATTGATTTGCAGGTCGCAGTTTGGCTGCACCTCAAAGCACGAGAAATCTTAGTTGCCAACAACCTCCCGACAGTCCTCTACGGTCACTCCCTGGGAGGTTTGATTACCGCGGGAAGTTTAAATCGCAATGCCGCCAACGTTGCGGCTGCTGTGATTGGCAGCTCTGCCCTTCACTTGCCCTCGCAGGGTTGGGAGCGTGCGTTATCCCAAGCTCTGGGCAAGCTCTTGCCAAATGCCCCGATGCCGCTTCCAAGGCCAGGGCTGGAAGCACTCAGTCGCGTTCAGGCCGTGGTCGATGCGGCCGCCAAAGACCCGATGTTTTTCCAAGGTAAAGCTAAGAACCTGGTTGCAAAGAGTGTGATTGAGGTTTCAGATGAGGTGTGGGGAAACACTGGAAATTGGAAGGTGCCTACTCTGATCATGCACGGCACCGCCGACACCTCGACCGATCACCGCGCCAGCGTCCGGTTGGCCGAGGAGATTGCTTCAGTTGATAAAGATCTGAAGCTTTATGAGGGCGCCTACCACGAGCTGCTAAATGACACTGTGAGGGATCAAGCGGTATCGGACCTCCTGGATTGGCTTCTCGCCAGGGTTTAGTTTCATTTCTGGAACGAATAGACTTCTGTGCGACTCCCCGTGTGGCGTCATCTTGGCTAATCCCCCAGGACCGAGAGGTAGCAAGGGTACCTGAGCTCTGGCGGGTGCACGGGGGGTCCCTTTATTTCCGGGAAGCAGTCTCAGTGGTTTGAGTTTCTATTTATTGGACTGAGGAGAATAAATAAAACTTACCCCCGCTAATCGGAAAATGATCAGTTTCATGTCGGGCCCCTGGGGACGACTGCTGCGCGGTGGTATGGGTGCACTCCTAGTCACAATCGCCTTGGTTGGGATGGGCTGGAGTCTTGCTTGGTTGCCGTTGGGACTGTTCATGATTGGGACAGCGGTGATGAACTACTGTCCTGCCGGACTGATGTTCCCGGAGTGGAAAAAGCAGGAGCAGATTCTCAAATCCATGCCCTCATACAACCTAAAGAAATAACCCTCCACAGCTTGTAAATAAAGTCTGGGCGAGCAATTAGGCTAACTGCGTGAGTACCGCCCTCTACCGCAGATATCGCCCGGAATCCTTTTCCGAGCTGATTGGTCAAACCCAGGTAGTTGAGCCGCTGATGTCAGCCCTCCGCGCCGATCGGGTAAACCACGCCTATCTCTTTTCCGGTCCGAGAGGTTGTGGAAAAACCACCTCGGCTCGCATTTTGGCGCGCTGCCTCAACTGTGCCGAGGGGCCAACCGACACCCCGTGCGGCAAGTGCCCATCGTGTGTTGATCTTGCTCGAGGTGGCTCGGGCTCACTCGATGTCGTCGAGATTGATGCAGCAAGTCACAACGGTGTTGACGATGCCCGTGACTTGCGAGAGCGGGCTATTTTTGCGCCAGCCCGAGACCGATACAAAATCTTCATCCTGGACGAAGCACACATGGTTACCACCCAAGGCTTCAACGCTCTGCTAAAGATCGTTGAAGAGCCACCGGCCCACGTTAAGTTCATTTTCGCTACCACAGAGCCAGACAAGGTGATTGGCACAATTCGCTCAAGAACCCATCACTACCCGTTTCGATTGGTTCCGCCGGGCGAACTCCTCGAATACCTCACCTCACTGCTGGAAACCGAGGGCTACTCGGCTGAGGGTGGCGTGATGCCTTTGGTCGTTCGTGCCTCAGGCGGCTCGGTTCGCGATGCGCTGAGCCTGCTGGATCAATTGATTGCAGGCAGTGACTCCAAAGAGATTTCCTATCAGCGCGCAGTAAACCTGCTTGGTTTCACCCACGACCAGCTGATGAGCGAGGTCATTGACGCATTTAGTGAGATTGACCCTGCCAAGGCCTTCTCGGCGGTGGACAAGGTGATTCAATCGGGTCAGGACGCCAGGCGCTTCCTGGAGGATCTGCTGGAGCGCATCAGAGATCTGATGCTGGTCTCCTCGCTGGGCGATGGAGCAAGGGCCATCCTGCGAGGGCTAGGTCCCGAACAGTTTGATTTGCTCACGATTCAGGCAAACCGATTTGGACTAAATCAGCTAACCGCTACCGCCGAAGCTACCGCTCGAGCACTCAGTGATACGTCTGCTGCCTCAAACCCAAGGTTGCAGCTTGAGCTGCTCTGCGCCAGGGTGCTAGCTCCTGCCATAGAGGCCCCGGTAATCCGCAAGGCCCAACCGGCAGCAGCAAATGTGACCAGTGAGGCTGCCGCCCCTGCTGCAAAGCCGACTCAAACTCCTGCCGCCTCTGTGGCTGCTCCCGCCCCCGTTCAGAAACCGGTAGCTGCGGCCGCTGAGGCCTCAACCTCTGGTTTCAAAAATGGCTGGGGTGAGATTCTTGATGCCCTTGCAAAGAAGTCTCGTTCGGCCTGGGCAGTTGCCTTCACCACAAAGGTTTTGGACTACCAAGACGAGGTGTTGACCTTGTTGTTCCAGTCTCAGCGTGACGTCGATGCCTTCAAGAACTCGCAGGGTGCTTCTGAGGTGCTGCGGACGGTCATCAAGGATAAATACGGCGTGATAGTGAAATACCGCGCCAAGGTTGCCGATCAGGTTCCTACCGTCGTTTCCGCTCCGGTAATCGAACCCACCCCTGAGGAGGAGTTCGTTACTCCCGAGGAGATTGAGGCCCAGGAACCTAAGACCGAGGTTATCGTTCAGCCCATTCAGGAAGATGAACAGGCCGGCGAATTCTTCTTGCGAGAGGTGCTCGGAGCAACTCCAATCAAGGGTGATCAAGACTGATGTATGACGGCATAGTTCAGGACCTAATTGACGAGCTCGGACGACTCCCGGGGGTGGGCCCAAAGTCCGCTCAGCGAATCGCCTTTTACCTCATTGAAACAGACAATGACAGCGCTTCAAAGCTTGCTGCTGTGATTCGAGAGGCCAAAGAGAAGGTTCGGTTCTGCGAGGTTTGCGGCAACGTTTCCGAGGGAACTAAGTGCGGCATTTGCTCTGACCCTAAGCGCGAGCTTTCGGTGATCTGCGTGGTTGAGGAGTCAAAGGACATAAACGCCATTGAGCGCACCAGGGAGTTCCGCGGTCTCTACCATGTGCTCGGCGGGGCCATCTCCCCAATTTCAGGCATTGGTCCGGATCAGCTTCGCATCAAAGACCTAATGAAGCGGCTGGCCGATCCTGGGATCCGCGAGGTGATTCTCGCCACTAACCCAAATCTCGAGGGTGAGGCGACTGCGACCTACCTAACCAGATTGCTGGGCGCCATGGAGATTTCGGTCACCAAGCTGGCATCCGGCCTACCGGTGGGTGGCGATTTGGAATACGCGGACGATATGACTTTGGGTCGAGCCTTTGAGGGAAGGCGCCGAGTCAACTAGAATTGGCGGACATGCCGCAAGGCAAATCCCCCCTGTTTCCAAGGAGCGCCCCTTGGCACTAATCGTGCAAAAATTCGGTGGGTCTTCCGTCTCTGACGCCGAGAAGATCAAACATGTCGCTGCTCGCGTCCTCAAGACTCAGGCTGAAGGCAACCAGGTTGTTGTCGTAGTCTCGGCCATGGGTGACACCACCGATGAGCTAATCGATTTGGCCAACTCAGTTTCCTCAAACCGCGGAAACCGCGAGATGGACATGCTGTTGACCGCGGGAGAGCGCATCTCGATGTCTGTGCTGGCCATGGCCATTCAGGAAATGGGCGGTAGGGCAAAGTCTTTCACCGGTTACCAGGCTGGAATTTCGACTGATTCCAACCACGGCAGCGCACGAATTTCCAAAATCGAACCAACCAGAATCAAAGAGACCTTGGCCGACGGCGAGATTGCAATTGTCGCTGGTTTTCAGGGCTTCTCATTCCAAACCGGTGATGTCACAACTCTTGGTCGCGGCGGTTCTGACACCACTGCGGTTGCGTTGGCAGCGGCACTCAATGCTGATGTCTGCGAGATTTACTCAGATGTTGATGGTGTCTACACCGCAGACCCCAGAGTCGTCCCCAGGGCTCACAAGCTGGCCCAGATTGACATCGATTCGATGCTCGAGCTCTCTAGCTCCGGAGCCAAGATTCTTTACATTCGAGCAGTAGAGTTTGCGCGGCGCCACCAGGTTCCGCTTCGGGTTCGTTCAACTTTTAGCCTTGACCCGGGCACCCTTGTTTACACCAACCAGCCAGGAGATGACGTGGAAGAGCCAATTGTTTCAGGCGTAGCAGCAGACGATACCCAGTCCAAGATCACCGTTATCGGTTTGCCAGACCGTCCCGGCAAAGCAGCTGAGATCTTCCAGATCGTTGCCGAAGCCGGGGCCAACATCGACATGATCGTCCAGAACGTCTCCACCACCGAGAATCACCTATCGGACATTTCCTTCACCCTGATCCACTCAGACCGCCCCAAGGTGGTCGAGGCGCTAAAGGCCAAGCAGGATGAGGTTGGTTTCCAGTCCATCTCCTACGACGATGAAATCGGCAAGCTTTCAATTGTCGGAGCGGGTATGAAGACTTCCTCTGGTGTTTCTGCCAAGCTCTTCGGCGCTCTCGCTCGCGCAGGCATCAACATCGAAATGATTTCAACCTCCGAGATTCGCATCTCTGTTGTAACCAGAGCTGACCAGCTCAAGGAGGCCACTAGGGTAATTCACACCGCCTTTGAGCTCGACTCCGCCGACACGGCGATCGTTTACGCCGGAACCGGAAGGTAATTAGATGTCAAAGCCAAACCTTGCCCTTGTTGGTGCAACCGGTGCCGTCGGCACCGTGATGATCGACATCATCAACTCGAGGGAAAACATCTGGGGAGAGATTCGCCTGATTGCTTCGCCTCGCTCCGCTGGAAAGCAGATTATGGTTCACGGGCAACCGAGCACGGTTGTCGCGCTTAGCGAGGAGGCCTTTGACGGCATCGACATCGCGATGTTTGATGTGCCAGATGAGGTCTCTGAGGTTTGGGCTCCGATAGCAGCTGCCAAGGGTGTGGTCTGCGTTGATAACTCCGCAGCTTTCCGAATGAACCCCGAGGTTCCTCTGGTGGTTCCCGAGGTAAACCCCTTTGCTGCCAAGAGCAGGCCACTGGGAATTATTGCTAACCCAAACTGCACCACGCTCACAATGATGGCTGCAATCGGTGCACTTCACCGCAAGTGGAAACTGACTGAACTGGTGGTCTCCTCCTACCAGGCGGTCTCGGGAGCGGGTGCGCCGGGAATTGAAAGATTGCAGCAGGAGATCGCTGCGGTTGCCAAAAATGCTGAGGCAGGGCTGGCAACCAACAACGTTTCTGCAACCCTCGCAGAATCAGGAGTTATCCAATCAGACTCACCATGGCCAGTGCCTATTGCGCTAAACGTGATTCCACTGGCTGGCTCTATGAAGGCGGATGGCCACTCGTCGGAGGAGCTTAAGGTTCGCAATGAGAGCCGCAAGATTCTTGGAATTAAGGACCTCAAGGTCGCAGCCACCTGCGTTCGAGTTCCGGTGCAGGTGTCCCACTCGCTGGCTGTCCACGCCACCTTTGCCAATCCGCTGAGTGTCGATGAGGTTCGGGCAGAGCTTGAGAAACAGCCAACCGTTGTTGTGATGGATGATCCAGCCAATGGAGTGTTTCCAACTCCTGCCCACGTAGTCGGTCAGGACCCGACATTTGTTGGTCGTATTCGCCAGACCGAGGATTTCCCAAACTCGATCGATTTGTTTGTGGTCGGGGATAACCTCCGCAAGGGCGCAGCCCTAAACACCTACGAGATTGCTCAGTTGGTTGCCGAGGAGCTTGCCTAATTCAAGGTGAGCAGTGTTGCGCTGGGCGGACAAAAAACCCTCAGCGGAGCATGAATTGAGCAGCCAATACCACCAGAGACGTGGGCGAGAATTTCTCGCTCGCCAAACTTCCAGCCGCTGAGGCCCTGGGCGTATTTGGTTGGCAAGTCGCAGTTTGTGACTAGGGCCTTTTGGCCCGGCAGGCAAACCTGACCGCCGTGGGTGTGACCGGCAAACGCCACAGCGGCTCCGTTTTTGGCAAAGGCCTCCAGCACCCGAAGGTATGGGGCGTGGGCGACGGCTAAAACCAAGTCGGAGTCTTTGGTTTCCTCTTTCTGGAGGGTTAGCGATTCAAGATCATCCAGGTTCTCATGAGGGTCATCGAGGCCTAGAAAGCCGATTTGGCTGCCGGCTACCTCCAATGTCCCGGATTGGTTGTTGAGACCCAGCCATCCTGCGGCTTTGAGGGCCTCAGTGAAACTTGCTGTGTCAAGATCGCGCTCCTCGCGCACCTTGGAGGGGCCCAAAAAATAGCCCAGTGGGTTTCTCGGTTGTGGTGCACGGTAGTCATTGGAGCCGTTCACAAAGACACCCGGAAATTTCAACAGGGGAGCCAGGGCATTTAGGGTCGGGCCTATTGCATCTTCGTGCCCGAGGCTGTCTCCGGTGTTCACCACAAGGTCAGGTTTCAGCTCAGCCAACTCTTTGAGAAAGTTCGCCTTTGCGTTCTGCCCTGGCGCAAAGTGAAGGTCAGAAATGTGCAGAATGCGCAAGGGTTTGCCAATGCCTACCGAGAGCTCAATGTGCTTGGTGTGAAACGGACCTGCGTTAGTTGCTAGCCACATTTATTTGGGATTAGCACGATTGCGCTGTTCGCCGCGATTTCGCTTCCAGCAGCTGGCAGGGTTCCAAAAGCCAAACCATCGGCGATGTTTGGATCGCAGTTTTCAATCTGTGACTGGCTAGCCTGAGGGAGGGAGACTGTTAGCCCCATGGATTCGAGGGCGGTTTGGGCAACGCTCAGTTCAAGCCCCTTGACACTCGGCACAACAGCCTTTCCGCCTGCCGAGATGTAGACGTTGATGATGGTTCCGCGCGGGACAATCTCACCCTGCTCAGGAATTGTGTATGCGACTGTTCCAGCCGGTTGAGAGCTTGCGACTTCCCTGGGTGCAACGGCAACATTGAGCTCACCGGTAATCAGAGTCGCCTTGGCGGAATCCAAGTCGAATCCTTGAATTTGTGGAACCGGAAGCATGGTCGCAGAGGTGTAGCGGGGTAGGGCATCTGGGAACTTAGATCCCTCGTAGCGCTGGTTGACCTCGCTCATGATTGCTTTCCAGATCGAGTGTCGAATGGTTGACACAGCTCGACCATCGACGGATTTTCCCGACTGCGAGGTCAAGCCCGAAACGTTTCCGACCCAGGTTGCCGTCGCGACCTTCGTCGAGAAGCCGTTCATCCAGGTGTGAATTCGGTTGTCAGTGGTTCCAGTTTTACCGGCAAGCGGGGTGCCGTCTCCGGGGTTTGCAGCGGCACCGGTGCCACCGGAAACCACGCCCTTCATGGCGTCAATCATGGCGTGGGCGATCTCAGGCTGAACAGCCTGATTGCAGATGGTTTTTGGAATCTCGAGTTCTTCGCCGGTTTTCCGCAGCACGACTCGGTCTAGTGCAACGGGGGAGCAGGCCAAGCCGTTATTTGAGATTCCCGCGTAGGCTGCCGCCATAGTTAGCGGAGCAATCTCGTTTGTGCCAAGGATTGTGGCGGGAACGTAAAGTAGCTCCTCACCGTCGGCTCGGTGCACACCAAATGCTGCTGCGGTGTCCCTGATTGCGCAGAGGTCAAGCTTCGAGGCCATGGCGGCGAATGCGGTGTTCTGGGAGGTGACAACGGCCTGGCGAATTGAAATGTCGTCAATTGTCTTATCGCCCGAGTTGTTTACTTCCCAAAGCCCGACCACGCCACCGCAGCTGGCCCGGAAGTCCTTCTCGACATTCCAGATTTTTACCTCATCTGGCAGTCCGTCCAAGTCAATGTCTTCGCCGGTGTAGATGCGGCCATCAACGTGGTCGCCCAGGGTGTAACCGTTCTTGAGCCACTCCGCAAGGGTGAACACCTTGTAGGTGGAGCCTGGCTGGAAGCCAGACGAACCACCATACGGCTTGTCAGTATTGAAGTTCACAGAGGTGCGGCCGGCTTCTGGGTTTTCTGACTGGTCAAAGTAGCGGTTTTGCACCATGGCCAGTACACGGCCGGTCCCAACCTCAACAGAAACCGATGCCGTTCCAAAAGCCCACTCATTCTCAGGAGGCAACATCTCCATGGTTGCCTGGTAGGCCGCTTCTTGAACATCTAGGTCCAGGGTGGTGTAAATCTCTAAGCCACCGCGGCGCAAAAGCATTTCACGCTCTTCGGGCGTGACGCCAAATTCTGGGGCGTTTCTGATGGTCCACACGGTGTAGTCACAAAAGAATGCCGTGGTCTGGTTGGCTTCGCAGCCCTGCTGAGTCTTGGTGATTTTGGTTTGAATGGGCGAAGCCTTGTAGCCATCGGCCTGCTCCTGAGTGATGTACCCCTCATCTGCCATGGCCTGGATTACGTAGTTACGTCTTCCGATGCCGCGCTCAAGGTTTTCAGACTCGTCTGGCTTGTAGTCGTTCGGGGATTTCAGCATTGCTGCAATGTAGGCAGCCTGCGGCACGTTTAGCTTCTTCGCGGGAATCCCAAAGTAGTACTGGCTCGCAGTTTCAACGCCGTTGATCTGATTTCCAAGGAACACCAGGTTTAGGTATCCGGCAAGAATTTCCTTCTTGGAAACTTCGTTCTCAAGCGCAATCGCCAGTCGAATCTCGCGCAATTTTCTGGCCACCGAAACCTCGGTGGCGGCGGCAATTGCCTCGGCATCGTTGGTGAGGTTTGCGGCCTCAACCTGGGACTGCCTCACGTACTGCATGGTGATGGTTGAGGCGCCCGGCCCCTCACCAAAAGTTGCCAGGTTAGTTAGAGTGGCTCGAAGCAGTGAAATTATGTCTACACCGCCGTGCTCGTAGAACCTGGGATCTTCAACCGCTACCACGGCATTGATTAGGTTCTCGGACATCTCCTCAAATGGAATCTCCACGCGGTTTTCGTGGAAGAAGTCCGCCATCTTTACCGGCTTACCATCGCGCAGAGCATAGATAACCGATGCCTGAGAAGCGTTGACCGGTTTGATGTAGGCGGGGAGTCCTTCAAATGCACCAACTCCAGTAGTTGCAGCAACGCCAGCAACCGCCGCGAGCGGAGCCAGAATTGCAACCGAGAGCACACCGGCAATGGCACTGAACAATCCAAATTTGAGTAGGTTTGTCAGCGCGGAAGAACTTTTCTTTCCGGACATAGACTCTAGGTTACCTGCCAAACCCTGAAACGGAGCTGAAAATGACCAAGTGGGAGTACGTTACAACCCCTCTTTTGCTGCACAAAGAAACTCAAATTTTGAACACCTGGGGCGCTCAGGGTTGGGAACTGGTTCAGGTCATTACAGGCCCCCAGGGTGGCCTAATTGCATTCTTCAAAAAGGCGGTGGAGTAATTGAGCGCAGAGGCAAAACTCGCTGAGCTTGGACTCGAGCTCCCGCCGGTCGCAACTCCTGCCGGCGCATATGTGCCGGCAGTAATCTCAGGAAATCTAGTCTTCACCGCCGGCCAGATTCCCCTGGTGAATGGTCAGCTGATGGCCACGGGAAAAGTGGGCGCCGAGATCACCCCGGAATACGGAAAAGAGATTGCGCAGCGCTGTGCGCTGAACGCAATCGCTGCCGTAAAGGCTGCCATCGGTGACCTTGAGCGAGTCAGGCGAATCGTGAAGGTGGTCGGCTTTGTAGCTTCAACCCCAGATTTCACCGGTCAGCCCGGTGTGGTCAATGGGGCCTCCGAACTGCTCGGAGCTGTGTTTGGGGAAGCTGGCTCACACGCCAGAAGCGCAGTGGGAGTTGCTGTCCTTCCGCTGGATGCACCGGTTGAGGTTGAGCTAATAGTTGAGTTTGAGTAGCAAATAAAAATCCCCCTCCGACTTTGACGGTCGGCGGGGGATTTTTGTTTTTGCTAGTCGTTTGCTCCCGCAGAAATACGGCCGGTTATGGTGTCCATTACCGAGGTGTCAGCCAAGGTCGTGACGTCTCCAATGGGGCGATCTTCAGCTACATCGCGCAGCAGGCGACGCATGATTTTGCCGGATCGAGTTTTGGGAAGTTCAGCAACCACAAAAATGGTTCTGGGCTTTGCGATTGGTCCAATCTCCTTGGCCACGTGATCGCGCAACACCTTAGAGGTGTCGAGGTCACTGCCGACCTCAGCCTCCGAGGAGCGCTTGAGGATCACGAATGCCACGACGGCCTGACCGGTGGTCTCGTCCTTGGCGCCAACCACCGCTGCCTCAGCAACAAACGGGTGGGAAACCAGTGCGGACTCAATCTCGGCGGTGGAGAGTCTGTGACCTGAGACGTTCATCACGTCATCAACTCGGCCAAGCAGCCAAATGTCGCCGTCCTCATCAAATTTCGCACCATCGCCAGCAAAGTACTTGCCGTCAAATTTTGACCAGTAGGTCTCTTTGTAGCGCTCTGGGTCTCCCCAAATCCCGCGAAGCATCGAGGGCCAGGGTTCGGTGATGGTCAGCAGACCGCCGTGGCCATTGCCCACCGGAGCACCATCGTCATCAAGGATCTTGATCTCAACACCGGGAAGGGCCACCTGGGCGCTGCCCGGTTTGGTGGCGGTGACTCCCGGTAGCGGAGAAATCATGATTGCTCCGGTTTCGGTCTGCCACCAGGTGTCCACAATTGGAGCCTTGTTGGATCCGATTACCTCGCGGTACCACATCCAAGCCTCGGGGTTGATTGGCTCTCCCACGCTGCCGAGCACCCTGATGGAGCTGAGGTCGTAGTGGGTCGTAACGCTGCGACCGATCTTCATGAAGCTGCGAATTGCGGTTGGGGCGGTGTAGAGGATGTTCACGTGATACTTCTGAACGATGTCCCACCAGCGACCCCAGTCCGGGGTGTCTGGTGTGCCCTCGTAGATCACCTGAGTGGCTCCGTTAGCCATGGGGCCGTAGGCCACATATGTGTGACCGGTGATCCAACCGATGTCAGCCGTGCACCAGTAAACATCCTGTCCCTCGTGCAGGTCGAAGACGTTTTTGTGGGTGTAGCTCGCCTGGGTTAGGTAGCCGCCAGTGGTGTGCAGGATTCCCTTGGGCTTACCGGTGGTGCCTGAGGTGTAGAGAATAAACAGCGGGTGCTCGGCGTTGAAGCCTTGGGCCTCGTGCTCGCGATCAACGAGGTTGAGCTCTTCCTCCCACCACAGGTCGCGGTCCTTCACCCAGGAGACTTCGCCCCCGGTGCGCTTGACCACCAGAACTTTTTCAACCGAGGGGCAACGGTTATCAGCGAGTGCCTCATCTACCGCAGGCTTTAGCGCACTCGCTTTACCTTTGCGGTAGCCACCGTCCGCGGTGATAACAACCTTGGCTTCGGCGTCTTGAATCCTCGAAGCTAATGAGTCTGCTGAGAAACCGCCAAAGACTACCGAGTGGACTGCGCCCACTCGAGCCACGGCCTGCATGGCAATTACGGCCTCGGGAATCATGGGCATGTAAATGGCAACTCGATCTCCGGGCTGAACGCCAAGTTTGATCAGCAGGTTGGCTGCCTTCTTAACCTCGATTAGCAGGTCGAGATAGGTGTAAACCTTTGAGTCGCCCGGCTCACCCTCAAAGAAAAGAGCAATTCGTTTTCCCCAGCCAGCTTCAACGTGACGGTCTAAACAGTTGTAACTGACGTTGAGCTCACCGTCGTGGAACCACTTTGCGAAGGGAGCGTTTGACCAGTCCAAAATTTGAGTGAAAGGCTTGTGCCAGTGGAGTTTGCGGCCCTGATCGGCCCAAAACTCTAACCTGTCCTCTTTGGCTTTCTCGTAAAGCCTTGGCCTTGCGACAGCAGTTTCAATAAATTCTTTGCTTGGCTCGAAACGCCTTGTTTCGTGCAGCAAATTAGCAATTTCATGCTCAACAGACATCATTGTCCTCCAGATGTTGACCGTTGAACATAATGCCAGATTTGAAGAAGACAAATTTCATTCCTTGTTTGGTTTTTGATAATTAATCATCGAAATTCTCCATTTGGGGGACAAATGGTCGGTTTTCCACGTAAAATCTTTTTACTGACTTAGGTCAGTTTTGCGTCTGTCGCGTCCCCCCATGCGGCAGGCGCCCGCCGGCAGGTTTCCCCCAAACCTGCCGGCCCTTTCTTTTTCCACAGATTTGTTTTCCCTCGGGTCTCAAAGTGACTTCCTAAGCAACCCTTGCGGAATGGAAATAGCACTGGACCAGCGTTGGCAAACCCTGCTGGCCAAGCCCGGCCTCACCGACCTTGTGCTCAATGGAGCCTCGCACTGCTACGCCGATACCGGTTCGGGTCTGATGAGAACGCGTTCGAGCTTTGAGACCGATGCCGAGCTAACCCAAGCTTTGATTGAGCTTGGCTTTCAAACCGGAAATCGCATCGATATGTCCCGCCCCATTTCCGACTTCACAATCGGAAGGCATCGATTTCACGCAGCCTTACCTTTTGGGGTGAGCACCAGGCCACTGGTCTCGATTCGCTGCCACGCCGGGAAAAAGATCACCTTGGAAAATCTGGTTTCTGCGGACATGATCTCAGGTTCCGAAAAGGATTTTCTCGTTTCCGAGCTTGCAAACAAGAGCAACATCGCCGTATGCGGCGCCACCTCCAGCGGCAAGACCACACTGGTTGGTGCGCTATTGGCGCAGTTGAGCGAGAGGGTGATTTGTCTTGAGCAAGTTCCAGAACTTTACCTTGAAGCTCCTGCCATCCGACTAACCGAGCGGGTTGCCAACCAGGAGGGGCTTGGCGCGGTGAGCCTAAATCAGCTGGTGATCGAAGCCCTGCGCATGCGACCTGATCGATTGGTGGTGGGCGAGGTGCGCGGAGCAGAGTTTGGAGTGCTGTTACAAGCCATGAACAATGGGCACCGCGGCACCATGACCACGCTGCACGTTCGAGATTTGGACTCTCTCCCGGCTCGGCTCCAGATGCTGGGTCGACTCTCAGGTCTCTCACCGGAACTGACAACCGAATTGGTCACCAGCTCCTTTGACCTGGTGCTTCAACTCGACCGTGTCGACGGGGCTCGACGTCTGGTTGAAATTGGCCGCTTTACCGGTGAAGGCTATGAGATTCAGCGGGTGAGACCATGAGCTCACTCGGCAAATTCATCGCGCTGGTTGAGGCTGGAGTCCCCGTTTCCCAGTCGCTCAAGCTGAGCCCGCTACCGGAGGGTGAAATTTCAAATCTTGTTCTTGAAAGTGTCGAGCTAGGCGCCCCGCTGTCCAAAGTAGGAGCAGCGCTGGTTGATTTTGAAATCGAATTATCAAGATTCGAGGGTGAGCTTGAGCAGGCAAATGCTGTGCCCTTGGCTACCCGCAAATTACTGCTGTGGTTGCCAGCGTTTTCAATCCTGCTGGGCCAGTTCTCTGGCTTTCAAACCATCCCAGCCTTGTTTACGCCGGTCGGTTTGATAGCCGGGTTGCTGGCCGGGGGTCTAATTTTGCTGGGCATTCGGTGGTCTGGTCGGATGCTTCTACCACTGAGGCAAAAGCGCAGCCATCCAGCCATGGGGCTGATGCGCCTAAGCCTTGCGATTCAAAGCGGCCAGCCACTGCGCGCCGGTGCCTCGGCACTGGGTTCTGAGGCGGCCGAGCTAATTGAGCTTTCGAGGACCAGCGGAGCACCCCTTGGGCGTTTGATTGAAAGTGAAATTCAGCTGACCTCCGCTAGGGCAATCCAACAGATTATTTCGCAGGCTCGTCAGCTAAGCATCTCGCTGCTGGTTCCCATGGCGGTAACGGTGCTGCCTGCTTTTCTAATTCTCACAGTCGTCCCGATGTTCATTGGCATCGGGTTCTAACAAACAAAGAAAGGAACACAAAATGAGCAGCAACACTCTAGAGACACAACCGAACCTTATGAAATCTGAGGAGGGAGCCATCACGGCCGAGTACGCAATTGCAACCCTGGGCGGCGTGGCATTCGCCGGTCTACTCGTGCTGGTGATGCGCAGCGATGCAGTCAAGGACATTCTGTTCGGTTTGATCGCGAGGGCACTTGGACTTCAGTGAAGATCGAGGTGCGGTCACAGCGGAGTTCATGCTGCTGTTCCCCACGGTGATCGTGGCTCTAGCTGGAGCACTGACCGTGTTCCAGCTGGGCCTTGATCGGCTTGAACTCAGTCGACTCGCGTTTTTTCAGGCCAGGTCACTGGCGATTGGAGGCGAACTCTCTTCTGTTGAAGGGGTGCGATTTACCCCAAGTGACGACGGGAGAATGCTGTGCGTTGAGGCGACCAAAACCTCACTCTTTAGATTGTCGGAGAGCGGATGCTACCTAAAGCACGGAAGTTAGATTCTGGTTTTGCCACGGTGGCAACCGTACTCATCGCGGGCCTTACCACCTGGGGGATATCCTCAGTGGGTTTCGCCCTTGACTTCGCATACAAAGCCCAAAAGATTCAGCTGGTGGCAGATGCCACTGCCCTGATTGCAAGCGAATCTGCGGTCGGGCTTATTGCCGGATTCGGCTGTGAGAGTGCCGAGGCTTTTGCCGGTGAATTTGACTTAGCGCTTGACACATGTCGTATTGTCGGTTTCGGTGCCAAGGTTTCTCTGTCTCAGACCCACCTTTTATATGAGTTGAGCGCAGCGGCATCGGCCAGTCCGGAATAAACCTATATAAGGAGTGCATTTGCCCAAGCGTCTTGTGATTGTTGAATCACCAGCTAAGGCCAAGACCATCGCCAAGTACCTTGGCAGTGATTTTGAGGTGTTGGCTTCGGTGGGGCACATCCGTGACCTGGCAGATCCTAAAGAGGTTCCCGCCGAAAAGAAAAAGGGCCCGGTAGGTAAATTCTCAATTGATGTGGACAACGACTTTTTGCCCTACTACGTGGTCTCCCCGGGGAAATCCAAAACCGTCAGCGACCTAAAAGCCGCTATGAAGAGTGCCGAAGAGCTTTACCTAGCGACCGATGAAGACCGCGAGGGTGAAGCAATAGCCTGGCACCTGTTGGAAGTTTTGAAACCAAAAATTCCAGTGCGCCGAATGGTGTTCAACGAAATCACCAAGGAGGCCATCCAGGCTGCCGCTAACAACACCAGGGCACTCAATGAGGATCTGGTGCAAGCCCAGGAGACCAGACGCGTTGTCGACCGCCTGGTTGGCTACGAGATTTCGCCCGTGCTTTGGCGAAAAATAAACCGTGGCCTGTCAGCCGGCCGCGTTCAGTCCCCGGCCATTCGCATGATTGTGCAACGCGAACGGGAGCGAATGGCTTTCGTCACAGCCTCCTACGCAAGCGTTACCGTGGGTCTGTCAAAGGATGAAATTGGATTCGAGGCAAAGCTAACTGCCGTCTCCGGAAAGCGTTTGGCCACCGGCAAGAGTTTTGATGAGGGCGGAAGGTTGAACCAGGATGCCCTGGTGCTGTCCGTCGAGTTGGCGGACTCCATCGCCAAGGGTCTACCGGGAAGTGCTCTTCGCGTCCAAAGTGTTGAGGCCAAGCCGTCCACTAGAAAGCCCTACGCCCCCTTTACCACCTCTACGTTGCAGCAGGAGGCATCGCGCAAGCTCGGCATGAGCGCTAAGCAGGCGATGGACACAGCACAGCAGCTTTATCAAGAGGGTTACATCACCTACATGAGAACCGACTCACCGAGTCTTTCGCAGCAGGCAATATCGGCAGCTCGTGCTGCCGGAGCTGAATTATTTGGAAAAGAGCTGGTTGCTGACGCCCCCAGACTTTACGGTTCAAAGTCGAAAAATGCCCAGGAGGCGCACGAGGCAGTTAGACCTTCCGGTGAGGTATTCAAGCACCCGAGTGAACTCGCTGGCCTGCTGCACGGTCGTTCACTCGCCCTCTACGAACTGATTTGGCGACGCACAGTGGCCTCTCAAATGGCAGACGCCAAACTTTCCACCACATCGGTGAAATTTTCAGCTGAACAGGGAGGTCAGGTCCTGGAGTTATCCGCCAGCGGCACGACCGTAACCTATAAAGGTTTTCTCGCGGTCTATGACGAGACCCGAGAGGATGAGTCTGAAGAGCAAGCCAAGCTGCCAAACCTCGCCGATGGTGATGAGCTGACTGCCCTCACAGCCGAATCCAAATCACACCAGACCCAGCCCCCGGCTCGCTACACCGAGGCTTCCCTGGTGAAGGCGCTTGAGGAGCAGGGGATTGGTAGACCTTCGACTTACGCCGCGATCATTTCCACCATCTTGTCCAAGGGTTACGTTGTCAAGCGCGGCAGTGCTCTAGTTCCTGAGTGGATTGCATTTACCGTTACAAGGTTCCTCGAGGAGAATTTTGCCGATCTGGTGGACTACGAGTTCACCGCCAAGATGGAAGAGGACCTGGACCGTATTGCCCTGGGAGAGCTAGAGCGCTCCACCTGGCTCAAAGACTTTTATTTCTCTGAAAACGGACTGAAGTCGACCGTGGAATCCCTCGGTGAATCAGACCCTAGATCCATTAATAGTTTTGACATCGGTGAGGGTATTCAGTTACGAACCGGAAAATATGGCCCTTACCTTGAGGTGCTCGAGGGTGAAGACCGAAAGATCGTAAACATTCCTGAGGGGTTGACTCCAGACGAGCTCACCCACGCAAAGGCCATTGAGCTAATCAACACACCTGCGGCAGAGGACAGGGTGCTTGGAAAAGAGCCGAGCTCAGGCCTTGACATCATTGTCAAGGATGGTCGATACGGCGCTTACGTAACACTGGTTGACGAGGGAAACCCAAAACCTAAGACTGCTTCGCTTTTCAAGAGCATGTCCGTCACCACTGTGACTCTCGAGCAGGCACTTGAGCTACTTTCACTGCCGCGGGTTTTGGGAACTGATCCAGAAACCGGCTCTGAAATTACCGCTCAGAACGGCAAATACGGACCTTATCTGAAGCGTGGCAATGACTCTCGCTCGCTCGCGAGCGAGGAGGAGATATTCAGTCTCAGCCTTGACCAGGCGATTGAAATTTACAAACAGCCCAAATACGGCGCTCGCCGAACCGCCAGCACTCCGCTGCGGGAATTTGGTGAGGATCCAGCTTCTGGAAAGCCCGTGGTGGCAAAGACTGGACAGTTTGGAAACTACGTCACCGACGGTGTAATCAACGCCACCGTTCCAAAGGACGAGCCATTGGAAGAGCTATCCAATGACCGCGCCTTTGAGCTGTTGGCTATTCGTCGTGAGAAGCTAGGGGTTGCGCCGGGAGAGGCGCCAAAGACTAGCAAAACCACTAGGAAAAAGCGCTGAATTGTTTATTACTTTCGAGGGTATCGATGGGGTGGGCAAATCCACTCAGCTAGAACTGCTGCAATCTTGGCTTGAGGAATCTGGCCGAGAAGTGGTTCGCACCCTCGAACCTGGAGGCACCGATCTGGGCCAGGAAATTCGTCACCTGCTGCTGCACCGCAAGGGCGATGTCTCTCCCAGGGCAGAGGCCCTGCTGTATGCCGCCGATCGAGCCCATCACGTTGCCACCAGAATTCGCCCAGCACTGGAAGCCGGCAAAGTTGTTCTAAGCGATCGCTATTTTGATTCCTCCGTGGCCTACCAGGGCGCCGCTCGAGATCTTGATGTTCAGGAAGTCCTCAATATTTCCCTCTGGGCAGTTGGCAATCTCGTGCCGGACCTCACCGTCCTGTTGGACCTAGACGCTGAGGCTGCAATCGCTAGGCGATCAAAAACCGGCGTGGAACCTGATCGCCTGGAGCGTGAAAAAGTTGATTTCTTTGAGCGAGCTAGAAATCAGTTTCTCGACCTTGCTGCCCAACCAAGATTCCTCGTGGTGGATGCGAACCTGAGCGTGGATGCCATTCAAGATCTCATCCGGAAGCGGGTTGCTGCAATGGGGCTTTCTTGAGCCATCCGGTTTGGGATGAACTGCTCGGCCAGCCAGAGGCAATCGAGCAGCTTCAGCGAGTTGTCGAGTCAAAGAAACAAGGCGTTCATCACGCTTGGTTGTTCACTGGCCCAGCCGGCAGCGGTCGGTCAAATCTCGCAAGAAGCTTCGCTGCGGCACTCCAGTGTCCTGAAGACGGTTGTGGCCAGTGTCAGCAGTGCAGGCTCGCCATGGCCGATTCCCATCCAGATGTCACCCTGTTAGTAACAGATCGCGTCACCATCAGCATTGATGAGGTACGAGAGCTTGTCGGCCGCGCCTCCATGGCAACGACCGTTGGTGAGTGGCGCGTGATTGTGATTGAGGATGCCGATCGCATGACTGAGCGAACGTCCAATGTCCTTCTGAAAGAGCTCGAGGAGCCAGCTGAAAAAGTAGTGTGGATTCTCTGCGCCCCGAGTGTTTCAGACCTGCTTCCCACCATTCGCTCAAGAACCAGAAACCTGAACCTGCGACTTCCTTCGGTTGATGAGGTTGCTGCGCTCTTGGTCCAGCGGGATGCGGTGGATCCGATTCTGGCTAGGCGCTCTGCGCTGCTTGCCCAAAACCACGTGGGGATGGCACGCCGATTGGCATTGTCTTCTGAGGCGCGGGCTCGGCGGTCGGAAACCCTCAGGGTTCTCATGGCCATTACGAATTTGAGTTCGGCGATGGTAGCGGCGGAGAAACTACTTGGGGTAGCCAAGCGCGATGCAGAGGCAGTTAGTGCTGAAAAGGATGCGGAGGAGAGAGCTGCTCTGCTGGCGGCTTTTGGAATCGCCCAGGACGAGAAAATGCCCCCGAATCTCAGAAGTCAGTTCAAAGAACTAGAAGAGAACCAGAAGCGCAGGGCAACCAGAACACTGCGTGATGGAGTCGACAGAATTTTTACTGATGCCGAGTCGGTATACCGTGACATTTTGGCCATGCAGCTTGGTGCCGGGCAGACTCTGGTCAACGAAGAGATTGCCGCTGACTTGTTCGCTCGGGCAGAGCAGACCTCGGCCAGCGACACGATTGCAGTCCTCGACGCCATAACGCAATCCCGAACTCGGCTGTCCTCAAATGTGAGGGATTTGTTGGTTTTAGAGGCTTTATGCACCAAGCTGATTTTCAGGGGGCATGTTGAGGGCTAAATCTTTGCTATTGGGTTCGGTGCTACTGCTAACCGCATGCTACCCGCAGGTGCCCGTCGAGCCAATAGACGAAATCCGGGCAGGCAAAGATGTGACATCCCAGGAGTTGGTCTGGGAGAGCTGCGACTTAGGTTTTGAGTGCACCACGGTGGTTGCACCACTGAACTGGGTGGTCGAAACCGGTGAGTATTTGACCTTGAGCCTAATTCGCCCTGCTGGGTCAGCGGAACTCGCACCAATTCTGGTGAATCCGGGTGGACCAGGAGCCTCTGGAGTGGATTTTGTTCGGGACAATTTGGATACTATCGGGACCAATTTCCTGAGGGAAAATTTTCAGCTGATTGGATTTGACCCAAGGGGGGTAGGCGAGTCAGCTCCGGTCACCTGCGTGGACAGCGATTTGAAGGACCAGGTCTACTACGGTCAATCTCCCTACGAATACGGTTCGGACCAGGATTTGAAATGGACTGAGGATTTAGTTCAGAGGTTTGCAGACAGCTGCCAGTCGGTCGGTTTCGACGTCTCACACTTCAACACTCAGCAGAGCGCACGAGACATGGATTTGATTCGAGAGCTGCTGGGGCTTGAGGTGTTGGATTACCTCGGTTACAGCTACGGCACCGAGCTCGGCGCTACCTATGCGGCCCTGTTCCCTGACCGAGTAGGAAAGTTTGTCTTGGATGGCGCTGCGGACCCAACGATTTCCACCGGGGAGAACTTGCTCAACCAGGTGGCTGGATTTGACGCGGCTTTCAAGACCTACCTAGTGGACTGCCTCCAGCAGGCCGAATGCCCTTTTGACGGTGACCTAGACCAGGCCCTTTTGAAAGTGGCAGATTTCCTAGAGATGCTTGAGACCAAGACGCTTCCCACCCAGTTTGATCGCGAGGTCGGAGTGACCGCGGCCATCTACGGGATTATTGCGGCGCTATATTCCGAAGAATCCTGGCCCTACCTAACCCAGGCCTTATCCGAGGCTTTTGATGGCGATGCGAGCACGCTTCTGATGCTGGCCGATTTCTACAATGACCGTGATCCCGACGGCGGGTATCTCTCAAACATCAACGAGGCAAACATAGCAATCGGCTGCGCCGATTCAAGGGTCCGATTCGAGGATGCAGCTGACTTGACTCCAAAGATTGAGGCGGCCAGTGCGGTCTTTGGTAAATACTTTGCCAGCCCAGAACTTAGCTGCGTCGGGTGGCCCGAAGGCCAGGGGAAAGTGGAGCTGGATTTCAGGCAGAAGCTCGGCTATCCGCCTTTGGTGGTGGGTACCACCGGCGATCCAGCCACTCCGTTTGTTCAAGCCCAGGCGCTTTCTGAGATTCTTGACGGGGCCAAGTTGCTCACCTTCGAGGGTGAGGGTCACACCGCTTACGGTTCCAACCCTTGTGTCAACGAGGTGGTTGACCAGTATCTCTCTGGCGCCCCCATCGACTCGCTAAAACTGCTCTGCCCCTAAGTTGTCATAGTGGGATATTTGTTCGCTAGAGTCTTAGAGCTTATGCACTTTTGGACAAGGCCGTTCAGAAGTTTGGACAAAGGAGTTCAATGTCTCACCAGCAGCACCCGGCCTGGGAGGAAACGCAATCTTCCAGTGCCTTCGGCCAGCTGAGAAAGAGCTTCAGGGGGTTCGCTTTCCCTCTGACCGCGGCTTTCTTGGTCTGGTATTTCCTGTACATCCTGCTCACGGCTTTTGCCCGTGACTTTGTTTCAACCCCGGTAATCGGCAATGTCAACATTGCCTTCATTCTCGGAGTCTTGCAGTTCGTTTCTACGTTCGTGATTATGTGGCTCTACGAACGTCACTCGAGCAAGGTTCTAGATGGCGCTGGGGAAGAGATCAAGGCTGAGGTAGAGAGGAAGATGAGCTAATGCAAGTCGACAACACTCTGCTTTCTTCATTGCTGTTCCTTGCCTTTGTGGCGGTGACCCTGGTAGTGGTTTTCCGCGCATCTAGGCAGAATAAGCAGGCCACCGACTTCTACAACGGTGGAGCTTCGTTCTCTGGATTCCAAAATGGTTTGGCAATTGCTGGTGACTACATGTCCGCAGCTTCATTCTTGGGAATCGCCGGAACCATCGCACTCTTTGGATACGACGGGTTCCTCTACTCAATTGGCTTCTTGGTGGCATGGCTAGTTGCCCTGCTGCTCGTGGCTGAACCATTGAGAAACTCAGGTCGCTTCACCATGGGAGACGTGCTCGCCTTCCGCATGCAGCAGAAGCCGGTTAGAACTGCCGCGGCAACCTCAACGGTTATCGTTTCGGTCTTTTACCTGCTCGCTCAAATGGTGGGTGCCGGTGCGCTGGTTTCACTGCTGTTGGGCTTCACTGACCCTTCATCCAAAAACTGGATTATCGCCGGTGTCGGTGTGCTGATGATCATTTACGTAACCGTCGGTGGCATGCGTGGCACCACTTTCGTGCAGATCATCAAGGCATTCCTACTTATGACCGGTGCTGCTCTCATGACCTTCATGGTGCTGCTGCAGTTCAACTTCAACATCTCTGACCTATTGGGCGCAGCCCAGCAGGCCAGCGGTAATGCCGCATTCCTAGAACCTGGCCAACGCTTTGGTAAGGACATTCTTGATGCAGCCGGAAACGTAGACGTATTTGCGTCACTAATTTCCAAGTTGGATTTGATTTCGCTTGCACTGGCACTTGTGCTGGGAACAGCGGGTCTGCCTCACATCCTGATCCGTTTCTACACCGTTCCAACCTCAAAGGACGCACGAAAGAGTGTGAACTGGGCAATTGGAAACATCGGTGCCTTCTACCTGATGACCATCGCCCTTGGCTTTGGTGCTGCAGCGCTAGTTGGCGCGACGGCCATCACGGAAAAGGACAAGGCTGGAAACGTGGCCGCCCCAATGCTCGCCGAGCACCTCGGTGGCGGAGCGGGAACCCTGGGTGGAGCCGTGATGCTCGCCATCATCGGCGCTATCGCGTTTGCAACCATTCTGGCTGTGGTGGCGGGTCTAACCCTTGCTTCCTCGTCCTCAATCGCACACGACCTCTACGCAAACGTCATCAAGGGTGGCAAGGCCACCCCGGAGGAAGAAGTGAAGGTCGCCCGAATCGCAGCATTTGTCATCGGTGGCCTAGCCATCGTTTTGGCAATTGCCGCTCAGGGTCTGAACGTAGCGTTCCTGGTTGCTTTGGCATTCGCCATCGCGGCCTCTGGAAACTTGCCTGCGGTTCTGATGTCGCTGTTCTGGAAAGAGTTCAACACTCGCGGAGCGGTATGGGCAATCTACGGTGGACTGTTCTCTGCCGTCGGACTGATTATTTTCAGCCCGGTGGTATCTGGAGCGGCAACCTCCTTGATCCCCGCCGATAGCGGAATCATGTTCAACTGGTTCCCGCTGGCAAACCCAGGTCTAGTCTCGATTCCATTTGGATTCCTAATGGGATTCTTGGGAACTAAGACCTCAAACGAGAGAAACTACGCAAAGTATGCCGAGCTCGAGGTGAGGAGCCTAACTGGCGCCCACATCTCCAAGGCTGCCGAGCACTAAATCACAAACCACAGATACCCGGTCCCGTTGGGGCCGGGTATCTGTCTTTTTAGAGGTACAGTCCGGCGAGGATGAGAACGAAGATTCCAACGAAGATCGCTGGAGTCACATACTTCGCCACCTCGAGCCAGGGTCTAAAGCTAATGAGCTTTGACCGAAGGGCCGACGATCCTGGCAGAGCCTTCAGGTCGTCAATGACCGATTGGGCCTGCGAAGCTGCAGAGAATTCGGCAAGAGCCCCAAGGATTCCCGAGGCCAACAGGATTAGAGCGAAGGCGCCTTTGACATAGTCATTGAACTGGGCAATTTCAGGGGTCGTTAGCGCTGCGAAGGCAAGCAGACCAGTTGGTGCCAACTGGGCAATAATGAGGTGAAGTCGGTTTCGACTAAATTCGCGGATTAGATCCTGCTCGTTCATGGTTGGCCTTTCCGGAACCTAAGGAAGCATGAGTAACAAGAAAAACACTAGATGGCAGGAAATGCTTTCCGTGCGTTTTCGCAAACTCTTGTCTGGCGCACCGGATGGAATTCCTCCCTGGTTGGGCGTAGTGGCCGAGGGTGACAAGCCCGGGTTCTTTCTCCCAACCGACGCACCCTGGGTCGTCCATCGAGACTTTTCAACCCTTGTCGGGGGTATTAGGGCACTTCTCATGCAGGCGCTTCACCCAGGTTCTCTTGCTGGAGTTGCCCAGCACTCCCGATACGAGGAAGATCCACTGGGTCGCCTAAGCGGGACAATTCGCTGGCTTACGGTGACCACCTTTGGCTCTACAGACGCAATTGCTCAGGAAGCGTCGCGGGTAAACCGCATGCACACCCGAGTCACGGGCGAGTACGAAACTTCGACTGGCGAAAGGGTTGGCTACCGGGCGGCGGACCCAAAGCTTTTGCTTTGGGTGCACATTGCCTTTATGGAGAGCTTCCTCAGGGCGCACCAGCACTACTCCAAGGCTCCAATTCCAGGCGGTGCCGATGCCTACGTTGCTCTCTGGAGTAGGTCTGTCACACCGCTGGGACTAGACAGTGCCCCAATGAGCGAGGCTGAACTGAATCAGGTGCTGGACGATTTTTACCCTGAGCTAGTGGTGAGCAAAAAGACTAAAGACGTGGTCGCCTGGATCAAAAATGCTCCGCTGCCCAAGTCTGCAAAACCTGTTTACCGCCTATTGTTTGCGTCGGCTGCGGCCTCCATCGAGCCAAGATTTCAAAAGCTGTTGGGTCTGAATCCGCCACCGCTGTGGCTGTTGCGCCCGGTGACAACCTCGCTCCTTTCGCTCATGAGATTCGCTATCGGCCCAGAGTCTCCGATTGAGGAAGCGGCCATAGATCGACTAAAGCGCGCAGGGGTGCTTTAGCGGGAATGTTTTTGCACCCAGAGACGTTTTCTTTGAAGTCTTCCTATCTGTCCACGCGCCTCACTGCAATGGGGCTCGTGGGTATCCAAGTTTTATAACTTGGGTCTCCTATAGGAAAATGGGCACTTTACCCCAGGGTGCCCATTTTTCTTTGTGGGGCTAAACTTAGAGGCGTTTCGCCACCCTAGCTCAGTCGGTAGAGCAGCTCCCTCGTAAAGAGCAGGTCAGGAGTTCGATTCTCCTGGGTGGCTCGGAAGGGAATTGAATGGCAGCCAAAGACGACTGGACTGAAGAAGAGCGTCAGGCGATGAAGGATCGCGCCAAGGAATTTCGGGATGCTCGTAAAAAAGCAGCCCAGGACCCCCTCGGTGATTTGATGAGCAAAATCAATGAGATGCCTGAGCACGATAAAAGGATTGCCCTTCGTATTCACGAGTTGGTGCTTGCAACCGTTCCAGAGCTTCAACCCAAAACTTGGTATGGAATGCCCGCCTGGGCGACTCCGGGCAAAGACGGAAAGATCATCTGCTTCTACCAGTCCGCTGCGAAGTTCAAAGTTCGTTTTTCAACCTTTGGCTTCTCTGAGCATGCCAATTTAGATAGCGGTTTGATGTGGCCGACGGCTTTTGCTTTGCTCGACCTGACCCCTGAGATTGAGGCAAATATCGTTTCCATGGTGAAGCAGGCGGCAAGTTAGATGAAGGCACTATTCATTCAGCACGACCACGTCTCTCCGGTGGGTCCGGTTGGTGAGCGGTTGGAGATGCACGGATTTGAAATAGAAACCTTTGAGGTCGTTACGGAAGCCAACTACCGCAACCCAAACATCACAGTCGATTTCCCAGACGTCAACGACTATGACCTCTTGATACCCCTTGGGGCCCCCTGGGGCGCCTGGGATGATGCCTGCATTGGCAACTGGCTCAGCCCAGAGCTGGCCTGGATTGCTTCTGCCGTGAAGAGCGGAAAACCTGTGCTTGGGATTTGTTTTGGTGGGCAGTTGCTCGCCCGAGCCCTCGGAGGCTCTGTTGCCAAAGGCCCGAAGCCTGAACTGGGTTGGACCTATGTCTTCAGCGATCAACCAGACCTGGTCGGAAATGGACCCTGGTTCCAATTTCACTATGACCGCTGGACGCTTCCTCCTGGAGCGCGTGAAATTGCCCGCACCCCAGCAGCTTCCCAAGCTTTTGTTTACAACAAGGCCCTGGCACTGCAGTTCCACCCCGAGCTGAACCTGGGGACCTTGGAGCAGTGGATGGTTTGGGATGGCCGGGAAGAAGTCACACAAGACGGTCAGGACCCGGATGTCATGCTCGCGCAAACTAGATCTGAGGATCCGGCGGCAAGGCTTCGGACTTTTGAACTTGTGGACAGCTATCTAAGCAAAGTTGCAGGCCTGATCTAGGCCAAAAAACCTCTAAGCAGGGCTGCAGAGCCACTCAGGTGAGAGCGCATGGCCTCGCTGGCAGCGTTGGGGTCTGCGGCCAATACGGCGTGGATGATCGCTTCGTGCTGCTCATTTGAGTGGTGAATGTTGGGTGCGAGCAGCGGAATTTGATCCAGTAGCTCATTCATTCGCATGCGAGAGTAGGCGACCTCAGTCACCAATTTGCTCGAGCCCGAGAGCTCGGCGAGCAGTAAGTGAAACCTCGAGTCCAACCTTCGATACTGAGTGGAATCTGCGGCACTGGTTTCGGTGTGGGCTTGCCACAGACTTCGACGCTGCTCGGCGGTGAGCTCGGATCGAGCTGCCTGGTATGCCGCGCCACACTCGACTACCTCGCGAAACAGCAGGGTGTCCTCAAGTTCGCTGTGCACAAACGTTGGCCTGCCGGGAGCCTGGATGGGCAACTGCTCGGACACAAATGTTCCGCCGTAGCGGCCGCGTCTTATTTGCAAGTAACCTGCCTCGACCAGCGAGGCAATGGCATCTCGAACCGTGTCTCTAGAAACCCCCAGTAGGTTGGCCAAATAACGCTCAGCGGGCAGTCGCTCTCCCGGCACGGCAACACCCAACTTGATGGTCTGAAGAATGCGCTCGATCGTTTCTTCGTAGACGTTGCCGCTTCGAATCCGTGTCAAAAGCAGTGAAGCCCGACCCCCACTCTCATCGAGCGCTAATTCTTCAAACCCCTCAGGCATTACATCGGTGTTACGTAGTGGCCGGAGATTCCGCCATCAACCAGGAAGGTTGAGCCGGTTATAAAGGAGCTGTCATCTGAGGCTAGGAAAGCTACGGCCGCGGCCAATTCCTCAGGGTTGGCAAAGCGTCCCATCGGAATGTGAATTAGCCTTCTGGCGGCTCGCTCAGGATCCTTGGCGAATAGCTCTTGAAGCAGGGGAGTGTTGACCGGTCCTGGGCACAGTGCATTGACGCGAATGCCCTGTCGAGCAAACTGGACGCCAAGTTCACGACTCATCGCCAGAACGCCACCCTTTGATGCGGTGTAAGAGATTTGGCTTGTGGCGCTTCCCATGACAGCAACAAACGAAGCGGTGTTGATGATTGAACCCGAACCCTGCTTGGTCATGTGCTTTAGCGCTGCTCGGCAGCACAGGTAGACGCTCTTGAGGTTCACATCCTGCACTTTTTGCCAGGCGGGTAGCTCGGTGGTCTCAATCGAGTCATCGTCCGGAGGGGAGATGCCAGCGTTATTGAAGGCAATGTCCACGCTGCCGTAAATCTTGAAGGCGGTGTCAAACAGGTTGTTTACCTGATCCTCGTCGGCAACATTTACCTGCACGAAGCTGCCGCCCACCTCATCGGCTGCACGCTGCCCGGAGGTTGGGTCCATATCGCCAATCACGATCTTTGCACCTTCGGCTGCCATTCGGCGAGCGGTCGCTAGACCGATGCCCGAGGCACCACCGGTGATCACCGCCACCTTGCCTGCAAGGCGCTGGGTGAGGTCCATTTTTGCTACGGTCATTTATTTCTCCTAATCAGCCGAGTAGTAAACGGTTTTTTCTTCAGTGAAGTGCAGTGGCGCATCTGGCCCCAACTCCCTGCCCAAGCCCGATTGCTTGAAGCCACCAAATGGAGTGTTGTAGCGAACAGATGAGTGTGAGTTGACGGAAAGGTTTCCGCTCTCCACACCTCGTGAGACGCGAATTGCTCGGCCCAGATCCCTGGTCCAAATAGAACCACTCAGGCCATAAATTGAGTCATTTGCAATTCGAATCGCATCTGCCTCATCCTCAAATGGCATCACCGAAACAACCGGCCCAAAGATCTCCTCGGTGAAGCAGCGATCATTTTCAGTGTCGGGGGTCAGTACGGTTGGTGCAAAGAAGTAGCCCTTTCCTTCTGGCGCCGAGCCGCGGAAGGCGACCTGGGCATCAGTTAGGTAAGCGGAAACCGAATCAAAATGCTTCTTGGCAACCAGTGGCCCCATCTCAGTGCTCTCGTCCATTGGGTCGCCAACTTTGAAGGCCTTCACTGACTTTTCCAGCCCTTGCATGAACTGGTCGTAAACCGAACGCTGAACCAAAATCCTTGACCTCGCGCAGCAATCTTGTCCGGCATTTTCAAAGACGGAGCTGGGCGCTGTGGCAGCGGCCTTGTCAACATCTGCGTCGGCAAAGACGATGTTGGCACTTTTACCTCCGAGCTCAAGTGTCACGCGCTTGATCTGGTCGCTTGCGTTGCGCATGACTGTTTTACCGACCTCGGTTGAACCGGTGAAAACCACCTTTCCTACGCCCGGGTGAGTGACGAATCTTGAACCAATCACTGAGCCGCTTCCGGGAAGAACCTGGAACAGCCCCTCTGGAAGGCCCGCCTGAAGTCCAAGCTCGGCCAGTCGCATGCTGGTCAGCGGCGTCCACTCGGCCGGCTTCAACACCACGGCATTGCCAGCGGCTAGGGCTGGGGCAAAACCCCAGCTGCCAATTGTCATTGGAAAGTTCCAGGGAGTAATGACTCCGATGACTCCAATTGGGTCATTGAAGGTAATGCTCATTCCCCCGGCCACCGGAATTTGCTTGCCGCTCAGCCTCTCCGGGGCTGCGGAGTAGTACTCCAGGACATTCCTGACGTGGGTGGCCTCCCAGCGGGCCTGCGAAATTGGGTGCCCAGAGTTTCTCACTTCGAGCAGGGCAAGTTCCTCGATGTGTTTTTCCACCTCGGATGCGAAATCGTGCAGGACCCTGGCTCGGTCAGCCGGGTTTAGCTTGGCCCACTTTTTCTGAGCCAGTTGAGCCTTGGCAATCGCCTCATCGGTCTGCTCGAGTGAGGTGTGTTCAACCGATGCAATTACTTCCTCGGTGGCTGGGTTGATTACCTGAAAGGTCATTTTGCTCCTCTGTATGAAGTTGCTGCGGAAACCAAAGACTTGAAAAGGTCCAGGTTCTCCAGGGTCTGCTCCGGGTGCCACTGAACGGCCAAACCAAACGGGTAGTCCTCCAGCTCAATAGCCTCGACAATCCCGTCAGGGCTCACGGCCGATACCTTCAGCCCCTCACCAACCGCGTCGATTGCCTGGTGGTGGTAAAGGGCTGCGCCTGGCACCTTAGAACCGACCACGCTGCCCAACAGGCTGCCCTCAAAAACCTCAATGTCCATGTCCGAAAACACCCCGCCACCTTTCTGGTAGCGGTTGTCTCCCACCACTTCGGGAAGATGTTGGATCAGGCTTCCACCGCGGTGGATGTTCAGCATCTGGGCACCGCGGCAGATGCCCAGGAATGGAAGTTCTGCCTCAATGGCAGCGTCCAAAATCTCGTTTTCAAGTGCATCGCGAAGTCTGTCTGGTTCCTCTGCATTTTCATGAGGGGTCTGTCCGTAGCGAGCGGACTCGACGTCTCTACCGCCGCAAATGACTAAGCCATCGAGAGAGGAAACAATGGTTCTTGCTCCTTCGGCATCCAGCTGCTGAGGTGGAATGAGAATTGCAAGGCCTCCAGCGCGGGTTACGCCTTCAATGTAAAAGGCTGGAATCATCGCCATTTCAGTGTCCCAAACCCCGGTCTGTCCGCGTTGGCGGTAGGTGGTTAGACCAATTCTCGGTTTAGACACGTTCGAAACCTCTTAACCTCTCCCACTCGGTGACGGCAGATTCAAAGTCGCGAATCTCGGTCCTTGCGTAGTGCACGTAGTGGTTTACGACTGCATCCCCAAAGACTTCGCGGGCAATCTTTGAGTTGGCAAACAGCTCGGTTGCCTCGCGCATCGTGGACGGGATGTGTGGTTTGTCCGAGGCGTAGCCGTTACCTACCGTCATATCCTCCAGCTCTAAGTTGTTTTCGATTCCGTAGATACCGGCCGCGATCATGGCTGCAGTTGCAAGGTATTGGTTTACGTCTCCTCCGGGAACTCGGTTTTCCACCCGAAGTCCGTGGCCCTGTCCAACTACGCGAAGTGCGAGGGTACGGTTGTCCAAACCCCAGGCAATAGCAGTTGGCGCAAAGCTGCCCTCAACATAGCGCTTGTAGGAGTTGATCTGAGGTGCGTAGAACAGCGAGAATTCGCGCATTAATTTGATTTGACCCGCGAGGAAACTCTTGAAGGTCTTGGACATGCCCCTCGGGTCAGACTTATCTGCGAAGACGGCACCGCCATCCAGTGACCGGAACGACATGTGGATGTGGCAGGAGTTTCCCTCGCGCTCGTTGTACTTGGCCATGAAGGTCAGTGACTTGCCGTGCTTCTCGGCGATCATCTTGGCGCCGGCCTTATAAACACTGTGGTTGTCACAGGTGCGGACTACCTCGTCATACAGAAACGCGATCTCCTGCTGACCTAAATTGCACTCACCCTTGACGCCCTCGCAGTACATTCCTGCATCGTCCATGGAATTGCGAATGTCTCGGAGCATCGGCTCCAGCCGGGTAGAGGCGAGCAGGTCATAGTCAACGTTGTAATCGGTGGCGGGCTTGAGATCCCGGTAACCCTTCGCCCAGGCTTCGCGGAAGGTGTCATCAAAAACAATGAATTCCAGCTCAGTCCCGACAAAGGCTTTCATGCCCAGCTTCTCCAGGCGCTTCACCTGCTCCAGCAGGATTGACCTGGGCGATTGAGCAATGAGTTCGTGGCTCGTGGTGTGAAGGTCGGTGGTCACGATAACGCTGCCCGGTAACCAGGGAGCCATTCGCAGGGTGGCCATGTCCGGAATCATGGCCATGTCGGCATACCCGGTGTCCCATGAAGAGATCTCGTAGCCCTGGACCGTGTTGTTCTCAATGTCAACGGCGAGCAGATAGTTGCAGCACTCGGCTCCGTGACCGGCGATGTTTTCGATGAAGTGGCGGGCGGCCACTCGCTTTCCAATAAGTCGACCCTGCATGTCTGTGAAAGCCATAATCACGGTGTCGATTTCACCAGTGGCCTGAAGGGCCTTGAGCTGGTCGAAAGAAATAAAGCCTTTGGTTGCCATTCCATCCTCTTCTTTGAGGTCGATTTTCCTACCTTTAGAACTTACTCTAGTCCCTGGGTGGGTTTTGTTCAGCCTAGCTTTGCCCAACTGGGGTGGTTTAGGGGAAATGTAACGTTCCGATTTCGTTTTATAAAAATTCGCTCCAATTGCCCGAATGGTTGACACAAGCGACCTTTACAGGTCTAAAGTTCAAATTGTTATAACCATTCACAACGTCGTGCATGGGAAGCCCCGGCTAGCCGGGGACCTCTCTGGAGCGGCAGATAGGAACTAAATGTCTTCGGAGCATGTCAAAGTCTCAGGCGTTACCTATAAGCGACCTGAAGACGGGTATTTCGAGAAACGCCAGTTGCAACGTGCAGCTGGCCTTTTTGGTCTCTGGGGTCTCGCCATTGCGGCGGTTATCTCGGGAGACTTTTCAGGCTGGAACTTTGGACTTGATGTCGGAGGTTTCGGGGGCCTGCTAATCGCCTTTGCAATTCTGGTGGTGATGTATTACGGCCTGATGTTCTCCATCGGTGAGATGGCGGCCGCCATGCCTCACACCGGAGGTGCCTATTCATTTGCTCGCTCGGCCATGGGTCCATGGGGTGGATTCATTACCGGTCTTGCAGAAACCATTGAATACGTTGCAACGACCGCAGTTATCGTTTTCTTCTCTGCAAGTTACGCAGACGGAATCGCCTCTGAGCTGCTTGGGGTCTCACTCCCTGGTTGGGCCTGGTGGCTGATTCTCTACGCGGTGTTCATTGCCCTAAACGCATCGGGAGCGAAGATCGCCTTCCAGTTTGCGATTGTGGTTTCAATCATTTCCCTGGGAATCCTTTTGGTGTTCTCGGTCATGGCTGCAACATCTGGGCTGTTCTCATGGGACAACCTATTCAACATCGTGCCTGAGGCGGGACAAACCGCGTTCTTGCCATTTGGTTGGGAGGGCATCCTTTGGGCGATTCCATTCGCCGTTTGGTTCTTCCTAGGAATCGAGGAGCTGCCGCTGGCTGCTGAGGAATCTCACAACCCAGCCCGCGACATTCCAAAGGCTGGTCTGTGGGCTCGCACCACTCTGATCGTCTTTGGTCTGCTCATCCTGTTCTTCAACACTGGAATCTTGGGTGCCGAGCAGGTTAGAACCGCTGGAGAGCCGCTTCTGGATGGCTTCCGTGCCATGGTTGGAGATGAGGCTGCTGCGATTCTCGGATTGATTGCACTCATCGGCCTGCTTGCCTCGCTGCAGGGAATCATGTTCGCCTACGGCCGCAACATGTACTCGCTGTCTCGCGCTGGCTACTACCCCAAGGCTCTCTCTGTTACCAACAAGCAGAAGGTGCCATTTGTCGCTTTGGTGGTCGGTGGAATCATCGGCTTCCTCGCGCTTCTGGCCATCGAGGTGTTGACCGCAGTGGATGCTGAGGGTGCCGGTGCAGTTGCCGGAGCCATCGTGCTGAACATCGCTGTTTGGGGCGCCATGCTGGCCTACATGATGCAGGCCATCAGCTTCCTGATTTTGCGTCGCAAGCTACCAAACATTGAGCGCCCTTACCGCTCACCATGGGGTGTCCCCGGAGCCGTGCTGGCAGCAGTGATTGCCGGTATCTCCTTCGTGGGCTACCTGATCAACCCGGCGTTCCAAACTGCTATCGCGGGTATCGCAGTGATCTACGTGATCATGCTTATCGCCTTCGCAGTTCGTGGACGCCACAACCTCGTGCTGGCTCCTGAAGAGGAGTACGCAGTCGAGGCATCCAAGAAGTAAAAACTCCTATCAAGGGCGGGCCGTCAGACAATCTGTCGGCCCGCTTTTGGGGTAAAGGGTAAAAATGCGCTACATCGGGGCCTTGGATCTATTCACCATTGGGATTGGCCCATCCTCTTCCCACACCGTCGGCCCCATGCGGGCAGCCCTTGATTTTGCGCAGCGAATCTCAACTCTCGGGTTCGACCAGGTGGAGATCGTTCTTTACGGTTCGCTCGCTGCCACCGGTGCTGGTCACGGGACCAAAGACGCTATCGTTGCCGGGCTTGCCGGCATGACTCCGGAGGGCTGCGATCCGAATCAGGTGCACGGAAGCTTTGATCAGGCGATGCGGGACCAGCAGCTCACGGTCCTCGGCAAGGCTGTTCCGTTTGGTGAAAATTCTCTGCAGATGCTCTCGCGAGAGCGTCTAGCGAAGCACTCGAACGGCATGACTTTTAGGGCAACCTCAGGCGGCCAGCTATTACTAGAGCAAACCTATTTCAGTGTTGGAGGCGGATTCATTGAGCTGCTGGGCGCTTCGGAGGAGATTCAAACCCAAGCCGTTCCTTATTCATTCAACACTGCGGCAGAACTTATAGATTTCGCGGAGCAAAACTCCCTCACCATCGCTGAGCTTGCCTACCAAAACGAACTGGCCCTCAGGCCAAAAGCAGAGGTAGACGCCAGACTTACAGCCATCTGGCAGGCCATGGATGCCTGCATCGAATCTGGCCTTGCAGCCAGCGGCACATTGCCCGGGTATCTCAAAGTTCCAAGGCGGGCAAAGGAGATGGCTGCCAAGCTGGAGCAGATGTCAAAGGATGAAAACGTCCCTGGAGATCTCACGGCCGAGTGGTTGCAGGCCTTTGCGATTGCAGTGAACGAGGAGAACGCCGCAGGGAATCGAGTGGTGACTGCTCCAACTAACGGAGCAGCCGGCATCATTCCAGCTGTCGGGTATTTCGCCAAACGATTCCGGGGCGCTTCGGATTACAAATTGTCGTTTGACTATCTCTTGACGGCAGCCGCCATCGGTTCGCTTTATAAGCGAAATGCCTCTATTTCGGGAGCGGAGGCCGGCTGCCAGGGTGAGGTTGGATCTGCTTGCTCAATGGCTGCGGCTGGTTTGACGGCGGTCATGGGTGGTTCGCTCCGGCAGGTCGAAAACGCCGCAGAGATTGCCATGGAGCACAACCTTGGCTTGACCTGCGATCCCGTTGGAGGCTTTGTCCAGCTACCCTGCATCGAGCGTAATGCGATTGCTGCCGGCACTGCTGTCGCAGCTATGCGCCTTGCCATGCTCGGTGATGGCACTCACAAGATTTCACTCGACACCGTGATCGAAACCATGCGTCAAACCGGTTTGGACATGTCTTCAAAATACAAGGAGACCTCGATGGGTGGCCTCGCGGTTAATGTGGTGGAGTGCTAGCCGCTAGTTTTGCGACCGCCTGAGAAACTCCCAGGCTTTGGCAGCCTCATCCCGGCTGGAGACTCCCAGTAGCTTAAAGATGTGTATGGTGTCCTGCTTGATTGTGCTTTCGGAGTAACTGAGTTTCCTTGCAATCTGGGCATTTGTCATGCCTTGCGCGACAAAGGCCAGCACGTCTTTTTCTCTGGTCGATAAACTCCCGAACGCAAACTTCACATCCTCACCATAATCGCTTAGCGGGATAGGGTTGCGCTCCATCTCTTGAGACCACCGATAGGCAAAAAATACTTCCCCCGCCAGAGCGAGGGTCTCCCACAGACCCAAATCAAGATTGACACCGGTCAGAGCCCGGTCAAATGTGACTCCAAACCCTCCCGCTACTGAGCCTCTGAAGCGAAGAGGAAGACACAGGAATGCCTCGCCGGGTGAAGCAAGGTGGGCCTTGTCCGGATAGCGATCGACATAGAGATCCCAGGATTCAAAAATTGTCACCTTGCCGCTTCGGATGGTGTCGGTAATGGCCATGGGCTCCCAAATTGACGGCCTACCCGTATTTGTCACTCGCTGCTGAGAGTAACCGAATGAACCAAGCATGGAAATTCGATTATCCGAGTCCAGGCGTGCCAGATAGGTGGCCAAAACCCCCAGCGGTTGAAAAACATTGAGGGCCATCGCTCGGCAAAATTCATCGGCCGTTTCAGACTCGATTAGGGAACGAAAGGCGCCTTTAACCATCAGGTCGGAGACCGTTGTTTTTTCCGACAAAAGCCGCCCCTTCGTGCACAAACTAATAGGTCAATTATCGGTCAAAACTTCAGGTCGATTCAGCTCGTTTACTAACCAACTGGCTAACCTTTGTCCGAGTACTTCACTTGGGGGCAAATGAAAAAATCAACCTGGGCCTTGTCGGCAGGACTATCACTTTTAGTTATGGGGCAGAGTGCCTCGGCCGAACCTTGGGTTTTTGAGCCAGGCAACGTCTACCAGCAGGCTAAGACCGTCTTTGAAATCCGGGAGGACTACAACTTTGGCTCACCATCGGTTGTGAATCTCGAGACCAAGACTGAGTATGGGACGCACTCCGCGGATTGCCGTGCCCTCGGGGTAGATCCTTGCTTTGAATCTTTGCTTGATGCCTCCACGCCGCGCTCTGAGCAGCCCAATGGTTTCGAGGTCCTGCGCTTTAGCCTGGCTATGCCAGTCTGCGAGACGGACGCCAGCGACTGGTGCATTTCGGACGTTCGTCTCTACCGGGTCGGAGAACAAAAGGTTTCAGCCAAATTAATTCGTTCAGTTGAGGGGAACACTACGCCGGCTGTTGAATCTCACGGAGTTCCTGAGGGTGGCACGACGTCACTTTGGGAAGCCGGCCCCGGGTCGGGATTTGAGGGGCTCAAGGTCGCAGTTTTTGGTTCTGCGGAATTTAGAAATCTCGAGGTGGACCGGCCAAGCTCTCAAGCACCAAGCAGGGGCAAGAACTACCTGGCCTACGAATTTGCCATGCAGGTGGAGCCTTACGTGGAAGGCGATCCTGGGAGGAGAGTGCCGCCTCTAGGCTTTACGCCCCTCTCAACCTCGCCGGGCGTTGGTAATTGGTATCGGCCCTTTAGGCCCTGCGTGTGGGAAGACAAACAGGGTTGCGGTGTCAAAATCGACCACCCTGAGGGACTTCGCATCGGTTTGACCATCAGAAGTAAACCCCCCATCGGAAAGTTTTTCAACGGTCGAGTCTCAGACCCTGCCCTCAACGTCACCAAGGATGGTTCTGCAACAGTGCTGGAGCTGGATGCGAACCCAATCTCCGTCCCGCAGGTTGCCGTGGTTTTCGACAACGCCTCAGGGCTACGCGAGAAGCTCGGTTTCACCAGGGAGGGCACCCAATTTCACATGACCAAGCCCTACTACGAGCCGGCCCTCAAGAGTCTTGACGTGCTTCGTGAACACACGGGTGACGCCGCGAGCGGCCAAAATACATTTTGGCGAGTGGCAGCCATTGGTTCTGATTTAGGCAACCCCTGCTACCAGGACTATGGAGTGGCGGGAATGGTTTTCACCAACGCCACGACTTTTGAGGGAATGGCACCCCCCCAATTCAAAGATGGCTTCCTGAACTACAAGGTGGCTGGAATGCACTACCTGCCGGACGGGAAGACGGAGTTCGAGGGCACTTACGATCTGCTGCTCAAGAGCGAGGTCGCTAGATGTCTCTACCGCTACAGCAATGCCCCGGTATCGGCCAACGTCACTGTCGTGGGAACATCCGGTGAGCAGAAGGTGGCTTCAACCGTTGTCTCTGAGAAGGACGGCTGGCTCAAGCTGGCAGCCTACGGATTTACATTTTCAGAAAACAAAATTCAAGTCAGACTCTCGCAGCCCAAAGCAAAGGTGCTCGCAAAATTCATTGGCAGAACAACGACACTGACCTCTAAACAGCAGGGGGAAGTCAGGACGCTCTTGGCGACTACGAATGCAAATAAGTCGGTCACCTGCTCTGGAGCATTCCGCAAATTAAGCGATCGGCAACTGGCACTTGCCAGGGCGAAGGCGACCTGTGCTTTGGCCAAAAAAGTTGACCCCCAACGAACCTACGAAATAGCGGCCGTACCCGTTACCTCTAGCCTCTCGGACGCCAAAGTGACAGTCACTACAAAGTGATGGAGTTAGTCTCACATCCGCTGGTGCTGAGCCTAACGGCGCTGCTGGCCGTTATTTTTCTGGCGGGCGGCCCTTCGCGAGATGACGATTAGGCCGGTTCAATAGCTGGCGAGTTCAGCTACGGAGGAAAAGTTTCGGATTCCTCCATCGCCCCTCACTTCAAGCTTGAAGTGAGGCGATCCCATTTTTGTCGAGAAGTCAAAACTCAGTTCTTCAGCGGCACCGGACCAACTCAGGTTCATGCTGTCCGAACCAGTCACCCTCCAGGAGAAGGTTCCCTCAAAAGCCGAAGATCTGCGGATTCTGGCCATCGCGATGATGGCCTGAGTGACTTCAGATTCCAGAGCCTTGGAGATCTCGGCCGGGGTGTAGTGGTGGCGGTTTACGTCGCGACCCTGACCTGACTCCGCAAACAGCTTCTGGTCGTCCATTCCGTTGAAAAGGCCCACGTAGTAAACCTGAGGCTCCCCTGGAAGTAAGAACTGAACCATTCTTGAGATTACGTAAGCGGTGTCATCGGCCAGGATGTTCGGCAACGTGGCGTTGATCTGGTGGGGCAGCTCAAACCACTGTGGGATTACCGAGGCAAGTTTTGAGTGGCCACCGGTGTTTTTCTCCGCCACGGCAAAAATGTGTGCCATTTCCTCTTGCGTGACTAAGCCTGGGCGGCCCCCAATTGGGCCGCCGTCAATCACGCCGTAGCCATCGTGCGTGTCCAGCACGTTCAGACAGTTGTCCGGGCGAATTTTGAACCAGTTGTCCAGTCGGTCAACGGTTCCCGTGAAAAACGAGTGCAGGAGCAGAGGAGCGGTTTGGAAGTCGTAAATCAGGTCCACCAGCGGAGCGATGTCAAGCTGCTGGGTGTAGTGGGCGTGAACCTCAACCAAAACTCTCATCCCGTAGGAGTGAATCTTTTCGGTGATTTCCTTCACGAACTCCAGGGTTTCTTTGGTCATGAAGGAGTCGGTTCCCGGAGTTTTCACCGCGTAGCCCACAGCATCCAGGCGCACCACCTTGACGCCGCCAGATTTTAGGGCAACCAGGATGCGATCCAGGTAAGCCTGTCCCGCAGGGTGCTCGATGTCGATGTCGACCTGGCTGGGCATGAAGGTGGTCCACACCAGCCTGCGCTTGCCGGCTACGTTGTATGCGGTGAAAGGGAAGCCAGGTCTGGGGCGGTAAAAAGAGGTGATTCCCTCCTCATTTCCACCGTTTGGGAAGACCGTGTCAAAAGTCAGGAACATCCCCGCAAACTCTGAGGCATCGCCTTTTTCCTGCCAGTCGATGAACTCAGGGGAGAGGTAGGAGGCGTGGTTAACAATTAGGTCAGCGGTCAGTTCGTGAGTCTCAGAGATGCGCTTGAAGTCAGACCAGTTTCCGAGCCGTGGGTCAACGATGGTGTGGTCTATCGGGTCAAAGCCGGCATCATCACCGTCGTAGGGGTGAAAAAAGGGAAGCACGTGAATGCCTGAGAAATCTGCCAGTGGCCCCTTGAGTAGTTTCTCAATTTCACCAAGTGATCCGCCGACTCTTTCGGCGTAGACCAAGATGCTGGCTCCAGACACGAGCCACCTCCCTGTAAACGATTGCAGTTGCTAGTTCAGCTAATCGTAGTAGCCCGCTAGCTTCTGTCAGCAAGCGTTTGCGGAAGTTGTTATCACTTATTTACAGCGCATGCGGGAGTGCCCCCGGGGAGCTTGTGGCGGTTATTTGAGACCCAGGCGTAAACCACGAATGCAGCGCTCGTTATCACCGGTAGGGTAAGCAGGTAGCCAGCAATCGCCCATCCAGTTTTTGAAGCCTTCAGAGCCTGCGCGATCGCTAGGTGGCCCTCGAAGCGCTGGCCCTCCGACACAAACTGAACTGCTCTTTCGCAGTCCTCAGCCCTGAGCCCAAGAACCTCGAGATTGGCAAATTGATAGGGCTCAATGTCAACTCGACCCTTGGTTAGCTTTTGAAACAACCGCGCACTAGATGAGCAGAAACTGCAATCGCCATCAAATACCAAAACCATAGCTAGCTCAACCTCATTCGAAGGTGTGAATTCCTACTTTGAGGAAATCAAGACCTTGCCGTCATAACTAGCAGCTTTGGTTTGCTTGGCCTGCGCAAAGAAGCTGTGGTTCTTGTCGATCCCCTTGGCATAGTTGCAAACTGCTTTGGCTCTAGAGAGTGCGATTGCTTTGTCGGCTGGTTTGACGTAGGTGCCGGTGCAGATGAACTTAGGGTTCGAAGAAACCTTTTTCATCAAGGCCGAGACTTCATTTTTCTGTTTTGCACTGAGAGTCTTTGAAGAGCCAGAGAACTCACTGAGCGACTTAGTCAGTGGCTGCGAAAGCTTCACCTTGATCTCTTTTTCAGAGAAGGTAAATCCGTAAGCAGCAAGTTTTAGCCAGCCATCCTTTTCAGAAACGACAGTCGATGCAACATTCTGATCCCCGGTTCCAACCACCGTTACCGTTGCGGATACTGGAGCATTTGTGAATCCGTAGAGGCAGCGGGCGGTTTCGGAGCTAATCACTAAATCGTATGTGCCAACATTAAGGGTTTTTCCATCAGGAGAATAATGAAGACCAGCAACCTTGTAGTCGAGGTAACCATCCTTGAATTGCGGGGCAAATCCGTCATAAGCGGTCGCATTTGTCGAGACGATTCCCAACACTTTGTCGTATTGGGTAAGACACTTATTGCCGCCATTTCTGGAAGTTGTGCGCATGCGCCAGTGAGAAGTGGTGGCGGTCGCAGTATCTGATACCCGGTCCTTGAAGTGGGCCAGCATTCCAAAAACGCTGGTGTCAAAACCGTCATTCCCAAGCCTTGCGGGACGGTCTTCGAAGAGAGCATTTGTTCCGCCAACATTCCCAACAGCAATCTTGTCGGCCGCGGTTAGCTCGCTCTTCTTTGTGAGATAGGCAAACCTGGGAACCTCAACCGGCTCTGCGTCAACGACCATTTGGTTATTGGTGTTGGAGAACTTAGCTACCTGGATGTTGGGGGACTGGAATCTTCCCAAAAACCAGCCACCCAATTCATTCACGACCCGAAGCTCAACGCCAAATGTGAGGCCCTTGGGGAATGGAACAGCCTCCCAGCATTGATTTTCGTAATTCCAAAGACAGCTGTTCGCTCCCGGGCGGCTCAAGTTTTGACCCTGAAGCGCAACGGGATAGATGGTCACATACATGTCTGTGTGCACGAACCGTTTTGTCTTGGCATCGTAATTTGACGTGACTCTTGCCCCAGCCAAGTAAAGAGTTCCGCCACTATGGGGTGCGCCCGGCACGTCAAAAAGCGATGCTGCACCAGTGTCAAAAAGCCCTAACTCTGGAACTGCGGGAAATGTCTTTGTTCCGGGAACCGCTGAGATAAATTCTGCGGGCAAGAGGACTCCGTCACGCTTGACCCTGAGACCAACCAGGCAGTTTTCGGAGGCGCCGTTCTCGCACTTGCCCAGATTTATAGACGCGCTTGGGTTGTAGTTGGGCTTTGCAAAATCACAGACTGGATCTTTGACAGATTCGCATTCAATCCAAGGATCACGCACGAGATTTTCATCGGGCTTACCTGGTGCGAGTGTGAGTTGTGAGCCCCAGATTCGCACATCCTCTTGCTCACTGATGTAAACAAGGGCCTCATCGTTTCCAACGGGAATCTGGTTTGGAGCAACGGGGGACCCGATTGCCACCCCAGGGCCCTGCAAGATCAAAATTGAAAGAGTGAGAAGTATGCTAAGTTTCATTTGCTCGACACCATGACTTTCCCGTCATAACTAGCAGCTTTGGTTTGCTTGGCCTGGGCGAAGAAGCTGTGGTTCTTGTCAAGCCCTTTGGCATAGTTGCAAACTGCTTTGGCTCTTGAGAGTGCGATTGCCTTGTCCGAAGGTTTCACGTAGGTGCCGGTGCAGATGAACTTAGGGTTCGAAGAAACCTTTTTCATCAAGGCCGAGACTTCATTTTTCTGTTTTGCACTGAGAGTCTTTGAAGAGCCAGAGAACTCACTGAGCGACTTAGTCAGTGGCTGCGAAAGCTTCACCTTGATTTCCTTTTCGGAGAAGGTAAACCCGTAGGCGGCAAGTTTTAGCCAGCCATCCTTTTCAGAAACGACAGTCGATGCGACATTCTGATCGCCGGTTCCAACCACCGTTACCGTTGCGGATACTGGAGCATTTGTGAATCCGTAGAGGCAGCGAGCGGTTTCCGATTCAATGATCAGGTCATAGGTTCCGATTACCAAATCCTTGCCATTTGGCATGTAGTGAAGACCGGCGACCTTGTATTCCAAGAACCCGTCCCTGAACTCGGGGGACCCTATGTCGTAGCCCAAGGCATTAGTTGTCACGATGCCTAGAACCCTGGATTTATCCGCGAGGCAGTTGGAGCCACCTCCCGAGCCGATGGTTCGCATTTTCCATACCAGGTTGGTGCCGATGGCGGTGTCATTCACCTGTGGTCGGTAGTTTTCGATGAACGGAAAAATATTCGGCTGCCAACTGTTTGCACCGGTTGCCCAACCTCCGTTGGCAAACCATTTTCCATTGTTCTGCTGCCACATATTTTCAACGTCAGTGAAGGCTGCTTTGGACTTCACAAGACCCAGGGCAGCAACTTCGACAGGTTCAGAAGTGATTTGAATTCGATTCGCCTGAGCGCTCAGTGGGGCAATGGATATGGTGGGGTCCTTCATGCGACCGCTAAACCACCCGCCCAGACTTTTGGGAATTCTAAATGTCAACTCAATTTTTGTCCCGGCCAGGAAATCCGTAGACCTGGCGCAAACCCCTCCAACTGTAAATAGACAGGCTCCACTGCCCTCCTCACCATTCAGGAAATAAGGGAGAATCGCAGCCTCAAGGTCACCAGTGACAAAGGACCCCTTCGCGGAATCCCAAAACTGCGAAGGTCGTATCATGACCGCAAAATTGCCGTTCCCGGCCTCGTTTAGAGCAGTCTGTGTTGAGTAGATTGGGACGCTGTTTCCCGGAAGCAAATTTTGCTTTGGATTTCCCTCGAAATTGTTTCTTGGGTCCCCCGAGCCAATGAGTTTGGCCTCCTCAAGGACTTGCCCACCGACCGAGAGCTTGAGTGATTCAATACAAAATTCTTGATCTGTAATCGTGCAATCGGTGAGCAAGGCCCATGCAAGAATAGTTTTCTTCGCAACCGGGTTTGAGCAGGTTGGGTCGTCGATTCCGGTGCAAGAAATCCAGTCTCCCCTAGTCTCACCGATTCCAACCCCTCCAGGTTGCAGTGCGAGCATTGAATGGACCCCGTCACGCGATTGTTCGGACGACATCACTAGCCATTCATCACCTTGCAGAGTGATGCCACTCAGGTAGTCCTCAGCAGCCGCCATAGACGGCATCGCTGATGCGCTGGCGATGAGTGCCGCCATAATCATTGCAAATGATCTGCGTTTCATATTTCCCCCGAAAATCTAAATTTGAACATACCTCAACAACCCTGCTCGTTCAATTTCCGAAAAGGGGACAGCGGAACGGTCCGTTGGAGTTGACCTGAGCTTTTAAAAGCGAGTAAACAGGTGGAAGAAGATTTCTTAGGGGGAACACTATGTCGTCTGTATGGACCAAGTTTCGTTCAATTGCTGCAGTCAGTGCGCTTGCCGCTCTGGTTCTAACGCCAGCTCCAGCCAATGCCGAATTAGCAGTCCCGAAAACCGCTTGGCCGGTATGCGATGACTTCCGGGTGGATTTCTGCATCGAGTCGGTCTCCATTCAGCCACTGGGCTCCAAAACCGCCCTTGAACTGAAGTGGTATGACTCTGGCACCGCACCCGAGGTGGTTGCAGAGGAGCCGGTGAGCATCCCAGGTGAAGAGTTAGTGACAGGTCCAGAAGTTATTACCCCGGGTGAGACTGCAACATTCTCCTTTACTTTGCCAGCGGCAGCTCCTAAGCAGGCGTTGAGTGTGACCGTCAATGGTGTCGGAGTTTTGTCCGGAGACACCAAGGGAGCCGCAGGAGCAACCGCATTGAACTTCTCAGTTGCCACTGCCGCCACCGATCAGGGTCCAGGGGCGATTGCAGTTTTCGTTGATGCCGATGGCGATGGGAAGTTTGGAGCCCCTGAGCGCATCGCGCTGAAGTCTTACCAGGTTGGTTCGCCAAGCGAGGTCGGTACTGGCATCGACCCTGTCGCCCCGGGCAAGGCACTAGCTGGTCGTTGGACTCACCCCAAGTGGGATACTTACGGTCTCGATGCCTATGGATACGACGGCCTGAAGATCGACCTTTCGGCTGCTAACGCTTTCACCAACCACCTGTTCTTCACTGCATACCCAGTGGTTGCAGATGAAACCAACAAGACTTTCTTGGCCGCTCGACAGAGCAACTTGCAGATGGCAGCAAACCTCAACATGGACGACCGAATCACGATCAAGGTCCGAACCGGTGAAATCATCACAGGCGTGTCGATTGGTATTGCCAACAGCCTAAAGTTTGAGGCCGTCGCCGGCACCGCCGAGGTTGGTGGGTCACTGACCATCTCCGGCACCCCGGTTCCAGTTCCCCAGATCACCAACATGAAGCAGTGCGAAGGTGAAACCTCAACCGCAACAGCTGTTGTGAACACCATGCAGGGCTTTGTAGTGGTCGAGAACGATGACATGGGATTTGGTGTGGACGGTCTATCGGGAAGACTCTCGGTTGCCTCCAACGGTGCCTCGTGTGGCATCTCCACTCCGGTTTGGAATGACGAGACTGAGACTCTGCAGTGGCAGGCAGGTGCTCCTCACTTCGAGCCAGACGGGGTAACTCCAAACAAGGGCTTCTACAAGGCCGTGATTCCCGCCAACGATGCCCTGCTGCTTTGGGGTCTAGCAGACCCTAAGAAGGCCGTTACCGCGCTGACTATTTCGGTTGTCAACGAAAACGGTGGACCGGCCGTTGCAGTGAGCAAGATTGCCTACCTGCACGGCAACATCATCATCGACGTCACGGGCTTCAACTTCTCCAAGCCAAAGATTCAGATAAAAAAGGCTGGGAACTTCAAGGGATTCGTGAAGGCCAAGACCATCAAGTGTGTTGACCCGGTCACCAAGAAGACCGTGACCTTCAACGATGCTTACGGTTGCCCGAAGGCTCCTGAAAAGCCAGTTCAGAACTTTGTGACTGACAAATTTGCCGGCTCGGCTAGCTCGGTAAACGCGACCATCAAAAAGAACGTTTCTGGTTACCTCAAGGGGTTCATTGAGGCAAACAAGTTCGTTTGCACAGGTGTCTATAAGCAGGGTGCAAGCGCTGCTGAGATGACCCTAGCCAAAAAGCGTGCCGATGCAGTTTGCAATTACGCCAAGAGTCTTGACAAGACCCTCAGCTACTTCGCAGAAGCAAAGCCGTCCAGCTCTGCCGGCTACGTTGGCAAGGTCATGGTCACCATGAAGAACGAGAGCTGACCAAGCTCCTCAATATTGAATTTCCGGTGAGATCGTTGAAGAGAATTACTGCGCTCATAATTGCGGCCTTTCTAGCCTTTAGTGCTAGCGCGAATGCGGAAACTTCCTACAGTCGGAATTGGATTCAGGGGAGCGAGCCCCCAGTGGCAGCCGGGTCGGAGGCGGTTTCTATCTACGAGTACGGTGGTTTCGAAAACAACTCATTCATTGGTGTTTACGCCAACGTGAAAAGCTCCGGAGTCTTTGATAGCTGGATTTGCCTAGAGGGCAACATCCCGGGCGATGAAAAGTGTGATCTCGAGAAACCAGGGCTTCGCGCTTCTGCGAAAACGATACTTCCTTTTTGCGAGTCAACGCTCCAGGAGAACTGCGTTGAGGCACTGAGCTTTACGGGTAAAAATGGAGAGGTACTGCCAGCCAAATTTTTGCGAACAGTCGCTGGAATTCAAATGCCAGCGATACCAGACCAGGGTTTGTACGCTGGCAGCGCGGTGTCTCTGTTCGAAGTTGACGGCGCCGTGAATGGCGCCGGTACGAATACCTATGCGGTCAATTTCTTCACCGTTCAAGATTTTGACGCTGCAAGGTCAAAGAAATTTAGGACCTCAACAATCGATGTATCTGTTTATGCCTACTCCGAGCGCAGAGATTCAAACATCAAGCTCCCAACCTTAACGAAGTGGAGCTCTCCGAACGGAAATTTCGAATCTTGGGCCCCAAACGCGCCGAAGGAATGTACTTGGGTGGAAGAAGGGGCATGTGGAATCGAGGCTGCCCTACCTACTGATTTCCGAATCAAGTTGAGTTCGCGGGTTTCAAAAGAAATCGTCGGTTGGTTCAGGGGTCGAATGAGCGGTCCCGACATCAAAATTGAGCCACACTCTGACACCAATTTGAAACTTACTGTTGAGGCCGCCCCGGTTGAGGTAGCAAGATTTTATGCCGTTGCCAACAGTTCAAACACAACTGAACAGGAACGCCAAGCCATTGTTGCTCACGGAGGAAATGGTCGACAATTTCGAGGCGGAGGAGTTGTCTATCCGTTCTCAAACTGGGGTGAGTTCAAATGGCTTGAAATGTTCCGTGACCTAGCTGACGATCGCGCTATTGGCACAACAACTCTCTGGAATTTCAGCACAATTGACTCGCGCTCAAACAATAGGTGCCTATCAAATCAAGGCGCCATCCTTGGCATGGTTTCCACCAACGCAACCCTTTATAACGGAATCATTCCCGCATTCAACGACGGTTATCTCTCCTACGATGTCGCTGGATTGCACTTTCTCCCTGACGGCTCCCTGAGTTTGGGAACCTATGACCTAGTTATGAGTAGTGAAGTGGCACGCTGTTTATACGGGTTTACAAACGCCCCAGTCTCTGCAACTGTCGCCGTGATTGGTGCATCAGGAGAGGAAAAAGTGGCCTCGACCATCGTTTCCGAGAAAGACGGCTGGTTGAAACTTGCTGCCTACGGGTTCACTTTCTCCGAAAAAGAAATACAGGTCAAGCTCAGCCAACCTTTTAGCAAGACACTGACAAAATTCACGGGTTCTAAAAAGACGCTTTCCGATGGGCAAAAGCAAGAGATCTATCAGGTAATCGCCAAGGGAAAAAACAACGAAACCTTTGCCTGCACCGCCACTTACTTCAACCCAAAGTCCAAGGCACTGGCTCTTTCTAGAGCCCAAGAGGTCTGCAACTTCATCAAAACCTGGGATCCGAACCACTCCTTCGTAGCAACTGCGAAAAAGACATCTTCAAAAACATTTGATGCCATGGTGATTGTCGCTTCCAAGTAGTGCTGCTAACTTTGGCTGGCGGGGGTGGCAGTGGGGGTAACTAGAGCAGAGGGCAAGAAAGCCCGGCTGGTATTCGTGGTGGGAGCAATAGCTCTTGCCCTTATATTTCCCTTGCTGGCATTGATTTCTGATGCTTACGCTCCCTCAGGCGTGCAGGTCAATGAACAGGGAATCTTTGGCGAATCCTCGACCGACTTTGAAGAGAACTCAGTCGCGGTCTACGTGCAAATGCTGGGTTTTGATCCTGAAACGGAGCGCGCAGAACTTGCGTTTTACCCGTGGCCAACTGATGATCTGGCCAAGCAATTTAGCTCTTCAGTACTGACTGAAAAAGACATCAGACTTTTTGTGGATAGCCAAGATGCTGAGCTCACGGAGTTCTCCGCAGGGGATCAGGTCGGTGGAGTTGAGGTTGTTGCCGATGTACTTTCCACTGACTTCCCTGATTTGGCATCGGATTCGCTCTACCCCTTTGACCAGTACGTGCTCGATTCATACGCCAGGGTTGAAACACGAGAATCTGAGTTGCAAGAATATTCGACCATTCAAACCTTCGACTACTTCTATACATCCCCCGTTCCCGGGTTTGACGTCACCTACCAGCGCCTAGCCGCCTTTGAGAGTGCCTATCCCGCTGAATCCGAGTCATCTGACCCGTTCCGAATCGCTGCTGAGCGTGCCGACGGGAAGATCTCGTTCTACGCGTTTATCGAAAGGTCCTTTGCAGTCAAGGCGATTGCCATCTTCGTCTACTCATTTATCTTGATTGCGACCCTGGCTCTGGTTTGGGTGACCTCTCAGATGGCCCTGGGTATCAGACCTCCATCGATGGAGTCATTGATCTGGGCGGCAGCTTCGATGCTGGGAATACTAGAGCTTCGAGCATTAGCTCCCGGGGATCCAAGGATTGGGGTTCTGGCGGATCTCTTTATCTTCTTCCCCTCTCTGATACTTTCCCTAGCCTCAGTTGCAGGGATCACATACCTTTGGAATACCCGAAAGAATTTCGAGTCCTGAGCCTGAAATAGGCGTAAAGTTCTATGGTGATTTCGTCTGAGTCCACCACCTTCCGAGGTGAGCTCTAACCGTGACAAGTACCGGTATGAAACGAAAAATTCACCCCTCTCGCCTAGTGGTTTTGGCCTTTTTGGGAGTGGTAGCGATTGGAACGGCACTTCTTTCAATGCCGTTTGTAGTTGCGGACGGAAAACCCACTTCGTTCTCGGATGCCCTGTTTACCGCGACCAGTGCGGTGACGGTTACCGGACTGGCAACCTTAGACACCCAGACCCACTGGAACGTTTACGGCCACTGGGTAATTGCCCTTTTAATTCAAATTGGCGGATTTGGAATCGTAGGTTTTGCAACTCTGCTCGGTTACCTGATAGATGGTCGCGTTTCGGTCCACAACCGACTCTCTGCGACTACCGAAGCTTCGGCTGCCGGTGGAGTGGACGTCAAGAGACTGATCCTCAGCATCGTAAAGATGACGCTGTTTTTTGAACTGCTACTCTTCGTGTTTCTTTTTGTGCGCTTCATGGTGGAGTACGACTATTCGCTCACTAAATCTCTCGGGCACGGCGCCTTTCACGCTATTTCCGCCTTCAATAACGCCGGCTTTGCCCTCTACTCGGACAGCCTGATGAGTTTCGCTCGGGACGGCTGGATTATTGTTCCGATTTTTGTCGGTGCTTTTATGGGCTCCCTTGGCTTCCCAGTTCTCTCAGAAGCGTGGGACCGCATCAAGCACAAAACCAGACTGCTTTTTGGCCGAAACGTCGGTTTCATGCCAATGCAGTGGAGCCTGAACTCACGCATCATTCTCTGGAGCTCGTTGGTTTTAGTTGTGCTCGGCACTGTTTACGTCGGACTTCTGGAGTGGAATAACCCCAAGACCCTTGGACCCCTGGATCCGCTGAACAAGCTGCTGGACTCCATCTTTGCGGCGATTATGCCCCGCACCGCGGGCTTCAACGCTCAGGACATTACCGCCATGCACCCCTCCACCTGGTTGGGAATGGACCTGCTGATGTTTATCGGAGGCGGCTCGGCGTCCACGGCCGGTGGTATCAAAATTGGCACGGCAGTCGTTTTGGCCTACATCGTTTTCACTGAGATTCGTGGCGAGACCGCAGTCAACATTGGAAATCGCAGACTTCCACGTTCGATCCAGCGCCAGGCGCTAACCATTGTCGGACTGACCGCGACCCTGGCGGCCGTTGCGATCTTGATTTTGCGCTGGACCACTCAGTACTCACTGGACAAAATCATCTTTGATGTTCTTTCGGCAGTCTGCACCGTTGGACTTTCGACCGGCGTGACGATGGACATGCCAGATTGGAGCGAGGTGATGTTCTCGATTCTGATGTTTGTTGGCCGTGTTGGCCCAGTATCGATGGCCACCGCACTCGCACTCCGCAAGATTAAGCGACACTTCGAATACCCAAGAGAACGACCCCTGATCGGTTAGGAAAAGGCAATGTCATCCGAAAAACCAAAAATCAAGCGCAGGTTTCACTCCGCCAACGTTGCGATCATTGGGCTGGGGCGCTTCGGCACGGCTCTAGCCAATGAGCTGGTGGCCTCTGGTCACCAGGTACTGGGTATTGACACTGACGAAAAGATTGTGCAAAACCTGGCCCCGGTTCTCACTCACGTGGTCACGGCGGACACCACCGATGAGGAAACCCTCAGGGAGCTGGGCCTAACCGACATGGATAGCGCTGTCGTGGCCATCGGTGCAGACCTCGAGTCCTCGATCTTGACCGCTTCACTGCTGCTGCAGCTAGGGGTCAAGCAGGTTTGGGCCAAGGCTAACTCTGCTTCGCACGGCAGAATCCTTACCCAGATCGGTGTCCACCACGTTATTTTCCCCGAGTATGAAATGGGTCGACGAGTCGCTCACCAGGTATCCGGTGAATCACTTGACTACGTCCACATCGACGAGGACTTCGTAATGGTGAAGACCATGGTCCCGGAGATTTTCCAGGGCAAGCCGCTTTCAGAGGCAAAAATCCGTGCCACCTTCGGCGTCACCGTTGTGGCCGTAAATCACCAGGAGCAGGGCTACAAGCCAGCTTTCCCCGAGACTGTGCTCTACGAAGGGGACACCATCGTTATCGCTGGCCCGAAGGGCCCGCTGGATGATTTCTGCCAGCTGGACTAATGGTTTCATCCAGCGCTACAACCATTGAGCAGTACCTAGCTGAACTTCCGCTGGAACGAAAAGCAGATGTTATTGAGTTGCGCAAACTCGCTCAACAGCATTTACCCGCGGGTCTTCAAGAGGCCATGAACTTTGGAATGATCGTCTATCAGGTTCCAGAGCAAATAGTTGGTGAGACCTACAATGGCCAGCCCCTGGTTTATGCCGCAATCGCAAACCAGAAGCAGTACATTTCCCTCTATCTGATGTCGGTTTATGCATGGGATGGGCTTCGGGAAGATTTTGAGTCCCGCTACCGAGAGTCTGGTCTTCCGATGAACATCGGGAAATCCTGCATAAGATTCAAGGCGCTGTCAAAGCTCCCGATTGAAGTAATCACCTGGGCCATGGGTCAAATCTCAATGGAGCAATATGTTGAGCGCTACCTGGAGGTCAGAGGAAGCGCCCGAAGAATGAAGGTAAAAAAGTGAAGTTCAGGATCCCGGTTTTTGCATTTTCGCTTCTCGCGACCGTGGGCGTTAGCCAGTATCTCTATCACCCAACCCTGGATTCCATACTGAGTGGCTCATTGGCCCTTTTGGTTCTTATGCTCACGGTTACCTGGAGTGCCCCGAGGCTAGGGTCTGGAGGAAAAGCCATCGCCGCGCTGCTTTTGGTTTCGGCAGTGCTCGGGTTTTTATTCAGCCAGGGGCTAGATGTGATCTACTCGCTGCTTGCGACCCCGGCTGGGATGCGCTTCATCCTGCCGCTCGAGGTTGCAATCAGTGGGGCTTTGATTCTTTTGGTCGGCGTTCTCGCTCGACTACTTCTTTCTCGGCCTGAGGTAGAAAAATAATCCAATTGCAACCAGGGTCAGGGAACCAAACAGCAGCCAGTAGTTGAACTGCGCTGGCTCTTCAGCAGCAGCGCTTATCAGGCAGGGCTCGGCAACGCCAGTGGCCTGGTATCCCGAGGTGTTAGTCACCTGGAAGCTAAAACTGCCCTCGATGGGGTGACCATCGCCAGAGACTGCCCGCCAGGCAACTTGATACTCTCCCGCTAAATCGACATCGATCAGGGTTCTCGCAAAAGTTCCGTCTATGATGGCGCACTGGCTGGGGACCAGCTTTGAGCTGGGGTCAGTGATCACAATTTCTGCGCCGCTACCAAGATCCAGAAGCTCATTGGAGAATTCAAGCTCGATAGGGAGCTGACCAGCTTCAACCACAGAACCGGCAGCCGGTGAGGTGCCAACCAACTCATCGTGAGCAACGGCGGCGGGTCCAAGCAGCACCGCCGGAAGCAATGCCGCAGCAATCCAATTAAACTTCATGGGTAAAGCGTAAGGCAGGATCATGAAGCAAGCTCTAATCGGCATCGCAGGCGGACTAGTCGCAGGCCTAACCTTCCTTGCGGTGATGTTTCTGGGGCCGCTAGCTCCAAGGACAGCCCAGACTCCGGTTGCAAGTGCTACCACTTCCGCTCCCATGACTCAGTCACAGGTAATTTCCGAAAGCGCAACGGTTAGTGAAACGGTCAGCATCAGTTGCAGTGTTGCCGCAGCCGAGGGCGCCGAGGGGATTCTTCAACTTCAGGCTCAGGTTCTAAATGCCAGCACTTCTCAGGTGCTCTTTGAGCGCAACGCCAATTTGGCATCCAGAACGGCCTCAGTACTGAAGTTGGTGACCGCGGCAGCAGCCCTGGAGACCCTGGGTCCCGACTACACGGTCACCACCAGGGTTTACGTGGACGCCGTCGACCCTAGCGTGATTTACCTGGTTGGAGCCGGGGATGTGACGCTCTCTCGCACGGGAGTGAATCAGGATTCGGTCTATCGAAACGCTCCAAAGCTAGCGACCCTGGTGAAGCAAATCACAAAGGCACTTCCAGGACAGACCTTCAGCCAAATAGTTCTGGACAGCTCGCTTTACGGTGAGGCCAAGGGAGACTGGAAATCTGACTGGGACCTAAAGGGACTCAAAGAGGGCTACATGTCCAGGGTTTCCGCCCTGCAAATTGACGGCGACCGAAATGATCCGGCAGCCAAGGATTCAACCCGCGGGTCTGACCCGGTGGCGAGGGCCGGCAAGTGGTTCAAAGAAGCTATCGGTGCCAATGCGATTGGAGCAAAGGTCAAAGCTGGAGTCGCACCGGCAGATGCCATCGAGGTGGCCAAGGTTAGCTCCAGGCCAATCAGCGAGTGGATCAACTACATGCTCTTAGTCTCGGACAATACCCTTGCAGAGGCGCTGGCCAGATTGATCGCGCTGGATGCCGGTTACTCGGGCAACTTCGCAACCCTAGACACCGCATACAAGAAGGCTCTGAGCCGAACCGGCCTTGACCTCTCGACTCTGAAAATTGAAGATGGCTCTGGACTCTCCGATTACAACGCCGCTAGCCCAGCCCTGATCAACTCGCTGCTTGGGCTAGTGAACGAGGGCTATGGAGATTTTGCCGTCATCTCCGATGGTCTGCCGGTTGCTGGGACTCCGGGCTCTCTTTCCTACCGCCTGGAATCAGCCGCGGGCAAAATTGCCGCCAAGACCGGTTGGATTCAATCCGGCTACACTCTCGCAGGATTCATGGACACTCCCGACTCCTCCCGTTTGATTTTCACCATCTACAACCTTGGGGATGTCAGCGAGGCAAACCGTGAGGCGATGGACAGCCTTGCCCTTGCCATCTATGAGTGCGGTGGCAGTTTGGGGAACGACTAAATGGCGAATGCACTTTTCGTAATTGATGTTCAGAACGATTTTTGTGAGGGTGGGGCGCTCGCTTGCCAGGGCGGTGCTGCGGTGGCGGCCGCAATCACCGAATACCTCAGAGCAAACCCTGCGGCCTATAACTTTGTGATCGCATCTCGGGATTGGCACACCCCAAATTCACTCAACGGGGGCCATTTTCCAGAGTCGGGTGTAGAGCCGGATTTCGTGAATCATTGGCCACTTCACTGCATCGCAGGTGAACAGGGAGCCGAGTATCACCCAAACCTAGATTCCTCACTGATTGATTTCCACATCAAAAAGGGTCAGGGTTCGCACGGCTATTCAATTTTTGACGGCACCACCGATGCCGGCGAAACCCTTTCCGAACTGCTCGCCCGACTCGAAGTTAATCGGGTTGATGTGGTTGGCATTGCAACCGACTACTGCGTCAGAGCCAGTGCGCTGGATGCCAAACAGGCTGGATTTGAGGTCAGGGTAATCACCTCACTCACCGCTGGTGTTGCAGCTCAGAGCATTGAGCGCTCGATTGATGAGTTGGTTGATGCCGGTGTAAAGGTTTCGGCTACGGCTTAGATCTCTCTTTTTGCACCCGTGGACGGCACCACCGAAAAGACCCTCGGGGCCTTGAATCCAGCGGCTGAAAAGGCATCCATTGCCGCACGCTCTAATTCTTGGAGCCGTTCCGCAGCGATGATTGCAATCGCTGCCCCGCCAAATCCACCACCGGTCATTCTGCTCCCTACGGCGCCAACTCTCATGGCCGTTTCGACGGCTAGGTCCAGTTCGGGGACTGATATTTCAAAGTCATCTCGCATTGAGGCGTGGGATTCCTGAAGTAGCCTTCCAAGCGCCTGCAGATTTCCGCGACCCAGGGCATCAACCGTGTCAAGGACTCGCTGGTTTTCCGTGATTACGTGCTTCACGCGGCGATAGGTGACATCGTCAAGTTGCGACTTAGCTCGGGGGAGATCTGATAGTGACAGCTCTCGTAGGGTCTCAACGCCAAGTGCTGCCGCACCGTCCTCACAAGATTTGCGTCTTGATCCGTAGCCGCCGTAGGCGTGCGAGTGCGATACCTGGGTGTCGATTACAGCCACCACTAGGCCTCGCTCGCTGAGTCCCAGGTCCACCAACTTTATTTCTAGGCTTTGGCAGTCAATCAAAACGGCGGCGTCCGCCTGAGCAAGCATGGAAGCCGTTTGATCCATGATGCCGGTTGGAGCCCCCACCACGTGGTTCTCAGCGCGCTGACCAATCAGTGCTAGCTCCTGCTTGGTTTTTCCGCATTCCCACAGTTCATTTAGCGCAATGGCCATTGCGCTTTCTACTGCCGCTGAGGATGAAAGCCCTGCCCCAACGGGAACATCGGAGGTAATGAAGCAGTCAAAGCCTTGGTCCTTTGCACTGGCCATAACCCATGCCACCCCGAGGGGGTAAAGAGCCCAGTCAAGGCCCTTTGGCATTTCTTCTGAAAGTTCGTAGCTAAATGATCTTCCATCAAGATCAGAACTTACGTTGCATTTCCTATCCTGTCGAAGGGAGATGGCTGCGTAGGTGCGGTTATTGATGCCAAAGGGAAGCACAAATCCGGCGTTGTAATCGGTGTGCTCACCGATTAGATTTGCCCGGCCCGGAGCTGACCAAACTCCAGTCGGGGCGTATCCGTATGTCTTCTCAAAACCTGCAACGGCAGAAGCGGCAAGGCTCACCGCAGCACCTCGCGCAAGCGCTCCGCCTGCGACTCCGGAGTGACATCTCCAACCCAAGCCCCCATCGCCGCCTCTGATCCGGCGAGGAATTTGAGCTTGTCCTCAGCTCTGCGAGGGGAGGTGATTTGCAACATCAATCGGAAGTCCTCTCGGTTTGCAACCGCCGGAGCCTGGTGCCACGCAGAGATGTAGGGGGTGGGGGTGCTGTAGAGCGAATCAACTCCCTGAAGCAGCTTCTTGTAGAAAATCGCTAGGTCATCTGCTTCGGCATCCGTGAGCTGCGAAAGGTCCTGGATATGACGCTTGGGTAGGGCGTGGATTTCAATTGGCCAGCGTGCGGCAAACGGCACAAATGCAAGGAAGTGCTCGCTCTCCAAGACCACTCTCGGACCGCCGGATTCGAATCTAAAAAGCTCCTCAAAAAAGCCCGGGCCGAAGTTGGCAATTGCCTCCTGCAGCCGCTGGGTCCTAGGGGTAACAAACGGATAGGAGTAAATCTGCCCGTGCGGGTGGTGCAGCGTGACGCCAATTTCCTCGCCGCGGTTTTCAAATGGAAAGACCTGCACCACGCCTGGAATTTCGTAGAGTTCGCGCGTGCGGTCCATCCAGGCGGAGATTACCGTGCGGATTCTAGAGACCGGCATCGAACCAAGGCTGCCCTCATGCTCAGGGCTAAAGACCACGACCTCGCAGCGACCGAATGCCAGGGTTGAATGCCCAAAAACATCAAGCCCTGCCGGGGATATGAACCCGCTGTCCGGACCGAAGGCTGGACCTTTGTTTTCAAAAACTGCAACGTCAAACACATCGGGTAGTTCAGAAAGATTATCTTCTGTGGTCGGGCAAAGCGGGCAGCTGTGAGCCGGGGGCAGGAATGCCCTGGTCTGACGGTGGCTGGCAACCGCTATGAACTCGGAACTGAGTGGATCAAACCGAAGGTCAGCCGTTTGGGGCCTAGTATCACTGGGGCGGGAATCACGCTTTCTCTCAGCTGGCAAGGAGCTTTCAAAATCGTCAAAATAGAATAATTCGCGACCGTCAAACAAGTGTGCGGTCAACCTGTTACCCTGCATTGATGCCTTTTCCATCGTTGATAAGAGTAAACCCATGAGTGGCACACATTCGTACATTTTGCGACAAAAAGATACAAAATCGTTCTCATCCGCAAAAGTTTTGGCTCAGGGCGCCAGTCTCGTTGAGTTGGTCCTGAATGGTCAGGAGGTAATCTCCAGCACCTCCGCCGACAACCCCGCTCAGTTCATTTACGGCTCAGTCTTGGCCCCCTGGCCAAATCGAATTGCTGGCGGTTCCTTTGAATTCCAGGGCAAGGTTCACCAGCTCGAAGTGGACGAAATGGGTAATGCCATTCACGGTCTAGTTCTGGAGAGAGATTTTGATCTCGTCAGCATCTCTGACGATGAGTTAAGGCTGAGCTATCAGTTCGGAGCGGACCCGGGTTACCCATATGCGGTGCTACTTGAGGTCCAATACAAACTTCAAGGGCAGAGCCTGTTGGTTAGTGCAACTGCAACCAATACTTCAGTTTCCCCGGCACCCTTTGGAATTGGTTTTCACCCTTATTTTGTGACTCGCGAACCCGCGAGGCTGAACCTTGAGGTTGAACGCCACCTTCTTACCAACGAGAAAATGATTCCGGTTTCGAGTGAAGAGGTCAGCGGTTTTCAAGTCGAGTTGACCCAGGGTCTAAAACTTGACGATGGGTTTGAAGGGGTGAAGCCGGTCGCGACCATAATCCAGGCTGATTCTGAGGTTACGATTCGTGCTCTGGAAAACCTTGAAAACCTAATGGTTTACCGGCCCTCAAATTCGATTTTGAAGTCTGGGGGAACCTGCGTTGCCATCGAGCCGCAATCGATTCAGGCAAACCAGTTCAATACAGATGTCGACCCTGCAATTTTGGCGCCGGGGGAGAAAAAGAAATTCAGTTTTGAAGTTGAACTAGCTAGCTCGGCGAGCTCTGGCGTAGCGACGCTTTAGCGAGCGGCGCTCGTCCTCGGACAGACCACCCCAAACACCGGTGTCCTGATTTTCCTTGATGGCGTATTCGAGGCAGTTGGCCGCTACGTTGCACTGACGGCAAATTGACTTCGCCTGCTCAATTTGCTCAAGAGCTGGGCCGGTGTTTCCTACAGGGAAGAAAAGCTCAGGGTCTTCATTGAGGCAGCGGGCCTGGTTTAGCCAAGTCATATCCATAGTGTTCTGTTATTCCTAAGTTTGAACAGGAGACCTGCTTATTCAGCAGGTAAAGTCATTTGTGCAACCCGAAAATGGTTTCACAGCAGCCAAGAGAAATCAAGACCCAAAATGTTCACCAGCAACCCAAGACTCACTGCCAGCGCAGCGGTGATTGCCCTGCAATCCTTGAGTTTGTGGGGTTTGGCGATTTGGAGCGGCTTCCTTCTGCTAACAGCGGAACCTCAGTCTTTGGTCTCTGCGCTTTTTCTGATTGGCATGTTGCTCGCAGCTGGATTGTGGAGTTCAAACATAGTCATCGGGCTCTTTGGTCGTAAGCCATGGGCCCACACCCCAGCCATGATTTTGCAGCTTTTGGTTGCCTCAATTGGAGTCGCGAGTTTTGCCGGTGAGTTTGGGAATGCGCTGATCGGGGCGATACTGCTGTTGCCTGCCGGTTTGAGTTTTTACTTTCTTTTTTCCAAGCCGGTCCGCTCAGAATTTGGCAGGGCCTAGGAAATTTCCTTCAGCAGCATGCTGATGTGTCCGGTTGCCTTGACGCTGTAAAACGCGTTCTTCACGGTCAGGTCGGGATTCACGATTACGGTTGAGCGCAGCACTCCGCGGTAGGTGCGACCGTACAGGGTCTTCAGCCCAAATGCTCCGTAGGCTTTGTGGGCCTCAAACTCTGGATCACTCAGTAGGGTGAAAGTCAGCTGCTGGCTATCCTCAAAATCTTTGATTTTCTCGACGCTGTCTGGTGAGACGCCGATTACCTGATAGCCGAGCCTGATGAAATCTTCGATTCGCTCTTGAAAGTCCGCGGCTTCTTTTGAGCAGCCTGGGGAACCAGCTGCGGGGTAGAAGTAAAGGACGGTCTTTTTTCCCTCGAGAAAAGATGAGTCAAAAACCTGGTTGTTTTGATCGGCAAGCGAAAAAGCGGGGGCTTTATCCCCAGGGCTCAAACGGTGCTCTTCGCCGTCCAAATTCCACCACCTATCCAGTAGTCCCAAGACTAGGGTTTCGGCGGCTGAATTTTTCATCTAGTTCGCCAATAGCGTTACCGCGGGATGTCGCCGCGGAGACTAGTTGCTGTCGGCGTCGTCCTCGTCCTCAGACTCCTCTTCAGACTCCTCTTCGGCTAGCTCGTCATCTTCCGCAAACATGGCCTCGTGGATGTCGCTGAGCATGTTGTGGATGTCGGCGAGCATCTGGGACTCGGTAAGTTCGATCTGTGTGTTTTCCATTTTTTCCTCCGGGTTGTCCCGAGTCTGGGCTCGGTAGCCAAAGACTTGGATTTGAAGCTGAATACCTGATGTATTCAGCGCTAAGGGCGCAAGAAATCCAGATAAAACGTCAGTGAGCCAAAGGTTTCGGCAAGATTCACTAGCCAGAGTCCTTCGCAAGGTGGTATTCTTTTCGGCTGTTGCGCCTCTAGCTCAATCGGCAGAGCAACTGACTCTTAATCAGTGGGTTCTGGGTTCAAGTCCCAGGGGGCGCACCATTTTTTTCTCGCAGGAAGTCCATTTTGGACGGGCGGTAGACATTGAACCCACCAGACCTAAGTGCCTTTAGGGCGTTTCAAAATTCCGAAGGTGTGATTGAGCGCCTGCCTGCAAAGCTCTCCAAGCGACTTGAGTTGGCCCGCCTGCTGGTAAACGTTTTTGAGTCCGATCGTTCATACGCTGAGCCTGAGGTCAATGATCTCCTGGCCGACTACGTTTTGGATTTTGCCTTTATCCGCAGAACATTGATTGACCTCGACCTGATGTCCAGGGACCGTTACGGCCATTCCTATCGGCGCGTTGCTAAAGCTCCAGAGTGAGGTTTACCTCATCACCCGCTGAGATTTTGTTTGGGATGCGTATGTCATTTTTGAGCGGGATGTAAAAAGATCCGGCTCTGGGAATAAGAGATGTTGTGACCGTTACGGAGCCAATGGTGACCCGCGCCGGAATCACGCCCCAGCCATAGCTGAGTTCAGATCTGACTTCAGAGATTTCCTGCGAGGTTTTTTCATCGGTGGGCAGGAAGTAAAAAGGCGCTGGACCGCGCCACTCAACTACTACTCCGGACACTTCAAAAATCAGCACAGCTAAGTATTTCTAGTTCCAATCGAAATTTCACCTGCCGGCAACCAAGATCAACGATTGCTTGGAAGCAACTGCCTCAAGACCTGGTTCTAATTTCAATGAGATTTATAGCTTTGGTGATGATCGGATTGCTCGCTGGGTGCGCCTCGCCGACCCAACCAATCGAACCTGTGTCGGCTACCTCATCTCAAGTGGCCGAGCCCACCCAAAGCCAAACTCAGGAGGCCGAAGATGCCGATGCAACAGGGGAACTAGCGGCAGAGCCGGAAGAATCAGAACCTTCGGAAGCTGAACTAGAGGAGTCTGAGGAAGCTCCGAGCGCCGCACCAAAACCTTCGGCCACAGTCACCGATGCCAAGGCCTCGGCCAAGCCTTCTCCAACGGCGAGTGAGTCGAAGACCCCAGGTCAAACTCCAACGGCAACCCCATCGCCCTCAGCAACGGCTGCAGCCGGTTTCACAATGGAGCAGGTGAAATCCAACAATTCAGCATCGAGCTGCTGGGCCGTGGTGGATAAAAATGTGTATGACCTAACCAACTGGATATCGCAGCACCCGGGTGGTTCAGGTGCAATTTCTTCGCTCTGCGGAACCGATGCCACCTCTCAGTTTTACGGGCAGCACGGACGTTCAGGCTCCCCGAGCAGTGTTTTGAAGAGCTTCCTGCTTGGACCATTGGGCTAGTGGATTTGAGGGTTGGCGAGGTCTACCTTCGCTCAGAACTACACCAGCGTTTCGGTGGAAATCCCAGGGCGGGTATTTGCCCCACCAAATCTGGCATGGTTTTGGTTTTCTCGGACCCAGCATCGGGAGCGCCCTTTGGCTATGACATCCACGACGAAGTGGTCTCTGGCATCTACCGCTACACCGGAGAGGGACGAAGCTCAAACCAGCAGTTTGTCCGAGGAAACAAGGCGATGCTTTCCGGGGATCTCAGGTTGTTTGCTCGAGTCGATGCGAAGAGTTGGATTTATGTCGGTGAGGTTGCTTTAGCTGATCCGCCGTTTGAGCTTTGCCAAGCTCCAGATCAAAGGGGAGAGGAGCGTGAGGTTATCGTATTTCACCTTCAAGCTCTAAACGCTGATTTCAGTTTGCTTTAGGGGAATGGCTGATTCTCGCTCTCAGTTGACTCCAGAGTGCTAGAGCTGAACCTGTCCCGTGGTCTTGAAGAGTTGGTGCGGGAGGAATTTATCGGCCTGCACTCTGGGGGTCCCCGAAGTTACATCAGGGGCGGTCAATCTGCAGCCAATCGCGCCCTAGAGCAGCTCAACATTTCTGGTTACGCAGCCAAAAGATCCCAGGTTCTTCCCAAAAGCGCTCGCGGAGCGAGCGTGCTTTCCCCCTACATTCGCCACAACCTGTTGGGCCTCAAGCAGGTTTGGGATGCCGTGGGCGGAGCCAAGTATGACGACCGAGAGAAATTTCGCGACGAACTGCTTTGGCAGGAGTATGCCCGTCACCTCTACGCCAGAATCGGCGAAGAGTTTTTTCAAAACCTAAAGTTTGATCAGGTTTGGAACCAGCCCGGCGATGGCTGGAACACAGAGCTTATGTGTATTGACACCGTGGTGTCAGAGCTTGAGTCCGATGGCTGGCTGGTGAACCAAACCAGAATGTGGCTAGCCTCGCACTGGACCGTCCGCAACGGCCGAGGCTGGGTCTTAGGCCAAGAGCGAATGTATCGAGAGCTTATTGACGGCTCTCGGGCCGCCAATCTTCTCGGGTGGCAGTGGACGGTGGGATCGGCGGGAAAGCCATACGGCTTCGCCCGCTGGCAAGTTGAAAAACGTGCTCCGGGACTTTGCGCTAGGTGTCCACTGAATCAGAACTGCCCCATTCAGGAGTTCCCCGAGGAAAAGCAGCTCATTGAGCTGGAGCCTTGGGGCCAGTTGAGATTTGACGATAACCTCCCGGCTACCACGGGACCGACCAAACCCGTTATCAGCCAGCAGCCGGAAATGGTGCTGCTAACGGTTGATTCCATGGGGGATGCCGATCCGGCCCTGGCGGCAAATCCTGACCTACCGGTGGCATTTGTCTTCAACCGCCCGGCGCTCGCAAAGCTCCAACTCAGTGCCAAGCGAATCTTTTTCTACCTTGAAACTCTCGAGGATTTGGCGCAGCGTCGCGAGGTTCGCGTTTACCTAGGTGACACTTACGAGTTTGCAAGTCAGCACCGAGTGGCTCTCACCTACGTGCCGGTTCCCAGTTTCAAGAAATTTTCCCAACCCGCTGCGCTTTACCCTTTCCCCTGGCTAAAAGCCCCGCACGCTAAATCCATCGGTTCTTTCAGTGCTTGGAGGCGCGGGATAGAGGCCTAGCTTTTCTCCCGCAGGGCCCTGAATTGCGAAATACTTGAGCCTGAGAGTAAGGACGAAGATGACCAAGGCCTTGATGATTGTGGACGTGCAGGCAAGCATGTTTTGGGGCCGCTGGGCACTGCCCGAGGCAAACGACCTGCTTCGAAGAATTGGCGAGCGCCTAAACCAGGCAAGGCTCGAGAGTGAATTGGTAATCCACGTTCAGAACGATGGTCCGGCCGATGAAATGGATGCTCCAGGTGAACCCTGGTGGGAACTTGTCCTGCATGCCAAATCAAATGAATTGGTAGTTCGTAAATCCACGCAAAACGTCTTCGAATCTAACCCGGACCTGGCTGGGAAACTACTGGAACTTGGCGTTACTGAAATCGAACTGGTTGGTGTCCAGTCCGACCTATGTCTTGTTTCGAGCGCTCGCGGGGCCGTGGCGAGCGGCTTCAAAATTCTTGTAAAGCGTGACATGCACGCCACCTACGATGGAGGTTTTCCCGGGAGCGAAGATCCAACTCCGGCAAAACTCATTTCAGACCGCGTTCAAATTGAACTGGAGGCCTTGGGTTGAATAATCTCGTCAGCCTAGAACCAAAACAATTTCCGGCTTACGTTGATGCCATTGAATCTGCCGGTGGGACGGTTGCCCCATTGACGGGTGAGGTGAGGGCCTTGGTCTGGACCGACTACTCAGATCCTGATGGTCTAACAAGAGCTATCCAGGAGAACCCTCAGTTGGAGTGGGTTCAATTGCCTTTCGCAGGCGTCGACGCCTTTGAAGAAATCCTTCAGCTACCAGTTAGGTTCACCTCCGCCAAGCGCTCCTACTCTGAGCCGGTGGCTGAGCACGCCCTAATGCTCTGCATGGCTCTTGGCCGAGCAATCCCAGAGCGAATTCGGGCTAAGAGCTGGGGCAAAAAGTTTGCGGTTTCGCTCTTTGACGCTGAGGTTTTGATTGTTGGTGGAGGCGGAATTGCCCAGCAGCTGGTCGATCTACTTGTGCCTTACAGATCGAAGGTGACCATCATTCGTAAGCGGCCCGATCAAGATTTCTCGGGGAACTCGAATGTTGTAATCCACGGTTTCAACAGGCTTGATGAGCTTCTCCCAAAAGCTCAATTTGTTGTCCTAGCCTGCGCTTTGACAGATGAGACCAGATTTCTATTTGATTCAAGGCGGTTCAGTCTTTTGAACCCCGATGCCTACCTGGTGAATGTGGCACGCGGTGAGGTGGTTGATCAGGAGGCTTTGGTTGAGGCCCTTGAGGTGGGAAAGCTAGCGGGTGCGGCCACAGACGTCACCTACCCCGAGCCACTGCCCGAGGGCCATCCGATGTGGCGTCAGGAAAACCTCATCATCACTCCTCACACCGCTGACACCAAACCCATGGTCACCAGGCTTTTTGCAACGCGCCTGAGAGAAAATGTTTCAGCGTGGCTCTCTGGAGATCCTCTGGTGGGTCAAGTTGATCCGACCCTGGGTTACTAATGGAATTTTCCAACTGGCTGGTCTACGCCCTGGCAGCGGTCGGGCTTTCGCTGACCCCGGGACCAAATGGTTTATTGGCTCTAACTCACGGAGCTCTCTATGGGGTGCGCAGCACGATCTCGACCATTTTGGGAGGCCTGCTCGGTTTCGCCATAGTTATTGCCATGAGCATGTTTGGCATTGGTACCCTTTTGCAAGCTTCCTTAGAGCTGCTGACAGTTTTGAAGTGGGTCGGTGGCGCCTACCTGGTTTGGCTCGGGATTCAGGTTTGGCGCTCTAGCCCTATCGGGGTCTCCGAGGGGAATGCTGACTCGGGCTCCACGAATCTGAAGCGCTTTTCTCAGGGACTACTCTCGGCCGTTACAAACCCGAAGGGGATTTTATTCTTTGTGGCATTTCTGCCTCAGTTTATTGACCCCGAGGTTTCGCTCCTGACTCAGTTCGCGGTCATGGCCGCGACCTTTGTTTTCGTTGAGTTTTGGTACGAGCTAGTGGTGGCGGGGTTAGCCGATCGTATTCAACCGGTTCTGAAAAAAGCCGGCAAGAATTTCAACCGAGTCTTCGGCTCGGTGTTTATGGCAATCGGCGTATTGCTGCCGCTTCGCTAGATACCCAGCTGCTTTCGCAGCATGTCGATGTGACCCTTGGCCTTGACGTTGTAGAGCGCGTGGGTGAGTTTCCCGGATTCGTCAACGGCAAAAGTTGAACGAATGGTGCCGAGGTAGGTCTTTCCGTACATGCTCTTCTCGCCATAGGCGCCGTAGGCCTGCTGAACCGCATTGTCTGGATCACTCAGGAGATCAAAGTTCAGCTGTTCTTTCTCTTTGAACTTCAATAGCTTGGCGGGCGCATCTGGGGATATTCCCAACACGGTGTATCCGGCTGACTTCAATGAGTTGATGTTGTCTCTGAAGTCACATGCCTGGGTGGTGCAGCCCGGGGTGCTGGCGGCTGGGTAGAAGTAAACGATCACTTTTGAGCCAGCGTGCTCGGCAAGCGACACGTCTTTGCCGTCCTGGTTTTTTAGGGTGAACTGGGGAGCAGGCTGAGAAACCTCTAGGGCCATGATCATTTACCTTTCGTCGTAGCGGGGGAGTTTTGAGTTTCGAGACTGGAGAGCTTGGTCCAAACCGCCATGGTTAGCACAACAAGGCTGAAACCAAACAGCAGGTCCTCTACCGGAGCGTTTGCAATTCTGAAACCCAGAATTGCCTCGGGGGAATAGCCCACGATTCCCGTGCCGGTGAGATATCCGTTCGTTAGCAGCTGGAATCCGATAACGATCAGGTAGCTCAGGTAGAACCTTGGCATTCGGAACAATCCGGTTCTCAGGAAAACCAGTTCGATTACCAGTGTGGTGATGACGGAAGCGATGGCGAGGGCAGTGTAGGTCACTTCAAAACTCGCTCTCGGGTCAGGTGAAAGTTCTTCAGAAGCTTCAGTGCCGCGGTGGATCCCTCCAGGGTGAGAATCGCCGCTAGCGGCACCACAATAAAGAACAGGTACTCCTCGAGCGGAATGTCCATGGGGCCGTAGATTCCGGTGATGAGGTTTCGGTCGAAGAACCAATGTCCCTGAGCAATCGCGTAGGCATCCCAGATTAAAAACCATGGAGAGACCGTGAGGATTGTGAGGATTGCCCTGGTGGGTTTGCGCAGTACCCGGAGCTTGAATGCCCACTCTAGCCAGCCCGAGCCGACGGCTACAAAGACAATCATTGCTAGGTAAGACCACTGGCCGAACATGCCTACTCCTGACGCTAGACTCAAAACGTGCAGCAAGTCGAATTGAGACTGTTGGTTCAACTTCGAACCATCTCCAGATACATCATTTTGGGTGGCACTTTTATTTCAATTCCGCTCGCCGTTTTCTTCCCGGGACAGCTGGAATGGCAAATTGTTATGGCGCTGTTAGCACTCTCGATTGGGATTCCCCACGGTGCAGTCGATCACCTGGTGTCGGTCCCAAAAATGCAGCTCTGGCGCATGGCAGGATTTATCGCCGGTTACCTCGCGGTAACGGGATTGGGAATTTGGTTCCTGCTGCAGAACAATCTTTTGGGTTTCCAGCTAATTGTTCTGGTGAGTGCGATTCACTTTGGCCTTGGGGATGCTTCGTTTGGCTCCGAGATTGCCAGCCGTCGGAATGCTGAACTTCGCAACCGCGCGCTTTACGCGGTTGCAATGGGCTTCACTCCGGTCTTCATTCCCCTGCTGGTTCAAGGTTCAACTGAGGCCCTGGCTGCGGTCAATCCAGTTTTGATCCCGTGGGCCGGAGGTTTGGAAACTTCGCTGCTGGTAGGGGTTATTGCGCTGAACCTGGTAGCCATGTTGGTCATGGCGCTTCGGCGCAGTTGGCCGGAGGTTATTGACCTGGGGCTCTTACTGGCCCTAAGCCTGATTGCCCCGCCCCTGGTGGCCTTTGCGCTTTACTTTGGTGGTTGGCATGCCCTTCGGCACACCGGCCGCCTGGCTTTGGAATTTGAGTCATCCAGGCAGCAGTCCGCAGCTGGTAATTCAAGCGGGGCCTTTTGGAAAGCGTTCAACGCGGGATTGCCAGCTCTTGCGCTGGTTTTAGTGTTCACCGTGGTTTTGGGAGTGATGACTGGATTTGATTTGGGGACCGCTGCGCTTTGGTTGCTGCTCGTGGTTATCTGGGCGCTCACAATTCCCCACATGGCCCTAACCGCCAGGCTTGACTTCAGGGCGTTAGTGAGCAAGCCATGATTGCCGCCCTAACTGGATTTTTCACGGGACTCTCTCTGATTATCGCGATTGGAGCCCAGAACGCCTTCGTGCTGAGGTTGGGGCTAAAAAAGCAACACGTGTTGGCGGTGGTGCTGTTTTGTGCAATTTCCGATGCACTGCTGATCGTTGCAGGCGTGGCGGGCCTTGGGGCAGTTATTGAGCAGCTCCCAATTCTGCTGGAAATTTTCAGATACGCCGGATCTGCCTACTTGATTTGGTTCGGTATCTCGGCCCTCAGGAGAATCGGAACAGATCAGAGTCTGGAGGCAGGTGGGGAAAGCGCCAGCCTGCTCAAGACTCTTGGCACGATGGCCGCACTGACCTGGCTCAATCCTCACGTTTACCTTGACACCGTCATTCTCTTGGGTTCAATTGGAAACCAGTTCACTCCCGAGCAGTGGCTATTCGCCCTCGGTGCCTCCGCTGGAAGTTTTGTTTGGTTCTTCTCGCTTGGTTTTGGGGCTCAGCTGCTTTCTAGATTTGTTTCGAGCCCCCGATTCTGGAAGATCCTTGACGGGTTCATCGCCCTAGTCATGTTTGCAATTGCGGGGACTCTGCTATTTGGCCTCTAGATACTTTGTCTAGGGGTACTAGACTTAGTTTGTGAATATTCTGCCAAGCACTCTTTCAATGGGTGCGGTCTCTCTAAGGGTCGCGAATGTTGAGGCCACCCTAGATTTCTACACCAGGGGTGTGGGCCTCGAGGTTTTAGAGAGTTTGCCAGGCGGCTACGTACTAGGTCATGGCCCTCAGGCATCTATTGTCCTGGAGCACCAACCCAGTTTGAAGCATGCCTCCTCTGGCGAGGCCGGCCTGTTCCACACGGCGCTTTTATTTGCCACGCGCGCCGACTTGGCTCTGGCGGTCTCTAATGTGGCGAATAACTTTCCTAGGGCCTTCACTGGAAGTGCTAACCATCTGGTTTCCGAAGCTTTTTATTTCAACGACCCTGAGCAAAATGGTGTCGAGCTTTATTTTGATTTACCTCGTTCAGAGTGGGTTTATGAATCCGGCCAATTGCAAATGGCAACACTTCCTCTGGATCCGAACAGGTTCCTTGCCGAGAATCTGAGCATGGAGGCAAGTTCTGCCAGCTCTGTCGGGCACGTTCACCTGAGCGTCGGAGACATAGCGCAGGCCAACAATTTTTACGTCGGCGTCCTGGGGTTTGAGACCACTGTGAATTGGGCCAACACCGCCCTATTTGTCTCCGCGGGTGGGTATCACCACCACATGGCGATGAATATCTGGCGCTCTAGGGGAGCGGGTGTGCGTCAGCAGGTTCTGGGGCTTGGTGACCTGACTTTGAAACTTGGCAACGAAGAGGCGCTTATAGCCTTGAAGGACCGTGCCAAATTTCACTCATGGTCTTTTCAGGATGATGGCGCCGGGCTTAAGTTGAACGACCCGTGGGGTAATCGAGTTATTGTTCAGGCATAATCAACCCATGTTTGATCCTGACAGCTTTGGCAATTTTGCCAACCGATCCAGCTCTAAGTGGCGTCGCTTCCCAGAGGATGTGCTCCCAATGCACGTGGCTGAGATGGACTTTGAGGTCGCTCAGCCAATTCGGGAAAAAATCACCGAGATGACCAATCGTTCGGATCTCGGTTACACCGGTCCGGTGCCGGAAGTTGCAGAGGCCTTTGCAAGTTTTGCCAGCGATCGCTGGGGTTGGCAGATTGACAAGTCTCAGTTGAAGCTAGCAACCGATGTGGGTGTCGCGGCAGTGGAAATTCTTCGGGTTTTGACTAAGCCCGGGGATCAGGTTTTAGTGAACTCTCCGGTTTACTCCAGCTTTTACCACTGGATTGAAGAGGTTGGGGCTGAAGTCCTGGATGCACCGCTCAAGCTGGTCGGCGATGACTGGGTGCTAGATCTGGTCGGTATTGAAAAGGCCTACCGCTCCGGTGTAAAAGTTCACATGCTGTGCTCTCCGCAAAACCCGGTGGGTAGAGTCCACACCGCAAAGGAGCTAACCGAGTTGTCCGAGCTGGCTCAGGAGTACTCCGTTACCGTGGTGTCCGACGAGATTCACGCCCCACTGAGCTGGGTTCCATTCACTCCCTACCTTGCCCTTGGTGAGGCCGCCCACAAAACTGGTGTCACCATCACTTCCAGTTCAAAAGCTTGGAACGTTGCGGGCTTGAAGGCTGCCTTTCTAATTACCCAGCACGAGCAAATGCGCCAGCGCTTGAGGGCGCTGCCCGACGCCATGCACTGGCGAACTTCTTTGATCGGCGCTTTTGCAATGGCGAGTGCTTTTAGTGATTCGGGTGACTGGCTGGATCGGACCAACCTGCAGATTCAGGAGAACCTGACATTTTTCCGCCACCTGGTTCAGACCCAACTACCGAAGGCCAGGCTGTTCAGCATGGAGTCCACATACCTGGTTTGGGTCGACCTGTCTGGTTACCGAACCGCAAACCCTCAGGCCCTGCTGCTATCGGAGGGGAAAGTTGCCCTGGTCCCAGGTAGCGATCATGCGCCGGATAATTCCTATGGCGAATTCGTTAGGTTCAACATCGCAAGCTCACAGGCTCGAATTCTCGAGGCCGTGCAGCGAATGGCAAGGGTGCTAGAGGGCTAGCTTCAGATCGGTTATCAGGTCCTTGGGATCCTCTAGGCCAACCGAAAGCCGAAGCGTAGATTCGGTGATTCCCATTTTCGCCTGAGTAGCTGCGTCAAGTCTGCGGTGTGTGGAAGACGCTGGGTGCGTTATGAGCGATCTTGAGTCTCCCAGGTTGTTGGAGATATCAATCACCTCAAGGCGATTCATAAAGTCAAAGACCTGGCTCTTCCCACCCTTCAACTCAAGGGCGAGGGTGGTGCCACCTTTGATCATTTGCCTTCTGGCCAGAGAACTGTCGGGATGCGAATCCAAGAATGGATAAACCACCTTGCTGATTTCCGGCAGGGCTTCTAGTGCGGTTGCTATTTCAAGTGCGGAATCTGCCATCCTGTTGACCCGCATGCTCATGGTCTCTAAGGACTTAGTCAGCACCCAGGCATTGAATGGTGAGAGGGAAGGTCCGGTGTGGCGAGTAAATGGCTTGAGGACATTGTCGATGTAGTGTCTGCTGCCCAGCACGGCTCCGCCGAGCACTCTGCCCTGCCCATCCATGTGTTTGGTCGCCGAATACATCACCACGTCAGCCCCGAGATCCAACGGACGCTGTAGCACTGGGGAGGCCATTACGTTATCGACTATCAAAATGCCGCCGGCCGCATGGGTGAGCTCGGCAACCAACGCAATGTCCACGATTTCCATTAGTGGATTACTGGGAGTCTCGATAAAAACAGCCTTGGCGGGGGTTTTGAGCGCAGCGCGCCACTGCTCCTCGGTGTTTTCAGCAACCACGTCCACGAGTACCCCCCACTTCGGGAGAATCTCGGTTAGCACCACGTAGCAGGAGGAGAACATGGCTGGTGATGCAACAACTCGGTCACCCTGAGATACCAGCGCAGCGACTGAAGCAAACATGGCGGACATTCCACTGCCGGTCGCTAGGGCTGCCTCAGCTCCTTCAATCAAAGCCAGGCGCTCCTCAAACATGGCAACTGTGGGGTTGGCAAAACGCGAGTAGAGGTAGTGCTCCTCATTCTCCATGAAGGCTTGCTCGGCCTGCTGGGCCGAGTCATAGGTAAAGCCCGAAGTTAGGTAAAGCGCCTCTGAAGTTTCGCCAAAACCGGAGCGGTTCAGCGCACCTCGAATGGCGATAGTGTCTGGGTGCAGAGCGCGAGTGGTTGCCTTGTGGATGGGTTCATTGTGCCCCCAGGGTTTCTCGCGCTTAGTCATAACCCAAAAAGATACTCGCTCGGCGTTACTCTTGGCGGGTGTTTAGTGAAGTAAGTGAGTTGGCCGATCAGCTTTTCCAGCGGCATGGCCTGATCAACTACTCGTTTGGCTTCGATCGAGCGGTGCGCAGAGCGGGATTGTGTAACTACTCCAAGCGCCGCATCACGATCTCAAGGCATCTGGTTCAAGTCTCCGAAATTCATCAAATTGAGCAGGTCTTACTGCATGAAATTGCCCACGCACTCTGTGGGCAGCAGGCTGGCCACGGACCAATTTGGAGAGCTAAGGCAACCGAGCTGGGTTACCTGCACCAACGAATCGATGGCAATGCCATAGCGAAGAGTTCGGCAAAGTACCGGGGGTTGTGTCCCCAGGGGCACGAGCATTTTCGTTCCCGAAGGCCAAGTCGAGCTCTGTCTTGCAAGGGTTGCGCTCCAGTTTTCTCAAGGCGCTACCTGATCAGCTGGCAGGAAATCAGCTAGGCCCAATTAGCAGTGAGCTGATTATGGCTCCGGCTAGGAAATTCAGACCGATGAACAGTTTCCAACCGCGGTTGGCCCGCTCGCAGTTTGAGTCCTCAATGTTCCACTCCCTGAGGGTCACAAATAAATAGGGAACGGCTGCCAGGGCTGAGAAAGCAAATCTATCGGGGAGGGTGAGGGTAAGGGCGGCGGCCACCAGGTAGCCAATAAATGCCAACCTGGTGGTGGCGCGAGCTCCAATGGCAGTGGCAATTGATTTGATGCCAGCTTCTCGATCTGCCCGGACATCCTGCACCGCACCGAAAGCGTGAGAGGCCATGCCCCAGATCAAAAAGGCCACCATGGCCAGGGTAATCTCACCCTCCAGCTCTGCCTCCGCCATCGCAAGGCCAACCGCCGCCGGACCCACGAAGTGAATGGCGCTAGTGAGGGAGTCTAGAAAAGGTATTTCTTTGAACCGCAAACCTTTCAGGCTGTAAGCGACAACCATAAAAAGCACAAACCACAGAATTGCCGTGGCGGTTGGGTTCACAAAACTCAGGGCCATGGCAGGGGGCAACGCCATGCCAAAGCTTGCAATCAGTGTTGGTCGGTGAAATTTTGGATCCAGCAGCGCACCCTCGATGCCGCCTTTTCTCGGGTTTCGTAAATCACTCTCGTAGTCAAAGACGTCGTTCACCCCATACATCAGCAGGTTGTATGGGATGAGGAAAAAGATTGACCCGAGGATCAAAACCCAGTCGATTTTTCCGGTGGTGAAGAAGTATGCGGCGGCAAACGGAAATGCAGTGTTGACCCAGGAGATCGGCCTGGATGACCAGAACAATTTCCCCAGCAGCTTCATTTTCTTCTTTCCCAAAGCTCCCAAACCAGTGGGATAAGTATTAGACCAACCAGTGAGTAGGAGAAGTCCTCTATCGGGGCAAGTGCAAGCTTTACCCCTGAAATCAGCGTCTGGTCATAGGCGACGATCCCTGCCCAAATGATCAGATTGTCAAACACCGCGGTCATCGCAAGCACAACCACAGCAGCTACCACCAGGGCTCTCAGCTGCAATTTACTTCTCAGCACCAGGCCCAGTACCAGCATCACCAGTACCGGTGGCATGGCAATTGCGAGGTAGCTCAGCTCCGAAGCCACTTTTTAGCTCCAAGGTAGGCCAGCAGAATCGTGTAGCTCAGCAAAATCAAAAAGAACAGCTCTTCGAGCGGAAGCTCATTTGCCAGAGTTATTCCGGTAAGAAACTCAGTTGGGCCGCGAAAAAAGATACCCAGGGCGATGCCCACCAAATCCCAAACCAGAAAAATCCCAACGGCAAACCCAATGGTGACGACAGTGCGCAGGGGAGCGACTGGGAGAGCTAGTCGCTGACGAAGGTCAATCAGCCCCAACCCGAGAATTGAGACCAGAAGGGCGCTGAGGTAAATCAGGTTCAAGCTAGGCCTTTGAAGACCTTCACCGGCTTGAGTTCACCCTTAATTGGCCCTGCGCTGCGATCATCGGTCAGATGCTTGTAAACCAACTCGGCACCGATTAGGCACATTGGCAAACCTATGCCCGGAATGGTGTTGTGGCCAACGTAGAACAGATTCTTGAGCTTCTTTGAGTAGTTCTTGGGCCTGAAGAATGCGCTCTGTCCGAGGGTGTGAGCCATTCCAAGGGCGGTGCCACTCCAGGCGTTGAGCTCAGCCTTGAAGTCCCTCGGACCAAAGCTGCGGCGAAGGACAATGCGCTCCTTGAAATCAGGAATCTGGCACCAGGTTGCAATTTGATCAATCACCTGGTCCGCTGCGGCTTCAAAGCGCTCGTCTCCGGCACCTCCGATGGCGGGGTCTGCGGCAATAGGCACCAGCACAAAGATGTTCTCCATACCCTCGGGCGCCACGCTCGGGTCAGTTTTGGAGGGCATGCAGATGTAGAGGGAGGCAGGAGATGGAATGATCGACTTGCCGTCGGCCTTGCGGAACACGGCGTCAAAATTCTTGTCCCAGTCTGCGGTGTTCAGCAGGGTGTGGTGCTGCAGCTGAGGGATCTTGCCTTTCACTCCTAAGTAGAGCAGCAGTGCGGAGGGTCCTGGTTGACGCTTGTTCCACCAGCTCTGCGGGAATGACTGCTCACTGGGTTCCAGCAGCTGAGTCTCAACAAACTGCAGATCGGCGCTCGCGACCACGACGTCGGCGAGGTAGTCAGCGGCACCAACCCTGACTCCAACCGCCTTGCCCGCTGAAGTCAAGATCTTTGCTACCGGGGATGAGGTGTGGATCTCGACGCCGTGCTGCTTGGCTAACCTTGCGGTGGCCTCAATGACGGTGTGCAGGCCTCCCTGCGGGTAAAACACACCTTGATTCATGTCCACGTGGCTCATGAGGTGGTACATGCTCGGGGTGTTGTAGGGCGAAGCACCTAGAAATACCGCCGGGAAGTTCAGCACCTTCAGGAGCGTGGGATTGCTGACGTACTGGGAGGAGAACTTATAGAGCGAGGTCAGCAGAAGTTTCACGAACTTGCCGAGCTTTGCCAAGACCTCGGGGTGCAGAAAGCTTCTCAGGTCTTTGAAGTTCGTATAGAGAAAGTGCTTCACGGAGAGTTCGTAAGCCTCCTGGGCGCTGTCCAGGTAGTCCTGAAGCCGCTTAGAGCTGCCTGGCTCCTGGGATTCGAATAGGGCCTTAACCTCTTCGAGCTTGTTTGAGAGCACCAGTGGCTCTGGGTTGCCCTCCTCAAAGGTCTGGTAGGCGGGGGAAAGCCTTGTGAGGTTGAGCTCCTTGGCGGCAGTTGTGCCCATCAGGTTGAAAAACTGCTCGAAAGCATCCGGCATCAAGTACCAGCTCGGCCCCATGTCGAAGCGGAAGCCATCCTTCTCCCACATCTGGGCGCGACCGCCCAGCCCCTCGCGAGCCTCAAACAGCTTTACCTTCATGCCGGCTTTAGCCAGCAGGGCTGCGGTGGAAAGGCCGGCAATGCCACCACCGATCACAATTGCGGTTTTTTGACTCATGGTTTCACTCCTAGTAGTGCCTTTGCCAACAACCACAGCTTGGAAAGCGTTCCCACGCTGATTCTCTGATTGATTAGCTCCTCGGCCGGGGTTTTGGAAATCTTCTGGTTCAGTTCCCCAAACAGCAGCTGCGCCGCGGTCACTGCTCTCTTTGCTGAGCCGGGAAGCAGCGGTAGTGAGGCGGCAGAGGTCTTGAGATCCTGTTCAATGTCAGCAACCAGTCTGGCCTTGGTTTGCTCATCGAAATTATTGACATTTACATCTGGGAAGTAGGAGCGCCCCAAGCGCTTGAAGTCAGCTGCCAAATCCCGCAGAAAGTTGACCTTTTGGAAAGCGGCCCCCAAAGCGCGAGCACCTTTGACCAGGGTCACCTTTTCCTCGGTGCTGAACTTACTACCATGTACAAAGGCCGCCAGGCACATCAGTCCAACTACCTCTGCCGATCCGTAAACGTATCGATCAAAAGATGCTTGGTCGTGCTCTGACTCAGTTAGGTCCTGACGCATTGAATAGAAAAAGGGCTCAACAATGTCCTTGCCGATACCGACCTCACGAGCACTCTGCCCAAACGCGTGACACACCAAGTTGGTGCTGTAGCCAAGCTCCATTGCCCGGTAGGTCTCAGCCTCAAAGCTGTCCAGCTCGACCGAAGGGTTGATGCTGGGTTCCCGCAAGGCTGCCTCGGCGGCGGATCCGTCAACTATTTCATCGGCCACTCGGACCATGGCGTAGATGTTCTCGACGTGGTGTCTAATTGAGCTATCCAGCAACCTGGTTGCAAGTCCAAACGAGGTCGAATAGCTATAAATAACCTCTCTGCTGGCTTGATGAGCAGCGAGGTTGTAAAGGTGCAGCCCAGTCGGGACCTTGGTCGTGTCTTGGCTTTCCACGCTCTAAGGCTACTAGCTGCGGGGGATAGGATTGAAAACATGCCTAACTCGATGAAACCAAGGTCATTTGCCGTAACCGACGGACTTGAGCGCGCTGCCGCCCGCGGCATGCTCCGCGCCGTTGGTATGGGAGACGAAGACTGGGAGAAACCCCAGATCGGTGTCGCTTCCTCATGGAACGAGGTGACTCCCTGCAACCTTTCCCTTGATCGCCTCGCAGACGCTGCCAAGATGGGCGTGCACGCGGCTAAGGGTTACCCGCTGGAATTTGGAACTATTTCTGTCTCCGACGGCATTTCGATGGGCCACGAGGGCATGCACTTTTCGCTGGTTTCCCGAGAGGTAATTGCCGACTCGGTTGAGACCGTGATGCAGGCAGAGCGTCTAGACGGCTCGGTTTTGCTTGCCGGTTGCGATAAGTCACTGCCGGGGATGCTCATGGCGGCTGCGCGCTTGGATTTGGCTTCGGTTTTCCTCTACGCCGGCTCAATTGCTCCGGGCTGGGTGAAGCTGACCGACGGCACCGAGAAGCAGGTCACCATCATCGACGCGTTTGAGGCCGTCGGAGCCTGCAAGGCCGGCAAGATGAGCCAAGAGGATGTCGATCGTATCGAGCGAGCCATTTGCCCTGGCGAGGGAGCCTGCGGTGGTATGTACACCGCAAACACCATGGCTTCCGTTGGTGAGGCTCTGGGCATGAGCCTTCCAGGCTCAGCATCGCCACCATCGGCCGACCGTCGCCGTGACGCCTGGGCTCACCGCTCTGGCGAGGCGGTTGTGAACCTGATTGCAAAGGGCATCACCGCCCGGCAGATCATGACCAAGAAGGCGTTCGAGAACGCTATTGCGGTGACCATGGCCTTCGGAGGTTCCACCAACGCAGTGCTTCACCTGTTGGCAATTGCTCGCGAGGCCGAGGTTGATCTGCAGCTTTCTGACTTCAACCGAATTGCCGACAAGGTGCCCCACCTGGGTGACCTGAAGCCATTTGGCCAGTTTGTAATGAACGATGTCGATCGGGTTGGTGGCGTTCCAGTGCTGATGAAGGCGCTGCTAGATGCCGGGTTGATCCACGGTGATGCCCTGACGGTGACAGGCAAAACGGTTGCGGAGAACTTGGCTGACATCAATCCACCTGATCCAGACGGCAAAATCATCAGGGCCATGGACAACCCAATCCACGTCAATGGTGGCATCAACGTGCTGCACGGCACTATTGCCCCAGATGGCGCAGTCGTTAAGACTGCCGGATTCGACCTGGCCTCATTCGAGGGTCCAGCTCGAGTCTTCGAGCGGGAGGCTGGTGCCATGGAGGCACTGTCGCGCGGTGAGATCAAGGCCGGAGACGTGGTTGTCATTCGCTACGAGGGGCCAAAGGGCGGCCCGGGCATGCGCGAGATGCTTGCCATCACCGGAGCGATTAAGGGTGCGGGATTGGGCAAGGATGTCCTACTATTGACGGACGGAAGATTCTCAGGCGGCACAACCGGCCTGTGCATCGGACACATTGCTCCAGAGGCCACCGACGGTGGACCAATTGCTCTGGTTCGCGATGGAGACATTATTCGTGTCGACATCGCAGCTCGTTCGCTTGACTTACTGGTCGACGAAGCTGAGTTGGCTCGCCGCAAAACTGAATGGCAGCCGTTGCCACCGCGCTACACCCGCGGTGTTCTTGCAAAGTACTCAAAGCTCGTGCACTCCGCCGCAGAAGGTGCATACTGCGGCTAAGTCGCCATAAGAACAAAGAAGGACTAGATGTCTAAGGAAATGCTCACCGGAGCACAGGCCATCATTCGCTCGCTTGAACTGCTGGGCGTTGACACTGTGTTTGGTCTGCCTGGCGGCGCCATTCTGCCAACCTACGACCCGCTGATGGACTCCAAAAAGATTCGCCACATTCTGGTGCGTCACGAGCAGGGTGCTGGCCACGCGGCTGAGGGTTACGCTGCTGCCAGCAACAAGCTGGGTGTCTGCATTGCAACCAGCGGGCCGGGAGCGACCAACCTCGTCACCCCGATCATGGACGCCATGATGGACTCGGTTCCGCTATTGGCAATTACCGGACAGGTCAACTCGCACGCCATCGGCACTGACGCTTTCCAAGAGGCAGACATTGTCGGAATCACCATGCCAATTACCAAGCACAGCTTCTTGGTAACCGACCCCGAGGACATCCCCGGCGTCATTGCGGCAGCCTACGAGCTTGCCACCACCGGCCGGCCCGGTCCGGTGCTGGTGGACGTTGCCAAAGATGCGCAAAACAAGAAGTTTGAATTCTCCTGGCCACCTAAAGTTGACCTGCCGGGCTACAAGCCGGTCAGTGACCCGCACGGTAAGCAGGTGCAGGCCGCTGCCGAGCTGATTCTCTCGAGCCAAAAGCCAATCTTCTACGTTGGCGGCGGCGTAATCCGTGCCCAGGCTCACGCCGAGCTGGCAAGGCTGGTGGAGTTGGTTGGCGCTCCAGTGACCACAACTTTGATGGCCAGAGGTGCTTTCCCTGATTCTCACCCAAACCACCTCGGCATGCCCGGCATGCACGGTACCGTGCCCGCGGTCACCGGCCTGCAGAAGGCGGATTTGCTCATTACCCTGGGGGCTCGATTTGATGACCGGGTCACCGGCGATGTCAAGAGCTTCGCACCCGGAGCCAAGGTGATTCACGTTGACATTGACCCAGCCGAAATTGGAAAGATTCGCCATGCGGATGTTCCGATTGTGGGCGATGCCAAAGTGGTAATTGCCATGTTGACTGCGGAAATTGAGAAGCAGCTTGGCGGCATGAGGCCAAACTACGAAGCCTGGTGGCAGTTCATCAACGGCCTCAAGGAGCGCTACCCGCTCGGGTATGTGGATCTGGACGATGGCAAGCTCGCGCCGCAGACCGTCATCAAGCGAATCGGTGAGCTAAGTGGCCCAGACGCCATCTACTGTGCGGGAGTAGGCCAGCACCAAATGTGGTCTGCCCAGTTCATCAAGTACGAAAAACCCAACACCTGGATCAACTCAGGCGGTGCTGGAACCATGGGCTACTCGGTTCCCGCTGCCATGGGCGCCAAGGTTGCGATGCCAGACCGCCTGGTTTGGTCAATCGATGGCGATGGCTGCTTCCAGATGACCAACCAGGAGCTGGCCACCTGCACCATCAACAACATTCCAATCAAGGTCGCCATTATCAACAACTCTTCGCTGGGCATGGTTCGGCAGTGGCAGACGCTGTTTTACAACGAGCGCTACTCAAACACCGACCTGCACACCGGAACTGACTCGCTAATGGTGCCGGACTTTGTGAAGCTTGCCGATGCTTACGGTTGCCTGGCAATCCGTGTTGAGCGCGAGGATGAAATCGACGCTGCCATCAAGCTCGCGATGGAGACCAACGACCGCCCCGTAGTTATCGACTTCATCGTTGGTAAAGACGCCATGGTGTGGCCAATGGTTCCAGCCGGTGTCTCAAACGACGCCGTGCAGTACGCCCGAGATGCGGCCCCGATCTGGGACGGTGAGGAGTAAAAATGAGCCAGCACGTACTATCCCTACTGGTTGAAGACCGACCAGGAATTTTGACTCGCGTGGCAGCCTTGTTCGCAAGGCGCGGCTACAACATTGAGTCGCTCGCCGTAGGTGCGACCGAACTCGAAGGGCTCTCCAGAATCACCGCCGTGGTGAACCTCGATGGCCAGCCCCTAGAGCAGGTCACCAAGCAGCTCAACAAGCTAATCAACCTGCTCAAGATTGTTGAGCTAGAGCCGGACACATCGATCGCCAGGGACCACATGCTGATCAAGGTTAAAACCGACGCCTCAACTCGCTCTCAGGTCCTCGAAGCCGTTACGCTATTCAGAGCCCGAGTCATTGATGTTTCAAGCGACTCAGTGGTAATCGAAGTCACCGGCGACTCAGCAAAGTGCAAAGCGTTTCTGAAGGTGCTGGAGCCATTCGGCATCAAAGAACTCGTTCAGTCCGGAGCCATTGCAATTTCGCGAGGCTCCAAGTCCATGAGCGAAAAAGTCCTTCGCTAAATAAGCTTCACCCACAACCCAAGGAGAAAAGAAAAAAGTGGCAGAAATCTTTTACGACAAGGATGCTGACCTAAGCATCATCCAGGGCCGCAAGGTCGCCGTGCTGGGCTTTGGCTCTCAGGGCCACGCCCACGCCCTCAACCTCAAGGACTCCGGCGTAGACGTCGTAGTTGGACTACCAGAGGGTTCCAAGTCCCGTGCCAAGGCACAGGAGCAGGGCTTGAACGTCCTGACCCCTTCTGAGGCAGTCAAGTGGGCCAACGTTATCGTTGTGCTGGCACCAGACCCAAAGCAGCGTGACCTCTACACCAATGACATTGCGCCAAACTTGCAGCCTGGTGACGCCCTAGTCTTCGGCCACGGATTTGCTATTCGCTTCGGCTACATCGTTCCTCCCCAGGACGTTGACGTTTTCCTAGTGGCCCCAAAGGGCCCAGGTCACCTAGTGCGCCGCGAGTACGTTGCGGGCAAGGGTGTTCCAAACCTGATTGCCGTAGAGCAGGACGCTACCGGAACCGCAATGCAGGTTGGACTTTCCTACTCAAAGGCCATCGGCGGTACCCGCGCGGGAACCATCAAGACCACCTTCACCGAGGAGACGGAGACCGACCTGTTCGGCGAGCAGGCAGTTCTTTGCGGTGGCGCTTCTCAGCTGGTTATGTACGGTTTCGAGACCCTGGTCGAGGCTGGTTACCAGCCAGAAATCGCCTACTTCGAGGTGCTTCACGAGCTAAAGCTCATTGTTGACCTGATGTACGAGGGTGGAATTGCCAAGCAGCGTTGGAGCGTCTCCGACACCGCGGAGTACGGTGACTACGTTTCCGGCCCACGCGTAATTGATCCTTCGGTCAAGGCTCACATGAAGGATGTCCTAACCGACATCCAGACCGGTGCCTTTGCTAAGCGCTTCATTGACGACCAGGATGCTGGAGCACCGGAGTTCAAGGCCCTTCGCGCCAAGGGTGAGGCTCACCCGATTGAGGCCACCGGTCGCGAACTGCGCAAGCTGTTCAGCTGGATCAAGCAGGATGACGACTACCAGGAAGGTAGCGCAGCCCGCTAGGAACAGCATCAAAAGCCCCCGAGCAATCGGGGGCTTTTGACTATCCTGAACCAATGTTCAAAACCATTTTTTACGGTGTCATTTCCCTCGACGGCTATCTGGCAGCTGAGGGTGGAGAGATGGGCTGGGCCGAAAAGTATCTCTCCGAGGATGAGGACTTTGGCTGGATGGAACTGATTTCCTCCTCCGGTTCAGTGCTGATGGGCCGCAAGACTTTTGAGTTTGAACTTCAGACCACACCTGAGTTGGATCGAATCCTGCCAACCTACGTTTTGACCGAGCAGCCTTTGAAATTTGATGGACTGCGGATCCCAAACCTGCACTTTATTTCGGGTGATTTACGCGAGGTTGTTGCAACGATAAAGGCCAAACACCCCGGGCACCTCTTTGTCGGGGGAGGAGCCATGCTGGTTGACACCTTGTTGGTAATGGGGCTGATAGATGAGCTTCGCCTCTTTATTGCCCCGGACATCCTCAGCTCAGGTATCCGGCTCTTCAAGGGTTCGACGGTCAGGGAGCAGTTCAATCTGATTCAAAGCAAAAGCTACGCATCTGGATTGACTGAATTGCGCCTAGAAAAGCAGAAAAACTAATACCCCCTGGGGTATTTTGCAGTAGGGTATTTTTGTTTTTCGACCAAAGGATGAATTATGTGTTCTCAGGCTATGTGCTACGACTGCGGCAAGATCACCTGGCAGGGTTGCGGCCAGCACGTTGAAGAAGCCCTCGCTGGCGTACCGAACGACCAGCTCTGCACCTGCGCCAGGGACTAATCGCCGCTAGACTTTAGCAATCCCCATCGCTGTCGGTCCTGACGTTAGGTTTGCCATTGTCTAAGCCCGTTGTTCTCATTGCTGAAGAGCTGTCCCCCGCCACACTCGAGGCGCTCGGACCAGATTTCGAAATCCGCAACGTAGACGGGGCAGACCGCTCGGCGCTGCTTCCAGCACTAGCGGGAACAAGCGCGGTTCTGATTCGCTCTGCCACCAAGATGGACGCGGAAGCCATCGCTGCCGCCCCAGGGCTCAAGGTCATTGCCAGAGCTGGCGTGGGCTTGGACAACGTGGACATCAAGGCTGCGACTAATGCCGGTGTCATGGTGGTAAACGCACCAACCTCAAACGTTATTTCGGCCGCCGAATTAGCTATCGCCCAGCTGATGGCCCTGTCTCGTCACATTCCCGATGCCAACGCATCGCTGAAGGCCGGACAGTGGAAGCGCAGCCAATTTACCGGGGTAGAACTATATGAAAAGACCATCGGAATCATCGGCCTTGGCCGCATTGGAACACTCGTCGCACAGCGTCTTGCTGGTTTTGGTGTCAGCCTGATCGGTTACGACCCCTACGTCACTCAGGCCCGTGCCGAACAGATTGGTGTCGAACTGGTCGACATGGATCAGATGATGAAGCGTGCCGACTACATCACAATCCACATCCCAAAAACTCCGGAAACCACCGGCATGATTTCAACGGATCAATTCGCAATCGCAAAGCCAAACCTTCGCATCGTCAACTGCTCGCGAGGCGGAATCATCGACGAGGCAGCCCTCTACGCAGCTTTGAAATCTGGCCGAATCGCGGGTGCCGGGCTCGACGTGTTTGTGAACGAACCGCCCAAGGATTCACCGCTACTGGAGCTTTCAAACATATTGGTCACCCCTCACCTAGGAGCGTCTACCGATGAGGCTCAGGAGAAGGCTGGTATCTCGGTTGCCAGGTCTGTTCGCCTGGCTCTGGCCGGAGACCTAGTTCCCGATGCCGTGAACGTTGCCGGTGGCGTGATTGATCCATCGGTGAAACCCGGAATTGCCTTGGCCGAGAAGCTGGGTCAGATTGTGGCGGGACTTTCCCACACCTCGATCGTTGCCGTTGAATTTGAGGCTCGGGGTGAGATTGCGGCACACGACGTCACCGTCCTGAAGCTCGCTGCCCTCAAGGGTTTGTTCCAGGCCATGGTCACCGAGCAGGTCTCATACGTAAATGCCCCACTTCTTGCCGAACAGCGCGGCGTTGAGGTCCGTCTCACCCAGGACTCAGTGAGCGATGAATACCGCAACGTAACCACCTTGAAGGCTGTGCTCTCCGACGGTTCTGTGGTTTCAGCCGGTGGAACGGTGATTGGCCCCAAACACCACCAGAAGGTCGTGTCCATCAACGGTTACGATGTTGAGCTTTCGATGGCCGAGAACATGGTCGTCATGATCTACCAAGACCGCCCAGGCATCGTTGCCGTCTACGGCAAGGCATTTGCCGAGGCAGGCATCAACATTGCAGCCATGACTATCGCCAGGCAGCAAAAAGGCGGAAAAGCACTGAGCGTTATCACCGTTGACACCGAGGTATCCAGTGAGATTCTCGAGTCCCTTCGGGTTGAGATTCAGGCCGATGTGATGCAGGCCATATCGCTCACCGAAGGCTACTAGTTGAAAAAAAGGGCCCCTTGGGGCCCTTTTTCTTTTTCTACTTTTGAGCCGCTCTTTCGCGAGCATCCATGCCTGAGCGCCAGGTGGTGTAGCCACCGTCGAGGTTTCGCACCTTGATGCCGTGACTTCTGAGAATCTGGGTGGCGGTGTGACCGCGCTGTCCAACCTCACAGGTCACAATCACGTCCTTGCCCATTAGTTCAGCAACATGATTGCGAAGCGAATCAACTGGAATCAGTTCCGTATTTGGAATATTTCCAGCCTGGTGTTCACCCTCGGTGCGAACGTCAACCACAACGGCGCCTGCCTGCTGGGCAGCTTCAACCTCGTGCCACTGAATGTTGGGAGTCTTACCCTCGCGGACGTTATTTCCAACGTAACCAGTCTGGTTGATGGCGTCCTTGGCGCTTCCAAAAGCAGGAGCGTAAGCCAGTTCAAGGTTCATTAGATCGTCAATGGTCAAACCTGCGTAAATAGCAGTGGCGATGACGTCAATTCGCTTGTCAACACCGTCTCTACCAATACCTTGGGCGCCAAGCAACTTGCCGCTTTCTGGGTCGAACAGCACCTTCAGTGAGACTCGCTCGGCCCCCGGATAGTAGCCAGCGTGGCTGCCCGGGTGCAGGTGAATCACCTGGTGGGGGATGCCCATGCGCTTAGCAAGGCCTTCAGTCAAGCCGGTTAGGGCTGCCGCCATGCCGTAGGCACCGATGATTCCGGTTCCAATCGAAGCTCGTGCAGCGACTCTCTCTCCGGCAATCACATCGGCTACCAAGCGGCCGTGGCGATTCGCGAGGTTAGCCAGCCAAATCATTTGGTTTTGACCGGTTATAGCACTCGTCTTTTCAGCTGCGTCACCGACTGCGTAAATGTTGGGGTCACTGGTGCGCATCTGATCGTCCACCCAGATGCCGCCGGCCGGGCCAATCTTTAGATCTGCGTTTACTGCCAACTCGTGGTCGGCAACCACGCCGATGGCGGCTACAACGAGGTCAGCATCAAACTCGCGGCCGTCTTTTAGGACGAGAGTCTTTTCTCTGACTTCAGCTGTCTCTGAGGATAGAGCAAGTTTGATGCCGTGCTTGACTAGTTCGGCCTGCATCGGCTCAATCATCTCGGGGTCAAACTGCGGCAGGATGTTCTCGCGGAACTCCACGATCGTGGTTTGAATCCCGCGGTGCTGAAGGTTCTCTGCGAGCTCGACACCGATGAACCCAGCACCAATTACAACGGCAGAGGAGATCTTCTTCTGGTCAACAAGTTCCTTGATTTTTACGGCATCGGGTACGTCGCGCAGCACCACCGCGCGCTCTAGGCCCGGAATGGGAACCATGCGGGGTTTTGCTCCGGTGGAGAGCACCAGGGAGCCATAGCTCTCGGTGTAAGTCTCACCGGTCTGCAGGTTCTTGACTGCTACGGTCTTGGCCTCTTTGTTGATGCTGGTGACTCTTGAGTTGACCCGGACGTCCAGATTGAAGCGATTCTTCAAGGACTGCGGAGTCTGAAGCAGCAAATCCTTTTCCGCTGGGATTACCTCTCCTACGTGGTAGGGCAACCCGCAGTTTGCATATGAGACGTGGGGACCCTGCTCGAAGATGATGATTTCGGCATCTTCCCTCAGTCGACGCAACCTGGTTGCCGCAGACATACCTCCGGCGACGCCGCCAACAATGACTACCTTCATTACTTCACTACCTTCATTCCAGCTCGCTGCCAGTTCACAATTCCACCCGAGACGTTCATTACTTGGTACCCGTTGCGGCTGAGGATCTCAGCGGCCCGCTGACTGCGCATACCCGACTGGCACATCACCAAGATGGGTCGCTCCTTCGGGATCTCTCCTAGACGACGCTCGATTACCTGAACCGAAATGTGCTTTGCCCCAGGAGCGTGGCCAGAACGGTACTCATGAGACTCCCGAACGTCAATTAGAAGGGCGCCCGCATCCTGAGCCTCTTTGGCCTTAGCCGGGGAGACGGTCTGGTACTTCTTTTTGAAAAAGTCGAACAGTCCCACTAGACGCTTTCCTCAAACGAGACCTTTTTACCCGCGGCAATCCACTGCCCAGTTCCTCCAGCAACGGAAACCACGTCGTAACCCTGAGCCTCAAGGAAATTTGCGGCCTTCATTGAGCGGCCGCCAGCCTGGCAAATCACCCAAATCCTGCTGTCCGCAGGGATTAGAGCAAGTTGATCAGGAACAGTATTCAGGGCAATGTGGCGGGCATTTGGGACATGGCCGGCCTGGAACTCATCGGCCTCCCTGACATCCAGAACAAAAGCTCCGTTGTCGATTGCGCTCTCTAGTTCGTCGATTGTTACTTCCTGTGCCATTTTGGTTCCTTTCTGCTTCCTAGCTCAGTGCCAAGAAAGCTTTTTCTAGTTTGGCCCGGTCTGCGATGCCCTCGGCATCTGACCCGCAGTTTGCAATTCCGGTGGCTATCAGCGAAAACGCTGCACGGTTGATTGCAGCCTGAGCGGCTGCCATCTGGGTCAGCACGTCGGTGCATTCGCGGCCCTCTTCGACCATTTTTATGATGCCTCCGAGTTGACCCTGCGCTCTTGCCAAACGCTTTCTGACTGCGTCCAGTTCTTCCTGAGGAATTTGCATAAACACTCGCCTTCTAATTTGACTCTGATGACTATAACACATACCCTAGGGGGTATCTGGAAAGGATCAAACATGAAGATTTTCAAGCTCCTTGTTGCCGCCGTTGTTGCAGTATTTGCAACGGTTTCGCTCTCCGCCTGTGCGCCTGAGGCTCAGGACCCGAGCTCATACGCCGCAATCATCGATGTCCGCACCGTAGAGGAGTGGGACTCCGGTCACCTCGAGGGCGCAATCCGCATCGGACTGGCTGACGCTGACTTTGCTGCACAGCTGGAAAACCTAGACAAGGCTGCCGACTATTACATTTACTGCCGCTCCGGAAACCGAGCCGGTCAGGCGATTGACTACATGAAGTCTGCTGGCTTCACGGGAAATCTGGTCAATGGTGGTTCAGTTGCCAACGCCTCGGCCGCAACCGGGCTAGCAATAGTCACCGATTAGTTTGGAAATGCAACCGAACGACTGGGATGAGCGCTACCGCGCTTCCCAGTCGGTTTGGTCTTTGGAGCCAAATCAGTTTGTTGTTGAAAAACTCTCAGACCTGCCTGCAGGTTCCATGGTGGATCTGGCCGGGGGTGAGGGGCGCAATGCCCTCTGGTTTGCTTCACGCGGCTGGGAGGTTGAGAATGTTGAGTTTTCGAAGGTAGCGCTCGAGAAGTTTCAGGAGCGAGCCACTGACCAAAAGCTCAAAGTCCGAGCCAATCTTGCTGATGCTCGGTCTGCGAAGTTTTCATTTGATCCCGACCTGATTGTGATTGCCTATCTTCAGCTTCCCTGGGAGCAGTTGAAACTTGCGCTCGACAATGCGCTCAATCAGCAGAGCTCGGGTGTGATTTTTGGTGTTTGGCACGCGCGAGAAAACCTTCGTTCTGGCTATGGCGGTCCGCAGTCGGAGCGGGTCCTACCCTCCGCCGGTCAACTTGAGGCATGGCTTTTGGAGCACGGTATTTCCGGAAGGGTCGAGCATCGAGGCCGAGACGTCCAGACCGATAAGGGAATTCGGCAGGCCATAGACCTCACAATGCTTATAAGGCGGTAATAGCCGGTACCAAAGCCCTAAAGTTGTAACAAACAAACTGCATTGGGGCTTTAGTGAACTCGATTAACCTTGCCGTTATCGCCGGAGACGGAATTGGACCGGAGGTCACTTCGGTGGCCGTGGCGGCCCTGGAGAAAGCCCTCGGTTCGGTTGAACTAGACATCACGAGCTATGACCTAGGTTCAGACCGTTTCCTTGCCACCGGCGAGGCTCTAACAGAATCAGACCTGCAGTCCCTCAGCCAGCACGATGCCATTTTGCTAGGCGCTATTGGCGACCCCAGGGTGCCCTCCGGAGTTCTCGAGCGGGGTTTGCTGCTCAAGCTCAGATTTGCTTTTGATCACCACATCAACCTCAGGCCATCAAGACTTTTCCCCGGAGCTGTCTCGCCACTAAGAGATGCCAGCGGCATTGATTTCGTCGTGGTGCGCGAGGGTACCGAAGGTCCCTACGTTGGAAACGGCGGTGCACTGCGGATTGGAACCGACCAGGAGATTGCCAACGAAGTTTCGGTGAACACCGCCTTTGGAGTTCGCAGAGCGGTGGAGTTCGCCTTCAACCTCGCCTCGACCAGAGACCGCAAGCACGTCACCCTGGTCCACAAAACCAACGTGCTGGTGCACGCGGGCAAGATTTGGCTGAGGGTCGTTGAAGAGGTTGCGGCCAAGTATCCGGATGTCACGCACGACTACCTGCACATCGATGCCGCCACTATCCACATGGTGAATTCACCCCAGCGCTTTGACGTGATCGTGACCGACAACCTGTTCGGAGACATCATCACCGATCTGGCTGCAGCTATTTGCGGTGGGATTGGGCTGGCGGCATCCGCTAATCTAAACCCCACCGGGGCATTCCCATCCATGTTCGAACCCGTTCACGGATCAGCCCCAGACATCGCGGGAAAAAATCTCGCTGATCCAACTGCAGCCATCCTTTCTGCAGCGCTGCTGGCCAAGTCCCTGGGTTACCTTGAGGCGGCCGAGCGAATTGAAAATGCGGTTGAGCACGACCTGGCTAACCGTGGAGAAACCAAGCGTTCAACTGATCAGATTGCCCAGAGCATTCTGGAACTTATTTAGGTGGCACAGATGGAATTCAAAGTAACTCGAAACCCAAACCCAACTCCCGCGTCTGAGCGGGAGGAGATCATCGCAAACCCAGTCTTTGGGGCCAAGCTAACCGACCACCAGGTGGTCGTGGTCTGGGAGAAGGACAAGGGTTGGCATTCGGCCGAGGTAATTCCATACGGCCCGATCATGATGGACCCCTCGGCAGCGGTGCTGCACTACGGGCAAGAAATCTTTGAGGGCATCAAGGCCTACCGCCACCAAGACGGTTCCATCTGGACCTTCCGCCCAGAGGCTAACGCGGCCAGGCTCCAGCGCTCCGCTCGTCGCATGGCGCTACCCGAGCTGCCTGCGGAAATTTTCGTTGAATCTCTTCGCCAGCTCATTGCGGTCGACGGTGCTTGGGTGCCTACTCCCGAGGGCGAGAAGACTCTTTACTTCAGACCTTTTGAGATTGCGGCGGAAAACTTCCTTGGAGTCAGGGCTGCGCAGCGGGCCGAGTACCGAGTAATTGCCAGCCCGGTTGGACCTTACTTCACCGGCGGCGTCAAGCCGGTTTCAATCTGGATTGCACTGGATTCAGCCAGGGCCGGAAAGCATGGCACCGGTGAGGCTAAGACCGGTGGGAACTACGCAGCCTCGCTGCTTGCTCAGCAGGTGGGCTACGAAAATGGCTGCTCGCAGGTGATGTTCCTGGATGCCGAGACTTCGACCTACATCGAGGAACTTGGCGGTATGAACCTGTTTTTTGTTTACAGAGACGGGCACGTCGCTACCCCATCGCTCGATGGCACAATCCTGCACGGAATCACCAGGGACTCCGTAATAACTCTGATGCGCGATCGAGGTATCGAGGTTCAGGAGCGAAAAGTTTCGCTCGATGAGGTGCGTGAGGGCGTGAAAACCGGAGATATCGTGGAGGTCTTTGCCTGTGGCACCGCCGCCGTTATCACTCCGGTTGGAACCTTGAAGTCAAGTGTCGAAGAAATTGTGATCGGCGGAAATGAACCCGGTCGACTAACCGTTGAGATGCGAATGGAACTAACTGGAATTCAATACGGAATCAGGCCTGACCGCCATAACTGGATGCTGAAGCTGGCAGACTAAGCGCATGCGAATTGCAAGGTTCAACCTAGACAATGAGGTCAGGTTCGGAGTCGTCGAGGATTCCACGGTCAAGCTAATTGCGGGTCACCCCTTTGACGGAATTAGTTTCACCGGTCAAGAGGTCAGTCTTTCGAGCCTGAAGTTGTTAGCCCCGGTGGCTCCAAGCAAGATCATCTGCATCGGCATGAACTACGCCGCTCACGCTGCTGAAATCTCTCAGGATGTCCCTGACGAACCGCTGATGTTCTTCAAGGGTCTGAATGCACTGACTGACCCAGATGCCGTGGTTGAGCTCCCTTGGCAGTCAAACCAGGTTGAGATTGAGGTCGAGCTGGCCGTGGTAATTGGCAAGAAGGCCAAAAACATATCGGTTGAGCAGGTTGATGAGCACGTTTTGGGATACACCATCGGTAACGACATCACAGCCCGAGACTTGCAGTTCACGGACTTGCAGTGGGCAAGATCGAAGGGTTTTGACACTTTCTGCCCGCTGGGGCCATGGATTGAGACGGATTTTGACCCAACCCAGCAGCACATCGGTTCAAAGATCAACGGCGAGCAACGCCAAAATTCAATGACCTCGGAGATGATCTTCGATGCCAAGACCCTAGTTTCCTATGTGTCTCAGAACGTCACGCTATTTCCCGGAGATGTAATTCTGACTGGTTCACCGGCTGGAATTTCACGTATTGACCACGGCGATTCAATCGAGTGCGAGATTGAGGGCATTGGCGTTTTGCGCAGCACTGTCGCATAAGCTTTCTAGCTGTTATGACCCTTATTACTGCACCCACAACTTCCGCTACCGGCAAAGACATCAAAGTCCGGTTTTGCCCATCCCCAACTGGCACACCGCACGTTGGGCTGGTCCGCACCGCACTGTTCAATTGGGCCTATGCCCGCCGAGTCGGGGGCAAGTTTGTGTTCCGTATCGAGGACACTGATGCGGCGAGAGACTCAGAAGACAGTTACCACCAGATTATTGATGCCTTGCGCTGGCTGGGCATGGATTGGGACGAAGGAGTTGAGGTCGGAGGACCTAATGAGCCTTACCGCCAATCGCAGCGCGGCGAGATTTACCTCGAGGTCGTTGAGAAGCTAAAAGCCTCCGGACACATTTACGAGTCATTTCTCTCTGCCGAGGAGATCGAAGCACGCAATATCGCCGCCGGACGAGCGGTTCAGCTCGGTTACGACAACTCCGAGCGCGAGCTCTCAGAGGACCAGCGGCAGCAGTATCTGGCCGAAGGCCGCCAACCCGCTCTCCGCCTGAGAGTGCCGGACCAGGACATTAGCTTTGTGGACCTGGTGCGCGGCGAAATCACCTTCCCGGCCGGATCATTCCCGGATTTCGTTGTCGTTAGACCAGGTGGTCAGCCGCTGTACACGCTGGTGAACCCGGTCGACGATGCCCTGATGGGAATTACCCACGTGCTGCGCGGTGAGGATCTGCTCTCCTCCACTCCCCGCCAGATTGCGCTTTACAACGCCATGTATGAGGCGGGAATCGCCAGCTTCATTCCGAGATTTGGACACCTGCCCTTTGTGATGGGCGAGGGCAACAAGAAGCTTTCGAAGCGCAACCCGGAGAGCAACCTATTTTTGCACCGGGACCGTGGCTTCATCCCGGAGGGGCTGCTGAATTACCTTGCTTTGCTCGGCTGGTCAATCGCTGCTGACCGCGACATTTTCTCTCTCGAGGAGCTGTGCCAGAACTTTGACGTTGAGAACGTAAATCCGAATCCAGCTCGCTTCGATCAGAAAAAAGCTGATGCCATCAACGCCGCTCACATTCGGCTTTTGAAACCCGATGACTTCGCCGCCCGAATTCTGCCCTACCTGCAGTCTGCCGGGGTGCTGCCAGCAGAGGTTTCCGATGCCGACCAGACACTGCTGAACCAGCTCGCACCGTTGATCCAGGAGCGAATCACAGTGCTTTCTGAGGCCAGCGGCATGCTCGGATTTATGTTCGTGAATGATGCTGAATTGCAGTTTGATCTGGACGCCCTTGAGCAGTTGCCCGAGAACAGCTCTGCCATCATCCAGGCCGCTCACTCGGCACTCGAGAGCCTTGCCCAGTGGCAAACCGAAGCTATCCAGCAGGCCCTGAACCAGGCTCTGGTTGAAGACTTGGGTGAAAAACCAAGGAATGCCTTTGGTCCGGTTCGAACCGCGATTTCGGGCCGCAGGGTAACCCCGCCGCTGTTTGAGTGCATGGAGCTCTTGGGTAAAGAAAGAAGCCTGAAGCGACTAGAGGCTTTTCTCAAGGCCCACTAAGATAGAGCCTCGGACCTCGGTCCTCCCATTGGGATATGGTGTAATTGGCAACACGAAGGTTTCTGGTTCCTTTGTTCTTGGTTCGAGTCCAGGTATCCCAGCAACTTAGATCCGGAGGCGTAAATGCTTGAAGCATTCGCCTCCGGATTTTTAGTTTTTGCCTTTTTCGCCAGCGCTTTGTTTCAGTTGGCCATACTCTTCGGTGCACCGCTAGGTGAGTATGCCTTCGGAGGGCAAAATGCAGGCGTGCTCCCTTTGAGGTATCGGATTGCCAGCGCGGTATCCACCCTGGTTCTCCTGGGAATTTCAGGCCACTACGTTGGCCAATTGGGATGGCTACCAAAGCTATTGGACACAGAGCTAAACACCTGGGTGAACTGGTTCCTGGTTGGTTTTAGCGCGCTTTCTGCGCTCATGAACAACATCTCGCGCAGCTCCAAGGAGCGAAAACTCTGGGGCCCGGTCACCTTGGCCATGCTGGCCGCCTCGGTTGTAGTTGCGCTCTAAGCCTTTGTGCTTTGACCCGGGGTTAGATACTCGAACTCGCCCCCGTGCTTTTCCACGAATTCCCTGATGCGATTATTTTGCAGGGCATGACCTGCCTCACTCAGCAGGGCGTTGTGGGTGGGAAACGCACGTTTGGGTTTTTGAATCTCCAAAAAGTCAATCAAGTCACCCACTTTTAGCCAGGGGGCTGAGCTGGGGCAGGCTAAAACCTCCACTGGGTAATCACAAACGGTGTAGCTATCTCCGGGGTAGTAGAGCGTCGAGTTGACCAAAACTCCCACGTTTTGAACCAGGGGGATGCTGCGATGAATCTCCTGATGTAGATCACCAAAGAAATCCAGCTGAAAGTTGCCGACCTCGTGGTGATCCCCGTGGTGAACAGCGGTGACTGCCAACCCCTCGAACTTCGCCCTGACCTCGGCGGTGCCAAAAAGCTGGGCATTTGGGAAAAGGTCTGCGATTTGCCGCGCGTGTGGCAAAAAGCTGTGGTCATCGTGCAGGTGGGTGTAGACCACCCCGACAACTTCTTTCAGCTCTGGAAGGACCTCGCTGTAGAGCCCTGGATCAACCAGGAGTGTTTGCCCATTTTGGGAAAGCACCAAAAATGCGTGCTCATGTTTGCGAATTTCCATGTCCTAAGCCTAGAAGAAGGTCCTAAGTTTGTATGAAATTAGGAAAGGTCCTGACTTGAAGCCCATCGGAGTGCTCGTTAACCCCAAAGCCAATCGAGGCAGGGGAGCTGATGTCGGCAGGGAGGTCTTTGAATCCCTTCGAGCCAAAGGGCTTAGAGTTTTGGACTTGTCAGCTGGCTCCGCAGCCGAGGCAAAATCCAAAGCCCAAGGCCTGATCGATAATCAAGAGCTTTCCGCTGTTGTTGCAGTGGGTGGCGATGGCACTGCCCAGCTCGGGGTGAACATCTGCGTTCCCAACCAGCTGCCCCTTGGTTTGGTGCCTGCAGGCAGTGGAAATGATCAGGCTAGAGAGCTAAACATTGAGCTGGGCAACCCGCAGGCCGCGGTGGACAACATAGTTGTGGGCCTGGAAAACCCAAGGCGGGTGGATGTAATGCGGGTTCGAAATGCCGACCGGGATTTCTGGTCGCTGGGCTCCATCTCCGCTGGTTTTGATGCGATTTGCGCCAAGCGGGCTAACTCATTGAAATGGCCCAAGGGTCCAAACAGCTATAAGGCGGCGCTTTTTCTGGAACTGCCAAGTTTCAAGCCCATTGAGTATCAACTCGAAGCTGACGGCGTTAAGCGCTCTGTCAGGGCGATGCTCTGCGGCGTTGCCAATGTAAAGAACTTTGGCGGCGGAATGAGGATTTCACCGCAGTCTGACATCACCGACGGCGAGCTGGAGGTGTTCATTCTCCATGAGGTTTCAAGGGCGAAACTGCTGCAGATTTTCCCCAAGGTTTATTCCGGTGAACACCTGAGGTACCCAGAGGTTGAGATATTCAAAGCCAAGTCCATCTCAATCTCCAACGCCGGCTTCCCAATGACCTGCGATGGTGAACTGACAGGCGCTGCTCCCTTCAGTGTTGAAGTTCATCCGCTGGCCCTGGCGATGCTCAGCGCATAGATTGCCAAAGCCAGCGATTTGTGGCAGACTTCACGGGTTGCTTTTCGGCTCCATCGTTTAGCGGCCTAGGACGCTGCCCTCTCACGGCAGTAGCGCGGGTTCAAATCCCGCTGGAGTCACGAATTCCGCTCCCGATCGACCATAAGTCTTGGGAGCGGATTTCTTATTTAACCTGCCAGCGCCTTGAGAAGCTGGTTGCGATGACAATAAAAATCACCGGAGCCAAGGCAGCCGCATTGAGCCCACCGAAGCTGAACCAGAGCAGAATGCTTCCGGAAACCGCGCCTCCAAATGCACCCGATAGGTTCATGAGTGAGTCACTGAAACCCTGGACCTTGGTCTTTTCCGCGGTTCCTAATACTTGAGTCAGCAGCGCAGAGGCTGCAACGGTGGAGGCAGACCAGCCCAGTCCGAGCAGAAACAGCCCGCCCATCACCAGCCAGTAGTCTTCTTGTCCTAACCCAGCCAGCAAAAGCGAGCCAAAGTAGATCAGCTGTCCTGCGACGATGACTCGAACCGGCCCCAAGCGGTCGGTGAGGACTCCGAACACTGGCGCAAATGCATACATGCCTGCAACATGGAGCGAGATGGTTAGACCAACCTCTGCCAGGGAATGTCCGTGTGAATCAAGGTGCGCGGGGGTCATGCTCATTACCGCAACCATCACCATGTGGCTCAGTGCGATAGTCAGCACCGCGTAGCCTGCCAGTGGATTCGCGCGAATTACCTCTAGAGCGGCCCTAACCCCGGGGTTCTTGCGCCTATCGGGGAGACCGGCAATTTCCTTTGCGATTAGCAGTGGGTCTGGTCTTAGACCAAACCAGAACACCAGCGTGGACGAAAGCTGGGCCAAAATCGTGAACAGGAACGGGCCACCCAGGTGAGGTAGGCCAAGTGCTAAGCCGATTGTCTCTCCCGGGGCAATCAGGTTAGGTCCAATGACTGCTCCCAGGGTCGTTGCCCAAACAACCAGTGACAGATCCCTGCCGCGTGGGCCGGAGACTGGAATGTCAGCGGCTGCAAATCTTGCCTGGAGCGAGACCGCGCTTGCGGCACCCAGCAGAAACAGGGCCAAGATTTCAACGGGAAATGATCGCATCGCTGCAGCCAGAATCATTCCGCTGGCACCTGCAATGGCCAGCGATGCTCCAAATGCGAGGGCGATCCGGCGCCCCTTTCGGTAGGCGAGGTTAGCCAACGGTATAGCGCTAATCGCGCTTCCCAGGGTGCTAATTGTCGCGGCTGCGCCGGACCATGCCGGGGTTCCAGAGAGTTCTACCGCCATCAGGGCGCCGACGGATAGCGTGGCGCCGAGTCCAAAACCTCCCAGGGCTTGGCCGGTTGCGAGGACTCTCACCGTTCGCTTCTGGATCTGCTGGAGCTGGGCTGGTTGGTATTGAGACACCTTCCTAATCTAGCGCTTGGGCTAAACTTCTTACCTACGCGTTCGCGAGGTGATTGATGACTGACAAGCCACTGACTCTGGCCGAAAAGCTCTGGAGAGACCACTTGGTCCTCAAGGGTGAAAATGGTGCTCCAGATTTGCTCTACATTGACCTCCACCTGATCCACGAGGTGACCAGCCCTCAGGCCTTTGACGGACTCAGGCTCGCCGGTCGCGACATCAGGCGCAAAGACCTCACAATTGCAACGGAGGATCACAACACTCCAACCGTTGACATCCACCTGCCAATTGCGGATCCCACCTCAAGGACTCAGGTTCAGGCCCTGCGCGATAACACAGCTGAGTTTGGCGTTCGCATTCATTCTCTCGGAGATAAAAACCAGGGCATCGTCCACGTAGTTGGACCTCAGTTGGGCTTGACCATGCCCGGAATGACCATAGTTTGTGGCGACTCTCACACCTCAACCCACGGTGCCTTCGGGTCACTGGCGATGGGTATCGGAACCAGTGAGGTTGAGCACGTGCTCGCCACTCAAACGCTTCCGCTGCAACCTTTCAAGACCATGGCCATCAACGTTGAGGGAACCCTTCGTCCCGGCGTGAGTGCCAAAGACATCATCCTTGCCGTCATCGCCAAGATCTCAACCGGCGGCGGCCAGGGCTACGTCTTGGAATACCGCGGCAGCGCAATTCGCTCCCTCTCAATGGAGGGCCGCATGACAATTTGCAACATGTCGATTGAAGCCGGTGCGCGAGCGGGCCTAGTTGCACCTGATGAGATCACCTTTGAATACCTAAAGGGCCGGCCACACGCTCCAGAAGGTGAAGACTGGGACGCAGCCCTGGAGTATTGGCGGACCCTAACCACCGATGAGGGTGCGGTATTTGATGCCGAGGTCACCATCGACGCTGACAACCTAGACCCCTTTGTCACCTGGGGCACCAACCCCGGCCAGGGCGTTTCACTCCTGGACAGTGTTCCCAACCCGGAGGAAATTTCTGATCCGAATGAGCGCGCTGCAGCTGAGCGAGCGCTGGAATACATGGACCTAGCCCCAGGAACTCCGATGAAAGAGATTTCGGTCAACACCGTGTTCTTGGGTTCTTGCACAAACGCGCGTATTGAAGACCTTCGGGCTGCCGCAGCAATTATCAAGGGCAAGAAAAAGGCCGATGGGGTCAGGATGATGGTGGTCCCCGGCTCTCAGAAGGTTCGCCTCCAGGCCGAGCAGGAGGGCTTGGATAAGGTCTTCAAGGACTTTGGTGCCGAGTGGCGGTTCGCAGGTTGCTCAATGTGTCTCGGAATGAATCCCGACCAGCTGGCCCCCGGTGAAAGAGCTGCCTCCACCTCGAACCGAAACTTTGAGGGAAGGCAGGGCAAGGGCGCTCGAACCCACCTGGTCTCGCCGCTGGTGGCAGCTGCGACAGCTGTCCGAGGAACCCTTTCAGCACCTGCCGACTTGGAGGCCTAAGTGGAGAAGATTTCAGTTTTTCAAGGCGTTGCCGCTCCGCTGAAGCGCTCCAATGTGGACACCGATCAGATCATCCCGGCGGTTTACCTAAAGCGCATCACCAAGACCGGTTTTGAGGATGGGCTGTTTGCAAACTGGCGCGCGCAGGATCCAGATTTTGTTCTAAATCAACCGATCTACCAAAATGCCCAGGTGCTAATAGCCGGGCCAGATTTTGGCACCGGATCTTCCCGTGAGCACGCCGTCTGGGCGCTGCGAGACTTCGGTTTCAAAGCGGTCTTTAGCTCCAAGTTCGCAGACATCTTCCGCGGTAATTCTGGCAAGCAGGGCCTGGTGACAGGGGTGATTACCGAGGCTGACACCGAGCGAATCTGGGCTGAGATGGATGCTAATCCGGGCATTGAGGCCAAGGTTGACCTGCCGAACCAGCTCCTTACGGTCGGTGCGGTGAGCGTTAATTTTGAGATTGACGAATACACTAAGTGGCGTCTCATGGAGGGGCTGGATGACATTGGCATCACGCTCCAGAATGAGGCCGCAATTGCCCAGTTTGAGGCAAAGCGAGAGTCTTGGAGACCCAAAACTCTTCCTGCTAAAGGAGTCTGATTGAGCCAGATCACCATCAACGGCGGCAAGCCACTTCAGGGGCGAGTTGACCTAAAAGGTGCCAAGAATCTGGTGACAAAAGCCATGGTTGCGGCGCTTTTGGGGGATAGCCCATCAGTTCTAAAAGACGTGCCGCACATCTCAGATGTCGAGGTGGTCTCCAGGCTGCTTCAGCTGCACGGGGTGACCATTGAGCACGATCCGGTTTCGGGAGACATGAAGCTCGATTCCTCCAACGTCGAGCAGGCTCGCATGGTTGACATCGATGCTCACGCTGGCAGTTCGAGAATCCCAATTCTTTTTTGTGGCCCCCTCCTGCACCGTTTGGGTGAGGCCTTCATTCCCGGTTTGGGAGGCTGTGAGATTGGCGACCGGCCGGTTGATTTTCACTTTGATGTTCTCAGAAGCTTCGGTGCGGTAATTGAAAAACTTCCAACCGGAACCCGCCTAAGTGCTCCCGAGGGGCTAAAGGGCGCCAAGATCTCGCTGCCCTACCCATCGGTCGGCGCGACTGAGCAGGTACTACTCTCTGCAACCACGGCAAGCGGCTTAACCGAGCTATCCGGGGCAGCAATTGAGCCGGAAATTATCGACCTGATTTCTATTCTCCAGAAAATGGGTGCCATCATTTCGGTTGATACCGATCGGGTGATCCGCATCGAGGGTGTCAAATCTCTCAAGGGCTTTACTCACCAGGCACTATTTGATCGCAATGAGGCAGCCAGCTGGGCAGCTGCCGCACTCGCCACCGGTGGAGACATTTTTGTTGGTGGCGCTCGCCAGGTTGAGATGATGACTTTCCTGAATGTCTTCCGCAAGGTTGGTGGGCAGTTTGACATTCAAGAGGACGGCATTCGCTTCTTCCACCCGGGCACCGAACTTCAACCAGTGGTGATTGAAACCGATGTTCACCCTGGTTTTATGACCGACTGGCAGCAGCCCCTGGTGGTTGCCATGACCCAGGCGCAGGGACTTTCAATCGTCCACGAAACCGTTTACGAAAACCGATTTGGTTTCACCGATGCGCTCAAGCAAATGGGTGCTCAGATTCAGATTTACCGAGAGTGCCTGGGAGGCAACCCCTGCCGCTTTGGCCAGCGCAATTTCAATCACTCCGCCGTGATTTCGGGCCCAACTCCGCTGCGAGGAGCAGACATCCGAGTCCCGGACTTGCGCGGTGGTTTTAGCCACGTGGTCGCTGCACTGGCGGCCGAGGGAACCTCAAACGTCACCAACGTGCAGCTGATCTCACGTGGCTACGAACGTTTTATCGACAAGTTGGGCGCACTGGGCGCCGACTTTAGGTTTGAGGCTTAGTCTTCGTGGCTGAGGCAAAGCTGCCCAAAGTCCCCAAGCGGGAAAATAGCCTGATCTTCTTTTTGGTTGCCGCCATTCTGGCACCGCTGATTCGCCTGATGTTCCGAATTAAAACGGAAGGGATCGAGAATCTCCCCAAGGGTGGTTACATCTTGGTCGCCAACCACGTGAACTATCTAGACCCGCTGGCCTTTGCCTACTCGGTCTACATTCACATGAAGCGCACCCCGCACTACCTGGCCAAAGAGCCCCTGTTTCGAATCCCAGTGATCGGCGCCCTGCTTCCCAAAGTCGGTCAGATTCCCGTTTATCGCGGGGGTAAGTCGAACGAGCAGCCACTTCGGGCTGCGGTTGAATTTCTAAAGGCTGGCCAGGTCGTGGTGGTTTTCCCTGAGGGAACTCTGACTAGAGATCCCAACCAGTGGCCGATGCGCGGCAAGTCCGGTGCCATCAGGTTGGCAATCGAACTGGGCCTTCCAATCGTCCCAGCTGGGCACTGGGGAATTGAAAAAATTCTTGGAACCTACTCGAAGCGGTTCCGCCCCAATCCTTTCCACGTGGTCAGGGTCAAAATTGGGCAACCGATGTTCTTTGAACACCTGAGAAAAGACGGCATTTCAGCCACCGAGATGAACCAGGCAACCGACCAGGTGATGAAGCGAATTGCAGGATTGGTGGGGGAGATTAGAGGAGAAACCCCTCCCGAAGAACTCTGGGATCCAGCCAAGCAGGGCCAAAGTGAGATTGGCAACTTTAGGAAAGAAAATTGAGCCGCGTAGTAGTTATGGGTGCAGGTTCCTGGGGAACCACAATTGCCAAGGTTATTGCTGACGGCGGTTGCGACGTCATGCTGTACTCGCGCCGAGAGGAAGTTGCTCAGGAAATCAACGAATCTCACCGCAACGGCGATTACCTACCTGGCATTCAGCTTCCCCCGGGCCTTTTTGCTACCTCTGACGTTGCGACTGCCCTGCAGGGCGCAGAGCAGATTTATCTGGCGGTTCCGGCACAGACCCTGAGGGAAAACCTTGAGGTTTGGCGGGAGTTCATCCCAAAGGGAGCCACGCTGGTGAGCCTCATCAAGGGCTTGGAGCAGGGTTCAGGATTGCGGATGAGTCAGGTAATGGTTGAAGCCACCGGTCTTCCCATCGAGCAGATGGCGGTGGTTTCCGGCCCAAACCTGGCTCTAGAGATTGCCAAGGGGGAACCGGCTGCTTCAGTTTGTGCCTGCCCGGATGTAGAGCGAGCGAACGAGGTTGCCCGCACCTGCTCAAGCGACTACTTCACTGTCTTTACCAATCACGACCTCATCGGCACCGAACTGGGCGGTGTCTTGAAGAACCTGATTGCGGTCGCAATTGGAATCGTGAACGGCCTTGGTTACGGCCAAAACACCAAGGCTTCGATCATGACCAGGGGACTTGCAGAAATCACAAAGTTTGCAGTGGCTCACGGGGCAAGGCGTCGCACACTGTTTGGGTTGGCTGGCCTGGGTGACCTGATTGCAACCAGTGAATCTTCGCTCTCCAGAAATTTCCGCGCTGGTGAAATGCTCGGTCGCGGCTACACCAAAAAAGAGGTGCTAAAGCGCCTGCTGCAAACTGCCGAAGGTCTCAGTTCGGTCGCACCGGTGCTAAAGATTGCAGCGGAAAAGGGCATTGAGATGCCAATCGTCACTCAGGTGAGCGATGTGATTGAGGGCCGCATGCGTGCCGGTGACTTTGGTAGGCAGCTCAACTTGGCAGATGACGTTGAGGTCGAGTCATGATCAGGGTCGCACTTATTTTCGGAGGAGAGTCATCCGAGCACTCGGTCTCCTGCATCACAGCCCTGGGGGTCGCCGGCGCAATTGACTCAGCTCGCTACGAGGTGATTCCAATTGGCATCACCAAGACCGGGCAGTGGACCCTCTGCGACATTGATAAAACTTGGACCCTCGCTTCGAACCCCGAAGTGCTGTTGAGTGACGAGGTTCGTCCATCAATCGGCGGGGGAAACTGGGTCACTGCCTCTGGCAGGGACTTGGGGAAGATCGACATCGCCTTTCCAGTGCTGCACGGCCCCAATGGCGAAGACGGATCTGTGCAGGGGCTCCTGCAGCTTTGCCACGTCCCCTACGTTGGTAACGGCGTGCTCGCCTCTGCTGTAGCCATGGAGAAGTCCAAGGCCAAGGCGCTGTTTAGCCAGGCCGGACTCAGCGTCGCAAAGGGTCTGGTTGTCGGCGAACTTGATTTCAAACGAGACGCTGCAGACTTCCTTGCGCGCTGCCATGCCGGACTCGAGCTGCCGCTATTTGTAAAACCCTCGCGCTCTGGCTCCTCAGTTGGTGTGAGCAAGGTTCACAGCTTTGAGGCCCTTGGGGCGGCCATTGAAGCCGCGTTCCAGCACGACAATACAGTTTTGGTTGAACAGTGCATCGTTGGCCGCGAGGTTGAGTGTGCGGTTCTGGAACTTGAATCCGGTGCGCTGGAGGTCTCCCTTGCCGGTGAAATTGTGGTTCGGGGCAGGGAGTTCTACGACTACGAGGCTAAGTATCTCGGCGGGGGTGCCGACCTGCTGGTTCCAACCTCGCTGAGCGACTCCGAGTTGACGCAAATGCATGAGCTGGCAAAACGAGCCTTCCGAGCACTTGGTTGCTCGGGCCTTGCACGCACCGATTTCTTCCTCACGAGCGATGGCTTTGTCATCACCGAGGTGAACACGATGCCAGGCTTCACACCGATCTCAATGTATCCATCACTCTGGCAGGCCACCGGCCTTAGCTATCCGAAGCTCGTCGATGAGTTGATTCGGACTGGATTGCGGCAGGGAACTACCCCTCGCTAACCACTAATTTCGGTGCAGCGTTTTGTTGCCGGCAGTTTTGAGACGGCTGAAGCCAGCGCCTCAAGGGCCGACACTCCGCTGGTGAGGGTTGAGTCAACAATGACCTCGACCGCGGGAGTCCTGGCAAAAGTGATGAACCGGTAGTTTGGCGCCGTGGAGTCATCCACCAACCAGTCCACATCCCCGGCACTCACGCAGGGGAGAGTGGATGCCTCAACCGGCTCTAGGCCGCAGCGGAGCAAAATAGCACTCGGATCTCCCCAGGCCGAGGTGGCTTGGGCGTTGGTTTCGCGCTGTCCAAGCTCTGAAATTTCACTTGGCGTGCGGACCATCACCTCCGCGCAGCCGGGATCGTTCGCATATTCGGCGGGCTCAAGGTTCACGGTTGCTGCGCAGCCGGTGAGAACAGGGATAAGGGCTAAAAGCAGGATTTTTCGCATTGAATACAGGCTAGCGTTGGAGAGTGGAAAATTTCGATGACACAGTCTTCGCCTTGGGCGAAGTTGAAGCCCTAAAGCGTGCAGTTGCAATTTTTAAGACAGTCCCCTCAACCCTGGTTGGATCGGGAGACGATGCCGCTGTCGTTGCGCTCAATGACCATCGAATGGTGGTAACCACTGACACCATGGTGGAGAACCACGATTTCAGAACTGATTTTTCCACTGGATTTGACCTTGGGTTTAAGGCGGTTGCCAGCAACCTCGCCGATTTGGCTGCCATGGGGGCGACACCAGTGGCTCTGACGGTTGCCATGGTGGTAACCAAGACCACGACCCAGATGTGGCTCGAGGACTTTGCGCGCGGTCTGCAGGCTGGATTAGATCAGCTTGCTCCAACCGCTGAGATAGTCGGCGGTGATTTGGCATCCGGTGAGCAAATTGTCATTGCCGTTGCCGCACACGGTCAGCTCGGTGATCGCCAGCCGGTGCTGCGCTCAGGGGCCAAGTCCGGCGACATCGTGGCCGTCGCGGGGACGCTGGGCAGGGCCGCATGTGGGTTGGACCTTTTGCTGCACAAAGACCAAAGCTTGGCCAAGGCCTATGACGAGTGGGTTGCGGTTCAGCTGCGACCCAACCCACCGATCCAGCTGGGAGTCGAAGCCGGAGCCTTGGCAACCGCAATGCTGGACGTCTCGGACTCGTTGGCCCTGGACGTCAATCGACTGGCTAAAGCCTCGGGTGTGACGATTGAACTTTCAACTGGAAAACTCTCGGGTTACGCAGCGGTGCTAGAACTCGCCGCCCAGTCCATGACATCGAGGGATGGCATGGAGAGAGACCCGATGGATTGGGTGCTATTCGGCGGTGAAGACCACTCGCTACTGGCAACTTTCCCTGAATCGGCTGCGCTGCCAAGGGGGTTCAAGGCGATCGGCAAGGTAGTCGGAGAGAGCGCCGGTCTCGTACTTCTGGACGGCCAAGAACTGAGCCCCAAAGGCTGGGATTCGGTAAGTTCCTAGGCGTGGAGCTCGCTGTTCAGCTCTACCCCGACACCCTCGCGAGCTAGTGCTTCGACGCTGCCGTTTTGGCTGTTTCTTCTAAAGAGCATTCCGGGCAGTCCGCTGAGCTCAATGGCCTTTACAACCTGAGTGCGGCCGTCGTGGTGCAGAGTCACCTTGGTTCCTGCAGTGACATAGAGGCCAGCTTCGACGATCGAATCGTCCCCAATTGAGATTCCAATACCGGAATTGGCGCCTAGCAGGGCTCTCTTTCCGATGGTGATCTTTTCTTTTCCGCCGCCCGAAAGGGTTCCCATAATTGATGCCCCACCACCGATGTCGGATCCATCGCCAACCACAACTCCCTGCGAGATGCGACCCTCAACCATGGATGAACCGAGGGTTCCGGCATTGAAATTAACAAAACCCTCGTGCATCACGGTGGTGCCGGGGGATAGGTGTGCACCTAGTCGAACTCGATTACCATCCGCAATTCGAACTTTCTTGGGAACCACGTAGTCAATCAAACGGGGGAACTTGTCTAGCGAGTGAGCCACGACTCCGTGGTTTCTCAAAGTGATTGTGCGCTTTTCAAATTCTTCGAGACTCATCACGCCTCGGTTGGTAAACGCCACGATGGGCAGGTTGGGGATTAGGCCCTCGAGGTTGATGGAATTTGGCTGCACCAGCAGGTGAGAGAGCAGTTGAAGTCGCAGGTAAGCATCCTGGGTGGAGGAAACCGGAAGCGAGAGGTCAATTTCACATCGGAGCACTTCGGTCCGCACGTTTCGAATCTCGTCGACACCGGCCAGCTCATCCAGGTGTCTGGGAGAGAACCACTGCAAGTCTGACTTGGGAGCCTCGCCCACCTGAGGCTCCGGATACCAAACGTCTAGCACGCTTCCATCGTGGGAAATAGTCGCCAGTCCGTGGCCCCAAGCCTTCTGATCCAGGTATGTCTCGCTCATGAAGCCCAGAATACAGGTAGCCTTTTTGCCATGACCCTGAACACCGCCAACCTGGTTGAGCTGACCCTTGAAATCTGCAACGTTGAGTCAGTGTCAGGCTCGGAGGCAAATCTTGCAGACCAAATCGAGCGGACCCTAAAAACAGCCAGCCACCTGAGCGTCCACCGAAGCGGTAACGCAATGGTGGCAAGCACCAATCTTGGGCGTGCGAAGCGAGTTCTAATCGCAGGTCACATTGACACCGTTCCGGTAGCGGGGAATCTCCCGGCGACCCTCCACCACTTTGAGCGCGAACAGGTGATCCTGGGCCGCGGAACGGTGGATATGAAGGGTGGCGTGGCAGTGATGCTGAAACTGGCCCTCGAGCTTGAGAACCCCGTATTTGATGTCAGTTGGATCTTTTACGACAACGAAGAGGTCGCCAGCGAACTAAATGGACTTGGCCGAATGGTTCGGGAGACTCCCGAATTATTTGCAGGCGAGTTTGCCGTGCTGTGTGAGCCAACCTCCGCGATGGTTGAGGGAGGCTGCAACGGAACAATCCGCGTTGAGGTTTCAGCCAAGGGGACCAAGGCTCACTCGGCCAGGCCTTGGATGGGTGAAAACGCCATCCATAAACTAACCCCTGCGCTCCAAAGCCTCTCAAGCTACGAGCCCCAAACCGTTTCAGTTGACGGTTTGGAATATCGAGAATCGTTGAATGCAGTCTTGGCTAGCGCCGGCATCGCCACCAACGTAATCCCAGACCTAGCAACGCTGACCGTGAACTACCGCTTTGCTCCCGATAAGTCCGCTTCGGAGGCGGAGGCAATGCTCAGGGAGTTTTTCAGTGGCTACGAGGTTGTGGTTACAGATGCCGCAGAGGGCGCCAGGCCAGGATTAAACACTGAGCTTGCCCAGGCTTTCATCGCCTCCACCAAAACCGAAGTGCGGCCAAAATACGGTTGGACCGACGTAGCGCGCTTCAGCGCCCTGGGGATACCAGCGGTCAACTACGGACCTGGAGACCCTTCACTCGCTCACGCTGACAATGAGAGTGTTCCCGTGGGTCACCTTTTTGACTGCGAGCAGGGCCTGCGAGGCTGGCTAACGGGCAACTAAATTGGCTATCTGAGGCCATTTCTGGGATAATTTAGCCATTCCGCAAATTCCCTAGGAGAACTTCTCATGGCAGCAATGAAGCCTCGCACCGGTGACGGACCAATGGAGGCAGAGCGCGAACCCCGCGGCCTAATTGTGTTGCGCGTGCCTCTAGAGGGCGGCGGTCGCCTTGTGGTCTCCGTAAACGAGACCGAGGCCAAAGAGCTTCACAAGGTTCTCGAAGGCGTTATCAAGAAGTAGGCCTCAGGCCTTGGCCACCATAAGTAGGCCATCTCCAATCAGCGACACAGAGGCAATAAAGCCGTCGCCATCCCCAAAGTTTCGAAGCGAAGCCCTCAGGGCTGAAGTTTCATCGTCTCGAAGAGTGGGGTTTGGCACCCGGTCTCGCCACAGGGCATGGGCAAGCAGCAGCGTGCCACCAGGTTTGAGCAGGCTCACGGCGGTTGGTAGTAATTCTTCGAGGTCTAGCGGGTCAATGTCCAGGAATACCAAATCGTAGGCACCATCCGCCATGTTTCCCATGACAGCCTTAGCCTTCCCCGTGATCACTCGGATGCGGGCGGCTGGAATCTCACTGGCCAGGAAGTTTTTCCGGGCCACGTTTTGATACTCGGGCTCATTGTCGATTGTGGTGAGCACTGAATCCTTTGATGCGCTCAGGAGCCAAAGGCTGGAAACTCCTGCTCCGGTTCCGGCCTCAACGATGTTTTTAGCCTTGGAGATAGCCGCAAGAAGCGCCAATTGATTTCCGGTTGCCTGGGTCACCGACTCGACCCCCAACTGTTCGGCGTGGTGTCGGGCCGCGGCGATGTGTTGCGGTTCGACGACGTAGTCCTCGGCGAATTTCCAGCTTGAAATTTTGTCAATCATGATGGCTAAAGCTTAGGTAGGAAAGCGTCAATAGCGCCGTATTCATGGGGGTAAACTCTAGGCATGTTTGGTCTCAGCGCTGAAAAAATCTTGCTTCTCGCGCTGCTTGCCGTCTTGATTATCGGCCCCGAGCGACTTCCCGGCTACTCAAAAGCCCTTGCCGAGTGGATCAAGAAGATGCGTCGCATGGTCGACAATGCTCAAACCCAAATGAAGTCCGAGCTTGGAGACGGGTTTGAGGATCTGGATTGGAAAAAGCTAGATCCAAGGCAGTATGACCCCAGAAGAATCGTTCGCGAGGCGCTACGCGAGCCACTGCGTCAGCCAAACGCCGCCGAAAAACTCAACCGGCCTAAAGTTCAAACGCCACTGGAAATTGGTGAGAGTGCCCCGTTTGACCCCGAGTCGACCTAAACCCGCTTGGTGAGCTGAGTCATCAGCGGAGCCATCCGCTGGTATTCCTTTGCCCTGGTTGGAAGTCCAATTGGCAGTTTGTTTGCCACACCAATTGTTCGCTTCTCGGTGAAGCGAAGTAGACCGTCTGGACCAGATCTTCTGCCCATGCCCGATTGCTTCATACCGCCCATGGGGGCAGCCATTGATGCCATGGAAGCCCGGTAACCCTCGTTGATGTTGACTGATCCCGCCATCAACTTGGATGCGACTCCGAGAGCCGTTTTGGTGTCGCCAACTACCGAAGCGTTTAGCCCAAACTCCGTGTCGTTTGCCTTCTCGATGGCTTCGTCGAGCGAGTCGTAACCGACCAGGGCAATCACTGGCCCAAAGATTTCGCGGGTCAGGATTTCGGCATCGTCCTTGAGGTCGGTGAGCACGGTCGGAGCGTAAAAGTTCGGCCCTAGCTCAGGCAGTGGCTTGCCGCCGGTCACGACCCTGGCGCCATCGCTCACCGCACGTTGCACAAATCCGCTGACGCGATCGAGTTGGCTGGAAGAAGTAAGCGACCCCATGTCAAAGTCAAATCGGTTCGACACCCCAAGCTTCATCGACTCAACCGCCTGCTTCAGGTGCCGGGCAAATTCCTCTAGGGCAAAGTTTGGAAGATAGATTCGTTCAATCGAAACGCAAAGTTGGCCGGCATTACTGAACGCCGAACCGATGGCAATCTCCGCACTCTTTTTCAGGTCAGCCGACGGCAGCACAATCATCGGGTTCTTGCCACCGAGTTCGAGGCTGTAGCCAATTAGGCGCTTGGCTGCCCGCTCGGCCACCAAACGGCCAGTGGGTGTTGAACCTGTGAAGGCAACGTAGTCGACATTGTCGGTTATGGCATTACCCACCTCGGAGGGATTGCCCTGCACCACCTGCCAGCTCTCAGCCGGGAAACCTGCCTCTACAGCCAAATCACGAGCGAAGGCAACGGTTTTAGCGGTTTGGTTGTCTGCCTTCTGAACCACGGCGTTGCCGGCCATCAGTGCTGGAATGACATCCATCATGGTCAGTGCCAGCGGGTAGTTCCAAGGGGTGATAATTCCAACGACGCCAATTGGCGCGGGTTCTAGGTAGGCGGAGAGTAGCAGCGGCACTGATGCCGCAATTCGCTTTCGTCGCATCAGTTTGGGAGTCATTCTGGCGTAGTAGCTGATAGCTCCGAGGGCTCCGGCAATCTCTTCAAATGCGTGGGAGCGGGACTTGCCGGTCTCTGCCTGCAGGATATCCATCATCTGCTCTTGCCGTTTAGCCAAAAGTGCGGCAAGCCGCTTAGCCATTAGGGCTCGGTCCCGAGGAGTTTTTTGCGACCAGAACCGCTGTGCTTTGCGGCCTCTGGCTACCGCTTCAACAACCTCTTCGGCCGAGAAGGACTTCAACTCGTGGAGTTTTTTACCGGTCAGCGGGCTGATTACTTCAATTACGCTCATACTTCAATCTAACGAGGTTTCAGCCCTAAAGATTTCCCCGCCAGGCCAATTGGAGTGCTGGCAAGCTGCTCTGCAACCTTCAAAATGCGCTGCGAAATTTCATTTTCAGGGCTTGAAACCACCAGTGGGATTCCCGCATCGGCACCGATTCTCAGTTCCGGACTAATTGGAAGGGTGGCTATGACCCTGACCTCGGATCCACTGAGTTCACTCAGTCGACTGGCGACAGCAGCACCCCCGCCGGAGCCAAAGATTTCTAGTTTTTGACCCTGGGTCTCCAGGTAAGCCATGTTCTCGATCACCCCGAGGATCTGCTGTCCGGTCTGAAGTCCAATGGCTCCGCTGCGCTGCGCAACCGTTGCGGCAGCTGCCTGTGGGGTAGTGATCACGATGGACTGAGCTTTAGGAATTAGCTGCCCGAGGCTGATTGCCACGTCCCCGGTGCCAGGCGGTAAGTCAACCAAGAGGTAGTCCAAATCGCCCCAGTACACATCGGTTAGAAATTGCTCAATGGCTCGGTGAAGCATCGGACCTCGCCAGCCGATGGGTTGATTGTCCCTAACAAAAAACCCGATGGACATGACTCGGACGTCAAACGCAATCGGGGGCAGGATTAGTTCATCGACCTTGGTGGGGTTCTCGGTAATGCCAAACTGACCAGGAATTGAATAGCCAAAGATGTCGGCATCAATCAACCCAACCTTCTTGCCCAGAATGGCGAGGGAGGCGGCCAAGTTTGCGGTGATGGTGCTTTTTCCAACCCCGCCTTTGCCGCTGCCTACAAAAATCACTCGGGTGAAGTTGTCCTCCTGCACGAAGGGATTGAACCTTGGCGGCTTGCCATTGCGGAGTTTGGCTTTGAGCTCTTCGCGCTGTGAAGCGGACATGGTTGACATCTCAAGTTGATAGTCGACAAATTTTGTGGCCAGGGCTGCTCTAACATCCCGCTCAATCTTTTGGGCGGCGGGGCAACCGGCAATCGTCAGCAGGATTCTTACCGAGCAGTTTGATTCTGATTCCGAAATCAGCTCCACCATGCCCAGGTCCGTTATGGGGGCCCGAAGCTCGGGATCAATCACCTGAGCCAGGGCGGCGAGTGCTTGGCTCATTTGGTTTTTTTGTCGTTGAGCTCTTCGAGCATTTCCTTCATCATTTCGCGCAGCTCATCCCGCACGAAATCCTTGGTGGCAACCTCTTCCAGGGCCAGTCGCAACGCAACGACTTCCCGTGCCAGGTACTCGGTATCGGCTAGGTTGCGCTCTGATCGCTGGCGGTCCTGCTCAAACTTCACTCGGTCGCGGTCATCCTGTCGGTTCTGCGCGAGCAGAATCAGCGGCGCAGCGTATGAGGCCTGCAGCGAGAGGATTAGGGTCAACAGCGTGAAGTTCAAAGCCCGGGGGTCGAACTGTGACTCAACCGGGGCCAGCGTGTTCCAGGTGAGCCAGAGCGCGACCAGCACAGTCATAAAAATCAGGAAGCCACCGGTTCCCATGGCTCTCGCGAACCGCTCTGAGATGCGACCAACGGCCTCTTGGTTCAGAGTTGGTAGGCGAAACAGCCTTCGGTTTGATACCGGTGTTTCTAGTTCGGAGAGGTTACGAGCCATGGCTAGTCTTCCTCGCTTCGCCAGTCTTCAGGAAGCAGGTGGTCTAGCACGTCATCCACGGTCACAGCCCCTAGAAGTCGCTGATCCTGATCCACCACCGGCAGAGCAACCAGGTCGTAGGTAGCGAGGTCACGGTGAATCTGGCCGATCTTGGTGTGAGGGTTAATTGGTTCCTGCTCGGAGTCCAGCAGTGAGCTCAGGCGCTCGTGCGGTGGGTAGCGCAGCATTTTCTGGAAGTGAACCACACCTAAGTACTTGCCGGTTGGAGTCTCATAGGGCGGCAAAGTAACAAAAACCTGGGCTGCCAAAACCGGTTCCACTTCCTTGCGGCGAATTAGCGCCATGGCCTCGGCCACGGTGGTGTCTGCCGAACAGATGATTGGCTCCGGGGTCATCATTCCACCCGCGGTGTAAGGCTCATACTTCAGAAGCTGCCTGATATCCTCAGCCTCTTCCTGGTCCATCAAATCCAAGAGGACTTCGGTTCGCTCAGCCGAGAGGTTAGCCATCAGGTCGGCGGCATCATCCGGACCCATCAGGTCCAAAACCTCTGCGGCTCGCTCATCCTCAAGCTCGTTAATAATCTCCAGCTGCTCTTCCTCGGGCAGCTCCTCGAGCAAATCCGCAAGGCGCTCGTCATCCAGTTCTTCCGCGAGAGCGATCATTCGATCTTCGGGCAGATCCAGCACCGCAGTTGCTAGGTCGGCTGGACGCAGGTCAGCCACAGAGTCAAGGAGCTGCTGAGCATCCTGCTCGGCTGGGTGCTCCTGGTTCTCAACCACGTCCTGCCACATCACAAACTGGGTTGGGCCCTTGGCAAACGGCAGCGCAGAACTCTTGGCCTTGCGCACAAATAGTTCAGTGAGCGTCCATTCGCCGCGCTTGTTCTTCTCGATCGCAAAGTCTTCGATGGTGGCATCCCCGGTGCCATCGTGAAGCGTAACTCGCCGTCCCAAAATTTCGGCGATTGCCCTGACCTCTTGACCGCGCTGGGAAAACCTTCTGAGGTCAATAAAGCCGTTGGTGATGAGCTGACCGGGGGCGATTGCGGTGACTCGAGTGACGGGCAAGAACACCCTTCGGCGCCCTGAGATCTCGATGATGAATCCGGTAGCCCTCGGGGGTTGGGTCTTGCGATAGGCCATCAGCACATCGATGACTTTTCCTACGCGATCACCCAGGGGGTCAAATACGCCGCAGCCCGCCAATCTGGCCACGAATACCCTGGTTGCGCTCATAGAGATAACCTTATTGCCCCAATCGAGAGTTCTGGCAAAATGCACTCATGAGCGACCGCAAAATCTCTACCAGAATTAGGCCCGCAGGACCCAGCGTCCCAAAGGGCCACTCGCTAGGCGATTTCCCTAACTACCAGGACGCCACCGCCCTGGTCGACAAGCTGATCGCCGGAGAGCTCCCGCCGGGGAGCATCAGCATCATCGGTCACGATCCAGTGCTGGTTGAGCGAGTCCGCTCTCGCCTTGGTTACGGAAAGGTCGCGCTTTCGGGATTGATCACGGGGTTCTGGATGGGCTTGATCTTTGCCCTGCTCATTGGCGCTGGAATCGAGGTAAACCCAGAGGGTGGCATCACCTACCTACCCCAGCAGTTCTTCTCCGTGCTGGTGGTCGCAGGAGGATTGGGGATGCTGTTCCAGGTGATTCGCTTCTCGGCTTCCAAGACCAAACGAAGCTTCATTTCCAGCCAAATGCCGGTTGCTACTCGCTACGAGGTTGTAGTCCCAGAGGCTCAGGCCATTCAAGCGAGGAAGATTCTGGGAATCAGTCACTCAGCCGAGTAGCTCCTGGGCGAACCATTTTTCTATTCCATCGGTAGTTCTGGGCAGTCCAGCGGAAAGATTCTCCACGCCATGCTCGGTGACCAGCACGTCGTCCTCGATTCTCACTCCGATGCCTCGGAATCGCTCCGGAGCACTCAGGTCACCCTCGTGAATGTAGAGCCCCGGTTCAATGGTGAAAACCATGCCCGGCTCCAAGATGCCGTCCTGATAAAGCTCGCGCTTTGCCTGCGCGCAGTCGTGGACATCCATACCCAGGTGGTGGCTGGTGCCGTGCACCATGAAGCGCCTGTGCTGCTGGTTCTCCGGCTTCAAAGCCTCCTCGGCCGAAACCTGGATAAGGCCCAGCTCGGCAGCCTTCTTGGCAATCACCTCAATGGCAGCATTGTGAATGTCGCGGAATCTAACTCCGGGTTTGGCAATGGCAAATGCGGCATCGGCAGCTTCTAAAACTGCGTCATAAATCAGTTTCTGCTCGGGTGAGAATTTTCCGTTTACCGGAATGGTTCTTGTGACATCCGCGGTGTAGAGCGAATCAAGCTCGACTCCGGCATCAACCAAAATTAGGTCGCCTTCCACCACTTCACCATCGTTCCTGGTCCAGTGCAGGGTGCAGGCGTTCTTTCCCGCTGCGGCGATGGTCTCATAGCCGAGGTCGTACCCCTCATGTCTGGCCCGGGCGAAAAACGCAGTCTCCACAATTCGCTCGCCGCGCTTTTTCCGACTTGCCTGCGGAAGGGCTCTGGCAACATCCCCAAAGCCCCTGATGGTCACATTTACAGCCTCTCTCAGCTGGGCAATTTCGTATTCGTCTTTCACAAATCTCATGGTTGAAAGTGCTTCGAGCAGGGCCTCAGACTTCAGCGTTATCTTCCGCTCAAGTTTTTTCAGATCATCGCGCAGCTTGGAAATGTCCCGAGTTTGAATTCCGAGCTGGGTCGAGACCTCCTCTAGCGTTGGTCTAGGTCCGACCCAAAATTCGCCAATCATGGGGTTGGCGAAAAATTCATCGCTGGATTTATCTGCAGTCGGCATCAAATACAGTGTGTGCTTCGGAGTCTTTTTGCTGGCATCAATCACGAGCACTGAACCCGGCACAGTGGACGAGCCCCAGCCGGTTAGGTGGGCAAAGCCAGAGTGCGGACGATACCGATATTCGGTGTCATTCGAGCGAGTCTTAGGCTCCCCGGCCTCGATGACCAGCACCTCGCCCTTGAACTGCTTAGCAAGCTGATTACGGCGGGTGAGTGCGTAATCGGCAACCTCCCAGCGCTGCAGGTTTGCCGGAGCAGACTCTTGCCAGTTAGCGGCGATGAATTTCAAGAAGCTCTCCGAGTGCGGAGTGCGAGATCGGTTGGTTGGCTGGTTCTTTTTTCCCATGGCACTATTCTGCTCCTGTGATAGACCTCCATGCACACACAAATCAGTCCGACGGCAAAGACACGCCGGCACAGCTTGTGGAAAATGCCAAAGCCGCCGGCATCGAGGTCCTAGCAATTACTGATCACGACACCGTTTCGGGTTGGCAAGAGGCAATCTCCGCCGCTCAGACCAACCGAATCGGCCTAGTCCCCGGCATTGAAGTTTCCACGAGATCTGAAACCGAGACCGGCAGAGGCATCAGCGTCCACATCCTCGCCTATTTGCCAGACCCAGAGAATGAGCCGCTAATCGGTGCGCTAAATCGAACCAAGGAGTCCAGGGTCAAAAGAGCTAAGGAAATGGTCCGCAGGCTTGAAGCGGACTACCCAGTCAGCTGGGATTTGGTTCAGGCTCAGTTGCCACTGGGCTCCACCATTGGGCGCCCGGCTATTGCCGACGCTTTAGTTTCGCTTGGAATTGTGCCGACTCGCTCGGATGCCTTCACTTCGATCCTGCACCGAAACTCTCCCTACTACGTCTCGGAGGTCTCGCTTCCAACCCTGGAGGCGATTGAGCTGATTCGAGGTGCAGGGGGAGTGTCCGTGATGGCACATCCGCTGATTGATTTCCCTGCGGGTGCAAAACCAGAGGATCTACCTCAGGCACATTTCGAATACCTAATTGCTGCAGGGCTCAACGGCCTTGAGGTAAATCACCGCTCGGTTCCCAAAGTCGCAAGGACCTGGCTCTCGGAGCTGGCACTGAAGCACAACCTAATCGTCACCGGATCATCCGACTATCACGGGGTTGGTGGCAAGGACAACAAACTTGGTGAGAACACCACGGCTCCCGAAATGCTGGAGCGCATCATTGATCAAGCCTGGGGCTTCGAACCGTTTCTGTAGTTCCTGACTCGGTTACGCTCACGCTTGGGAGCAGCCGGAGAACTCTGGACCGGCTTGCTCTTCGCCTCAGATTTCTCTTTGGCAGGTTCTTTAGCCCTTGCAATACGACCCTTGGTTCCCGCCGGAATCCCCAGCTCTTCGAAAAGGTGCTTCGAGCTTGAGTAGGTCTCTTGAGGCTCAGGCTGACCGAGCTCTAGCTCCCGGTTGATGTGGACCCAGCGGGCCATGTCGTCCCAGTCAACAAAAGTGATAGCTACGCCCAGTTTTCCAGCGCGACCAGTTCTGCCAACGCGGTGCAGGTAGGCCTTCTCGTCCTCTGGAACCGAGTAGTTGATCACGTGGGTCACGTCATCAACGTCAATACCTCGGGCAGCAACCTCGGTTGCCACCAGAATCTCTTTCTTACCCGTGCGGAAGTTGGTCATCGAGCGCTCTCGAGCCTCTTGCGACATGTCGCCGTGCAGGGGAGTGGCACTAAATCCGCGGTCAGTCAGTTCCTCGGTGAGCTTGGCGCTGGTTCGCTTGGTTTTCACGAAGATTACGGTCTTGCCTCTACCCTCGGCCTGCAGGATGCGGCCCACAACCTCATCCTTGTCAAGGGCGTGTGCTCGGTAGACAAACTGTTTGATATCTGCCTTGGTCTTACCTTCGTCTGGATCCTGAACCCTGATGTGAATCGGTCGGTTTTGGTATCTGCGAGCCAGGTTAAGAATTGCCGCCGGCATGGTCGCTGAGAACAGCATGGTCTGGCGATCCTGCGGGGTAAAGCTAAACAGCTTCTCCACGTCTGGCAAGAAGCCCAGGTCGAGCATCTCATCGGCCTCGTCCAGCACCATGAATCTGATCTTGGTGAGGTCAAGGAGTTTTTGTTTTGCCAGATCAATCAAGCGTCCGGGGGTACCCACTACAACTTGAGCGCCGGCCTTGAGGGCAGCTACTTGACCCTCGTATGCCTTGCCACCGTAGATAGCCGCTATTTGGGTTGGTCGGTTGGAAGCTGCAAGTTCGAGGTCCTCTGCAACCTGAATGGCCAGCTCTCTCGTTGGCACAACGACCAGTGCCTGGACGCCAGGCTCTGGATTCTGTCCCAGTGACTGCAGCAGTGGTAGCCCGAACCCCAGTGTTTTACCGGTTCCGGTTTTTGCCTGGCCAATAACGTCGGTTCCAGATAACGCAACTGGAATAGCTTGCTGCTGAATTGGGAATGGACTGGTGATGTTTTTGGAATCTAAGGCATCGCAGATGTCTGCATCGATGCCCAGTGAGCGAAAGTTCAAGAAAATCTCTTCTGTGTTTGCTGCCTCACATTGGTGGTCGGCAGGATTGTGGTTATAAGCTTCTGGGGTGTTGGATTGGCTACGCAGACTGCGCAAGGTTTCTCAGAAGCTTTCGCTTCCTTCTCGCGACACAGGTGCAGGTCGCAGCCAAGTTCAACTCAACCCTTCAAAGCTTACCCCCTCGCCCGAGATTTACCTCGGACAGCTTTCCGTTCTCACCCTCGCAATTGCTGAGCGGCTTGACCACCAGTCCGAAACCGTTTCTGACCAGGCCCTTTCCAAGAAGCTTCACAAACTCTCCAACTCCTACTACGCAAGGCACGCAGAGCTAACAGCGTTGGTAAGCAAACAGGGGCTGTTCAGCGAAATTTCACACCAGCACTTCGCCTCCAGGCTGGATTTCGCCCTGGCAAGAATTCAAGGGACGGATTCGCTCGAGGATTTGATGCTCGACTACATAGCCTTCGGAATGCTGGAGAGTCACTACAGAAACTTGGTGAAAGGTCTTGCTCCCTCCAAGCGAATCCGAGTCGAGGAACTTCTGTCAGACGGCGCGCTCGAGACGACGTTGCAGGAAGCCCTAATTCAGGCGATTGAGGATGACGCGAGAGTTGGGCACCGTCTTGCGATGTACGGGCGGATGATTGTGGCGGATGTGCTCTTGGAAATTCGAGATTCTGTTAACCTCGACAAGGTTCTCACTCCACTTCCAAACCTGACCCCAACGGAATTGGCTCGAACCCAGTTCAAGGCGCTTGAGCCCTACACCTCTGAGCTAATTGCTCAGCACACCGTCAGAATGGACCGACTAGGCCTTACCGCGTAGTCGCAGCTCGGAAAGCTTTTTCGCTTCGCTCTCAGCCCTGAGTTTTGCCAGGTAAGAGGTTCCAAACCAAATAGCTGCCGGCATGGCCAGCATGACGATGAACCAGATCCAAGCCTCGTCGTAGTGAAAGCCAAACCAGGTCAAAACCAGCCAAAGTGCAGAGCCCGATGCCAGGGCTAGCCCAAGCGGAACCAGCGATCCGTAATGCTCAGATTTTGGGAGAACGAATGGCGCCACCAGCGCCAAAATGGCTGCGTAAGCGAGTAGAACCAGAATTTCCATTAGGCAATAAATCCAACCCTGCGGTTTTGCTCCGCTCCGATTTCAAAGTAAGCCACAGATGAAACTGGAACCAAAATGGTCTTCCCCTTTTCATCCTCGAATTGAAGCAGGTCAACCTTGTTTGCAAATGCCTCAGAGACCGCCTTGGTTACCTCCGCGAGGGTTTGGTTGGACTCGAAGCTGATGTCTCGTTGATTTTCGCGAATCCCAATTCTGATTTCCATGACACTCCTTATAGGTGCCTCTAGGTTACGACATCAAAATGTCTGCCCCGCCCAATAGATTTGGGAGGTGACTCCAGCAGAAGCAGTCTTTGTTCCAGCGACCCCATCTTCGCTGCCTTCGACCCTGCCCGGATTCGCTCCCGACTTGCTCACTGGCCACCATGCGGTTGTCGGTTCACCAGGTTCAGGTAAGACAACCCTGCTTGGGCAATTGGTTATCGAGGTCGAGAGAGCCGGTGTCGAGCCATCAGACATCTTGGTGCTAACCCCTAATCGTGCTCAAGCCAGCGACCTGCGAGATCAAGTCTCACTGGACAGCCAAAAAGCCGCCGCCGCACCCCGGGCCCAGTCAATCACCTCATTTGCATTCGCTCAGCACCGCATCAAGGAAGCCGGGGTTCGCCTCCTCAGCGGAAGTGCTCAGCAAAAGATTCTCCGGGAGTTGGTCTCGAGCAGCCCGAAGGCTCCCTGGGGCTTCAACTTTCAAACTGTGAGCCTGGAAGGATTCATTCAGGAGATACGAGACCTTATTACCGTCTGCCTGGAATTCAATTTGGAACCCAAGCAGCTGGAAGAAATTACTGTCAAAACCAAGGGCATAGACATTGCCACCGAGCTACTCCCGCTCTATCTGGAGGCGGTGAAGCGTTCTGGCGCCCTTGATCCGGCGCTTCTAATTAGCACCGCGCCAAGGCAGGCCTCTTTCAGTCACATCCTGGTTGATGACGCTCACGACTTTTCGCGGGCGGGCTTGGAATTTGTGGCTGAGCTTTCGCAGGGTAAAAATCTTGTGCTGTTTGGAGACCCAGATGCCGCGTCACTGGGATTCAGAACTGCCCTACCCGAGGGGTACCTTTCTAGATTCCCCTCGGTTCCGAAGCATTACCTTGAGCCAAGAACCAAGTTTTCCCAGGCCCTCTCAAAACTCTCGGGCAAACTACCGGCTCAACTTGCCGGACCGCAGCGCCCCAAGCCCGCAGGGGTAACTGTGGGGGCGCGAACATTCCTGAACCAGGTGGCTGAGGCGGATTGGCTGGCCGCAGAAATTCGTCGAGCCAGGCTCCAGGAGAATCTAAGTTTTAGTGGGATCGCCGTGGTTGCCAGAACCCGACCTCAGCTTGAGCAGCTTGCAAGTGCCCTCAGTGCAAGGAACGTTCCGGTTTCCATTAGTGGAAGCCAAAGTGCTCTGCGCGATCAACCCTTTGCCCGCGCCGTGCTGGAGCTTTTACGACTGGCATACCAGTCATCGGAATCCACAGACGTGGTTCAACTTCTGGAATCCTCGCTGGTCGGTCTGGACAGCATTGGCATCAGGCGACTGCGGCGTCAGTTGATTGCCTTCGGAGATTTTGAGTACTCGGACCCAGCACAATTTTGGGCCTCGGCTTTGGAAATTGAGCACGAGCCAAAAACCTCAGAAATCAAGAAGTTAAACTTTGTCATCGCACTGCTGCGAACGCTTAGGGGCCACCCGGAAGCTTCAGCTCCGCAGGCCATCTCTTTAGTTTTGGAGGCCGCAAACCTCTCCCAGCGTCAAGTTTTGGGCAGGGGGAACTCAGCGGTGGCTCGGGGCGCAAATCTTGACATTGATGCTGCTTTACAGTTGGTGGCAGCAGCCAATCGCTTCTCTGAAAATAATCTTGGAGACGCGAGAACATTTTGCCTCGAGCAGCTAGAACAGTCGATCCCTGAAGACTCGCTTGCAGCCACATCCAGTATCGATGCGGTGGTTTTGACAACGGCGTCCTCAATCTCAGGTAGATCGTTTCACACTGTTTTTCTTCCGAGGCTTCAGGATGGGATATGGCCAAACCTCAGGCCGCGGACTTCGCTACTGGGAGCTAGTTCGTTGGCGGGGTACCTGTCAGGAAAAGTGGAGTCCCCGGACCGAGTGGTTCGAGGGGAGCTCCAGGATGAAATTCGCTTGCTCTACAAGGCGATCGGTGCTGCCTCGCAGCGGTGCGAGCTCTCGGCAATGATCAGCAGTGAAGAGCAGCCATCGCAATTTTTTCAACTCCTAGGACTTGAGCCTGAAATCAGCCTTGAGCTGGTGAGCTTTGACCTCAGGCGGTTGGTTGGTTCCTATCGAGCCCAGCTAAGAGTCGGTAACACTGAAAATGTAGGCAAGCTTGCTGCACTGGCACTCATGGGTGTCCCCGGTGCTCATCCAAGTTCATGGCAGGGGCTACTTCCCCTCTCTACAGATGAACCCCTGGTTTCTGAAGGCGAGAAAGTTAGATTCTCACCGTCAAAGCTTGAGGCTTTTGAAAAGTGTCCGGTGCACTGGTTCATCGAAAGCTTCGGTGGTGATGGCAGTGGTTTTGAGGCTTCACTGGGGACTCTGCTGCACGCTGCTATGGAGCAGGGTGGCCATCGGGATGAACTGGTTCAGTATCTAGAGAGCAATTGGCACACCTTGGAGTTCGAATCCAGCTGGCAGGCTCAAACTCAGAAGCGCAAAGCACTTCGAATGCTTTCGGCAGTTGCCGATTACCTCGAATCCGCCGACTTGCTTATGCAGGCTGAACAAAAATTTGAGCTCAACCTGGGCCGACTTCAGATTGCCGGAAAAATTGACCGTGTCGAACAGCTACCAGATGGTTCCGTGGCGGTCGTGGATCTGAAAACAGGGAGGACTCCTTCGCAGGCCGAAGTCTCCGGCCATCGCCAACTCGCGGTTTATCAACTGGCAATGCGCGAGCTGGGACATGAGCTTGCCGGAGCAAAAATCGTCTCGGTTGGAGAGCAAAAACTCAAGGTCCTGCAGCAGCCTCCGCTCACTGAAGAACTGGAATCTGAGATCACGAAACTGCTTGCGGATGTCGAGCAGCAGGCCGGGGCCGCGAGGTTTGCAGCCAACGTCAGCTCTCACTGCCTGCAGGCCGGAAATTGCCAACTGCTGATTGGCAAGGTGATCACCGGTGGCTAATTTTTCCGCTGATGAAATTTACGCACTGGTCTCCAAGCACACCCTGACCAACGAGCAACGGGCCGTCATCGAAGGGGCACCCTTCGATTCCCCAGCCCTTGTCATCGCCGGAGCCGGAAGCGGAAAGACTGAGCTGATGAGCCTCAGGGTGCTTTACCTGGTGGCCAACTCGTTGGCTCGGCCAGACGAGGTGCTAGGACTCACCTTCACCAGGAAGGCTGCCGCTGAGCTCTCGGCCCGCGTCAATCAGGCTCTGTATCGACTTCGGGAAACTGATTTTTGGCCAGCAGACCTGGAGCAGGATTTCTCACCCGCCTACATCGCAACCTATAACTCATTTGGTAATGATATTTTCCGGAGGTTGGCCCTCTCCGTTGGATTTGAGCAGGATGCAACCCTGCTGACCGAGGCAGCCTCAGTGTCTCTGGCGGATGAGCTGGTGCGGTCACTCAACCTAGAGACTCACGCTCGACTCGAGGACTGGGAGAAGTCCAAGTCTCATCTGATTGACTTGGTTTTGGCCCTCGCATCCGAGCTGACCGATAACCAAATTTCCGCCGAGTCGATGAATCAGCACCTGCAATTTTTCATCGATCATGTCTCTGGCCTTCCGAAGAATGCCAGCGGCTCCATGGAGCGCTTTGCTTACACAGAGGACCTCTTGGCATCAGCGGGGCAAAACCAGTTGCTCGCCGATTTGGCCGAGGAGTATCGCTCTCTAAAGTCCAAACGAAATTTGGTTGACTTCGCCGATCAGGTAGCACTTGCCCTCAAGGCATTGGAAAAACCATTCGAGCATCAGCATCGATTTGTCTTACTGGATGAGTACCAGGACACCTCAACTATTCAGACCAAGCTGCTTTCAAGGCTGTTTGCTGGTAAGTCGGTTCTTGCGGTGGGGGACCCAAACCAGGCAATTTATGGTTGGCGCGGAGCCAGCAGTCGAAATTTGACCGGCTTTCACCAAGACTTTGGCAGTCCACGGCCGGTTACTTTCACACTTTCCAAATCATGGCGTTCAGGCCCAGCGGTAGTTGCTGCGGCAAATGCCACAGCCCATGCTCTGAACTTGAGTCAACCCGAGTTAGCTCCGGTAACGCTCGAGGCAGGAAAACCTCAGCATGACGATCAGGTGACGGCGGCGGTTTACCAGACCGAGGCAGAGGAGGCAGCGGCGCTGGCTCAGTGGTTTATGGAGCGAGTCGATGAAAACACCTCGGCAGCCTTGCTGACACGGACTAAGGCATCCATGGCAGAACTTTCCGAAGCCCTCACCAAGCGAGGTTTGGTGGTCGAGGTCAGCGGGCTTTCCTCGCTTCTTGAACTTCCAGAGGTAATGGACCTAATTGCCGCCCTGAGCGTTATTGAGCGACCGGAGGCCGGGGCTCAGTTGATGCGACTTTTGGCGGGGCCAAAATGGAGAGTTGGTGCAAAAGATTTAGCAGCTCTGGGTGATTTAGCAAGGTTCCTCTCAAGAGTGAGAGACGAGGTGGTCGCCTCGCAGCCGGTCACCATTGTTGAGGCGTTGGATGAATTGTGCCGGGATTCAGAAATTGGAAACTTCTCCGATGCAGGGAGATCAAGGTTGATAGCTGCTGCGCAAGTCATTCGCAGAATGCGCTCCAGGGTTTCAATTCCGCTCTCTGAACTCGCGTGGAGCATCGTCAAGGAGCTCGAAATTGACATCGAACTGTTTTCTGCTGGCACCTCAGTCAACCCGCTTTCGAACCTGGAAGCTTTCATCGCGCGCATCGCAGAGTTCGAACAGGCAGCCCTGCGACCAACCTTGGGATCCATGCTGAATTGGTTGGATCACGCCAAGCAAAGGGAGAGCTTTGAGCTCCCCAGGTCGGGAGCAAAGCAGGGAGTGGTACAAATCATGTCCATCCATGCCGCCAAAGGCCTGGAGTGGGATGTGGTGGCCATAGCCCAGCTGAACCAGGGAAGCTTTCCAATTGAAGGTCGTGGGGCTAAAGGCTGGTTGGCAAGTGGCAAAGTTCCCTTCTCGCTCAGAGGCGATTCTCAGGCACTGCCCGAATTTGCCTTCCAAACGACTCAGACTCAAGGTGAACTAAAAAAACTATTTGACGAATTTCAAGACAAAAATCGAGCCAAGCACCTAATTGAGGAGCGCAGACTTGCTTACGTAGGGTTCACCCGGGCCAAACGCGAGCTTCACCTGACCGCCTCCTATTACAAACCCGGACTTAAAAAACCGCGGCCCATTTCTGGATTCCTTGTTGAACTTCTTGAGTCAGGTCTGTGCCGCAACACAATTGAAATTCCTGAGCCAGATCCGGTTAACCCGGCTTCAGGAAATTCCCAAATCAAAATCTGGCCTTTTGACCCATTGGGAGAAAAGCGTGATGCTCTAGCTCAAGGCGCAGCGGCAGTCTCAGCGGCTGAGCCCGCTCGCATTGAGAACTTCACCGAGTTTGCACTCCTGCTGGAGGAGCGCGAGCGAAATGCCTCCAGGCCGACCTCAGCATTCCCTCGCCGGCTTTCTGCCTCAGCGCTGATGCGGCTGATAGCGGAACCAGAAAAATTTGCCGAGTCGCTAGTGAGACCGATGCCCGGCCTCTTCTCTGCCTCAGCCCAAGCCGGCACGGACTTTCACGCTTTGATTGAGGACTGGCTGCTCGGTGATGAAGTTGACATTGACTTGGATGACCAGCTAGTCAAGAACTTTGCGCAGAGTCGATTCGCTTCGCTTGAACCAAAGTTTGTAGAGCAGAGCATCGAGATCGTGCTAGATGGCCTAGTTGTAGTTTGCAAGCTCGATGCCGTGTTCGAGACCGAACTCGGATTTTTAGTCGTGGATTGGAAGTCGGGTAATTCTCCGACCGATCCAGCTTTGCTCGAGGCACGCGCCATGCAGCTTGCCCTCTACCGCATTGCTCTATCGAAATGGCTGCAGGTTGGTGTCGAGCGCGTTCAGGCCTGTTTTTATTTTGCCGGTGATGCAAAAGAGGTAATGCCCAGTCGACTGCCTAGTGAGGCGGAACTAGTCGAAGCGTTGACGAAAGCTAGAACAGCTCGTCGAGGGTAGTCTCAGTCGGCTCAGCTTGGGTTAGGTCATCGGCAGGGGCGTCCTGATCCTGCTCTTCAACTTCTTCTTGCAATGCTGATGGGGAGAGGGTTTCGATCGGTTGGGTTGGCATTGCCTGCGGAATGATGCTGCTGGCGACAGCTAGGCCAACAAAGCTGGTCGCGGTTAGCTCCTTGAGATTTCCCGCCTCAAGATTTTCTTTCAGGTCATTGAGGAGATCTTCTGCTTGCTTTATCTGCTCGGCGTCACCAATGCTCAGGCAGTGAAGTAGCCAGGATCCCAATTCCAGTTCGGAATAAAGAATCGCGCGCTGGGCCAGGTTCTCATCTGCTTGAGGTCTGGCCGCGCGGTAATGCAGCAGGGCGTCATCTAGGGTCGATGCGACAGCCCCCGAGGCTAACCAGCGGAAGTCTTCGGCGGGGTCGCCGACACACAAAGCATTGAACCCAGTAATGCCAACAACCTGCTGGTTCTCAACCAGCACGGCCTCCGAGTTGATTGCTGAGTGAGTCAGGGTTGGGTGGAAGCGGAAAAGTCCGATGTCTTCCAGGGCGGTTTCCCAGCGGCTCAAAAGCGCGGCTGGAATGCGACCGGTGGCGGCCATGCGATCAAGCTCCTGAACCTTGTGGTGCAGGACGGTGGTCGCATCGTAACTGGGCAAACCAGCTTCGATGATTGGCTGGGTTTCACAATTGTGTAGCGAGGCCATTGCTTCAGCGAAAGACTTTGAAAATGCCCCAGGCCCCAGTCTTGAGAGATCTGGAGAGCTGCCTCCGAGAAGAGTGAAAAGCACGGCTCGCTGCCCATCAAAATCTTGAGTTTGACCGACTTGGTTAGGGATAGCGAACGGGAGACTAAGTTTGGCCTGGTTCAGGGCTTGCAACACGGTGATCTCGGTCGCTAACTCTGTGATTCCGGCGGCGCTAGCGGGCATTTTAAGCTCATAGCTTTGGCCCTCGGCGTCCCAAAGACGCAACACCTCGATGTCCGGGTTGTCGGTAATTTTGAGGTAGTGCCTAAAGTTTTTTCCAGGCGCGGCGTCGGCTGCCAGTGCAGCTAAAATCAGAGCAGGTCGTCCCACACCGTTTAGGTTAGACGCTCTTGTTGCGCTCTGGCGGCAATGCCACGCGAACCCAAAGGATTGCAGATGAGCCAAGACTCAGTCGGTCACCCACTACTTGCTGGCCTTGATGAGCAACAGCGTGAGGCTGCCCAGGCACTTCGGGGGCCAGTCGGGATTTTGGCTGGAGCGGGTAGCGGCAAGACAAGAACCATCTCACACCGCATCGCCTACGGAATCGATCGAGGAGTTTTTGCCGCTAATCGGATACTTGCCCTCACCTATACCAATCGTGCCGCCAGTGAACTTCGTTCCCGACTGCGCTCCCTGGGCGTCACTGAGGTGGCGGTTCGAACCTTTCACTCAGCGGCCCTGGGGCAGTTGCAGTTTTTCTGGCCTCAACTCACCGGCGGTTTGCCTCCCAAACTTTTGACCAACAAGCTCCCGGCACTGAGGGAGGTTCTCGGCGAGCTTCGGCTTGAACTTCGCGATGAGGAGCTTAGGGAGCTGGCTGCTGAAATCGAGTTGGTGAGCTACAGCTTGGTTTCACCTGGTCAATACCTAGAGCGTGAACGCGGCGTCATCGCTGGTTTCTCTCCGGAAAGATTTGTAACTGTTTTGGAGGCCTACTCGAACTATAAGCAGCAGAAGCGCCTGGCCGATTGGGAAGACGTGCTGACTCTAACCCTCGGACTTCTGAGGAGTGAGGATCGGATGCTGGAGCACGTCCAGCAGCAATATCGGTTCTTTACGGTGGATGAGTACCAAGATATTTCGCCGCTGCAGCAGGCCCTGCTCGAAACCTGGTTGGGCGAGCGCGAAGATGTGTGCGTCGTTGGAGACCCCAGGCAAGCAATCTACGGTTTCGCCGGGGCTGATGCGGGGTTCCTCACCGGTTTTGGCTCACGTTACCCGAACGCTGAAATTTTCGAACTGAATCGAAACTACCGCTCAACCTCTGAAATTGTTGCCAGTGCAAACTCGGTGGCTTCCACCAGAAATCTGGAGCCGGTCAGGGGAGAGCTAACGAGCCCAGTCGTAATTGAGGCGGCGAGCGCCAGCGCAGAGGCAAAACGAATTGCCTCCGGCATCGCGAAGTCGCTGGCTGAGGGCTGGGCACCCAGTGACATAGCAGTTCTCTCTCGCATCAACTCTCAGTTGGAGCCAATCGAGCGCGAGCTGGGCACTCTTGGAATATCGGTTCAGGTCCGCGGCGCGGGTCGATTTTTCCGCATTCCTGAGGTGCAGAAGGCAATGCTGGCCATTCGGGCACTTCAGATATCCACCCAGCCGCAACCACTATTCATGTTGCTCAGTGAGATCCTCAGCCAGCTGGGTTGGAGCTCTCAGGAGTCCAAGTCTGAGAAGTGGCGCAATCTAAATTGGTTCATGGAGATATTTGATGAGCTGGGCAGCCCCTCGCTGGATGAATTTGTTCGAGAGCTTGGGGAGCGGGAGCGCTCAGGCGATGAACCGATTCGGGAGGCCATTACCCTCGCCACAGTCCATGCCACCAAGGGTTTGGAGTGGCGCGCTGTTTACCTTTGCGGCTTGAATCAGGGCTGGTTCCCTATTTCACACGCCAAGACTGAAGCTCAGTTGGCCGAGGAGCGGCGCCTGTTTTATGTTGCCATCACCAGGGCTTGCGATCAGCTCACAATGAGCTACATCAGCGATCGTGAAAGGTCGAGTTTTCTCAAGCTGCTCTAGCGGCAGCCGCAATTTCTAGTCACTGGTTCAAGCTCTACAACCTGACCGGTTTTTGCTTGGTATTCCAGGGCACCCCCGCTAACTTCCTGTCCGGCCAACTGCAGGGCAATTCGTTGAATAGCGAGCCCGAGTGAGGTCAAAAGTGAACTCGAATCAGCAAAATTTCGATCCAACTGGTTTAGCTGTGTGGCGACCTTGACCCAGTCGGGGTCGCGGTCCATCTTCTCTACTTCGCTGCAGGCCAAGCAGGCTGTTTGGCCAGGAAGAACAAGTTGAGAAACGCTTGCCCCCAGCTCTGTAAAGCAGACGGCGATGTGCGGGGTTTCGCGGTTCATCCAAGGTTGATAGAGCTCAGGATCCACGACATCGTTGTCTAGAAGGAGCCCGGCTGAAACAGCCTCAAGCCCTTCGCCCCTCCTGGTGTGCAGGCGAAGCTCGCTCTTGGTTTTCCCAAGCAGTTGGCAGGCTGCCTGATGCCTAGTTGCGCCAATCAGTTCCGCGGGATATCCGAGCTCTGCGGTGTCTTTACTTCTCACCCTGGTGGCATCAAAAGTAATGACGCTTCCGAATCCGATGGTGAACAGCGCTCTGGTGGCGATGAGGCCGGCGACCGAGAGGTCAGAGACGAATATGGTTTGCGAACTTCGTAGTTTCATCAGCCGCGCGGGATCCTGGACCCCGGTTGAGTAAAGCCGAAGAATCTCAGCGAAGCGCTGCTCGACCTCTTGTGCGCTCAGCTCAGGTAGGAAGTGTGAGGTGTGGGTCAGCAGAGGCCCTAACCGCGCGAGCAGGGGGTCAAGGTCTCGGCGCTCAATCTTCGCGAGCACGTCTAGGTTTTCAAACTGTGCATTGGTGAGTCCGGTTTCGAGCAAATCCAAAGCACGATGCTCGGCCTCCGAGTTCACCGAGACCAAGTTACTGGTTGTGGCTCCGTAGCGGCGCTGGTTGTGATCCTGCCAAATTCTTGCCAGTGAGGGATTGATTTGTTTGGCCATGTCCCAAGCTTGGAGTTTTCGAAAAAATCCTGCTCGGCACTTTCCACAGGTCTAACCCAAAAGGTTGCGAAGCTCCTGGTCCAGGTCGTCGTCGGAACCATTGATGCGACTGATTAGGAGCTCCGGGTTCTGAATTTCCTGAGCATTTGGAAGTTGATCTGGATGGCTCCACAGGCTATCGGCCTTGGCCAGTGGCAGAGATAAGCGGACCTGTTGCCACATCGCCATTGACTCGCGCTGCAGTCTCGGCTTGAGTTCCAGCCCCAACAGAGTTGCAAATGTCTTCTGAGCAGCCCCGACCGCTTGGTGCCGGCGGAGCACCTCCATGAGGGCGCCATGCGAGGGGAGCCGGCTGGCAGCTTGCAAACTAACGGCATCAGCCCATCCCTCAACGAGTGCGAGCAGCAGTTCAATCCGTTCGAGAGCGGTCTCTTGCTCTTGAGTTCTCGGGGTAATCAGCGCACCGGATTCAATAACGGACTGGAAGGTGCTGGGATCTGATGGATCGACCTGGGCGGCTAATTCTTGGATGGAACTTAGATCTACCCTCAAGCCTGCGGCAAATTCCCTGACCTGGGTGATCAGCTGCTCCCTCAGCCAGCGGTTACTTGCGTAGAGGGCGCTGGTGGCAAGCTCGCGAATGCACAGGAAAATCAGCATTTCACTTTTTTGCACCTCAAGCTCAGAGAGAAACGCTTCGAGGTTCTGGGTTACAAACCCAGGGCGACTACTCAGTGGGAGTCCAATCTCAGTGCTGGAGAGAACGTTTTGGGAAAGCTTGCCAACGGCCTGTCCAAGTTGAGCGGCAAACATCACGGCTCCAGCGTTTTGCAGGAACTTACTCGCGGGGCCTATCATCCCCGCCAGCTCTTCCGGCACCGTCCCCCTGAGGTTTTCACTCAGAGCCTTGGACATCGAAGTTGCCACTGGTTCCGCAAGCTCACGGAAAAGTGGAATCGAGTCCTGCACCCATAGTTTTCTTGTGAGCTGCTTGGGCGTTTCCGAATTGGCAAACTCCGTCACCTCGGAGAGCCACAGAGCTGCCATCTCAAAGGCCTTCTGGAGCTCCCCGGTCAGGTTCGAGCTGGCTTCGCGCTGCTCCTTGGTTGCCAGATCGGTGGCGGTTTTAGTTGCCAGTTCCCAGTTCACGGGTCCCGTGGAATCGGACATCATCGCGCGGACCTGTTCGAAAAGTTGACCCATCAGTTGTGGGCTCATGCTCGCACCCGCCACCTTGGCCAACTCCTCAGGGTTTAACTGGCCTGACTCAAACATTTGCTTGAGAAGTTTTTCCAGTTCTTCCCGGCTATTTTGTTCGTCCAAGTCGTCCCTTTCGACAGCTCTTGACGCTATCGCTAATTAGCTTGCAACGCTTGAAAATTTGCTGCGAAAGCGCTGTGTTCGCCCACGGCGTTAGGTCGTTGGCTCTGGTCTGCTCCAGGCAACTTAGCATTGACCCAATGACTTTTTTCAACGGCAATAACCCAAAGCGCAGGCGCACCAGCTTTGCAATAACGACGCTGCTGCTTTTCAGCATTGGGTCTTTGATGCTCCTGCCGTCCGGGTATGTAATTGAGCGGCCTGGAGCTGTCTTCAACGTCATGGGCGAGATTGACTCCGAGCCGGTGATCAGTTCAACGGACACCGAGATTTTTGAAAGTGAAACGCGTTTGGACATTACTACCGTTTCACTACTGGGCAACCGGGAATCAAACCCGGGTTGGTTTCAGGTATTGGTGGCTTGGTTAGACCCCAACCAGGTGGTGTTGCCCCTAGATGAGGTTTATCCTCCCAACCTCTCGACCGAGCAGGTGAGGGCAGAGTCTTCCGCGCAGATGGAGGTCTCGCAGCAAGACGCCATAGCGGCTGCACTTGGCGAGCTTGGTTACACCTTCGACCGAGAGCTCTATGTGGCCTCTGTGATTGCAGACACCCCGGCCTCTAAGAAGCTGGTGGCGGCTGATTTTGTGCTCCAGGTGGACTCGGTTCCTGTTGCCACCTACGAGGAGTTGCGTGCCGCGGTACAAGCATCCGAGGGAAGAGAAGTCATTCTCAAAGTTTCGCGCGATGGCAAAGAGTTAGATGTGCCGATAACTCCAGAGTTGAAAGACGATTCCTATTACCTGGGCGCAATGGTGGGATACACCTATGACTTCCCGGTTGAAATCAATCTCCAGCTTGGTGATGTTGGCGGACCCTCAGGCGGTTTGATATTCAGCCTCGGAATCATCGACTCGCTAACTCCGGGGTCCATGGCCTCAAACACCCACATCGCCGGCACTGGAACCATCAGCGCAAACGGTGAGGTCGGACCAATTGGCGGGATCGGACTAAAGATGATTGCGGCTAGGAATGCCGGGGCAACCCTGTTCCTCGCCCCCGAGGGTAACTGCTCCGAAGTTATTGGGCAGATTCCCGAAGGGCTTTCTGTTGTTATCGTTGAAAACCTAGACTCGGCGCTCGCAGCTATTGCCGAGTTTGAAGACTCGGGTACCGTGCCCGAGATTAGCTGCGCACCGTAGGAGATGACCATGACCAATGTTCCAGGACGACCGATAAGAAAACCTTCGCCTTTTTCAGTGGCAATCAGCATTATTGCGGTCATTGCCGTGGTGCTATTCAGTGCCGCTGGGGCATACACGGACTGGCTGTGGTTTAGACAGCTGGATTTTGAGGTTGTGTTTTTGACTGAGATTGCTGGCCAGGTCGTCAGCTTCCTGGTGGGCTGGTTGGTTATGACCCTGCTGGTGGCAATTGGTCTAGCGCTCGCGTGGCGCAACCGACCCGTATACCTTCGCCTACCTGAAGCCTCGCCCTTCCAGGCCTATCAGCAGATGATCGAAGGTGTTGGAAAGCTCGTGCGCTTTGGCCTGCCGGTCGTGGTTGGAATTTTTGGTGGCCTGTTAGCTTCCAGGCAGTGGGAGACCATTGCCCTGTTTTTGACCGGTTCAAACTTTGGAACCACCGATGCTCACTTCGGTTTGGACGTCGGCTTCTACGTTTTCCAGCTGCCATTTTGGACTTTTGCCGTGGGATATCTTTCGGGCGCGGTGCTGCTGGCTGGTCTGATTAACGGAGCTGTCCACCTTATCTACGGTGGAATTCGAATCACCGGGCGCGAGGTAAAGGTTTCAAAACCAGCCAGAGTTCAGCTATCGGTTCTAGTGGCGCTTTACCTAACCCTTCAGGGTGTGAGCATATGGCTGGATCAGTACGCTACCGTGACTGCGAGCGGCCCGCTGTTCACCGGAGTGAACTTCACCGCTGCCAACGCCATAATTCCGGGTCTTCAGATTCTCGCCTTGATTTCAGTTGCTGTAGCGGCGCTTTTCCTAGTAACTGCAATCATCGGACAGTGGCGCATCTCAATCATCGGAACCGCGCTCATGGTGGTCAGCTCAATCGTCCTCGGGGGCCTCTACCCTTGGCTGATTCAGACCTTCCAGGTGGTTCCAAATGAGCGAACCCTGGAAAGCCCCTTCCTGCAAAAGAACATTGACGCTACCCAGCTGGCCTACGGCCTAGACGAGGTAGAGGTTGTCGAGTACGACGCAAAGGTGGTCGCTGAGCCTGGTGCCCTGCGCAATGACGCAAAGACCACTGCATCAATTCGAATTCTTGACCCGGCACTGGTCTCAGATGCCTTTAGGCAGCTAGAGCAGTACCGCCAGTACTACAGCTTCCCAAACCGACTGCACATTGACCGCTACCTGATTGATGGCCAGGTGCAGGACACCGTCGTGGCAGTTCGAGAGTTGAACCAGGCAGGTCTTGGCGACTCGCAGTCCTGGTACAACTCAACAATTGTCTACACCCACGGATTTGGTCTAGTTGCCGCTTATGGAAATAAGCGCGACAGCGATGGTAAGCCACTGTTCCTGCAGTCCGGTATTCCAAGCGTTGGGGCTTTGGGTGACTTTGAACCTCGGGTTTACTTCGGTGCGAACTCGCCTGCCTACTCAATCGTTGGCGCAGCCGAGGGTGCGGAGCCTTTGGAATTTGACTTCCCCGCCGGTGAGGACGGTCAGAACGAGACCTACACCACATTCTCGGGTGATGGCGGCCCTAAGCTCGGCGATCTGATGACTCGCGTTGCCTACGCTCTGAAGTTCCAAAGCGAGCAGATTCTGCTATCGGATGCCATCAATTCCAATTCGCAAATTCTCTATAACCGTGACCCTGCAACCAGGGTGCAGGAGGTTGCACCATACCTAACCCTGGATTCTGAGGTTTACCCCGCGGTTGTCGATGGTCGAATCAAGTGGATCATCGATGGTTACACCACCACCAACCAGTACCCATACTCAAACGTGGAGAATTTCCTCGCTGCCAAGCTGGATTCAGCCTCCGAGACCTTTGGTTCAGGCGCCACGAGTGTTAACTACATCCGAAACTCTGTGAAGGCGACTGTGGACGCGTATGACGGTTCGGTTGACCTCTACGCGTGGGATGAGACTGATCCAATTCTTGCGGCCTGGATGAAGGTCTTCCCAGACACGGTTCAGCCTAAGAGTGAAATGAGCGGGGACTTGATGGCCCACGTTCGCTACCCTGCCGACCTTTTTAAGGCGCAACGCTCAATCCTGGGTCGATACCACGTTTCAGATGCCGGCTCGTTCTACTCGCAGCAGGATGCTTGGATGACTCCGAATGACCCGGTGGAAGGCAACGGCCTGGGAACACTGCAGCCGCCCTACTACCTGACTCTGCAGGCACCCGGCGAGACTCAGAGCTCTTTCTCGCTCTACTCAACCTTCATTCCGCAGTCCACAGGTGACACCGCTCGAAACGTGCTCACCGGATACCTGATTGCAAATGCAGATGCGGGAAGCAAGGCCGGGGCGGTGAGTGAAGACTTCGGAAAGCTGACCCTGTTGAACCTGCCTCGAGAGACGATTGTCCCCGGCCCAGGTCAGGTTCAGAACAACTTCAACGCAGACAGCAACGTTTCTTCGCTGCTCAACATCCTGCGGCAAGGTTCGACTCGAGTGCTAAACGGAAACCTGCTCACGCTTCCGGTGGGTGGCGGCTTGCTCTACGTGCAGCCGGTTTACATTGAGTCCACCGGCGAAACCAGCTATCCGCTGCTGCAGAAAATTCTGGTCGCATTCGGAGATCAAATTGCCTTCGAGGACACCCTCGATGAAGCCTTGGACAAATTGTTCGGTGGAAACTCTGGTGTCGATGCCGGGGACTCCACGACTGTGAATCCTGGAGCCAGCACATCTTCCCCGGTTGTCTCTGACAATCCTGAGTTGGCAGGTCTGCTCGAGCAGGCTCGTCAGGCCATTGAGGAGAAGCAGGCTGCTTTGGCCGAGGGCGACTGGACCAAGTTCGGGGAGGCCGATCAGAAGCTCTCCGCTGCCATCGAGAAGGCTTTGGAGCTCTTGGCAGAGTAGTCACGAATCTGCTAGGATTTGAACTTCGCCGCGGGGTGGAGCAGTTCGGTAGCTCGCCGGGCTCATAACCCGGAGGTCGTAGGTTCAAATCCTGCCCCCGCAACCAATAGAAAACCCCTTGGGAAACCAAGGGGTTTTTGCTTGTGGATAACTCTCGGCGCCAAATTCTGAATCTGACTACCTTTTCGGCATGAGATTTTTGCCACTTCTGCTATTGCTGACAAGCTGCTCCAGCCAGACCGCGCAAGAGAAGTCGCTGGAAGATTACGCGGCCATGGCTTTGTCCCAGAGTGCTGAAATTGTCCTCAGTGGGGAAGCCCTGGCGGCCAGTGAGGCGGCGAGAGAGAAGCTAGATGAACTTGGTTATCGGCAGGTCGGGCGGGCTCGCTTTGAAATTCTTCAGCAGCTGACTCCTCGCGCACTCATCGCCTGCCTCGACGTATCGGACATCAAATTCTTCGATGCCATGGGTCAAGTTGATTTAGGCGAACCCGTTGCTCCGCAACGCGTTGAGATTTGGCTTGACGACACCCCGCAGGGGAAGCGTATTTCTAGTTTGAATCCCACGGGAGCACCGTGTTAGAACTCATCATTCCGCTTATTTTGGCGACAAGTTGCGACATTACTTCGGTGGCTCTTGGCTCCTGCGGTTGCCCCGGAGGTAGCGCTGGTGAATTTTCTCTATGTGCGGGTGAGGAATCCACATCCCGTGAAAGTGAGGCCAATTCAGGTTCTGGCGAGCAGGCCATGGAGCTCTGTCAGTTTTATGCCAATGGCACGATTGATATTCCAACCATCACAATCATTGAGGCGTGGGTGCCGCTAAATTCGAGACTTTGTCTGGGGGACGAAGTTTCTGCGGGCTCAGCACCTCGAGTGAAGTCTCTCTCTGAGCAGCTTGAAGATCGCCTGACGGCCATTTCCAACCGACCTTATGCCTGGTGGGAGCCGGGGGACGATATTGAGTTTGATGACCCTGCACGATTTTTGGTTTCTGGAAACGATCTGGACTTTGAAGGGGAGCTGCTTGGGAAAACCGCTCAGATCAGATTTAGGGCGACCAACGCCCGCTGGGAGTTCTCGGACGGAGCCTCCCAGTCAGGATTCGAAACTGCTAAAAGTTTTGCCGACATCGGCGATTACCGAGCGCAAGCCTTTGTCCGCTACAGCGTGGATTACAGGATTTCAGGTTCGCAGTGGGTTGTCGGGGCGGCCAGCTGGGAGCTGGGATCAAATACGCTCAGCGTGAAAGTCATCGAACTTCCCAGGAGGACACTGCTGGTCGACTAGCTCCTCAGAATAAACTCAGACAAGGTTGAGAAAATCTCCAGCATCGCCTCGCATACTTTTGCGAGAGCAGCGAAAGGAAACTTATGTCTGAGTGGAATCGTTCCGGGGAGAATCAGTTCACTTTCAACCCGCCCTATCGGGCGCCCGAGCCGTTGGTCGCAAAGCGTAGCCGCAGGCCACTGCGTGCCCTGGGTATTGCAACCCTCACCATGGCTGCGGCCCTGGTTGGAGGAATTATCGGCTCTACCGCATTCACTCTTTCCTACTTGGCTATTTCCCAGCCAGCACCTGTTGTCGTAAACAACACCGAGCAGGTCAACTGGGTCACTGGAGCAGCAGCCAACGCAGCACCATCGGTTGCAACCATCGGAGTTGAGGACGCCAGTGGTTCAGGTTCGGGCTCTGGAGTGGCGCTCACCGAGGACGGTTATATCCTGACCAATGCTCACGTGGTAACGCTCGGCGGCCTAACCGATCAGGCAAACATCACGGTCCAGCTTTGGAACGGTGAGGTGTATCCCGCCGAGCTAGTTGGCTATGACTCGATTTATGACCTTGCAGTTCTAAAGATTGATGCGATCGGTCTGAAGCCGATTGCGTTTGCCGATTCGGACTCCCTAAATGTCGGCGAGGATGTGGTGGCAATTGGAGCTCCGCTGGGTCTTTCGTCCACCGTTACTCAGGGGATCATTTCCGCTCTAAACCGAACCATTCAGGTTGCGAGCAGTGAGGTGAGCGAGAACCCCGGGTTGCAGTTCTGGAACGGCACCGGGACCGCACCAATCTCACTGCAGGTGATTCAGACCGACGCTGCAATCAATCCGGGCAACTCGGGTGGTGCATTGGTGAACTCTTCGGGTGAACTAATTGGAATCAACGTTGCAATCGCAACCGCTGGAAATGCCGAATCAGGCAGCATCGGAGTTGGTTTTGCCATACCGTCTAACACCGCGGAGCGTATAGCTCAAGAAATTGTCGAGACCGGATCTGCGACCCACGGATTGCTCGGGGCGATGGTTAGCGACAACACGGCCGAGAATTCCTCATTCTCAACCGGAGCTTATGTTGAAGACGTCACAGATGGGGGAGCAGCCCAGTCGGCTGGGATTCGGGCTGGCGACATCGTGGTCCGTTTTGGCGGAGAGCTGGTTGCATCAGCATCTGATCTAACTGCCCTGGTTAGAGCCGAGCCTGCTGGAGCGGCGGTTGAAGTTGAAGTAATTCGCTCAAGCGAGCGATTGACTTTTCAGGTAACCCTCGGCGACGCCGCAGACCTAAACTAAAACCTATGACCGAGTCACAATTTGGCACTCAACTCGAGGAAAAAACCTATTTAGATCCGGGTGACCAGGAGCGCTACTCCCACTACGTAAAGAAATCCAAAATCGTAGAATCGGCAGTTTTGGGCAGTGCGGTCGAAGCACTCTGCGGCAAGGTTTGGGTTCCATCCAGAGACCCACAGAAATTTCCGGTCTGCCCCACCTGCAAGGAAATCTATGAGGGTTTCAAGCCATCAGAGGACGAAGCTAAATAAATTCGACCGGGATGGCCGGGTCGCCCTTGGAGAGGCGCAGTGCCCCACTTGGAAGTTCAGTAATCGCGGCTGCGTGATGCTCCTTGGCTCTCTTTACACCCTCGCTACCGATGAAGCGCGTATCGATTTGACCGCCTGAAACCAGTTGAGTTTGGAGCGGTCTTCCCTCGGGAAGATGGTCAGAGATGAGTTCAGCTTTGGCAATTCCGCTTTCCAGTTGCCGCGCGGCAAACTTCTTCCCACCGCGGTTAGTTTTTGCCTTCGACCGCTTCGCCACGTCATGCCAGCCCTCGCCATCTGAGTGAGCAACGAGTTTGTAGACAAAGCCTGCGGTTGGGAATCCAGATCCAGTGACGAGTGAGGTTCCCACCCCGTAACTATCTATCGGTGCAACGGCAAGAGCCGCGATGGTGTATTCGTCAAGGTCACTGGTGACGGTAATTTTTGTTTCATGTGCACCCAGATCGTCTAGCTGTTTGCGCACCTCAACGGCTGTGCTTGAAAGGTCACCGGAATCAAGACGAACTGCCCTAACCTTGCCTTCGCTTAGCCGAACGGCTCGCTCAACCGCCATTTTCACGTCATAGGTGTCAACTAAAAGCGTCGTTTGATTTCCCATTGAATCCAACTGAGCCTTGAAGGCCTCTTCCTCAGAATCGTGCAGAAGGGTAAAGGCATGCGCGGAGGTGCCAAAGGTTTCAAGCCCGTAGTCTCGGCCCGCTTCCAAGTTGCTGGTTCCATCAAAACCTGCAATCACTGCAGCCCTGGCCGCCGCCACTGCGGCAACCTCGTGGGCTCTTCTGCTGCCCATTTCGATGAGTTTTCGGTCGGCGCTTGCTGATTTCATTCTGGCTGCCGCGGAGGCCACGGCCGAGTCGTAGTTCATGATCGAAAGGATTAGGGTTTCCAGGAGTACCGCCTCTGCGAAGCTCGCCTCCACGCTCATTACGGGGGAGCCTCCGAAGTAGAGCTCACCCTCGCGATAACCGGAAATGTCTCCGCTGAACCGGTAATCACTTAGCCACTTGAGTGTTGGTTCATCCACGACATTTTGGTTTGCTAGAAAATCGAGCTCTGCGCTGGTGAAGGTGAACTCCTGAAGCGCACTGAGCACTCTTCCAGTTCCAGCCACTACGCCGTAACGTCTGCCAGCTGGAAGCTGGCGGGCAAACACCTCAAAGACGCAACGCCGGTCAGCTTTGCCTGATCGCAGGGCAGCTTGAACCATGGTCAGCTCGTAGCGATCGGTCATTAGCGCGGTAGACACGCTCTTAGCCTAGTGAAAGCTCACCCTAGACTTAGCGCGTGGATTCCAGACCAATCGGAGTATTTGACTCGGGCGTCGGTGGCCTAACGGTGGCCAGAGCAATCATCGATCAGCTGCCCAATGAATCCATTACCTACGTTGGTGACACCCTAAATTCCCCATACGGCCCCAAGCCGATTTCCGAGGTGCGCAGATTGGCGCTGGAGGTAATGGACGAGCTGGTTGCCTCAGGCGTGAAAATGTTGGTGATTGCCTGCAACTCCGCTTCGGCTGCAGTCTTGCGAGATGCTCGAGAGCGTTATACCGAAGGCCTCGGAGTCCCGGTCATCGAGGTGATTCAGCCGGCTGTCCGTAAGGCTGTTGGCACCAGCGGCAATCGCAAGGTTGGGGTAATTGGAACCACTGCCACAATTACGTCCAGGGCCTACGAGGACGCTTTCGCTGCCGCGGTAGATTTTGAAATCACGTCGGTGGCTTGCCCCAAGTTTGTTGATTTCGTTGAAGCTGGCGTCACATCTGGCCCAGAACTGTTGGCTGCGGCCCAAGAGTATCTAGAGCCAATCAAAGATGCCGGGGTTGACACCCTGGTTCTCGGTTGCACCCACTATCCACTTTTACAGGCGGCCTTGAGCTATGTGATGGGGGACCGGGTCAATCTGGTCTCTTCCGCTGATGAGACCGCCAAGGATGTGTTTCGGGTACTGACCGAACACGACTTGCTTGCTCCTGAGGGCAGCAAGCCAAGCTTCCGGTTCTATGCCACCGGCGATGCTGCGGAATTTGAGGTTTTGGCCAAGCGATTTCTGGGACCCGAAGTTTCGGGTGTTAGACACCTACAACGAAAGGTCTTAGATGACTAGAGCAGATGGCCGTCAGGCGCACGATCTCAGGGAAATCAAAATTGAGCGCGGCTTCACAATTCATGCGGAAGGTTCCGTCTTGGTTTCTTTTGGTAACACCAAGGTGCTCTGCAATGCTTCATTCACCCCGGGGGTCCCCAGGTTCAAAAAAGACTCGGGCGAAGGTTGGGTTACAGCCGAATATTCGATGCTCCCTCGAGCTACTCATGACCGAAGTGAGCGCGAGGCTGTAAAGGGAAAAATCGGTGGCCGGACCCATGAAATTTCTAGGTTGATAGGTCGCTCATTGAGGGCGGTCATTGACGTCAAACAGCTTGGTGAAAACACAATCGTGCTGGACTGCGATGTCTTGCAGGCCGATGGTGGCACCAGAACCGCGGCCATCACCGGTGCCTTCGTAGCGCTTGCCGACGCTGTCGCTTGGGCCAAGAAAAATGGCTACATCGCTAAGAGCGCCAAGCCACTGATTGACACTGTTTCGGCAGTCTCGGTGGGCATCATTGACGGAGTTGCGATGACAGATCTTGCCTACGTTGAAGATGTACGCGCTGATACCGACATGAACGTTGTAGTGACCGGCCGTGGGCTTTTCGTTGAGGTCCAGGGAACGGCTGAGGCTGAGCCATTTGATCGTGACGAACTGAATCGACTACTGGAACTTGCGCTGCAGGCAAACCTTGAGCTGAGCAAGATGCAACGTGAGGCATTAGGCGAAGACTTGGACCTTCGGTAATGCAGCTCTACTTCGCGACCGGGAACCAGCACAAAGCCCAGGAGGTCGAGGCAATTCTCCGCGCTCGCGGCGCTGATGTCGAAATCCTTATGCACAAGGGTGAGGAGCCCGTTGAGAGCGGAAGTACCTTTTTGGAGAATGCTCTGATTAAGGCTCGGGCAGCCTTTGCGGCGACCGGGGCCCCATCATTTGCCGACGACTCGGGAATCGCAGTTGAGGTCATGGGGGGTGCCCCGGGCATTTTCTCTGCAATCTGGTCGGGGGGAAGAGACGACAAGACCAACCGCGACCTACTTTTGGCTCAGCTCATTGATATTCCTGAAGAAAATCGAGCTGCTGCATTTGTTTGCACCATGGCCCTGGTTGATGATGCCGGGGAGGTTTCGGTTACCGGAGTTTGGCCGGGGAAAATTGCGACGCAGGCTAGCGGTGAGCACGGATTTGGTTACGACCCGATTTTCATACCCCAGGGCTTTAGCGTGACCGCTGCAGAGCTGGAACCCGAGGTAAAAAACTCATTCTCACACCGGGCCATGGCGCTCCAGCAACTGGCTTCACTGCTGACATCGCGGTAGTTATGTAACGGTGCAATTTCAATTGTAAAAATTGTAAATTGGCCACACAGGCAACCTGATACCTCATTGTTATCGTAATGTAATCGCTTGCAGTAGGAAATCAATGAGTCCCTCTTTTATTCTGGAGGGACCCTCCTATCGTGTGAGGTTCAGCCAACGATGGCTGATTTCGAAAGGAAAAATATGTCAACACTACGTCGTCGTGTAGTGGCTCTTGGAGCTACTGCCGTTGCGGCTTCTTTGGTTTTGGCTGGTTGCGCAAGCAGCGAGCCTGCAGCTGAAGAGACTGCCAGCGAGACCACTGACTCCACCACTTCTGACACTTGTGCTGCTTACGAGGCCTACTTGGGCAACGAGGGCACCGAGGTTGAGATGTACACCACCATCATTGACCCTGAGGCTTCCCTATTCATCGAGTCCCTCGCTGAGTTTGAGGAGTGCACCGGCATCACCATCAACTGGAACGGAACCCAGGAGTTTGAGGCTCAGATTCCAGTTCGCGTTGAGGGTGGCACCGCTCCTGACATGGCGATCTTCCCACAGCCAGGTCTATTGGCTAAGTTCGCTGGCAACGGTCTAGTACCCGCCAACGACGCAACTTCAGCTTCGGTTGACGAGAACTACACCGCAGACTGGAAGGTCTACGGAACCGTTGACGGCACCTTCTACGGCACCCCACTGGGCGCAAACGTGAAGTCCTTCGTCTGGTACTCGCCAAAGACCTTTGCCGACAACGGCTGGGCAATTCCTACCACCTGGGAAGAGCTTCTAGCTCTGTCTGACACCATTGCCGCTGCTGGCGATGTTCAGCCTTGGTGTGTTGGTTTCGGTTCCGGTGACGCAACCGGTTGGGTTGGAACTGACTGGATGGAAGACCTAATGCTTCGCTTCCAGGACGCTGCAACCTACGACCAGTGGGTTTCCGGTGAGCTTCCATTCAACGACCCTAAGGTTGCTGAAGTTCTAGCTGAGGCTGGCAAGATTCTGAAGAACCCTGCCTACGTTGGTGACGTTGCTTCGATCGCTACCACCACCTTCCAGGAGGGTGGCGCTGGCCTAGTTGACGGCAGCTGTGCAATGCACCGTCAGGCATCCTTCATCGGTGGCATCCTTGCCGCTGACTACGGTGCAACCATCGTGTCCCCAGAGGACACCACCACTGAGGGTGGAATCACCACCTTCTACTTCCCAGGTGTCTCGGCTGACAACAAGCCTGCACTTGGTGGTGGCGAGTTCGTTGGTATCTTCGCTGACCGTCCAGAGGTACACGCTGTGCACCACTACCTAACCACTCCTGACTGGAACAACAAGAAGGCCGCCCTGGGTGGCTGGTTCTCCGCCAACCTTGGACTGGACACTGCAAACGTTGCAGACCCAGTAAACAAGGTTGCTGTTGAGATCCTGCAGAACGCATCTACCTTCCGCTTCGATGGCTCCGACGTGATGCCAGCTGAGGTTGGAGCAGGTTCGTTCTGGAAGGAAATGACCGCATGGGTAGCTGAGGACAAGTCCGACGCTGCTGTTCTAGAAGCTATCTACTCAACCTGGCCTTACTAATTAGCCAACGTTGTAACTAGCTAAATAAATGACTGTGGGGCCCGTCGAAGGCGGGCCCCACAGCTCTTTAGAAGGTTGTTAGGATTCGAAACATGATTGCACTTGCACTTCACTCAGCAAGAAAAACTCCAGCGGACATCATCGCGGAAAACTTCTCGTTGTTGGCACTGGCCTTGGTCAGCTTCGCTGCGGTAATCTTCTTGGTTTTCCTGCTCGCTTCTCGCGCCTCTGTGAAGGCACAAGAGTGGCTGAAGTACCTGGTTTTCTTGGTTCCGGCATCCCTGCTTCTTCTGGTTGGCCTGATCTACCCGGCCATCCGCACCTTGATTCTGTCCTTCATGGATAAGAAGTCTGAAAACTTCGTTGGTTTTGACAATTACATCTGGGCGTTCACTATCCCGGAGATTACTGTCGTTCTGACAAACACCGCGATTTGGGTTGTAACCGTTCCAACCCTTTCGACGTTGATTGGTCTGGGCATCGCCTACATGACCGACCGCATGAAGCGACCAGCGGTTATCAAGTCGCTAATTTTTATGCCGATGGCTATTTCGTTTGTGGGAGCCGGTGTCATCTGGAAATTCGTTTACAACTACCAGCCGAATGACAACAAGCCAGACATCGGTCTTTTCTCAGCAATCTTCAAGGCTCTTGGCCTGACGCCGCCCAACTGGTTGCTCGAAGTCCCGCTGAACACTTTCCTGCTGATTCTCGTGATGATTTGGATTCAGACTGGTTTCGCGATGGTAGTGCTCTCAGCCGCACTCAAGAATATCCCGGATGAAGTTACTGAGGCTGCCATGCTGGACGGCGCAACGCCATGGCGCCGCTTCTATCTTGTTTCGGTTCCTATGATTAGGGCGACCATCGTGGTGGTGCTCACCACCATCACCATTGGAACCCTCAAAGTGTTTGACATCGTTCGCACGATGACCGGTGGAAACTTCCAGACCAACGTGATTGCAAACGAGATGTACTCCCAGTCTTTCCGACAGATGAATTACGGTCAGGGTTCAGCGCTAGCCATCATCTTGTTCGTGGCAATCATTCCGATCATCGTCTACAACATTCGACAGCTTCGCCTAGAGAGGACGGAACGCTAATGACCTCTGCAGCAGCAAAGACCAGCGTTAGGGCGCAGGCAAAAAACATCTTCTCTTCTCCATGGGCGGCATTTGCCGCCTGGGTGATCGCAATTCTTTGGACCATCCCAACCTTCGGGCTTCTGGTTACTTCGATTCGGCCAGAGAAGGACATCAACAACTCCGGTTGGTGGACGTTCTTTGTGCAGCCCAACATTTCCTTCGACAACTACACACAGGTGCTTTTTGAGGGATCAACCACCAACCCGCCGCTTTACCAGTTTTTCTTCAACTCACTGGCGGTTACTCTGCCAGCTGTTATTTTCCCGATCACTCTCGCGGTCTTTGCGGCGTATGCGCTGGCCTGGTTTGAGTTCAAGGGTCGAGAGTTTATCTTCTTTAGCATCTTTGCCCTGCAGGTAATTCCACTTCAGTTGACGTTGATTCCTCTCCTTCAGCTTTTCGCCAAGGGCCTGGTTATCGGGGATGTGACCATCATTCCGGACTTCGGAATCACTGGGACTTACATCCCGATCTGGATCGCCCACACCATATTTGGACTGCCGCTTGCAATTTTTATGCTGCACAACTTCCTGAGTCAGATTCCAAGGGAGCTAATTGAAGCAGCACGTGTCGACGGCGCAGGCTGGTTCACGCTGTTCTCGAAGATTGTGCTTCCGCTGTCTGTTCCAGCTATCGCATCCTTTGCCATCTTCCAGTTCCTTTGGGTCTGGAACGACTTGTTGGTTGGTCTCACCTTCGGTGGCGGTGCAAAAGAAGTTGCGCCAATGACCATTCGCTTGGCTGAAATGGTTGGCACCAGAGGTTCTGGTTGGGAGCTGTTGACTGCGGGAGCCTTTGTTTCGATGGTTGTTCCGCTGCTGGTCTTCTTTGCCCTGCAGCGCTACTTCGTGAGAGGCCTGCTGGCTGGTTCGGTGAAGGGCTAGGGGTTTGCGCCCCTAGCAGGATTCGAACCTGCGCTCCCGCCTCCGGAGGGCGGTGCTCTATCCCCTGAGCTATAGGGGCGGGGACAACGGTAGCCTAGCATTCGAGGCCCCCTGAGATTTGCTAGGTGTTAGTTCAAGGAGTTGCAATTGTCCTCATCGGTACAACTATCTGGTCCAGCTGATTGGTGGCGTCAGGCCGTCGTATACCAGATCTACCCCAGAAGCTTTTCGGATTCCAATGCCGATGGAATTGGTGATTTGAAGGGAATCATTTCCAAGGCCGACTATCTTTCATCACTCTCCATCGACGCGGTTTGGCTCTCCCCGTTTTACCCCTCTGCCCTCGCAGATGGCGGTTATGACGTTGCGGATTATCGAGATGTCGACCCTCGGATTGGAACCCTCGAACAATTCGACGATCTGGTGGAAGCGATGCATCAGCGTGGAATTCGCATTTTTGTCGACATTGTTCCCAACCACTCTTCCGACCAGCACATCTGGTTCCAGCAGGCGCTGCGCTCTCCAAGGGGATCCGCCGAGCGCGCAAGATACATCTTCCGAGATGGCAGGGGAGTCGATGGAGAGTTGCCACCATCTGATCTATCGAGCCATTTTGGCCCAGAGGGCTGGACCAGGACACCGGATGGCCAGTGGTATCTTCACCTTTTCACCAAGGAGCAGCCAGATTTTGACTGGTCCAATCCTGAGGTACGCGAGGACTTTCTCAAGACCCTCAAGTTTTGGTCTGACCGAGGTGTCGATGGCTTCAGAATTGACGTCGCCCATGCCCTGATCAAGGACTTGGATCCGCTCCCATCACGCTCCTCTTATGACCTAGAGGTTATGAAGGATGATGGCAGCGATCCGCTGTTTGATCGCGATGAAGTTCACGAGGTCTATAAAACCTGGCGCAAGCTTTTTAACGAGTACGATCCGCCAAGGGTTGCTGTCGCTGAAGCCTGGGTTCACCCCCATCGCAGGCCCCCCTATGCATCGCTTGACGGACTTGGGCAGGCATTCAACTTTGACCTATTGACCGCCAAATGGGAGGCAAGAACCTTCCGCCAGGTGATTGACAAGAATTTGCAGTTTGCTCAGCAGACTGGGTCTTCGACCACCTGGGTCATGTCTAACCACGATGTGATTCGGCACGTCACCCGTCTGGTAATCCCCGCCGGGAAAGACGGCGTAACATTCGCCGACGAAAACAACTGGTACGTGAAAAACCGGCTAGATCCAAAGCTTGATCTAGAAAAAGGTCTTGCAAGAGCGAAGGCCGCAACCCTTACCATGCTCGCCCTGCCCGGCTCCAGCTATCTCTACCAGGGCGAGGAGCTGGGACTGCCAGATGTTCTAGACATCCCGAGCGAGCAGATGCAGGACCCGCAGTGGTTTCGGGGCGAAGGTAAATTCAAAAGTCGTGACGGTTGCCGGGTGCCGCTGCCCTGGGAGCCGTCTGGTTCGTCCTTTGGCTTTGGAGCCGGCGGATCCCATCTTCCTCAGCCCAGCTGGTTCGGCGAGTACTCCGTTGTCGTGCAAGAGCAGCAGCCTGAGTCAACCCTTTCGCTTTACCGCAGGGCCCTGGCTCTGCGTAAACAGCTTCAGGGCGAGGAAGTGCTCAACTGGCTGGAGTCCCCCCAGGGGACAATGGCCTTCGAGCGCCCTGGATCCTGGGTCTGTTTCACCAACTTCTCGGATGAGCCAGTTGCCATTCCAGCGGGGGAGGTCTTGGTGTCCAGTGCCCCTGTTACCGCAGGTTTGCTGCCAGCTAACTCGGCGGTTTGGTTGAGAAGAAACTAGGTCGCAAAAGGCCCAAAGGGTATGATTTAGGTTCACCGCCGAAATCCAAACTCCGTATTTTCGCGCCAGAAAAGCCAGGAACCAAGTGAACCCAGAGCAGTTATCCGCAGCCATCGCAGCCAGCATTGGTCGCCTGGTCTCCGCTGGGGTTGTAGTTGTTGATGTTCCAGAATCTGTCGTGGTGGAGCGCCCTAAGAATCGGGATCACGGTGACTGGGCCACAAACGTCGCCATGCAGCTCGGGTCAAAGGCCGGCTTGAGCCCGAGGGATTTCGCTAATTTGCTGGTTGGTGAACTGGCAAAGGTTGATGGGGTTGAAAAGGTTGAGATTGCAGGACCTGGCTTTATTAATCTTTTTGTTTCAGACTCCGCAACCGGTGCTCTGGCAAAAGAGATCGTGCTCGCTGGAGCTGGCTACGGGCGGGGAGATTCGCTAAGCGGAGTCAAACTAAACCTCGAATTCGTGTCGGCTAACCCAACCGGTCCAATTCACTTGGGCGGCACGCGCTGGGCTGCAGTCGGCGACTCGCTAGCAAGAATCTTCCAGTCGCAGGGTGCTGAGGTTACCCGGGAGTATTACTTCAACGACCACGGTGCTCAAATTGACCGGTTCGCTAGGTCCTTACTTGCAAGAGCTAAGGCAGAGCCGGCTCCCGACGACGGATATTCCGGTCAATACATTGAAGAAATTGCAAATCAGGTGTTGGCCTCAAGCAGCATCGATCCACTGAGTTTGCCTGAAAGCGAAGCCCAAGAGGTCTTCCGGGCTGCCGGAGTCGAGCTGATGTTTGAGCAGATTCGTCAGTCCCTGCACGATTTTGGCGTCGACTTTGACGTTTATTTTCACGAGAACTCGCTCTATGAATCAGGCGAGGTAGAAAAGTCCATCGCAAGATTGCGCGAGCTTGGTCACATCTACGAGTCTGAAGGTGCAGTCTGGCTCAGATCCACTGAGCTTGGGGATGACAAGGATCGAGTGATCCTAAAAAGCGACGGAGACGCCGCCTACATCGCAGGAGATATCGCCTACTACCAGAACAAGCGCTCACGCGGGTTTGATCGCTGCATCTACATGCTCGGAGCCGATCACCACGGCTATGTCCCGCGCATGATGGCACTCTGCGCAGCCTTTGGGGACACCCCCGGCTTGAACATGGAAATTTTGATCGGGCAGATGGTGAACCTGGTCAGAGATGGTGAGCCGGTAAGGATGTCGAAGCGGGCTGGAACCGTGGTAACCATGGAAGACCTGGTTGATTCGGTAGGTGTCGATGCGGCGCGGTATGCGCTGGCAAGAAGTTCAATCAACCAGTCCCTCGACGTTGACCTGGAGCAACTGAGCAAAAAGACCAATGACAATCCAGTGTTCTACGTCCAGTACGCCCATGCGCGAACCAAGCAGGTTGCCAAGAATGCGCTCGCCCTGGGTGTTGATGACACCGAGTTCCTGCCGGAACTGCTCAGTCACGCTTCAGAATCAGAACTTCTGGCCTCCCTCAGTGAGTTTCCCCGGGTGGTTGCACAAGCGGCAGAGTTCCGGGAGCCCCATCGCGTAGCAAGGTACCTCGAGTTGGTTGCTGGCAATTACCACCGCTGGTATGACAACTGCCGAGTAACCCCACTTGGAGAGCAAAGTGTCGAAAGTGTGCATCGAACCAGGCTTTGGCTCAACAACGCCGCGGGTGTTGTGCTAGCCAACGGTCTTCACCTCCTTGGCGTGAGCGCACCGGAGAGGATGTAGATGAAAAACCCACTTGCCCCAGCCTGGTTGACTCCACCGAGTGACCTGAACGCCGTTGACCAGAAGATTTGGCCCAGAACTGCCAGGCGAAACCAGCACGGGGAGCTGACCGTTGGCGGCGTGGCGGTATCCGACCTGATTAGAAACTACGGATCACCGCTCTACGTTGTGGATCAGGAAGACTTTGAGGCGCGACTGCTCAGCACCAAGCGAGCTTTCAGCGATGCGGCAAACAAGATTGGCACCACCTCAAAGCTCTACTACGCCTCGAAGGCGCTGTTGACAACTGACGTGGTGCGGTGGGTGAATGAAGCCGGACTAGCTGTTGATGTTTCGACCCAGGGCGAGCTTGCCGTTGCGATTGCTGCCGGTATGCCGGGCGAGCGTATCGGACTGCACGGCAACAACAAATCCCTCGTGGAGATTGGCCGGGCTATCGCCTACGGCGTTGGCGCCATCGTCATCGACTCAGAAATTGAAATTGAACGCATCGCCTCAGTTGCCGGAGCACAAGACAAGATTCAGCCAGTTCGACTTCGGGTGAACTCTGGCGTTCACGCTCACACGCATGAGCATCTGGCGACCGCGCGGGAAGACCAAAAATTTGGAGTGGCTCTCAGCGATGTTCCTGACCTCGTTGCCAAGATTCGATCACACTCCCACCTTCGATTCCTGGGTCTGCACTCTCACATTGGCTCGCAGATTTTTGTGGTTGATGGATTCTTGGCTGCTGCAGAGCGCCTTTTGGATGTCCATGCCCAGCTCCTTGCCGGGGGAGAGGTTCCAGAGCTAAACCTGGGCGGTGGATTCGGCATCTCCTACACAAAGGCAGACCACCCACTTGCTATCGCCGAGATGGCCACGCGAATTGCAAAAGCGGTGGCCGACAAGTGCTCAGCGCTAGGTATCGCCGTTCCAAAACTCGCTTTCGAGCCTGGACGAGTGATTTCCGGACCGGCCGGCATCACGCTCTATTCGGTTGGAACGATCAAGGACGTCTCAGTTTCTGAGTCGGGTGCTGGGGCAACTAGGAAGTACGTGAGTGTTGACGGCGGCATGAGCGATAACGCCAGACCTGCGCTGTATCAGGCTGAATATTCGGCTTTGATTGCCTCAAGAGTTTCCTCGGCAACCCCGGCGCTTTCGCGCGTGGTTGGAAAGCACTGCGAGTCTGGAGACATTGTGGTGCGCCACGAGTATCTCCCCAGCGATGTGGCGGTAAACGACATACTCGCGGTTGCTGCCACCGGCGCCTACTGCTTTTCGCTATCTTCTAACTACAACTTTTTGACCAGGCCTGCGATGGTTGCGGTCAAATCAGGAAACAGCTCACTTCTAATCCGGGCTGAAACTGAACAGGATTTGCTGAGCCGGGATGCTGGCTACCAAGGCGGAAGGGCCGAATAAATGCAAACCGCATACCGACCAATTCGTGTTGCGCTGCTGGGAGCGGGCTCTGTGGGCTCTCAGGTTGCAAGACTTTTGATTGAGAATAAAGAGGAGTTGGCCCAGCGCGTTGGTGCAGAGCTTGAACTGACCGGAATCGCGGTGCGGAATCTAGATTCCAAGCGCGAGGGGAATCTGCCCAGCCACCTCTTCACCACTGACGCCGAGGCGCTCATTGAATCTTCCGACTTGGTCATTGAGCTGATGGGTGGCATTGAGCCTGCCAGATCATACGTTCGTATGGCGCTCAACAGCGGAGCTGATGTGATTACTGCCAACAAGGCTCTGATTGCTGCCCACGGTCCCGAGCTTTTTGATCTTGCCGAGCAGCTTGGTGCTCAGCTCTACTTTGAAGCTGCCGTAGGTGGAGCGATTCCAATCATCAGGCCGCTGCGCGAGTCTCTCGCTGGCGACAAAGTCAACAAGGTCATGGGCATCGTCAACGGAACCACGAACTTCATTTTGGACCGCATGGAATCCACCGGTGCTAGCTTCGAGGACGCGCTCAGGGAGGCGCAGGACCTGGGTTACGCAGAAGCTGACCCCACCGCTGATGTCGAGGGCTTTGATGCGGCTAGCAAGGCGGCCATTTTGGCATCGCTCGCCTTCCACTCCGAGGTTCCGGTCGAGCAGGTTTATCGCGAGGGCATTACCAAGGTGACGGCCCTGCAGATCGAAACCGCTCGGGAGTCTGGCTACGCGGTAAAGCTTTTGGCAATTTGCGAGCGTATTCCGGCGAGCGATGGCCAACCTGAGGGAATTGCCGTCAGAGTCCACCCCACGCTGATTCCTGAAGAGCATCCGCTGGCTGCAGTCAGGGGTGCCTACAACGCGGTCTTCGTTGAGGCCGAGAGCGCCGGGCAGCTGATGTTTTACGGGGCAGGTGCCGGTGGAACTCAGACTGCCTCTGCGGTGCTGGGCGATTTGGTTGGGGCTGCCAAGCGCCACCTTGCAGGCGGTCCTGGTCTTGCCGATTCAGTGCATGCCAACCTCCCGATTCTTCCTGTGCAGGCGGTGACCACCCGCTATCAGGTGACACTCCGCGTCACTGACCTACCCGGAGTTTTGGCGTCGGTGGCAACCGTCTTTGCAAACCACGAGGTGAGTGTGGAGACCGTCGATCAGAACCCAGCCGGTAAGGACTCGGGTGCCCTGCTTACCATCACAACCCATGAGGCCAGCGAGCGAGATTTGGACTCGGTCGTGGCTGATTTGCGATCAAATGCTGCAGTTCAAAACGTTGACTCGGTGATACGAGTGGAGGGAATCTAAATGGCTCACCAGTGGCGCGGAGTGATTCGCGAATACTTTGATCGACTTCCTTTTACCCAGGACGATCCAATCGTCACCTTGGGTGAGGGCGGAACTCCACTCATTGCGGCTCCGGCGCTGGCGAAACTCCTGGATGTCGGTAGCGTTCACCTGAAATACGAGGGCATGAACCCAACCGGCTCCTTCAAAGACCGCGGCATGACAACTGCGGTTTCTAAAGCCAAGGGCAAGGGCGCAAGGGCTGTAATCGCGGCCTCCACCGGAAACACCTCAGCCGCTGCTGCTGCCTACGCTGTTGCCGGAGGCATGCAGGCGGTCGTCTTGGTTCCAGCCGGAAAAATCTCCTGGGGCAAGCTCTCTCAGGCAGTTGCCCACAAAGGGCAGATTCTTCAGGTTCGTGGAAACTTTGACGATTGCCTTCGCCTGGCCAGAGAGCTCAGTGAGAACTACCCGGTGTTCTTGGTGAACTCCGTGAATCCGGATCGCCTGCAGGGTCAGAAGACTGCCGCGTTTGAGGTTTTTGATGCGCTTGGGTTTGCACCGGATCTCCACGCCATGCCACTTGGCAACGCCGGAAACATTTCCGCCTACCACCTCGGCTATCGCGAGGATCGCGATGCTGGACGGATTTCCAAGCTGCCGATGCTCTACGGTATTCAGGCCGAGGGTGCGGCACCATTCATGAAGGGTTCGCCGGTTGCAAAGCCGGAGACCATCGCTACTGCTATTCGGATCGGTAACCCAGCCTCCTGGGATCTGGCGCAAGAGGCAAAGCGAGACACCGGTGGTGCCTTTGGGGCAGTTAGCGATCGTGAAATTCTATGGATGCACAGGTTCCTGTCGCAAGAAACCGGCGTATTCGTTGAGCCTTCCAGCGCCACTGGAGCGGCTGGTCTTTACAAGGCCAAGCTCAAGGGTGAGCTACCGAAGGTTGATTCCATAGTCGTTACCGTTACCGGCCACGGCCTAAAGGATCCAGACTGGGCCCTCAAGGACGACCGCGGTCGTCAGATCAAGCCAAAGAAGGTCTCCGCAACTGCCGCTTCGGTTGCCGAAGTGCTCGGGCTGGAGCGAAACAAGTGACTCGCGTAATAGTCAAGATTCCAGCGACCAGTGCAAACCTGGGTCCTGGTTTTGACACTTTGGGTATGGCGTTGAGCTTTTACGACCAGTACGAGGCAGAGGTAATCTCCTCGGGGCTTGAAATCAAGATTGTCGGCGAGGGTGAAGCTGACATTCCAACCGATGAGAGCAACCTCATCTTCAGCACCCTAAAGCTAGTTTTTGATCGAATGGGAAAAACCCTTCCGCCACTTCGTATCACTTGCCACAACAACATCCCCCACGGTCGCGGTATGGGCTCCTCAGGAGCTGCTGTCACCGGAGGCATCATGCTTGCCGCTGGACTGCTGCAGCCGGAGATTGTGCTGACTGAGCAGCAACTTCTGGATTTTGCCACTGAAATCGAGGGCCACCCCGACAATGTCGCACCCGCTCTGTTTGGTGGTCTGACCATCGCCTGGAAAGACGAGACCGGACCGCACCACAAAAAGCTAAGTGTTCACCGCGGTATCTCGCCGCTGGTGCTGGTTCCGCCAAATCAAATGTCAACCAAGCTGGCCCGAAGCCTGCAGCCGGAATCTGTCCCACACACCGATGCGGTATTCAATGTTTCCCGCTCCGCGCTGCTGGTGGCTGCTTTGACGCAAAGCCCCGAGCTGACTTTTGCTGCCACCGAGGATCGCCTCCACCAGAACTATCGGGCCAGCGCCATGCCTGAAACCAGTCGCTTGATTGAGGAACTGCGTGCCAAGGGGCACCCGGCCGTGGTCTCAGGTGCTGGACCTTCGGTACTGGTGCTCGAGGATGACCCTGCGAAGCGAGCCGAAGCCATCAAGTTTGTTGAGCGCGAGTTTTCAACATGGAAAGCACTGCCGCTTGCAGTTGACTTCAAAGGTGCTAGTGTTGAGAGGCAGTCTGGATCAGGCGTCTAAAGCCCGCCACTGCATTCTTCAAGTTTTCTTATCAAATCAGGCATGAATGCCGCCAAGAAATGAGTAATACCAATGGATGAAATCCAGCAGGAACAACCTGTAAAAAGAACCCGTCGCGCAACCAGCGCAAAAGTTTCCACCGATGCTGCAGCTTCGGCCCCAAAGACTGAGGCCAGCTCCGAAGCCCCCAAGGCAGAGGCTGGCGAGAAGGCAGCTCCTCGCCGCCGCACCCGTCCAGCCCGCACCGAGGGTGCTGCTGAGAAGACTGAAAGTGCTGGAGCACCAGCCGCTGAGTCTCAGCCAGAGCGTCAAGAGCGCACCGAGGGTCGCGAAGATCGCGAGACCAGAGGTTCTGACCGAGACAACAACCGCAACGAGCGCGATGATGACCGCCGCGGCGGTAGAAACCGTCGTGGCCGCTTCCGTGACCGTGACCGTCGTCGCGGTGGAAACCAGGACGAGCAAGAGCCAGAAATCACCGAGGATGATGTTCTAGTCCCAGTGGCTGGAATTCTCGATGTCCTGGAGAACTACGCGTTCCTGCGTACCTCCGGTTACCTCCCAGGTCCAAACGACGTCTACGTTTCTTTGGGCCAGGTCAAGAAGTACAACCTGCGAAAGGGTGACGCTGTTGTCGGAGCAATTCGCCAACCCCGCGAGGAGCAGGGCAACCAGCGCCAGAAGTTCAATGCGCTGGTGCGCGTTGACTCCATCAACGGACAGACCATGGAGGAAGCGGCCGCTCGCGTTGAGTTTGGCAAGCTAACCCCGCTTTACCCAGACACCAGGCTTCGCCTCGAGACTGACAACAAAAAACTTTCGACCCGAATTATTGATCTGGTTGCCCCAATCGGTAAGGGTCAGCGCGGACTGATTGTCTCGCCTCCGAAGGCTGGAAAGACTCTCGTGTTGCAGGCGATTGCAAACGCTATCTCGACCAACAACCCAGAGGTTCACCTCATGGTTGTCCTGGTTGATGAGCGTCCCGAGGAAGTTACCGACATGCAGCGCACCGTGAAGGGTGAGGTTATTGCCTCGACCTTCGACCGTCCAGCTGATGACCACACCACCGTTGCAGAGCTTGCTATTGAGCGTGCAAAGCGCTTGGTTGAGCTTGGCCACGACGTCGTTGTGCTGCTGGATTCCATCACCAGGTTGGGCCGCGCCTACAACCTCAGTGCCCCAGCATCTGGTCGAATCCTCTCCGGTGGTGTCGATTCCTCGGCACTTTACCCACCAAAGCGCTTCTTTGGAGCGGCTAGAAACATCGAGCACGGTGGGTCGCTAACCATCCTTGCCACGGCCCTGGTTGAGACCGGATCCAAGATGGATGAGGTTATTTTCGAGGAGTTCAAGGGAACTGGAAACATGGAGCTTCGCCTATCGCGTCAGTTGGCTGACAAGCGAATCTTCCCAGCGGTAGACATCAACGCCTCTGGAACTCGTCGCGAAGAGATGCTGATGAGCCCTCAGGAGACCAAGATCATTTGGAAGCTACGTCGTGCTCTTGCTGGTCTTGAGCAGCAGCAGGCTCTTGAGCTTGTGCTCTCTCGCCTCAAGGACACCGCCTCAAACGTCGAGTTCCTGCTGAAGCTAGAGAAGTCAATGCCTGTGCCACAAGAGAGTGACGCTGAGTAATTGCTCGATTCGCTTGCAGGCCTCAGGGCCGAGCACGCAAGTTTGCAAGAGCAACTGAGCGACTCGGCAGTACACACCAATCCAGCTCTGGCTAAGAAGCTAAACCGTCGTTACGCCGAGCTCTCCGCAATCATGTCTGCCGAAGCTAATGTGATTCAGTACACCGAGGACCTGGCTGCTGCCAAGGAATTGGCCAAAGAGGACGAGGCCTTTGCCGAGGAGCTACCGAACCTTGAGGCGATGCTCAAAGAGGCTAACGAGAAACTTCGCCGCCTGTTGATTCCGAGAGATCCAGATGATGGTCGAGACGTAATCATGGAGATCAAGGCCGGTGAGGGTGGCGCCGAGTCAGCCCTGTTTGCCGGAGACCTGCTTCGCATGTACATCCACTACGCGCAGTCCAAGGGCTGGAAGGCTGAAATCCTAGACCGGACCGAGTCTGACCTCGGTGGGATCAAGGACGTGCAGGTGGCAATCAAATCCACGAGCACCGACCCAGCCGGGGGAGTCTGGGCGCACCTGAAATTTGAGGGTGGAGTTCACAGAGTTCAGCGTGTGCCGGCAACGGAGACCCAAGGCCGAATTCACACCTCCGCTGCGGGAGTATTGATTTTCCCCGAGGTTGATGAACCCGAGGAAGTGGAGATCAGTCAAAACGATATTCGCATCGACGTTTTCCGCTCATCAGGCCCTGGCGGGCAGTCTGTCAACACCACTGACTCTGCAGTGCGCATCACCCACTTGCCGACCGGCATCGTGGTTTCGATGCAGAATGAAAAATCTCAGTTGCAGAACCGAGAGGCTGCCATGCGTGTGCTACGCGCTCGCATCTTGGCTGCTCAGCAGGAGGCCATTGAGGCTGAGCAGTCAGCGGCTCGCAAGTCACAGGTCAGAACCGTGGATCGCTCCGAGCGCATTCGCACGTATAACTTTCCAGAGAATCGCATTGCCGATCACCGAACCGGCTACAAGGCCTACAACCTTGATCAGGTAATGGATGGTGCGCTGGAGCCGATTGTCCAGTCCTGCATCAAACTTGACGAAGAGTCCAGACTCGCGGCACTTCAGGGTGAGTAGTGAAGCTCGTTGAGGCGCTCGCCTTTGCTTCTGACCAGCTCACCTTAGCCGGGGTTCCCTCCCCGCAGGCCGATGCGACCTGGTTGCTCTGTCACTGCCTGCAGGTAGATAGGTCTGAACTTTTCACCCGAATTACCTTTGATTTTGGCCTAACTGACGTTCAGCTGCTTGTCTTTAACGCGGCTCTGGAGCGCCGTGTAAAACGCGAGCCGCTGCAGCACATCACGGGCACAGCACCTTTTCGATCAGTTGAGCTTGCCGTGGGTCCCGGGGTATTCATTCCACGACCTGAAACTGAGCAGGTGGTGCAATACGCCATTGACTTCCTAAAACTACTTCCAAGTCCCGGCAGGGCGATTGACCTAGGAACCGGTTCTGGTGCCATCGCCATTGCTATGGCGACAGAGGCGCCTCAAACCAAGGTCTATGCGGTTGAGCTTTCGCCTGAGGCTCACGCCTTCGCAGCCAGAAACATCGAGGCTTTGGCACCGGAAATTGAACTGCGCTTGGGTGCAATGCAGCAGGTGGTGGGGGATCTAGTGGGGACTATGGACGTGGTTATCTCAAACCCGCCCTACATTCCGGATGATGCCGTCCCGATTGATCCTGAGGTGCGAGACTTTGACCCCGCTCTGGCTCTTTACGGGGGGCCGGATGGCCTGGATGTGATCCGAGATATTTCCGGTGTCGCTGCTGCACTGCTACGCACAGGAGGGCTATTGGTTTTAGAGCATGCCGACGGTCAATCGAATGCCATCCGTCAATTACTATTGGAGGACGGTTGGCAGAGAGTTTCAGCGTTCCAAGATGCGACCTTTAGATTTAGAACCATCACAGCGGTGAGATAGCGAGGCACAGATGCGGGTTTACGACTGCTCAGTCGACACTGACTTGCTCACCGGCTTTCGCCAGGCCAAGGTTGGTCTTGGTCGCGGTGAGGTGGTGGTAATTCCGACCGACACTGTTTACGGAGTCGCTGCCGATGCTTTCAATGCCAAGGCGGTTGAGGCGCTGCTGAATCTAAAAGGTCGCGAGCGCACCTCTCCACCTCCAGTTTTGATTCCTAAGGTCGAGACCATGTCTGCACTGGCGGCCGATTTACCGTTGGTTGCGAACCAGCTTGCAGCGGCATTTTGGCCCGGGGCTCTGACTATGGTTCTCAAGGCTCAAACCACTCTGGAGTGGGATTTGGGTGACACTAAGGGAACTGTTGCACTTCGCGTCCCAGATCACAAAATAACTCTCGCTCTGCTCGAAGATGTCGGCCCGCTAGCTGTTTCAAGCGCAAACCTCACAGGCCAACCTGCTGCCGTGAACGCACAACAGGCAGTCGATTACTTTGGCGCTAAAGTCGCCACATACCTGGATGCTGGGGCCAGCCCGAAGGGCGAAGCTTCAACCATTTTGGATCTCAGCCAGGTTAGGGATGGTCAACCAATTCGCGTGCTGCGCAAGGGAGCAATTTCTCTTGACCGAATTCAAAGTGTCATTGGGGATTTGGAGCTCAAGGTCGGCTAGATGAGAGCCTATTTCCTAGTCGCTCTGATCACGGCCCTGGTCACCTACCTTTCAACCTTTGCGGTTAGGTGGACTGCAAAAAGGTTCAATATTCACCCCGCGATCCGAGAACGCGATGTTCACAAGTCTCCAACACCCCGCATCGGCGGGGTGGCGATGTTTATCGGGCTTTTGGTCGGTGTTTTGGCAGCCGCAAGCTTTGGTTGGTTTGAACCGATATTCCTCAATCCCGGTCCAATTTGGGCCGTCGTTTTGGCCTCCGGGGTGATCATCATCGTGGGGCTGCTGGATGACCTAATTGAGCTTGACTGGACTGCCAAAATGGGCGGTCAAATGGGGGCTGCCTGGATTTTGGCATCCTCTGGAATACAGATCGTATCGCTGCCGATTGGCGGAATCACGGTTGGCAGCTTTGGAGTTTCGCTGGCTGCCACGGTGTTTGTTGTGGTTCTCATCATGAATGCCGTGAACTTCATTGATGGCCTGGATGGCCTGGCGGCCGGAGTAGTTGGAATAGGCACGCTGGCATTTTTTGTCTACACCTACCTGCTTGCCCAGCAAACATCTCCCACCAACTACTTCTCAACTGCAGGTCTGCTGGCGGCAATTGTCTTGGGCATGGTGCTGGGCTTCTTACCGCACAACTGGCGACCTGCAAAAATCTTTATGGGGGACTCGGGGGCCATGCTGCTGGGGCTTCTCATGGCGGTTGGTGCAATTACCGTCACCGGCAGCATCGATCCGGCAACTGTGACCCGCAACGATCTGTTGCCCGCGTTGATTCCGCTGGCCCTACCGGTCTTGATTCTGATCCTTCCGCTGCTTGACCTGCTGCTAGCGGTGGTGCGACGTCTTCGCAGGGGTCAGTCTCCGTTTGCAGCTGACCGAGAGCACATTCACCACCAGCTTCAGGATTTAGGTCACGGGCACCAGGGTGCGGTGTTGGTTTTTTACCATTGGACGGCTTTGGTGTCTGTAACACTGCTTTTGTTCTTCTGGTTGGATTTCCCCCCGGTGATGGTTATCTTTGGCTTTTGGTTATTGGTCGCTCTAATGCATACCTACTGGCCGGTTTTCAAGAAGATCTACAAATTCAGGAGGGCCGTTCGTGGCAAGTAGTTCAGCGCAAGTCTTTGGCAGGGTTCTAAAACTCTCCGCTCTACTTGTTGCCGCCGTGCTTTTGGTCGGTGGCGCTGCGGGGTACCTTTTTGCCGGGTTGGAAGGACTTCTCACAGCAGCGCTCGGGTCTGTCATTGCTTTCACCTTTATGGCCTTGACGGTGTTGAGCGTGCTGGTGGGGGCCAAACTTCCACTCGCAGGTTTTTACGGCATGGTCCTCGGTGGTTGGCTGTTGAAAATTGTTTTGTTTGCCATCGCGATGGGGGCTTTGCAGCGGGCTGAGTTTGTTCATGGTCCAACGCTGTTTTTCACTATCGTGGTGAGTGTTTTAGGCGGGCTGGGAATTGATTCCTGGCTGGTTCTGAAATCTAGAATCCCAACCATCTCTTAACTCGTTGAGATTTTTAGGTTACGGGAATAATTAGTTGAATTCCTCCTATAAACTTTTCAAGAATTCCAACGACAACCAGCGGGGTTTTTCACGCCGCCCAAGCCAGGAGTATGAAGCTGTTTAGTGCACTGACTCTGTTTGCGGCCGAAGAAGGCGGGTTCCACCCACCTTCGATCATGGAGTTCTACCCAGAGATCGTGGCCTTCGAGGGCACCATTTTCGCCATCAACCGAATCATGATGATTCGCCTGATTGTCCTGTCTGTGCTTTTGGTTTTGTTCTGGCTCTGGACTCGAAAGTTCAAGCAGGCAGTCCGCACCGGCAACGTCGTTCCAGGGCGATTCCAGCTGCTGGGTGAGATGGCGCTGAATTTTGTTCGCAAGAACATCGCCCACGATCAGCTCGGCGAGAAAGACGGCGACCGCTTCTTGCCGCTTCTCACAACAATTTTCTTCATGGTTCTGGGAATGAACATCACAGGAATCATCCCGTTCGCCAACATTGCAGGAAGCTCCGTAATCGGTTTGCCGCTCGTGCTGGCACTGGCCGCGTACGTGACCTTTATCTACGCCGGTATCAAGCGTCACGGTATCAAGTTCTTCAAGAACTCGCTGTTTCCAGCCGGGGTGCCACCAGCTTTCTACGTGATGGTGACCCCGATTGAGTTCCTCTCAACCTTCATTCTGCGCCCGGTGACTCTCGCTCTTCGACTTTTGATGAACATGATTGCCGGTCACCTATTGTTGGTGCTTTGTTTTTCAGCAACTCAGTTCTTCTTCTTTGAGGCCGATGGGCTTTTCAAACTCTTTGGAGCGGGAACATTCCTGTTCGGTTTTGCCTTTACTCTCTTCGAGATCCTTGTTGCAGTTTTGCAGGCTTACGTTTTCACACTTCTGACCACTGTCTACATCCAGTTGGCATTGGCAGACGAACACTAAATAAACCCCACGGAAGGAAATCAAGTGGACGCAGTAAACATCGCCGAACTATCCGGCAACATCGCAGTGGTTGGCTACGGCCTAGCCGCTATCGGCCCTGGCATCGGTGTAGGTCTGGTTGTATCCAAGACCATCGAATCGATCGCTCGTCAGCCAGAGCTAGCTGGAAAGCTCCAGGTCACCATGTGGCTAGGTATCGCTTTCACCGAAGCTCTAGCCCTGATCGGTCTAGCCACCCCATTCATCTTCGTATAAGCAAAAGGTAAACGATGATTTCAAGGATTCTTGCCGCCGCAGCGGAGGAGGGCGCCGAGGCGCCGAACCCGCTGATTCCGGCCTGGTATGACATCACCTGGTCATCGGTTGTCTTTGTTGTTCTGCTGACCTTCTTCTGGTTCAAGGTTCTCCCTGGATTCAAGAAGATGCTCGACGAGCGCGCTAAGGCAATCGAGGGACGCCTGGCTGAGGCCGAGGCTGCCCAGAAGGCTGCCGAGGAGCGCACTGCCTTGGTTGAGGCCGAGCAGGAGAAGCTGCGCAGTGAATCTTCATCCATCCGCGAGGAGGCACGCTCTGAGGGTGCCGCAATCTTGGCGGAGATGAAGTCGCAAGCAGCCCAGGAGGCAGAGCGCCTACAGCAGGCCGTCAAGAGCTCACTCGAGGCAGAGCGGGAAATCGCTCAGCGTGTTCTGCGCGCCGAGATAGGTGAGCTCGCAATTGAGCTGGCTTCCAGAATTGTCGGACAGAAGCTTCAAGAGGATGCCGTCGCCAACAAGGTTGTCGACGACTTCATCGCAGAGCTAGAGGGCAAGAGGGCGTAACAACAAGTGGCATCCAGTACCAGAGCAGCCAAGATTGCAGCGGAGCAAGCGCTCGCTTCACTTTCGGGCTTGACCATTGATACCGCCAAGGAGCTATTTGCCGTGGCCGGTGCCTTGCAGCAGAGCGCGCAGTTGCGTTCACTACTGACGGATCCTTCCGCCGCGGTAGCAAGCAAGGAGAAAGTGGTCGCATCGGTATTTGGTTCCAAGGTGTCACCCCAAGCCCTGGGATTGGTGAACACTTTGGTCAAGCTCCGCTGGAGTGCCACCAGGGACCTTCCCAAGGTGACCGAGCAGCTGGCTGTCCGTGTCGTGGCCAACGCCTCAACCGACCTAAACAAGTTGCAGGATGAACTGTTTGAGATTCAGCAGGTCATTGCAAGTGAATCTGAGCTGGAGCTGGCACTCAGCTCCTCTCGAGCTTCCGTAGATCAGAAGCAGGCTCTGGTAGCGGCGCTGGTCTCAGGGAAGTTCTCGCAGAGCGCTGCGCTGCTGGCCTCAGAGGCGGTTGCGAGTCACGCTGTGAAGCGTTTTGCTGCGGTCTTGGAGCAGTATTCAAACTGGTTGGCTGAGGTTGCAAGCGAGTCAGTTGCCCACATCACGGTGGCAAAGGCGCTCAGCTCCGAGCAGCTAAACCGATTGGGAGCCGCCCTGGCAGTGAGTTTCGGGCGCAAGCTTCAGCTCAACGTCGAAGTTTCAAAAGATGTAGTAGGCGGCGTTCACGTCGCTGTGAACGGTGAGGTCATCGACGCCACCGTTCTCACCAAAATAAAGCAAGCAAGATTGCAACTGAACTAACCCATAAAGAAGCAGAGGAACCAATGTCAGAGCTCAAGATCAGCCCGAACGAGATTCGGGATGCCCTGAAGGACTTCGTTTCGTCCTTTGAGCCCCAAGGTGCTGACAAGCAAGAGGTCGGATACGTCATCGACGCGGCCGACGGCATCGCGCACGTTGAGGGACTGCCAAGTGCAATGGCCAACGAGTTGCTGCGATTTGCCGACGGCACTCTGGGGCTGGCGTTGAACCTTGATGAGCGTGAGATCGGTGTCGTTGTTCTTGGTGAGTTCACCGGAATCGTTGCCGGTATGGAGGTTTACCGCACCGGTGAGGTGCTATCCGTTCCAATCGGTGACGGTTTCATGGGTCGCGTTGTCAACCCACTGGGTGCTCCGATCGATGGTCTCGGTGAAATCAAGTCTGAGGGAACCCGTGCTCTAGAACTACAGGCTCCTGGTGTAATGGACCGCAAGAGCGTTCACGAGCCACTGCAGACCGGCATCAAGGCTATTGACGCCATGATTCCAGTGGGTCGCGGACAGCGTCAGCTGATCATCGGTGACCGTCAGACCGGTAAGACCGCGATTGCCGTTGACACCATCATCAACCAGCGTGACAACTGGCTTTCCGGTGATGTGAACAAGCAAGTTCGCTGCATCTACGTAGCCATTGGCCAGAAGGGTTCCACCATCGCTGGTGTGAAGGCTGCTCTAGAAGAGGCTGGCGCCATGGAGTACACCACCATCGTGGCTTCTCCTGCGTCTGACCCAGCGGGCTTCAAGTACCTCGCCCCTTACACCGGTAGCGCAATTGGGCAGCACTGGATGTACGGCGGCAAGCACGTCCTAATCATTTTTGATGACCTTTCCAAGCAGGCTGAGGCGTACCGTGCAGTTTCGCTACTCCTTCGCCGCCCACCAGGTCGTGAGGCATACCCAGGTGACGTGTTCTACTTGCACTCCCGCCTGCTCGAGCGCTGTGCAAAGCTTTCGGACGCGTTCGGTGCCGGCTCGATGACTGGACTTCCAATCATTGAGACCAAGGCAAACGACGTTTCCGCATACATTCCGACCAACGTGATTTCAATCACCGACGGTCAGATCTTCTTGCAGTCCGACCTGTTCAACGCTAACCAGCGACCAGCTATCGACGTCGGTATCTCGGTCTCTCGTGTTGGTGGTGCAGCTCAGGTAAAGGGCATCAAGAAGGTTTCGGGAACTCTGAAGCTTGAGCTTGCTCAGTACCGCTCGCTGGAGGCTTTTGCGATGTTCGCGTCCGACCTGGATGCAGCTAGCCGCAAGCAGCTGGAGCGCGGTGCAAGATTGACCGAGCTTCTAAAGCAGCCTCAGTACTCTCCTTACCCAGTAGAGGATCAGACCGTTTCGATCTGGGCTGGAACCACTGGAAAGCTAGACGAGGTTCCTGTTCAGGACGTGCTGCGCTTCGAGCGTGAGTTCCTGGATTACCTCAAGCGCAACACCAGCGCCCTGACTGTGATCCGCGAGACCGAAAAGCTCGAGGACGACACCGTCAAGGAGCTCGAGAAAGCAATTGAGCACTTCAAGAAGATGTTCCAGCTTCACACCGGTGAGCCACTGGTCAAGGCCGGCAAGGAAGAGGTAGCTCCGCTAGCCGACTCTGAGGTTGGCCAAGAGCAGATCGTCATTCAGAAGCGATAGACAGGTAAAGGTTTAGATTATGGGTGCGCAACTTCGGGTCTACCGGCAGAAAATTAAGTCTGCCAAGACGACCAAGAAGATTACCCGTGCTATGGAGCTGATCTCGGCATCGAGAATCCAAAAAGCTCAGCAGCGCGTGGCTGCCTCAACCCCCTACACCCGTGCCGTAACTCGCGCTGTGTCGGCTGTGGCCAGCCACGCCAACATCGATCACCCGCTGACTCGGGCAGTCGCGAATCCGGTTCGCTCTGCCGTTGTTATCTTCACCTCCGACCGCGGTCTGGCTGGTGCCTTCTCCTCCGGAGTTCTCAAGGAGGCGGAGGCCCTGACCGCGCGATTGAAGGCTCAGGGTCAAGAGGTCGTATATTTCCTGGTGGGTCGCAAGGCAGTTGGTAACTTCAACTTCCGTCGCCGTCCATTCATCAAGGACTGGACCGGCGGCACCGACCTGCCTCAGTTTGAGACAGCTACCTCTATTGCCAACGAACTCTTGGCGCTATTCAGCAAATCCACCGAAGAGGGTGGCGTTGACGAGATTTTCTTGGTGGGCAATGAGTTCGTCTCGATGATGATTCAGGAGCCCAAGACGGCCCGTCTACTACCACTCGAGGTCGTTGAGCAGCAGGCTGTTGCGGAGCACGAGGTATTTCCGCTCTACGAGTTCGAACCAGAGGCAGACAAGGTTCTAGACGCCTTGCTCCCGGTCTACATCGAAAACCGAATCTACAACGTGATGCTGCAGTCGGCTGCAGCTGAGCACGCTGCCCGTCAGAAGGCGATGAAGAGCGCCACTGACAACGCAGACAAGTTGATTTTGAACTACACCCGCCTGGCAAACGCAGCCCGCCAGGCAGAAATTACCCAGCAGATTTCGGAAATCGTTGGTGGCGCAGACGCGTTGGCAACGGTTAACGAGGACTAAGAGAAAGAAAGCAAAATGGCCGAGAGCACAAAGACAGCAACGGGTCGTATCGCGCGAGTCACCGGACCGGTGGTGGACATCGAGTTCCCGCACGACGCTATCCCTGACATCTACAACGCCCTGACCACGGAGATTGCCTTCGGTGACCAGAAGTCAACCCTGACTCTTGAGGTTGCTCAGCACCTTGGTGATGATCTGGTTCGCGCCATCGCGCTGAAGCCAACTGACGGCCTGGTCCGCGGTGGTATCGTGCACGACACCGGGCTACCAATCTCGGTGCCGGTTGGCGATGTGACCAAGGGCAAAGTTTTCAACGTTATCGGTGAGATCCTCAATGGAGAGCCAGGTGACCGTGTTGAGATTACCGAGCGCTGGCCAATCCACCGCACCCCACCAGCCTTCGACCAGCTTGAGTCCAAGACCCAGATGTTCGAGACCGGCATCAAGGTCATCGACCTACTGACCCCTTACGTTCAGGGTGGAAAGATCGGTCTTTTCGGTGGAGCCGGTGTTGGTAAGACCGTTCTAATCCAGGAAATGATCTACCGCGTAGCCGAAAACCACGATGGTGTTTCTGTATTCGCTGGTGTTGGTGAGCGTACTCGTGAGGGTAACGACCTAATCGAGGAGATGAAGGAAGCCGGCGTTTTGGAGAAGACCGCGCTGGTCTTCGGCCAGATGGATGAGCCACCAGGGACCCGTCTCCGCGTCGCACTGTCGGCACTGACCATGGCGGAGTACTTCCGCGACGTTCAGGGTCAGGACGTGCTGTTGTTCATCGACAACATCTTCCGTTTTACTCAGGCAGGTTCTGAGGTTTCCACGCTGCTGGGCCGCATGCCTTCCGCCGTGGGATACCAGCCAAACCTGGCCGATGAGATGGGTCTACTGCAGGAGCGAATTACCTCCACCCGCGGTCACTCCATCACCTCACTGCAGGCAATCTACGTTCCTGCCGACGACTACACCGACCCAGCACCAGCAACCACCTTTGCTCACTTGGACGCAACCACTGAGCTAAGCCGTGAGATTGCTGCCAAGGGTCTGTACCCAGCCGTAGACCCGCTAACCTCCACCTCACGTATTTTGAACCCTGCCTACATTTCGGCAGATCACTACGCGACCGCAATCCGCGTGAAGGCGATTCTGCAGAAGAACAAGGAGCTCCAGGAAATCATCGCGATTCTGGGTGTCGAGGAGCTTTCCGAAGAGGACAAGATCACCGTATCCCGCGCTCGCCGCATCCAGCAGTTCCTATCTCAGAACACCTACATGGCGACCAAGTTCACCTCGGTGCCAGGTTCAACCGTTCCGCTGAAGGACACCATCGAGGGCTTCTCGATGATTGCCAACGGTGACCTAGACCACGTTCCAGAGCAGGCGTTCTTCAACTGCGGTGGCATTGACGACGTCATGAAGGCCTACGACCGAATCCAGAAGGATCTGAAGTAGTGGCAAGAGAGCTGAACGTAGACCTAGTGGCCGCAGATCGCAAGATCTGGTCAGGCTCAGCAACCATGGTGGTCGCTAAGACCGCCGAGGGTGAAATCGGTTTGCTGTCAGGTCACGAGCCAATGCTTGCGATCATGGTTCCCGGCCAGATTCGAATCTCCCTGGCTGAGGGCCAGCCCGTTGTGGCCGAGACCACTCAGGGCGGATTCCTCTCGATTGAGTCCGACACAGTAACCCTGGTTGTTAGGGACGCAACGCTGGTCAGCTAATGCTTATTCTGCTTCCGCCGTCAGAGACGAAACGCTCTGGCGGCGTTGGCATTTCTATGAATAGACAGGCCATCATTTGGGCGGCCCTCGACCCTGCGAGGGACCTACTGATTCAGAAGCTAAGTCGCGAGCTGAAATCGAAAACCAAAGCGATTGCAGCCCTGAAGTTGGGTAAAAATCCCGAGGCAGATTTGCTCGCAATGCGAAATTTGATGCAGGCGCCAACAATGCCCGCCATTGAGCGGTACACCGGGACGCTTTACGACGCCCTTGACTACCAAACCCTTTCGGACTCTGCCAAGCAGCGCGTCAGAACTAATTTGTTTATTCAGTCGGCCCTGTTCGGACTTTTGCCCGCCTCAGAGCATATTCCCTATTATCGATTCTCAGCCGGAGCGAAAGTTCCAGGGGTGAATCTGGCCAAGCTTTGGCAGCAGGCCCACGAAGCGGTTTGGCCAAGAATGATTGGACCAATACTGGATATGCGTTCCAAAAGCTACGCAGCGCTAAATCCAATTCCAGATCGTGAAAGCTATTTTGTTGAGGTGCTGGATGCCAAATCTGGAAAAGCTCTAAACCACTTCAACAAGAAGGCTAAAGGAGCATTCGTCAGGGCCGCCCTAGAGAACAACTTGGAGTCCGCCCAGCAAATCCCGGAGATAGCAAAACTGGCAGGCCTTTCGGCCCGCCAGTTGGGTGATTTGATCGAACTGAGTGTCCCAGAGGGCTTTTAGTCCTCCTTGGTTAGGGGAGCTGGCTCAATCAAAGGCATTACTTCCTCGTACTTTGGAAGCTCAATGACGCCTTCTTCCAGGGCGATAATCGAGTCGAACCATCCCTGGTCATTGAACAGCACGTAGCCGGGGACCAGCCAGAAACCTCCCACGCTGTCCCAAACTCCGAGCATTGCGGCCTCGGATCGGTTGACGACTAACTGCACAATCTGTGGTTCAACTGGAGTGTCCGGAGCTGGTTCGTCCACAGCGATGGAGTCGACCGCTTCCACAGCCTCGGTAGCAATGTCCTCGGTCGCAATTGCAGAATCGCGTGCGATTCCAACACTTTGGTTCTCGTAGTAACTGGATGGGGGAGAGCCATACCAGGAGCCGGCTTTAATGCGATTCATAGCTTCTAGCGGAGAGACTGTGTTGAACTCTCCTCGCTCGACCATCTCAAAGCTAGCTCCCGAGACAAATGAAATTTCTCCGCGTGAATCCCAGCCGACGGAGAGAGCCACTGGAAGTGTCATGCCCTCATGGCTCATATCTGCATAAACTGAACCGCCCCAATCATCCCTGAAGGATTTGAAGGTGAGGCCGGCTGTTGTAACACCAAGGCCCTCGAAAATGGCTCTGGCCTGGCTTTCCATCTCCTCTTTGGTTGGAATGAGTTCAGGGGTTGGTTTAGGGCTCTCACAAACTTCCGTTTGGTTCTCAGAGTCGGAAGATTCCGTCGCACTGCAGGCCCAGAGGCTGGAGTCGTACTGTGAGTAGTTCCAGTTTCCAGTGCCTGACCAGTAGATGCTCAGGTATGTCTCAACGGTTCCAGTTTTAGATTGGACACTGTAACTGGGGTAAAGGTCGGTGGCCCATTCATCACGCTTGATCTCGCCAGAAACGCCGAAGTAGGCCATCAGCTTTTCTAGGATCTGAGTCGGCGCACCAACCAGTTGGGCCTGATAAATCTTTCCCTTTCCGCCCTGATCGGATAGCCCGTCGGCGGTGTGCTGATACTCAATGTATCCAGGCCAATACATGGTCGCCTTGGCGTCAGCTGCCATCTGTGCGGTCTCTGCTGCTGCATTGATACTGGAGCCACCCGCGGCTAGGGTGAAAAGTGGAGCCGGTTTTAGCAGCTGCGGGATTGTCAGAGCTGAAACTAGAGCTAGGGACGCCAGTGCCATCCCGCCAATTCCAATTTGCAGGGAGCGAGGGTTCGGCTGCCTCTGAGGTTTTCGAGACCGAGCTTGATCAAAGAGGTTTTCTGGCAGGGCAACTTCCTGCGCGGGATCTGCGTTAGCGATTCGATGGCGAAGCTCTTGTTCTTTATCCATATCCATAATGTGTCACCAGATCCTAGTTATTTTCAATTTCAAGTTCTTGGGCCAGTCGGCTTTTTGCGCGGCTTAGGGCAATGGCAATCGCATTTTTGCTCCTACCGAGCACGGTTGCGATTTCGGCTACCTCCAGGCCCTCAAAGGCCCACAGCGAGATGATTTCCTGCTCCCTCGGAGCTATCCGTTTCCAGGCAGCGGCCAGGGAGACGTCGGCGAGGGCGATCGATTCGGCACTCGGCGCACACTCTGGTTCCCGCAGGGTGGAAAGAATTATTCGCCGTCCCGCCTGCTTCCGGTTGTGGTTGGAAATCAAAAATCTTGCAGACTTATAGAGCCAGGGGAGCTCCAAGCCCCTTGGGATGAGGTCACGCTTTTGCCAGGCTAGAGCGAACAAATCACTGAGTAAATCCTCTACGTCCTCCACTGGCGCGCGTCGGGTTGTGAAGCGTGTCAGCTCCGCTTGCTGCGCTCGGAAAAGTTCGTTGAATTCTTGTTCAGTCATTTGTCTCCCATGGTTGAGGTGTGCTCAACGACGCAATAATTTCACAAATTGCGAAAACAACCGGGAGCGTGGTCCTGAATCAAACCGCTGGACTGCATCAGGGCATACATTGTGGTGGAACCAACGAAGCTAAACCCCAGTTTTTTCAGCTCCCTGCTTAGGGCGTCGGACTCAGCACTTGTGGCTCTCCATGCAAAAGTCTCTGGATGCTTAGCAATAGGGTCTGGGGCGAATCTCCAAACAAGCTCAACCAGGTCAATTTGGCGATCTAGGACAACTCGTGCATTTTTTACTGCTGACTGAATTTTGGCCCGATTTCTGATGATTTCTGGATTCTGCATGAGTGATTCGATTTTCAGTTCATCGAATTGAGCCACCACATCTACTTCAAAACCTTCGAATGCGCTTCGGAACCCTTCGCGGCGCTTCAGAATGGTCAACCAGCTCAACCCCGCTTGAAAACTCTCCAGGCATATCGCTTCAAAGAGTTGCTGGTGATTGCGGTTTGGCGTGCCCCACTCGCGATCGTGGTATTCGATGTAAATCTGGTCATTAGTTACCCAGTTGCAACGCTCAATCCCGTCACTGTGCACCCTGGTGTGACTCATGCCAGGTATTCGATTCCCTCAAGCTTGAGAAGCTTTTGTTTGGTGGGGATGCCTTCCCCTCCGGAATAACCGGTGATTTTCCCTCCAGAACCGAGAACGCGATGACAGGGAATAACGAGGGGGACCGGGTTTGCTCCCACGGCTGCCCCAACAGCCCTTGAGGCCAAGGGCCGCATTATGGAGGAAGCAATTTCGCCGTAGGTTAGCGTCTCCCCGAAACCCGCACGGCTGATCTGAGCCCATACCTCCTGCTGAAAAACAGTTCCCTGCAAATCTAGAGAGCCCCCATAGGGGTTTTGCTCTCCCTCAAAGTAGCGCTCCAGCCAGTCGCGAGCAGCCAGGCAGTGTTCGCGGGCGGTTGGGTCCCCACTGAAGTCCAACGGCCCGCCAGTATGACTGACGAAGTCCACTGCACTTAGGCCCTTGGTGGTTGCTCCCACCCTCAGTCGACCCAGTGGAGAGTCAAAACTTACGCTTGCCTGCAAAATTGAGTCCATGGCTAAAGTATGGCGAATCGTATTTGAGCGAAAACGACACAGTCAGAAATTGTGCATAACTAGTTATCCACAATTTCTCTTCGTGGTTCATTAGCCGAGACGGTGGGCGCAATCCTTGGCGGATGGACATTCTTACTCTGATATTCGCCCTAACGACCCTCTCACTGGTGCTGGTGGCTACAGCTCTCATCCTGAGGGCTAAGCGAGCTAGATCAGCGCGCCAGGGTTTGGCGACGAAAATTGCCCTTGATAACTTTTCGAGAGTCTGGCGAAAAATTATTAGCAGTCCCATATCCGCCCAGTCCGAGGCTTTGCCCACCGATGATGAGGCTCGACGGGATATGCCGGCGGGGTCGCTGTTCGAACTTGATTCCGGAGAATTTATAACAAACCCGCTGAACCATGTTGTTTTCCACGGGCTGGTAGTCGGGCCGACCGGAAGCGGTAAGACCACTCTGGCACGTGAAATCGGTGGCACTTTTCAGGGCGAGGTCTTGCTGGTGACGGAGTTTCCTCAAAGGCTGTCCCCCTCCTACGGCTTTGCTACAAAAGCTTTGCACCCATCGGCCTTTCTAGAGCGCATGAGCAGCGAAATTGAGCGCCGGTCTCAGCAACGTGCTAGCGAACCTTTGCTAATAATCTTTGACGCTCTTGAGCGATCCATTAGAGAACCTGAGTTTCTTGAGCAAGTCTTGGACATAGTCAGAATCGGGTCAATGCTCGAGATGCAGGCGCTTCTGGTCACCCAGCAGCCGTGGCTTTTGGACCAGCGGGATTCACTAAATTTTGGTTTACGTGTGGAACTGAGCCCTGCGCACTCTGAAACTTGGAATCGGACCGCCGAATCCCTGTCAGTAAACGGCGCTGTCTTTGTGGCCGGAAAGCAAGGCAAGCTCGTCTCTTTTTCACCCGCCCGCTCAGATTACAAATCAGATGAGGATGTTAGATTCGCTTCCACGCCTCTTTCAGGACCTGGCGAATTATGCGCTCCATTTCATCGAAGTCCTTGGGACCCATCGTCAGCGGAGGAGCAACCTGAACAACAGGATCGCCTCGGTCATCAGCACGGGCATAAAGACCAGCGTCATACAAGGCCTTACTCAAAAACCCTCTGAGGAGCTTCTCTGACTCAGCTTTGGTGAAGGTCTCTTTGGTCTTCTGGTCTTTGACCAATTCGATGGCGAAGAAGTAGCCATCGCCTCTCACATCACCCACAATCGGGAGGTCGTACAACTTCTCCAGTGTCTTACGGAAGATCGGTGAGTTGGTTCGGACGTTATCCACCAACTTTTCTCTGTCGTAGATGTCCAGGTTTGCCAAGGCAACCGCGCAGGCAACCGGATGGGCCGCAAAGGTGTAGCCGTGAGGCAGGATTGTGGTTCCCTCTTTGTAGGGCTCGAAGAATTTCTCCTTCATAAACAACGCGCCCAGGGGTTGCGCCCCCGAGGTGATTGCCTTAGCTGTAATCATCATGTCGGGCTCAATTCCGTACCTTTGGCACGCAAACATCTCGCCGGAGCGGCCATAGCCGGTGATAGTTTCATCGGCGACCAGAATCACATCGTACTTATCGCAAATTTCACGAAGCCGCTTGTAGTAGGCAGGGTGGGCCGTGAAGCAGCCGCCCGAGTTCTGAATTGGTTCCACGAAGATAGCGGCAACCGTGTCAGGTCCCTCCATCAATATCGCCTCTTCAACGCGGTTGGCAGCCCATATTCCAAAGGCTTCCTCGCTCTCGTGGAGGTGGGAGTTCCGATACCAGTTGGTGTTGGGAACGCGAATAGTTGAGGGAACCAGCGGCTCAAATACGGCCTTCATGGCTGCAATTCCGGTGATCGAAAGAGCCCCGTGACTTGTTCCGTGGTAAGCCGTCATCCTGGAAATGACTTTGGTTTTGGTTGGTTTTCCGGTCAGCTTAAAATACTGCTTTGCGATTTTCCAAGCGGTTTCAACAGCTTCGCCACCGCCAGTGGTGAAGAAGATTCGGTTTAGGTCTTTTGGGGCGTAGCTGAGCAAGCGCTCCGCCAATTCAATTGCACCCGGATAGGCAAGCCCCCACAGCGGCATGAAATCAAGCTGAACCATCTGCTTCGCCGCTGCATCGGCAAGCTCCTGGCGACCATGGCCGGCATTGGCAGCAAATAGGCCGCTGAGACCGTCAATCACACGGTTCCCCTTTGAGTCGAAAAGGTAGTGACCCTCGGCTCGTTCGATTATGAGCATGTCACCGGTCTGGAAGGGGGAGTGGCGGGTGAAGTGCAACCAAAGGTGATCCTTAGCGCTGCGTTGCAGCTCCTTATCGGAGATTGTCTTTCCCTTGGCCTTTGCCTCTAGCAGAGCCAGAGGTGCTCGGGTTGATTTCCCAGGCTTGGACTTCGCGCCAAAGAGTTTGGCAAGCGGGTTCTTCTGGCTTTTTTCTTTAGCCATCTCTATCACTTCTAACTACGTCGTTATTGGTTCCCTAGCGAGTTCCCCAGCTGTAAAACTGTTTGTGCAGCTTCAGGTAAACGAAGGTCTCAGAAGAGATTACTCCTGGGAGTGCTCTAATCTGCGAATTGAGGAGCTGAATCAGGTCTTCATCGTCCTCGCAGACCACTTCGGCCAGGACATCAAAGCTGCCGGCGGTCAGGACGACATAGTCGACCGAAGCAAACTTGGTCAGCGCCTCCGCGACATCTGTGGCGTTTCCCATGCACTTGATTCCAATCATGGCCTGGCGCTTAAAGCCAAGGCGCATCGGGTCTGTGACGGCAACAACCTGCATAACACCCGACTCCGTAAGTTTCTGCACGCGCTGCCGGATTGCCGCCTCTGAAAGGCCTACAACCTTGCCTATTTCGGAATATGAGCGCCGGCCATCTTGCTGAAGTTGCTCAATGATCTGCTTAGACACTTCATCGAGTTGGGATTGCCTGGTTCTTAGCATTCTTGACATGGCTCCAAGTATGGTGTGGGACAGTCCAAACTCATAGAAATTCGAAGAAAAATTCAGTCAACAGCACGAAATCGGTTGAGTTTGCAAATTTTGATGTTGAAAAGCACTTTTTCGGTCTAGAGTCAAAACCTAAACCGCTCAACGAGGAGTTATTGCTGTGTCAATCAAGCAACTGAAGAATTTCATCGGCGGCCAGAGCGTAGCTGCGGCCTCTGGCGAAACCAGCGATGTCATCAATCCGTCTACTGGTCAGGTCTATGCGCACGCCGCAGTGTCCTCAGCCGAGGATGTTAACGCTGCCTTCGAGGTGGCCCAAAAAGCTTTTGAGGAGTGGGGTCAAACCACACCTTCCGAGCGCCAGCTCGCGCTTTTCCGAATTGCAGATGCCCTAGAGGCTCGCGCCAAAGAGGCCGCGGAGATTGAGTCCGAGAACACCGGCAAGCCACTGAGCACCTTGGTTGACTACGAGATCATGCCGTCGGTTGACCAGATTCGTTTCTTTGCTGGAGCTGCCAGAAACCTCGAGGGGCGCTCGGCCGGAGAATACCTTCGTGACCACACCTCAATGATCCGACGCGAGCCCATTGGTGTGATTGGTCAGGTAACCCCTTGGAACTATCCGCTAAACATGGCGACTTGGAAGTTTGCCCCGGCTATCGCAGCGGGTAACACCATCGTGCTGAAGCCTTCTGATACGACCCCAGCATCAACCCTGCTGCTTGCTGAGATTGCAGCTGAGTTCCTGCCAGCGGGAGTGTTCAACGTGGTAACCGGAAACCGCGACACCGGTCGAGCCATGATTGAAAACGGCATTCCCCAGATGGTTTCCATCACCGGTAGCGTGCGTGCCGGAATGGAGGTGGCAAAGTCTGCCGCTAATGACCTCAAGCGTGTTCACCTGGAGCTCGGTGGCAAGGCACCGGTAATCGTTTTTGCTGATGCAGATTTCGCCAAGGCAGCAGCGGGCATTGTTGCCGCCGGCTTCTTCAATGCGGGTCAAGACTGCACAGCGGCAACTCGATTGCTGGTTCAGGAATCGGCATATGACGAGTTCATGGTCCACCTGATTGCCGAAGTCAAGGCATCGGCAAAGGTCGGAAAGCCGAGTGAAGAGGACATCCTGTTTGGTCCGGTAAATAACGTCAACCAGCTTGAGCGGGTAAAGGGATTCATTGACCGCCTCCCAGATCACGCTCGCATCGAAACCGGTGGCCACCAGATTGGAACCGAGGGTTACTTCATGGAGCCAACCGTGCTTTCAGGTTTGAAACAGACCGATGAGCATATCCAGGACGAGATTTTTGGACCTGTTATTACCGTTCAGAAGTTCACCGATGATGCCCAGGCACTGAAGTGGGCCAACGATGTCAAGTACGGGTTGGCCTCATCGGTTTGGACATCAAACCACTCCAGGGCCATGCGCTTTGCAAAGCACTTGGACTTCGGTGCGGTCTGGATTAACACCCACATTCCGCTGGTTGCAGAGATGCCGCACGGTGGCTTTAAGCACTCCGGATACGGCAAAGATCTCTCCCACTACGGCTTCGAGGATTACACCCGCTTAAAGCACGTCATGAGCTACATCGGAGACTGAAGGTAAAAAATAAGTTTCATGGTCCCAAGGGGTGGGTTTTTGTGACAAACTTTCCCTTGCTTCGGTGCCCCCGCTAGCTAAGTCCATGATCAGGTAAATGAACCACTGACTAGGAATCGGTGGAAAGTAGGAGATTGAAATGAATCAAGGCCTTCCTCAAGACCCAATGATGCGTCAGCTAGTGCAGATGGCAAGAAGCAAGATGCTTTCACGTCGTGCAGCCCTACTTGGCCTGGGTGGAACCGCAACCGCTCTGACTCTGGCCTCATGTTCCAGCGGTACCGAGAGTGCCCTTACTCCTGCTGAAGACCTTTCGGACTCTGAGAAGGTGTTGGTCTGGCACAACTGGCCGCTTTACATGGATGGCGAGGATGACGGTTCCTACCCAACTCTGAACCGTTTCACCGAGCAGTCTGGCATCAAGGTCGAGTACATGATGGAAATCGATGACAACGACACCTGGTACGCAAAGGTAAAGGACCAGCTAGCGCTTGGCACCGACCCAGGATTTGACGTTGCCTGCCCGACCAACTGGTTGGCGGACCGCATGATCGGTCTGGGCTACCTCCAGACCATGGATAACGCCAACATGCCAAACAAGGTGGCCAACTTGGCTCCTGCCTATCTCGGCAACGCCAACGACCCAGAGCGCACCTTGAGCGTTCCCTACCAGGGCATCATCGGTGGCATCGTCTACAACAAGGCGATGTACAAGGAGGCAACCGGCAAGGATGCCCCAACCTCGATTGCAGATGTCTGGGCTCCAGAGCTGAAGGGCCGCGTTGGTCTGATTTCGGAAATGCGCGACTCGGTTGGTCTAACCCTGCTGAGCCAGGGCGTTGACATCACCGACCCCAACTCGCTGACCGAGGATGCATTCAACGCAGCTGTAGAGTTCATCGCGGCTCAGGTTTCATCCGGTCAAATCTTCAACATCAAGGGCAACTCCTACGGTGAGGACCTGGTAAACGGCAACATCATCGTGGCCCTTGCTTGGTCTGGAGACACCACGATTTTGAACTTCGAGGTTGAGGAAGATCGCTTCGGATTTGTTATTCCAGACACTGGTTCAACCATCTCCGCTGACACCTTTGTGGTTCCTATGGGATCGGCTCACAAGAAGAACGCAGAAGCTCTAATCAACTACTACTACGACCCAGTGAACGCCGCGGAGCTCGCTGCCTACGTGAACTACGTAACTCCAGTGGTTGGCGCCAAGGAAGAGATGATGAAGCTCGACCCTGAGCTGGCCGAGAACCCACTGATCTTCCCATCGGAGGAGTTCCTGGCGAATGTTCACACCTTCCGCGCCCTAACCGGCCAGGAGGAGCAGCGCTTCGCTACCGCGTGGCAAAACGTATTGCTGGGCGCATAGGTGGCGACTGACTTCGTAGCCAGGGGTCAGGACCTAGAGCTGGTAGGAATCCGCAAGGAATTCCCCGGCTTTACGGCAATTGAAAATCTCGATCTGAAGATCCCAGCGGGCGAGTTCTTCGCCCTGCTGGGGCCTTCGGGTTGCGGAAAAACTACAACGCTTCGTATTGTTGCCGGCTTAGAGGAACCAACCTCAGGTCGAGTACTAATCGGTGGCAAGGACGTTACCGCCACCAAGCCTCACGAGCGCCCGGTCAACACCGTTTTTCAGAATTACGCGCTTTTCCCGCACATGACGATTTTGGAGAACGTGGCCTTCGGCCTTCGTCAGCGCAAGGTCGCGGAGCCTCTCAAGAAGGCCACCGAGTCGCTCGCCCTAGTCGAGCTAGAGCATCTAGCTCAGCGCAAGCCTCAGCAACTCTCCGGAGGTCAGCAGCAGCGGGTGGCTTTGGCCCGCGCCCTGGTGAATCGCCCAGCCCTGCTCCTTCTTGATGAGCCTCTGGGAGCGCTGGACCTGAAGCTTCGCAGGCAAATGCAGGTTGAGCTCAAGGCAATCCAAATGGAAGTCGGCCTTACCTTCCTGCACGTCACTCACGACCAGGAGGAGGCCATGGATATGGCCGACACCGTAGCGGTAATGAATCGCGGTCAGATTGAGCAGATGGGCGCTCCAGAAGCCCTTTACGACCGGCCAAAAACCGCATTCGTTGCAAGGTTCCTAGGGCAGTCCAACATTTTTGTCGGCGAGGTGGTTGAGGAAAACTCGAACACCATTTCGATTAGCTGCAACGGCCAGCGCATCGCAGCCCCCAAGGCTCGCAGTGAAAAGCACTCCGGAAAGGTAGCGCTTGGAGTTCGTCCTGAGAAGGCGACCTTCCACGAGGAGAAGCCAGATCTAAACTCTGACCACAACCTGGTTGGACCCGGGGAGATTATCGACATCCGTTTCACCGGTGTTTCAAACCAGTACCTCATTGACGTTCCTGGATTTGGTGACATCACGGTATTTGCCCAGAACGTGGGCAAGAGCCCGGTTGTAGAACTCGGTGCGCACGTCTGGGTCAGCTGGAAGGTTGAGCACGCCTTTGGTCTGAGCGATCTGCCACTCAAGGCAGATAACGACGAGGAGTAGGCCTTGGCATTTGTAGCGCTGGGTCAGGGTTCATCGGCAAAGAAGACTGAACTAACAAACTCTTCTAGGGTTGCGTTTATTCTGCTGGCCCCCGGAATGATTTACCTGGGGCTGTTCTTCCTGACGCCTTTTGTTTCGCTGGTTATCACCTCGCTTAAGACTGCCTCGATGACCGGGGAAATCGGGATGTATGACTACGCGGTGCAAATTTCAAATTATGCCTATGCCGTGGACCAGTATTTGCCGCAAATCCTGCGCAGCTTTGCCTACGCGCTGGTCGCAACCCTAATGGCCCTTCTGATCAGCTACCCAATTGCCTACTTCATCGGTGTGAAAGCCAGAAATAAGCCACTGCTGCAGGCACTGCTACTGACCCTTGTCATCGCTCCGTTCTTCATCAGCTTTTTGCTGAGGACCTTCGCTTGGAAGCAAATCTTTTCCAATGAGTCACCGGTGACACAGTTCATCTCATCGCTAGGTTTGTTGGCCGAGGGGCAGTACATCATTGGAACCGACTTTGCCGTGATCGCTGGTCTCACCTACAACTTCATCCCATTTATGACCCTACCGATCTACACCTCACTTGAGCGCCTGGACATCAGGTTGGTCGAGGCCGGAGCAGACCTCTATGCAAACCCTGCCAAGACCTTCTGGAAGATAACCTTCCCGCTCTCACTCCCAGGTGTGATTTCAGGAACCCTGCTGACCTTCATCCCAATTTCCGGAGACTACGTCTCGGCCTCTCGCGACTTCCTCGGAGGCAGCGACACCGCCATGATTGGAAACGTAGTTGAGGCAAACTTCTTCCGCATTCAGGATTACCCAACGGCTTCAGCTCTGTCAGTAATGCTGATGGCAGCAATTGTGATCTTGGTCTCGATGTATGTCCGCAAGAGTGGAACAGAGGACCTGCTGTGAAGTTTTCGCTGGGGAAGTACCTACTGCCGACTTACGTTGCACTGGCATTTATTTTCACCCTCATTCCGATCGCCTACACCTTTGTTTTCTCCTTCAACAAGGTGGAGAAGTCCAACATTGTCTGGAAAGAGTTCACCTTCGACAACTGGCTAAACATGTGCGACCAGCCGGTGGTCTGTGAGGCGTTTGGAAATTCTGTTGCCATTGCAATCATTTCCACACTAATTTCCACCGCCCTGGGTACTGCCATCGCAATTGCACTGGGACGCTATAAATTCAAGGGGCGCGCCGCCACCAACCTCCTGCTGTTTTTGCCGATGGCAACCCCAGAGGTTGTCATGGGAGCTGGCTTGGCTGCTCAGTTCCTGAACGTTGGGATCTCAAAAGGTTTTTGGACCATCGTGGTTGCTCACGTGATGTTCACCCTTAGCTTTGTGGTGGTTACGGTCAAGGCGAGAGTTGCCACGCTTGACCCAAGACTTGAAGAGGCCGGACGCGACCTCTACGCCAATGCCAGACAGGTTTTTTGGAGAATAACTTTCCCATTGCTGCTGCCTGGAATCATGGCAGCGGCGATGCTCTCGTTCGCGCTCAGCTTTGATGATTTCATCATCACGCAATTCAACTCAGGACCCGAGACCACTTTCCCCAAGTTCGTCTACACCGCAGCAGCCAGGGGCATCCCACCGGAGGCTAACGTGATTGGCTCGCTGGTGTTCATCATTGCGATCGCAATCGTGATGGTGGTGCAGGTCAGGGCAAGCCTGAGAGCTAAAAAGCTTCGTTCCTAGTCCCTGTATAGAGCTTCGACTGCCTCGCGGAAGTGCGCGTGGTGATGAGCAACATCTTCCTCATCTGTAGCCGGTGACATCAAGGCCATGTTGTGGAAGGGAGTCATCAGGATGCCGCGGTTAATGGCGTGAAGCTGCAGGTACTGCTGCAATTCAAAGTCATCAGCATCGGCTGCCTCTCGGCCGGTGATCGGAGCGGTAGCTCGGAAGCTGTACTCGCCGCGGCAACCAATTCTTGAAACCTGCCAGGGCAGTTCGAACTCATCAATTACCTGCTGAACATTTGCAACCCACAGCTCGGCAAGTTTTTCCATTCGCTCGAAAGCTTTCGGGGTCAAAACCTCTGAGAGGGTTGCCCTCACCGCTGCCATGGACAAAGCGTTTCCTGCCAGTGTGCCACCAACGCCTCCAATGTCGATCGACTCCAGGTTCGTAGAGGTCGCAATTCGCATCGCCAATTCCTGGGTCAGGCCAAATGCACCAACCGGTACTCCACCGCCAATTGTTTTGCCGAGAACTACAGCGTCTGGCTGAAGGTTGTACTTCCTGGTCATACCTCCGGGGCCAGCCGAGATGGTGTGGGTTTCATCCAGAATCCAAATCACGTCGTACTTCAGGCACAGCTCCTGCATGCCCTCGAGGTATCCGGGCTGGGGGAGCACAATGCCGATATTGGTGAGGGCCGGCTCCATAAGCATGGCCGCCACCTCACCGGTTGCGAAAGCCCGTTCAGCCGCCTCAAGGTCGTTGAATGGAATTACCACCGTGGTTTCTTTGAGGTCGATCGGCTTTCCAACGTTGTCCCTGCGGGGAACTGTGTTTCCCGCATCGTCCATCACGGCAAATGTTTCGTCGACGGTGCCGTGGTAGCAGTAGTCGTGGATTGCAATCTTGGAACGTCCAGTGACGTGCCTGGAGTAGCGAAGCATGTGACGGTTGGCATCAGTTGCACTGAGGGTGAACTGCCACTTCGGCAGACCGAAGCGCTCGGCCAGCAAACTTGCTGAGGCAATTGCATCCTCGGTGGGAAGCATAAAAGTCGAACCCTTGGCAATCTGGTTCTGAACAGCCTTGACGGTTGGGTCTGGAGCGTGTCCGCACATTGCGCCGGTGTCACCAAGGCAGAAGTCGGTGTACATGTTGCCATCCACGTCGGTGAAGTGAGCGCCCTTGGCGTGCTCCACGTAGACAGGATATGGTCCTGGCCACTTGGACATCCAGATCATCGGAACGCCCTCAACCATTGGACCCAGGGCCTTCTCATGGTTCTCACGAGATGCCGGGTGGGTGAGGATGTAGCGGTTGTTCTCTTCCCTAAAAAGGTTGTCTAGGCGCTCTCTGTCGCCGTAGGCCTGCACGATGAATCACCTTCGATTCTGACTTGATTCCAAAAAGGGGCTCATCTGAGCCCCTTCAGCCACACTAAGGGGTTTATGCCAACTTTGCCAAACCGGCAGCGAGCACATCTAGAGCATCTGTAAGCAGCTCATCAGTGATGGCGAGTGGAGGAAGGAACCGAATCACGTTGTTGTAGGTTCCGGCATTCAGGATTAGCACACCATTCTCGTGGCAGTGCTTCACCAAAGCCTCTACGGCAGGGGGATTTGGCTTCTTGGTGCCGGGTTCCACCAGTTCAATGGCAACCATTGCACCCTTGCCTCTTACATCGCCGATAACGGGGTGCGATGACTTCAGATCATTCAATCTTGAGTAAAGGAGCGCTTCAATTTCTAATGCTCGCTCGAGCCAGCCACCTTCTTCCAGCTGCTCAAGCACTGCCACTCCGGCAGCGGTAGCGGTGGGGGAGCCTCCAAAGGTTCCTCCAAGGCCACCCGCGTGCGAGGCGTCCATAATCTCGGCTCTGCCGACTACACCGGACAGCGGCATGCCGCCGGCGATTCCCTTGGCAACGGTGATCAGGTCTGGCTCGAAGCCCTCCTCCCACTCGCAGGCAAACCACTTGCCAGTTCTCGCAATACCCGACTGCACCTCATCGGCAACCATGACGATGCCGTTGGCGCGGCACCAGGATCCCAGGGTCCTGAGGAAGCCGGGGGCTGGAACGATGAATCCTCCCTCACCCTGGATTGGTTCAATGAAAACTGCTGCCAGCTGGGTGGCTCCCACCCGCTTCTCCAGGTAGGTAATTGCCCGAGTTGCCGCTTCTTCACCGGTCATTCCCTCTGAATCTCGGAACGGGTAGCTCATGGGCGCGTGGTGGACACTTCCCGCCAGCGGACCGAAGCCGGTGCCATAGGGGTGCATCTTGAAGTTCATGCTCATGGTGAGGTTGGTGCGGCCGTGGTAGGCGTGGTCAAATACTGCAATTTCAGTTCGCCCAGTCGCCTTGCGAGCAATCTTGACGGCGTTCTCAACTGCTTCGGCACCTGAGTTGAAGAATGCGGCCTTTTTCTTGAAGTTTCCTGGAGCGTGCTTGACGAGAAGCTCACCAACTCGAACGTAAGGCTCGTAAGGGGCAACTGTGAAGAGCGTGTGGGTTAGCTTCGCAACCTGATTTTGCACTGCTTCGACCACGCGCTGGTTGGTGTGACCGATGGTCACTACGCCAATGCCGCTACCCATGTCAATCAGTTGGTTGCCGTCAACGTCCTTCATGATGGCACCGTGGGCCTCATCGATGAAGATCGGCAGCAGGGTTCCCACACCAGCCGCAATTACTTCCTTGCGACGCTCTTGCATCTTGGTGGAGGTTGGACCTGGAATAGGGGTGACGAGAATTCTTTTTTGCTCAAGGCTCATGCCCTAAGTCTAATTTCAGAGGACGTCAGGAGAAGCCAAGTTCACTCAAGATTCTTGGGTAGTTCTAAGCTTTCAGTCATGCGCGAAGTCATTGTTATCGGTTCGACAGGTTCGATTGGGACCCAGGCACTGGAAGTGATTCGTGCCAACCCCGATCGACTCAAGGTAGTCGGCCTCAGCGGCTTTAGGAATCTGGACCTTTTGCGAGCTCAGGCTGAAGAGTTTGGGTTGACCGAATCAAAAATGGCAGTCGGTCCCGATGCAGCGGCAGCTCTGGTTAGAAGTCAAAGTTGCGATGTGGTGCTCAATGGAATGACCGGTTCTGCGGGCCTTGCGGTTACAGTGGCGGCCCTCGAGCGGGGCAGGACCCTGGCGCTAGCGAACAAAGAGTCCCTGATTGTGGGCGGACCGCTGGTAAAGCAGCTTTCAAAACCCGGACAAATTGTCCCGGTTGATTCAGAACACAGCGCCATTGCCCAAGCGATGCTCGCAGGTAAAAATTCGGAGGTGCAAAAGCTAATCCTCACCGCGTCGGGCGGGCCGTTCCGAGGCTTCAGCAAAGCTCAACTTGCCCAGGTAACGCCCGCTCAGGCTCTTAGGCATCCAACATGGGACATGGGGAAGGTGGTGACCACAAATTCAGCCTCGCTGGTCAACAAAGGCTTGGAGGTGATTGAGGCCCACCTACTGTTTGACGTCCCGTTTGAGCGTATCGAGGTAACCGTCCACCCGCAGTCTGTTGTGCACTCAATGGTTGAGTTTGTGGATGGGTCTGTGATTGCCCAGTGCTCCCCACCTGACATGAAACTTCCGATAGCGCTGGGAATGATGTGGCCGGAGCGCTTGGCGGGAGTGGCTCAGGCTGTGGATTGGACCAAATCCCACACCTGGACATTTGAGCCGGTAGACGAGGCGGTGTTCGGTTCTCTCCGGCTAGCTCGTGAGGTTGGCATGGCTGGCAGCACCTTCCCGGCCGTCTATAACGCCTCTAACGAGCAGGCTGTTGAGGCTTTCCATGCGGGAGCACTTCGATTTGACCAAATCTTCGATGTGATTGAGTCATGTGTTTCCCAACATGTGCCAACCGCAGAGCTAAGTCTTGCAGCGGTTTTGGAAGCGGAGCGCTGGGCCAGGGTTACTGCAGATTCGCTGATAGCAAATCTCTAAGTCTCCGCCCTGGGTTAGCCTTGAGGAATGCTTGACGTAATTTCCTACCTCGCCGGAATCCTGGTGGTAGTTGTCGGCATAGCGCTTTCCATCGGCCTTCATGAGCTGGGTCACTACCTACCGGCGAAATACTTCAATGTTCGCGTCAAGCAATTCATGGTTGGGTTCGGTCCGACGGTCAAGTCTTGGCGCAGGGGTGAGACGGAATTTGGCATCAAGGCGATTCCGCTTGGCGGCTACATCTTGATGACCGGCATGTTCCCACCCGAGAAAAAACCAGCCAGGGGACCTTTCGCGCGCTGGATTGCAGAAGCCCGTAATGCTGAGCGCGAAGAGATTTCCGAATCAGATAATGGTCGTCAATTCCATCAACTGAGCCCCTGGAAGAAAATCGTCGTCATGCTCGGCGGACCCGTTATGAATCTGATCCTGGGCTTCGTGCTTATAGTCTCGGCGCTCGCAGGCATTGGGACTATGCAAAACAGCCTCACTATCGATGGGGTCGCTCAGTGCACAGAGGTTGACATCGAAGGTAATTGCCCCTCGGAAGCGCCGCTGTCTCCGGCTGCCCAGGCAGGTCTAATGCCCGGCGATGTGGTGGTGGGCGTCAACGGGCAGATGGTCTCCCAGTGGGAAGAGATTATTGACGGCTTCAATCAGAATCTGGGTGCCAGCTCAACGCTTGAGGTGAGGCGCGGGGATGAGCTGGTGTTTGTGACGCTGACCCCTATTTTCACCGAGCGTCCGGTTTACTCCCAAAACGGGGAGGTTCAGCGCGATGAGGCTGGAGCTCCCATCACCGAATTTCGCCCGCTGATCGGTGTAATACTTCAGCCTCAAAATGTCCCCTTGCCGCTCACCGAAGCGACGAGTTATGCATTTGATGCCACAAGATCAACCTTTGATTTCATTCTGCGATTGCCCCAGGAGGTTTGGGCGGTAGCGGCGTCCACCTTGGGTTTCAGCGAGCGAGACCCAGCTGGAGTGGTCTCCATTGTTGGAGTGGGTCAGATTGCCGGGGAGGTTGGATCTGCAAACATCCCCCTGGAATCCAAACTTGCCACTTTGCTGATGCTGCTGGGGTCACTTAATCTCGCGCTGTTCGCCTTCAATTTGATTCCGCTTCTACCGCTCGATGGCGGTCACGTGCTGGGAGCAATCTACGAGTCAATCAAGCGCCGCACCTACCGGATTTTGGGCAAAGCAGACCCCGGTGCGATTGACAACGCCAAAGCTCTCCCGCTGGCGTATTCGATGTGGCTGGTCTTAATAGCCGTTGGAATTTTGGTGATCCTGGCCGACATACTCAATCCAATCTCGCTGGGCTAGGAACAAAGTTTCAGCTGAGCTGTTTATGCTTGTGGGCAGTATGAAGGGACAACATTGCCAGCCGTAAACCTTGGTCTTCCAAAAACTCCTCCACCAACTTTGGCTCCGCGCCGAAAGACCCGCCAGATCATGGTGGGGAAGGTTGCGGTCGGTGGCGATGCCCCCATCTCCGTGCAGTCCATGACCACCACTCCAACCACCGATGTGAATGCGACCCTGCAGCAGATTGCGGAGCTAACGGCTTCCGGCTGCGACATTGTGCGCGTGGCGGTTCCTTCTCAGGATGACGCCGATCGACTTCCCATCATCGCGAAGCGCTCTCAGATTCCAGTCATCGCGGACATCCACTTCCAGCCCAAGTACGTGTTTCAAGCAATTGATGCCGGCTGTGGCGCGGTCCGTGTGAACCCTGGAAACATTCGCAAGTTCGACGACCAGGTTGGCGAAATTGCCAGGGCCGCAAAAGCCGCGGGAGTTTCAATTCGCATCGGCGTCAATGCTGGCTCACTGGACCCACGTCTTCTGGAGAAGTACGGCAAGGCCACCCCTGAGGCTCTTGTTGAGTCTGCAGTTTGGGAGGCGAGCCTGTTCGAAGAGCACGACTTCCACGACTTCAAAATTTCTGTCAAGCACAACGACCCAGTTGTCATGGTGAAGGCCTATGAGCTGCTATCGGAGCGTGGAGACTGGCCGCTTCACCTTGGGGTAACCGAGGCGGGTCCGGCCTTTCAGGGAACCATCAAGTCTTCCGTTGCCTTTGGCGCCCTCCTGGCCAAGGGTATCGGCGACACCATTCGAGTTTCCCTTTCAGCCCCGCCGGTTGAAGAAATCAAGGTCGGCTCTCAGATCCTCGAGTCCCTCAACCTTCGCCCAAGAAAGCTGGAGATTGTTTCTTGCCCGAGCTGTGGGCGTGCTCAAGTCGATGTCTACACCCTTGCAAACAATGTGACCGAGGGACTGCAGCACTTGACCGTTCCGATCCGAGTTGCCGTCATGGGCTGTGTGGTGAACGGTCCCGGCGAAGCCAGAGAAGCGGATCTTGGTGTTGCCTCGGGTAATGGCAAGGGCCAGATCTTTGTGAAGGGGGAGGTCGTCAAGACCGTTCCCGAGAGTGAGATTGTTGCAACTTTGATCGAAGAGGCAAACCGAATTGCAGCGGAGATGGACCCCAGCATTCTTGGTACAGCTCAGGTAATGGTCGCTGACAAGTAGCTAACATTGAGCCCATGCCTATTCGCCTGAGCTCACTATTTCTCCGCACGCTTCGAGAAGATCCAGCTGATGCTGAGGTCGATAGCCACCGCCTTTTGGTGAGAGCTGGATACATTCGCAAGAACGCGCCGGGTATTTTTACCTGGCTGCCACTGGGACTGATGGTCAAGGCCAAGATCGAAAAGATTGTGCGCGAAGAGATGGCCAATGCTGGAGCGCAGGAAGTTTTCTTTCCAGCCCTGCTGCCACGCGAACCCTACGAGGCCACCGGTCGCTGGGAAGAATACGGCGACAATCTCTTTAGGCTTCAGGACCGCAAAAAGGCCGATTACCTGCTTGCCCCAACTCACGAGGAGGTCTTCACCCTTTTGGTGAAGGACCTTTACACCTCCTACAAAGACCTGCCGCTGTGTATCTACCAGATTCAGAACAAGTACCGAGATGAGGCAAGACCTAGGGCGGGCCTGCTTCGCGGACGTGAATTTGTAATGAAGGACGCCTACTCCTTTGATGTTTCGGATGAGGGTTTGGCCGCTAGCTATCAGGCGCAGCGTGATGCCTACGAGCGCATTTTCCAGCGACTTGGTGTTGAGTATGCAGTTGTTAAGGCAGATGCCGGTGCCATGGGCGGCTCAAAATCTGAGGAATTTCTAAACCCCTCAGAAATCGGCGAGGACACCTTTGTTCGCTCACCGGGCGGATTTGCCGCAAACGTTGAGGCTGTGCGCTTTGCAGTTGCGGCGGATGTTGACGGCTCTAAGAATCCAGCCGCTGAAACCCACCCTTCCCCAAACACCCCAACCATTGCCACCTTGGTTGACTACTCAAATCAAGCTCACCCCAGGGCATCAGGTCCGTGGAGCGCTGCTGACACCCTGAAGAATGTGGTGCTGGCACTCACCTCACCGGAGGGCAAGCGAGAGCTGGTTGTGGTCGGTGTTCCTGGAGATCGCGAGGTTGACCAGAAGCGCGCCGAGGCATGGTTTGGCCCCAATGAGGTCGAGGCTGCGACGGAGGCAGACTTCGCTAAGTTCCCGCAGCTGGTCAAGGGCTACATCGGTCCGGTTCAAGCCGGGGCTCAGTTCCTCGGTGAGAAGGCTGCAAGCGGTATTCGCTATCTGCTCGACCCAAGAATTGCCAGGGGAAGCGCATGGATTACCGGTGCAAATGTGGACCAGCACCATGTCTGGAACCTCACCTACGGCAGAGACTTTGAGGCGGACGGCATTGCAGATATTGCCGAGATTCGAGCCGGAGACCCGGCCCCGGATGGCTCGGGGCCTCTCGAGCTTGCTCGCGGTATAGAGATCGGTCACGTCTTCCAGCTCGGCCGCAAGTACGCAGAGGCGCTGGATCTCAAGGTGCTAGATGAAAATGGCAAGCTCGTGACGGTTACCATGGGCTCCTATGGAATCGGAGTGACTCGATTGGTCGCGGTAATTGCCGAGGCTAATAATGACACCAACGGCCTGATCTGGCCGGAGGCAGTCGCCCCCGCAGATGTTCACATCATTGCCGCAGGCAAGGACGAAGAGCCTTTCCTAGCTGCCGAGAAGCTGGCCGCTGAGGCTGAAGCTCTCGGACTTTCCGCCATGCTAGACGATCGCCAAAAGGTCAGCCCCGGGGTCAAGTTCGCGGATGCAGAGCTAATTGGTGTCCCTTGGATCATCATCTGCGGCCGCGGGGTAGCAGATGGCGAGGTGGAGCTGTGGAATAGACGCAGCGGCGAGCGCGTCCAGGTAAAGCTAGAATCTGCAGTAGCTCAGCTAATGGCTGCGCGGTCATAACAGAACACAAGGAGCGGCAAATGGACATCGACATTTCGGTGTTACGCCTTTTAGAGCGTGAAAAAGAGATTCCATTCGATGATTTGGTAAACATCATCGAAGCCGCGATTTTGGCCGCTTATCTCAAGAATTCTCAAGATCACGCCAAGGGCCCGAGGGCTCAGCTCGACCGCAAAACCGGACACGTTACCGTGCTAGCCCCCGAACTTGATGAGTCGGGCGAGCAAATTGGCGAAAAAGATGTCACCCCAGAGGGCTTTGGTCGGGTTGCTGCCTATGCGGCCAAGCAGGTTATTGCCCAGCGCATGAGGGAGATAGCCGACGAGGGATTGCTCGGAGAATTCAAGGGGCGCGAGGGCGATATCGTTGCCGGTGTAATTCAGCAGGGCTCTAGGTCAAACATGGTCTATGTGAACCTGGGCTCCATTGAGGCTCTTATGCCTCCGGAGGAGCAGGTTCCCGGGGAGAATTACGCGCACGGCACCCGAATCAGGGTCTATGTAACTTCGGTGCAGCGGGGACCGCGCGGACCTCAGATTACCGTTTCAAGAACTCACCCGGGTCTGGTGCGAAAACTGTTCGCCCTAGAGGTTCCCGAGGTTGCCTCCGGTCAAGTCGAGATTGCCTCTGTGGCAAGGGAGGCCGGACACCGCACCAAGATCGCGGTCATCGCCAAGGAGCCAGGAATCAACGCCAAGGGAGCATGCATCGGCGAGTTGGGCCAGCGAGTGAGAGCGGTATCTGCGGAACTCAACGAGGAAAAAATTGATGTCGTGGACTTCAACGAAGATTTGGCTCGTTTCGTTGCCCACGCACTGTCTCCCGCAAGAGTTTCCGACGCCTTTGTCATCGACGCTGCAACCAAGGCAGTCCGTGTGCTGGTCCCGGATTTCCAGCTCTCGCTAGCGATCGGCAAAGAGGGTCAGAATGCCAGATTGGCCGCCAAGCTAACCGGCGCCAAGATTGACATTCAGCCCGATTCGATCCTCGAGGGCTAGTGCTCCTTGGTCCCATGGCCTAGTATGGAGCCAACAAGAACCTGCGTTGGCTGTCGCCGACGCGATTCGAGAAGCGCCTTGTTTCGTGCTGTTAGTCAAAACGGGCTCCTTGTTCCGGATGACCAAAAAAGTCTTCTCGGCAGGGGAGTTTGGTTTCACTTCCAATGTGCGGAGCTGGCAATTTCTCGAAATGGGTTCACAAAAGCCTTGGGCTCGGTGGTCATCACCGAATTTGAGGCCTGGCACAGACAGGCAAGAAATGATGCTGGAAACACGATGAGTACCTCGAAATGAGACCCACTCACAACTAAGGCCTGCCTGTTCAGGGAGGCCCTGAACAGGAGAAATAAGTGGCGCTTCCACGCGTATACGACCTCGCAAAAGAACTTGGCATTGACACCAAGATCGCTCTATCCAAGCTTGAAGAGCTTGGTGAGTATGTCAAAGGTGGTTCTTCCACCATCACCCCTCCGGTAGCGGCAAAGCTGCGCGCTGCCTTCCCTAAGGTCGAGAAGCCAGCTGCCAAGCGCGAAGCAAAGCCAGAAGCAGCAGCTCCAGCGGCAACCCCAGCCCCAGCGGCTCCGAAGCCTCCAGCTCCCGCTGCCCCGGCAGCCGCTGCACCAGCGACACCAGCGACACCAGCAGCCCCGGCGGCTCCTGCAGCTCCGGCTGCTTCCGCTCCAACACCGCTGCAGGGCATTCCTCGCCCCGGAAACAATCCTTTTAGCTCCAACCAGGGCATGGGCATTCCTCGCCCAATGGCTCGCCCTGGTAACAACCCCTTCAGTTCCAACCAGGGCATGGGCCGCGGTCCTCGCCCCGGCGGTGCCCCAAGGCCGGGTCAGGGTGGACCGCGTCCAGCTGGCGCGCCCCGCCCCGGTGGAGCTCCTCGTCCCGGCGGTGCGCCTAGACCTGCGGGAGCAGGCTTTGGTTCACCTCGCCCGGGCGGTGCTCCTGGATTCGGTGCTCCATCAGCTGGTGCTCCGGGCCGTCCAGGACCAGCGGGCCGAGCTGGTCGCGGTGCTGGCACCGCAGGTGCCTTCGGTAAGGGTGGTTCAAAGAGTAAGAACCGAAAGTCGAAGAGAACCAAGAGAGAAGAATTTGAGCAGAGAGAGGCTCCGAGCCTTGGCGGTGCGATGGTGCCTCGCGGCGACGGAACCACAGTGGTTCGTCTTCGCAGGGGATCTTCAATCCAGGACTTTGCCGACAAGATTGGCGCAAACGCTGGTCAGTTGATCACCGTGCTGTTCCACCTTGGGCAGATGGCAACCGCCACCGCATCGCTTGATGAGGACACCTTCCAGATTCTCGGCGTCGAGCTGGGTTACAAGGTTGAGGTGGTTTCTCCAGAGGACGAAGAGCGCGAGCTCTTCGAGGGCTTCGGTCTCAACATTTCAACCGATATCGATGACGAGGATGACGAGGATCTACTTCCAAGGCCTCCGGTTGTAACCGTTATGGGTCACGTTGACCACGGTAAGACCAAATTGCTTGACTCGATTCGAAACGCCAATGTCGTGGCAGGTGAGGCCGGCGGCATCACCCAGCACATCGGTGCCTACCAGGTTCACGCCATGCACGAGGGTATTGAGCGCGCCATCACCTTCATTGACACCCCGGGTCACGAAGCCTTCACCGCTATGCGTGCTCGCGGTACTCAGGTGACAGACATTGCCATCTTGGTGGTAGCGGCGGATGACGGCGTCATGCCTCAGACTATTGAGGCGCTGAACCACGCCCAGGCTGCCCAGGTGCCAATCGTTGTCGCCGTGAACAAGGTCGACAAAGAAGGTGCCAACCCGGCCAAGATTCGCCAACAGCTAACCGAGTTTGGTTTGGTGGCCGAGGAATACGGTGGCGACGTTATGTTCGTTGACGTCTCAGCTTTGAAGGGCATGGGCATCGAGCAGTTGCTCGATGCGGTCTTGCTGACCGCTGATGCGGCCTTAGACCTGCGGGCTAACCCTAACAAGGATGCTCGAGGCGTAGCCATTGAAGCCAACCTAGACCGCGGTCGTGGTTCGGTAGCAACAGTCCTGATTCAGTCTGGAACCCTTGAGGTTGGAGATGCGATTGTGGCTGGAAGCTCTCACGGTCGCGTTCGTGCCATGTTTGACGAGAATGGCGTGGCTGTTGAAAAGGCGTTCCCATCCAGACCTGTTCAGGTTTTGGGACTTCAGTCGGTGCCTCGCGCTGGAGACACCTTTGTGGTTGCAGAAGATGAGCGTCAAGCTCGCCAGATTGCTGAAAAGCGCGAGGCTGCCGATCGCAATGCCCTGCTTGCCAAGACGCGCAAGAAGATGTCGCTTGAAGACTTCACCAAGGCCCTTGAAGAGGGCAAGGTCGAGTCACTCAACCTCATTATCAAGGGTGACGTTTCCGGTGCTGTTGAGGCTCTGGAGGACAGCTTGCTCAAGATCGTCGTGGACGATTCAGTGCAGCTGCGCATCATTCACCGCGGTGTTGGTGCAATTACCGAGTCGGACGTCAACCTGGCAACCGTGGACTCTGCGGTCATCATCGGTTTCAACGTGCGTCCCGACAACAAAGCCCGGGAGCGTGCCGACCGCGAGGGCGTCGACGTTCGTTTCTACAGCGTCATCTACAACGCGCTGGACGACATTGAGAGCTCGCTCAAGGGCATGCTCAAGCCAGAGTACGAAGAGAAGCAAATGGGTACCGCAGAGGTTCGAGAGATCTTCAAGTCCTCGAAGTTTGGAACCATTGCTGGTTCTTATGTGCGCTCCGGTTTGATTCGACGCAACGCCATGGCCCGAGTGCTGCGCGATGGCGTCATGATCAAGGAAGGTCTAAAGGTCGACTCGCTCAAGCGCTTCAAGGACGATGCGACCGAAGTCAAGACCGACTACGAGTGTGGTATCGGACTGGGTGACTTCAACGACATTCTGGTGGATGACGTTATTGAAACCTACGAGATGGTCGAGAAGCCGAGGGTCTAGTGGTTGATCACGCACGTGCTCGAAGGCTGGGGGAGCGCATCAAGGTCCTCGCAGCCGAGGCACTGGTTGAAGTTGTGAAGGATCCGGATCTGGGATTTGTAACCATAACCGATGTCCGGGTAACTCCCGACCTCACGCAGGCAAGACTGTTTTACACGGTGCTTGGCGGGACAGAGGAGTTGGAGCAGTCCAAGGAAATTTTGGAGCGCAACAAGGGAAAACTTCGCGGAGCCATCGGCAGACAGTTGGGCATCAGGGTGACACCGACTATCGAATTGGTTCACGATGAGATGCCGGCATCCGCAGGTGCCCTCGCTGATCTTCTAGCGGAGGCCAAGCGCAGGGATAAAGAGGTTGAGCAACTTTCCAAAAACGCCCAACCGGCCGGCGAAGCTGACCCCTACATCAAGCCTAAAAACCTGGAGGACTAGTGGCCGGGTCTCTGGTGCTGATCGATAAGCAACCGGGCTGGACCTCGCACGATGTCGTTGCCAAACTGCGCGGCATTATGGGGACCCGAAAGATAGGTCACGCGGGAACGTTGGACCCGATGGCAACCGGTCTGTTGGTCCTCGGGGTGGACAGCGGCACCAAACTTTTGCAATTTATCTCAGGTTCGGATAAGAGATACAGCGCGACGATTCGTCTTGGCCAGGCCACCCATACTGATGATGCCGAAGGTGAAATTGTTTTTTCGGCTGACGCCTCGCACCTTGGCGAGGCAGACATTCAATCCCAGATCGCCCTGCTCAGGGGTGACATCTCTCAGGTGCCATCCTCGGTTAGCGCGATAAAGGTTGATGGCAAGCGCTCCTATGATTTGGTGCGACAGGGGCATGAGGTCGAACTCAAGTCTCGTCCGGTAACAATTTTTGACTTTCATCTCACCTCAAATATTCGGCATGACTCCGGTCTTATCGAGTTTGACGTCGAGGTTCACTGCTCCTCCGGGACCTACATCAGAGCGCTGGCTAGAGATATCGGAGTCGCCCTGGGAGTAGGCGGGCACCTTCGAGCCCTTCGGCGAACCCAAATCGGAAACTTTGACGTGAAAGACGCCTCAGTACTGGATGGCGACATTCATCCACTTTCTTTGGTGGATGCAGCTCGTGAAGTATTTCCCTTGATTGAACTCAATGCGAATCAGGCCAGGGATGTCGTTCACGGCAAGAGGATTTCAGCTGGCAGTTCTGGGACATTTGCAGGTCTTTGGCAGGGTGATCTGCTGGCCATTTTGGAACCTGCCGGGTCACAGCACAAATCTATGGTGGTCTTCCCGGAGGTATTTAGTGCTTGAGTGGTGGTATTTGGCGCAGGTCTGGTTTGGCCTTGGGGCCGGGTTGTTACTGGTGCTGCTTGGCCTTATTGGTCGCCGACCCTCAGGGTTCTCACTGGCGCTTACGGCAGTGAGTGAATTTGGGCTTCTGATGCAGCTGATCGCCTCCATTACCTTGGTGGTATTGGGACAGCGGGCCGTGGTCGACACCTGGGAGTTTTTCGGCTATCTGCTGGTGGCTATTTTTGTCCCAGTTGCGGCGATGATATGGGCTCTGGTTGAGCGCAGTCGCTGGTCTACCGTTGTGCTTGGGGCCGGCGTCCTGACTGTTGTGGTGATGCTGGTTCGAATGCAGCAGATTTGGACTGGAGTCCCCGCAACATTTGCTTGAACATCAAAAGCAGTTCACCAGTCGTTTACTTACTGTTTCACTAAATTCAATCAATTGACTCCACTCTTGAGGGCATGAGTACTGAGCAGCCCGTTGCTAAACCGCGACGCCTTGAGGCAAAGCCCTTTTTGCTCGCCGACAAGATCTTTTTTGGCCTAGCAAACGCAGCGGCCTACTCGGCGATTGTGATCATTCTGCTGGTTCTGGTGTTCTTGCTGGGTCGCGCCTGGCCGGCATTCGCAGAGCAGGGAGTCCTCGCATTCGTTACGGGTGCGGGCTGGGATAACTCCACAGACCCAATTCTGATGCGCATTGGTCCAATGCTTTACGGAACGCTGCTAATCGCTGCTCTGGCCGTTGCTTATGCTGTTCCCCTAGCAATTTCCATCGCCTACTTCATTGAGTTTTTGGCTCCAAAGTCGCTCTCAAAGATTGCAACTCTTTTGATTGACTTGCTCGCAGCAATCCCTTCCGTTGTCGTTGGTTTGTGGGGCTTGATGGTGTTCTCACCGGTCGCGGCTGGTTGGGCGGAAATGCTGAACGGTGGCTTGAGCTGGATCCCAATTTTCGCCCACGAAGAGGGTAACTACCTAAACTCTCCGTTCATTGCAGCCTTGGTTTTGGGGACCATGATCGTTCCGATTATCGCCTCGGTAACGCGAGAAATCTTCAGCCAGATGGACCACGAAGTCATCAAAGCTTCGTTGGCGCTTGGAGGAAACGCTGAGTCGACCTTCCGCAAGGTGATTCTCCCAACCTCCGCATCTGGAATCGTTGGTGGTGTACTGCTGGGACTTGGTCGAGCCATGGGTGAGACCGTTGCAATCTACTTCGTTTTGAACCTGGTTTTCGACCGTTTCAACTGGGCTCAGATTTTGGAGCCAGAGGGTGGAAACGTAGCGTCCCTGATTCTTTCCAAGTTCGGTGAGGCCAACGCTCAAGAAGTCGAGGGTCTAATGGCGGCAGGTGTGGTGCTGTTCGTCGTAACGCTGATTGTAAACGCCCTTGCCTCCTTCATCGTGGCAAAGGCCCAGCCATGGAGGAAAGCACAGTGAGTTTTGTAACTGCCGTCGAGAGGCCGAAGAACGCAGCTCCATGGAGCAAGATTTCCGCGGGTCTGAGAATTGCCATGATTGCCGGTTCCGTGATCCCACTGGCCATCGCCTCACTGGTTTTCTTTGCAACCGGCTGGGACTTCATGGTCGTGTTGCTTCTTGTTTTCCTCCCCCTGCAGATAGTCGGAGGCGGCTTCGCTGGTTTTGTAGGCTACGGCCGACGTGGAATCTTGGATGGCTTGCTGGTAGTCGTGACTTTGTTCCTGTCCTTCTTCGTTCTCGTGCTGCTGATCTCAGTCCTGTGGTCAGTAATTCAGGCCGGCTCCCAGGCGCTAAGCCCGCATTTTTTCTATCAAAACAACCGCTACGTGGCGCCGACTTCGGACCTTAGCTTTGGTGGTGTGGGTCACTCAATTTTGGGAACTCTGATGATTGTTGGCCTGACCACGGTCATCACTGTTCCGCTTGGTGTGCTAACCGCCGTTTACATCACGGAGACCCAGGGCAAGAGCCGTGGATTCATCAGAACCCTGCTTCAGGCTATGTCCGGTCTTCCATCTGTGGTTTCCGGTTTGTTTATCTACGCGGCCCTAATTGCCTCGGGTTACTCGCAGTTCGCCGGTTACGCAGGCTCCCTGGCGCTGGTTCCTCTGATGCTCCCCACCGTTGCCCGAGTGGCCGAGGAATCGTTGCGACTTGTGCCCAAGGAGCTTAGGAACGGAGCCCTCGCGCTTGGAGCCCCAAGCTACAAGGCTTTCCTGATGGTGACCTTGCCAGCTGCTCGCTCGGGAATTATCACCGCGATGCTCTTGGGCATTGCGCGTGTTATTGGTGAGACAGCTCCTCTGCTATTGACCACTTTCAATGCCAACGAAACTAACTTGAACATCTTCGCTGGCGGCATGTCCTCCTTACCCACATACCTCTACCAGAACGTAAACCTGGGATATGACTACGCCGTTGACCGCGCCTGGGGTGCGGCTCTGGTCATCATGATCCTCGTTGGTGTAATTTTCGCCGCCGCAAGGTTGGCCTCCAACTCGACTCCTTCTGCAAAGAAAGGCAAAAAATAATGAGCGTCGCATCACACTTGAGGGCTGACAACGTAAACGTCTGGTTCGGTTCGAGACACGTCCTCAAAGACGTGAACCTCGAATTCCCAAGCAACCAGGTCACAGCACTGATTGGACCATCGGGCTGCGGAAAGTCCACCTTTATTCGCACCCTAAACCGCATGCACGAACTCATTCCCTCTGCGGGCTTTGCTGGACGAGTCATGCTGGACGGTGATGACATCTACGAGCCAGGGACCGACCCGGTCAACGTCAGGCTGAAGATCGGCATGGTTTTCCAGAAGCCAAACCCATTCCCAACCATGTCCATCAAAGAGAACGTTCTCTCGGGCCTGAAGCTGTCGGGCCGCTCTATAGAAAAGGGTGGTGGCGAGCTGGTTGAGGAGTCACTGCGCAGAGCGTCTATGTGGAACGAGGTTAAGGATCGCCTAGGCGAGCCAGCTATCTCGCTTTCCGGTGGCCAGCAACAGCGTCTATGCATTGCTCGTTCACTCGCGATGATGCCAGAGGTATTGCTGATGGATGAGCCTTGTTCAGCGCTTGACCCAGGTTCCACACGCCGTATCGAGGAGACCATTCTTGAGTTGAAGGAGTCGATGACCATTGTCATCGTGACTCACAACATGCAGCAGGCGCAGCGAATCGCAGACCAGACCGCATTCTTCCTAGCGGAGGATGGAGAGCCGGGTCACGTTGTTGAATTTGGTGCCACCGACAAGATCTTCCATGGGCCAATTGACGAGCGCACCAACGCTTACGTAAACGGTCACTTCGGTTAATCATTCATTAACCTTTCGTTCGCCAACCCGTAAGACGGTTACTAGACGAAGTTAAGTTCCATCACGTTGGCTAAAGGAGTCACGTGACATCACACAAGGAGAAAAAACATGCGCAAGCCTCTTGCAATCATGGCTGCCTCCGCAATTGCACTGTCCAGCCTTATTCTGGCTCCAGCTGCAAACGCAGGCGAGACCATCACCGGTAGCGGATCCTCATACGCAGCCGTAATGATCAACGAGTGCCGCTCTGCTTACACCGAGCACAGCGTTACCTACAACCCAACCGGTTCGGGAACTGGTAAGACCCAGTTCGCAAACGGAACCACTAACTTCGGAGCTTCTGACTCGCTGTACTCCTCTGGAGCACCTAAGAACTTCACTTATGTTCCAGTAATCGCAGGCCCAATCGCAATTGCCTACAACGTCCCTGAGCTCAAGGCACTTCGCCTGGACGGTCCAACCCTGAGCAAGATCTTCCTAGGTGAAGTCACCAAGTGGAACGACAAGGCGATTGCTGACCTAAACAAGGGTGTCAAGCTACCGAACGAGACCATCAACGTGGTCTACCGTAAGGACTCTTCCGGCACCTCGAACAACTTCTCCAACTGGATGAAGCAGGTAGTTGGCTCCCCATGGAAGGTCAACGACGTCTGGACCACCGCTGCTGGCAAGACTTTCGGTACTGCCGGTGACAAGAGCCAGGGTGTCAAGAACACCATGCAGACTCTGCCTTACTCGATCGGTTACTTCGACCTAGCAGACACCCTGACCACCAACTTCGGCATCGCTGCCATCAAGAACGGTGCTGGTCAGTACGTGAAGGCAACTGTTGCAGCCTCCGCTAAGTTCCTAGCGGCTCAGTCCATGAAGTCCAACGGCGCGGTGCTATTCGACTACAACAAGAAGGTAGCTGGTGGATACTCTGTGACCCTAGTTGCTTACGGCATGGCTCCAACCAAGAACGGTACTGCCAAGGCAGATGCAGTTCGTGGCTTCTTCGACTACATGCTGAACACCTGTGCACCTGCAAAGGCCGCTGCAAAGGGTTACGTTGCCTTCACCGGCAAGTTCCTTTCCAACGCCAACAAGCTAGTTGCGACGATCGACTAAGTAACAAACTAAGTTGAGAGGGAGTGTCTGTTAGCAGGCACTCCCTCTACTACTAGAAAGAGAAACAAAATGCGCAAGGCTCTATCAGCTTCCGTCCTCGCCTCAGTGGTGCTACTGACCCTGACGGCCTGTGACCCACCAATTCCTGATTCCGTGCTGGTGGAGATTGCCGAGCGCAGCTACAACTGTGAGGAGGGCAATGTTGCCCTCGCAGCCCCCACACTGGTCACCGATGTCAGCTACCAGTGGGCCGACTTAGTCGCTACCGGTTGTGAATCTGCAATGTCTATTGAGCCAGGCGCAGCCGTAGAAGGCGCAGACATCGTCATTGCCCGCGAAGCCTACGAGCCCTGCTCCCCGTTCACTACGGTTCCGGTTGCGATGGATGGGGCCGCCGTCGTTTTCATGAACTCTGAGGCCTTCCTCTTGAACCTAACCGCAGAGGCGGTGCAAGGAATCTTCTCCGGCACTATCACCAACTGGTCAGATCCAGCTATTGCAGAGGCAAACCCCGACCTAATTCTCAGTGACCTACCTATTGAGGTTTCTCCTGCGTCCCCACAGGCTGCCATAACTGCCATGGAGAACTGGACTGCTCAAATCGCTGGAACCGGAACTACATTTAGCCTGTTGCAGCCCGATGAGTCAGAGCAGCAAGACTCAATTTTTGAACTTCCGGAGGGCGGTATTGCCCTCATCGCACTGTCCGAAGCTCTCTACTCGGGCATGACTTTGGCAAACGTTGTCGACGCCGAAGGCAACTCCGTCGAACCCAGCCTGGAATCGCTGACCTTCGCAGCCACTCAGTTTGATTTTGTCAAGAGTGAGACCAGCGTCACTGCTAACTATGACCCGGAGAAAGAGGCCATTGCTCTAGCCGGACAGGAAAATGCCGGTGCTCCATACGCGGCAGCCTTCCCTCTGATCATGAGTCTCTGCGGTGAGGACACCTTGTTGAAGCGCGCAGCCGGCAGGTTCCTGGTTCGCCAAGACAGCCAAGGGCTCCTTGGAGCATCGACTTTGGGCTTCTTGTCTGAAGAGGTGCGCATCGCATCAGCAGCAGTGGTAGCCCAGGGCTTGCCAACTCCTGAGGCGGTCTCGGAGGCCGAGTAAATTCGGTAGCCTATAGCGGTGGCTAAAAGGTCTTTGGGTGTTGGCACCCTTCTAATCGCAATCTACGGAGTGTTTGCCCTATCAGCTTCAGCTCGGGCAGCTTTTCAACTGCTGACCGAGTTTGACCAAGCTCCTGTTGCCTATTCGCTGTCTGCTCTGTCTGCTGCTGTTTATGTTTTGGCGACAATTTCTCTAGCCAAAAGCGATCGGCCCTGGCCCCTTATCGCTCGGTTTACGGTTTGGTTTGAACTAATCGGTGTCATCGCGGTTGGTGGGCTGAGTTATGCACTTCCAGAGCTGTTCGCCCACCCTTCGGTATGGTCGAACTTTGGGGCCGGCTACGGTTACGTGCCGCTGGTTTTGCCCGTGCTGGGTTTGATTTGGCTGAGAAGGCGAAGTGTTTCAGATAACTGATCCCCAGCAGTTTGAAGCAGAGTTTCAGTCGAGTGCTGTAGCGATCGGCAAGTTCGACGGTATCCACCTCGGACATCAGCAGCTGCTTCATGAGCTGGTCGACTATGCACATGAGTCAGCACTGGTTCCTACCGTCATTTCCTTCGACCGTCACCCGCTTGCTTTGTTTGATCCGGAAAACTGCCCAAAGCCCATCACGGGAGCAGGTCAAAAGAGCCAGTTGCTTGATCACTCGGGCGTAGAGGTGCTTCTGAATCTTGAGTTCACCTCGGAGCTTGCAGGCCTGAGCCCGCTCGCATTTGCCGAGCGTCACCTGGTTCCCCTGAATACCAAAATGGTGTTTGTCGGTGAGGATTTCACCTTTGGCGCTGGCGGGGCTGGAAACATTGAAACGCTGCGGGAACTGGGCATGGCTCTTGGATTCAGGGTGAGGGAAGTTCCTCACGTGCTTTTGGCTGGCCGGAAGATTTCTTCCAGCGATCTTCGAGCTGTTCTGGACAAGGGGCGAGTCGATTTAGCCGCCCTGATGCTAGGTCGTGAACATGAAGTGAGTGGCCTAATCGAACACGGTAAGAAACTGGGTCGAACGTTTGGGTTTCCAACCGCAAATTTTTCACGGTCCTCCGAGGGCTACCTTCCCGCCGATGGCGTTTACGCCGGTTACCTCGTAGACGGTGAAAATCGCTATCCTGCGGCCCACTCCGTAGGAACCAATGACTCTGTGGCTGAGGTCCCGAGACTGCTGGAGTCCCACGTGATCGGCAGGGACGACCTCGACCTCTACGGTAGGGAAGTAACGGCGGTTTTTGTAGCTCAGGTTCGCGGCTGGGCAAAGTTCGAGAGTGTGGATGCGCTTATAGACCAGATCTCTCAAGATGTGGCCAAAGCAAGAGACATTCTCGGGGAGTAGGTTTAAGCCATGACCTTTTTCGATGCAATCTCCTCTGGGTTCCGCAATTACGTAAACTTTCGAGGACGTGCCACCAGGGCAGAGTTCTGGTACTGGGTCCTCTTCGTGATTTTGTTGGGCCTGGTACTTGGAACATTGGAGTCCGTGATATGGCCACCGGTTACGCCTGCTAGCGAGGACTGGCAAGAGGTATTGAACTCGGTTGTCACCCAGCCGACCCCGCTGACCAACATCGCCAACCTGGTTCTGTTTGTCCCTGGTTTGGCCATCACCGCCAGGCGCTTTCATGATGCCGGCTTTAGCGCTAAGTGGCTTTACCTGCTGTTGGTCCCTATTGCGTATTCCATTTTTGCAATCATCGGCTCACTGGTAATTGCCTGGAGCTTCTACACCGATGACGTTCCAACCGGCGCAGAATTGCCGCCGGAGAGCTGGATGACCATAATTTTTCTGATTGCACCGATTTTTGCACTTGGATTTGCCGTGTTTGTAATTCACGTGATTTTTACGCTCAAACCGACTAGATCCTTTTACGACGGTAACAAGTACGTTGAGCCGACCCCGCTAGCGCCGGGCGATGAGGGAACCACGGCCTAGCCAAAACTTGCAATTCCCCCTAGAATTCTCGGGTTGCCGTGAAACGGCCGCGGATAAAGAGAGCTTTGAACACTGGGTTCAGGGCGCCGCGCAGCGATTGGAAGGAACAGCATATGGCTCTAGACCCTAAGGTAAAGACCCAGATCATCGAGGAGTACGCCATCACCAAGGGCGACACCGGTAGCCCAGAGGTGCAGATTGCAGTGCTGAGCCGCCGAATCGCAGACCTCACCGAGCACCTGAAGGACCACAAGCACGACCACCACTCACGTCGTGGACTACTGCTGCTGGTTGGTCAGCGTCGCCGTCTACTCGGCTACCTTCAGAACGTGGACATTAGCCGCTACCGCTCCCTAATTGAGCGTCTCGGACTCCGCCGATAACTGAAATTTACCCAAAGCCCCCTCTCGCGCAATCGAGTGGGGGCTTTGCATTTCCTAGGGTTTTTGCCATTTGGTTGTTAGGCTTTAGCTAAGAGGAAGCGAAGGCGGGTCCTCGGTGGAATTATCTGGGTCCATTGTCCCCAGGTGCTTTTACTGACGACCAGCACTTCATTTAGGCCGATCGGCCTACCTCCAGCATGCATCAGGGGAGAATTCCCCGAATTTGCTGCGCAACAAAAGAAGGAGTGGCCATGGAAGGCCCAGAAATCAAATACGCAGAAGCAATCATTGACAATGGCAAGCACGGCAAGCGCGTTGTGCGCTTTGAAACCGGCAGGCTAGCCCAGCAGGCAGCGGGATCCGCAGCCGTCTACATCGACGAGGAGACCATGCTCTTCTCGGCGACCACTGCATCCAAGCAGCCAAAGGATCAGTTCGACTTTTTCCCTCTGACAATTGACGTTGAAGAGCGCATGTATGCCGCAGGAAAAATCCCAGGCTCATTCTTCCGTCGTGAGGGTCGCCCTTCCACTGCCGCCATCTTGGCCGCTCGCCTAATTGACCGTCCACTGCGCCCATCGTTCGTTGACGGTCTGCGCAATGAGATCCAGGTAGTAGTCACAGTTATGTCGATTGAGCCGGATGAGCTCTATGACGTTGTTGCGATCAACGCAGCTTCAATGTCTACTCAGCTTGCTGGACTGCCATTCTCCGGACCAGTTGCCGGTGTTCGTGTTGCTCTAATTGATGGGCAGTGGGTTGCCTTCCCGAAGCACTCCCAGCTAGCTAACGCTGTGTTCGACATGGTGGTTGCCGGTCGAGTTGTCATCGAAGATGGCAAAGAAGACGTGGCAATCATGATGGTTGAGGCTGAGGCCACCGAAGTCTCCCTGGACCTAATTGCTGCCGGTGCGATTGCTCCAACCGAAGAGGTTGTAGCCCAGGGCCTGGAGGCCTCCAAGCCCTTCATCAAGGAATTGGTCCGCGCTCAGGTTGAACTAGCCAAGTCGGCTGCCAAGCCAACCGCGGAGTTCCCGGTCTTCCTGCCCTACTCGGATGAGGTTTACGCAGCTGTTTCAGGTGCGGCCGAGACTGAACTTGTCTCGATCTACCAGATTGCTGACAAGCAGTCCCGACAGGAGGCTGACGACACTTTGAAGGCCAAGGTTAAGGAGCAGCTGTCTGCAACTCTTTCCGAGGCTGAGATGGCTCAGTTCTCAGCAGCATACAAGTCTGTGACCAAGAAGGTCATGCGCACCCGTGTCCTCAAAGAGGGCATCCGCATCGACGGTCGTGGCCTGCGTGACATTCGTCCACTGGACTGCGAGGTTGCGGTTATCCCGCGCACTCACGGTTCGGCTATTTTCCAGCGCGGTGAGACCCAGATTCTTGGTGTCACCACCTTGAACATGCTGAAGATGGAGCAGCAGCTAGATGCCCTGACCCCAGAGACCTCAAAGCACTACATGCACCACTACAACTTCCCTCCCTACTCAACCGGAGAGACCGGTCGCGTTGGTTCACCAAAGCGTCGCGAAATTGGTCACGGTGCTCTTGCAGAGCGCGCCTTGGTTCCGGTGCTTCCAAAGCGCGAAGACTTCCCGTATGCAATTCGCCAGGTTTCTGAAGCGCTCGGTTCTAACGGCTCAACTTCCATGGGCTCGGTTTGTGCTTCAACCCTGTCGTTGCTAAACGCTGGAGTGCCGCTGCGTGCGCCAGTGGCCGGTATCGCAATGGGTCTAATCTCCGACACTGTTGACGGCAAGGTGCAGTACGCGGCTTTGACCGATATTTTGGGTGCGGAGGACGCACTGGGAGATATGGACTTCAAGGTTGCCGGAACCCGTGAATTTGTGACTGCTATCCAGCTGGACACCAAGCTGGATGGTATTCCAGCATCTGTCCTAGCCGGAGCGCTAACTCAGGCCAAGGAGGCTCGCACCTTTATCCTCGACGTAATGCTCGAGGCTATCGATGAGCCAGACGAACTATCCCCATATGCCCCTCGCGTGATTGCAGTGAAGATTCCGGTCGACAAGATCGGTGAGGTCATCGGACCAAAGGGCAAGATGATCAACCAGATCCAAGAGGACACTGGAGCAGACATCTCTATCGAGGACGATGGCACGGTCTACATCGGCGCCACCAACGGCCAGAGTGCGGAGGCAGCCAAGGCAGCCATCAACGCTATTGCCAACCCTCACATCCCAGAGATTGGTGAGCGTTTCCTCGGAACCGTAGTCAAGCTGGCTACCTTCGGTGCCTTCGTGTCGTTGATGCCTGGCAAGGACGGACTGCTGCACGTATCAGAGCTCAAGAAGATCTCCGGTGGCAAGCGTGTTGAGAACGTCGAGGATGTTCTCGAGGTGGGCCAGAAGCTTCAGGTTGAAATCACCAAGATCGATGACCGTGGAAAGCTATCGCTCTCCCCGGTTGTAGAGGGCGAAGAAAGCGCTTCAGAAGCCGAGTAAGCCTTGCTCTTCGAACTGAATAAGTCCCTATCGTTCACCGCTGAGGCAGCCAGAGTTTCGCGCTCTGTGCTGCCCAGCGGTGTTCGCATTCTCACCGAGGAAGTGCCCGGCGCACCTTCGGTTGCAGTGGCAGCTTCGGTCGCAGTGGGGTCCAGGGATGAAACCGGAGGCCACTTCGGGTCCACTCACTTTCTCGAGCACCTGCTTTTCAAGGGCACAGCCCGAATGGGGCAAAAGGATATTTCGGTAGCTTTTGACTCTGTTGGTGGTTCAGCAAACGCGGCGACTGCCAAGGAGTACACCAGTTACTACGCAAGGGTTCAGAACGCGGCTCTGCCGCTTGCACTTGATGTGTTGACTGACATGTTTACCTCTGCACGCATCGATGATTCGGACTTTCAAACCGAGCGAACCGTGATTCTTGAAGAACTCGCGATGAACGAGGATGACCCCGAGGATGTTGCCCATGAGGCTCTCGCCGAGGCGCTGCTCGGATCTCATGAGCTCGGCCGGCCAATCGGCGGAACCAACCAGACAATCAATGCGGTGGATAGGGATTCGGTATTTGCCCACTACAAACTGCACTATCGACCCGAGAACTTGGTTATCACCGTTGCCGGAGGAGTGAGCCACGAGAGGGTTGTGGCTCTGGTGGAGGCTGAACTGGCTCGAGCTGGCTGGCTCTCAGGGTCTTTCCCAGCGCAGCGAAGAAGTCTTGAGCCATCAGTCCTAGGTAGCTCAGTTAAATTCCGCCAGGTCGAAAAGGATGTCGCGCAGGCTAACGTGCTACTTGGTTTTCAGAGCATTAGGGGCAACGATGAGCGCCGCTACGCACTTGGTTTGATGAATACCATTTTGGGAGGCGGCATGTCCTCCAGGCTCTACCAGGGCATTCGCGAGGAGCGCGGTTTGGCTTACTCCACCTACAGCTATCAGCAAGGTTACTCAGATGCCGGTTACTTCGGCATTTATGCAGGAACCGGACCTGATAATGCCGTGGCAGTAACCAAGCTGATGTGGGAGATCTTTACCGAGCTTGCCCAAGGTGGGGTAACCAAGGCGGAATACGACCTAGCACTTGGCAATATCACCGGGGGTCTAGCACTGCGCTATGAGAGCAGCCTGGCCAGAATGAATCGATTGCTCTCCGCAGAAATTGGAACAGGCGAATACCTTTCTGTTGGCGAGGTTATGGAACGCTTTAGGTCGGTGACTTTGGACCAGATTCAGCAGGTCGCTCAGGATATCCTCTCCAGCCCAAGCTCACTAATTGCAGTCGGCGAGGGTCTCGAGTCACTTGAAGCTCTGGCTTGATAGGTTTATCAGCATGATTTCCGTATCCGTTGTCGGAGCCACCGGCCGAATGGGCCAGCTTGCCCTTGAACTTATTGATGCGGATGCAAACCTGAAGCTTCACTCCGCCCTCAATTCCTCATCGAGTCTTGATCAGATGCTCGGCGCAGACGTTGTGATTGACTTCACGCTTCCAGAGGTGAGCCCTACGGTGGTGGAATTTGCGATTTCCAGTGGAATGAAGGTTGTGGTTGGCACTTCCGGGTGGTCTGAGTTGAAACTGATGGAAGTGAAGAAACTGCTCTCCGTAAACCCTGAGGCAGCCGCAGTGGTAATCCCCAATTTCTCAATAGGTTCAATGCTCGGTACGCAGTTTGCTGCAATGGCAGCGAAGTACTTCGACCAGGTGGAAATTATCGAGGCCCACCACGCCGGAAAAGTTGACTCACCTTCGGGAACTGCCGTTCGCACCGCCGAGCAGATTGCTCATGCTCGACAGGGGCTTCCATCACGGTTGATTCCCGGCGTTGACCAGGCTGCCAGGGGAGAGGTGATTGCTGGAGTTCCGATTCATTCGGTGCGACTGGCTGGAATTTCTGCCAAGCAAGACGTGGTATTCGGTGCATCGGATGAGACCCTCACAATCTCGCACAATGTCTTGACGCATCGCGCCTACTCGAACGGCATTCGGTTGGCTTTGGAGTTCGCGGTTGGTGCCAAGGGCCTAACCATTGGTTTGGATCAGGTTGTGAATAGTTAGTGTCCACAAAAATCTGGGTTGGCGTCATGGCGTTATTTGCGGGGCTTTATGCCCTGCTGCTTGGACAAAAAGGTGTCTTGCTGCTGCTTGATCCAAATTGGGTGGCGAAAGCGATGGGCGCTGCAATGCTGGTTTTGCCCGGATTTGCCATTTGGGCAATCCTGATTGAAATTCGCTTCGGCCTAGCCGCTCAAAAACTCTCCAGGTTGAATCAGCTACCGCCGCTGGAGCTAGAGCTTAGGCCCAGCGGTAGGGCAACCAAAGAGAGCGCCGAGCGAGAGTTTCAGAGAATCAAGGAAGCTGTTGGGTTAAACCTTGGCGACTGGCAGCTCTGGTTCCGCCTCGGAGAGGCACACGAAGCGGTGGGCGATCGCAAATTAGCTAGAAAGTCAATTCGCAAGGCCATCTCACTTTTTGAGAATGCCGACCCTTCTAAGCCCTAAATACATCTGGCAGCCTAAGCAGAAGTTGAAAGCTGCGTTCAGAAACGCCGCAACAAAAATGAAGCCCGCGCTCAGAGTGATGGCCCAGCCACCGAACACAATTCCACCTAGCGTTCCAAACAGGGCGAAGCCCAGTCCAACCTTTTGGGCAAACTGCGGGGGGCGCGGATCTTCCAACTCAATTGGAGGGCGGAGTCTGGGTCGAACGAGTGATTTGAAGATGCTGGCGTAAGGGTGGGTGGGTGGCGAAATTACGCTCCAGCTAAAAAGAACGGTTAGCAGCAGGATTAGCCAGTAGGCGATTTGCGGTCCTCCAAAAACTGAGGTCGCCAGGAAGAAGGCTGTCAGCGAAATCACGCTGGTGATGGCCGCTCCGAATCTTGGGCCACGGGGGTCTATCAGGTTGTTGCTCATTTTGCTCCTAGTTTTGCCAGTTCCTGCTGAATAATGCCGGGCTTGGGAACCCCGGAAACCCTAAATCTTATTTTCCCCTTGGGGTCAAGGATAAAGACCGTAGGGGTTTGTGACACTTTGAAGTGTGCTGCTAGGTCGAGGCGTTCAGTGATATCCACCTCGGCGTGCAGCACCCCTCCAATTCGATACTCCAGCTGTGATAGTGCCCGTCTCACTCCTGGGCATTGGCCGCAGTACTCAGTTGAAAATTGCAGCAGAGTTGCTTTTTTCCCAAGTTGCTCGACGGGGAAACCATTTTTTTGGGCCCCGAGACGGGCCAGGTCAATTTGCTCAGCGGATTCAACGGTTCGTCCCTTCCCCTGAAAGGAGCGAAATAGCAGGCCAGTCAGGGTTGCGAAGCCCACTAAAGCTGCCACAAGCCAGATCCCTGAAATTTCCACTCCCAAAGGCTAAGTCATCGACCCCTGCCGTTGCGGAGTGTTGCGCTTTTTTACTTTTTGCCTGCTCTAGGCTTTAGCACTGTGAGCGAAATCGAATTCAGATCAGAGATGACCGTCGAGCTAATCAAGGCTTCGGCAAACGACGCGGATGTCTTATTCGCCGCTCGGGTATCAACCCAGGGAGAGCAGACGCTGGAATCTGCCAGGGCTGCCGACGCTGACACCCTCAAGCGCGACAAGGGTTTGATCAACTATCTGATGCGCGATCGTCACGGATCACCGTTTGAGCACACCTCGCTGACCTTTTATGTTCAGGCGCCAATTTTTGTATTTCGCGAGTTCATGCGGCACCGTATCGCCTCATACAACGAGGAGTCTGGCCGCTACCGTGAGCTGCGGCCTGTCTTTTATGTCCCGGGTCCTGAGCGCAAGCTGATTCAGGTTGGAAAGCCCGGTCACTACGAGTTTCAGGACGGCACCGCAGAACAGACTGCACTTGTGCAGCAAGAGACCATGGCGGTCACCCGGTCGGCTTATGAGGCCTACCAGCGGATGCTGGAGGCCGGCGTGGCACGTGAGGTGGCGCGAATTGTGCTTCCACTGAACATTTACTCGAGCATGTATGTCACCATGAACGCCAGGGCACTGATGAATTTCCTATCGCTGCGAACCCAGCGCGAGGGCACCCATTTCCCGTCGTTCCCGCAGCGAGAGATCGAGATGGTTGCGGAGCAGATGGAAACCTACTGGGCCGAGCTAATGCCGCTAACCTACGAATCCTTCAACGCAAACGGTCGCGTCGCCCCTTAGTCCCCGAGGGTCTCTTCGAAGTCAATTGGAATTTTTCGCTCGCTGAGCTTGGTTTTTCTTAGGCTCAGGTAGAGGACCAGCCCAATCGCGAGTGCGCTGATGAGATCCAGCATCACAGTGGCGACGAGTGTTGTCACCAGCACAAACCCGTCGAGCCGGGAAGTCCTTGCTGTAGTTACCAGCTCTTCAATTCGGACCATGTGGTAGGCGGTGGCTATCAGCACTCCGCCCAGAGCTGCCAGTGGAATCAGCGAAATCCACTCGGATAGCAACAGCACAAAAATCAGAAGAAATATCCCGTGGCTCACCGCGGCGACTCGGCTGGTCGCACCCGCTCTAACATTCACGGCCGTTCTCGCCAGCGCCGCGGTTGCGGGAACCCCGCCAAAAAACGGGACCGCAATGTTTGCCAGACCCTGCCCAAGCAGTTCTCTATCTGGGTTGTGCGAATCGTCTCGAGCCAGCCGATCTGCAATTTTTGCCGAAAGCAAACCCTCCAGGCCCGCCAGGAAGGCGACTGCAAGGGCCGGTAGTAAAAGGTTGAGCCAGTTACCTGAGGTCAAAAAGTCAAAATTCGGGCTGCCAAGCCCGCTTGGTAGTTCTCCGATTTGCTGCATCTCAAGACCTAAGGCTTGAGTCACCAGTGTGGCCATTGAAACTGAAATTAGCGCGAGAGGGAGTTTGGGCCAACGGTTCGCCCCAAAAATATTGACTACAACGACCAGTGTTCCAAGCAAGAGAGCGGTTGGCTCTGGTTGCTCGAGCCAGGTTCGCACCTCAACGACCACCGATTCCCAGATGTGCTGATTCGCTTCCAGTTCAACGCCGAGGACAAAGGCAACCTGCTGCAGGGCAATCACGATTGCGATGCCGGCAGTGAAGCCTTCAATCAAAGAGGTGGGAAGGCGATGAATGTGTTTCCCGAGCCTCAGGGCTGCAGCAATAATCAAGAATCCAGCGGCCATCAGGCCTATTTGCAGCACTGCTGCCGGGCCATAGCTGGCAACAATTGGAATCAATATGACAGTCATGGCGCCGGTAGGCCCAGAGACCTGATACTTACTTCCCCCGAATGCTGCAGCCAGCACGCCCGCGACTATTGCTGTAACTAGACCTGCTTCTGCACCCAATCCTGAACCTATTCCGAATGCCAGAGCCAACGGAAGGGCCACTACGGCGACTGTGAGACCTGCCAGTAAATTTCGAATGGTGTGCGCGGTCCAGGGCTTTACTGACCGTCTTTGGCGCATGAATCAAAAGGCTACTCCTTTCTAAGTATTTGAGTCGGCAGGTAGGCTATGGGAATGGTGCAACAGCGAGATTTATTTGGTCAGGTACTGGTCGCTCTGGTGACCCCCATGACCCCCGAGGGCGAGGTTGATTGGGATGCCACGGAGCGTCACATCGACTACGTGATTTCCAACGGTGCCGACGGCGTTGTCGTCACCGGCACTACCGGAGAGACCTCTACGCTGACCGATGCGGAAAAGATAAAGCTCGTCGAGGTGGGCAAGTCGGTATCTGGTGGCCGCGCCAAGATCATTACCGGCGGTGGCTCCAACGAGACTGCACACGCAATTCAGCTCTACAAGGCCAGTGAAAAAGCGGGAGCCGACGGTGTCATGATTGTCACTCCCTACTACAACAAGCCGACGCAGGCCGGAATCCTGACTCACTTCAGGCTCATCGCCGATGCAACAAATCTTCCGGTGATCCTGTACGACATCCCAGGGCGAACCGGAGTTGCAATTTCTTATGACACTTTCCACCGAGCCGGAAAGCACCCCAACGTGGTTGCGATCAAAGACGCCAAAGGTGACCTCGCTCAGGCTTCGCGCCTGATGCTTGAGACTGGCCTGATGTATTTCTCAGGTGATGACAGCAATGTTTTGCCTCACCTTTCAATTGGAGCCACCGGCCTAATCGGTGTGACAGCCAACATCGCTCCGCACGCCTATCGCGAGATGGTGAATGCGACCAATGCCAACGACTTCCACTCCGCACTGAAAGTCCACAACGCCCTGGAGCCCCTGCAGCGCGCCATCATGACCCATGTTCCCGGGACGGTCGCAGCCAAGTATGTGCTGCACGGCCTGGGCCAAATTGGTTCGCCCAGGGTTCGCTTGCCACTGGTTGGCCCAGAGGATCACGAGGCGGCAGCCATCGAATCCGGCATTGACCAGGTGGTTAGCGTTCCAGGCTTGAGTTTTGATAACTTCCGCCCAGACCGAAATGCCGCTGCCGGCGGTGCCCTGCCCAAAGTAGCTGGAACCACTCGCTAGTGGAGTTGAAAGCACCACCGAGCCTCAGGCCGGATGTCCTGAGAATCATTCCCCTCGGCGGAATTGGGGAGATCGGTCGAAACATGACCGTGTTTGAAATTAATTCGCAAATTCTGGTGCTGGATTGCGGTGTGCTGTTTCCGGAGGAAACCCAGCCCGGCGTGGACCTAATCCTTCCTGACCTGAACTACCTAGAGGACAAGCTGGACCGCGTCGTTGGCGTAGTCCTAACTCACGGTCACGAGGACCACATCGGTGGGGTGCCGTACCTTTTGGGGATGCGCAAAGACTTGCCAATCCTCGGAAGCAAGCTCACCCTTGCGTTGGCTGAGGCAAAACTCAAAGAGCATCGAATTACCCCTTTCACCCACACGGTGAAGGAGGGTCAGGTTGAGCGCCTCGGCCCATTCGAACTTGAATTTGTCGCAGTAAATCACTCGATTCCAGACTCACTCGCGGTCATCATTAGAAGCTCGGCAGGAACCGTGTTGGCCACCGGTGATTTCAAAATGGACCAGCTACCACTTGATGGGCGACTTACCGACCTTAGGGCATTCGCCAAGATTGGCCAGGAGGGCCTTGACCTGTTCATGGTCGACAGCACCAATGCCGATGTCCCGGGCTTTACCCCGTTGGAGCGCGACATTGGCCCGGTAATCGAGAGCGTCATCAGTAAAACTCCGGGCAAGGTTGTCGTCGCCTCGTTCTCCTCACACGTTCACCGCGTGCAACAGGTACTAGATGCCGCTCACGCTAATCGTCGCCGGGTGGTTTTTGTCGGTCGCAGCATGGTTCGCAACATGGGCATCGCATCGGAGCTCGGTTATCTTCGCGTCCCCGAGGGTCTGATCGTTGACCTAAATGACATTGATGAGCTTCCTGATGATCGGATTGTTTTGATGTCCACCGGTAGCCAAGGAGAGCCCATGGCGGTCCTCTCGAGAATTGCCAATCAGGATCATCGAATTGTGATCGGCGAGGGGGATACGGTCCTATTGGCCTCTTCTCTAATCCCGGGAAACGAAAATGCGGTCTACCGAGTGATTGACGGCCTGGTTCGACTAGGCGCCAACGTGGTGCACAAGGGAAATGCAAAGGTGCACGTTTCGGGCCACGCAGCGGCGGGGGAGCTGCTCTACTGCTACAACATCTTGAAGCCCAAGAACGTGTTTCCAATTCATGGGGAGTCTAGGCACCTCCATGCCAATGCAAAGCTTGCTATTCAGACCGGGGTCCCCTCGGAGCAGGTTCTGGTGGTTCAGGATGGAGCAGTCATAGACCTGGCCGCTGGGGTGGCGAAGGTGGTCGGGCAGGTCAAGTGCGACATGCTCTACGTCGACGGCAAGACCGTGGGAAAGATCACCGATGAAGATTTAAAGGACCGCAGGATTCTGGCGGCCGAGGGCTTCATCTCGATCTTTGCCGTCATTGATCCCAAGACAGGTTTAGTGGTCGAGGGGCCGGAGATTAGAGCTAGGGCCTACGCCGAGGAGGACCACGTCTTTGACGACATCCTTCCGGAAATTCAAAAGGCCCTTGCGGCTGCGGCTCGAGAGGGTATTCGCGATACCTACACGATGCAGCAGGTGATTCGGCGCACAATCGGCGGTTGGGTTGCCAAAGCTCACCGCAGAAAGCCAATGATCATCCCAATCGTTGTGCACTCCTCCCGCCCTGCCTAAATCCATTTCCCGCACCAGCTTGCTAGCTTTGTCCCATGGCTTCAAAGACCCCGCCTCCCAGAAGGCCGAGCAAATCGCGCGCGGCTACCCCGGCCAGGAAACCTGCGCGGAGCACCGGTAGCGGCCAGACGTTTTCCAAAGTTTTGGTTTCCAGCTACATGGGCATCGCTCACCTCCTGGGGCGTTTGGTGAGGGCGTTCTCCACTGAGAAACTCGCTGAGGATCAGCGCCGTGACGGAGCCCCATTCTTTGTATTTTTGCTGTCCGTTTTCGGGGCTCTATTTGCATGGTTCCTGATTCGCGAACCCTGGGCCAACGCTGTGCACTCCTACACCTTTGGAATGCTTTTCGGTCTGGTATCACTGGCGCTGCCGGCAGTCTTCCTGGTCTATGCCATCTACCTCTTTAGACACCCGGCATCGGTTCGAGACAGCTCAAGATTCGCCGTCGGATTCTGGATGTTTCTGAGCGTTACCGCTGGCTTTTTCCACATTTTTGGCGGCGCACCAAGTCCCAACGTTGAGGGGCCCCTGGGCTTAGCCCAGGCAGGAGGGCTATTTGGCTGGTTGGTCGGCGGACCACTGCTGAGCCTGTTGAGTATTTGGGGTGCGGTCCCGGCGCTGAGCTTGTTGGTTTTGGTTTCTATTTTGATCATGACCGGAACTCCCCCCAATCAAATAAAAGTTCGGATCACTCAGTTTTACGAATTTCTTTTCGGAGCCAAGAAAACTGATGTAATCGACGCCTTTGATGGGAAGAAGTCAAGCTGGTGGAATAAGCCGGAGTCAAAGGAGCAAGCCTTTGAAACAGCCGTGGTTGAAGCCATAGATGACTTCGTCGATGAGCACCTCGAGCCTGATTACCCTGAGGTCGAGGTAAGCGATCCAGTTTCTGATCTTGCCTTTATGCAGGGCGAGGAGGGGGTTACCGAACCGATTGATGTGGTCGATGCAGCCCCGAAATCTCCGCAGCGCAGCAATAGGGCATACGTTCTGCCCGCACTAAATTTGCTGGCCCCCGGAACGGCGCCGAAGGCAAAAACTGAGGTGAACGACCAGATTGTTGCTGCCATCAACGACGTTTTCAAGGAATTTGATGTCGAGGCGCGGGTCTCTGGGTTTCAGCGCGGCCCAACGGTTACACGTTACGAAGTGGAATTGGCCCCGGGCGTCAAGGTGGAGGCAGTGACGCGCTTGAGCAACAACATCTCGTACGCGGTCGCCTCCAACGAGGTTCGAATTTTGGCCCCAATTCCAGGCAAGAGTGCAATCGGCATTGAGATCCCAAACACCGATCGCGAAACCGTGTCGCTCGGAGATGTGCTGAGGAGCAAAAACGCGGCAGCCAGCGCGCACCCACTAACCATCGGAGTCGGCAAGGACGTAGAGGGTGGATACCTGGTCGCAAACCTGGCGAAGATGCCCCATCTTTTAGTAGCTGGTGCTACCGGTGCAGGTAAATCCTCATTCGTGAATTCGATGATCACCTCCATCCTCATGCGATCCAAGCCATCCGAGGTCCGCATGGTTCTGATCGACCCCAAGCGTGTGGAGCTCTCGGTTTACCAAGGTGTTCCGCACCTAGTTACGCCCATCATCACAAATCCCAAGAAGGCTGCAGAAGCGCTGCAGTGGGTTGTGAAGGAGATGGATTCTCGCTACGACGATTTAGCCAGCTTTGGCTTCAAGCACATTGATGATTTCAATCGAGCAATTGTTGCGGGCGAGGTTTCACTGCCTGAGAATTCCCGGCGAGAGCTTCAGCCCTACCCCTACCTTCTGGTGGTTGTGGACGAGCTTGCGGATCTCATGATTGTGGCTCCCAGAGATGTGGAAGATTCGATTGTTCGCATCACCCAGCTCGCTCGTGCTTCTGGAATTCACTTGGTGCTAGCAACCCAGCGGCCTTCGGTGGATGTGGTTACCGGTCTGATCAAGGCAAACGTCCCCTCCCGTTTGGCCTTCTCGGTTTCTTCCGTGACCGACTCCAGGGTGATTTTGGATCAACCCGGTGCTGAAAAATTAGTTGGTCAGGGAGATGCTCTGTTTGCCCCGATGGGCTCAAACAAACCGGTCAGAGTCCAGGGTGCCTGGGTCTCTGAGGATGAGCTGCAGCGAGTGGTAGCACATGTGAAGCAGCAGATGGAACCTGACTACCGAAGCGACGTAACCGCCCAGCAATCATCCAAGGTGATTGACAGTGAAGTGGGTGATGACCTTGAACTTATGCTTGCAGCAGCAGACCTGATTGTGAACTCGCAATTTGGTTCAACTTCTATGCTGCAGCGAAAGCTCAGGGTTGGCTTCGCCAAAGCTGGGCGACTGATGGACCTTTTGGAATCTAGGGGAGTGGTTGGCCCATCCGAGGGCTCGAAGGCCAGGGATGTTCTAGTAAAGCCAGACCAGTTGCCTCAGCTCCTTGCCCGACTCTCTGGGCATACCACTGCAGTGGTTGAGGGCGACCCTGCCGATGAAGGTGACGAAGACGCCTGGCAGCTGACTGGGCGACGCGATGACTTCTAGATCCTTTTTTTACCGTCAAACTCCGAATCTAATAACTTCGCTTCGGATTCTCATGGTTCCACTGGTGCTGTGGCTGATCCTCACCGGTTGGGAGTCATTCGCCGAGCGAATGCTCGCCCTGGTGCTGCTTGTGCTTGCAGCCTCCACAGACGGTATAGATGGAGCTATCGCTCGCAGGCGAAACCTTGTCACCAACCTCGGAAAAATTCTGGACCCCATCGCAGACAAAGCATTACTTTCCGGCGCTTTGATCGCACTTTCGATTCAGGATGCCGTTCCGTGGTGGGCCACCATTCTGATTCTGATTCGCGAAGCTGGCATCACCCTTTACCGTCTAGCGGTGGCAAAGCGTCGAGTGATTGCTGCCTCGGGCGGCGGCAAGTTCAAGACAGTCATACAAATAATTGGTGTCTCGATGGCAGTTGCTCCATTTGACGGACTTGGTTCCTGGTGGGGCTCGCTAACCCAGGCGGTAATTGTTTTTTCGGTTGCAGTGACCTGGTACACGGGTTTGCAGTATCTGAGGCCAGCCCGATGAATTTGGTAGAGCGCTGCCACCTTGCAGGACTGAGGCTGGCAATAGCCGAGTCTCTGACCGGGGGTCAGGTTTGCGCTGCGATTGTGGACTTTCCGGGTGCATCCAGAGTCTTCCTCGGCGGGGTTATTAGCTACCAGGATGCGATTAAGGTCCAAATGCTTGGTGTCAACCAGTCGTTGATTCAGCAGCAGGGTGCAGTGGACCCCGAGGTGGTCGCGCAAATGGCTCACGGTGTGAGGCAACGGTTATCGCAAAAAGCCTCCGAGTCGTTCGAGAAGACAATTGGCCTGGCCACCACTGGTGTCGCAGGCCCAGAGTCGATTGGTCTTCGTTTGCCTGGCACGGTCTACATTGGCTTGTCCTCTGAGCTAGGTGAAAAAGTATTTGCTTTTCATTTTGACGGTGATCGCTCCGAAGTCCGAGCCCGGGCAACCGAGGCTGCCATCGCCGCCCTCGGGGATGAAATCCAGCTGGTTTCTGGTTTATAGTCAGGAAACTTTCAGAAGCGAACGCTAACTTTGTCGCAGCAAGCCGCTAGGTTAGCTTCCAGGAGGAAATGAATTGGTACTACTCAGGCAGGAAATCGGTGATGTTCTAAGGTCACACCGACTTCGTCGCGGGCAGACGTTGCGTCAGGTCGCGGCTAAGGCATCTGTGGCTCTGGGCTACCTATCCGAGGTCGAGCGCGGCCAAAAGGAAGTTTCGTCCGAGATTTTGTCATCAGTTGCTGAGGCGCTTGGAGTGCCGCTGTCGGTTGTCATGCGAGAAGTTTCAGAGCGCGTTGCTTCGGTAGAGGGTATTTACCTAGACGACACTTACATCCCCGACACCGTGCCGGACGCGTTTGTCACTGAAGCTGGATTGCTCCAGTCTAAATTTTGAGACTCAGCCAGTTTCAAGAGCTACTCCGCGAGGAATTCGGCACTCAATTTTCCGAGGTCTTACTCAGAGACATCAGGCTCACTGAGCTCCGAGATCAAACACCCCAGCAGCTAATTGTTCAAGGGGAAGACCCCAAAGCCATTTGGCTCGCAATCTGCAAGGAGCAGGGCGTACCAAAAGAGCGCTGGAGCGTTGCACCGGCGCGAAAAAGACACGCCGACTAAATCATTCGAAATTTTGTTCGAACGTTTAGTGTTCTCGTAGGTAAGTGAAAAGCAAAGGTTTTCCACAGATTTATTGCGGTTTACCAAAAATGTCTCACGGCACCAATAGCTTTTGATTAGACCCGACAGAAGAGGAAACTATGCCAAGTCCATCCGATAGAGAGAAAGCTCTAGAGACAGCTCTAGCGCAAATTGACCGCCAGTTCGGTAAGGGTTCCGTGATGCGCCTGGGCACCGAGGAGCGCGCTCCAATCGAGGCGATTCCTACCGGCTCAATCGCTCTGGACGCTGCGCTTGGAATCGGAGGCCTGCCGAAGGGTCGAATTGTAGAAATCTACGGTCCTGAATCTTCTGGAAAGACCACGGTTGCGCTGCACGCCATTGCAAATGCCCAGCGAGCAGGCGGGATCGCGGCATTCATCGACGCCGAGCACGCGCTGGACCCAGAGTATGCAAAAAAGCTCGGTGTCGACATTGATGCGCTTCTTGTCAGTCAGCCGGACACTGGTGAGCAGGCCCTGGAAATTACCGACATGCTGATTCGTTCGGGATCCATCGACGTCATTGTCATCGACTCTGTTGCTGCTCTGGTACCAAGGGCAGAAATTGAAGGCGAGATGGGCGATGCTCACGTCGGACTCCAGGCGCGATTGATGTCGCAGGCGCTTCGCAAACTAACCGGTGCCCTGAGCAACACCAAAACAACCGCGATCTTCATCAACCAGTTGCGTGAGAAGGTCGGAGTATTTTTCGGTTCCCCAGAGACCACATCTGGAGGAAAAGCACTCAAGTTCTACGCTTCAGTCAGGCTTGACATCCGTCGTATTGAGACCTTGAAAGAGGGTCAGGATTCCGTAGGAAACCGAGCCAGGGTCAAGGTCGTAAAGAACAAGCTGGCAGCGCCATTCCGCCAGGCTGAGTTTGACATCATGTTTGGTGAGGGCATTTCCCGTGAGGGCGGTCTAATTGACTTCGGTGTTGAGCACGAGGTAGTGAAAAAGTCCGGTGCTTGGTACACCTTCGACGGTGAGCAACTTGGCCAGGGTAAAGAGAACTCGCGTCGCTATCTCAAGGAAAACCCCGAGGTCGCGAACACCATTGAGCACAAAATCAAGGTGAAATTGGGGATTGGGGTGCCAAGGGCAGTAGCAGACTTGCCAGCTGAGGAGGCCCCAGTGGTCGCCAAGGCCGCCAACGATGCCTAGTGAACCCAGCCCCGAAAAGCTAGAGCAGCGGGCAAAGAACATTCTCCTTCATCAGCTTTCTAGGTCTATGAAAACCCGGCATCAGTTGGCTCAGGTCCTTGAGAAACGGGAGATTCCCTCGGAAATTTCCTTGCGGGTTTTAGATCGCTTTCAGGAGGCACAGCTTATTGACGATGCCGCTTTTGCAAGGGCATTTGTCAATTCAAGAATGTCAGCCGGAGGAAAATCAAAGCGGATTTTGGCGCGGGAGCTGAGTCAAAAAGGCGTTGCTCCAGACCTGATTGAACAAGCTCTAGAACCAGTATCTTCAGAGATTGAGCTTGAGCTGGTGAGGGATCTGGTCAAGAAAAGAGCCGCTCGACTGCAAGGACTAGACCCCCAGACTCGACAGCGCCGGATGCTTGGCTTTTTAGCTCGCCGAGGATTCTCAACCTCGCTCGCTCTTTCCGTCATGCGTGAAATCGAATAACTGCGGGTAAAATCCCTCTGGTTATGACTTACACCTATCAGGTTCGCACCTACGGCTGCCAAATGAACGTTCACGACAGTGAGCGCATTTCTGGCTTGCTGGAGGCAGCTGGATATCTCAAGGCCGAGACCGACGAACCGGATGTGGTGGTTTTCAACACCTGTGCGGTGAGGGAGAACGCGGACAACAAGCTCTACGGCAACCTAGGCACCATGCTTCCTAAGAAGCAAGCAAATCCCAGGCTGCAGATCGCTGTGGGTGGCTGCATGGCCCAAAAGGATCAGGATTCAATCTTGGATCGGGCTCCATGGGTTGATGTGGTCTTCGGAACCCATAACATGGGCTCCTTGCCGGTTCTTCTGGAGCGTGCCCGCCACAACAAGAGTGCAGAGGTAGAGATCCTCGAATCACTCGAGGTTTTCCCCTCGACACTTCCCGCTAAGCGGGAATCTGCCTACTCAGGTTGGGTTTCCATTTCTGTGGGCTGCAATAACACCTGCACTTTTTGCATCGTGCCATCGCTTCGCGGTAAGGAAAAGGATCGCCGGCCGGGGGAGGTGCTCGCGGAGGTTCAAGCCCTAGTTGACGACGGCGCGATTGAGGTAACTCTTCTGGGGCAAAACGTCAACACCTATGGTGTCGAGTTTGGTGACAAGGGCGCCTTTGCCAAGCTTTTGCGGGCGTGCGGTCAGATTGATGGGCTGGAGCGGGTTCGTTTCACTTCTCCCCACCCTGCCGCTTTCACGGATGACGTTATCGCTGCCATGGCAGAGACTCACAACGTGATGCCCCAGCTTCACATGCCACTGCAGTCAGGGTCTGACCGAATTCTGCAGCAGATGCGGCGAAGCTATCGAAGTGAGAAATACCTAGGAATTCTTGACCGAGTCAGGGCGGCAATTCCCGATGCAGCTATCACTACAGACATAATCGTTGGATTTCCCGGGGAGACCGAAGAGGATTTCCAGGAGACACTTCGCGTTGCCGCTGAATCTAGGTTTGCCGCCGCTTACACATTCCAGTATTCCAAGCGGCCGGGGACACCAGCCGCTGAGCTTCCCGAACAACTTCCAAAGGAAGTTGTTCAAGAACGATATGAGCGGCTATTGGCTCTGGTCAACGACATTGCCTGGAAAGAAAATCAGAAACAAATCGGAAAAACCGTCGAGGTTTTGGTTGCCACCGGAGAGGGCAGAAAAGACGCCCAGACCCAAAGGCTTTCAGGAAGAGCGAGAGACAACCGATTGGTCCACTTTGAGATTCCTGAAGGGGAGGCTCGGCCCCGTCCCGGAGATGTCGTTTCGGTGAAAATTACTCAGGCCGCCCCGTACCACCTGGTTGCCGATTTGGGTCCTGAGAGTAATTACAGTCTGCGCCGGACCCGCGGAGGCGATGCTCACGACCGTAGGGAACTGGAGAGTTGCGGGGTGCCCACACCTGGTTCTGGGAAGGTCTCCCTGGGTATTCAAATCAGGCCGAAGAGTGCTCTCTAAAGTCCTCGCCATTGTTGGCCCCACTGCCTCTGGTAAGTCTCAGCTCGCCCTTGACTTAGCGTCCGAACTGGGAAAAATTGGTGGCCCGGTTGAGATCATAAACGGCGATGCAATGCAGCTTTACAAAGGAATGGACATCGGCACCGCGAAGCTCCCTGAGGTTGCCCGACAGCAGTTTCCCCATCACCTGTTTGACGTCCTTTCGCCCAGTGATGAGATGTCAGCCCTGCAGTATCAGGAAATAGCCAGAAGTAAAGTCTTGGAAATTCAAGCGCGGGGAAACATTGCGGTGTTTGTGGGCGGAAGCATGTTTTACATTTCTGCGGCTTTGGACGGATTAGATTTCTCGCCTACCGATCCCGACTTACGGGCGCGCTTGGAGGCAGAGTGTGAACTGGTCGGTGCGCTAGCCATGCACACTCGCCTTGGGATGCTGGATCCGGTTACCGCTGCGAAAATACCCAGCCAAAACAAAAGGCGAGTGATCAGGGCTCTAGAGGTCATCGAAATCACTGGTAACCCCTACCCCTCAACTCTTCCGGAGCAGGCATTTTGGGTTCCCACCATTGAAATAGGAATCTCTGTAGAGCGAGACGTCCTCAAGCAACGCATCGGAAAGCGAGTGCATCAGATGTGGGAGGAAGGGTTAGTGGATGAAGTTAGTGGCCTGTTGGCCACGACGCCGCTCTCCCGGACTGCAAAGCGTGCGATTGGTTATGACCAGGCTATTCGGCAGCTCATGGGCGAGCTTTCCCAAGATCAGGCCATTGAGGGGACTATTGCTCTAACTAATCGCTACGCACGCAGGCAAATGTCGTGGTTCCGCAGGGATAGGCGAATCCACTGGTTGGATGATGGCCCGGGATTGGTGGATCGAGCCCTCCAGGTTATTAGGCTTTCGGTATGAACATCGAATTCACCAAAGGACACGGCACTGGCAACGACTTTGTGATGATCAATGACTTCGATGGGGTCATGGACTTGAGCGAAGAGGCTATCGCCCAGATTTGCGACAGGCACTTTGGTATTGGGGCCGATGGTCTGATTTTTGTAACACGCACTGAAAACAGCGAGGTGGCACACCTGCTGAACGATGAGCCTGCCGCGGAATGGTTCATGGATTACCGCAATGCCGATGGCTCTAAGGCAGAGATGTGCGGGAACGGAATTCGAGTCTTCGCGAGATACTTGATCACACGGGGTTTGTCGGAAATCGTTGACGGCAGCACACTCCCAATTGCTACCCGGGCTGGAATCAAGGATGTTACGGCTACGGCGACTGGTTTCGCGGTCGACCTAGGTAGGTGGAAGGTAGACGGAGGGGAATTTTTAGTCAGGACTTCCGGACTCTCGGTAGCCAGGCCCGGCCTCGGGCTCAACCTGGGAAATCCACACGTGGTCGTCGCGCTAGCGGACATGGCGGAACTTGAAGGGCTTCAACTACATTTGGCGCCGACTCTTGAGCCCGCACCTAGAAGCGGAGCGAATGTGGAGTTCGTCGTGCTAGATGACCCATTGATTACTCAGGGCGTGGCAAGCATTTCAATGCGAGTGCACGAGCGAGGTGTTGGAGAAACGTTGAGCTGCGGCACCGGAATCGCGGCTGCCGCTTTGGCAATTAGGCATTGGGCTGACAACGGTCAAAATTTCTGGAGGGTAAAGGTTCCCGGGGGTGAGGTTGGGGTGAGGATGTTCCCAACCCAAGACGGCGAGCATGTGGCCATTTCTGGACCGGCAGAGCTGACCTTTACGGGCACTTTTAGTCTTTAGTGACCTCAAGAATTCGATAACCCTTGTCGGTTGAGAATCGGGTCGCGGTGAAGTTAGGGAACTCTTCCTGAATCCACTTCAAAAGGGAATCCGAGCCGAGTTGTTTTTGGACTACCAACATGGCTCGGCCACCAATTTCGAGACGGGGCAGCCAAGTGGTCAGCAGTTCGTGGAGTGCAGCCTTGCCGATTCGAATCGGTGGGTTTGACCAAATGGCTGAAAACTCAACGTCTTCAGGAATGTCGACAGCGATGCTAGGGGTGACGTTCTCAAGGCCCAAACGCTTGGCATTAGAGCGAACCAAATCTAGGCTCCGCTGATTTATGTCTAGCGCCCAAACCTTTGTCTGTGGTTTTATTGCCGCAATGCTGAGTGCGATTGGACCCCAGCCACATCCCAGGTCCAGCACGTTGCCCTCGTCGGGAAACTCCTCGCTGTAGCTCAGTAGGACTGAAGTGCCTGGGTCGAGCCTGGTTGCGCTGAAAGTTCCAGAAGAGGCTTGGACGGTGAATTGGCGCTCCGCAACTGTGAAGGAAACCTCCCGAGTTTGAGAGGGGCCTTTTGGTTCGGCGCTGAAATAGTGCTCCTGGGACATGGAGCAAACCTATAACAGGCATAGGGTTTAACGAACATGGAAAAAGAATCGACGCTAGACCGCATTCTCAGGAGGGGAGCCGCTGCTCCGCGCAATGAATTCGACGGGGATCAGCTTGATCTTGAGGCTAGGGAGTCGTTACGAAGGGTTGCTGGTCTTTCGACCGAGCTTCAAGACATCTCCGATGTCGAATACCGACAACTTCGCTTGGAGAAAGTTGTCCTAATTGGAACCTGGGGGAGCGGAACCCTGACGGACGCTGAAAATTCTCTGAGGGAGCTGGCTGCTCTCGCCGAGACGGCTGGGGCTGATGTTTTAGACGGTTTGCTTCAGCGACGCTCCATGCCGGATCCAGCAACTTACCTTGGCAAAGGCAAGGCTAAAGAACTTCACGATTTAGTCAAATCCCTTGGCGCTGACACGGTAATCGCCAATGCCGAATTGGCGCCGTCCCAGCGCCGTGCTCTCGAAGATGTGGTCAAGGTGAAAGTGGTGGACCGCACCGCAATTATTTTGGACATCTTTGCTCAGCATGCGAAAAGCCGCGAAGGAAAAGCGCAGGTTGAACTGGCTCAGCTCGAATACTTACTTCCTCGACTGCGAGGATGGGGTGAATCTATGTCGCGCCAGGCTGGAGGTCAGGCGGCCGGTGGAATGGGAATCGGCTCAAGGGGCCCGGGTGAAACCAAGATTGAATTAGATCGCCGCCGCATCAACACCAAAATGGCGAAACTTCGTAGGGACATTGCCGCCATGAAGAGTGCTAGGGACACCAAGCGGTCACAACGTCAGAAGTCCAATGTTCCGCAGGTGGCAATAGCCGGATATACCAACGCGGGTAAATCCTCAATTTTGAATCGCCTCACCAAAGCTGGAGTCTTGGTCGAAAACGCCCTGTTTGCGACCCTGGATCCCACGGTTCGACAGCACGAGACGCCAGATGGCAGGCAGTACACAATTGCCGACACCGTAGGGTTTGTCCGGCAGCTGCCGCATCAGCTGGTTGAGGCTTTTCGCTCAACGCTCGAAGAAATTTCACACGCCAATTTGATCGTCCATGTAGTTGATGCCACCGATCCAGACGTCCTGGGTCAAATTAGAACTGTCCACGAGGTCGTGGCGGAAGTGGAGGCTTCTGCTATTCCCGAGTTGATTGTCTTCAATAAGGCCGACCTTGTCTCGGAGGAAGACCAGATTAGGCTCAGGGGCCTGGTTCCTGGCTCACTCTTGGTCTCGGCCAGAACAGGTCTGGGAATTGCCGAGCTAGAAACTGCAATAGCGGCAAGTTTGCCAAAGCCAGACATCGAGTTCGTAGGAGTCGTCCCCTACAGCCGAGGTGACTTGGTTTCAAGGGCTCACCTAGCGGGGCGCGTGGTATCGACAGACTACGTGGAGGCTGGCACGAAACTGCACGCCTTTGTGAAGCCAGACCTAGCAGCGGAGCTGGAAGAGGCTAAACAGTCCTGAGGACGGCAACTACCTTGCCGAGAATCACGGCATGGTCTCCGAGGATTGGTTCGAATGCTGAATTTCTTGGAAGCAGCCAGGTGTGTCCATCGCGCTGCTTGAATGTCTTTACTGTGGCCTCATCCTCTAGCAGCGCCGCAACAATGTCTCCGTTTTCCGCAGACTGCTGCTGACGAACGACGACCCAGTCTCCGTCGCAAATAGCTGCGTCGATCATGGACTCTCCTACGACTTTGAGCAGGAAAAGATCGCCCTGCCCGACCAGCTGCCGGGGGAGAGCGAACACATCTTCAACGTTTTGTTCCGCCGTGATTGGTCCTCCAGCGGCAATTCGACCCACTAGAGGCACCATTGCCGCGTCTGCCCTAATGATTTCACCTGAGGGGCTTTCAGAGCCCAAGAGGTCAATGGTTCTAGGCCGCCGAGGGTCGCGGCTGATGAAACCGAGAAGTTCAAGTTTGTTGAGTTGGTGCGAAACGCTGGCGGTAGAGCTAAGGCCCACCGACTCGCCAATCTCGCGCATCGAGGGGGCGTAGTTCCGTCTATTCATCGAATCCCGGATGACCTCGAGAATTCGCTGCTGAACGTCCGTTAGTTCGCTGTTTTCCATGCGCCCTCCAAAAATGTCAGTGGCCCCTGTTTCACTACTTCTGTCGAAACTGTATTCGTATAACTACGAATAACCAAACACATTTTCGAGATATTCAAAAGAAAATCTTGAAATTGCCGGAAAAGTTTCTATACTTAGAACAAATGTTCGAAACAAAAAATCGAACAGGAAAGTGATGGAGATCATGTCAGTAGTTACCTCTTACCGCTTGACCAACCCTCGCAGGCTCTTTCGCGGAATCGCAATCCTGGCGCTTGCAGTTAGCTTCTCCTTTGCATCAATTTCCGGTTCGGTTGCAGGAAACGAAACTCCAGGGGAGCTCGTTTATGTAACAGTGCAACCTGGAGACTCGCTATGGTCGCTGGCTGAACAGCACGCAGGCTCGCAGGATCCACGAGATTGGATCGCTGATGTTGTTTTGATGAACGCCTTAGTTTCAAGCGAACTAGAACCGGGCCAGCAGATCGCTCTTCCCTAGTTCACATCGGTAGGCTTTGCTGGTGAGCAGCCTAGAAGACCTACCCCTTCGCCCCGATCTAGTGGGGCAGAAACCCTACGGGGCACCACAGTTGGCCGTGCCAGTTCAGCTGAATGTAAACGAAAACACCTTCGGGATCCCAGAATCTGTTGCACTTGACATTGTCAAGGAACTAGCCGCCGAGGTTATGAGTCTAAATCGCTACCCAGATCGTGAGTTCGTTGAGCTTCGTTCACTTTTCGCCAAGTATCTCGGCTTCAATCTGAGCTCTGAAAACCTTTGGGCTGCTAACGGGTCTAATGAAGTGCTAACTCAGGTTTTTCAGGCGTTTGGGGGACCTCAGACTTTGGCGCTGAGTTTCGGGCCCACTTACTCGATGTACCCAAACATCGCCAGGCTGACACTTACGCCATATCGCGAGTTGCCACGTGAAGCGGAATTTGAGCTTTCGCCGGGTTACGTCGCGAACGCGATTTCGGAGGCAAAACCTGGGCTTGTGATTTTGTGCAACCCCAATAACCCAACTGGTACCCCTATCTCCCTTGAGGTAATTAGGGCTGCATACGATTCGTTCGAGGGAATTTTGGTGGTGGACGAAGCTTACGCGGAGTTCAACGACGGCGAGAGTGCCATATCGCTGCTTCCCGGACGTCCGAGATTACTTGTAAGCAGAACCATGAGCAAAGCGTTTGCATTTGCTGGAGCGCGCGTGGGGTATCTCGCTGCCGACGGAGCGGTGGTTGACGCTTTGAGGCTAGTCAGACTTCCTTACCACCTCTCCGCCCTGACGCAGGCGGCCGCTCGAGCTGCCCTAGGACATGCGGATCGAATGTTGGAAAACGTCGAGCGCATCAAGGTCCAACGCGACCGAATCATCGAGCGCACGAGGGACCTTGGTCTGCAGCCATACAGGTCGAGTGCGAATTTTGTTTTAGTGGCTGGATTCAATGACCCTGAAGCAGTTTTTGATGGTTTGCTCTCTGCCGGGGTAATCGTCAGGAATGTGGGAATTCCAGGAACCTTGCGCATTACTGCAGGAACAGAGGCTGAGACGACAAAACTTCTCCGTGAGCTCGAGCCGCTACTGGGCTAAACTGGTCCAAATCCCAACGAAGAGGCGTTCATGAATCGCATTGCCAAGCTTTCTCGTCAAACAAGCGAGTCATCAATTGAGCTCGAGCTCAATCTGGACGGCAGCGGAGTGTCACACATAGACACGGGAGTTCCTTTTTTCGACCACATGCTCACCGCCCTCTCAAAGCACTCACTGATTGACCTAAGGGTCGCTGCCAGGGGGGATATAGAGATTGATGCTCACCACACAGTTGAGGACACCGCCATTGTTTTCGGTCAGGCCCTGAAGCAAGCCCTCGGTGATAAGGCGGGTATTGGGCGTTACGGGGATGCAACAGTTCCGCTTGATGAGGCCTTAGCCAGGGCGGTGGTGGATGTTTCTGGAAGGCCATTCTTAGTGCATTCGGGCGAGCCCGCTGGTTTCGAATTCCACCTAATCGGCGGTCACTTCACAGGCTCGCTGGTTCGCCACGTTTTTGAGGCAATCGCCTTCAACGCTGGGCTGACTATGCATGTCAATGTCCTAGCTGGCCGCGATCCTCACCACATTGCGGAAGCACAATTCAAGGCACTTGCCAGGGCACTTCGCGCTGCGGTGGCGATCGATCCGCGAGTCAGTGGTGTCCCAAGCACTAAGGGAAGTCTGTGACCAAAACGGTCGCGGTTCTGGATTACGGAAGCGGTAACGTCCACTCTGTTTGCCGCGCCCTAGAGCAAGCGGGAGCTGCGGTTGAGTTGACCTCCGATAGAAAGCGGCTGTTAGAGGCTGATGGGATGCTTCTTCCCGGTGTTGGGGCCTTTGGAGCCGTGATGCGGGAGCTCAATAAGTTTCAAGCCGGATCTTTAGTTGATCAGAGGCTCACTGCGGGAAGACCGGTTCTGGGAATCTGCGTCGGAATGCAGGTGATGTTCGAGCACGGGGTCGAGCACGGTGTTGAAACTGAGGGACTTGGGCAGTGGCCAGGGGTGGTCGAAATGCTTGAGGCCCCAATTCTTCCCCACATGGGTTGGTCCATCGTGGAGCCAGATGGAGACTCATCCTTGTTTAGTGATATCGAGGGGGAGCGGTTTTATTTTGTGCACTCCTATGCGGCCAAGCAGTGGCAATTGGACATTCGACCTCCTTTCATCCCTGCTTCATTGGCGTGGAGCGAGCACGGTGAGAGATTCTTGGCCGCCGTGGAGAATGGGCCATTGAGTGCGACCCAGTTTCACCCAGAGAAATCAGGCCCAGCCGGACTCAAACTTCTGTCAAATTGGATCGAAACCCTCTAGGAGAACTTGGTGAAACTTGAATTACTACCCGCAGTTGACGTGGCTGGAGGAAAGGCCGTCAGGCTGACCCAGGGCGTCGCTGGCAGTGAAGAGGATTTTGGTCACCCGCTTGATGCGGCAATGGACTGGATTCAAGCAGGTGCCGAGTGGATTCACCTGGTGGACCTTGATGCTGCTTTTGGAAGAGGGGAGAACCGGGCAGTCATTGCGGAGGTCGTCGCAGCTGCAGGGGCAACGAAAATAGAACTTTCCGGGGGCATTCGAGACGATGCGTCTTTAGAGGCGGCTATCGCTTTGGGAGCGACACGTGTGAACCTCGGCACCGCAGCGCTGGAGAATCCAGACTGGACCGAGCGTGTAATAGCAAAATACTCAGACCAAATTGCTGTTGGGTTGGACGTGAGGGGCAACACTTTGGCTGCCAGGGGCTGGACCAAGGAGGGCGGGGACCTGTGGGAAGTCCTGGAGCGACTTGAGGCCGCGGGATGCGCTCGTTATGTGGTCACCGATGTGACTAAGGATGGCACCCTGAAGGGGCCGAATTTAGATCTTCTCAAAGAGGTAATGGATCGGACCGATAAGCCGGTGGTGGCCTCGGGGGGTATCTCCTCACTACAGGACATTCGCGACCTAAAGGCGTTGGCGCCTCTGGGTCTAGAGGGCGCAATTCTGGGCAAATCGCTTTACGCGGGCCGTTTCACACTCATTGAGGCCCTGGAGATTGCTAACTCCTGATGCATGATCGCTTTCACGACTCTGCGGGCGTGCCCTGGGAAGGGCGGCAGTTCCAATCCAATGAGTGGTCAGGTGATGACGGAAGGGCCCCGGAGCAGATTTCCGGCCTTCTCGGACAAGCACCAATTGATAAAGAGTCGCTGATCCGGGCCCTGTCTGGACAAAGGCTATTGATTCCGCTCATTGCAGAACTTGGTGAGGGCGAGGTGGGTCCGCACGGTCAGCGGGTTGATAAAAGTGCAGACCTGGCAATAGTCGCTGTTAGCACCCCGGATGGAAAAACTGCGATTCCTGCCTTTAGCTCAGTGGCAGAAATGTCCAGGTGGAATCAAAAGGCTCGTCCCGTGCCCGTTTCGGCTGAAAAAGTTGCCTTGGCCGCAGCTTCAGAGGGTCATGAGCGCGTTGTGCTGGACCCAGCCGGCGCAGCGTTCGTAATCCGAAGACCGGCTCTTGCTGCTTTGGCTCAGGGTCTTGACTGGGTGGCTCCTCACAACAGCGCCGAGGTGGCTGATTTGGTGAGTCAGGCGGTCTCCGGCATTGACTTCATTGCGTCAGTGGAGCTTTTGGACGGTGATCCCAGCTCTGATCTGGCAAGAGAGGAATTGCTGGTGCGGCTTGGGATCATGCCCGGGCTGAGCGCAAATCAGCTTCAGGGTGTAGTTCAAGAGTTCAACAGCAAGGTTCAGACCCGGCGCTTTATTGAACTTGTTGACTCGGTTGCATTGCAGCTTGCCGCGGTCTAAGAGCTAATTGACCGGCCCGGTGTATTTTTCGCCGGGCCCCTTGCCTGGTTCGTCCGGGTAGGAACTGGCCTCACGGAATGCCAATTGGAGTGAGCGCAATCCGTCCCTGAGTGGGCGAGCGTGGTGATCGCCAATTTCTGGCGCCGCGGCAGTTACCAAGCCAGCTAATGCGGTAATCAGTTTGCGTGCTTCATCCAGATCTGCCGGTTGGTCCTCTGCTAGGCCGCATTGCACGGCCGCCGCGCTCATTAGGTGGACCGCTGCGGTGTTGATGATTTCAACGGCAGGGACTTCTGCGATATCGCGGGTGTATTCCTCGGACAAAATTCCTCTTTCAAAACCTACTTGGCTCTGCTAGGCTACCTGAGGCTCTGAGCAACTGCTCAGTGAAAGTGGATTACATTCCCACCTGTCTACCGCCTCTAAAAGGTATCCGGGTTTGAGCGTTTGAGACTTTTGCGCGCATTGCGCGAGCTAAACGGTACCTAAGGAGCTAGTTATCAGCGATCCGCGCATCAACGAGCGTATTCGTGTTTCCGAAGTTCGACTCATTGGACCATCCGGAGAACAGGTTGGCGTTGTTTCAATCGACCAGGCTTTGAGAATGGCCCGCGAGGCAGACCTTGATTTAGTTGAGGTTGCCCCGGGGTCAGTCCCTCCAGTTTGCAAGGTTATGGACTACGGCAAATTCAAGTACGAGGCGGCGCAAAAGGTTCGCGAAGCTAGAAAGAACCAGGTCAACACCGTTTTGAAGACGGTTCGCTTCGGTCTGAAGATCGACGATCACGACTTCGGAACCAAGGTTGGACAGGTTCGAAAATTCCTCGGAGCCGGCGACAAGGTCAAGGTCATGGTTGTTTTCCGTGGTCGCGAGCAGTCACGTCCAGAGATGGGCGTGAAGTTGCTTCAGCGACTTGCAGAAGGCGTCACTGAATTTGGTTCTGTGGAGTCGAATCCTTCGATCGATGGCCGCAACATGGTCATGGTGATAGGTCCGCTTAGGAACAAGGCAGAGGCAAGGGCCGAAGCTAAAAAGGCCCAGGCTAAAGCCGAACAGGCTAAGGCAACTGAAGAGAAATAAGGAGAGATCATGCCGAAGATGAAGACCCACTCGGGCGCCAAAAAGCGTTTCCGCTTTACTGGCAGCGGCAAGCTGATGAAGCAGCAGATCAACATGCGCCACAACCTGGAGCACAAGTCATCCAGGCGCACCCGTCGCCTGAACCAGGACCAGGTAGTGTCCGCCGCAGATTTCAAGAAGCTAAAGACCCAGCTCGGCCGCTAGCCGACGCTCGAACAATAAGGAGTAAGAAATGGCAAGAGTAAAAAACGCCGTCAACTCGCTGAAGAAGCGTCGCGTAGCGCTGGAGCGTGCACACGGTTACCGCGGTCAGCGTTCACGCTTGTACCGCATGGCCAAGCAGCAGCTGCTGCACTCGCTGGTCTATGCATACAACGACCGTCGCAAGAACAAGGGTAACTTCCGTCGCCTTTGGATTCAGCGCATCAACGCGGCAGCTCGCTTGAACGGCATGACCTACAACCGCTTCATCCAGGGGCTTGCCCTGGCCGGCATCGAGGTCGACCGCCGCATCCTCTCCGACATGGCAATCCACGACGCAAAGGCTTTTGCCTCGCTGGTTGCTTCGGCAAAGGCTGCGCTGCCTCAGGACGTGAACGCCAAAAAGGCAAGCTAATGCTTGACGACCCCAAATCCGCGAGGGTAAAGGGTGTCGCTGCACTTCAACAAAAAGACGCCCGGTTTGAAACCGGGCTCTTTTTGCTTGAGGGTCCGCAGGGTCTAAAGGAACTCGCACGTGACCCGAGTTTGGCGCGAGAGGTGTTTGCCACCGAGGCTGCATTGGAGCGCTACGACGCTGAGTTTGTAAAACTGGGATCTGCGGAAGTTCCTGTGGTGGTGACATCCCAGCGGGCCATGGAGAAACTGTCCGACACCAAAACACCTCAGGGCGTTGTTGCCGTTGTCGGTCAGCTCGACGTTGAGCTCTCAGATTTGATCGATTCATCCCCACGCCTTATCGCCATCTTGGACCGGGTCCAAGACCCAGGAAATGCCGGGACGGTGCTTCGGGCCGCCGATGCGGCTGGGGCCGACGGGGTAATTTTTAGTCGCGACTGCGTCGATCTCTACAACCCAAAGGTTGTGAGAGCGACAGCGGGCAGCATCCTGCACGTTCCGTGTGTTATTGAGGCGGAGTCCAGAGCGGTTGTCCTATCTCTACAGGCCTCCGGTGTTCAGGTTTTTGCCGCCAGCGCCGGGGGGAAAAGCATCTTGTCGTCTGAGCTGGATTTGACCCGGCCTACGGCGTGGATATTTGGAAACGAAGCCCAAGGGGTATCGCAGGAGCTGCTAGAGCTGGTGGATGAGGTAGTGGCACTGCCTATTTACGGAGAGGCGGAGTCCTTGAATCTTGCGACTGCGGCATCAGTCTGCCTGTATGCCTCCGCCTTCAAACTTCAAGCCAATCACTAAACTTGTGCGGGTGTCCGAACTACTCAACGCCCAGATCGTCAGCGAAGCTTTAGCCAGCTCCCTAGCGAGCTTGCAGACAGCTGCAGATTTCTCGGCTCTCAAGGCGATTAAGGCCGAGGTAATTGGAGAGGGATCTCCTCTTTCCAGGCTCAACGCTCAGATTAAGAACCTTCCAAATGACCAAAAGGCCGAAGCCGGAAAGCTAGTGGGTGCTGCCCGCGCTGAGCTAATGGCAGCCTTTGAGGAAAAAGAGGCAGAGTTTGAGGCAATTGCCCAGGCGCAGGCCTTGGCCAACGAGCGAGTAGACCTAACTGCAACTTCGAGGGTAGCTCCTGTTGGAGCCAGGCACCCGCTTTCACTCCTGATGGATTCAATTAGCGATGTATTCGTCGGCATGGGTTGGGAAATCGCAGATGGCCCAGAGCTGGAAAACGAGTGGTTCAATTTTGATGCTTTGAATTTCCACCCGGATCACCCCGCAAGGGCCATGCAGGATACGTTCTTTGTCGCTCCCGTTGAAAATCACCTGCTGCTCAGAACTCACACTTCACCGGTGCAGGTCCGCTCTCTTCTTGAGCGTGAATTGCCAGTTTATGTTTTGTGCCCGGGTCGAGTATTTAGGACTGACGAACTAGACGCGACCCACACTCCGGTTTTTCATCAGGTCGAAGGCCTTGCCGTTGACAAGGGTTTGACCATGGCGGATCTAAAGGGCACCTTGGAGCATTTTGCTCGGGTGATGTTTGGCCCCGAGGCAAAGATTCGCCTTCGCCCGAGCTTCTTTCCCTTCACTGAACCGTCTGCGGAGCTGGATGTCTGGCACCCCGGGGCAAAGGGTGGTGCCCGCTGGGTTGAGTGGGGCGGCTGCGGCATGGTGAATCCGAATGTGCTCAAGGCAGCTGGAATTGACCCCGAGGTCTATTCGGGCTTTGCATTTGGCATGGGAATTGAGCGCACCCTGATGTTCCGCAACGGGGTAAGGGACATGCACGACATGGTTGAGGCGGACATTCGCTTTTCTCAGCAGTTTGGAACGGTGATCTAATGAGAGTTCCTCTGAGCTGGCTTGTTGAATACGTTGAATTAGAGCCAAATGCCACGCCGCATGACGTAATGGCGGAGTTGGTGAAGGTTGGCCTTGAAGAAGAAGGCGCCCACGGCGGGGATATCCGAGGGCCCATCGTCGTCGGCAAAGTTATTGAATTCGTCGAGGAGCCCCAGGCTAATGGCAAGACCATTCGCTGGTGCCAGGTTGAGGTTGCACCGGGTGTCGTAAACGGAATTGTTTGCGGAGCTAGAAACTTTTTTGAGGGTGACAAAGTTGTTGTCACGCTCCCGGGCTCGGCACTTCCGGGTGGATTTGAAATTGCAGCACGCAAAACCTACGGTCACGTATCAGATGGCATGATTGCGTCATCCAGAGAGCTGGGCCTCTCTGATGAGCACGAGGGCATTCTTCGGCTGCAGACTCTTGGGCTTGACCCAGAGGTGGGCACAGATGCTCTAGAGCTTTTGGGCTTGAACGAATCGGCTGCCGAGGTTAATGTCACTCCAGATCGTGGTTACTGCCTATCAATACGAGGTATTGCCAGGGAGTACGCTCACGCCTCAGGCGTGAAGTTCACCGATCCGATTTCAAGGGTGAACCCCAAGCAGGCTGCGGGATTTGAGGTTGTCGTCACCGACACTGCACCAATCCACGGAGTTCAGGGTTGCTCGAGATTCACCACCTTAGAAGTGCGGGGAATTGACGCAACGGCAAAGGTTCCAGGCTGGATGGCAAACCGGCTAAAGCTTGCTGGCATGAGGTCAATCTCAATTGCCGTCGACATCACAAACTACGTGATGCTGGAGCTAGGGCAGCCGTTGCATGCCTACGATGCTGACAAGCTGGTCGGCGGGATAACGGTTCGCAGAGCTCAGATGGGCGAGCGGCTTGTCACCCTCGACGAAAAAGATCGCGAGCTTCACCCGCAAGATCTTTTGATTTGCGACCAGGCGGGACCAATAGGTTTGGCCGGAGTCATGGGCGGGGCCCGAACCGAAGTGTCTGAGACCACCAAAAACGTGTTGATAGAGGCCGCGGTTTTCGACCCCATTTCGATTGCCCGATCTGCTCGTCGACACAAACTTCCCTCCGAGGCTTCCAAGCGATTTGAACGTGGTGTGGACCGTGAAGTTGGCCCCTATGCGGCGGCCAGAGTTGCCCAGCTGCTGATCGAATTAGCTGGGGGAGAGCTGTCGGGTGTTGGATCCAGCTACAGCCTCAATGAGCCGCCGGTGGAAATTGAACTCCCATTTACCTTCGCCTCCGAGCTCGTGGGGGTCGATTACCCAAACCAGCAGATTTTGGACGTGCTGCACCAGATTGGTTGCGAACTTAGGGTTCATGACGATGCGGTTGCGGTTACTCCACCTTCGTGGAGACCTGACCTCAGGCACAAGACCGACCTGGTCGAAGAAGTCGCTCGCCTGGTTGGATACGACCGGATCCCCGTGCGCATTCCCGTGGCCCCTCCGGGTAGAGGCCTAACCCCAAGGCAGCAATTGCGCCGCAGGGTCTTGAACGGACTGTCGGGCGCGGGTTTTGTGGAGGTATTGAACTATCCGTTCTGCTCCTCCGAGCAGAACGGGGCTTTCTCCTCAGTTGAGGCGGTTGCTCTCGAAAACCCGATTCAGTCAGACTTTCCTCAGCTGAGATTGAGTCTTTTACCAGGCCTTCTCTCCGCCGCGGCCAGAAACCTTTCCCGGGGCGCGAGTTCTGTTGCGCTAATTGAAGAGGGCTCCGTTTTCCTTCCGGCACCTGCTGAACCAGTTTTGGAACTCCCTGTCGGCAACGCCCGCCCATCGGAAGAAGTTCTAGCAGCTTTGAAAGCCGCTATCCCGGTTCAGCCCCGACACATAGCTGGGCTGATGTTCGGGGACTGGATCCCCCAAGGTCCAGGCCAGCAGCCAGTCCAAGCCGGCTTCCCGCAGGCTCTTATGGCTGTCGAACAGGTAGTTCGTGCTGCCGGACTCGGTCACGAGATTCATCAGGAGCCGGTCCAGGGTCTTCACCCGGGCAGAAGTGCCAGGATCATGGTTTTGGGTACAGAAATCGGCCTAGTTGGTGAAGTGGATCCAGCAATTGCACAGGAATACCACCTCCCGCGGCGAATCGGGGTGTTCGAGTTGAATCTTGATGCGCTCCACCAGCTTGCCCCCAGCGTGCTGCAGGCCAGTGAGCTCAGGGTTATGCCGGCCGCAACCCAAGACATTTCTCTGGTGGTAAGCCAGGATGTGGTTGCCGGCGATTTGGCTGCAGCGATATCTGAGGGTGCAGGTGAGTTACTGGAGTCGATTCAAGTGGTGGATCTTTACGTAGGTCCTGGACTTCCTCAGGGCACCAAGTCGGTCACCTTCAGCCTGGTATTCAGAGCGATCGACAAAACCCTCACTCAGGCTGAGGCCAGCGCTAGCAGGGATGCTGGTGTAGCCGTCGCCGCTCAAAAATACGGCGCGAGTCTGAGGTCGTAAATGTCATACAGAGTTGCAGTTGCAGGTGCTAGCGGTTACGTGGGTGGGGAGCTGCTGCGATTGATTTTGCAGCACCCCGAGTTAGAACTGGGGGCAGTGACCGCTAATACCAACGCCGGCCAGAGCCTTGGCTCGCTTCACCCTCACCTGCCCGCGATTGCTGATCGATTGCTGGTTGAAACTAACGAGGCAAATCTTGCCGGCCACGATGTAGTTTTCTTGGCCCTGCCGCACGCGACCAGCGCCGAGGTGGCTAAAACCCTTTCGGATTCCACCCTAGTTTTGGACTGTGGTGCGGATTTCAGGCTTGAGGACCCCTCAGCATGGGAGAAGTTTTACGGAACCCCGCACGCCGGCACCTGGACCTATGGCATGCCAGAGCTCACCCTCGCCGAAGGCGGGAAGCAGCGGGGGAGGCTTCGCGATCAGAAGAGAGTGGCAGTTCCGGGCTGCAATGTCACGGCTCTTACCCTCGCTCTTGCTCCTGGGCTCACTGCTGGGCTATTTGATCCGACCGACATCGTGTCGGTGATGTCGGTTGGCACCTCGGGTGCGGGTAGGGCTCTCAAGAGCGATTTATTGGCGAGTGAGGTGCTGGGTTCGGCTCGCGCCTACGGTGTTGGAGGCGTTCATCGCCACACCCCTGAGATGGAGCAGAACCTAACCAAGGCTGCTGGAGTGAGAGCTAGTGTTTCCTTTACCCCGGTGCTTGTTCCAATATCCAGGGGAATTCTGGCGGTCAACACTGTTCGGGTTGCGGATAAATTCGATTTTGAGACTCTAAAACTGGTTTATCAGGATGCATACTCGGATGAGCCATTTATCCAGCTGCTCTCAGACCAGCTCCCCACCACAGCAGCCGTCTTAGGGTCCAATAATGTTCAAATCTCTTTGGCTTTCGATCAGCACACTGGGCGGGTAGTTGTGGTGTCGGCAATCGACAACCTGGTTAAGGGCACCGCCGGCGCTGCAATTCAAAGTATGAACCTGGCGCTGGGGCTGGCAGAAACCTCGGGCTTGATGTTCGGGGCGGTGGCGCCGTGAGTGTGACCTTCGCCAGGGGCTTTGAGGCCGCTGGGGTAGCCTGCGGACTCAAGAACTCCGGCAACAAGGATTTCGCCCTGGTGGTAAACCGCGGACCAATCCAGTTGGGAGCGGCGGTGTTCACGACGAACCGGTGCCAAGCCAACCCAATTCTCTGGTCAAAAGAAGTGATCAGGGACTCCCGGGTTGCAGCCATAGCCTTGAACTCCGGCGGGGCCAACTGTTACACCGGCCCCCAAGGTTTCCAAACCACCCATGCAACCGCCGAGACTGTGGCCGAGCAGCTGGGGATATCCAGCTCTGATGTTCTGATCTGCTCCACCGGTCTGATTGGAGAGCAGCTGGATCGCAGCAAACTGCTCAACGGCGTGACTGCGGCGATTTCTGAGTTGAGTTCAACTGGTGGCGAGGATGCCAGCTTGGCGATCATGACTACGGACTCGGTTCCCAAGCGAGCTGCCCGAGAGAGCGTATCCGGCTGGAGGGTAGGCGGAATGGCTAAGGGGGCTGGGATGCTAGCCCCGGGCCTTGCAACCATGCTCGTGGTCATCACCACCGATGCCGAACTGACTGCCCAGGAGTTGGATCAAGCCCTCAGGGCTGCCACCCGAGTTAGTTTTGATCGCTTAGATTCCGATGGCTGCATGTCAACCAATGACCAGGTCACTCTGATGGCCTCTGGGGCCTCACTATTGAAGGCCGAGTATGCGGAATTTGAAATGCTGCTGACAGAGGTTTGCAAAGAGTTGGCACTCAAACTACTGGACGATGCCGAGGGGTCTTCCCACAATATTCACATTCAAGTACTTGGTGCTCAGAGCGAGCCAGATGCCGTCGAAGTCGGCAGAGCGATCGCTCGAAACAACCTGTTCAAGGCTGCCATCTACGGCAATGATCCGAACTGGGGGCGCATTCTTGCTGCCATCGGAACCACAGCTGCGGTATTTGACCCCTACAACATTGACGTGAGTATCAACGGCGTTTTGGTTTCGAGCCATGGTCAGCCCGCGGCCGATCGATCCGAGATTGATTTAGCGGGGCGTCGGGTAGACATTCAGGTGAACCTGAACTCGGGGACAGAAGAGGCGACAATTGTGACCAACGACCTTACCCACGAATACGTAGAAGAGAACAGCGCTTACTCAAGTTGATGATTCCGCAGCAGAGCGACCAGGCACTGGCTCGCATCAAGGCAGAGACCCTGATCGAGTCACTGGATTGGCTGCGCGAATTTCACGGTCGAATTGTGGTGGTGAAGTTCGGTGGAAATGCCATGGTCGATGAGGCGCTTCAGCAGGCTTTTGCCCAAGACATGGCCTATCTGCGCTACGTCGGTATCAGGCCTGTAGTCGTGCACGGCGGAGGTCCGCAAATCACTGCGCGTCTGGCGGAGTTGGGAATCCCGAGTGAGTTTAGGCACGGCTTTCGCTACACGGATTCTCAAACCATTGAGGTTGTCAGAGATGTGCTCAGAAACCAGGTGAGCGCGGATCTAGCAAGGCTCATCGAGGAGGCCGGCGCGCAAACCAGTGTTCTTTCTGGCGAGGATGACAATCTTTTCCGCGCCGAGGTGGTGAAAGCCCAAACCCCTGACGGCGAGGTTGATTTAGGGCTGGTCGGAGAGGTCCGAACAGTGAATCCTCGGAGTGTCCTGCAAGCTTTGGATGCCGGTCAGATTCCCGTGATTTCGACCGTGGCACCAACTGTGCTGGGTGAGCTGCTCAACGTGAACGCAGACCTAGCCGCAGCTTCCTTGGCGGTTGCGCTCGGGGCTGAGAAGCTCATGGTTCTTACCGATGTCGCCGGACTTTATGCAGATTGGCCTAACTTAGATTCTTTGATCTCAGAGATTGGATCAACCGAATTGCGCAACCTGCTACCAAGGTTGCAGTCAGGGATGATTCCCAAGATGCAAGCTTGCCTGGCGGCGGTCGATGGGGGAGTCCCAAAGGCGCACATCATTGATGGGCGCCAGCCGCACAGTATTTTGCTAGAGATTTTCACCAAGTCCGGTGTCGGTACCCAGGTAGTTAGGTAGGAGTTAGCATGACCAGGCATTTTCTGAAGGATGACGACCTGACGCCGACCGAGCAGGATGAGGTGCTTCGCCTAGCCCTGGAGCTCAAGAAAGATCGCTTTGCCCACAAGCCTTTTGCTGGCCCGCAAACGGTGGCGGTGATTTTCGACAAGACGTCTACTCGAACCAGGGTTTCGTTTGCCGCTGGCATCGCAGATCTCGGGGGAGTCCCGCTGATAATCGATTATGGGGTTTCTCAGCTGGGTAAAAAGGAATCGATTGCTGACACGGCGAGGGTTTTGGATCGACAGGTTGCCCAAATCGTTTGGCGGACCTACGAGCAGTCCGGCCTTGAGGAGATGGCAAGCTTTTCCAAAGTTCCGGTGATCAATTCTCTGAGCGATCAGTGGCACCCGTGCCAGCTACTGGCTGACCTGATGACTATTCGAGAAGAATTTGGTCAAACCAAGGGTTTGAAGCTCGCCTACATCGGAGACGCTGCAAACAACATGGGGAATAGCTATTTGGTGGCATGCGCGCTTGCGGGAATGAGCGTTTCAATCGGAGCCCCACTTGGCTACCAGCCCGATTTGCAGGTTCTGGAACGAGCCAGGGCAATCGCGTCGGAATTCGGACAAAGCGTAGCCGTGTTTGAGGATCCGGCGCTCGCGGTAGCGGATGCGGATGTGGTGGCCACCGACACCTGGGTCTCGATGGGTATGGAGTCTGAGAAGCAGCAGCGCCTGGAAACCTTCTCTGCCTACACAGTGAATCAGCAGCTAATGGAGAAGGCTAAGAAGTCGGCGATTTTCTTGCATTGCCTGCCCGCCTATCGTGGTTACGAGGTCAGTGCGGATGTAATCGATGGCCCTCAGTCGCGAATTTGGGACGAAGCCGAGAATCGACTCCACGCGCAAAAGGCGCTGATGCTGTGGCTTTCAAAACAGAAGTGAATATCAATCCCAGGCTTTGACGACTGAGGCTTCGGTGGCCGAACAACGCTTTAGGTACACTTTGCAATGTTTGAAGGAGAGAAATGGCGCAGAGCAACGATTCCCTGTGGGGCGGCAGGTTTGCCTCCGGTCCCGATGACGCCCTCGCTGCACTTTCTCGCTCCACTCACTTCGACTGGCGCTTGGCTAGCTATGACCTCAAGGGAACCAGTGCGCACATAAAGGCTCTGCACGCAGCTGGCCTGCTCGATGGCGCGGAGCTTGAAATTCTCGAATCAGCGATTGCCGAATTGAGTAAACGGGTTAGCAGCGGAGCTTTCAAGCCGCGCCCTGACGAGGAGGATGTTCACGCTGCTTTGGAGCGGGGCCTAATTGAAATTGCCGGACCAGATGTGGCGGGAAAGATTCGCGCGGGTCGATCCAGAAACGATCAGATTGCAACTCTCATACGTTCCTTCCTGCTTGACGCCTCTGATCGAATCTCTGAACAGCTGATCGATTACATCGGAGCGCTGCTGGATCAGGCCGAAGAGCACGTTGGCGTTGCTATGCCTGGCCGCACTCATTTTCAGCACGCTCAGCCGGTGCTGTTGTCTCACCACCTTCTAGCTCACGCCTGGCCCATGGTTCGAAACCTGCAGCGGCTGGAGGATTGGCGAAAGAGGGCGAACCGGTCCCCGTATGGCTCGGGAGCACTCGCGGGCAACACACTGGGCCTTGATCCTTTGATTGTTGCAAGCGACCTTGGTTTTGCTGACGTGTTGGAGAACAGCATGGATGCGACCGCAAGCAGGGATGTGGTGGCCGAATTCAGCTTCATTTCCGCGATGATTGCGATTGACCTCTCCAGATTTGCCGAGGAAATAATTGCTTGGTCAACCTACGAATTCAGCTACGTCAAGCTCGACGATGCTTTTTCCACCGGGTCTTCGATCATGCCTCAGAAGAAAAACCCTGACATTGCGGAGCTGGCCAGGGGTAAGTCGGGTCGTTTGATCGGCAACCATGCAGGTCTGCTATCAACCCTCAAGGGGCTTCCTCTGAGTTACAACCGCGATCTCCAGGAGGACAAGGAGCCGGTATTTGACTCTGTTGACAATCTCTTGCTTTTGCTCCCCGCCTTCACTGGAATGATTGCGACTCTGAAATTCAATCGAGAGCGGCTCGAGGAGCTCGCTCCCATGGGATTCTCATTGGCAACGGATGTTGCGGAGTGGCTGGTCAAGAAGGGCGTGCCATTCCGGCAGGCCCACGAAATAACCGGTGAGCTGGTGAAGTTATGTGAGCAGCAAGGACTCCAGCTTCACGAGTTGAGCGACGCTCAACTCGCTGAGGTCTCTGTGAGCCTCAAGCCCGAGGTCCGACAGGTTATGTCCGTTACTCAGGCGATTGCCTCTCGCGAAGGTCTGGCGGGAACCGCCCTGCCTCGGGTCTTGGATCAACTACTTTCGCTGCGCAAAATCTCTCCGAGAAAGAAGAACTAGTGGCTACTCAAGAGACCCTGGCGGCCCAGCGAAACGATGATTCTTTTGACCACATCATCGACGAGCTGAAATGGCGCGGGTTGGTTGCGCTTTCAACTGACGAGCAATCGCTTCGGGAACAGCTTTCACTGGGTGCAATCACCTACTACTGCGGATTTGACCCCACTGCTCCATCGCTTCACCTCGGAAACCTAGTCCAGCTACTGACCATGCGGCGTCTTCAGCTGGCCGGTCACAATCCACTAGCTCTGGTTGGCGGAGCCACCGGTTTGATCGGGGACCCAAAGCCAACCGCGGAGCGCACCCTGAACGATCGAGAGACCGTGGCTGCGTGGGTCGAAAAATTGGCCAATCAAACAAGGCGCTTTTTGGACTACTCGGGGAGCAACCCTGCTCGGCTCGTAAACAACCTGGATTGGACTCAGAACTACTCGGCCTTGGACTTTCTAAGGGACGTTGGAAAGCACTATCGGGTCGGCAAGATGCTGTCTAAGGACGCCGTGTCCGCCCGCTTGAACTCGGACAGCGGCATCAGCTACACCGAGTTCAGCTACCAAATTCTGCAGGGCCTCGACTTCCTTGAGCTTTACCGAAGGTACGACTGCGTTATGCAAACCGGTGGCAGTGACCAGTGGGGAAACCTAACCTCCGGAACAGATCTAATTCATCGGGTGGAGGGAAAGAGCGTCCACCTGATTGCAACACCGCTGATCACAAACTCAGACGGTAAGAAATTTGGCAAGAGTGAGGGCAACGCCATTTGGTTGGACGGGGAGCTCACCAGCCCCTACGCCATGTATCAGTTCTGGCTCAACACCGATGATGCAGATGTGATTGATCGCCTGAAGGTCTTTACATTTCTGACCCGCGCGGAAATCTCTCGCTACGAGGATTTCGTTCGGGATGAACCATTCAAGCGAGAGGCGCAGCGCAGGCTGGCCCTCGAGGTAACCGAACTGGTTCATTCAAAATCAGATGCCGAGGCCGCCAGGGATGCTTCCTTGGCACTGTTCGGATCTGGTGAACTTGCAGAACTGAAGGAATCGGCTCTGCGAGGCGCTCTGGCAGAGCTGCCCAACATTGAGGTTAGAACCTCAATTTCGGTGGTAGACGCGCTAGTGGCTACCGGTCTTTGTGAGTCCAAGTCCGAGGCGAGGCGGGCAATTGCCCAGGGTGGTGTCAGTGTCAACAAGGTGAAGGTTGATACCGAAGAGTCTGAAGTTACTGATTCGCTTGGTAAAAATGCCGCTGTTTTGGCCCGCGGCAAGAAGTCCCTAGCGGGCGTCTTCTTCGTCAAATAGAGGCAAACACGCCAATATCGACTTCGATTTGACACGGTTACACAATCGTGACTAAGCTCTACCGAGTTGTCCAAAGCTTGGCAGAATCCGAAGAGATAGCCGGCTCAAGTCACAACAATCTTCGACCAAGAAACTGGCCCTTGTGGCCCTAGTTTTTGCGGTCTAGGATTTAGGTCTCTCGAAAAGAACCACGGGAAATTCCTTGGAAACAAGGGGTTGACAGTCGGAGAAGATTCGGTAGGCTTGAGAAGTTGCTCTGGAGATGACCCGAGAGGGAAAGCCAGAAGCATCCGATCTTTGAGAACTCAACAGCGTGCACAATGTCGATGCCAAAAACCTCGGCTGGACTTCGGTCTGGCAGAGATTCCTTTTGGATAAAGATACAAAGCAAAGAATTGTCAGTTGACAGTTCAAAAGCCAAATCAAATTGATCACCCCAATTTTCCGGGGTGTTCGTAAAACTTCCCTGCTTGCAGGGAAAACAATTTTTACGGAGAGTTTGATCCTGGCTCAGGACGAACGCTGGCGGCGTGCTTAACACATGCAAGTCGAACGATGAAGCTGGAGCTTGCTCCGGCGGATTAGTGGCGAACGGGTGAGTAACACGTGAGCAATCTGCCCTTGACTCTGGGATAACTGCGGGAAACTGTAGCTAATACCGGATACTTTCCTCGCTGGGCATCCAGCGGGGAAGAAAGAATTTCGGTCAAGGATGAGCTCGCGGCCTATCAGCTAGTTGGTGAGGTAATGGCTCACCAAGGCGACGACGGGTAGCCGGCCTGAGAGGGTGACCGGCCACACTGGAACTGAGACACGGTCCAGACTCCTACGGGAGGCAGCAGTGGGGAATATTGCACAATGGGCGAAAGCCTGATGCAGCAACGCCGCGTGAGGGATGAAGGCCTTCGGGTTGTAAACCTCTTTTAGCAGGGAAGAAGCGAAAGTGACGGTACCTGCAGAAAAAGCACCGGCTAACTACGTGCCAGCAGCCGCGGTAATACGTAGGGTGCAAGCGTTGTCCGGAATTATTGGGCGTAAAGAGCTCGTAGGCGGTTTGTCACGTCTGCTGTGAAATTCCGAGGCTCAACCTCGGACTTGCAGTGGGTACGGGCAGGCTAGAGTGCGGTAGGGGAGAAGGGAATTCCTGGTGTAGCGGTGGAATGCGCAGATATCAGGAGGAACACCAATGGCGAAGGCACTTCTCTGGGCCGTAACTGACGCTGAGGAGCGAAAGCGTGGGGAGCGAACAGGATTAGATACCCTGGTAGTCCACGCCGTAAACGGTGGGTGCTAGCTGTGGGCCACATTCCACGTGGTCCGTGACGAAGTTAACACATTAAGCACCCCGCCTGGGGAGTACGGCCGCAAGGCTAAAACTCAAAGGAATTGACGGGGGCCCGCACAAGCGGCGGAGCATGCGGATTAATTCGATGCAACGCGAAGAACCTTACCAAGGCTTGACATATAGAGGAAAAGTGCAGAAATGTACTCCCCGCAAGGTCTCTATACAGGTGGTGCATGGTTGTCGTCAGCTCGTGTCGTGAGATGTTGGGTTAAGTCCCGCAACGAGCGCAACCCTCGTCCTATGTTGCCAGCACGTAATGGTGGGAACTCATGGGATACTGCCGGGGTCAACTCGGAGGAAGGTGGGGATGACGTCAAATCATCATGCCCCTTATGTCTTGGGCTTCACGCATGCTACAATGGCCGGTACAGAGGGCTGCAATACCGTAAGGTGGAGCGAATCCCAAAAAGCCGGTCTCAGTTCGGATTGAGGTCTGCAACTCGACCTCATGAAGTCGGAGTCGCTAGTAATCGTAGATCAGCAACGCTACGGTGAATACGTTCCCGGGCCTTGTACACACCGCCCGTCAAGTCACGAAAGTCGGTAACACCCGAAGCCGGTGGCCTAACCGTAAGGAGGGAGCCGTCGAAGGTGGGATTGGTGATTGGGACTAAGTCGTAACAAGGTAGCCGTACCGGAAGGTGCGGCTGGATCACCTCCTTTCTAAGGAGCATCTCGAAGAACTTCGGTTCTTCATAGAGAGCCACCTGCAGGCAAATGTTCTGCAGCTGGTTAGCTCATGGGTGGAACATCACATTGGAGCAAGTAGAAATCTCTTGGATAGTACGCCGCAAGGCTGGAACTCCTGGGATGAACGCAAACCTCAGCACGCTGTTGGGTCCTTGGAGATCGGAAACGATCCCCAGGGGCCATTTCGAGTTTGACTCATAATGGTCAGGTTCGTATTGAGAAGAGAGATCTTCGAATGCGAAACCGCCCGTACTTTGAGAACTACATAGTGGACGCGAGCATCTTTAGACCTGGATTTATCCAGGTCGACGATTTGTCACGTATTTATACGTGGTAGATCTTCTTTGTGTGTCAAGTTTCAAAGAGCACACGGTGGATGCCTTGGCAATAGGAGCCGAAGAAGGACGTAGCAATCTGCGATAAGCCTCGGGGAGTCGATAAGCAGACTTTGATCCGAGGATGTCCGAATGGGGAAACCCAGCCAGACTCGATCTGGTTACTTCCCGCTGAATGTATAGGCGGGATAGAGGGAACGTTGGGAAGTGAAACATCTCAGTACCAACAGGAAGAGAAAACAAAAGTGATTCCGTTAGTAGTGGCGAGCGAACGCGGAAGAGGCCAAACCAAGCATGTGTGATAGCCGGCAGGCGTTGCATGTTTGGGGTTGTGGGACTTCTACGCTGATCTGCCGATCAGCACAAGTATGTAAGCAGTGTAGACGAATGGTCTTGAACGGCCAGTCACAGAGGGTGCGAACCCCGTAGTCGAAACGCTGCCTCAGCTTGAGGAGTATCCCAAGTAGTACGGAACCCGTGAAATTCTGTGCGAATCTGCGAGGACCACCTCGTAAGCCTAAATACTACCTATTGACCGATAGCGGACAAGTACCGTGAGGGAAAGGTGAAAAGTACCCCGGGAGGGGAGTGAAATAGTACCTGAAACCGTGTGCTTACAATCCGTCGGAGCCAGCTTGTTCTGGTGACGGCGTGCCTTTTGAAGAATGATCCTGAGAGTTAGTGATCTGTGGCGAGCTTAACCCGTGAGGGGAAGGCGTAGCGAAAGCGAGTCTGAATAGGGCGATTCAGTCGCAGGTCCTAGACCCGAAGCGAGGTGATCTACCCATGGCCAGGTTGAAGCGACGGTAAGACGTCGTGGAGGACCGAACCCACTTCAGTTGAAAATGGAGGGGATGAGCTGTGGGTAGGGGTGAAAGGCCAATCAAACCTCGTGATAGCTGGTTCTCTCCGAAATGCATTTAGGTGCAGCGTCTTGTGTTTCTCTCTGGAGGTAGAGCTACTGGATGGCCGATGGGCCCTACAAGGTTACTGACGTCAGCCAAACTCCGAATGCCAGAGAGTGAGAACAAGGCAGTGAGACTGCGGGGGATAAGCTTCGTAGTCGAAAGGGAAACAGCCCAGACCACCAACTAAGGTCCCTAAGCGCTTGCTAAGTGGGAAAGGATGTGGAGTTGCATAGACAACCAGGATGTTGGCTTAGAAGCAGCCACCATTAAAAGAGTGCGTAATAGCTCACTGGTCAAGTGATTCCGCGCCGACAATATAACGGGGCTCAAGCAAGTCACCGAAGTTGTGGCATTTGTACATTGCTAGGTCGCAAGATCCAGGCGTACAGATGGGTAGGAGAGCGTCGTGTGGCGAGCGAAGCGGCGGAGTGATCCAGCCGTGGATGCCACACGAGTGAGAATTCAGGAATGAGTAGCGAAATGCGGGTGAGAAACCCGCACTCCGGAAGACCAAGGGTTCCAGGGCCAGGCTAATCCGCCCTGGGTAAGTCGGGACCTAAGGCGAGGCCGACAGGCGTAGTCGATGGACAACGGGTTGATATTCCCGTACCGGCGAAGAACCGCCCAAACTAATCCAGTAATGCTAAGTAGCTGAAGCTGCTTTTGAGACCTTCGGGTGGATGAGGTAGTGGAGCCTACGACCCTATGCTGGTGCGGTTAACGTATTAACAGGTGTGACGCAGGAAGGTAGCCTCCGCGGGGCGATGGTTGTCCCCGTTTAAGGATGTAGGGCGAGAGATAGGCAAATCCGTCTCTCACATAGCCTGAGATCTGATGATGAGTCCGCAAGGACGAAGTGGGTGATCCTATGCTGCCAAGAAAAGCATCGACGTGAGGTTCTAGCTGCCCGTACCCCAAACCGACTCAGGTGGTCAGGTAGAGAATACTAAGGAGATCGAGAGAATCGTGGTTAAGGAACTCGGCAAAATGCCCCCGTAACTTCGGGAGAAGGGGGGCCTGAGGCGTGTATGGATTTACTCCAAAAGCGCTGTATGGCCGCAGAGACCAGTGAGTAGCGACTGTTTATCAAAAACACAGGTCCGTGCGAAGTTGCAAAACGATGTATACGGACTGACGCCTGCCCGGTGCTGGAAGGTTAAGAGGACTGGTTAGCAGCAATGCAAAGCTAGGAATTTAAGCCCCAGTAAACGGCGGTGGTAACTATAACCATCCTAAGGTAGCGAAATTCCTTGTCGGGTAAGTTCCGACCTGCACGAATGGCGTAACGACTTCTCAGCTGTCTCAACCACGAACTCGGCGAAATTGCACTATGAGTGAAGATGCTCATTACGCGCAGAAGGACGAAAAGACCCCGTGACCTTTACTATAGCTTGGTATTGGTGTTCGGTGTGGCATTTGTAGGATAGGTGGGAGACTAAGAAGCTTGGACGCTAGTTCAGGTGGAGTCATTGTTGAAATACCACTATTGTCACCCTGGATATCTAACCGCGAACCGTGATCCGGTTCCGGGACAGTGCCTGGTGGGTAGTTTAACTGGGGCGGTTGCCTCCTAAAAAGTAACGGAGGCGCCCAAAGGTTCCCTCAGCCTGGTTGGTAATCAGGTGTCGAGTGTAAGTGCACAAGGGAGCTTGACTGTGAGACTGACAAGTCGAGCAGGGACGAAAGTCGGGACTAGTGATCCGGCAGTGGCTTGTGGAAGCGCTGTCGCTCAACGGATAAAAGGTACCTCGGGGATAACAGGCTGATCTTGCCCAAGAGTCCATATCGACGGCATGGTTTGGCACCTCGATGTCGGCTCGTCGCATCCTGGGGCTGTAGTAGGTCCCAAGGGTTGGGCTGTTCGCCCATTAAAGCGGCACGCGAGCTGGGTTCAGAACGTCGTGAGACAGTTCGGTCTCTATCCTCTGCGCGCGCAGGAAATTTGAGAAGGCCTGACCCTAGTACGAGAGGACCGGGTTGGACAAACCTCTGGTGTGTCAGTTGTACTGCCAAGTGCACCGCTGATTAGCTACGTTTGGAAGGGATAACCGCTGAAAGCATCTAAGCGGGAAGCCTGCTTCAAGATGAGATTTCCATGACTTTATGTCGAGAGGGCCGCAGCTAGACTACTGCGTTGATAGGCGGGATGTGGAAGTGCTGAAAGGCATGGAGCTGACCCGTACTAATAGCCCGATAACTTGATACAACTTCAAATTTGTGCTTGCGTCCACTGTGTGGTTCTCGAGGTATGGTCGAGAACCGAAGAATGATCTTCGATTCACATAACTCAATAGTGTTTCGGCGGCCATAGCGAGAGGGAAACGCCCGGTCACATTCCGAACCCGGAAGCTAAGACTCTCAGCGCCGATGGTACTGCAAGGGGGACCTTGTGGGAGAGTAGGACACCGCCGGACTTACTTTAGAATTGGCCACTCCTTATGGGGTGGCCTTTTCTATTTAAGCTATCTTCAAGGAAGACAGATGGAATCCAGAAGACCAAGGCCTCAGGCCAAAGAAGAAGGGCCTGCGGGCCGCGGTTCTCGCCAGGAAGGTGAGCGCCCGGTTTGGCAGCAGCGGGTTGCTAGGGACAAAGACGTTGAGAAATCCCCTCTAATCCCGTCCGAAATAACACCTGAAGACCTTGACATGGGCGCTCGGGTCCAGCTGAAGACCCTCACTGCTGAAAATGCCGAAATGACCGCGCGTCATTTGGCCATGGTCAGTTTGCTGATCGATCAAGACCCGGAGCTTGCTCACAAGCACGCTCAGGCTGCCGCGAGAAGGGCCGGGAGGCTGGCAATTGTCCACGAAACCCTAGGTATTACCGCCTATAAAACTGAAGATTTTGCTCTCGCTCTGAGAGAGTTACTTACCCACCGCCGGCTCACCGGTTCAAACGATCAGCTACCTCTGATAGTTGACTCTGAGCGGGGCATGGGCCGACCTGAGAAGGCCCTAGAGGCGATTGCCGGAATTGATCGCGCTAAATTGCCAGTCGGTGTCAGGATCAATTTGGCAATTGTTGTTTCGGGAGCGAGGTTGGACCTTGGTCAAGCCAAACAGGCCAAGCAAGAGCTTGAGATACCTGAACTTTCTCCTAAGACTGTGTATCCACAGTCCCCACTTCTATTTCGCAGTTACGCCGAAGTGCTTCGGGAGCTCGGGCAGGATGCCGATGAGTGGGAGCGGCTAGCCGATCGCGCCCAGCAGGCCTTGGATAACGCCGACGGCGAGGTTTTTGAGCTGTTCGAGGAAATTGTGATCCCGTCTTCCGAGCAGATGGAGGCGAGTAAGCAGGCCAAGGTCGACAAAGCAAAGCGTTTTCTAGACAAGCGTGGCTCCGCCGGGGATTCTCAGCGCGCCAGGCGCGATGGCGACAAGCCTTTCCGAAAGCGCCCCGAGGGGGATCGCCCCGAACGGCCCTATCGCCCAAAGACAGATTCTGATTCAGCAGCCGGTGAGCGTCCACGCCGCCCCTATAGCCCAGATTCCGGCGGAAAGCCCGAGCGAAAGTTCCCGGATCGTGGCGGTCGATCAGGAGGAAACTTCTCTGACCGGTCCAAGCCGGGTGGTGGTTTCAAGCCGAGGGGTAACCGTGGCCAATCTCGTTGAGGGCTATGACTCTTTGCTGTTGGATTTGGACGGGGTGGTTTACCTTGGTTCGAAGGCTGTAGACCACGCAGTCGAAAGCATCAATCTCGCGCAGCGCCAGGGCGTAAAAATCGGCTACGTGACTAACAATGCCTCGAGAAGACCAGAGGCTATCGCGCAGCAACTTCAAGGTTTTGGATTGTCAGCACTTCCCAATGACGTGGTTGGCTCGGCTCGCGCCGCGGTGAAGATGCTTGCGACCCGCATTCCAGCGGGGTCAAAGGTTCTCGTAGTTGGTGGCGAGGGATTGATTTTTGAAGTTCGCGAGGCCGGATTTACTGTGGTTGACAGTGCCAGCGAGCTGCCGGTGGCGGTCATCCAGGGCTTTAGCCCCGAGGTTGGCTGGCGACAGCTCGCTGAGGCATCATATGCAATTCAGCGAGGAGCAATTTGGATAGCAACCAACCAGGATTGGACCATTCCTCGGGAGGACGGGATAGCGCCAGGGAATGGAACGCTGGTCTCCGCTGTCCACACCGCAGTTGGGATATTGCCTGATTTTGCAGGCAAGCCCTTCAGGCCGATTTTTGAATCCGCAATTGAACAGTTAGGCGTCAAAAAACCCTTGATGATAGGCGATCGGATCGACACCGACATCAAGGGGGGAGTTGGTTTTGGCATTGACACCGCTTGTGTAATGACGGGTATTGCTACAAGGAAGGAGCTCCTAGCGGCCAAGCCAGATGAGCGCCCCACCTACATTTTGGGAGACCTCAAAGAGCTGTTTCAGGACTACCCAAAACCTAAAATCACGCGCTCAGGCGTGAAATTCGGTAGGGAGGAAGTTCAGCTCATCGGAACCAAAGTCTTGCTGGTTTCTGGTGACCCTAGATCCCTCAACGCCCTCAGGGCAGCCTGCCAGGTAATCTGGAATTCGCCAATCCCGATCTACGGGTTGGATGTTGAAGCAGCACTCTACGAATAGGAACGTTGTGGACATAGAGCAGATGCTGGCCGGAATCGACCAGCTTTCCACCGAGGAGCAAATCGAGCGTTTGCAGCTGGTTGTTGCGGAGCTAGAAAAGCTTCTCTCCTAGTGTCTGAACGCCTAGACATTGAGCTGGTGATTCGCTCTTTGGCGAGATCACGTTCCCACGCCGCTTCCTTGATTGAACAGTCTCGAGTTTTAGTCAACGGCAAGGTTGCCAGCAAACCTGCGCAAAAAATTCTTGAGAGTGACCTGCTTTCCCTGGCCGATGGACCCGATTTCGTTTCCAGGGCCGGGCAAAAACTCGCCGATGCTCTGGTTGAATTCAAAATTCAACCAACCGGTTGGTGTCTAGATGCCGGTGCCTCAACCGGTGGTTTCACCCAGGTGCTTCTTGAAAGGGGCGCAACCGGTGTGGTTGCTATCGACGTCGGGCATGACCAGCTTGCTCAAGAGCTGAGGGCCGATGCTCGAGTCATAAACATAGAAGGCTGCAACCTTAGAGAGCTTTCCCCTGAGAAGCTGCGAGAGATTTCTGGGGATCAGCACCAGTTCAACCTGGTGGTCGCCGACCTGAGCTTTATTTCTCTCACGCTCGTATTGAGCCAACTGAAAGAATTAGCGCCCGCAGCTGAAATGGTGCTTTTGATCAAACCTCAATTTGAAGTGGGAAAGCACTCCTTGAATGCCTCTGGGATTGTCACGGACTGGCGAGAGCGTCGCCGAGCCATTGAGCAGGTGGTGGACTATGCCGCCGAATTGGGTTTCAGCATCCGGGGTCTGGTGCAGTCCAGTATTCGGGGTACTCACGGGAACACCGAATACTTGCTGTGGATAAGTCCACAAGGTGGAGAAAATCGGCAACAATGGTCTGAGGAGATTTCCAAACTGGCAAAGAGGGATAAATGAGTCGGACCGTTCTGGTTGTGACCTCGGCTCGCACGAGCGACAAAGCCCAGCTGGTAACTCACGCCTGCGAATTTATGCAAAGCCACGGCATTGAAGTCCGATTGGACACGCACGACTTTCACGAAATGCAAAAGCTGGGGCTTGAGATTCCAGCCCCGGCGCATGGCGAGAACGATGAAATTGAGGTCGCGCTGGTCATCGGTGGCGACGGAAGTATCCTGCGAGCCGCTGAGATTCTCCGCGGCACTAGGGTTCCGATTTTGGGGGTCAACGCCGGTCACGTTGGGTTTATGGCTCAGGCCGAGGAGGATTTCATCGATCAAGCACTTCAGGCGCTAATCGACAGGAAATATGAGGTCCGCGACCGACTGTGTCTAGATGTCGTTGTGACCTCCGAGGGTCAAGAGACTTTTCGCAGCTGGGCACTAAATGAGGTCACGGTTGAAAAAAGTGCTCGCGAGCGAATGCTAGAGGTTGTAGTCGAGGTCAACTCAAGGCCGGTTTCATCCTTTGGCTGTGACGGCGTTCTGGTGTCTACCCCGACCGGCTCAACGGCCTATGCGTTCAGCGCTGGCGGACCGGTTATTTGGCCGAATGTCGAAGCCATGATCATGATCCCACTGAGTGCTCACGCACTGTTTGCAAGGCCAATGGTGGTCGGACCCAAGACTGAGTTAGCCATTGAGGTGTTGAAGCGCAGCAGCGGAACTGGCGTTTTGTGGTGCGATGGGCGCCGAACCTTTGACTTGGGGCCTGGTGCAAGAGTTGAAGTTCGGCAGTCCGAGCAGTCTGTGCCGATGGTGGTCCTGGGTGATGAGCCTTTCTCGGATCGTCTCGTGAAAAAGTTCTCACTCCCGGTCACAGGCTGGAGAGGCCCAGACGTTTCAAAGTGATTGAGTCAATCGGCATCCGAAATTTGGGCGTGATTGAATCCGCCCAACTTCAACTCTCAAGCGGTTTTACCGCACTAACAGGGGAAACGGGCGCTGGAAAGACCATGGTGCTCAATGCCTTGGGCCTGTTGATAGGGGCTCGAGCCGATTCCGGTCAAGTTAGGACCGGACAAGCACAGCTCTTTGTTGAGGGCAGCTGGCGAATCTCTGACCCTACCCTCACCCAGCAGGTTATCGACTGCGGAGGTGTGATTGAGGATCAAGTCCTAATTGTGAATCGTTCGGTTAGCACCGATGGAAAATCTCGCGCCGCCCTGGGCGGAGCCGCGGTTCCAGCCGGGACTTTAGCCAGCATCTCAGAGGCGCTGGTTACGGTCCACGGTCAATCAGATCAGCAGCGACTTCGTTCGGCCTCGGCCCAGCGTGATGCACTAGATGAATACGGCGGCGAGCCAGTTCTCAGCGCAAAGGCCGCATTTTCGCAAAGTTTTGAGGCGTTTCGAGAGCTAAAACTGCGTCTGGAGCGCATGCAGTCCAAATCGGGTCAGGATCAAGTTCGCCTTCAAGAGCTTCGCATGCTAGTTCGGGAAATCGAAGAGCTAGCTCCCGAGCCCAACGAACTGGAAGTAATTGAAGAGGCGCTTAATCGATTGAGCAATGTCGAACAGCTGCAACTAACCGCAGCTCGCGCTCACGAACTGCTGTCCTCAGAGGATGGGCCGACAGGGCTGATGCTCATGGGGCAGGCCAGCAAGACCCTTGAAACAGCTAGCGATCCACAACTTCGAAAAATGGGCGAGGAGCTTGCGGAGGTGGTGTCCATCGGCTCGGAAATTTCGGCCAGGCTCTCCTCCTACCTTTTGGATCTTGAAGCCGATCCAGCTCAGCTCGAAGCCCTGCAGGCTCGAAAGCAAGCACTGGTGGCGCTGGAGCGACGCAGTGGCAAAACAATCTCCACTCTCACCTTGGAGCTGCCCCATTATCACGATGAACTTTTAGACCTGGATAGCTCAGACGAACAGCTTGAAAAACTTGAAATCCAACTAGCTGCCTTGGAATCCCAGGCTTACGCAGCAGCAGCCGTGTTAGGTAAGGCTAGGTCCTCGGCAGCTGAGTCACTCAGCGCCGAAGTACTGAGTGAACTAGGTCAGCTAGCGATGTCCGGGATTCGATTCTCAATATCAGTAACTCAGGTGGAGATTCTCGAAGCAAGCGGCCTCGACCGCGTCGAGTTTTTGATTGCAAACCCCGGCAGTGAACCAAGGTCACTAGCCAAAGGCGCATCGGGCGGAGAACTCTCGAGGCTAATGCTCGCCATCGAATTGGTGCTGGTGGCTAATCGACCACTGCCCACCATGATCTTTGATGAGGTGGATGCCGGAGTTGGTGGTCAGGCCGCTCTAGAACTAGGGAAGCGCCTCAAGAAGCTTGCAGAAAAAACGCAGGTAATTGTGGTGACTCACCTACCCCAGGTTGCCGCACTGGCGGATCACCAGATACAGGTCGCCAAAGATTCCGAAGGTGGCATTACCTCGTCCTCGGTGCGCGAACTCAGCGGGGATGAGCGTATAACCGAGATCGCTCGAATGCTCTCTGGCAACCCAAATTCAGCCGCCGCGCTGCTCCACGCTCGAGAACTTTTGAATCTTTGAGCACAACTTTCGTGTTGCAGGGAAAATGAGCGCGGCGGACTGATAAATTGAAGTTCCATGGCTTCAAGCTCTGGAAATCCCTCACACATCTTTGTCACCGGCGGTGTTGCCTCTTCACTGGGCAAAGGACTCACTGCCGCATCTCTTGGCAATTTACTCAGAGCTCGCGGGCTCCGAGTGGTGATGCAGAAGCTCGACCCGTATCTAAATGTTGACCCCGGCACCATGAACCCTTTCCAGCACGGCGAAGTGTTTGTCACAGACGACGGGGCCGAAACGGATCTGGACATTGGTCACTACGAGCGCTTTTTGGACATCAACCTGAATGCGGCTGCCAATGTCACCACGGGTCAGGCTTACTCCACGGTTATAGCCAAAGAGCGCCGCGGTGAGTACCTGGGTGACACCGTGCAGGTGATTCCGCACATCACAGATGAGCTCAAGCGCAGAATGCGACTTCAGGCCAACCAGGAGCCAATTCCTGACGTCATTATCACTGAGATCGGTGGAACCGTTGGTGACATCGAGTCACAGCCATTTATGGAGGCAGCAAGGCAGGTCAGGCAGGACGTTGGCAGAGACAATGTTTTCTTTGTCCATGTCACACTGGTTCCGTATCTCAAGCCTTCCGGTGAACTGAAGACCAAGCCGACCCAGCACTCCGTTGCCATGCTTCGCTCGCTCGGAATTCAACCCGATGCCATCGTTTGCCGCTCCGACCGTGAGCTTCCAGATTCCATTAAAAACAAAATTGCACTGATGTGCGACGTGGATAGGGAAGCAGTTGTTACGGCAGCCGATGCTTCCTCTATCTACGACATCCCAAAGGTGCTAAACAGTGAGGGCCTGGACAGCTACATCATCCGCAAACTTGGCCTGAGTGCCTCAGAGGTGGATTGGTCCAACTGGTCACCGGTCTTGGCTGCTGTTCATGACCCCAAACACGAGGTTACGGTTGGGTTGGTAGGAAAGTACATCGACCTCCCGGACGCTTACCTCTCTGTGACCGAGGCACTCAGGGCCGGAGGTTTCGCCGAGAGCACCAAGGTAAACATCCGTTGGATTAAGTCCGATGACTGCGAGACTGAATCCGGCGCTCGCGACAACCTGTCGGATCTCGATGCCATCTGCGTGCCTGGAGGCTTTGGAATTCGCGGCATCGAGGGCAAACTGGGTGCCTTACGTTTCGCTAGAGAGAACCAAATCCCCACCCTGGGACTTTGCCTGGGCCTGCAGTGCATGGTCATTGAATACTCCAGAAATGTCACCGGTATTGAAGGTGCCACCTCGAGTGAATTTGAACCAGGAGCCGCTCACCCGGTGATCGCCACCATGGCGGAGCAGGTTGATGTTTTGGCGGCGGGCGACATGGGTGGCACAATGCGCCTTGGTCTTTATGAGGCCTCGCTGCTTCCAGGCTCTCAGGTTGCAAATGTTTACGGATCTCTAACCTCACACGAGCGGCACCGACACCGCTACGAAGTAAATAACCACTACCGCGAGCAAATCGCTGCCTCCGGGTTGGTCTTTTCAGGAACCTCTCCTGATGGCCACTTGGTGGAGTATGTTGAGCTTCCAAAATCGGTTCACCCCTACTACGTTTCAACCCAGGCACATCCTGAATTCAAATCCAGGCCAACAAAGCCCAACCCGCTTTTCCACGGACTGATTCAGGCCGCCCTGGAACGCCAAAAACAACAAAAGCTCTTCGAGGAGTAGTAAGTGGAGCCGCTAGCTGGATATCTGCGGCATCTCACCGTTGAACGTGGTTTGAGTCGAAACACCCTTGCCGCATATCGATCCGACTTAGATCGGTATCTGGCGTTTCTGGAGCAGAACCAGAGTGATGTGCTGCTCTCTTCAAAACCTCAGATAGAGCAGTTTTTGATTGATTTGAATTCGATCGGGTTGCGCGCCAGTTCAATGGCTCGAATTTTGGCCTCGGTCAGGGGGTTCCACAAGTACTTGCTGCTCGAGGGCCTTAGGTTGGATGACCCTGCCGGCAAGGTCCGAAGCCCGAAGTTACCGAAGCGCTTGCCAAAAGCGCTCTCCCAGCAGCAGGTTCTCGAGCTATTGACCGCAGTTGGCCCTGAGCCGGACGACGAAGTGGCAGATCCACTGAGAATCCGAAATCGCGCAATTTTAGAACTGCTTTACTCCAGTGGCGCCCGTGTCAGTGAGGTCTCTGGGCTGGACCTGGACGAACTTTCAGAACCCGGTTGGCTGCGCATTAGGGGCAAGGGTAGCAAGGAGCGCCTTGTCCCAATTGGTTCTTACGCGAGAGCTGCAATTGATGCCTATTTGGTGAGGGCTAGACCGTTACTGAGTGCCAGGGCAGGAAATTCAGCACTGTTTCTGAATCAGCGAGGTGGCAGACTGTCTCGGCAGAGCATTTGGGAAATTATTCAGAGTGCCGGATCCGCTTGCCAGTTAGAGGTCTCACCGCATTCGCTGAGGCACAGTTTCGCCACCCACCTAATTGAGGGTGGCGCTGACGTCCGCGTCGTTCAGGAACTCTTGGGCCACGCCTCGGTCGCAACCACGCAGATCTACACGCTGGTGACGGTTGAAACCCTCAGAGAGGTTTATTCGTCTGCACACCCGCGTGCACGGCGGTAGGCTATGGAGATAATTACTTGGAGGCAACGGTGAATCTCTCTCAGAAGGATTTCCCAGTTCCGGGCAAGCTGAAAAGTCACGGCCCGGCCCGCATCATTGCGATGTGCAATCAAAAAGGTGGGGTTGGAAAAACCACGACGACCATCAATCTCGCAGCATCCCTCGCCGAGTACGGCCGCAAGGTTCTGGTCGTGGATTTTGATCCGCAGGGTGCACTATCCGTAAACCTGGCGGCTGACTACCAGGACGCCCCAACCATCTACGACTTGATGATGAATGTGACCATGGATCCGCACGATGCGATTCAGGGCACCGAGCTGGAGAATTTAGACATCATCCCAGCCAACATTGACCTTTCGGCAGCGGAAATGAACCTGGTCACCGAAATGGGCAGGGAGAGAGTTCTCGACGGCATCTTGCACAAGGTGAAGGACGAGTACGACGTCATTTTTGTTGATTGCCAACCAAGCCTGGGCTTGCTCACGGTAAACGCCCTGACGGCAGCTCACGGAGTGCTGATTCCAATGGCCACAGAGTTCTTTGCGCTCAGGGGAGTTGCGCTTTTGGTTCAGACAATAGACAAGGTGAAGGCCAGGACTAACCCTTCGCTTCAGCTCGATGGATTGATTCCGACCATGCACGACGCCAGGACACTGCACTCTCGAGAGGTTTTGGAACGCTTGCAGGAGGCATTTGAGGGCAAGGTTTTTGGCACCGCCATCGCCCGCACCGTAAAGTTTCCTGACGCCACCGTTGCCAGGAAGCCAATCACCTCATTCGCCCCCAGCTCAGAAGCCGCCGAGGCCTACCGCAGGGTGGCTAGGGAGCTGGTGAGCCGTGGCTGTGCAGCTTGAATCGGACATTGATTTTCGCCTTCAGCTAGAAAATTTTGACGGTCCTTTCGACCTTCTTTTACGCCTAATCGGCAAGCACGAATTAGACATCACCACCGTTTCGCTCGCTAAGGTCACCGATGATTTTTTGACCTATGTGAAGCAGCTGGATGAGCACGCTGGGATAGAAAGCGCTTCTGAATTTTTGGTTGTGGCGGCAACGCTGCTGGACATGAAAATTGCGTCACTTCTCCCGCAGGGAGAGGTGGTGGATGCTGAGGATGTCGCCCTCCTGGAGGCAAGAGATCTGCTGTTTGCGAGGCTGCTTCAGTACCGAGCCTTCAAGGAAATTGCCAGCTGGTTCGGAACTGCGCTGGAAATTGAGTCGAGCAGGATCCCCAGGGAGGTGCGCCTCGAAGAAAGATTTAGAAATCTTCGCCCCGAGCTCAGCTGGGAGACCTCTGTTTCAGAATTCGTGCAGATTGCCCAGCAGGCATTTGCCCCAAGGGAGATTCCCGGTGTTGGACTGACACACCTGCACGCGCCAAAAGTTTCCATTCGAGAGCAGGCCGGCATTATGGTGCAGCGATTGCGTGCCGCCGGAAGCATGTCATTCAGAGACTTGATATCCGATTGCAAGGAGCGCGGTGAGCTGGTTGCTCGATTTCTCGGGCTCTTGGAGCTCTACAGGGTAGGGGCAGTCGGATTTAGTCAGCAGGACCCATTCGCGGATTTTGTCGTGGTCTGGGAGGATAAGGGCTTTGCAGCGGATAGCCTGAGTTTGCTAGGAGCAGATTATGCCGACTGACCTCGCCCTGCGGGGCGCGATAGAGGCGATTCTCACAGTTGCAGAGACCCCGATCAGTTTGGTGACGCTTGCTGGAGCCCTCGAGGTCCCGATTGCTTCAGTGAAAGCTGAGCTGGAGGCCCTTCAGCGAGATTACGATCAGGCCCACGATGGCCTCGGTAGAGGTTTTGAGCTGCGCGAGATTGCAGGTGGCTGGAGACTCTATGTCCGCCCCCAGCACGACTGGGCAGTCAAATTACTGGTGGCCAACGAAAACCCGGCCAGGCTTTCTCAGGCAGCTCTCGAGACTTTGGCAGTAATTGCTTATCGCCAGCCGGTTTCACGCGGTCAGGTATCTTCGATTCGAGGTGTCAATGTAGACTCCGTGGTTCGCACCTTGCTCTCAAGGGGTCTAATCACGGAGCTCTACACAGATGCTGAGTCTGGTGCTTCTATGTTTGGCACCACTGAGCTGCTGCTTGAAGTGCTGGGCATTAATTCGATTGATGAGCTACCGGCCATTAGCCCATACCTACCCGGACAGGATGACATTGACTGATTCAGAGGGCATTCGCCTGCAAAAGGTGCTGGCTGCTGCCGGCGTCGCATCTCGCCGAGCAGTGGAGGAGATGATCGTCAAGGGGCGGATTCGCGTCAACGGCAAAGTCGTCAAGGAACTCGGCACTCGAATTTTCCCTGAGGCCGATCAGGTTCAGGTTGATGGCAGGCCGGTTCAGCTCGACCCAGATCGGGTGTATTTCGCATTTCACAAGCCCAAGGGTGTGGTTTCGACCATGGCAGATGAGAACGGGCGAAAGTGTCTGGCGGACTTTTTCATCGGTTACGAGCGCGTTTTCAATGTTGGGCGATTGGACTCCGAAACCACCGGCTTGCTCCTGATGACCAATGACGGCGAGCTAGCGAATGCACTGGCTCACCCGTCTTTTGGGGTAGAAAAGCTTTACGTGGCAAAGGTCCGCGGCAAGATCACCAGGGTCGAGATGCAGCGCCTGATGGAGGGCGTGAAGCTCGAAGATGGTATTTCGAAGGCGGATAACGCTCGCGTGCTAGACCAGAACGAGCAGTCCTCTCTGGTTGAGATTGTCCTGCACTCTGGGAAAAACCGAGTAGTGCGCAGAATGCTGGAGGCGGTTGGCTTTCCGGTTTTGGATCTGGTGCGAAAGAGCTTTGGCCCGATCCGGTTGGGAAACCTCAAACCAGGTCAATTCAAGGAACTTAGTAAACTGGAGGTTGGCCTCCTGATGCAGGCGGCTGCCGGGAAAGCTGAGACTGGAAAGAGGCGCTAATGGCTGTGAGGGCGATTCGAGGCGCGATTCAACTCGACCAGGATGAGCGCTCGCACCTGTTGAAGTCCACGGCAGAGCTTGTGACCAAGGTGCTGCACGAAAACAATCTAGACATCGCCGACTTGATTTCGATCTACTTCACGGCGACTCCCGATCTGGTGAGTGAATTCCCAGCCTTGGCCGCCAGGGAATTGGGGCTTGGCGATGTGCCACTGATGTGCTCGGTAGAAATGGCGGTTGCCGGTTCGATGCCCAGAGTCATTCGACTCATGATGCACGCCGACACTAAGCTCTCCCGCTCCGAGATTAAGCACGTTTATCTTCGTGGAGCCAAAGCCCTTCGAGCAGACATAGCGCAGTGACATCTCCCGCAGTCAAGATTGTCGGGGTTGGTCTTTTGGGGACCAGCCTTGGTTTGGCGTTGTCAAGGCAGGGTATTGGGGCAACTCTTGAGGATCAGTCCCCGGCGAATTTGCGCCTGGCGGTTGATTACGGTGCCGGTTCCATCTCGGGTTCTGAACCCGACATCGTCGTTGTCTGCGTTCCGCCGGACGTCACTGCTTCGGTGGTGACTCAGCAGCTAAGACAACATCCGAAGGCGATTGTCACCGATGTTGCTTCGGTCAAGGGTCAAATCTCAAAGGCGGTATCAGCCCTGTCTCCTGCGGATCACTCCCGCTACATCGGCTCCCACCCCATGGCGGGCCGGGAAAAGGGTGGCCCATCAGCAGGTAGAGCAGACCTCTTCTACGCGCGCCCTTGGATTATCACTCCGGATTCAGAGACCAAACCTGAAGCTTTGGATGCGGTAAGGGATCTGGCCCTTCGGGTCGGAGCACTTCCGGTAGAGATGTCTGCTTCAGAGCATGACGAAGCCGTTGCCCTGGTCTCTCACCTGCCCCAGTTGGTCTCATCGCTGCTTGCAGCTCGACTAGTTTTCGGGGAAGAGGGGCAGCTTTCACTGGCTGGTCAAGGGCTACGAGACACCTCGAGAATCGCAGCGAGCGATCCAAATCTGTGGGTTCAAATTCTGGAGCAAAACTCCGTCGCTGTCGCTGGACTGCTGAAGCAGTTGGGTTCCGACCTGGCACATCTCTCTGCCGCCATGGAAGACGTTGCCAAACCGGGTGCGCTGGCTGAAATTCACAAATTATTGACCGCTGGAAACTCAGGAGTGTCTAGGATTCCCGGAAAGCACGGCGGAAAGGGAAGCAGCTATCAAATCGTCACGGCTGTCATCGAAGACGCTCCCGGTGCCTTAGCGGCGCTGCTTACCTTCATCGGTGAAATTGGCGTGAACCTTGAGGACATCAACCTTGAGCACTCTCCGGGAGCCCCGATTGGTTTGGTCGAAATGCAGGTCGTTCCCGAGGTTGCGGCTCTACTGAGCGAGAAACTTCAGGCCAATGGATGGCGGCTGGTTTAGTGGCAAGTTTTGTGGTTGCAATTGACGGTCCTGCCGGGTCTGGTAAGTCCAGCGTCTCCAAAGAGGTGGCGCGTCGCCTGGGCTTTGGGTACCTGGACACGGGAGCTGGCTATCGAGCCTTTGCGCTGCACTCGCTAAGCGGGGCTGCTCTACCAGAACTTCTCGAGAGCTTTGACTATCAAATTTCCCTAAACCCCGATTCTCAGCAGGTGCTTCTTGGAGAGCGGGACATAACCCTTGATATCAGGGGTGAGGTGGCAGCCAGGGCAGTAAGCGCGATTGCCCGGGATCCCGAGGTTCGAGAGCTTCAACTCCGCGACGCACGCAGCCGCATCTCAACCTGCACTCAAAGCGGTATCGTGGTTGAAGGCAGAGACATCACCACGGTCGTGGCACCGGATGCCCAGGTGCGAATTCTCCTCACCGCCAGTGAATCCGTTAGGCTCGCTAGGCGCGGACTTGAACAAACCGAAACTGCGGAAAGTCTCAAGGCTCGAGATGCATCCGATTCCAAAGTGGTCGAGTTCTTTACCCCGGCCGATGGGGTAGCCCTGGTGGACACCAGCGATTTAAATTTTGAACAGAGCGTTCAAGCGGTAATAGGTCTTGTGGAGGCAGCCCAAAATGGCAGATGAATTTGATCCCGAGCTTGCGGTGGCCCAAGCCCAGGTGCTGCGTGAGGAGCTGGGGGAGTATGAGCTCGATGAGGAAGACTACGGACTTCTGGAACTGGAGCTTGATGAGGAATTCAGTGACGGTTACAGACCGGCCCCACCGGTTTTAGCCATTGTCGGCAGGCCAAATGTCGGAAAATCCGCTCTTGTAAACCGAATTCTCGGAAGAAGAGAGGCGGTGGTCGAGGACAAGCCCGGAATCACCAGAGACCGAGTTTCCTACCGTGCGGATTGGAATGGCCGCCCCTTCACCCTTGTGGACACTGGCGGTTGGGAGCACGATGCCCTCGGGATTGACGCCTCTGTCGCTCAGCAGGCTGAAATTGCGGTGGATCTCTCAGATGCGGTTTTATTCGTTGTTGACGCCCTGGTTGGGGCTACCGCTTCCGATGAGCGAGTGGTAAAAATGCTTCGCGGGTCGGGAAAACCAGTGCTTCTGGTGGCAAACAAAATAGACGACGCGCACCTTGAGCCCGAGGCTCACGCACTCTGGAGTTTGGGGCTGGGTGAACCTCACCCGGTTTCAGCCTTGCACGGCAGGGGAGTGGCGGATCTGCTCGACGCTGCGATGAAGGTGCTTCCGGAGAAATCTGCCGTCGCCGACGATGAGTTCACCGGACCAAGAAGAGTTGCGTTGATTGGGCGTCCAAACGTGGGGAAGTCCTCGCTTTTAAACAAGGCCACCGGAACCAATCGTGCCGTCGTGAACGAACTGGCGGGAACCACTCGTGACCCTATTGACGAGCAGGTTGAAATTGCCGGTCGGATCTGGCGCTTTGTGGACACCGCAGGTATCCGCAAGCGAATGCATCGCGTTGAGGGTGCTGACTTCTACGCTTCCCTGCGCACCGCAGCTGCCCTGGAGCGCTCAGAGGTTGCGGTAGTGCTGTTCGATGTCTCTGATGAAATTAGCGAAGCTGACATTCGAATTGTTCAGCTGGCCTTGGACTCTGGCCGCGCGCTGGTATTGGCATTCAACAAGTGGGACATTCTCAACGACGAACGTCGCATCTACCTGGAGAAGGAAATCGAACGGGACCTTGCTCACGTCGACTGGGCACCCAGGGTCAACATCTCGGCTGCCACCGGAAGGCATCTTGAGAAATTGGTTCCAGCTTTGGAACTCGCGCTGGAGAGTTGGGACACCAGAATTCCAACCGGAAAGCTCAATGCATTCCTGCAGGAGCTCCAGGCTTCAACGCCACACCCGATTAGAGGCGGAAAGCAGCCTCGAATCCTGTTCGGCACCCAGGCTGCCTCTCGCCCGCCCAAATTTGTTCTTTTCGCCACTGGATTCATTGAAGCCGGTTACCGCAGGTTCATAATTCGTAAGCTTCGTGAGACCTACGGCTTCGAGGGTTCTCCAATTGAAATTGGAGTTCGAGTTCGAGAGAAACGTAAGCGCGGAAAGTAAATGTCTAAAATCTCGGTCATTGGTGCGGGTGCCGTTGGAAGCGCGACTGCTTACGCTTTGCTGATTCAAGAGGTTACAAATCACGTTGTGCTTTACGACGTTGCCACCGAGAAGGTTGAGGCAGAGGTTCTGGACCTCGCTCACGGAACTCTCTACACAGGCGCCTCAAGAATCACCGGCGGCAGTGACATCCAGGAAACCGCGGGCAGTGATCTGGTTATCATCACAGCCGGTGCGAAGCAAAAGCCTGGCCAGTCCAGGCTCGACCTGGCGGGAACAAACACTGCGATTCTGCAGAATCTAATGCCTCAGCTGCTAAATCTTTCACCAGAGGCAATTTTCATCCTGGTTACCAATCCCTGCGACGTTCTGGCCACTGTCGCCCAGCGGCTGAGCGGTCTGCCACCGGCCAGGGTTTTTGCTTCGGGAACCGTCCTGGATTCGGCCCGATTGAGATGGCTCTTAGCCGAGCGACTTGGCGTTGCTTCGGCATCGGTTCACGCTTACATCATCGGGGAGCACGGCGACAGCGAATTTGCCCTCTGGTCTCAAGCGAGAGTTGGCCCAATTCCCCTTGCAGACTGGCGATTGGCAGACGGTAGCCGTTTGAGTGCTGAGGACTTTGAGCAGATCGCACTCGAGGTGAAAAACGCCGCATACCGAGTTATTCAGGGCAAAGGTGCCACCAACTACGCTATTGGTTTATCCGCCGCGAAAATTGCCAGTGCAATCCTCAGCGATTCCAATGAAATCCTTCCGGTTTCCTCGGTCCTCAGCGGCTACCACGGCATTTCTGGCATTGCACTATCGGTGCCAACCATCGTCAACCGAAGTGGGGCCGTTCGTCCACTCGACTTAGCTATGACTGCAGCCGAGCAGGCTAAACTCAAGAATTCAGCCGATGCGATCACGGCAAACCTTGTTTCACTTGGTTACAGCCTCAATTAGCCTTCATACTGCTTTGACGACTTTGGCCGATTAGACTTCTAGGGTCTTAGGACAGCGGGCTGTAGCGCAGCTTGGTAGCGCACTTGACTGGGGGTCAAGGGGTCGTGGGTTCAAATCCCGCCAGCCCGACATTATGCCGACGCGGAGCCCCGCGGGCGACAGCTAAGCGGAGAACTAATTTGTCGACACCAATTTCATTCGAGGTTTACCCACCTCGCAATCCGGAGTCAGCTCCCGCCCTGTACGAGGCCATTGATGTGCTTGGTGAGCTGGGCCCTAAATTCATCTCTGTCACTTTTGGTGCCGGTGGCACGGACACCTCTGGTTCAATCGAAGTGTTAAAGTACATCAATGAGAACACCAGCGCTGTCGCGCTGGCTCACCTCACCTGTGCCGGGACTTCAAAAACAGAACTCGATTCCGTCATTGGCGAGTTCCTGCAGGCAGGGATTACAGATTTCTTGGCGCTTCGGGGCGATTTGCCAATTGGGCTATCCGAACTTCCTACCGACTCGCTAAAAACTGCCAACGAGCTGGTGTCTCTAATTCGATCTTCAGCGAAAGACAGAGCCAAGCAAATCGCGGTAGCCGCTTTCCCCAACGGGCATCCCGAGTCAGGTGCAAATCGCGCGGACCTGGTTGCCCTTAGGGCAAAGCAAGATGCAGGAGCAGATTTCGCCATCACTCAGTTGTTCTTCTATGCCAGCGATTACTTCAACTTTGTGACTTTAGCCCGAGAAGCCGGTGTGACTATCCCGATCATCCCCGGCATTATGCCAATCATCTCCCACAAGCGACTGGCCAGGGTTCTAGAGCTCACGGGGGAGCGGGAGCCAGTCGAACTAGCTGCTTCTCTGGCAGCAGCTCAGGATGCCTCGGAGCGAACTGAGATTGGCATCAGCTGGGCGGCAAACCTGGTTGCCGAACTGTCCCAAGGCGGCGCCCCTGGAATTCACCTCTATGCCTTTAACGAGCACAAAAATGTTTCTGAAGTGCTGAGGCGAGCTCAGCTGGTCTAGCGCACCCGCGGCGCTAGACTCGCGCTATGGGCCTCAAGCAAGAGCTAAAAAGCATCCCGAACATGCTTAGCATTCTTCGGCTCATTTTGGTTCCCGTGTTCCTGTGGTTGTTGCTAAACGATTACCTGTATTCCGCTCTGGGAGTGCTGGCATTTGCGGGGTTCTCGGACTGGCTGGACGGTCAGATTGCAAGGCGATTCAATCAGGTCACCGAACTTGGGCGGGTTTTAGATCCGGCTGCAGATCGGCTGTACATTTTTTCCAGCCTGATTGGCCTAGTGATCAACGGCAACATTCCCGCCTGGTTGGCGGTAGCGGTTATCGGACGCGACGTCATGCTTTTGGTGGTTTACCCGATTCTTGCAACCCACGGTTACGGTCCACTGCCCGTTCACTTCCTGGGTAAAGCCGGAACTTTCGCGCTGCTTTACGCCCTCCCACTGCTGCTGCTGGCAGATCTCTGGCCAGCGGCTGATTTCATTGTTTTGCCCCTGGCGTGGGCCTTCGCCTACTGGGGAATCGGTCTTTATTGGCTGGCAGGTTTTATTTACGTCAAACAAGTGAGAGATTTGGTTTTCGGCGCTAAAAAAATCCTCTAGCATTTAGGTTCAAGGGGAGGCAAAGATGGCCAGGGAACAGTTCGATAGCGAAGACACCGCTCGCTTTTCGGAGGACTTGGTTCCTGCTTCTATTGACTCCCTAAGCTTCGAAGAGTCCAACGCCATTTCCGCCTTGCCTTCGGGATCAGCTTTGCTAATAGTCCGCAAGGGAGCGGGCCTCGGCTCTCGTTTTCTGCTGGACCAGGACATCACAGTCGCTGGGCGGCACCCAAATGCAGACATCTTTTTGGATGACGTCACGGTCTCCAGAAAGCACGCGGAGTTCATTCGCTCTGGCACTAGCTTCAAGGTCGTAGACCTTGGTTCGATGAACGGAAGTTACGTGGCTGGCAAAAGAGTCGATGACTCACCTCTGCAGCATGGCGATGAAGTACTAATTGGAAAGTTCCACATGACATTTTTTGCATCCGAAAAGGACCGTTGAAAATGGATTCGGTCCGGAAACTTCAAGATCACCTCAGGCTTTACACGATCGGCCAGGTTTTGGCGGTACTAAAGCCAGAATTCTCTGATTTGAGCCCCTCAAAGCTTCGCTTCCTCGAGGATCAGGGGCTGATCACACCTGATCGCACTGATTCTGGATACCGGAAATATTCGGAGACCCAAATCGAGCGCCTGCGAATTGTTCTCACCCTGCAGCGTGATCAGTATCTACCGCTTAGGGTCATCAAGGACTACCTCGCTGAGCTCGATGCAGGAAGGCAGCCGCTATTGCCGGCCACCTCTCCAGCCTCGCTGAGAAAGGGTCAACGCTACTCAACGGCTCAACTGAAACTTGAAACGGGCCTGAGTGACGCAGCTTTTCGAGAGGGTGCCGAACTTGGGCTATTTGGAGCTCAGCCGCATTCCTCCCACGAGGTGGAGATCGCATTTGCGCTAGTTGGGCTTGAGCAGTTCGGCATTCAGCCGCGTCACTTGCGCGGCCTGAAGTCAGCAACTGAGCGAGAAGTTGGGATTATCACCGGGGTTACCGAGCCAATTCTGCGCAAGCGCGCTCCCGACTCTGCCGCTCGTGCCGGGCACATGGCCAGAGAGATTGCCGAGCGCTTTGGCGCCATCCGGTCTCACTTAATTTCTGAGGTTATTGACTCCATCGACGGCTAATCCGACACGCCGAAGCTGTGGATAAACCATAAACCTCAGGTTGAAGGCAGACTTAACGCTAGTCAACCGCAAGGAGAATGAGCATGGAGTTCCAGGCACCAATGCTTTTCACCGATGGACTGCCAGCGCAGGACATCGGTTACCGCGGTGCATCCGCTGCAGCTGCGGCCGGCATCTCTTACCGGCAGTTGGACTACTGGGATAGAACCGGATTGGTGATTCCTTCGATTCAGACCGCAACTGGCTCTGGGTCACAGCGCCTCTACGCTTTCCGTGACATTTTGGTTTTGAAATTGGTGAAGCGCCTGCTGGACACCGGTGTTTCGCTGCAGCAAATTCGCCTCGCCGTCGAGCAGTTGAGAGCGGCAGGCATGAGCGACTTGTCAAACACAACTTTGATGTCGGATGGCGCGAGGGTATACCTCTGCACCTCTCAGGACGAGGTCATTGACCTACTGGGCCAGGGTCAGGGAGTGTTCGGAATTGCAGTTGGAAGAGTTCTGCGCGAAGTAGAGGCTACCCTGGTTGACTTCGCCGCTGAAGAGGCCAACATTCACGACGAGTTGGCCGCAAGGCGAGCTCGCAAAATCTCCTAGCGCCTAAACCAGCGCTTCTTCTTGTTTTCAGCCCTGGACTGCGGGGCATCTTCCATCGGTATGAATTCTGCAATTGGGTTTGAGCGGCCACGCAGGGCTCGACCCACGATCCCGACTCGCTCTCTGCGCTCAGCGCCAAGCTCCATGTCTGATTGGGCTCCCGCTAGAAGCCAGTCAAATCCCTTAGCAATTTCAGCGGCACCCTCGGCTGGCCAAGCGTGAATAGGGCGGGCAGCTCCGGTTGACTGCTGAATTGCCGCTCGCTCCTCGAAAAACGGCATAAGCAGCTGCTCGCCAAACATTTCGCGGAGCTCTTTGATTCGATAGTCGTGCTCATTGGACTGAGGTCTAAGACGATTGACCACCACTCCGAGCAGCTGCAGCCTCGGGGTCAGTTTTGCGCTGATTTCGGCGATTGCTTTGCGAGCTCGATCGGCCGCAATGACCGAGTAGAGCGAGGGTTCGGTGACCAAAATCACTCGGTCCGAGGCCACCCAGGCCGTACGGGTCAGGGCATTAATGCTCGGCGGGGTGTCGATTATGACCAGGTCATACTCGTCTTCGAGCTGGGCCAGTACCTCTTCCAGTTTCCAAACGTCGGAGACCGTGGGGGCCGGATTGTCTAAAAGCAGGGACCTCGGTGAACCAACCATGACGTCCACGCGGGAACCTTTGTTCCAGGGCGAGGGCACGATAGCCCGTCGAATATTCGCAATCTTTGGCGACTGAAGAACCTCGGCCACCGATGTGCCGAAGTCGCTAACCGCCCCCAATCCACTGGTTGCATCACACTGCGGGTCCAAATCGACTAAAAGAGTGTTCAAACCCTTGTTCAGGGCAGCCGAGGCCAGGCCAAGGGCGACGGTAGTTTTACCCACGCCACCTTTTAGGGAGCTAACACTGAGAACTTGCACTCGGATAGGCTACCTTTTTATCTGTCGGGTTCGCCGAAGCACCCCACCGTTTCAGTGAGGTTAGATGTTTAAAAAAATTCTCGTAGCCAACCGCGGAGAGATCGCGGTTAGAGCTTTTCGTGCGGCCTATGAGGCCGGTGCTTCGACAGTTGCGGTTTATCCGTTTGAGGATCGAAACTCGGTTCACCGCCTAAAGGCAGATGAGGCCTACGAGATTCACGCCGACGGCTCTCCGGTTCGCGCCTACCTTTCCGTCTCAGAGATCATCCGAGTCGCCAAGCAGTGCGGTGCCGATGCTATTTACCCGGGTTACGGATTTCTCTCGGAGAACCCTGACCTCGCGAGGGCGGCAGCCGAGGCAGGCATAGCGTTTGTTGGTCCAGGGCCTGAAATTCTCGAGCTAGCCGGAGACAAGGTCAACGCGAAGGCAGCGGCCATAAGAGCCGGGGTTCCGGTGCTGGCTTCAACCGAGTCATCTGATCAACCCGCAGAACTGATCCCGCAGGCCGAAAAGATTGGCTTCCCACTGTTTGTTAAGGCAGTTGCCGGCGGCGGCGGCCGCGGCATGCGCAAGGTTAACCAGGCCAGTGAGCTGCCGGATGCACTCGACGCAGCAATGAGAGAGGCGGGAAGTGCCTTTGGAGACCCGAGGGTCTTCCTGGAGCAGGCAGTAATTCGCCCCAGGCATATCGAAGTTCAGATCCTGGCAGACATGCACGGAAACATAATTCACCTGCACGAGCGCGACTGCAGCATCCAGCGCCGAAACCAAAAGGTTGTGGAAATTGCTCCGGCACCGCTGCTGGATGACGACCTGAGACAAAAGCTATTCCGGGATGCAGTCGCATTCGCGCGGGAAATCGGATATCAAAATGCCGGCACCGTGGAGTTTTTGATCGACACCGTAGGTCCAAACGCGGGTAAGCATGTTTTTATCGAGATGAACCCTCGAATCCAGGTTGAGCACACCGTAACCGAAGAAGTCACGGATGTCGACTTGGTTCAATCACAGTTGAGGATTGCCTCCGGGGCTACCCTTGAAGAACTTGGCCTTGTGCAGGACCAAATCAAGCCGCACGGTTTTGCCCTGCAGTGCCGCATCACCACTGAGGATCCCGCCGCTGGGTTCCGCCCAGACACCGGAATGATCACAACCTACCGATCCCCGGGTGGTGCAGGTATCCGCCTGGATGGCGGAACCGTAACCACCGGTGCCGAGGTCTCACCTCACTTTGACTCCATGCTCGTGAAACTCATCACACGTGGCAGGGACTTCAAGTCCACGGTTGACCGTGCCAAGCGCGCTCTCGCTGAGTTCAGAATCCGAGGCGTTGCAACCAACATCAACTTCCTGCAGGCAGTGCTCGCGGATCCAACCTTCGCCTCGGGAGAGCTTTCCACGCACTTCATCGACGAACGTCCAGAGCTGGTTAGGGGCAAGCCATCGCAAGACCGTGGCACTAAGGTGCTGCAGTGGTTGGCAGAGGTAACTGTAAATAAGCCCTACGGAACCAGAGAGGGCAAGTCTGACCCATCTCTGAAGCTTCCTGGCATTGACATCTTTACCCCGGCTCCGGATGGTTCCAAGCAACTTTTGGAGCAGCTTGGACCGGAAGGTTTTGCGAAGTGGCTGCGTGACCAGAAGACCGTCAGGGTTACCGACACGACATTTAGGGATGCCCATCAGTCCCTGCTGGCCACACGGGTGAGGGGCAGGGACCTGGTTGCTGCCGCACCTTATGTCTCGAGAATGACCCCAGAGCTACTCTCAGTAGAGGCCTGGGGTGGAGCTACCTACGATGTCGCACTGCGCTTTCTTGGAGAGGACCCCTGGAACCGTTTAGCACAGCTGCGCAAGGCGCTACCCAACCTCTGCATTCAAATGTTGCTTCGGGGTCGAAACACAGTTGGTTACACCCCCTATCCCGAGGAGGTAACCAGGGCATTCGTGTTTGAGGCAGCCAAGACCGGTGTGGACATCTTCCGCATTTTTGATGCGCTCAACGACGTTGATCAAATGACCCCTGCAATCAAGGCGGTCAGAGAGACTGGCACAGCGGTGGCTGAAGTCGCCATGAGTTACACCGGAAATCTGCTTGATCCCAAAGAAGACCTCTACACCCTGGACTACTATCTGGGGTTAGCTCAGCGAATAGTTGACGCTGGTGCTCACATCCTTGCGATCAAGGACATGGCAGGGCTGCTTCGCCCAGAAGCCGCCCGTATGCTTGTGAGCGCACTCAGGGAGCGTTTCGACCTCCCGGTTCACCTGCACACCCACGACACTGCCGGAGGTCAGCTCGCAACCTTATTGGCAGCCGTATCGGCTGGGGTGGACGCGGTAGACGTGGCCAGTGCGCCGATGGCTGGAACCACCTCTCAACCCTCGGCTTCAGCCTTAGTTGCGGCGCTCGCGGATACTGCAGCAGACACAGGTCTTGACCTGCAAAAGGTCACTGACCTGGAGCCCTACTGGGAAGCCGTGCGCAAGGTCTACGCTCCATTCGAATCTGGCCTCCCGGGGCCCACCGGCAGGGTTTATCGTCACGAAATTCCAGGCGGCCAGCTCTCTAACCTCAGACAGCAGGCAATCGCACTGGGGCTCGGGGACCGCTTTGAGCTTGTTGAGCAGATGTATGCCGAGGCCAACCGGATTTTAGGACGCCCTCCCAAGGTCACACCCTCTTCCAAGGTGGTCGGAGATCTCGCCTTGCACCTGGTTGCCGTTGGCGCTGACCCTGCCGACTTCGAACAAAACCCCCAGAATTACGACATCCCAGACAGCGTTGTGGGCTTTATGGCGGGCGAACTGGGCGATCTGCCGGGAGGGTGGCCAGAGCCTTTCCGCTCCAAGGTCCTCGCTGGCAAAAAGGTAGACATCTCGGTCACTCCTGTGTCTGATGAGGACCTGGCCACCCTGCAGTCTGGCGAATCAAAGTCAGTGCGAGCCACCTTGAATCGGCTTCTGTTCCCAACACCCACCAAGGAATTTGAGCGTGTTTCAAACCTCTACGGTCAATTGGACAACGTTGAAACCCTGGACTACCTCTACGGCCTGGATTCTGAAATGGAACACGTGGTAGAGCTCCGAAAGGGACTGCAGCTGTTTGTCGGCCTCGAGGCCATCTCCGAGGCTGACCCCAAGGGTTTCAGAACCGTCATGGCGAAACTGAACGGGCAGCTTCGTCCAGTGACGGTGCGCGATCACAGCATCCAGGTGGCGGTGACCAGCGCGGAGAAAGCCGATGCATCAAACCCCGCTCACGTAGCCGCTCCCTTCACCGGTGTTGTGACTGCAAAGGTGGTTGTAGGGGAGCAGGTTCAGGTTGGCCAGGTGATTGCCTCCATAGAGGCGATGAAAATGGAAGCGAGCATTACTTCGAGTGTTGCCGGAGTGGTGCAGCGCCTGGGGGTATCGGGTCCAACGCCGGTCGAAGGTGGAGATCTGATTGCGGTGATTGGTTAGTCGATGGCAGAGATTCCGGAGCGGGACTATTCCTCGGGTGAAGCCACAGACTTTTCAGAACTTGAATTAGATCCGCAGACGTCGACGGTAGCTCAGGTGTTGTCCGAGACCAGCTCAGTTACCATTTCACCACCGGTCTTCGATGAGCCAGAACCAGCCTCCATGCTAACCTCCGACCGACTCTTGCAGGACAAGGCTCGACCCAAGGGAATTCCAGAGACTTTTGGTCGGCGGGCCGTCTATCGAATTACCTTTGGGGCGTTGAATCTGGGGGACAACTCCAAGGTTTTGGCTCGAAAAGCGCTAGATCGCCGCATTGGCCAAGCGCTTCCCGGTGGCACCAGGTTTGTTCCTATTCTCACTCGCAAGGGTGGCGTGGGGAAGACGACGGTCACAACCTTGATTGGCATGGCTTTGGCCAAAGTTCGAGAAGATCGAATTCTTGCAATTGACGCTAACCCTGACCGCGGGACCCTTAGTGAGCGAGTTCCGCGCGGGACAGAAAAAACTGTCAGGGATGTGGTCAATAAGGCCAGCTCCATCAACGGCTTCAAAGTATTTTCGGACTATGTCTCTCGGGATGTAACGCGGCTTGACGTGCTGGCTTCGGACACCGACCCGATGGTCTCCGAAGCATTTGACGAGGGTGATTACAACGTGGTTGCAGACATCGCCTCGCGCTACTACTCGGTGGTGTTGACTGACTGCGGGACCGGAATTGTCCACAGCGTGATGCGGGCGGTTTTGCAGCGCGCGGATTCCCTGGTCATTGTTTCGGGAGGATCGATTGATGAGGCCAAGCTTGCAAGCGAGACCCTCACGTGGCTCGAAGCAAACGGTTACTCGGACCTCGTCAAAGATGCTGTTGTCGCACTCAATACGGCAACATTCGGAACCGACCTGGTCAAGATTGACGAAATCGAGTCTCACTTTGCCACCCGTGTGAGGGCAGTGGTGCGGATTCCCTACGATCCAGTTTTGGCTGCCGGAGCCGAAATAAACTTTGACCGCCTTAGCCCAGCCACCAAGCAGGCGGCTCGTGACTTGGCGGCTTTAGTGATTGATGGATTGAGCCTTGAGCGTTAGAGAAATTCGCCTCTTCGGCGATCCTGTCCTCAAAACTCCAACTCAAAAAATTACAGACCTTCGCGCGGCTGAGACTCTGATTCAGGATTTGCTTGACACCACAGCTTTACCCGGTCGAGCTGGAGTGGCCGCAACTCAAATTGGAGTTGGCCTGGCAGCCTTCTCCTACAACGTCGACGGCGTGATTGGCTACCTGATAAACCCCGAAATTGTTGAACTCTCGGGCGAGGTTGAGCTGGTTGAGGAGGGGTGCCTGTCCGTGCCGGGTCTGTGGCATAAAACCCCGAGGTACCCAAGGGCAAAGGCGAAAGGCCTGCAGCTTGACGGCTCCGAGGTAATTATCGAGGGTGAGGGGCTATTGGCTCAGGCGCTGCAGCACGAGTGCGATCACCTCGAAGGCAAGCTTTATCTAGACCGGTTATTAACTGAAGAGCGCAAGCTCGCTTTCGCGAACTTGCGCCAACAGAGCTGGTTTTTGAACTAGCTGTAGATTCTCTCCACGTGCAGAGCGAAGTCTGCCAGCACCTTGGGTCGTTTAATCTTCAACGAGGGTGTCAGGTGTCCTGAGGCTTCGGTCAATTCGACGTCAAGGATTTCGAACTGCTTAATCTGCTCAGCGGTTGAGAACTTGGTGTTCACGGCCGCAACTGCAGCGGTGATTTCTTCCTTGATTCTCGGGTGCTTGGCGGCCTCGGCAAGAGTCAGCTTCTCGGCGATGCCGTTGTTCGCGCACCATACCGGCACCATTTCAGGGTCAAGTGAAATCAGAGCTCCGATGTAAGGCTTGGCGTCTCCAATTACTACGACCTGGCCAATTAGTGGATGCGCGCGTAGCGGGTCCTCGATCGGTGCTGGGGCTACGTTTTTGCCTCCGGCTGTAACAAGGATTTCCTTCTTGCGGCCGGTAATGGTGAGGAAGCCGTCCTCATCAAGCTCACCGATGTCGCCGGTGCGGAACCAGTCCTCTACGAATGCGTCGCGGGTAGCGGCCTCGTTGCGCCAGTAGCCGCGCATCACGTTGATGCCGCGAAGCCAGACCTCACCGTCATCAGCAATCTTGATACCGGTTCCCGGCAGGGCGCGGCCGACCTTCCCAATCTTCTGCCAGCTGACACGCCCAATTACGGCAGCGGCAGCGGTCTCGGTGAGACCGTAGCCCTCCAGGACGATCAGGCCGATTCCGCGGTAGAAGTGTCCCAACCTAGCGCCCAAAGGAGCTCCACCGCTGATGGCGTACTTCACCTGTCCACCCATCGCAGCACGAAGCTTGGAGTAAACCAGCTTGTCGAAGACACCGTGCTTGAGTTTGATCGCAAAACCTGGACCCGATTTGGTGTCTAGGGCCTTGGAGTATTCGATGGCAACCTCGGCGGCAGCGCGGAAGATTTTGCCCTTGCCAGCTGCCTCAGCCTTCAGCTCGGCACCGTTGTAAACCTTCTCGAAAACTCTTGGAACTGCAAGCAGGAAGGTTGGGTTGAAAGTCGGCAGGGTTTCCGCCACAGCCTTGGTGTCACCCAGGTGACCCACTCGGATTCCCGCGTAAACACAAAGTACCGACACGTATCTAGCCAGAATGTGTGCCAGAGGAAGGAAGATCAGCGAGTGCTGCTTGTCGTTGGCAATTTCGGGAAGCTCGGCGGCTGCGTTTTTACAGTGGTCCACCAAAGACTTGTGGGTTAGTTCGCAGCCCTTGGGGTTACCGGTGGTTCCCGAGGTGTAGACGATGGTTGCGAGGTCTGTGATGTGGGCGTTGGTGCGAGCTTTTTCAAGCTGCTCGTCTGAGACGCTCTCACCAGACTGGTTGAGCGCGGCGTATTCCTTGCTGTCAATCTTCCAAACGTTGGTCACCTTTGGAGTGTTTCCGCGAATCTGGTTTACGCGCTCGAGCTGCTCGTCATTTTCAATAAACAGGGCAATTGAGTCTGAGTCAGAGAGAATCCATTCGATTTGCGAGGGGGAACTCGATTCGTAGATTGGCACGGTAACGGCTCCCGCAAACCAAATTGCAAAGTCAATAACTGTCCACTCGTAGCGAGTCTTAGACATGATTGCCACTGCCTGGCCCGGGGTAATGCCGGCGGCAATTAAGCCCTTGGCAGCCGACCTGACGTCGGAGAGGAACTCGGCTGAGGTGACATTGCGCCAGGACTTGTCAGCATTCTGGCGGGAAAATAGCGGGTGATCGGGGTTCTTGGCCACACGCTGCATCAGCAAATCTGTAGCGTTTTCGCTGGGGTTAGATTCAACCTTGAGTGGAACATCGTAAAACGTCATTGTTTCTCCCAATTCTTGAGTTTGAAACACTCTAATCGAACATTTTTTGGGCCAATACCGTCATCGTTAACTTTTTGTTTTCTTTTTATAACGACCCGGAGTGCGCCTAAAATTTAGCCACTGGTGAACCCGGGGATTTGAGGATTTTTTGCTATCGGTGGGCGTAGACATTGGCGGAACTAAAATTCTTGGTGCACTTGTCAGCGAGTCCGGGGAAATCATCTACGAGGCGAGAGTTCCTTCTCCTGCCCAGGACCCTGATTTGATGGTGATGACTGTCGTAGACCTAATTCGTGATGTCTCCTCGCACGCCAAAGAAAAGGTAGTCGGAGCGGGTGTCGCGGCTGCGGGGTTTATTGACGCAAACCAGTCCACAATCCTTTACGCGCCCAACCTGAACTGGCGCAATGAGCCTTTCAGAGATCGTTTGGCGCAGCACCTTGACCTGCCAATTGTCATCGAGAACGACGCCAACGCTGCGGGCTGGGCTGAATACAAATTCGGAGCCGGGAAAAACACCAAGGACATGGTCATGCTCACCCTGGGCACCGGCGTCGGTGGCGCCGTAGTGGCCGACTACAAACTTCGTCGCGGCGGTTTTGGCATGGCCGGTGAGCTTGGTCACGTGAGGGTGGTTCAGGACGGAAAGCAGTGTGGCTGCGGTCGCAAGGGATGTGTTGAGCAGTATTCCTCAGGAACCGCGGTAGTAAAAGCCGCTCGTAAGCTCGCTGGTAGTGCCGGGCCTGCAGGGCAGCGCCTTCGAGAACTAAAGGAGCGCGACGGCGAGCTCGGCGGGCAGCAGGTTTACGCCGCGCTCTTGGAGCAAGATCCTGCCGTGCTGGGCATCTTCAGAGACGCCGGCCGCTACCTGGGTCAGGCAATGGCAACCATCACCGCAGTGCTCGACCCTGAGGTCTACGTGATCGGCGGGGGAGTGTCGGAGGCTGGGGATTTGATTCTTGACCCCATTCGAGAGGGATTTTTAGGAGACCTTCCAGCCCGGGGATTTAGGCCGGAGGCCCGAATCGTGACTGCTGCTTTCACAAATCAAGCCGGTGTTATCGGCGCTGCGGACCTGGCTCGCGAGTCTCTCGCTAAGCTTTAGTTCTCAGGACTGGAGCGGAAATTGGCTTACTTCATAATCAAGAACTTCATCCTCGGCCCCATTCTGCAAATTTTGTTTCGCCCTTGGGTGCGCGGGGCAAAAAACATTCCCAACTCTGGCGGCGCCATTTTGGCCTCCAATCACCTGTCATTTTCCGATTCAATCTTCTTGCCGCTCAAGGTTCGCCGCCCAGTGACCTTTCTTGCCAAAAGTGACTACTTCACGGGCAAGGGAATTAAGGGAGCTTTGATTCGCTGGTTTTTCCTCTCCACCGGCCAGTTGCCAATCGACCGCTCCGGCGGAAAAGCCTCTGAAGACTCGCTCAACACCGGACTTGGAGTCCTAGAGCGTGGGTTACTGCTGGGGATTTACCCGGAGGGCACTCGTTCGCCCGATGCCAAGCTTTACCGTGGCCGCACTGGCATCGCCCGAATGGTGCTGGAGGCTAGGGTTCCGGTGGTTCCAGTCGCCATGATTGACACCGAAAAGGTCCAACCAATTGGCTCCAAGTATCCAAAGATTCGCCGAGTCGGAGTAGTTATCGGTGAGCCACTGGATTTCTCTCGCTTTGCAGGCATGGAGGGGGAGCGCGCGGTGCTGCGCGCGGTGACCGACCAAATCGTTTACTCGATTATGCAGCTGAGCAAACAGGAGTATGAGGATGTCTACGCCTCTACAGTTAAGAGTCGAATGGCTAAGGCCGCCTAGGTAAAAAGGGAAACACGTGACTGATTTTGGATTAGACAATTACCTCAACCTCGAGGCGAAGCAGCAGCCGACCTGGGCCGACCTCGATGAGCTTGCAAATGTAAAACAGCAGCTTGCCCTCCAGCCACCGCTGGTATTCGCCGGGGAGGTCGACACGCTGCGCGAGCGCCTGGCTGCTGCAGCCAGAGGCGAGGCCTTTTTGCTTCAGGGTGGTGACTGCGCTGAGACTTTTGTGGATGCCACCGCGGATCGGATTCGCAACCGCATCAAGACCGTTTTGCAGATGGCAGTTGTCTTGATGTACGGCTCTTCACTGCCGGTAATCAAAATGGGCCGGATGGCTGGACAGTTTGCCAAGCCCAGGTCTTCCGACACCGAAACTCGTGATGGTGTAACGCTGCCGGCCTACCGCGGCGATGCCGTCAATGGCTACGACTTCACTGAGCAATCCAGGCGGAATGATGCAAATCGTCTGATGCAGGCCTACCACACCTCCGCGAGCACACTCAATCTGATTCGCGCTTTTACCACCGGTGGGTTTGCGGATCTCCGCGAGGTCCACGCCTGGAACAAGGGCTTCACCGACAACCCAGCCAACAAGCAGTACGAGTCCATTGCCGGTGATATCGATCGCGCCATGAGGTTCATGGAGGCCTGTGGGGTGGATTCTGCAGAGCTTCGCAGCACTGAGTTCTTCGTTTCTCACGAGGGCCTGCTTTTTGACTACGAACGCCCCCTAACTCGAATTGATTCAAGAACCAGCACCCCTTATGCGACCAGCGGTCACTTCATTTGGATTGGGGAGCGCACACGGCAGCTTGCTGGTGCTCACGTTGATTTCTTCTCCAGAATTAGAAACCCGCTCGGGGTAAAGCTCGGTCCAACCACTCAGCCCGAAGATGTTCAAAGACTGATCGACATTCTTGACCCCAACCGTGAGCCGGGCAGGCTGACCTTCATCTCTCGGATGGGCGCCGGCAAGATTCGCGAGGAGTTGCCCAAGTTAGTTGCAGCAGCCCGCGATCACGGAGCTCAGCCGCTTTGGATCACCGACCCGATGCACGGCAACGGAATAACCACTAAAAATGGCTACAAGTCCCGACGATTCGAGGACGTCATGGATGAGGTAATGGGCTTTTTTGAGGTTCATCGCGAACTCGGCACCCACCCCGGTGGTCTTCACGTTGAGCTAACCGGCGATGATGTTGCTGAGTGCTTGGGGGGTTCAGAGATGATCGATGAGGCAACCCTGGAGGAGCGCTACGAGTCAGTGTGTGATCCTCGCCTAAACCACATGCAATCACTTGAGTTGGCCTTCTTGGTTGCCGAACAGCTCGTACAGACTCAGAGACGGTAGCAGTGGAACTCAATGGCGTTGACTCTTGGCTAACCATCGATGAGGTGGCGCAGCAGCTTGGCGTTTCGGCTTCAAAAGTGCGCAGGCTGATTGAGGAGTACGTGCTCTTCAGCGTGCGTCGCGACAAACAGCCAATGGTCCCTGCTCACCTGATTCAAAATGGAGAGCCGCTGGCCAGCATTCGAGGCACCCTCATTCTCCTCCACGACAACGGGATGAGTGACGAGGAGTCCATTGAATGGCTCTACCAGCACAATGCTGAACTAGGTGCAATTCCGATCTATGAGCTGATCAAGGGCCACAAGGCCCCGGTGAGACGAGCCGCCCAAACGCTGGGCTAACTACTTGCTGCGCTTGATAACCGCTTCGGTAAGTCGTGCCAGCATTTCTCTACCCTGATCTGAAATTTCAAGCTCAGCGAGGGCGGCAATGGCCCGATCGGAGTATTCCTGGATTAGCTTCTCGGTCTTAGCAAGTGCTCCGGATTCCTCAATGCTCTCTCGCATGAAGGCGAGCTGGCTCTCGTCGATTTCGCCGCTGGTTAGCAGCTCCTCGAAGATGTTTGCAACGGAAGTTGGCAAGGCCTCAAGGGTAAGCCCGGTCAAAACGGTTCGCTTTCCTTCCCGCAGGTCATCACCCGCCGGCTTGCCCGTCACGGCGGGATCACCAAATACCCCGAGAATGTCGTCCCTGAGCTGAAAGGCCATTCCGAGCGGAATCCCGAAGTCGCTTAGGCCCTTTAGCTTGTCCGCCCCGGCGCCCGCCAAGGCGGCGCCAATCAGCAGGGGAGCCTCGAGGCTGTATTTTGCGGTCTTGTAGAGCATGACTCGATTTGCCCTGGCAACTGCCTCGGATTTTTCTCGCATAGGGGCAGCATTTTCCTCCAGCACATCCAGGTATTGTCCAGCCATTACCTCAAAGCGCATTTTGGAGAACTCGGAGCGGCAACGTGCCTCTGCGTCCTCGCCGATTGAGTGCAGCAGTGCCTCACCAAAGAGCTCGGAGGACCAGGAGAGCATCATGTCCCCAACCAGCACCGAACCTGCCACCCCGAATCGCTCATGCGTCCCGGCATAGCCGTGATTTTTGTGCAGTACTTCAAATCTCTTGTGAATCGCTGGCTTGCCCCTGCGAGTATCGGATTGATCAAGCAGGTCATCGTGCACTAGAGCGGCAGCGTGGAACATTTCCAGAGCAGATGCCACGGCGATGATGGGGTCTTCAGCCTTGAGATCCTCAGGTTCTACCGGCTCAGCTCGCTGCCCAGCCCATGCCCAAAAGGCGAACAGGGCTCTGAATCGCTTTCCGCCCTCGAGAAGATCCTGCGTGAAATCCATTATTGGACCCAGGTCTTCGGAAATTTCTAGCAGCTCTTTGCGCTTGACATCGCAGTAGTCATTCAGGTGCCGCTGTACAAGATTTAACAGGATTTCTTGAGACATGGGGGATAGCCTACTTTGGCTTCGCTGTTTACAATTGGGAAAGATGGGAGTCAGACATGGCACTTTCCGAACGCGAGCAAAAACTGCTCGAAGAGATGGAGCGCAACCTGCTCGCTCAGGATGCTGACCTAGCCAAGACCCTTAGAAGCACCGGTGGGACCAATCAGTCAGCCGGAAAACTAGTTGCCGGAGTCCTGGTCTTTCTTGCAGGCCTGGGCCTTTTGATCTTGGCAGTTGTTTTGCAGGTGGCCTTTTTTGGGGTCGTAGCATTCCTGGTCATGCTCATCGGCCTGGTGGTCGCGAGCGCTAATTTCAAGCTGCCCGAGCTTCCGAAAATTGAGCCCGGCCAAAAATCCAACTTCTTCGAAGATCGCTGGAATCAGCGCTTTGGTAACGAGTAGCTAAAGCCTCTCAAAACCCCGCCTCGGCGGGGTTTTTCTTTTTTCAAAATCTTGCTCAAAACGTGATAAAAAACACGCCTAAATCAAGCAAAGTGGAGCAAAGTGGAGTAAAGTGGAGGTAATTGCTTGGGAAGGGGTGCAAAGTGCTACTTGGTACTCACACGCCCAAGCTGGACGACAAGGGCCGCATCATCCTTCCTGCCAAGTTCCGTGACGAGCTTGGAGACGGCATTGTCATCACTCGCGGCCAAGAGCGTTGTCTCTACGTCTTTTCGGCAAAAGAATTTGCCTCGGTCCACGAGAAGATCCGACAGGCGCCAGTCACCAACGAGGAGGCGAGGCGTTATCTGCGCGTCTTTCTCTCCGGAGCCAGTGACGAATCAGTTGACCGCCAGGGTCGAGTTCTGCTTCCTCAGCTGCTTCGCGAGTACGCAGGCCTGAGCAAGGAACTCGTAATTATCGGCGTTGGTGCCCGAGCTGAAATTTGGGACGCTGCAACCTGGCAGACCTACCTCGCTTCAAATGAAGAAGGATTCGCCTCGCAAGCGCAGGAGGTGATTCCGGGATTGTTCTAGCCCCTGCCCTTCGGTCCTTGGCCGTGCTCCGACTTCCTTCCCATAAGCCGGATCAAGTGAAAACCAAGCTCACAAACGGACAAGGACCGAAGGGTAGGGACCAGACAGCGGAAATGCTATGAATCAGACCATCGCAGAGCTTCACCAGCCGGTAATGCTGCAGCGTTGCCTGGATTTGCTAGCACCCGGTTTTCAGGGCCAGAATCCGGTTGCTATCGACTGCACTCTCGGACTTGGTGGTCACACCGAGGCGATGCTGAGCCAGTTCCCAAACCTCACGGTGATTGGAATTGACCGGGACCCGGTAGCCATTGAATTGGCCAGCAAGCGTTTAGCCGAGTTCGGAACCAGATTTTTGCCGGCTTTCGCGCGCTACGACGAGATTGACGAAATTCTGCAGCAGCGCGGCATTTCTGAGGTGCACGGAATCTTGATGGACCTTGGCGTTAGCAGCATGCAGCTGGACCAGTCTGACCGAGGCTTTGCCTATGCCCAGGATGCGCCGCTAGACATGCGCATGGATCAGACGAGCGGCAAGACCGCAGCTGACTTGCTCGCCACCCTGGACGAGGCTGAACTGACCAGAATTTTCCGCAAGTACGGTGAGGAACGATTTGCCGGTCCGATTGCAAGACGAATCGTAAAAGACCGCCAGGTTACCCCAATTTTGACCAGTGTCCAGCTAAACCGTTTGGTTTCGGAGGTGGTTCCAGTCATCCCTGGCAAGACCCTCGGTCACCCAGCCAAGCGGATTTACCAGGCTCTACGAATTGCAGTGAACGACGAGCTTTCAGTGCTTGAGGACGCCATGCCCCAGGCAATCGCTGCGCTAGCTGTTGGTGGCCGCCTTGTAGTGATGTCCTATCACTCGCTGGAGGACGGGATTGTCAAAGAAGCCCTCCAGGCGGCCGCCACAAGTACCACTCCGGTTGAGATGCCAATAGAGCTCCCCGGCACCGCACCAATTTTGAAGATTGTCACCCGCGGCGTGGAGCGCGCCACGGAACTTGAACTGGAGAAAAACCCAAGGTCTGCCTCGGCACGGCTTCGGGCGGCAGAAAAACTGGAGGCAAAATAATGGCTGTTTACATGGTTTCCCAGCGAGAGGCAAGGAGCCTGCGTCCCAACATGACAGCGGGATTGATCTTCGTGATTGGGATCGTGGTTGTCCTGATTGGGCAGCTGGTTCTAAACATGATTCTCACTCAGGACGCCTACCAGCTTCGCAGCCTCAAGATTGAGAAGCGAGACCTCGCCACCCAAGTCCAGATTCTTCAGGAGGAGGTCGACTCGCTAGCATCCCCGCAAAACCTTGCCGATGCCGCTAACCGTTTGGGTATGGTTGCCAACCCAGCCTCCGTGCTACTGGACATCGAGTCTGACAAGGTTTACGGAAAGCCAAAGCCTGCCGACCCTGCAACCGCTGCCGTTGCCAGCGGCAACCTGGTAGCAAACTCCGCCATGGGTACCGTTTCAGAATTCAGTGCTGCCACTGTTGCCTCTGCTGAGGTCTCTGCGGGTGTCGAAACTGAGCAAAGCAGCGAACCTGTCGTAACTTTGCAAGCGGGAGAAATTCCAGCTTCACCAACCAGATAGGCCGCCATGGGTACTCACGCAAAGCTCTCTAGGCGCTTGAGTATTTTCGCCATGCTGCTCGTAGTTTTGGTATTAGCCTTGGGGTGGAGGCTGGTCGATTACCAGCTGGTTCGGGCCCAAGAAATTCAGGCCGAGTCTCTGGAATCGCGTTCGGTTACTCAAACCCTTACTGCACTTCGCGGTGAAATTCGGGATGCAAACGGTCAGGTGCTGGCTCGGACTGTTTTTCGCTACGACGTTAATGCCGCCCCTAAGAATGTTGGCAGTGTCTTCAAGACCGTAGACGGAGTTCGAACAGAGCGCACGGTTGAGCAGATAGTCATGGAGCTGGCGCCACTTTTGGGTTTGAGTGTTGAAGAGTTGATGCTAAAACTTCAGGGCGACTCTGAGTACTCAAACCTAGCCAAGAAAGTTGATGCCCAAACCTACAACGACATAAAGGAACTCGGCATCCCCTGGATCTACTTTGATCCCTTTGCCGACCGGCTCTATCCAAACGGTGCAGTGGCAGGCAATCTGATTGGTTTTGTGGGTTCGGATGGAGTTCCGCTTGCCGGCCTAGAGCGCCAGTACAACACCTGTTTGGCCGGAGTCGATGGCCAGGAGACCTTTGAGCGAAGTGCCGAAGGGGTTCGAATCCCGACTTCCAACGTGGTGACTCAGCCCACCGAAAATGGTTCGACCCTGAACCTCTCGATTGATGCAAATTTGCAGTTTTTTGCCCAGCAGGTCCTGGCTGACACCGTCAACGAGCTTGGAGCCCAGTGGGCCTCGGCTGTCGTGGTGGAAGTTGAAACTGGCAAATTGCTGGCTGCTGCTGAAGCGCCAACTGTCGACCCCAATGACCCAAGTGCCTCTGATGCCAGTAATCGCGGTTCAAAGATTTTCCAGGCGGCATTCGAGCCTGGCTCCATCATGAAGGCGCTAACCTCTGCCATGGTTTTGGACACTGGCACTGCTGATGCCTACGACACGGTGCCGGCACCGGACTATCAGCGCCTTGACTTTCCAGGTGGTTGGATCAAAGACAGCTTTGGTCACGAGAAATTCAACCTCACCCTCGGCGGAGTGCTGCGCTACTCTTCGAACACGGGAATGTCGAACTTCGGCGTGAAGATCGACAAGAAGACCCGTTACAACTACCTGCAAAAATTTGGCTTTGGTTCCGAGAGCGCTCTGAACTTCGAGGGGGAGTCCCAGGGAATTCTGCACAACTACGAGGACTGGGACAAGATGACCAACTACGCCACGACCTACGGTCAGGGAATTTCGGTCACCGGCATCCAGATGGCATACGCCTACCAGGCAATGGCAAACGGTGGGGTCAGGCTGGACCCAATTTTGGTTGAGAACTGCATGAGCGAAGACGGCACTATCGAGTACGCCCCCACCCAAAAGGCCACCCGTGTGCTGGATGCGTCAACCGCGAAACTGAACATCAACCTCATGGAAAAGGTTGTCGAGTTTGGGGGTGTGGGCCAGAATGCCGCTGTGGAGGGCTACCGAGTGGCTGGTAAGACCGGTACCGCACAGATCAAAGATGGCAGTGGCTACGGCTCCCAATTCGCGATCTCCTTCTATGGCATTGCCCCGGCGGAAAACCCCAAGTTTGTGGTTGGGGTGACAATCTATAAGGGACAGGGTGTTAGTAACTCCCTCAAGGCGACAGGGCCGTTCAAGGCGATCATGTCTCAAGCCCTCAAGAGTTATCGAGTCCCACCCTCAACGACACTTTCACCTGACCTACCATCTGGATCGCAGGGCGAAGTTGAGCCTAGAAACTAGCGAACTGGCGCGTAAGTTTCGCCTGAGCTCCAATTACTTTCACACCCTTGTCTCTGGTGTTCAACTTGACTCACGCCTGATAGTGCCGGGAGATTTATTCATCGCTGCCGAGGGAGAGCGCTCCCATGGCATTGAATTTCTTGAGCGGGCAAGAGCCGCCGGAGCCGTAGCGGTGCTAACCGACGAGCACCACGTCCCAACCGGAGATTTTCCAACCCTGATCCATCCGAACCCCAAGCAGGTTGCGGGTGAGATTGCGGGGGAGCTTTACGGCACCAGGACCGCTGGCATGAGGCTTTTTGGGGTAACTGGAACTAACGGTAAGACCTCAACGGTCAGCTACCTTCAGCAAATTCTGACCCAACTGCAAGTTTCTTGCGGCTTGAGCGCCTCCACGAATCGCATCGTAGGCAATGAGATTCGCGGAAGTGAGCTAACCACACCCGAGGTCACCCAGCTGCACAAGATGCTCGCGGAGATGAGAGCCGCCGGGCAGATGGCTGCGGTCATTGAAGTTTCCGCCCAGGCAATGATTCGAAATCGGGTGGATGCCATTTTGTTCGAAACTGTGGGTTTTACCAACCTCTCCAGGGACCACCTCGATGATTTCGGGTCAATGGACCAGTACCTGGTGGCGAAGGCCAGGCTGTTTACCTCTGAGTTCGCGAAATCCGGGGTGATTCTCAACGAAGATCCTTACGCCGCGCAGCTGATAACTATGTGCCAGATCCCGATTGTCACAATTGGCGAAGGCGGGGATTACCGTTACCGTTTCACGGGGCAGCAGCTATCAATTTCCGGCAAGCAGACCGGAGTTTTTAGCTTCACTGGCGGTGCCTTGATGGCCAAGAATCTTGTGGTTGCAGTCGTGATGCTGCTGGAGGCTGGCTTTGATGTCGATGCATTGTCCTCCGCAGTCTCAAATGCCAATTTGAATGTCTCAGGGCGCCTGCAGCGAGTGAGTGAAAAAAAGCCCGCCGTCTTTGTCGACTACGCACACACCCCAGCGGGAGTTGAGGCTGCGGTTCAAGAGATTGCCTCAAGGTATCCAAGTCTTACCGTTGTGCTCGGAGCCAGTGGAAATCGTGACCAGGGCAAACGGGCGGCCATGGCTGAGGCTGGCGCGAAGGCCAGCACGCTGATAATTACCGACCAGCACCCTCGAGATGAGGACCCGGCGGCAATTAGAGAAACGCTGGTCTCAACGGCCCAAAAAATTATGGACAGTGGGAGGCTTTTCGAGATTTCCGACCCTGAAGCTGCGATAGCGAAGGCCATCGAGCTCACAAGTGAGGATTCGGCGGTGCTCTGGTGTGGGCCGGGACACCTGAAGTATCGAGAGATTTCTGGAACCAAGGTTCCATTTGATGCGATTGAAATCGCTAGAAGGGCCGTCGAGCGTGATTGAACTTTCACTGGCTGAGATAGCCACGGCTGTAAACGGCAGGATTGTTTCGGGCAATCCCGAAGATGTGGTGAGTGGTGTCTGCGACACAGATTCCAGGAACATCGGTGTCGGAGATGTCTTTTTTGCCAAGCTGGGGGAGCACGATGACGGGCATCGCTACCTGCCCGATGCTGTGACTCGTGGCGCTGCCCTTGCGATTGTTTCAACTCCCAGAGCGGATGCCGCCATAGCTCAAATCCAGGTTGAGGACACGGTTCTGGCCCTGCGGGACTTGGCTGCCGAGGTGCTAAGGCGAGTCAGGGCAATTGGTGACCTCCAGGTAATTGGAATCACCGGATCAAACGGCAAGACATCAACCAAAAACATGCTGGCGGCAATTTTGAGTCGGGTTGGCAAGACTGTTGCCCCTCGGGATTCCTTCAACAATGAGGTTGGGCTGCCAATAACAGTTTTGAGATTGGAACCTGACACCAGGTACTTGGTCCTGGAAATGGGGGCCGCCGGTATCGGGTCAATTGAGAAACTGGCCTCCTGGTGCAAGCCGGAAATAGGAATCGAACTAAAGGTAGGTCTCGCCCACGCGGGAGCTTTTGGCTCGGTTGACATAACCGCGCAGATTAAACGCGAGCTAATGCCGCACATCACCAAAGTGGCGATCTTGAACGCCGATGACCCAATCGTTTCTAAGTTTGAGCCAAGCCCCGGTGTAAACAAAGTGACGTTTGGCTTTGACAATGGGGCAGACTTCGAGATCGGGAGAGTGACCTTGTCGCTGGCCGGCACCGACATCGAAATGAAGTTCCCCGATGGAGACGCCCAATTGCTTCGCCTGAAGATTTTGGGCGAGCACCAGGCAATGAATGCAGCTGCAGCTTTAGCGGCAGCGGAGCAGCTGGGGGTCCCACGAACAATTTCCATGCGGGCACTAAGTGACATGGAGCTCGCAGAGCGCTGGAGGATGCAGCTGATTCAGCGCCCAGATGGCGTCTTTGTCATCAACGATGCCTACAACGCTTCCCCGGATTCGATGCGGGCCGCTCTTCAGACACTTGCCACGATTGGGCGACAGGGCCACCGAACAATCGCAGTGCTGGGTCAAATGGCCGAGCTCGGACCATACGGCAATGAGCTTCACGATCAGCTGGGGAGACTGGTGGTCCGCTACAACATTGACCAGCTATACGTGGTGGGTGATGAAGCCAAGCTAATCCACATGGGAGCGATGCAGGAGGGCAGCTGGGACGGGGAATCTCATTTTTCTCAGACTGTCAGCGAAGCATTTGAGGTCATTGCTGGCAAGCTAGTCGCCGGCGACGTGGTGCTGGTTAAATCCAGCAACGTGGCTGGATTGCGATTTTTAGGTGATGAATTGGCAGGATTGAAATGAGAGCTCTGCTCGCAGCTGGCGCCATAGCCATGTTCATCTCACTCTTTGCCACCCCGGGTTTCATTTGGCTCTTCAAAAACCTGCAGTGGGGTCAATTCATCCGTGACGACGGCCCCAAGGCTCACCACACCAAACGGGGCACTCCAACCATGGGTGGAATAGTAATTTTGACCGCTGCAACCGTCGGATACTTTGTCTCAAAGCTGATAAACGGGGAGAACCCATCCATGTCAGCCCTGCTGGTTATTTTCATGATGCTCGGCCTTGGGCTGGTTGGGTTTATTGATGATTACATCAAGGTCCGCAATCAAAGAAGCCTCGGGCTGACCGGTTGGGCAAAGATTGCAGGGCAGGTCGTGGTTGCTGTCATTTTTGCCGTCCTGGCTTTGGGTTTTCCAGACGAAGACGGGCTCACTCCAGCATCTACCGCGATTTCACTTTTCCGTGATTTACCGATTGATCTCTTCATCTGGGGTTCGGTAATTGGCATGGGGCTGTTCATAGCGTGGATATCGCTTTTGGTAACAAGCGCCTCAAACGGTGTGAACATCGCTGATGGCCTAGACGGCTTGGCCTCCGGCTCGGCGATAATGGCCATCGGTGCATACGTGGTGATCGGGTTTTGGCAGTTCAACCAAAGTTGCTCCACCGTTACTGAGAACTTAGCTTCCTGCTACAACGTCAGGGACCCGCTGGATGTGGCAGTTGTCGCCGCCGCGATTGTTGGCGCATGTGTCGGGTTCCTCTGGTGGAACACCTCTCCGGCTCAAATCTTCATGGGCGATGTCGGGTCTCTGGGCCTTGGCGGCGCCCTTGCCGCCCTGGCGATTGTGTCTCGAACCGAGCTGCTTTTGGTTCTAATCGGCGGGATCTTTGTCATTGTCACCGGTTCTGTGGTGATCCAGCGCACCTATTTCAAGCTAACCAAGTGGCGCACTGGGACAGGAAAACGGGTGTTCCTGATGTCCCCGTTGCACCACCATTTTGAACTCAAGGGCTGGGCTGAGGTGACCGTTGTGGTTCGCTTCTGGATCATCGCCGCACTAAGCGTGGTTTCTGGAATCGGGCTGTTCTACGTGGAGTGGATCTACGGAATATGATTTCGCAGCGCAGCTGGCACGATGACTGGGCCAATCTGCAGGTGGCAGTTTTAGGCCTTGGAAAAAGCGGCTTCTCGGTTGCAGACACCATGGTTGAGCTTGGGGCCTCCGTAGTTGTTTTTGCTGCAAATGCCGATGAACACTTCCGCAACCTACTAGATGTCATTGGCGCGGAGCTGGTCGCCAGTGATCAGCCGGCACAGTTCACAGCAGCTGAGCGAAGTTTTGATTTTGCAGTCGTATCACCCGGCTTTGCACCCAGTCACCCTCTAGTGAAGCTGCTCGAAGAGCAGGGGGTCGAACTGCTAACTGACATTGACCTGGCTTTTCGCCTGAGGGACAAAACCTCCAAGGTTGCCAAGTGGATTGCTATTACCGGAACCAACGGAAAAACCACGACCACCGAGCTAACCACCCACATTCTCAACGAGGCCGGTTATCGAGCAGTTGCCTGCGGAAACATAGGTAATCCGATCCTTGATGCGGTGCGAGATCCTGACGGTTTTGATTTTCTGGTCGTTGAGCTGAGCAGTTTTCAGCTGCACTACATGGGCTCGATCCAGCCCCTAGCCAGCGCATTTCTCAACCTGGCTCCCGATCACATTGACTGGCATGGGTCGTTTGATAGCTACTTTGCAGATAAGTCAAAGGTCTTTGAGAACACCGAAATTGCCATCGTTTACAACCTGGAAGACTCAAAGACCCTTGAAGCGGCTGAAAATGCCGACGTGATTGAAGGCTGCAGAGCCATTGGCTTCACCACTCAGATTCCACCCGTGGCCGCAATCGGTTTTGTCGAGGAATTCTTGGTTGACCGTGCCTTTATTGACGATCGACAGAAAAGCGCTCAAGAGATTGCGACTCTCGATGAAATTGGACAAATCGGTGTGGTCAGCAAGCACCTCAAGTCCAACGTAGCCGCCGCCACCGCTTTGGCGAGAGCCGCCGGCGTTGAGTCAGATCAAATAAGATCAGCCCTCACTTCATTCAAGTTGGCTCCGCACCGAATTCAGTTGGTTGCTCGGGTTTCAGGAGTCGACTTCATAGATGACTCAAAGGCAACCAACGCTCATGCGGCTGCAGCCTCCCTGGCCGCGTTTGACTCAGTGGTTTGGATTGTTGGCGGTTTGCTCAAGGGGGTCGATCCAAAGCCACTAGTTCAGGAATTCGGTTCCAAACTCCGCGGGGCGGTGGTGATCGGAAAAGACACGCAAATCCTAGAAGCCTTGTTTGCTGAGGTTTTACCGATGCTTCCAGTTAGGGTCATCTCGGGAGCGGATGTCATGATTGAAGCGGTAGAAGCGGCAGCCTCGCTGGCGCAGGCGGGAGACACTGTTTTGCTTGCCCCAGCCGCAGCGTCCATGGATCAGTTTGTCGACTACGCGGATCGTGGGTTGAAGTTTCAGGCTGAGGTTAGAAAGCTAGCCGGCTCATGACAACGTTGAAAACCGCCCTTGCCCCAAGGCTTCACGCTCAATCCAAGCTATTTTTCTGGCTCCTGGGGCTAACCCTGTTCATCGTGGCCATTGGTCTGGTGATGGTTGCTAGTGCTTCGGCGGTGGACGCCTTCAAGACGACTTCAAATGCCGGTAGTACTTTCTTCCGTCAGGGTGGATTTGCCCTGATTGGGCTTGTGGGCATGTTGGTGGCATCCAACATCCCCATGGAGGTTTACCGGCGTGCTGCCCAACTGTTTTTGTATGTTTCACTCGGCGCTCAGGTGGCGACGGTTATTTTTGGTCAGGACATCAATGGAAACCGAAACTGGCTTGACCTTGGTCCGTTTTCGATTCAGCCCTCTGAGTTTCTAAAACTCGCGCTAGTCATTTTTGTCGCACTGCAGCTTTCTCAGCTGGATGATCGAGATCCGTTTTACAACAGGCAAATTTGGACCAGGGTTGCTGGCTTCTCAGCCATCTCAATCGGATTGGTGGCTGTTGCCGGACGCGACATGGGTACCGGAATTGTCATGGTCATCATGATGATGGGTGTAGTGCTGTTTGCTGGATTGAATCCGGGCATTTGGGCTGGACTAGCCGCCGGTGGTGCCGTGCTGGGTGCTGTTCTGGTGATGAGTTCGTCATCGCGAAGAATTCGATTTGATGCCTGGCTAAACCCAGATGCAGCGGACCCGATGGGGGTGCGCTGGCAATTTGAACACGGAACTTGGGCTCTTGCGTCGGGGGGGCTATTCGGAACCGGACTTGGGCGGTCAAAGCTCAAGTGGAGCTGGATCCCAGAGGTTGAAAATGACTTTATTTTTGCCATCATTGGCGAGGAGCTGGGCCTGATTGGCGCGCTGATGGTGGTGCTGCTGTTTTTCACCATGGGTATGGTGCTCTTTGCCATCGCACAGGCTCAGACCAGCTCATTCAATAGAAACATCGTGATCGGTGTGATGTTGTGGATCGTGATGCAGGGCTTTATCAACATGGGCGTTGTGGTGGGGCTGTTCCCTGTGCTCGGTGTCCCGCTGCCATTGATTTCTGCCGGTGGGTCCTCGCTGATCGCTACCCTGGGCGCAATCGGAGTGGTGCTTGCTGTGGAGCGTGACCGAGTAGCTAACCTGGGCAGAAGGCGATGACCCGCTTTTTGCTGGCCGGGGGCGGCACCGCCGGCCACGTAAATCCTATGCTCGCCCTCGCACAGTCACTCCGAGGCCTGGATCACCACGTCGTCACGCTGGGAACCAAGGAGGGTCTGGAATCTCGATTGGTCCCCGAACGCGGTTTCGAGCTCTTGACCATTGCTAGGTTGCCTTTTCCTCGCCGGCTAACCCTCGCGGCTCTAGTTTTTCCTATTCGTTTTCTGGTTGCCACGACTGAGGTTTTGGGGATGATCCGCAGACACCGAATTGATGCTGTGGTGGGTTTTGGTGGCTACGCTTCGGCTCCGGCCTATGTTGCGGCTTTTCTAGCTCGCAAGCCGCTGGTGATTCACGAGGCCAATGCGCTTGCTGGAATCGCCAATCGGCTTGGTGCCAAGCTCACCAAGCACGTGGCGGTTGCTTTCCCGAACAGCAACTTGGGAGAGGCGGCAATTACGGGCATGCCAATTCGCCCGGAGATTGTTCAGTCTGCCATCGGGTATGACCAGGGCCAGGCCAGAATCGAATTGGGTTTGGACCCGGTCCTGCCAACGCTTTTAGTGACCGGCGGATCGCTCGGCGCAAAAAGTATCAACGAAACAGTCATTGCCTCACTTGATCAACTTTCTGCAGCCGGCATACAGGTCTTGCACATTGTGGGGGATCGCGCTGGCCTTGAGCCGGTTGCAACCAAGGGCTACGTCCGGATGAATTATTGCGACCGGATGGATGTCGCGATTGCGGCCAGCACATTGGCCATTTCTCGTGCAGGTAGCAGCACAGTGAGTGAATTTGCCGCATGTGGGCTACCCGCGATTTACGTGCCCTACCCGGTTGGGAACGGAGAGCAGCGCTTCAATGCACTGACCGTCGTTGAAGCTGGAGGTGGAAAAATTGTGAGCGATGCCGATTTCACCCCGGATTACGTTCTTTCAGATGTGGTGCCGGTCATTAGTCACAGAGCCACCATTGAGCAAATGGCAAAGGCTGCCAAATCGGTGGGAATTCCAGATGCCACAGAGAGGCTGCGCGAGCTTGTGCTCGATGCGGTGAATACTAATAACCGTGATTAAGCCTGACTATACCCAGCCCATTCCCGACGACCTTGGAACAGTTCATTTCATTGGAATTGGCGGAAGCGGGATGTCTGGCATTGCCAGGTTGACACTAGGTATGGGCCACAAGGTTACGGGCTCTGACCTCCGAGACACGGCTAACGTAAAGGCCCTGAGGGATCTCGGGGCTGAGATTGACATTGGCCATGCGGCAGAAAATCTTGGCAATCCGGACACCGTTGTGGTCACAAGCGCTCTGTGGCCAACTAATCCTGAGCTGCTGTTGGCCCAGGAGCGTGGGTTACCGATTCTGCACCGCTCTGCCCTGTTGGCTCACCTTGCCTCGCGTGGTCGCTTGATTGCGGTTGCGGGGGCTCACGGCAAGACCACTTCCACCGGAATGGTTATTACGGCTTTGAATCGCCTTGGTGCTGACCCGAGCTTTGTCAACGGGGGAGTGATCCAGGAGCTTGGCGCATCTGCTGATTTTGGCAGCGGAGAATTTTTTGTGATTGAGGCCGATGAGTCTGACAGTTCTTTCCTGCACTACAAAACCGATGTAGCGCTAATTACCAATGTCGACCCAGATCACCTAGACCACTTTGGCTCTCTTGAAGCGTTCGAGGGCGAATTTGTGAAGTTTGCCGACTCGGCAGAGTCCTTGGTCGTAATTTCGTCTGACGATCCTGGCGCCACCAGGGTTCGTTCACGTCTCACTCATGCCAACGTTCTAAGTTTTGGTACTGCTGGGTCTGCGAACGTGAGAGTTGTGGCTTTGGACAGCTCGGGCCCTAAGGTCTCATTCAAGTTGCAGTTTGGGGACCTTGAACACCAGATGGAACTGAGTGTCCCCGGTCACCACAACGCCCTGAATGCCGCTGGTGCTGTAGCCGTCTTGGTTGGCTTGGGGTTTGATTTTGCCCAGGCCTGCGATGCCGTACAGCCCTTCTCCGGCACGCAGCGGAGATTTGAGCTGCACGGTCAGGTGCGGGGAGTACGGGTTTACGACGACTTTGCGCATCACCCGACCGAGGTAGCCGCAGCCTTACAGGGGGCCAGGGCCGTGGTCGGTGAGGGCAAGCTGATTACAGTTTTTCAGCCACACCTTTACTCCAGAACGAGGATATTCCAGCAGGAATTTGCCGAGGTTCTAGCGATGAGTGACCAGGTGGTATGCCTGGATATCTACGCGGCTCGTGAAGATCCGGAACCTGGGGTCACCGGCGCACTGATTGCCGACCGCTTTGCCGATCAATCTCGGATGCACTACGTGCCAAATTGGGATGATGCTCCTGCGGTCGCGGCCAGACTTGCTTCTTCCGGAGATTTCATCATCACCATGGGTTGCGGTGATGTCTACCGAATGGTTCCGCAGTTGCTTGCCGCGCTGGAGGAATAGTTGAAAAAGCCAGAGCGCGAACTTTTAGGTCGCGAGGTAAAGCGGATCAAGGCAGTTCGCAACCGAGACCAGAAAACCAAGCGCAAACTTTCGGGATTTGCCATCTGGGCTCGAATCCTCGCTGTTGGGGGCCCCGTGATTTTGATGTCGGTTGTGGTCGCTACCTTCGTGACGCCCATGCTGGCGATTGAGCAAATTCGAGTTGTGGGCAATGAACGCATAAAAGCCTCGGCCGTAATGGGTGCCATGGAGGAGCTGGTTGGAAAACCGCTGACCACAGTGAGCCAGGACCAGGTTGCTCAATTACTCTCGGACTTTCCACTGATTGAAACCTTCGCTTTACAGGCCGAACCCCCGCACACCCTGACGGTCAAGGTCAGGGAGCGGCAGCCGGTGGTTACCCTGCTGCGCGGTGGCAAGAATTATCTTTACGACGCAGCCGGGGTGAAGATCTCTGAAGCTGCAGCCGGGGATTCTTACCCGTACATGCGGCTCGCAGGGGACCCAACCAAAGACCCCAAGTTTGAGACCGCTGTCGAGGTGCTGCTGTCACTGCCAGTAAACACCTACAAGCAGGTGTTTTCCATCGAGGTCTCGGAGCAGAAAACCACCAGGCTGGTGCTAAAAAAGACAGACATCAAGGTAATTTGGGGCAACACTGAAAAGGCGCTGTTGAAATCTGAGGTGCTTCAGTCGCTTATTGCCACCGGTTTGAAAAACAACGTCACCATCGACGTCTCTTCGCCAAATGCTCCCGTGGTCACCTATCCAAATTACTAAGCAAACATTTGCGACACGCCCGAGTGCTTGGGGCCTCAGGGGGGCAATCAGGCCTACCTTCATGGCGCAATTTGAAAACTCTTCAAAAGGTTAAGCCTCAGCCTTAACTTGAGAGTTTTCACAAGGAGGAGCATCGTGGCGCAGTCACCTAACTATCAGGCAGTAATCAAGGTTGTTGGCGTGGGTGGCGGTGGCGTTAATGCGCTTAACCGCATGGTGCAGTCCGGGTTGCGCGGGGTGGAGTTTGTCGCGATCAACACCGATGCTCAGGCGCTTCTAATGAGCGATGCGGACGTGAAGTTGGACATCGGCCGCGACATCACCCGCGGGCTGGGAGCCGGAGCAGACCCAGAGGTTGGTCGTCGCGCTGCCGAGGAGCACGAGTCTGAGATTGAGTCAGCACTGAAGGGTGCCGACATGGTTTTCGTCACCGCCGGTGAGGGCGGTGGCACCGGTACCGGTGGAGCACCGGTTGTGGCCAGAATTGCTAAGCGCCTTGGAGCGCTGACCGTGGGCGTGGTCACTCGTCCATTCAATTTTGAGGGTAAGCGTCGTGCGGTGCAGGCCGAAGAGGGTATTCGTGCGCTTCGCGCTGAAGTTGACACCTTGATTGTGGTTCCAAACCAGCGCCTACTTGAGATGTCCAACAAGAAGATTTCCGCACTGGAGGCTTTCATCACAGCCGATGACGTGCTGCGCGCCGGAGTCCAGGGAATTTCGGACCTGATTGTCATTCCAGGGCTAATCAACCTCGACTTCAACGATGTCAAGTCCGTAATGCAGGGTGCGGGAAGCGCCCTCATGGGTATCGGTACAGCCAAGGGTGAAGACCGTGCAGTGCGTGCCGCTGAAATCGCTGTTTCATCCCCGCTGCTCGAGGCAACAATCGAGGGTGCCCACGGCGTGCTGCTTCTGGTTCAGGGTGCTTCAGACCTTGGCCTTCACGAGATTGACGATGCAGCTCGTCTGGTCCAGGAGGCGGTCCACCCAGAGGCCAACATCATCTTTGGTGCCACCATTGAGGACACTCTCGGTGACGAGGTCAGAATTACTGTTATCGCCGCAGGTTTCGACGGTGGTGAGCCTACCTATCGCAAGTTTGAGGCCCCAGCAGCAGCTACTTTGCCAGCTGAGGCTGCCCCTCACAATGCGCTTGTCCCGGCTGAGTCGGCCGATGGCCTCGTTGAGGACCTGGCCCTGCCATCTTCTTCCGAGCTTCTAGACCAGGAGCTTGTCTCGGCCAAGCCGACAAGCCAGTCAGGAAGCTTTGGGGATGACCTAGACCTTCCTGAATTCTTCCGTTGATAGATCTCCCAACCCGTTACGAGCAGGTGCTGGCCAAAATGGCCAGTGCCTGTTCGGTTTCTGGGAGAAGTACCAGTGAAGTTGAGCTCATCGTTATCACCAAAAATCATCCGGTCACCCTGGTTGAGCAGCTGGTAGATCTCGGGCACAGGCAATTTGGAGAAAATCGAGATCAAGAAGCAAAACCCAAGGCGTTTGAACTAAGTGCTTCGCGCCCAGATTCCAATCCAACCTGGCATTTTGTTGGTCAGCTGCAGAGCAATAAAGTGAAATCGGTTTTGCAGTACGCGAATGTAATCCATTCAGTTGACAGGCCATCTTTGGTCGCGGAGCTTGCAAAGCAGCTTCCCAAACTGGACCGGCAAATTTCTGGTTTTATCGAGCTGAATCTCACCTCCGATCCTGGCCGAGGGGGAGTGCTCCCGGAGAATTTAGAGGCTTTGGCGTCCGCGGTCTTGCAGCTTGAGAACTTTGAGCTACTCGGCCTAATGGCAGTGGCTGGGCTTGGGGTTGATCCAAGGATTGATTTCGATAGAGCGTTGAATTCCCAACAGATACTGCTGCAAGTCGCTCCCCAAGCGCGATTTCTTTCGATGGGAATGAGTGAGGACTTCGAAATTGCCATTGAAATGGGAGCGACACACATTCGCGTTGGCTCTGCAATAACGGGTCCTAGAGTCCCAACCGCTTAGTCTTGAGGCAATCTAAGGAGATTTCATGGGCCTTACTAATTCAGTAATGACGTTTTTTGGCTTTGGTTCAACGGAACCTCAGCGACCAGAGAGCTCGGCAGCAAAGCCCAGACCGGTCGCATCACGCCCGCGTCGCGCTTCCGACATGTCAGAGATCATCACACTCGACCCTCAGTCCTACGCGGATGCTAAAGAGGTTGCGGCAAACTACCGACAGGGTGTGCCTGTAATCGTAAACATTGGTGCCATGAGCGAAGCTGATGCAAAGCGCATGCTCGACTTCATGCTCGGCCTCAAAGAGGCACTCGAGGGTGGATTGCGCCGAGTAACCCCAAAGGTATTCCTGCTTAGCCCCTCCCACGTCGCGGTAACCGATGCTGACGCGTCTGAGGATGAAACTCAGGACCTGCTCGACTAATAATGACAATCCTCGGGCAGCTTCTCTATTGGGTCCTGCAACTCTTCGTATACGCCATGTTTGCGAGATTTATCGTCGAGCTTGTAATGAGCTTCAGCCGCTCTTGGCGCCCTCCGGGAATCCTGATGCCGGTGGTTGATTTTGCCTTCACCATTACGGACCCTCCACTGAAATTTGTGAGGCGATTCGTTCCCCCGCTGCGATTTGGCCCGGTCGCATTGGATCTCGCTTGGACCCTCTTGCTATTGGCAGTCCTTTTTGCTCAAGGCTTTGCTCGAGCGCTCTAACACCCATAACATAGTGGGAGCGCTTTTGCGCTCTGTCAGGAAGGTTCACAATGGCGCTGACGCCCGAAGAAGTGGTCAACAAGAGATTTACAATCGTAAAATTCCGCGAGGGATACGACCAAGATGAGGTAGACGACTTCCTAGATGAGGTGGTAGTTGAGCTCCGTCGCATCGCGACCGAAAACGATGAGCTGAAGCAGCGCCTTGAAACCGCACAGACCAAGTCCAGTGAGGCAATGCCTCCGGTTCAGGATTTCCCAGTTGCTCCGGTAATCGCAGCGGCCATTCCAAGCGCCGCTGATGCCAACAACTCCCACAGTCTGCTAGAGCTTGCTCGCAAGCTACACGAGGAGCACGTTCGCGAAGGACTAACTAAGCGCGACCAGCTCATTCGTGACGGCCAGGAAAATGCTGCTCGTTTGGTCCGCGACGCCGAGGCCACTGCGCGGGCAATCATCGGTCAGCTTGAACTGGACCGCAAGGCTATTGAAAACACAATTGACGAACTGAGAATCTTCGAACACGACTACCGTGGTCGTCTGCGTGAATACATTGAGTCGCAGCTAACCACTCTGATTCGTGAAGAGTCTTTTGAACAGCCACTGGAAGCTGCTGCGCAGATCGAGTTGCTGGCCGTGTCGGAGCCTGAGCTCGAAGAGTTAGAGGAAGAGGAAGACGAAAAAGCAAGTGAGCGCGACTAGCGCGCGCAAAATTGCCTTCTTCTCGATTGCCCTAGTGGTCATTCTCTTTGATCAGTTGACCAAAGAGTTAGCAATCGCATTCTTGCAACCCGGATTTTCTAAGCCATTCATCGGTGAACTTGTTCAATTTCGACTGGCGTTCAACGACTCGGCGGCGTTCTCGCTGGGAGTCGGTGCAACCTGGGTGCTGGCAATAATCGCGATTATTGCCGTGCTGGTTCTAATTTGGTTTGGCCCCAAGGCTAAGACTTTGGTTTGGAGCGTTATTTCAGCATTTGTCCTCGGGGGAGCCGCAGGAAACCTGATTGACCGGCTCACCAGAGAACCAGGCTTCCTAAATGGCCACGTCGTTGATTTCATCCAGATACCGTTCAACTTTCCTATCTTCAACATCGCAGACTCGTTCCTGGTGATTGGGGTGAGCCTCGCCATTTTGAGAACCCTGCTGGGGGATGAACTTGGAGGCGGACGTGCAGAGTAAGTTTTTGCCAGTCCCAGACGCCGTAGTTGGCCAAAGGGCTGATGCGGCAATCTCAAAAATGCTGGGCATCAGCCGCACGCAGGCCGCCGAGATGTTAGAAGCGGGCGAGGTTCTGCGCCAGGGGGCAAGTGTCGGAAAATCGGACCGCTTACAAGCAACCGATGTTATTGAAGTGCTGCTGGTTGAGAAAGTGTCGGGGCTAGAAGTTGTTGCTCAGGACGTTGGAGAGCTCAAGGTTATTTTTCAAGATGACCACATAGTGGTTATCGACAAACCAAGCGGGGTTGTTTCTCATCCCTCACAGGGGTTTGTTGGACCCTCGGTGCCGGGGGTGCTTTTAGCCCGCGGTATTCAGTTATCTACTTCAGGGGCCCAAGAGCGTCAGGGTATAGTTCAGCGACTGGATGTTGGCACAAGTGGACTTATGGTTTTGGCTAAGTCTGAGCGGGCGTATTCAGTCCTCAAGCAAGCCTTCAGGGATCGTAACGTGCAGAAGACCTACCACGCCTTGGCGCAGGGTCACCCGGAGCCCTTGCAGGGCACTATCGACACGCCAATCGCCCGAAGCACCAAGCACGATTACAAATTCACCATTTCTCCGGATGGAAAGCCGTCCGTGACGCATTACAAGACCATCGAGATGCTCCCGGCTGCCGCCCTTCTGGAAATCGGCTTGGAGACTGGCAGGACCCACCAGATCAGGGTCCACATGTCTCATTTCCGCCACCCGCTGGTTGGGGATCCGCTCTACGGGGCAGATCCAAAGCTGGCTAGCGCGTTGGGTCTTGACAGGCAGTGGCTGCACGCGGTCAAACTGGGATTTCAGCATCCGATAAGCGGTGCGGAGCTAGAGTTTGAAAGCGAGTATCCGACTGATTTGAAACTCGCCCTAGACCGTCTCAGGGAAGTCACCTTTCGGTTTTAGGCTGTAGTTTCTCCCATGGAAAGAGCAGGTAAATGAGCGATTCGTTCGTCCACCTGCACAATCACACCGAATACTCCATGCTCGATGGGGCAGCTCGAATCAAGCAGCTGATTGCCAAGGCAGTGAGCCTTGGAATGCCTGCGATCGCGATGACTGACCACGGGAACACCCATGGCGCCTACGAGTTCTGGAAGCAGGCAACCAGCCAGGGAATCAAGCCAATCATTGGCATTGAGGCATACCTAGCACCTGGTTCACGCAGGGAGAAAACCAAGGTGCGCTGGGGAGATGGCGGAGACGACGACGTCTCCGGTGGCGGCGCCTACAGCCACATGACCATGTGGTCGACCGATAACGCTTCAATGCAGAACTTATTTCGGCTCTCCTCCGAAGCCTATTTGTCCGGCTACTACTTCAAGCCGCGCATGGATCGTGAACTGCTGGCGAAGTACGGCAAAGGCTTGATTGCCACCACCGGTTGTCCAGGTGGCGAGGTGCAGACGAGATTGCGGCTTGGTCAGTACAAGGAGGCGGTGGAAACCGCAGCTGAATTTAGAGACCTATTCGGAGAGGGAAACTTCTTTGTGGAGCTCATGGATCACTCTCTGGCCATTGAGAAACGGGTTCGGGATGATCTGCTGAAACTCGCTAGAGAGCTGAATCTTCCGCTGGTTGCAACAAATGACCTGCACTACACCGAGCAAGCGGATGCGGTTGCTCACGACGCTCTGCTGTGTGTCCAGGTTGGCTCGAATCTGTACGACCCAAACCGTTTCAAGTTTGAGTCGCAGGAGTACTACCTAAAGTCCGCCGAGCAAATGCGGGAAATTTTCAAAGAGGTGCCAGAGGCTGCGAGCAACACGCTCTTGATTGCGGAGCGCTGCCAGGTTGACTTCGAAAAACGCGACCTCATGCCGCGCTTTCCAGTCCCAGAGGGGGAGACGGAGAGTGGCTGGTTTGAAAAGGAGGTTTGGCGGGGAATGCAGCGCCGTTTCCCAAATGGCTTCTCGGAAAAGCATCGTGAGCAGGCGAAGTACGAAATTGAAGTGATCGACAAGATGGGATTCCCCGGCTACTTCCTGGTGGTTGCGGACTTTATCGGTTGGGCGAGGGATCAGGGCATCAGGGTCGGTCCGGGCCGAGGATCAGCAGCTGGATCCCTGGTTTCCTACGCCATGGGCATCACAGAGCTTGATCCTCTTGAGCACGACCTTATTTTCGAGCGGTTTTTGAACCCAGAGCGACTTTCGATGCCTGATATCGATGTTGACTTTGACGACCGCAGGCGCCCCGAAGTCATTCGCTACGTCACGGAAAAGTATGGTGATGACCGAGTGGCGCAAATCGTCACGTTTGGAACCATCAAGGCGAAGCAGGCCCTCAAGGATGCCGCCCGAGTCCTCGCAATGCCCTACTCGGTTGGTGAGAAGCTGACCAAGGCAATGCCCCCGATGGTTTTGGGTCGCGACGTTTCGCTCAATGAACTAATAGATCCATCAGCAGAGCGCTATTCCGAGGCTGCCGAGTTTCGTGAAATTTTGGCCACCGATGAGGAAAGCCAGAAGGTATTCGATCTAGCCCAGGGCCTGGAGTCGCTGAAGCGCCAGTGGGGCGTTCATGCCGCCGGTGTGATCATGTCCGCCGAGCCACTGATGGATGTCATCCCAATCATGAAGCGCGAAGAGGATGGCGCAATAATTACCCAGTTTGACCAGCCACCCTGTGAATCACTGGGCCTTTTGAAGATGGACTTTCTGGGCCTGAGAAACCTCACGGTTCTCGACGATGCCCTGGAAAACATTCGGAGCAACCGTTCGGAAAACGTAGTCCTGGAGACCCTGGATCTAAACGCCGATGAGAAGACCTTCGAGCTGCTTTCAAGGGGCGACACCTTAGGTGTGTTTCAGCTTGATGGCGATGCTATGCGCCAACTGCTTAGGCTCCTAAAGCCAACAGAGTTTGAGCACATCTCGGCCGTTATTGCCCTTTATAGACCCGGCCCCATGGGAATGAACTCCCACATCAACTATGCCCAGCGCAAAAATGGCCTCCAGCAATCCGAAGGTGTTCACCCTGAGCTGACGGAACCGCTGAGTGAAATTTTGGATCCCACCTACGGCCTGATTGTTTATCAGGAGCAGGTCATGGCAGCAGCTCAAAAGGTCGCTGGCTACACACTCGGTCAAGCGGACCTGCTCCGAAGAGCGATGGGTAAGAAAAAGCCGGAAGAACTGGAGAAGCAGTTCGAGATTTTCAGTTCGGGGATGAAGGCCGGTGGATTTAGCGAATCCGCTATTACCGCCCTATGGGACACTCTGCTTCCTTTTGCTGATTATGCCTTCAACAAGGCGCACTCGGCAGGTTACGGAGTCTTGAGCTACTGGACCGCCTACCTGAAGGCCAACTACCCTGCCGAGTACATGGCTGCGCTGCTTACATCGGTCGGGGATAGCAAAGACAAGCTTGCGGTTTACCTCAATGAGTGCAGACGCATGGGTATTCGAGTCCTGCCGCCAGATGTGAACCAGTCCATCGGCGTCTTTGCCGCGGTCGGCGATGATATCCGCTTTGGTTTGGAGGCAGTTCGCAACGTTGGCCGCAACGTGGTCGATTCCATCGTTGAGGCTCGCAGGGGCGCCAAGTTTGAATCTTTCCAGGATTACCTAACTCGGGTTCCAGCTCACGCCGCGACCAAGCGGGTGGTCGAATCGCTAATTAAAGCGGGGGCCTTTGATTCGCTTGGACACACCAGGCGCGCTCTGATAGCCATTCACGAGGAGGCCATCGATTCTTCTGCGGTTCTGAAGCGTCAAGCACTCAGTGGCCAGGTGGACCTGTTTGGCGGATTCTTCGATGAGGATCCGGCCATGATTCCGATTCCAAATCTCCCCGAGTGGACCAAGCGAGATTTACTGGCCCACGAGCGCGAAATGCTTGGGCTGTATGTTTCTGATCACCCGCTGGCCGGGCAGGAGGCGCTGCTTCTTCGGCATTCGGACATGGGAACTATCGCACTCAAAGAAAGTGCCATAAAGGACGGCGAAACCGTCACGATCGCAGGGCTTATCACTCAGGTGCAGCACAAGGTAGCCCGCACCAGTGGCAATCCCTATGGCCAAGTGGTCGTAGAGGACTTTTCCGGCGAGATTTCCATCATGTTCATGGGCAAGACCTACCTGGAAAACAAGGAGCTCTTGAGGGCTGACCAAACGGTTTCGGTGCGCGGTCGTGTTTCGCGCCGCGATGAAGAGATTATGCTTCAGGCCTTTTCCATCGAGGTGCTCGAGGCCGGCCGAGAGCAGGGTGGTGTTGTCGTGATCCAGGTCAGAGAGGCTCTCGCCACCAAAACCAGACTTCAGCAGCTAACAGAGATTCTCGGGAGACACCCAGGTCCGGTTGAGGTTCAAATTCGGCTCCAAAACGGTGGCGAATCAAAACATTTCTTGCTGCCCCAGCGCGTTGCGGTCGGTCACGACCTGTTCGGCGAAATTAAGGCCCTCATGGGCCAAGATTCGGTCAGCTAGTCGTTATCAGCTAGGCGTTCGGTCGCCGTTAGGTATCCGCGACGGTAGTAAAGCAGTGGGCGGGCATCCTGATTACCCTCGGTGCCGCGAAGAATGTCTAAGATGACCACGGCATTGGCCTCAACTTCAATTCGCTGCCGAATCGTTCCAACTAGAACGCCGCTGGCCTGCGGGAAGATTGGTAGCGAGTCTTCTAGAACGTAATCCTGCTGCAGAAAACGGTTTTCCTTCGGCCCGGCCATTCGTTGAGCAAGCTCTAGGTTTTTGGCGCAGAGCGTGTGGAGGGCAACCTTTCGGCCAACAATCAGATGCTCATAGCTTGATGAACCACGAGCGATGTTGAACGAAACCAGCGGGGGAGTAGAACCCAACGAGGTGACGGAGGTGGCAGTAAAGCCAATTGGCTCATTGGACTCCGTGTGCGAAGTGATTATCGCGACACCGGAAGCGTGTAAACGGAATGTGGCTCGCAGCGCATCTGAACCGAACGCGGTGAAGTTTAGGTTTTCTTGACTCATCTCCCGATAAGGTTAGGGCATACTTCTTCCCCTGAAAACCGAGGAATCGTGCGCATAGTTGAACTTGAGGGCCCAATTACCCAAGAGCTCGTGAGGGAAAAGCTGCCAAGAGCCAGTGTCAGCGTTTCGGCCGCGCTGGAGAGTGTGCTTCCCCTAATTCACGAGGTTCAAACGGAGTCTTTAGTCGCTTTGAAACGCCATGCACAAGCCTTCGACGGGGTGATACCCGAAAGCTTCAGGGTTAGCGAGGCACAGCTATCTGATGCACTCAACGCTATTGATCCGGCACTCAAAACAGCCATTGAGACCGCAATTGAACGGGTCAGGAAAGTTTCAGAGGCCGCACTGCCAGAGGGGTTTGAGGTGGAGCTTGGCCAGGGGGCAAAGGTTGCGCAGCGCTATGTACCGGTCGATTCCGTCGGACTCTACGTCCCTGGTGGAAAAGCTGTCTACCCGTCGAGCGTGATCATGAATGCGGTGGCCGCCCAGGTGGCTCGGGTTCCTAGAATCGCAATCGCTTCTCCCGCCCAAAAAGATTTTGATGGCTCACTGCATCCTTCAATTCTCGCCACCGCAGCCCTGCTGGGCGTCACTGAGGTTTACGCAATTGGCGGGGCCAGCGCTGTTGCGGCCTTTGCATACGGTGTTCCTGAGATTGATCTCAAACCGGTTCGCATGGTGACCGGGCCGGGAAATATCTACGTTGCCGCTGCAAAGCGAGCCCTGAGAGGGAAAATCGGCATCGACTCCGAGGCTGGACCTACAGAAATTCTGATTCTGGCGGACAGTTCGTCAAGTCCTAGGAGCATCGCTGCTGACCTGATTTCTCAGGCGGAGCACGATGAGAATGCTGCCGTTGTGCTTGTGACTGATTCTCACCAGTTGGCAAGGGCTGTCCAGATCGAGCTAGAGAAGCAAGTTCCCAATTTGGCCAACCGCGAGCGAATTATGGCCGCTCTCTCCGGGCAGCAGTCTGCAATTGCCGTTGTGAGCAATTTCGCGGACGCAATTTCCGTTGCCAATGAGTACGCGACTGAGCACCTGGAGATTCACACAGCCAACGATGAAGCTGTGCTAGCCCAAATTAGCAATGCGGGAGCAATTTTCATGGGTGAGTTTTCTCCAGTGAGCCTTGGTGACTACATCGCGGGGAGTAATCACGTGTTGCCCACCAGCGAGCAGGCCAAGTTTGGACCGGGTCTTGGTGTCCACAGCTTCCTGAGGCCACAGCAGGTCATTCGCTATGACCGAGGCGGTTTGTTAGAAGTCACAGATCAGCTGGTTGCTTTTGCAAATGCCGAGGGTCTCAGTGCTCATGGAGCTGCGGCTAGCATCCGTTTTGCGGAGGAGAGCTGATGCACTGTCCATTTTGTCGGCATGCTGATTCCAGGGTTATTGATTCCCGAACCTCGGATGATGGCTCAGCTATCAGAAGACGCCGCCAATGTCCAGAGTGTCAAAAACGCTTCACAACCCTTGAGACCGCAAGCCTTATGGTCACCAAGCGAAGTGGTGTCACCGAAGCGTTCTCCCGAGACAAAATAGTTTCTGGTGTTCGCAAGGCTTGCCAGGGGCGACCTGTCACCGACGCAGATCTTGCGTTGCTCGCGCAGCAGGTTGAAGAGACCCTGCGCTCCAGCGGGGCTGCTTCGATTGAGGCTCAGGACATCGGCCTTGCAATCCTCGAACCTTTGCGGCAGTTGGACCACGTCGCATTCATGCGATTTGCCTCGGTGTACCAGGCTTGGGATTCTCTGGATGACTTCGAAAAGGCCATTGGCGAGCTCCGGGACAACTAATGTATCGGCTACTTTTCAATTTGTTTTTCAAACCGCTCGACCCCGAACTCTCCCACCAGATCGGTGAGAAGGTGCTGAAATTAGCCTTCAAGCTGAGAATCATTAGACCTCGACCTGCAAATTCCAAGTTCTCCGTGATGGGTCTGGAGTTTGATAATCGCCTTGGTTTGGCAGCCGGTTTCGATAAGAACGCCAAGCTGGTCCGCCCTATGCACGCCCTTGGATTTGGGCACGTTGAGCTGGGAACTGTGACACCGCTGCCGCAACCGGGCAACCCAAAACCCAGAAGCTTCCGAGTCCCAGAACACAACGCACTGATAAACCGCATGGGATTCAATAACGACGGGGCTGCCGTCATCGCTGATCGAGTGCTCAGGCTTCGAGCCGAAAACGTACCCCTCCCTGTAATCGGCATCAACGTTGGTAAGAACAAATGGGTTGAGGCCTCGGCGGCTGCGGATGACTATCGCACCTGCACTCGTTTAGTTGCCCAAGCCGCTGATTACCTCGCAGTCAATGTCTCATCACCGAACACGCCGGGACTTCGGGATTTGCAGCAGGTTGAAACACTCCGCCCAATTCTTGAGGCGGTGATTGAGGAGTCTCTGGGGAAGCCGGTTTTGCTCAAATTGGCCCCCGACCTTGCTGATGAAGACTTCATTGCCGCACTGAACTTGGTTAGAGATTTGAAGTTGGCGGGGGTGATTCTCGCCAACACCACCATTCGAAGGGATGGAGTTGGCAACTCTGAGGTTCTAAAGGAGGTCGGTGGCCTGAGCGGGCCGGTCTTAGCATCGCGCGCCAAAGAGATGCTGGTAGCCGCAAGAGGTCAGCTCGGTCCTGGTTTCACCATAATTTCCGTCGGCGGAGTGAGCAATCCGCAGGAAGCCAAAGAGCGAATCGAACTAGGCGCTGATTTGGTCCAGGTTTACACCGGTTTTATCTATGGTGGTCCACTTTGGCCCGCGAGACTTGCGAGATCCCTCCACTAGCAGAGGCGCCCCTCGGGGCTTTTGGTTTTCGCAGGGTCGCGTTCTATCAATTCACCCAAAACTTCGTCGACTTTGGCCATGATTTCTGCCGGAATTTCGACCCCGGAAGCCTCGATGTTGGAGATTATCTGCTCGGGCTTTGAGGCTCCGACAATCGCGCCTGCCACATTGGGGTTCTGAAGGACCCAGGCAATCGCAAACTGCGCCATGTTGACGCCGAGCTCTTCAGCGAGCGGCTTTAGCTTTTGCACGGCCGTGAGGGTTTCATCGCTCATAAATTTTTCAATAATTGATGAGAGCTCAGGGTCGGCGGCGCGGGAACCGGCCGGGGCAGGAACTCCGGGAAGATACTTGCCGGTTAGAACACCTTGGGCCATGGGGGACCAGACAATCTGGCTCAGCCCAAGCTCTTGGGAAGTTGGGATTACCTGCTCCTCAATAACCCTCCACAGCATTGAATACTGCGGCTGATTGGAGATCAGCCGGAATCCAAGCTGCTGCGCTAAGAGTTGTCCCTCGCGGATTTGTTCGGCGTTCCATTCAGAGACACCGACGTAGAGGACTTTGCCCATCCGCACTAGGTCGCCAAACGCTTGCATGGTTTCCTCGAGCGGGGTTTCGTAATCAAATCTGTGAGCCTGGTAGAGGTCGACGTAATCGGTTCCCAGCCGCTTCAGGGAACCGTTTATGGACTCCATGATGTGCTTTCGGCTCAATCCAGTGTCGTTTGGGCCCTTTTCGGAAACTGGCCAGTAGACCTTGGTTAGAATTTCCAATCCCTCCCGGCGAAGGCCTTTGAGCGCAGTGCCCAAAACCGTTTCCGCAGCCTGGTTGGCATAAACGTCGGCGGTGTCAAAAGTAGTCACACCGTGGTCGAAAGCCGCCCGCACGGTGCTAATGGCAGCCTCGTCCGCGATTTGCGAGGCATGGGTGAGCCAGTTTCCGTAAATAATTTCGGAGACTTTGAAACCTGAATCCCCAAGGTAGCGGTGTTTCATTGGTATTACCTTTCTAGCTTGGTGAAGCGAGCGACCTGGGGCTTAGGGATTCTTAGTGATCGCATCTGGATGGAGCGCATTGCCCCGTACCAGCCAAGGCCACCCTCGAGCTTGTCGGAACCGAATTTCTTAGCCGCACGCTTTTTCACCATGCGAGAAACAAACCAAGCGTCAATCGCCACTACGGCAAACAGTCCCCACATCGCGAATAGCGTCACCAGCTGAACGGTGTAGGAATCGATGAAGGTCGCCAAAACGACCAAAAACAGAGACGGAAGCACAAGTTCGCCAGCGGTGAATCTCGCGTCTACCAAATCCCGCACATAGCGGCGTTGCGGTCCACGGTCTCGCAGCGTCAGGTAGCGCTCATCGCCGGCCATCATGCCTTCACGAGCCTTGTTGCGCTCCTCACGAACCTTTTGGCGGGCTGCGGCCTTAGCCTCTTTGCTTCGGTCACCAACCAAAGGCTTCTTCCTCGCCTCCTCCTGGAGCTTTCTAGGGGGAGTGGGGCGGCCTTTTTTGCCTGGTTCTGGGCTCTGTGATTCCGACATCGTCACCTTTCAGGATATGCCACTAGATTAGCGGCATGGCACCGCACAACTTACCCTTGGACCACACCTTGGAGCCCGAGGCCCAGGCATTTGTGGCAGACAACTTTGAGTCCGCGCTTGAGGTACTGAGTGACCTCGTCGCAATACCGGGCATCGCGTGGCCTGCGTTTGACCCGCAACAGCTAGAGATCTCGGCCAAGACGGTTGCAGCCCTGTTTGAAGAACTAGATTTTTTTGACTGGGTCAAGGTCACTCGTTCAAACAAGCCAAATGGTGAAGCGGGTTCGCCGGCTGTGTTGGCGAGGCGCTCGGCAAAAAATGGAAAGCCGCACGTTCTGCTCTATGCCCACCACGACGTTCAACCCCCTGGAGAAGAGTCACTGTGGGAAACCCCACCCTTTACCGCAACCAGAGTTGGTGACCGGCTTTTTGGGCGCGGCGCCTCGGATGACAAAAGCGGTATTGTCACCCACCTTTACGCCATTAAGACTCTCCAGCAACTGAGCTCAGATCCAGATCTCGGCGTGACTCTGTTCATCGAGGGCGAGGAAGAGGCGGGGTCAGAATCTTTTGATAGTTTCCTGGAGGACAACCTGGAAGAGCTTCAGGCGGATCTAATCATCGTCGCCGATAGCGGTAACTGGACCGAGGACACTGCGGCCCTGACCACCAGCCTCAGGGGAGTGGTCTCCCAGACTTTCACAATCAAGACCCTCGATCACGCAGTTCATTCCGGCATGTTTGGGGGTCCGCTACCAGATGCCACAACCGTAATGATCAAGCTTTTGGCCACCTTGGTCGATGACCAAGGAAACGTCGCTGTTGCGGGTTTGCACTCTGTCCCAGTCGCTGACTTACCCTACGACTTGGAAACTTTCCGTAAGCAGGCGGGTCTGCTTGGTGGTGTGAGTCCGTTGGGCAGTAAGTCCCTGCTTCAGCACACCTGGGGAGAGCCGGCGGTCACTGTAATTGGCCTAGACACCCCGGCTGTCGCAACCTCTTCGAATACTGCCCAACCACAGGTCACCGCAAGGGTTTCACTCCGAATCGCTCCGGGAGAAGATCCAACCTATGCGCTTGGACGGCTCAGAGAGCACCTAGAGAAAAACGTTCTTTTCGGGGCAAAGATCGAATTCGGCCACGCCGAACAGGGTCCCGGATACCTTGCCCGCGAGGGCTGGGCCAGCGAGGCAGCCCATGAGATTTTCTCGAGAGTATGGCCAAAACCGTCCGTGAATTTTGGAATTGGCGGCTCGATCCCCTTCATCGCAACGTTCGCAGAGCGCTTCCCGGAGGCTCAAATTTTGGTGACAGGGGTTGAGGAGCCAGATTCCCGGGCTCATTCACCCAATGAGTCACAGCACTTGCCAACCCTGCAGAGGGCGATGGTGTCGGAAGCGCTACTGCTTCTTCATGGGAATCGTTTAGGCAAATAAACGTTAAACTTGATAACGGAGGCAAAAATGACTGAAGCAACAAAGCACGGTGTAGTTCTCACGGAGACTGCAGTATCCAAGGTTAAGACTCTTCTGTCGGCTGAGGGTCGGGATGATTTGCGCTTGAGGGTTTCCGTTCAACCGGGTGGCTGCTCTGGGCTCATCTACCAGCTGTTCTTCGACGAGCAACTCGAAGAAATGGACGCTGTGGTGGATTTTGGCGGGGTAGAGGTTGTAGTTGACGCGATGAGCGTCCCATACCTTGACGGTGCTTCCATCGATTTTGAGGACTCAATTCAAAAACAAGGTTTCACAATTGACAACCCAAACGCAGCGAACAGCTGTGCATGTGGCGATTCTTTTAGCTAAAAAGCCCAAAACCTCGGTGTTTTCAAGAGCCTTTGGGATTAGAATTTAGCCAATACTGCAATGCCCGAAGGATGTTTCATTGAGTAAGAATCGACGTCGTTTCTCGGCCGCCGCCATTTTGGCCTCTAGCGCCGTGCTGCTCGCGGGTTGCACCCCTGAGGCTCAGCGCGGCTATCTCCCAGATGCCTCTGGTGTAACCAACCACACTGATCGAATCATTGGGCTCTGGACCACTTCGTGGATCGTATTGCTGCTAGTGGGTTTGCTTTCCTGGGCTCTGATGGCATGGGCGCTAGTTGTTTATCGTCGCCGCAAGGGTGAGACTGGAATGCCAGCCCAGCTGCGCTACAACATGCCGATTGAGACTCTTTTTACCGTCATCCCGCTGATCCTGGTTATGGGATTCTTCGCATTTACCGCCAGAGACATGCAGGCCATCGAGGCAAAGACTGAGAACCCTGATGTCACTATCGGGGTTATCGGAAAGCAGTGGAGCTGGGACTTCAACTACGTGGACGAGAACGTCTACTTCTCGGGTATTCAGGCCCAATTCACTGGCGAGGAAGAGAACATCTCGGAGACCCTGCCAACGCTTTACCTGCCGGTTAACAAAACCGTTCAAATTGACTTGCACGCTCGCGATGTAATTCACTCCTTCTGGGTAATTGACTTCCTCTACAAGAAAGACATGTTCCCGGGCCGAACCAACCACATGTACTTCACTCCGACCAAGGAAGGTACTTATGCGGGTAAATGCGCAGAGCTCTGCGGCGAGTACCACTCCATGATGCTTTTCCAGGTCAAGGTCGTTTCAGAGGCCGAATACGAGGCACACATCGCTGAACTCGCTGCCAAAGGCAACGTTGGACAGCTCTCCTATGAGTACGACAGAAATCAAAATCTTCCCGGCGGCAACCCAGAGGCAAGGGGATAAGGAAAATGGCAACGACACTAACTCCTCCAGTTACCAACCCAATGAGTTTCACGCCCAAGCGTTCAAAGGGGCAGATTCTTGTTGATTGGCTAACCACTACTGATCACAAGAAAATCGGCTACCTGTACCTCATCACCTCCTTCATGTACTTCCTGATCGGTGGAGTCATGGCCCTGGTCATACGCGCCCAGCTAGCGCTTCCAGGTCTCGAGGTTGTAGCTACCAAGGAGCAGTACAACCAGCTTTTCACCATGCACGGAACAATCATGCTTCTGATGTTTGCGACTCCTCTTTTTGCGGGCTTCGCGAACGTGCTGATGCCGGTTCAAATCGGTGCCCCTGACGTGGCCTTCCCGCGCTTGAACGCAATTGCCTACTGGTTCTTTAACTTCGGAAGCTTCATCGCAGTTTCCGGGTTCTTCACTCCTCAGGGAGCCGCATCCTTCGGGTGGTTCGCCTATGCACCTCTTTCTAACACCACCTTCTCGCCGGGAATTGGTGGAGACCTGTGGGTCTTCGGCCTCGCACTGAGCGGTTTCGGAACCATTCTGGGTGGCGTTAACTTCATCACCACCATCATCACCATGAGGGCTCCCGGTATGACCATGTGGCGCATGCCAATTTTCACCTGGAACACCCTGGTAACCTCCATCCTCATCATCATGTGCTTCCCGCCACTGGCCGCAGCGCTGTTTGCCCTTGGTGCCGACCGTCAATTCGGAGCCCACATTTTTGATCCAGAAAACGGCGGAGCAATGCTCTGGCAACACCTGTTCTGGTTCTTTGGGCACCCTGAGGTTTACATCATCGCCCTGCCGTTCTTCGGAATTGTTTCGGAGATTTTCCCAGTGTTCAGTCGCAAGCCGATTTTTGGATACAAGACTCTGGTTTACGCGACGATTGCTATTGCAGCGCTTTCAATGACCGTCTGGGCTCACCACATGTATGTCACCGGTCAGGTGCTACTTCCGTTCTTCGCCTTTACGACAATGCTCATCGCCGTTCCAACCGGTGTGAAGATCTTCAACTGGATCGGTACGTTGTGGAAGGGTTCGATCACGTTTGAAACTCCGATGCTATGGAGCCTCGGTTTCTTGGTCAGCTTCGTGTTCGGTGGTTTGACTGGCGTAATCCTGGCTTCACCAGCACTTGACTTCCACCTCTCTGACAGCTACTTCGTGGTTGCCCACTTCCACTATGTGATCTTCGGCACAGTAGTCTTCGCAATGTTCGCAGGGTTCTATTTCTGGTGGCCAAAATTCACCGGCAAGATGTTGAACGAGACCTTGGGCAAGATTCATTTCTGGTTGTTGTTCATTGGCTTCCACACAACCTTCCTTGTTCAACACTGGCTCGGTGTACTTGGCATGCCACGTCGCTACGCAACCTACCTTCCTGAAGATGGATTTACCGAGATGAATCTGATCTCGACTCTTGGGGCAGCAATCCTTGCGATTTCAATGATTCCGTTCCTATGGAACGTTTTCATCACCGCTCGCAACGGCGTGAAGACCGAACTGAAGGACCCTTGGGGCTATGGACGTTCACTGGAGTGGGCTACTGAATCACCATTCCCACGTCACAACTTCCACTCGATTCCGAGGATTCGTTCGGAGTCTCCTGCCTTCGACATGAACCACCCAGAGTACGCCTCACCTGAAGCTAAAGAGTCCTACGTCAAAGAGGGGCGCATCTAATGATTACCAACGTCAGGGTCCTGCTGGTCATGGCGGCATATTTCACCATCGCCACTCTTGCCTATGGGGTATGGAGCTACCTTGAATGGGGCTACATCGAACCCATCGGAACGGCAGCAATCGGCCTGTTGATAATCCTGTCGGTCTTCATCGCCTACTACCTTTGGTCCGGAGCCAAGCGTTCTGCTCTTCTGCCTGAAGACAACCTGATGGGAAACATCGAGGATGATTCCGGTGAGGTCGGCTTCTTCTCTCCATGGAGCTGGTGGCCCTTGATGCTGGGTGCTTCCAGCGCCTTAGCCTTTGCCTCCCTGGCCGTGGGCTGGTGGATGTTCTTTATTGCCCTCCCTCTAGCTGTAGTTGCCATAGTTGGATTCGTTTACGAGTACAGCCGCGGCGCTCACGCGCACTAGGAATCTTTGTCAAGGGACCCTGTACTTCTGGTAATTGATGCCCAGGTTGGGTTTAGAGATACTAAATTTTGGGGAGGAAGTGCCAACCCTGCAGCATTAGACAACATCTCGGCGCTTGTAGCTCTATGGCGTTCGAAAAACCTGCCTATTGTCATGGTGAAGCACAATTCCAAGAATCCTGACTCACCTCTCTTCCCGGGTAGCCCTGGAAATGTTTTGGAACCTTCCCTAGATGGCCCCAGAGACGTTGTTATTCAAAAGTCTGTAAATTCCGCCTTTTATGGAACTCCTGATCTCCATCTTTGGCTCAGCAGGAGAAATTTTCGAAAGCTCGTCATTTGCGGAATAACCACTAATTTTTGCTGTGAGACGACTGCTCGCATGGCTGGAAACCTAGGGTACGAGGTCGACTTCGTCCTGGATGCAACAACGGCTTTTGATCGGGTTGACCCTGAGGGGAATGTAATCCCTGGCGCCACAATCATGCAGGTCACTGCGGCTAACCTCAACGGGGAATTTGCTACAGTTTTATCCACCGCTCAAGTTTTGAATGCAGGATAATCTCAGCTTCCATTCATTACTCCTGTTATGATTTGATGCTTGGCTAGCTGCCAAGGGTTGCTTCAAAACTAAACAAGGGGATGATCGGTTTCGACACTGCAAGGTTTTGAGTGGATGAAGCGGGTCGAGGATGCACAGTTATCTCGTAAACGATCTGTGTAAAAAAATAGGTGCCAATACAAAGCGCGCCGACTTCGCCCTAGCTGCCTAAGCTAGCCCCGAAGTCCGTCTGACTAGGTTTGATTTCGTCCTAGACCCAGACGTCATTTAGAAATCTTGCTGATTGAACGCGTCTCAGGTTCAATTGGGACTTTTACTGAGGCTGGGCTTGTCCGAGTAGTTGCTTCAGACAAATTCGGAAGCCGAGTAGAACGCCTAATGAAGCTACACCCGTAGAAGAGCCAGTCTCTTTGCAATGGACGGGGGTTCAATTCCCCCCATCTCCACGTTTATGACTAAACCCCTCAGGGATTCCCTGAGGGGTTTAGTTTTGATGGCTCTACTTAGCCGCTACCGCGCGAGGCTTTCGCTTCGGCTTTTCCTCAACGGCGGGGGCGTGGTGATCGGCATGGGCCAGCTCGTACTCTGCCTGGGAGACCGGCGCAATGCGGTCCTCGAAGTAGAAGCTGGACAGTGCAGCACGTAGTCGGGCAGAAACCGTGATAACTCCCTTTGAGTTTGGTCTTGCCATGGTTGGCTGGTAATCCTTGAAGTCAACCAGTTTCCAAAGTTCGTACTTGTCAACCGACTCGTGAACTTCAATGTACTCGCCGTGGGGGAGTCGTACCACGCGACCGGTCTCACGACCGTGCAGGGCGATCTCCCTGTCCTTACGCTGCAGCGCAATACATGCTCGCTTGGTGATCCAGAAGGCGATGACCGGTCCGATGATCGTGAGGATCTGCATCGCTACTAGAACGTGGTTGAGAGACATCTGGAAGTTGGTGGCAATCAGGTCGGTAGAAGCGCCAGCCCACAGAACGGCGTAGAAGGTAACGCCGGCAGCTCCAAGAGCGGTTCTAGTTGGTGCGTTGCGAGGACGGTCCAACACGTGGTGCTCCCTGTCGTCTCCGGTGACCCACTTCTCAACGAATGGGTAGGCCGCGACGATTGCCAGGAAGGCAAGTGAGACCACCAATGGCAGCAGAACTCCGAATGGAAGCACGATGCCGAATAGCTCTACATCCAAGCGCGAAGGAGCTAGTCGAAGGGCACCGTCCAGCCAGCCGATGTACCAGTCAGGCTGGGTTCCGGCGGAAACTGGTGATGGGTCATAAGGACCGTAGTTCCAGATTGGGTTGATGGTAAAGGTAGCCGCGATGATCATGATCACGCCGAATACCACGAAGAAGAAACCTCCAGCCTTTGCCACGTAAACGGGCATCAGCGGGTAGCCAACCACGTTGGCATCGGTCTTTCCTGGGCCTGGGTAGTGGGTGTGCTTGTGGATGATGACCATCATCAAGTGGACAGCAAGCAGGGCAATAATCACCGCAGGGATGATCATGATGTGCAGGCTGTAGAGTCTTGCAACAATCTCGGTGCCAGGGAATTCTCCACCGAATAGTCCCGAAGACACAGAAGGTCCGATGAATGGAATTGCCTTGATCATTCCGTCAATGATTCTCAGACCGTTTCCAGAGAGCAGGTCGTCGGGTAGTGAGTAACCGGTGAAACCAGCACCCATTCCGGCCAGGAACAGGAAGAATCCGACGAGCCAGTTCAACTCACGAGGCTTGCGGAAGGCACCGGTGAAGAACACTCGGAGCATGTGCAATCCAGCAGCTGCTACGAAAAGCAGAGCTGCCCAGTGGTGAACCTGGCGCATCAGCAGTCCACCACGAATGTCAAAGCTAATGTCCAGCGATGAGGCGTAGGCGATTGACATCTCCGCACCCTTCAGCGGGGCATAGCTGCCGTGGTAGTGCACCTCCGCCATTGATGGTTGGAAGAAGAAGGTCAGGAAGGTGCCCGAAATCAGCAGCACCACGAAGGAGTACATGGCCACTTCGCCGAGCATGAAGCTCCAGTGGTCCGGGAACACCTTGCGGCCAAAGTTTTTCAGGACAACGCCGACGCTGAGGCGCTCGTCTAGGTAGTTAGCTGTTCCAGCCAAGAAACCGCCGGACTTCTGTTGAGTAGTAGTCATTTAGTTACTGCCTTATGTCCCAGAATGATGGCCCTACGGGCTCAAGGAAGTCGCTCTGAGCGACGAGGTAACCCTCAGCGTCAACTGCAATTGGCAGCTGGGGGAGAGGTCTTGCGGCGGGGCCGAAGACAACCTTGCAGTGCTCTGCCAGGTCGAAAGTCGACTGGTGACATGGGCAAAGCAAGTGATGTGTGTGCTGCTCGTAAAGTGCCACGGGGCATCCTACGTGCGTGCAAATCTTTGAGTAGGCGACGATACCGTCGTAGCTCCAGTCAGCCTTTGCTGGATCTTCGTTTAGTTCGCCTGGGTTGACGCGGACGAGAAGGACAGCAGCCTTGGCTTTCTCCTCAAGTTTGTGCTCGGACTCGTTCAGCCCCTCAGGGATAACGTGGAATACAGAACCAATGGTGACTTCCGAGGCCTTGATTGGGATTCCGGTTGGATCCTTGGTCAGGCGAGTTCCCTTTTTCCACATCGTGTGCTTCAAGGTGTCACCGACCTCTGGTCCAAGGTCACCAAAAATAACGAGTGCAGGAATTGGGAAAATGGCCAACGCACCGTAGAGCGAGCGGCGAATGAGGTTTCTCCTGGTGAAACCCGACTCAGCGTCAGCGGTCTTGATAATTTCAATAGCCTTGGCTCGAGCCTCGTCAGTCGAGCGAGCCTGGTGGCGATCTTCAGAGACTTCGTGATCAGGCATCAGGGTTTTTGCCCAGTGCACGGCACCGAAACCGATTCCAAGAAGTGAAAGCGCCATGCCAACACCCATCCACAGGGCGTTGTTTCGAGTTGCGCTCAGGTCACCATCGATTATGGGGAACGCGAAGAATCCCCAAATTGCAATCAAGGCACCGATGGCCGAAACCACGAACATCACGGACACCTGAAGTTCGGCGTTCTTGGCAGCCTTTGCGCTCTTGTCGGTCAGACGCTCGCGGTGCGGCTCGATTCCAGGGTCCGCAATTGGACGCTGAATGTTCGTCGCGAGTCCGGCAGGGTAGGCCTTTTCAATGTCACTCATTCAAGTTCTCCTAGTTAGCCTTGGCGCCGAGCCAAACAGTGATTGCGATGATGAAGCCCAACCCAAAGATCCAGACGAAAAGTCCCTCCGCAACGGGTCCAATGGAGCCGAGCTCAAATCCTCCAACGGAACCGTTCTCTTCGATGTACTTGAGGTAGGTGATGATGTCTTCCTTGTCCTCAGGAGTCAGGTTGGCATCGTTGAACACTGGCATGTTCTGAGGACCGGTAACCATGGCCTCGTAAACGTGCTTTGCGGTAACACCTTCAAGACTCGGTGCGAATTTTCCTTCGGTAAGGGCACCTCCGGCGCCAACCGCGTTGTGGCACATGGCGCAGTTGATTCGGAAGAGCTCTCCGCCGTGGGTGGTGTCACCATTACCGTCTAGATACTCGGCATCTGGAATAGCTGGCCCTGGTGCTAGCGACGCTACGTAAGCCGCCATTGCAGAAATCTGCTCTTCGGTGAACTGCACCGGCTTCTTGTAAAGCTGTGGGCCCGACGCCTGTCCGGGCATGCGGCCAGTTCCAACCTGGAAGTCGACGGAGGCAGCACCTACACCAATCAGGCTGGGGCCACCAATTGCACCTTCGCCATTCGAGCCATGGCAGGTAGCGCAGTTTGCGAGGAAGAGTTTGCGTCCCTCCTCAACCACGTCTGCAGAGGCCACCTCGGACTGGACGACGTTAGTGGCAGCTGCGTAGCCACCGCCGGTCATCACCAGGCCTAGGAACAGCACGAAGCCGAGGGCCCATGGCCTACGACGCATTGGTTTTTCCTGCTTCAATGATTTCTCCATTTATTTCAAGATGTAGACGACGACAAACAAACCGATCCAAACCACGTCAACGAAGTGCCAGTAGTAGGAGACCACGATGGCGCTGGTCGCCTCTTTGTGACCAAAATTTTTGGCAGCGTAGGCACGGCCGATGATTAGTAGAAACGCGATTAGACCGCCGGTCACATGCAGGGCGTGGAATCCAGTGGTGATGTAAAACGCTGAACCATAGGAGTTCGAGTTGAGGGCAACACCCTCGCTCACCAAGGTCGCATACTCCCAGACCTGTCCGGCGACGAAAATGGCACCCATGATGTAGGTAAGGAAGAACCACTCAACCATGCCCCACTTGGATGGCGACCAGCCAGTGCGGTAAGCCTGCAGACGCTCGGCCGCGAATACTCCAAACTGGGCGGTGAATGAGCTAGCCACCAAGATCAGGGTGTTGATCAGTGCAAATGGAACGTTCAAGATTTGAGTGTCGTGCGCCCACAGGTCAGGAGCTCCAGCGCGCAGGCTGAAGTACATCGCGAAAAGCCCAGCGAAGAACATAACCTCGCTGCCAAGCCAGACGATGGTGCCGACGCTGGTCGAGTTGGGCCTATTGATCACCGCAGCGCTAGCGGCAGGCAAAGTGGTTGCAGACATGCCTCAAGTTTATCCCAATTCTCGCGATCTCAAGGCTAGTTTCAACCCTGATTTTGCTTATTTTTTGGACTGAATCCCAGCTAGTGGCTGGCTATGCTTCTGGCATGACAAGTTCTAGTTGGCCCACGGTACTTTCTGACCTTTTGGCGGGGGAGGACCTCTCTAGATCCGCCGTTCAGTGGTCAATGCGCGAGATCATGGCCGGGGATGCCTCTGAGGCACAGATCGGAGCGTTCATGATGGCGCTGCGCTCGAAGGGGGAGACCGTCGAGGAGCTTGCCGGTTTGGTAGACGTCATGCTTGAAAATGCAGTTTTGCTTGACACTGGCAGTGATGCCGTGGACATCGTAGGAACCGGGGGAGACCTGGTCGGAACTGTCAACATAAGCTCGATGGCCTCTGTGGTCGTGGCCTCAGCAGGAATTCCAGTTTTGAAGCACGGCTCACGCTCCGCATCGGGGAAAACCGGATCATCTGAAATGCTCGAAGTTCTTGGTATCCGCCTGGACCTGGCACCGGCTCAGGTTGCCGAAGTTTTCCGTGAAGTGGGAATCACCTTCTTTTTTGCTCCGGTTTTTCACCCGGCGATGCGGCACGTTGCACCCATTCGCAAGCAGCTTGGGGTTCCTACCACATTCAATTTCCTGGGACCCCTGGCAAACCCGGCTCAACCAATTGCAACGGCGCTTGGGGTTTCAAACGCGGCAATCGCGCCGCTGATGGCCCAGGAACTGGCAAATCGCGGCAGAACCGCCCTGGTTTTCCGCTCAGAGGACGGTCTCGACGAAATGTCCATTACTTCCCCAACCAAGGTATGGCAGGTTTCGCAGGGTGAAGTCTCTGAGCACGTGCTAGGTGAATTCGTTGAGCCATTGGCCAAGTTGGACCAGCTTCTCGGCGGAGATGCAAAATTTAATGCCGAGGTAGCCGCGAGGCTTTTCGAGGGCGAGCAAGCGGGGGACTATCAAGCGATCAAGAATGTCGTGCTGCTCAACGCAGCTGCTGGAATTGCTGCCTACGAGCTGGCAAAAACACCCGCACTGATAAACGTTTCACTTACCGACCGCCTGGAGTCAGCCAGAGCCAAGGCCGCCCAAGCCTTGGAATCTGGCGCCAGTCACTCCAAGCTGGTCGAGTGGTCAAGGGCCACCCAAACTAAGTAACGCACCCAAAACTCAAAAGAAGGGAGCGGTAGATTTCAATTAGTTGACATAATGTTTATTATCGGCTTTATCAATGGCGTGCTGGAAGTGGCTGGCCTAGCCCCTGAGCCTCAGAGTTAGCAATTCAATTGCTCCTTCTGGCCCGATCCAGGGTTGCTCAGCCAAGATTTCCTCGAGCGACCACCAGCGATGCATCACGGTGTCGCGGTGCTCATCATCGGTCCAGAACTGACTCGAGGGCTCAAAACTCTGAGCTACTAAAAGCTCGAAGAAATGAGCCTCACCGGTGTCGTACTCCCTGGTGTCTGGAATCGGGTGCTGGATTACTGTTTCTAGGTCGACAAGATCTCCTGGGCTGATGCTGAGCCCCGTTTCCTCGTAAATTTCGCGCAGGATCCCATCAATGGGAGTCTCATTCTCCTCGAGGCCTCCGCCGGGAAAAACCCACTGTGGCTCCAAGCCGGAACCAGGTGGGAAATGTGAGAGAAAGAGCAATATCCGATTTTCGGGAGTCCTAATAAGTGCTCTGGTAGCTCTGCGGTGTCTAACGCGGCTCACATCTTCCCCTTGCCATCCACCAAGCCAAAAATCCTCAAACCCAACTGGTTGAGGTATCCGATTAGCAGTGCGAATACCAAAGTTCCCTCTCGAACCTGCCCTCCGAGCAAAAACCCAACTGTCACGACAACTATTTCGACCGCTGTGCGCGCCTTCCAAAATGGCTGCTTAAAACTTTTTGCCAACCCAGTATTAAGGCCGTCTCTGGGACCCTTGCCCATGTTGCTCGAGATGTAGAGACCGGTCGCAAACGCGATCGTCACCATGCCAAAGATGAACCAGACCAAGCGAATGAGATAGCCATCAAGCTCCGGCATCCAGCCCAAGGCCCAGTCAGCGTAAACACCGAGCAGGATGGCGTTCAGGACAGACCCGATGCCCGGTTTGACTTTGAGGGGTATCCAGAGCACCAGAACTATGGCACTTGCCACGATGGTTCCCTGGCCAATAGTGATCCCAAGTTGCTTAGAGATTCCCTGGGCAAAAACTTCCCAGGGAGCCAGTCCAATTTCCGGATGAACTGTGAACGCGATTCCAATTCCAAAAATGAACAGCCCGAGATTGAGCGTTGCAAACCGGATTAGAAAATTAGACTTGGCCACAGCACAACATTAGGGGTTGAGTTGACGACCGAGGTTCTGAGTTACTTTCAAACGGAACGACCTCATCTTTTAGCCCACCGAGGACTTTCTCAGCACAGCCCGATAATCGATGAAAACTCCCTCGAGGCTTTTGCTCAGGCGCTGCAGCACGGGGCAACCCACATTGAGTCTGACGTGCACGCCACCTCCGACGGTGTGGCGCTGCTGTTTCATGACGATGATCTCAGTCGCGTTGCAGGTTTGCCCATGAAAATCGCCGAACTTAGCTACCAAGAGGTGAGTCAAGTCCGCCTCACTAACGGCTCAGCGATCCCCACCCTGGAGGAAGCTCTTGTCCGGTTTCCGGATGTCAAATTAAATCTCGACGTGAAATCAAAGGGGGCTGTCTCCCCCACTGCCGAGGTAATAAACCGGCTAAATGCCCACGATCGAGTTCTTGTTTCGAGTTTTTCCTCCCGGAGAAGGCTCAGCACTCTGCGTCTGCTGGAGCAGCCGGTTGCAACTTCAGCCTCGATGAAAGAGGTGATCCAGCTGCTTGTTTCCCATTGGTTTTTTGGCCTCGGATTCCGAAGGGTAGCTCGAGGCCTGAACGCACTCCAAATCCCTCCGACCCAGGGTCCCCTGAAATTGGCCACCGCAGGTTTTGTGCGGCGGCTTCGAAACGCCGGCCTAGAGGTCCACTTCTGGACAGTAAATTCTCAAGATCAAGCTGACCAGCTCGTCGCCCTAGGTGCATCAGGCATCGTCTCTGATCGAGTGGACCAGATCAAACTCTGGTAAATAGCTGGGAATCGCTGCGGCCAGGGAATCACTCGAGCCAGAGTCCTGTTGCCCTGAGACATGGCAGAAACTATGCGAGGTATGCGACTGGGAGCTCAGTCGCTTGAAAATGAATCTGGTGTTGAATTCGCCAAGCGTCAGACCGCGCATTTCCGCTGCGCCGCGAACCATCAGTTCAACGTCGTTTTCTCCTTGGAGGCCGAGCTTCCCCAGACTTGGGAGTGCAATCAGTGCGCTGCCATAGGCATCCGCGAAGAGGCTGGAGTGCCGGTCGAGGTCACTGGCATTTCTGCAGACGAGAAGCGCAGTCACTACGACATGGTGCTGGAGCGTCGCTCTCGCGAAGAGCTGGAAGAGTTGCTGGAAGAAATGTTGGCGCAGATGCGTGAGCGTCGCGCCAAGGGAAGACTCAGCGCCTAGTTATCCGCTGAATACCCCATTTTGTGGCAAGCAGGAATGCCTCCACAACGATTCGGAGCGTCATCTTGCTGCTTCCGTTTTGACGTTCCACAAAAAGAATCGGCACCTCACAGATTTTGGCCCCGGCGGCAGCCGACTTTATTGTCATCTCAACTTGAAATCCGTACCCCTGAGCCTGAATCTCTCTCAGGTCCATCCGTCTGATCAGGTTTGCTGAATAGACGCGGAAGCCCGCCGTAAGGTCTGCAACTCCTAGGTCAAGCATTGCCCCGGCATACCAGTTGCCAAATTGCGATATCCCCTGCCGATACCAGGGCCAGTTGGACACCGCTCCCCCAATGATCCATCTGGACCCAATTACCAAGTCAAAATTCTTAGCGGCAGAAAGCATCGCTGGGAGATCCTGAGGGCGGTGTGAGCCATCGGCGTCCATCTGCACTAGGTAATCAAAGCCCGAGGCAAGACCAAACTCATATCCCGCCAGGTATGCCTTGCCTAAACCCTCCTTACCAGAGCGATGTAAAACGTGAATTCGCTTGTCGCCACCGGCTAGCTGAGCTGCAAGTTCCCCGGTTCCGTCAGGTGAATTGTCATCAATCACAACAACCTCAAGGCCTGGGTTGTGCTCGAGCAGGTTCACCACTGAGGCCTCAAGAGTCTCAATTTCGTTGTAGGTGGGCATCATCACGAGCGTTTTCAACGAGACCGCCTAAACAACCCGACCCCGATAGCAATAACAGCAGCCAATGCGTTGAGGGCATCGAACCAGATTCCAAACGAAGTTGCCGGCGTCCAACCGTCAAAAAGTGGAACTTCTTGCACCATGGCACGAGGCTCAAACCACGGAACCTGATCCAAAGTAGTGCCGTCCGGCAGGTAAATCGCGCTCAGGCCAACCGTTGAAATGTTCACCACCGCACGTCCGGTTTCGATAGCTCGCAATTTGGCAATTGCTGCCTGCTGATAGGTTTCATCGCTGTAGCCAAAATCGGCGTTATTGGTCTGAGACAGGATCACTTGAGCCCCCTCAATCGCCAACCCTCTAGGAATGTCATCCTCTGCGATTTCGAAGCAAATCAGAGTTCCGGCTGAGAATGAGTCAATATCGTAGATGCCATCTCTTGTACCAAACAAGTAGCCCCTGGCGACCAGGTCAATCAAATCTGGAGCAAACTGCCTCCAAAACTCGCGGTCTGGCACATACTCCGCGAATGGCACCGGTCGTTTTTTGTCGTAGTAATCGGTTGGTCCAACCCCAGGTTCCCAGAGCAGGGTTGAGTTGAAAATCTCCTCACCTCGGGAGGTGATGGTGCCGAATACCAGTGGAGCCGAGTAATACTCGGTCAGTTTTTCTATTTCGGCCCTGGCAGCAGCAGAGGTTAGCGGCGAGAGATCAGATGCATTTTCCGGCCAAACGATCAGGTCAAGGTTGGAATCCTGAGGCACATTCTGGTAGGTGGCATCAAGGTGATTTTGCAAAATCGTTCCGCGCGAGAGGTTTGAAAACAGCCCTGCATTCGCATTTCCCTGAACGGCTGCAACGGTAATTTGCCCAGCTGGCTCAAGCCCCCAGGTGAGCGGGGTAAGCGCCGGGACGACAATCAAAAACCCAGCTATTGCTGATGTCGCGAGCCGGCTTGCCCGCGGCAAACCTTTGCTCAGCACCAGCACTGCAATCAGTGACCCGAGAAGGGCGATAACGAAGCTGATGGCTGAAATGCCGCCCCACCACGCATAGTTGGCGAACCAGCCATTGGCCTGTGACATCCCAAGTCTCGACCAGGGAAAGCCGCCGTAGGGGAAATTTGAGCCAATCCATTCGCGCAGCGTCCAGATAGAGGCTGCCGCCAGAGAAAAACTTATCCAGCCGCGACGCTTGGGCTTCATTTTTTTGAACAGCCAGGCTGTGAGCCCTACCCCTAAAGAAAAATAAATCGACATCAGGGTGCTCAGGGCAATCAGGGGAATTGGCCCCAGGTAGAGCGATAACCACTCAATGTGAGAAATGTAAAAAGCCTGACCGGCGATAAATCCAAGCGAAGTTGCACCAGTAAAACCAAGTCCCAGCGTTGCCAGCAGGATCAGGGCTGGGACTAGTGGTGCAAGGATCCAGATCTGCTCGGTGGGGAATATCCAAAGACCCACCAGGCCCCCGGCGATTGCCAGCGGCAATCTCCAAACCAGTTGCTTGATCATCCCTCCAGCCTAAAACTCAAATGTAGAAGCTGTAGGCAACGATGCCGCGCTTGACCTGATCGGTGGCAGCCTGAGCAAGGACCTTTAGTTCTGGGTCTCCGGCTTTTGCAACCTGATCCAGGAAATCAATCAACTGTTTTGCCCAGCGGATAAAGTCTCCCGGTAGTAGTCCTGAAAGCTTCAACACGTCATCTAGGCGACCACCCGAAGCCCAGCGATAAAAAGCCCAGCAGGCCCCAAGCTCCAGCGCCGTTTCCTTGGGAAGCCGATACTTGGTCTGCAGCTCTAAAAGCTCCTGCTGAATTTCTTCAGTTTGCTCCAGTGCAACAATAAAGGCACCCTTGGGGAGCTTGGGCTCGTAATCTCCCTCATCTCGCCGACCCTCGTAAACCAACGCCATTCCCATGGCAGCCATCGAGGCAGCATCCAAGTTTTTCCAAACTCCGCGGTTGATGCACTGGGCAATTAGCAAATCGCGCTCGCCATAGATCTTTGCCAGCAAATCTCCGCTGGAGGTGACCTCGAGATCATCATCAACTTCCCGCATGTAATCAAGATCGGTCAGCAACTGGCAAATGCGCTGGAAGGTCTTGGCAACTTGGTTGGTGCGGGACTCAATCTGGGTTACCGCTGCATCAATCTCCTTGCGGAGCTTTTGGTATCGCTCGCCCCAGCGGGCGTGGGACTCACGATCAGCGCAGCCGTGCGAGGGGTGTGCCCGCATCCGCTTTTTCAGCTCTGCAATTTCACTGTCCAAGCGTCGAATCGACTTTGACTGCCGCATGTCTTTGCCGGCGCGACCGCGCTCTTGTGTCCCAGCTCGTTCTAAGTCACTGAGCTCCCTGCGCATCGCCGAGTACTCCACGAAATCCCCTAGGTGGCACTGCATTGACTCTTCGTAGCCCTCAAGCGACTCCTGCTTCTCAGAGATGGTCCTCGCCAAGCCAACCACTGACCGGTCGGCCTGAAACTGGGCAAAGGACTTCTCCAGCACCGCGCTAGCCCTGGAGGCGCCGAAGGCAGCTGTGAGATTGATAGCCATGTTGTAGGTGGGCTTGAAAGATGAGTTCAGCGGGTAAAGTCTTTTGGACGCCAGACCGGCAACCAAGTTTGGGTCTAGCTGAGCCCCCCAGAGAATTACGCTGTGACCCTCAGTGTCAATGCCGCGGCGCCCGGCTCTTCCAGTGAGCTGGGTGTACTCCCCCGGCGTTATGGACACTCTCGACTCGCCATTGAATTTGTCCAGGCGCTCCAATACAACGGTTCTAGCCGGCATGTTGATTCCCAGCGCAAGCGTCTCAGTCGCAAAGACTGCCTTAACAAGCTTTTTCAAAAACAGCTCTTCAACTACTTCTTTGAAGGCTGGCAACATGCCTGCGTGATGCGCGGCATAGCCTCGCTCCAGCGAGGCCAGCCAGTCAAAATAGCCGAGGGTATCGAGATCCTCATCTGCGATAGAGCCGCAGCGCTCATCGACGATAGCCCGAATCTGAAGCTGCTCCTCGCGCGAGGTAAGCCTTAGCCCTGCTCTTCGACAGGCCTCAACCGCTTTTTCGCAGCCGGCTCTTGAAAAGATGAAGAAAATAACCGGCAGCAGCTCACCTTCTGCGAGCATTTCAACCACTTCAGGCTTGTCTAGTTTGGGGAAATTGAGTTGGTTTCGATTTCTTGGATCAGACTTGAAACTCCCCCCGCCCCATTTCCCAGAACTTTTTATGGGCCCTCTAGACCGGGCGTGGTGTTTGCGAGCAAGCTCCGGGTTGACATGGAGCTGTTTGGAACTCGGGTCAAAAAGCTCCAGGAGTTCATCCCCCAGCAATACGTGCTGGTGAAGCGGGACTGGTCGGTGTTCGGAAACAATAATTTCGGTGTTGCCTCTTACCTCAGCCAACCAGGCACCAAATTCCTCAGCATTTGAGACGGTCGCAGAGAGCGAGACCACCTTCACGTCCTTGGGAAGGTGCAGAATTACCTCTTCCCAAACCGCGCCCCTGAAGCGGTCCGCAAGGTAGTGAACCTCGTCCATGACGACATAACCGAGATCCCGCAGTGAGGTGGAGGTCGCATAAATCATGTTTCGAAGCACCTCGGTGGTCATAACCACTATTTGGGCTTCGGAGTTGTTATTGGTGTCACCGGTCAGCAGACCCACGCGCTCTTTGCCATAGCGTTTGGTGAGCTCCTGAAATTTTTGGTTGCTCAGTGCCTTGATCGGTGTGGTGTAGAAGACTTTTTGCCCGCTGGAGACTGCCAGGTGAATTGCAAACTCGCCGACTATGGTCTTTCCAGCACCGGTCGGGGCTGCCACCAAAACACCGGATCCCCGCTCAAGAGCTCGGCAAGACTCCTCTTGAAACGGGTCGAGCGGAAATTTGAGACCCTCCGTGAACTTGGAAAGTTCGCTGTCCTTCCGGGACGCCTTTGCTTTCCGATAACGCTCGGATGGGCTCAGTTCACTCAATGCTTGGTTCTTCGGCAAGGAGTTTCGCCTCGCGCCTGGCTCTTCGCTTGTCATTCAGCACGGAGACACCAACCGCCACAAAGTACAGAAAACTCAGCGGTGCCATTAGCAAGAACATTGACATCGGATCTGCGGTTGGGGTGGCGAGGGCGGAAACGAAGGCAATTATGAAAACTGCCAACCGCCAACCCTTGAGGATCGCGGCTCCGGTAAGCAAATTTGCAAAGTTCAGAAGCACCAGCAGCACGGGCATCACAAAGGCCAGTCCGAAAACCAGCAGAATTCGGATGGCGAACAGGACGTATTCACTCGCGCTTATAACGTTCGAGCTACCCTCGGGAGTGAAGCCGATTAGAACGACAACGAAGCTCGGTAGCGAAGACCAGGCGAGATAAGCCCCCGACAAAAACAACGGCACCGAAGTGAAAATGAATCCCAGCGAAAAACGCTTTTCTTTGGTCTTGAGGCCGGGTGCGACAAATGCCCAAACGTTGTAAAGCCAAAATGGTGCGGTGATGATGACGCCCAGGAAAATCGAAACCTGAATTCTCAGGTCAAAAGCAGAAACCACTGTTCCAAAGTTGACGATTGCCTCGATACCGCGAGCCTTGGTTACCTCCAGAAGCGGTTGCTGCAGGAAGGCAAAAACTGGGTCGAACAGGAACCATCCGGCCACTGTCCCCAGAACAATGAAGCCTGCCGACCAGGAAAGTCTGATGCGGAGCTCCCGAAGGTGAGAGCCAAGGGACATGCGGCGCTGTTTGTCTTTGCGCCGCACCATTAGTCTTGCTGCTTCTCGCCCTCGACTGGCTCCTTGACCTTAGGCTGCGCCTCAGTGGAGATTTCCTTCTTGAAGATCCTCATGGACTGAGCCATGCTCTTCGCCAAACCTGGGAGCTTAGGGGCACCCCAGAGCAACAAAATGATCGCCAGAATAATGATCCATTCCCAGCCCTGAAGTCTCATGGTTTACCTCTTGTCTAAATCTAGGTCTTGCACGTGTTGGATTAGTTTACGCCGTCTATCTTCTGCCCTGTGACGCTTGGCCCTGCGGTATTGCTCACGCTTTGCTAACAGTTCACCGAGCTCGTCGGCGCGATTGAAGTGAGCAGTCACGAAGGGCAGCTCTTCGACCTGTTTCAAAGATTCAGTCTTGGACCTCAGCACTTGAATTTCACCGAGCAGCTGCTTGGAACTCAGCACCAGCCGGTAGCAAATCAAGACAAGTGCGTAAAGTGCCCCAAGGATCAGAAGCAGAGAGATCCAGCCGCTCACGCTCACTCCTCCCCTACTCCTGCTTCACCAAGGGATTGCAGCGCAAATTCTCTCACCAGATCCCTGGCGGCCTGGGGTGATAAAACCCGCACTGCCCCGCCGTACCGGACGACGTGTCGGGCAAGGGCCGGCAGTGAACCCACCAAAATCTCACCCTCCAGACCAGCATCCGTGCGTTTTACCTCACCCACCACTGGGAAGTTCCAGAATATTTCCGCCGCAGATTCGCTGGCCGACAAACTAACCGCAACTCCACCACCGTTTCCGTAGACCTCGTCGGGGACCTCTAGAGCCTTGCTCTGCTCGGAAACGCTCTCGCTCGATAAGGCGAGCTCCGTCATCCGCTCGATTCGGAAGGAGCGAAGTTCGTTGGTAGTGAGGCAAAAGGCCCGTAAGTAGTGCTTGGAGCCGATTAGGTCAATTCGTAAAGGTTCGACTACGCGCCTCGAGCGCTTGCCGGTTTGATTTACATAGGAAAACTCTGCGCGAACCTGGTTCACCACAGCTTCGCGCAGCTGATGGACTTGTTCGGCCTGGACCCTAGGACCCGCTTGCACCGGGACGGTGTCACCAGAACCGATGAGTTTTCTCAGTTCGAGCAGGTCTTCGTTCTCACTGAATTCTGGAAGCGAGCTCAAGTACTCCAACCCCATCGTGATAGCCGCGAGTTGCTCGTGGCTCATGACCGGAGGTGACTCCAGAGAGCCCTGACCTAAACCGAATGAAACCAACCCCTTCTCGAGGGAATCTTCGTCAACATAAAAGTGCGTTTGGTAGCGATCCAGGTCCTCACTGTTGGCGATAGCCCTGACGGCCTTCACGACAACCTTTTCACTCACCAAGAAGTGATCGGCCAAATCAGAAACGGTCAGATCAGAGGTTTTCAAGACCAGTCCAACTATGGCCAAGGCCAATTGGTAAAGCTCCTCACCGTCTAGTTCCTGCTTAGGCATGTGCTCTAACCACCGCCTTCAGTCCATTTTTGATTCTGCGCTGCAAGCTCTCTGGAGAAATTACCCTGAGCTGAGAGCCAAACTCCATGAGGTCCTCAGCAAACAGAGCCTCATCCATAAAGGTTGTGGTTACCAGTCCTTCGTCATTTGGTTTGAAAATGACGGCTGCCTCCGTGTCTGGAACCACCTCGATAACTGCCAGGTTTCCGCTGACGAAATCCTTCAGGTCTTGTTCGGCTTGACCTAGGGCGACTTGGTCAACCTTTTCGGCAGCAACCGGAAGTGTCGTAACGCTGGAGGAAATGCGACGAAGCAAGAAATTCTTGATTTGCGAATTGTGCAGCCCGAGCAGCACCCACTGCCCCTCTAGCTGCCTTAGTTTTAGAGGTGAAACCTTACGGGTGGAGAGTTCACCGTCTGGTTTTTGGTACTCAAAAACCACCTGGACCGAGTTCGAAATGGCGGCGGCTAGCGGGGCAAAGCTGGCATGGCGGGCCAAGAGCCTCGGGCTAAAGGGCCTCAGGTCGCTCTCGGCCGGCATCAATCCCAAGGACTTGAGTCGAGTGAGACCCTGTTGGGCAGGAGCCTCAAGAAGCTGACTGTTCCAGGCTTTAGCCGCCAGCTCCAAAAGCTGAAGCTTTTTCGAAGATAGCTCCAGCCCCTTTGGCCACTCAAAACTTGATTTGGCTATCCGATAGCGGGATTGGTCGGTCTCGTCAAAACTGTCGTTCTCGAGAACCTCCAACCGAACTCCGGCCTCGCGAAGGACCTGCTTATCTCTTTCAAACATTCGATCGCGAGCCTCGTCGCTGGTGGCGGCTTGATACCCGGCCACAGCTCGGTAGATGTCTTGCTTGCTAAGGCCAATGCGGGGGCTTGCTACCAGGCAGCAGGTCAGTGTGAAGAGGCGCTCAGCAGGTGATTGCTTTGCCATGACCCTCCCCCGATCAAACCGCTACTCCTTGCCCAGAACGTCAATCACAAAGATCAGAGTAGATCCAGCTGGAATTGAACCCTGTGCAGCATCTCCATAGCCGAGCTCAGATGGAATCACTGCTACCACCTGGGAGCCAACCTTCACACCCTCCAAGGCCTGAACAAAGCCCTCGATGAGGTTGTCAGAGGACACGGTGAATGAAGCGGGTGCCTTCGAAGTCCAGGAGGAATCAAACTGCTCGCCCTGCCAGGTCCAGCCGCTGTAGTGAACGACAACTGTGTCTCCGATGGCAATAGCCTCCCCAGCGCCTTCTGTAAGAACTGAGCGCTTGAATTCGGCTGGAGCATCACTGGCGGGAATTTGAATTCCTGGCTGGCCATCTGGAGCCAAAATCACGGTCGGAAGACCGGCTTCAGGGGCTTTTGCCTCCCCCACCGCCTTGGGAAGGTAGGCGTTTACCACGTCAAAGATGAAGATGATGCCATCTTCTGGACCAATGCCCAGCGATTCCACTCCGGCATTCTGGTGCGCGTTCTCGGCATCCAAAAGAACTGCCACCCTTGAACCAACCTGGACTCCACTTAGAGCTGAGCAGAAGTCTGGTAGGCCACCCTCGACGATGTCCTGAATTATGTAGTCTTCGGTTCCGAATTCACTACCTTGAAACTGCTCACCAGTTGCAGCGTTGTAGCCGGTGAAGTGCAGCGCAACCCGCTGGTTGCCAACCACTGCTCCACCATTTCCCTCAAAGACAACCGCGGTTTCAACCCCGGTGCCAGATAGCGGAGTTGGGAATTCCACGGTTGGTGAGACGCCAAAATCGCCACTGACTTTGATTTGCTTGACGGCATCGCCGGTAGTAAAGGCCTCGCAGTTGGCCGTTAGGCCTGCGCTCATGGCTGCATAACTAGCTGGATCGACTGGCTCTTCGGCGGTCGATGCGCAACCTGTTAGCAACAGGGCGACGGCAGAAAGCGAGATGAGTTTGCGCAAGTGGGAGTCCTTCGATTACTTCGGCTTCTAATTCTCTCGCTCGGCGGCCTCTTTGGTGACCTTCCGAACGGTTTTTCTCAGTTTTTTCTCACTGATTGGTCGCTGCCCGATGGCTTGCGGCAACCAAGTTTCAAAATCCTCATCCGAGTAATCGGTTTTTGACGCTCGTTTGTTTTTGAACTGCGGGAGAACTGTGTCCGGAGCGAGCCTTCTGGCCGTCAGTAGGAAGCCAGTGTGTGCGATCATGCGGTGATCCGGCCGAACCGCCAGGCCTTCGACGTGCCAGCCCCTGACCATTGATTCCCAGGCTACTGCCGGGGTAAAGCCACCGTGATTCTTGATTTCCTCAACTGTGCGCGAAAGCTGGGTGACGGTGGCGACATAGCAAATTAGCAGACCGCCCGGCTTCAGAGCCTGTGAGACCGCGTCAACGCACTCCCACGGGGCTAACATGTCCAGCACTGCTCGATCGGCCGTTGCTGAGCGAACCACCTGTGGCAATACCTCCTGAAGATCTCCGATGGTAACCGTCCAATTTTCAGGGCGCTTTCCGAGCTGATTGGTGACGTTCGCCTGAGCGATTTGAGCAAATTCCTCTCTTCGCTCAAAAGACAGCAGCCTGCCGCTATCCCCCACCGCGCGCAGCAGGTAACTTGAGAGCGCACCAGAGCCAACTCCAGCTTCAATCACAGTTGCACCCGGGAATATGTCGCCTTCCACCAGAATCTGGCCGGCATCTTTCGGATAGACAATTGCCGCGCCGCGCGGCATGGAAAGCACATAGTCGGTCAGTAGAGGCTTAAGCGCCAGGTACTCGACGCCATTTTGGTTTGCAACTACCGAGCCATCGGGTTTCCCGATGATTACATCGTGCAGCAGGTCTCCCTTGTGAGTGCCAAAGCGGCCACCTGCCTCAAGCTGGATGGTGTTCAACCTTCCGCCAGGTCCGGTTAGCTGGACCTTGTCGCCAATTTGAAAAATACTCACGCCAATGACTCCAACCACTTGAGGTCTAATCCGACCAGGCTAGGCAAAATTACCCTGCGTCCAGTTTCTGGAAGTTCCATCAGATTCGGAACTCCTACTGGAATGCATCCCGCTGCCTCAGCGGACCTGAGGCCTGTAACGGAATCTTCAATTGCCACGCAATCGCTAGCCTCAAGGCCCAGCAGCTGTGCCGCCTTGAGATATGGTTCCGGATGCGGTTTTCCAAGGTTAACGTCATCCCCGGCTACCACCACATCAAATGCTTCAAATGGGATTTGATCAACCACAGCTAGGGCCATGCGTCGCATCGACATGGTCACCAAGGCGGTCTTTACGCCAGCCTGACGAAGCATCATCAGCGCCTCAAGCGCTCCAGGTCGCCACGGCAATGCCCCCTGAAGTTTTGAGATGACCTCGTTTGTCAGGCGGTCAATGACCTCCTGGACCGAGAGGTCCTGGATGTTCAATCTCTCCTTCAGTATTGCCGAGGAGTCGTACAGAGACTTTCCAATTAGTTCATGCCCGTGCTCTTGGGTCCAAGATTTTCCGTAGTCGCTGGCTAGGTTTGATTCACTGAGCAGCCAGTAGGGCTCGGAATTGATCAGAGTGCCATCCATATCCCACAGCACGGCCTTTGGAAACTTGATTTGCGACATTGGCCTAAAGTCTAGTTGTCGAGGGTGAAATAGAGTTTGTGATTATCACTTAGGAGAAATTTGCTGCACGGTCGAGTTTTACTGATTGCTTTTGAGGGCTGGAATGATGCCACCGAGGGTGCATCCGGTGCTCTCAAAGCGATTGCCGATCAAATTTCAGCGGTGACCCTGGACGCAGTAGATCCCGAGGATTACTACGATTTTCAGTTTTCTCGACCCATGATCGAGTTTGATGTCGACGGCAACCGCGTGCTGTCCTGGCCCGGTGCCGAATTTATGCAGGCCGAACCTGAGGCCATTGAGAAAAACCCTACCCTTGAGCGGCTCTACCTGCTCATGGGTTCCGAGCCTTCTAGGCGCTGGCTGAGTTTTGCCGCCGAGATACTCGAGATGGTGCAAGATCGAGAAATTGACGCGGTCGTGATGCTCGGTTGCATGCTGGCTGATGTCCCCCACACCAGGCCCATGCCGATTTTCAAGTCCAGTCAGAACTCCCAGCTACAAGAGCTATTTGCCATTGAACCCTCTCGATACGAGGGTCCGGTCGGCATTCTGACTGTGCTGGCACAGACCTTTGAGGCAGAGGGTATTCCGGTCCTTTCACTCTGGGGTTCTGTTCCCCACTACGTCCACAACACCACCAATCCAAAGGCCGCCCTGGGCTTCCTATCGGAGCTGCAAACCCTGATTGGAGCGTCTTTTGACACCTCCAAGCTCGCGGAGCAGGCTTTTGAGTGGGAGCGCTCCATCGATGATGCCGCCGAAGGTGATGAGGAGATGGCTAGCTACGTGGTTCAGCTTGAAAAGCAACGCGACGAACTGGATAGCGAACAGGCTTCGGGCGATGCGCTGGCAAGGGAATTTGAGAAGTACCTCAAAGAACGCAAGGACGGCGCTGGAGAGGGTTAGAGCACCCCGGCCCAGAGTCCCAGAAGGATTAGCGAACCCACGACTACGCGCCAGATGACAAATGGTAGGTAGGAGCCCTTTACCAGGTACCTAAGAAGCCAAGCAATGACGGCGTAACCGACCACAAAGCTCACTGCTGTGGCAGCTGCCGTTGCCAAAAGGAGATCAGCGGGCAGGTCAGCGTAGGACTTGGCGAATTGGTAGCCTCCAGCTGCAAGGACGGCAGGAATTGCCAGCAAGAAGCTGTAGCGGGCTGCTGCCTCACGAGTGAATCCCATCATCAACCCAACCGTGATGCTTCCGCCCGATCTTGAGACACCGGGAATTAGCGCTAATGCTTGGCCCAACCCAAAAACCAAACCGGATCTAAGGTCCAGTTGCTCAATGGTTCTGGTCTTTTTTGCAAATCTGTCCGCAACACCCAGCAACAGCCCAAAGCCAATCAGCATGGTTCCGATAATCCAAAGCTGCCGCAATTGGTTTTCAATCAGGTCTTGAAAGGCCAGTCCCAGCGCCACAATCGGTAGGGTTCCGATGATGATCAGCCAACCGAGGCGGGCCTCGGGGGGCTGTTTCGAAAAAGGCTGCAGCCCGCTTTTGAAGAAAGCCCTCAAAACTTCAAGAATCGTCTTGAAAAAGTAAGTGACCACGGCGAGTTCGGTTCCAATTTGAATGGTCGCAATGAAGGCGGTCAATTGCGGCTTGGTTAGGGAACTCAGACCCAAAAGCTCCTGCGCAATTTGAACGTGGGCCGACGAGGAGATTGGTAGAAACTCAGTTAGCCCCTGGATAAGTCCTAGGAGCAAAGCCTCAAAGGGGCTCATTCATCCTCGGCAACAATTGGCAGGTATTCGGAGTAGCTGGATTCCAGCAGGTCCTCATACTTTTCAAAAGTGGACGCCACCTGATCGTAAGCCTCTTGAATTTCCTGGTCGGAACCCGGGCGCTTGGTAGCGCACGCATCCAGGTGACGCTCTAAAGCGGCGATGAATTGCCTCAGTGCTACGGCTGCGTCTTCTTGCATGGGCTTTACGCTACCGCCGAAATAACCGATTACCAAGCACCTGAGGCTGGTTTGCCCAAACAGTTCGTGCTAGATTATGGGTTCGATGCGGAAGCCCCCAGGGTCTTCTTCATTCTCAGGTCCGGGTGGCGGAATGGCAGACGCGCTAGCTTGAGGTGCTAGTCTCCGTTAGGAGGTAGGGGTTCAAGTCCCCTTTCGGACACCAAATCATTTGCCCCGGGCGAGTAAACTCGCCCGGTGACCACTTCCCTCTCCCCCGCAGTTGAATTTGGGATCGAGCACGCCAGGGCAGTTCTTGCCGGCAAAAGGCTCTGCGTTCTTACCGGGGCTGGAATATCAACCGACAGCGGCATTCCTGACTATCGCGGAGCCGGCAGAGTTGCGCGCCACCCTCTCACCTTCGATGAATTTATGGGATCCGAGCAAAATCGAGTTAGGTATTGGGCTCGCTCCTTTGTTGGGTGGAGTCGAGTTGCCCTAGCTAATCCAAACCAAGGGCATTTCGCCCTTGCCAAAAGCGCCCAGGTGGAAAACCTAATCACTCAGAATGTGGACGGGCTGCACCAGCGGGCTGGCTCTAAATCCGTTTTGGAGCTTCACGGTCGACTAGACCGAGTGATTTGCACCGGGTGCGGCGAAATACTCTCCCGCTCCGAATTTGATGCTCGAATCGCAAACCTGAACCCAAATGTTACTCGCGAGCAGAACGTTGAGTTCACGCCCGACGGCGATGCTGAGGTTGAAGTGGGGCAGAACTTTCGAGTCCCAAATTGCGCCGGCTGTGGCTCGCACTTCAAGCCGGATGTAGTTTTTTTCGGTGAGCAAGTCCCCACCGCAAGGGTCGAAACAGCTGGCCGCTGGGTCAGTGAGGCTGAGGGGCTGCTGATTGCCGGGACATCACTGACTGTGAACTCCGGGCTTCGGTTGGTGAAGGCCGCCAAGAAACTGAATCTACCCATCGTGATTGTCAATCTCGGTGAAACACGAGCAGACCTGTTGGCAGATGTCAAAATCAACGCCTCAACCTCAGAAGTATTGGAACTTATCCTCAGATGACAAACACCGTTTTAGGGCTGCTGCGCCATGGTCAAACCGATTGGAACATCGACCTACGCCTGCAGGGCACCACCGACATCCCCATGAACGAGGCCGGTATTGCCCAGATTTCTTTAGCGGCTCGCAGCCTTCCGGGCGCTTGGGACGTTATTTTGAGCTCACCGCTCGGCAGGGCCAAGCACTCCGCTCAAATAGTTGCGGAGGTTTTGGGGCATGGCGAAGTTATCGAGGAGCCGCTGCTCTTGGAGCGCTCCTTCGGGGTCGGCGAGGGAATGACCTACGAGCAGTGGCAGCACCATTACGCCCAGTTGGAAGACATCCCCGGAGCTGATTCGAAGTTGGTAATGAAGGAACGCTCGCTACGGCTGCTTGAAGAAATCCAAATCCGATACGCGGGTAGTCGTGTCCTGGCCGTTTCTCACGGGGCACTTATTCGTTTTGTCCTAAACGAAGTTTCCCAGGGCAAGATTCCCCCCGCGGGCGAGCGACTGCAAAATGCCTCACTCCACATTTTCCGGCACTCTGGAGCATGGAGCGTAGACGGCTGGGCTCCAGAGTCTCTAGGCTCCGAGCTGCCGGGCGATTACAAGTAACTGCTCGGCTGATTTTTTCCAAGAGAAGTTTCTGGCCTGCTCAATAGCCAGGGCGGACCGCTTCATCCAGACCTGCTGATCCTGGAGTTTTCTAACTTGACTTGCAAACTCCTGTGCTGAATCTTGACTAAAACGCAGTGCAGCTGCCCCACCGATTTCTTCAAAGATTTCAATGTCGGATATCACGGCCGGGATCCCGCGCTCAAGCGCCTCAACCACAGGAATTCCAAAACCCTCATCCCTGGATGCACTCACCAAGGCAAGCGAGCGTTCAAGCTCAAAGTTGTATTCCTCGTCGCTCACGCCATTTCGGAATTCGACTTTGGCACCGACCTGATCCGCCAAGTTTTGCAATTCATTGCGTCTTTGGTCGGAAATTCTAGAGAGGCAAACCAGAGTTAGATCGGGCAGGAGACCCATTCCGCGAATCAGCGTCTCAACGTTTTTGTAACCTATGAAACTTCCCATGTAGCTAAGCTGCTGGCTTTCGTGATTCGAAGACGCCCGGGATTCAATCGCTCCGGAGGCGGAGTTGTAAATGACCGAAATCGGCCGCTCGGTGAGCCGTTTCTGAAGCATTTGCCGCTTTGTGGTCTCTGAGACCGTCACCACGTGATCAGCACCGTTGAGCACCAGCCGCTGGGGCCAAAAGGTTAGGTGGTAGAGCCGCCAAAGGACTCGAATTGCCCAAGTGAATTCTTTCGGTGGAGTGCGGTGGCGGTAGTAAATCAGATCGTGCAGGGTGAGAATCAACTTGAATTTTTTGCCAAGCGACCCGGTGGTTTGCATCGGGCTGAAAACAACCTTCACCCCTGCTCGATTCAATTTCAGTGCGGTTAGCACCTCCAGCGCACTTGTGGGATTTGGAAGCTGAATCATCTTCACTCCGGCAGGCATCTTGGCCGCAACTTCCGGGGAGCTAATCAGCACTGTCAGCTCACACATCGTTGCCAGTTCAGCGATCAGATTGAGACTGAAACGAGAAATGCCATCCGGGTGCTCAGGTTTTATGAAACGAGCGTCAAAACACAGCTTTGTCACAGCTTGCTCGCGAATTCATCAACCGCCACCGCAACCTCAATCGGGGTCTCGTAGTGCGTGAGGTGACCAACCTTTGGGATAACCACCAATTTTGATCCGGCAATTAATTGATGCGCCAACACTTGGTTTCTCAGTGGCGCAATTGAATCCCCTTCACCCGCAATAAGTAAAACCGGCATTTGCAACCACTGCGCGTAATCCAAGACATTTCCCGATGAGGCGGCCATAAACCCCTCGTGAGCGACCCGGTCAGAGCGGTAATTCGAGAAGTGGTGGTGATGCTGCTGATGAATCAGGCTCCGCAAGCGAAGATTCGAAGTTGTTGCCATCGCGATTGACATCACCCGCACAACCAACCAGCTCCGCAGTAGCGCAGAGCCAACAGGACCAAGGCCCAGTGCGGCCCGGTAAAAGAAGCGGGCCACTCGATTGGGTAAATCCTTCTGTTCGCTGGAGCGGGCGGTGATTGGATTTTGCAGAATTACTGCTGCAGGACTCATGCCCTGGGCAATCGCCGAGCCAACCACCAACGAACCAAAGCTATGCCCAAGGACCATGGTCTCAGGATCCAGTTCTGAATAGAGGTCTGCTAACCAACGACCATAGTTCTTTAGGTCATGCGAACCTAAAAGCTCCTCGGATTTGCCATAACCAGGTAGGTCCGGAATTAGAACCTCGTATTCCTCAAGAGCAGCAGCGATCGCACTTAGCCCGAGGTGATTTCCCCGAAAGCCGTGAATGAGCAGGATTTTGCCCTTGGGGTTGGATGTGCTGTAACGCCACAGCGCCGTGCCGGCCAGGTTCTCTCTTTTGCCCCTGGCCTTGGCCAGACCGAAAAGGTGTCTGGTTGAAGTTTTTGACAGGGGCATGTCTCCAGTCTAGGAGTTTGGGTCACCGGGGGTATCCTGAGCGAAAGGAGTGCCTTGCTAGATTTTGATTTTGAACCCAGCCGGCCAAGCTGGAGTAAACAGTTGGCGGTTTTTGACCTCGAGACCACCGGTCTTGATCTAAGACAGTCTCGTATCGTCACTGCCTGTGTTGCAGTGCTCGACTCCAATGGCCTCACCACGGCGCTAGATGAATGGCTTTTGAATCCAGGCGTAGACATCCCGGCCGCCGCAAGTGCGGTTCACGGTGTTACCAATGAAATTGCGGCCGCCCAAGGCGTTGCACCGGGGCCGGCAATCAGCGAAATCGTTGAAAAACTAAGAGAACTAAATAAATCAATGCCGCTGGTTGCCTTCAACGCCCCCTTTGACTTCACCATTTTGAAGTCTGAGGCAATTCGTCACGGAATCACTCCGCTTGACCCAGCCCCAGTTATTGACCCGCTGGTCCTAGATAGGGCCATGATGAAGTATCGAAGTGGAAAGCGCACTCTTGCGGCGCTCTGTCAGGACTACGGCGTGGAGCTAAAGGACGCTCACAATTCAACGGCCGATGCGGTGGCAGCGGGCTTGCTGGCGCAGCGGCAGGCCACTAAGTTCCCGGATTTAGACATGGAAATCTCAGCACTTCACAGCGCCCAGGTGATTTGGTCAGACGAGCAGAGCCTGGATTTTGCCCAGTGGCTTAAAAAGCAAAACCGCCCGGATTACCAGGCGGAATTGGGTTGGCCAATCAAGGATTAGCTGAAGTTCTTGTAACGCTCGTTGAAGCGCTCTACGCGACCTGCGGCATCCATGATGCGCTGCTTTCCGGTGTAGAAAGGGTGGCTCGCTGAGCTAATTTCCACGTCGTAAACCGGGTAGGTCTTGCCGTCTTCCCACTCGATGGTCTTGCTGCTGGTGACGGTGGCGCGGGTTAGAAAAGAAACTCCCGATGCCAGGTCGCGGAAAACGATTGGCTCGTAGGTTGGGTGAATCTCAGCCTTCATGATGTCCTTCTTGGTGAATTCTGCTTGCTAAAGAGCAACAGCGGGAAAGCTTAGCAGTTGTTGCTGTGGAAGTCTAGGCAGCGGTCGCCGAAAAGCGACCGTCTTGGTAGCTAACCCGAAGGGGGAAGCGGAAAGTCTCAGAGATTGCCTCGCTGGTGAGGGTCGCTCCAATTTCACCGCGAGCCAAAATCTTGCCATCCTGCAGCAAAAGCGCGTGGGTGAACCCCGCTGGAATCTCTTCCAGGTGATGGGTGACCATCACCATGGCGGGGGCAGCTCCAGAGGTGGCATACCCGGAGAGAAGGCGCAGAGTTAGCTCGCGAGCAGCTAGGTCAAGGCTGGCAACCGGCTCATCCAGCAGCATCATTTCGGGATCAGTCATGACCGAGCGAGCAATTTGCACTCGCTTGCGCTCACCATCCGAAAGCGTGCCAAACGCCCGCTGGGCAAAATCCTCTAGCTCCCACTCGCGCAGCACCCGCATCGCGCGACGCTCATCAATGCTGTCGTACTCCTCGTTCCAGCGGCCGGTAACGCCGTAAGAGGCGGTCATAACCGCATTGAGCACGCTCTCGCTGTTTGGAATCTGATTCGCTAGCGCGGAAGAGGCAAAACCGATTCGGGTTCTGAGCTCGAAAACGTTGACCTCACCCAGGCGCTGGTTCAAAATCGTCGCTTGACCGCTGCTGGGGTGGATTTGGGCCGCACACACGCGGAGCATGGTGGTTTTGCCGGCGCCATTTGAACCGAGAACCACCCAGCGCTCACTGGAAGATGCGGCGAAGGTCACCGAGTCAAGAATTGGTTTTCCCGAGCGAACAATGCTCACATTTTGCAGGTCGATAACAGTTGACATCGCCAACAGCCTAGCTTTTCAGCGCTCGGTTATAGACCTCGATGGTGCGAGTCGCAATGGATTCCCAGCTGAAATCCGCCACAGCGCGTTTCCTGCCGCTCTCACCAAATTTATTCAGCTGATTGGACTCGAGCGCACGGTTTAGTGTCTCGGACCAGTCGGCAATAAATTTAGCTTCGTCAACCGGTGTCCCTGAGCCATCTTGAAGCTGCTCTATCGGAACTAGCCAGCCAGTTTCGCCCTCAACGACCACCTCAGGAATTCCCCCCGTTGCGGTAGCAACCACCGCAGCGCCGCAGGCCATCGCCTCAAGATTCACAATGCCGAGCGGTTCATAGATCGAAGGACAGACGAAGACATCCGCAGCACTTAGCAGGGCGGCCAGCTTTGCCTGCGGCAAGTGCTCGGGGATCCAAACCACCCCGGAGCGGGTTTTTGAGAGCTCAGAGACTAAGTGTTCGACCTCAGCCTTGATTTCCGGAGTGTCTGGTGCACCGGCACACAAAACCAGTTGAACATCTGCCGGTAGACTGCTGGCAGCTCGCAGGAAGTATGGCAAACCCTTTTGACGGGTGATTCGGCCCACAAACACCACTGAGCGCTGGTCTGGATCGACGCCGAGAGCCCGGACTGAATCCGGGTCCTGCAGCGGCTGCCATTTTTGGGAATCAATTCCGTTGTAGACCACCTCAACTTTGTCTGGGTCGAGATCTGGGTATGCCTTCAAAATGTCGTTTCGCATGCCGTTGGATACGGCAACAATTCGCGTTGCCTGTTCATAGGCGGAGCGCTCGATAAAAGACGAGACCGCATACCCTCCCCCAAGCTGTTCTGCTTTCCACGGGCGCAGCGGCTCCAGCGAGTGTGCGGTTATGACGTGGGGAATTCCATGCAGCATTGAACTGAGTTGGCCCGCAAAATTTGCGTACCAGGTGTGGCTGTGGACCAAATCCGCACCTTGAATCGCATCAATCATCGATAGATCAACGGCAAGAGTTTGCAGGGCTGAGTTAGAACTTTGAAAACCAGTGGGAACCGGGTAGCCAAAAGTGTCATGCTCACTCACTGGATCACCAAAGGCGTGGACTTTTGCTTCGATTTGCCCTCGGAGAACCCTTACGAGCTCGGTGATATGCACACCCGCTCCCCCGTAAATGTTTGGCGGGTACTCTTTGGTAACGAAATCCACACGCATACCGAAATGCTAGTGTCCTGCGCCTTGCAAACAACTAACATTTGGCTATGGGACGCACTCGAGTTTTTGGAATGGTTCTCGCTGGGGGCGAGGGTAAGCGCTTGATGCCTTTGACAGCTGATCGCGCAAAACCTGCAGTGCCCTTTGCGGGAAGTTACCGCCTGGTTGATTTTGCTCTGTCTAACCTGATCAACTCAGGATTGCGGCGAATTGTGGTGCTAACCCAGTACAAGTCGCATTCGCTGGACAGGCACGTCTCTCAAACCTGGAGAATGTCGCCTCTGTTGGGTGGGTACGTTGCTTCGGTTCCTGCTCAGCAGCGACTGGGAAAGCGCTGGTACACCGGCAGTGCCGATGCAATTTTGCAGTCCATGAACGCTTTGAGCGATGAGCGACCAGATTACGTTGTCGTAGTGGGTGCCGATCACGTATACCGGATGGATTTTGACCAGATGCTCCAATCTCACATCGACTCTGGCATGGAAGCTACGGTTGCTGCAATTAGGCAGCCAATCTCGCTGGCAACACAGTTCGGTGTTATCGAGGTGGATGACGGTAACCCCACCCAGATCAGCGCCTTCCGAGAAAAGCCCAGTGACCCCCATCCCGTTCCTGGTGACCCAACCCAAGCCCTGGTCTCAATGGGAAACTACATTTTCAACGCTCAGAGCCTGATTGAGGCGATTGAGTTAGATGGTGAGAATGCAGATTCATCTCATGACATGGGTGGAGACATAATCCCCTATTTCGTGGCCAAAGGGTCTGCCGGTGCATACGACTTCACCTTCAACGAGATTCCGGGTGCTACTGCCAGGGATAAGTCCTACTGGCGCGATGTTGGAACAATAGATTCTTATTACGACGCGCACATGGACCTCATCTCCACCATGCCGATCTTCAACCTCTACAACTCGGACTGGCCGGTCTACAACCAGCAAATCAACCTGCCGCCGGCAAAGTTCATTCACGACTCAGAGGGCAACCAGGGCAGGACTCAGGATTCGATTGTGAGCCTTGGTGTTGTGGTCTCCGGCGGAGTTGTGGACCGCTCGGTGCTCTCCCCCAACGTAAGGGTCTCCTCCAGGTCTCTAATCACCGACTCCGTCCTTTTGGATGATGTTCAGATTGGGCGTGACTGCACTATCCGCAGGGCAATCCTGGATAAGAATGTTGTGGTTTCCGATGGGGCAAGTATTGGAGTGAATAAGGAGCGCGACCTAGAGCGCGGTTTCACCGTCACCGACTCGGGAATTACCGTTGTCGCCAAGGGGCTCTTGGTTAAGCCTTGACAAAGTTTTTAGTGGTCTTCGACGTTGATTCGACCCTGATCAATGAGGAAGCAATTGAACTCCTGGCCGAGCGCGCTGGAACCAGAGATCAGGTCGCTGAGGTAACCGAGCGAGCGATGCGCGGGGAGCTAGATTTCGCGCAGAGTCTGATAGAGCGCGTGGCGACCCTGCAGGGGCTTTCGGAATCCGTTTTGGCAGAGGTTGCTCAAGAGCTCACGCCAACCCTCGGCGCTCGCGAGCTCATCGAAGCAATTCATGAACTTGGAGGAAAAGCCGCTGCTGTTTCCGGCGGGTTTATTCAGCTGCTCGGGCCAGTCAAGAAAGCCCTGAATTTCGATTTCGAACGCGCCAATACCCTTGAGGTTTCGGAGGGAAGGCTAACCGGAAGAGTTCTTGGAAAGATTATTGATCGAGCCGCCAAGGCCGAGGCCTTGCTCGAGTGGTCCAAGCAGCTAGGTGTCCCCATCGAAAAAACTATGGCCGTCGGCGACGGAGCCAATGACCTGGGAATGATGGAGGTTGCTGCTCTATCGGTCGCATTCTGCGCAAAGCCGATTGTCCAGGAGAAAGCAAAGATCGCGCTCAATGAGCGCGATCTTTCAAAGCTTATTCCGCTGTTGCCGCTCTAGGCTCCGGTGGAGTGGAGACCGCCGTCTACGTGGATCATTTCACCGGTGGTGGCCGGGAACCAATCGCTCAAAAGCGCTACCAGACCCTTGGCCGCCGCCTCGGTGTCGGTGAGGTCCCAACCCAGTGGGGCCCGACCAGTCCAAAGCTCCTCCATAGTTGCAAATCCTGGAATTCCTTTGGCCGCGGTGGTGCGAAGCGGACCTGCCGAAATCAGGTTCACGCGAACCCCACGATCGCCCAGGTAGCGGGCCAAGTATCGGGAGGTGGATTCAAAAGCCGCCTTAGCGACTCCCATCCAGTCGTAAACCGGCCATGAAACGGTTGCATCAAAAGTCAGCCCAACGACCGAGCTCGGGTTGTTCAAAACTGGCAGGCAGGCAGTCGTGATGGACTTCAGGGAGTATGCGGAAACCTCGACGGCAGTCGAAACATCCGACCAGGGGGTCTCCAGGAAGTTTCCCCCCAAAGCGGTCTGCGGGGCGAAAGCAATGGCGTGGACGATACCGTCTAGAGAGCCCAGGTGCTGCTTGATTGCACCAGGCAGCGCGTCAAGGTGCTCCTGGTTGGTGGCATCAAGCTCAATAACCTGAACTGGCTTTGGAAGGCGCTCGGAAATCTTCTGGGTGATTGGCAGCATCCGCCCGAAGGAGCTCAGCAGGACCTCAGCGCCCTCCTGCTGCGCAAGCCTCGCTGCTGAAAATGCAATCGAGGCCTCGGTGAGAACGCCGGTAACCAAAATCTTCTTGCCCTCTAAAATTCCCATTGTTCTCTCCTAGTTCGATTATGGAAAAAGTTACTACCTAGTGGCCCATTCCTAGGCCACCGTCAACCGGAATTACCGCACCTGAGATGTAGGCAGCCTCATCCGAGGCTAGCCAGCGAACCACCTTTGCAACTTCACTCGGGGCAGCAAAGCGGCCGGCTGGAATCTTTGCCCGGTAGCTTGCCTGCAGCTCTTCGGTTAGCTCAGCTGTCATGTCGGTGTCAATAAAACCCGGGGCGACGACGTTTGCCGTGATGTTTCGACCACCGAGCTCGCGAGTGACCGAGCGCGCCATGCCAACCAGTGCACTCTTAGTTGCGGCGTAGTTAACCTGGCCTGCGCTTCCGAGAAGCCCAACTACTGAGCCAATGAGAATTACTCGGCCGAATTTAGCCTTGATCATTCCCTTGGTGACCCGCCTGAGTACTCTGAAAACCCCGGAGAGGTTGGTGTTGACCACGCTCTCAAATTCCTCGTCGGTCATGCGCATCAGCAGGGTGTCTTTGGTGATCCCCGCGTTTGCAACTAAGACCTCAATTGGCCCCAGTTCAGACTCAACCTGGGCCAGAGCGGCATCCAGCGATTCACCGTCTGTGACATCCGCACGGACGGTGAGCGACCCCTGAGGGCCGCTTCCGCTTCTTGCGGTGACCGCAACCTTGTAACCAGAGGCTACAAATTCTTCAGCTATGGCGAATCCAATGCCGCGGTTTCCACCTGTAACAAGTACGGTTCTTGGATTCTCCAACTTTGCTCCTTGCGGGAATACCATTGAGGTTTGCGCGTTATGAATACCAAAGCCTAGCAATGGCAATCAGAAAGAGGCGAAGACACATGGCCAAACGGCAGAGTGCCACCTCGCTCGACATTTCCCCGGATGATGAGCGCAAGATCAGAATGCGCAAATACACCATCGCCATGAGCGTGAGGATGGTTTGCATCGTGGCTGGAGTGTTCACCACCGGCATTCTGATGTGGATCTTCTTCGCCCTGGCTATCTTCCTGCCCTACTTCGCCGTTGTTCTAGCAAATGCCCAGGGTGGAACTCCGAGCCAGAAATCAACGGAAATCACCGCCCCCAAACTTTCTATTTCCCAAAGTCAAATTCGCATCGTGGACGATGAATAAGTGTTCGCGAGCCGGTTGCGCTGAGAGTGCTACGCACCTAATCAGCTGGAGAAATCCAAAGATCCACCCCGAGAGCAGAACGAAGTCTTGGGGGGCTTGTGATGAGCACCGATCTTTTCTGGTTGACTATCTAACGACCCGAGGGTTCTTTTTGGGAGTTGTAGAGATTGAATAGCGCAAATTTCAGGCGATGGGCCCCGTGGGTGGTCCTCGTAACTGTGTTTGCCCTGGTCACCACTCTGTTGAGCTGGTGGCAGTTTTCTAGGCGCGAAGAGCGCGTAGCCAAGATCGAACTAGTGATGCAAAATTACGACGCCCCCGCCTTATTAATCGAACAGCTTGGCTGGGAGTTTGACAGCTCGGGCAACCCGGTAGCCGAATGGAGAAGGGCCAAAATCTCCGGAGGCTACATCGAAGATTCTGTCCTGCTGGTGAGAAATCGTCCGCTTTCTGGTTCCCCAGGCTTCCTGCAGCTGGCGCTGTTTGAGAGCGTTCAGGGCGAAGTGTTCGTGATTGAGCGGGGTTGGCTGCCCGCCGGGTCTGAAATTACCGAGCCGGTTTCCAATCCCAAGCCCAGCTCCTTGGTAACGGAAATCGAAGTGAGGCTTCGGGCTGGTGAGGCAGACCTGAACCGCGGAGCTGTGGCTGGGCAGCTGGCCTCAATTGACCTGGGTGAAATAGCCGACCTAAATACCAACCTGGATCTGGAAACCAGGTTCTACGGTCGCCTCGTCACCGAGTCTCCCCCGAGCGAGGCTCTACCGATTCCCATGCCGAAACCTTCACTTGATGAGGGTAACCATCTCTCCTACGCACTGCAGTGGCTGCTGTTTGGAATCATGGCATTCGCGGCTCTGTTTTGGACCTACCGCAACGAGCTTCGGATTAGGGAAGAGGAGCAGGGTCTGCGAGCACCAAAGACTAGGCGGCAAACCCAGGCGGATGATGACGCGGTGTTTGAGGATGCAAACCAATAGAATTTCATGACTTACTCAGAAGGAAAATGAATGACTATTGCAGCCACCCTCGCTGACCGGCTTGTTCCGCGCTCTTTGATCAACAACTTCGCCCTGGTGATGGCCGGGGCTAGCCTGACAGCCGTAGCAGCGCAGATTCAGATTCCAATGATTCCGGTGCCAATGACGCTGCAAACCTTTGCCGTTTTGCTCGTGGGCGCCACTTTGGGTGCAGGTCGCGGAGCCCTGTCAATGGCGACTTACCTTGCCATGGGAGCTGCGGGACTGCCAGTGTTTGCAGCGGCAAAGACCCTCTCCGGAGTTCTACCAACCGCTGGTTACCTGATTGGCTTTGTGGTGGCCGGTGCCCTGGTGGGTTTTGCGGCTAATCGCGGATTGACCAAGAGCCCTTGGAAACTAGCCTTGGTGTTTGCAGGTGCCTCCATCGTCATTTACGCGCTCGGAGTATCAGGGCTAATGATTTCCCTTGGCCTAACTCTCCCCCAGGCCATTGTCGGCGGAGTCCTGCCATTTGTGTTTGGTGATGTCATCAAAGCGATTGCCGCGGCCGCTCTGCTGCCGCTGGCCTGGAAGCTGATTAGATAAGTTCAGCTAAAGATAAAACCCCAGGGCCTTAGGCCCTGGGGTTTCTTTTAGATTGAGAATCCGATTGCCCGCATCATTTCGCGGCCATCTTCGGTGATTCGCTCAGGACCCCAGGGTGGCATCCACACCCAGTTGATTCGGAAAGCCTCCACTACCCCATCAAGGGCGTCGGCGGTTTGCTCCTCGATTACGTCGGTCAGCGGACAGCCGGCCGATGTCAGGGTCATGTTGATCAGCAAAGCCCCGTCATCGGACTCTTGAAGCCCATACACCAAGCCCAGGTCGACTATGTTGACACCAATCTCCGGGTCAATGATGTTCTTCATCGCGTCAATGACGCGATCAAACTGCTCGGCGCTCAGGTCCTTGGGCTCACTCATACATTGGCTTTCAAGAAGCGGTCGTAACCCTCGGCCTCCAGGCGCTCTGCCAGCTCTGGCCCGCCCTGCTCAGCAACCTTGCCGGCCACAAAGACGTGGACGAAGTCTGGCTGGATATAACGCAAGATTCGGGTGTAGTGAGTAATTAGCAGGACGCCGAGGTCGGTGTTGGTCTTTGCCCGGTTTACGCCCTCGGAGACGATTTTTAGAGCGTCAACGTCTAGGCCCGAGTCGGTCTCGTCCAAAATTGCGATCTTGGGTTTGAGCAGCTCCAGCTGGAGGATCTCGTGGCGCTTTTTCTCGCCACCGGAGAAACCCTCGTTGACGTTGCGCTCGGTGAAGTCTGGGTCCATGCGCAGGTTGTTCATGGCGGTCTTCAGGTCACCAACCCACTGGCGAAGCGCTGGAGCCTCGCCGCTTAGCGCGGTCTTGGCAGTTCTCAGGAAGTTTGAAACTGATACTCCAGGAACCTCAACCGGATACTGCATGGCAAGGAACAAACCTGCGCGAGCTCGCTCGTCAACGCTCATCTCCAGAACGTTCTCACCATCGAGCAGAATCTCACCGTCGGTGACCTCATACTTGGGGTGACCGGCTACGGAGTAGGCCAGGGTTGACTTTCCAGAACCGTTGGGACCCATAACAGCGTGGGTCTCCCCCGACTGGATGGTTAGGTCAACACCGCGCAGAATCTGCTTGGCGCCCTGCTCGGTTGCAACTGATACGTGGAGGTTTTTGATTTCAAGTTTTGACATGGGGATTCCTTTGGTAAGTCTTACGCTTCGATTTCTAGAAATATGTCGCCGTTTTCGATGAGCACTTCGTAAACAGCTACCGGCTCATAGGCTGGGAGGCTAAGCGGGTGGCCCGTCACCAAGTCAAACTTGGCGCCGTGTGCCCAGCACTCGATGGTCTTGTCATCCACAAAGCCTTCGGAGAGCGAGATCTCTCCGTGCGAGCACTTGTCGTTGATGGCTCGAACCTCACCGCTTGGTGTGCGGACGATGGCGATGGCTTCCTCGCCGACCCTGACTCGCAAGGATTTTCCGGGCTTAATGTCTTCCAGTGCGCAAATTCTGAGGGCCATTAGGCACCAACCTTCTCTAGTTCAGCCTCGATGATCTTCACTAGACGCTCTTCGATGGCTGGGATTTCGATCTTCTGAATCACCTCGGAGAGGAAGCCGCGGACCACCAATTTCTTGGCTGCGGTCTCGTTGATGCCGCGAGCCTGCAGGTAAAACAGCTGCTCGTCATCGAAACGACCTGAGGCGCTGGCGTGACCCGCACCTTCGATCTTTCCAGTTTCGATCTCAAGGTTTGGCACTGAATCAGCTCTGGCGCCATCGGTTAGCAGCAGGTTGCGGTTGAGCTCATAGGTGCTGGTGCCAGTTGCGCTCTCACGAATTAGAACGTCTCCAACCCATACGGTGTGAGCACCCCTGCCCTGCAGCGCACCTTTGTAAGCAACGTTCGACACGCAGTTCTCGGCGATGTGATCGACAAAGGGTCTGTGCTCAAAGAAGTTACCGGTGTCTGCCAGGTAAACGCCATACATGTTGACTTCGGCCCCCGGGCTGGAAAGCTCAACCGAAGGAGTAACCCGGACTAGGTCTCCACCAAAAGACACCACGGTGTGCTTCAAGCTGGAGTCTCTACCCAGCTTGGCAAAGTGAGCGGAGATGTGGCTTGAACCGGCCTCCCACTCCTGGATGGTGACCAGGTTTAACTGGGCCTGGGCATCTAGAACCAGCTCAACGTTCTCGCCGAGGACTCCGACACCAACGTGGTCCAATACGATCGTGGCGCGGGCGTGGTGCCCAACCCGGATCACCAGGTGAAGCGCCTTAGCTTCAGGGCCTTCGCCACGAATCGTGATGAAAGAGGGTTCTGCGCACTCTAGTTCAGCAGGAACCTCAATCAAAAGAGTCTTTGAGGCATTGGTCCAGGCTGCTGCTGCAACACGGTCCTCCGGCAGGCCTCCAGTTCCTACGGCTGCGTCCGTTGAATCAACCCACCTGGCCGAAATACCTTCGGCAAGGTTCAACTCAACGCCAGATTCAGACTGCTCCCCCATGACCAAATCGCCTAGGCCACGCAGTTTTTCCGCGGGCAGGTAGCGCCAGATTTCGTCAAGCTTGGAAACTTCCGCGAAATCACTAACGGATGTGGAGCGCTGGCGCTCACTTCGGGTTTGGATTGGGATGTTTCCGCCGTGCGAGTGCTCTTTAATTCCGTGCTGCGCCATTAACCCACAGCCCCTTCCATCTGCATTTCAATGAGCTTGTTTAGCTCAAGGGCATACTCCATAGGGAGCTCCTTGGCAATTGGCTCAATGAATCCTCGAACAATCATGGCCATGGCCTCGTCTTCCGGCATGCCTCGGGACTGCAGGTAAAACAGCTGCTCGGCCGAGATTTGCGAAACGGTTGCTTCGTGGCCCATGGACACATCATCCTCGCGAATGTCGTTGGCTGGGTAGGTGTCTGAGCGCGAAATTGTGTCGACCAAAAGCGCATCGCAGCGAACCGTGTTCGCTGAGTGGTGTGCTCCCGGGTTTACTCGGATTTCGCCGCGGTATGAGGTGCGGCCTCCGCCACGCGCAATTGACTTGGAGACAATCGAGCTGGTGGTGTGCGGGGCAAGGTGAATCATCTTTGCGCCGGCATCCTGGTGCTGACCCTCTCCCGCGAATGCGACCGATAGGGTTTCGCCGCGCGCGTACTCGCCAGCCAGAATCACCGAGGGGTACTTCATGGTGACCTTGGAACCGATGTTTCCGTCGATCCACTCCATGGTGGCTCCCTCATGAGCGATTGCGCGCTTGGTTACCAGGTTGTAAACGTTGTTCGACCAGTTCTGAATAGTTGTGTAGCGAACTCGCGCATTTTTCTTCACGATGATCTCCACCACCGCGGAGTGCAGCGAATCCGACTGGTAAATCGGCGCGGTGCAACCCTCGATGTAGTGCACGTAAGAATCCTCGTCCGCAATGATCAGAGTTCTCTCGAACTGACCCATGTTCTCGGTGTTGATGCGGAAGTAGGCCTGCAGCGGAATCTCAACCTTTACTCCCTTGGGCACGTAAACAAATGATCCACCTGACCAGACGGCCGTGTTTAGGGCGGCGAACTTGTTGTCTCCGGCAGGAATAACGGTTCCGAAGTACTCCTGGAAAATCTCAGGGTGCTCCCGCAGGGCAGTGTCGGTGTCTAGGAAGATAACTCCCTGCTCCTCAAGGTCCTCGCGAATCTGGTGGTAAACCACCTCGGATTCATACTGTGCTGCCACACCGGCAACTAGGCGCTGGCGTTCAGCCTCGGGAATCCCCAGACGCTCATAGGTCTGGCGAATGTCGTCCGGTAGGTCTTCCCAGCTCTGGGCCTGGCGCTCGGTTGAGCGAACAAAGTACTTGATGTTGTCAAAATCGATGCCGCTTAGGTCTGAGCCCCAGGATGGCATTGGCTTCTTTAGGAAGAAGTCGTAGCCCTTCAGGCGACGATCGAGCATCCACTGCGGCTCGTCCTTCTTGCCCGAGATGTCTTTTACGACGTCCTCATTGATGCCGCGCTTGGCGGCGGCCCCGGCATCGTCCTTGTCGGACCACCCAAACTCGTAGTTTCCCAGCTCATCTAGCTCTGGTCGGTCAATGATTTTCTCTGACATGTTCCTCCTGCGACAAACAATTCAACCCAGCCGGTTAGTTGGTATTCCCTCACCCAAAAGCGATGGGAGAATTGTGCTTGGCCAGCACAGGCTATCAGCAGGTGCTTGCTGGCAACTGATTAGGTTTACCTAAGTTGGAGTGAAATTGCGGCTTCTAAAGTCCCTTTGGTTCGATGTCCTGACCGGCAACAAGCGGGTCAGGCTCTACGTTTGGCTTTCGCTGGTCACTCAAATTCTTATTGTGGTCACCGGCGGGGCCGTTCGCCTGACCGCGTCCGGACTGGGATGCCCCACCTGGCCAAAATGCACCGAGGAATCTCTGGTAACCACAGCGGAGATGGGGTTCCACGGCATCATTGAATTTGGCAATCGGCTGCTGACATTTGTGCTTCTGGTTATCGCACTTCTCACCTATGCCACTTTGGTTCGCCTGCACCCGGCCAAAGACCGATTGATTTTCCCAACCTTTAGCTTCTTTGGCTTCACGATTCTGCTTGTTGTGGGGCTTGGGCTGCAGGCGACACTCGGCTTTGGTTTGATCACCAACTCAGTCCTTGCAATTTCAGCCGCCGGAATGCTGCTCAGTGCCTTACGTATCGTGGTCACCGCCCGGGCGGTCGAATTGGGCGGGCTGGTAACCCCAGCGTTTCTGCTGGGTCTTGGCATCATTGCCCAGGCCGTTGTGGGAGGTATCACGGTGCTAACCGGTCTCAACTCCTGGATTGTTGGACTGCACTTCGTGATCTCAACGGTTCTGATTGGCATCGCTGCCCTGCTGGTGTGGCGGGCCTTGCCAAAACCTCTCGGCGAGATCGCATCCATTAACCGTTGGCTAGCGATTCCAACGCTCGCTGTTGGCTTTGTAACCATTTTGATGGGAGTCGTGGTGACGGGGGCAGGGCCACACGCCGGAAACATTGATACGCCTCGAAACGGCTTGGATCTCGAAGTTTGGCAGCACTATCACGCTTGGCCCGGCTACGTGCTGCTCGCACTTCTCTTGGCGCAACTTGCCTCACAGTGGTTGGTATCTCGGTCTCTTTGGCGGGATCTTGCCACTCGAATTTTGCTTCTAACAGTCCTTTTCAGCATTGCGCAGGCACTTATTGGAGTTGCGCAGGCGAGGATGGGAGTGCCGGCGCTTTTGGTTGGCATACACATGTTTGGTGCCGCAAGCCTCAGTGCTCTTCTAACCTTCCAGCTTTTGAGCGCTAGAAGAATTAATCGATGACCAGCGTTTACTGGTTCCGCAGGGATCTGAGAACACAGGACAGTGAGGCCCTGAACCGAGCTGTTGAGCTCGCCGGTCAGGATCAGCTGGCAGCAGTATTTTCCTTCCCAGCGGATTTTGATTCTCTCTCTCCGATTCGCCAGCACTCACTCCTCGAATCCGTCAAATCCCTTCGCCAAACCCTTGGCGGGTCTCTCAGCATCCGGCTGGGTGGTGCTGAGGCAAACGTGGTGGAGTTTGCCCGCAGCGTTGGTGCTAGTCGAGTAATCGCCACAAGGGGTTTTGACACAACTTCGATGTTGGAACAGTCGGCGGTGGCTGAGAAATTGTTTGAGGCTGGCATCGCACTCGAATTGGTCGGAAGCAATTACGTGGTCCCCCCTGGAACGATCAGAAAAGATGACGGAACAGCGGTTAGGGTCTACACGCCGTTTTTCAAAAGGTGGTTGATGCAGCCTCACCCTAGGCCCTTGCAACTGGATGTGACTGCCGTGAACTGGCTGGCAGGTGATGGAGATCTTCCTAAGCCCCAGGGCCCTGCACCTTTTCAGATTCGAGCCTCAGAGGCATTTGCGCTTAGCACTCTCGAGCGATTTGTCAATCGAGCCCTTTCCGGATACGACACTGGGAGAGACCGGACCGACCTCTCGGGAACCTCACACCTTTCCCATGCTCTTGCTCACGGTGAAATTCATCCCAGAACGATTCTTGCTCGCATCGGGTCTGGCCCCGGAACCGAAGTCTTTCGCAAGGAAATAGCCTGGCGAGAGTTCTATGCCGACGTGCTTTTCAACAACCCCCACACTCTCACCGATTACTACGAACCGCGCTTTGCGAACCTGCGATACGACTCTCCTGAGGCCAATGCCGGGCTTCAGGCTTGGTATGAGGGGCGAACGGGTTACCCAATTGTTGATGCAGCGATGCGCCAACTTGCAACGACGGGCTGGATGCACAACCGGGCCCGAATGATTGTTGCAAGTTTCCTGGTGAAGGATCTGCACATCGAGTGGCAGGTTGGAGCAAGCTGGTTCGAGCGCTGGCTTACTGATTTTGATCCCGCCTCAAATGCTCACGGATGGCAGTGGACTGCGGGTTGCGGAACAGACGCCTCCCCCTATTTCAGAGTGTTCAACCCCGTGCTTCAGGGTATGAAATTTGACCCCGAGGGAAATTACGTCAGAAAGTACATTCCGGAGCTTGCGCACATTCCGGGAGCCGCGGTCCACGAGCCATGGAAGCTTATTGACGGTCTTTCGCAAGGCTACCCTGCACCGATTCTGGATCACTCCAGAGAGCGTGATGAAGCTCTAGCCCGTTTGGCCGAGATCAAACGCTAGAGGTGAATTAGCGGATCCACCGCGATGGCCAAAAACAGCAGGGTCAGGTGGGTGATTGACAAGTGGAAAAGTTTCATCGGATTCTTCGGGATTGAGGTTCTAGCCTCGGCGTAAAGCCTGTGTGACTCGATAGCGAACCAAAGCCCGGAGATCACCGCCACAACAATGTAAATGAGGCCCATCGAGGCAATTGGAATCAAAAGCAGAGAAGCTGCGAAATACGCCCAGGCGTAAAGAATGATTTGGCGGCCTACGATCTCATTTTTAGCCACCACCGGGAGCATCGGAACTCCGGCATCACGGTAGTCCTCGAGATAGCGCATCGAGAGGGGCCAGTAGTGAGGCGGGGTCCAGAGAAAAACAATCAAGAAAAGCACCCACGCAGCAGCCGAAACCTCGTTGGTCACGGCTGCCCATCCGATTAGCGCCGGCATAGCGCCAGCTGCCCCACCCCACACTATGTTTTGGGGCGTGCGGCGCTTCAGGCCGAGCGTGTAAACAAAAACGTAGAACAGGATTGCCGCAACCGATAGCGCGGCGCTTAGCCAGTTGATGAGTAGGCCAAACCAGAGGGTGCTGATAATCGCCAGCGCCCAGGCAAAGCGGTATGCCTCAGTTTGGGTGAGTTCTCCGGTGACAAGTGGTCGGTTTTTAGTTCGCCCCATCACCTTGTCGATGTCTGAGTCGATGTAGCAGTTGAAGGCATTGGCGCTTCCCGCCGAGAGTGAACCGCCAATCAAAGTTGCAAATATCAGCCAAAGCGATGGGATGCCATTGGCAGCCAGGATCATGGTGGGGACAGTGGCGATCAGCAGCAGTTCGATAACCCGCGGTTTGGTTAGCGCAAAGTAAGCCCTGAGCTTTGAACCAAAGCTTGGATTTGCGGGGATTTTGGTATCTGATGCCATTTCTTGGTTAAGTGTAATCGGCGGGGGTGAAAACCCCAATTCGTTGTAGACTTTCCCCAATTCGCGTAGGCACCGCCGCCACGTCAATCCCCCTAAAAACGATTAAGAATTGGGCATTTACCTCATGTTGGAATGGAACGAGATTGATGATCTGGCGGTAAAAACCGCCAAAGTTTTGGCTGCGGACGCGGTCGAAAAAGTTGGCAATGGCCACCCCGGCACTGCAATTTCCCTTGCGCCAGCGGCCTACCTGCTGTTCCAAAAGGTAATGCGCCACGATCCTAAAGATGATCGTTGGCTCGGTCGAGACCGCTTCATTCTCTCAGCGGGGCACTCCTCGTTGACCATTTACAACCAGCTCTACCTGGGTGGTTTTGGGCTCGAACTTGAGGATCTGAAGGCACTGAGGACCTGGGGCTCGCTGACTCCGGGTCACCCAGAGTTTGGACACACCAAGGGTGTGGAAATTACCACTGGCCCACTGGGGCAGGGTTTGGCTTCGGCTACCGGCTTTGCCATGTCCGCTCGTTTTGAGCGTGAAATGCTTGACCCAGAGGCGAAGCAGGGTGAGTCTGTTTTTGACCACTTTGTATACGTCATCGCTGGCGATGGCGATGTTCAAGAGGGCGTCAGCGGAGAATCTGCGTCACTGGCTGGGCACCTGGGGTTGGGCAACCTAGTAGTCATTTACGATGCGAATCAAATCTCCATCGAGGACGACACTGACATTTCCTTCACCGAGGATGTGGCAGCGCGTTACCGCGCCTACGGCTGGCAGACTCTAGAGGTGAACTGGCGCGCGGGCGGCGAGTACAAAGAAGACGTTGCCGCTCTGCACCAAGCCATTGAGGCAGCCAAAGCCAACACGGATCAGCCCACGCTAATCACCTTGAGAACCATAATTGGGTGGCCTTCACCTTCGAAGCAAAACACCGGAAAAATTCACGGCTCAAAGCTCGGCGCTGAGGAACTAGCCGGTCTCAAAGTTGCACTGGGCTTTGACCCCGAGACCAGCTTTGCGGTGTCTGACGAGGTAATCTCTCACACCCGCCAGCTAGTGGAGCGCGGAGCACAGGCTAGAAGTGCTTGGGACCAGCGTTTCAGTGCTTGGCAGGCCGCTAACCCGGAGCAGGCTGAACTCCTAAAGCGCCTCCAAGAAGGTGTTCTCCCGGAGAACTTGCAGAGCGCCCTGCCTGAATTTGAATCCGGCACCGAAATCGCAACTCGTGCAGCCAGCGGCAAGGTCATCAATGCCATAGCTAAGGTCATGCCCGAGCTTTGGGGTGGCTCTGCAGACCTTGCCGAGTCGAATAACACCACCATCGAGGGTGGCGGATCCTTTGTTCCAGCAAAGTGGCAGGTTGCCCACTGGACTCCAACCAAGGCCGGCAGGATATTGCACTTTGGTGTTCGTGAACACGCGATGGGAGCAATCCTCAATGGCATCACCCTCTCCGGAAATACCCGGGTTTTCGGCGGAACCTTCCTTGTCTTCTCGGACTACATGCGACCTGCGGTTCGGCTAGCAGCGTTGATGGGCGTCCCGGCGATTTACGTCTGGACTCACGATTCAATTGCCCTGGGTGAGGATGGCCCAACTCACCAGCCGATTGAGCACCTGAACGCTCTTCGGGCTATCCCAAACCTTTCTGTCGTCAGGCCAGCGGATGCGAACGAAACCGCCTATGCCTGGCTTGAGGTGCTAAAGCGCAAGAGTGGACCCAGTGGAATTGTTTTGACCCGTCAGAACCTCCCGGTATTCGACCGCTCAGTCTTCGCCCCAGCCTCCGAAGTTGCTAAGGGTGCCTACGTGCTGAAGGCCGGGTCGAAAGCGACCCCGGATGTGATTTTGATTGCAACCGGCAGTGAGGTCTCACTGGCTGTTTCAGCGAGCGAATCTTTAGAGGCGGCTGGAATTGCTGCCCGCGTGGTTTCAGCTCCCTGCCTGGAGTGGTTTGCCGAGCAGTCCGCTGAGTACCGTGAGAGCGTCCTCCCATCGAACGTGAAGGCCAGGGTCTCCGTTGAGGCCGGGCTTACCTCGGGCTGGCGTCAGTACGTTGGCGATGCCGGAGTCTCCATCGGTATTGACCACTATGGAGCAAGCGCAGACTACGCAACGCTCTACCGCGAATTTGGAATCACCACCGACGCAATTGTTGCGGCCGCAAAGAATCTGATCTAGGAGTAAACGTGAACCAAAATCTTTCAAATCTAACCGCTGCCGGAGTCTCGGCATGGTTGGATGACCTCTCACGCGATCGCCTGCAGAGCGGCAATCTCAAGGATCTAATTTCCAACTACTCGGTTCGGGGCGTAACTACTAACCCGACCATTTTCGCTGGTGCTCTCAAGGGTGCGAGCTACTCCCCGGCGATCGCCGCAGAGGCGAAAGCCGGTTCCTCGGCTAGTCAGGCTATTGCCAACATCACCTCAAAGGATGTTTCTGATGCCTGCGACCTGTTTGCAGATCTCTACCGCGAATCAAATGGTGTGGACGGAAGAGTGTCAATCGAAGTCGAGCCGACTCTCGCTTTTGACACCGAAGCAACGATTGCCCAGGCCAAAGAACTCTTCGCCTTGGTTGGCAAAGAAAACGTCTTGATCAAGATTCCGGCCACCAAGCCTGGGCTACCGGCAATCACCGCCGTGACTGCCATGGGAATCAGCGTCAATGTGACCCTAATCTTCTCGGTTGAGCGCTACAACGAAGTTATCGACTCCTACTTTGAAGGACTTCGCCAGGCAGCAGCCAACGGTCATGATCTGAACAAGATTCACTCGGTCGCCTCATTCTTTGTTTCCCGCGTAGACACCGAAGTGGACAAGAGGCTTGAGCTTCTTGGAAAGCCTGAACTCAAGAGCAAGGCGGCCCTAGCAAATGCCAGGCTTGCCTACGAGCTTTTCCTGAACCGCTTTGCGACCCAAGAGTGGCGAGAACTTGAAGCTAAGGGAGCACGTTTGCAGCGCCCGCTAATGGCTTCTACCGGGGTGAAGGACCCTGCTCTTACAGACACGCTTTATGTCACCGAACTTGTGGCTGCCAATCTGGTCAACACCATGCCGGAGAAGACTCTCATGGCTACCGCTGACCACGGGGTTGTGCCTTCGGATTCCATAACGCCCAACATCCCTTCGGCCCACGAGTTTTTGGCCGAACTGGAGTCGGCCGGAGTTGATTTCAACGAGGTAACCGCCCTGTTGGAAAAAGAGGGCGTTGAAAAATTCATTGTCTCCTGGGGCGAGTTGGTGGACCTCGTGGCCGCTGCCCTGGAGGCAGCTAAGTGAAGTTTGAGTTAGCTACCCGCAACCACGCCGCCCTGACGGCTGTCGTTGAATCACTGGTCGAGCAAAACATTGCTTCGAGAATCGCTGCCAAGGACCACACACTCTGGGGGCCGGCCGCTGAGTCCGAGGCCTCAATACGCCTCGGATGGGTAACCTCCGCACAGGATTCCGTTGCCCTGATACCAGAAATTCTCGAACTTAGAGATGAATTTCGGAACCAGGGCATCAGCAGATTCGTGCTTTGCGGTATGGGTGGAAGCTCTCTCGCGCCAGAGGTAATCACCAAGACTGCTGGGGTCGAGCTCGTAGTCCTAGACTCTACCGCTCCAGATCAGGTGGCGGCAGCTCTGACAAGCCTAGAGAAAACCGCGGTCGTAGTCTCTTCGAAGTCTGGGTCGACGGTAGAGACCGACAGTCAAAAACGGGCCTTTGAAACAGCCTTTCGAGCAAACGGAATCTCACCAACGGATCGAATTGTCATCGTCACCGATCCCGGTTCGCCACTGGACCAAGCTTCCCGAGAAGCGGGCTACCGAGTCTTCAATGCAGATCCAAACGTTGGCGGACGTTACAGCGCGCTGACTGCATTTGGCATTGTCCCCTCGGGATTAGCCGGAGCAGATATTGCGGGACTGCTTGCAGCTGCCCAGCAAATTTCCAGCACTCTAGGTTCTGATTCACTGGACAACCCCGGCCTCTGGCTGGGAGCGCTGCTGGCTAAAACACCAAGCCCTCAGGGCTTCAAGGACAAGTTCCTAATCGAAACCGATCAGCTTGGTGGATTTGGTGACTGGGCCGAGCAGCTGGTTGCCGAATCGACCGGAAAAGAGCAAAAAGGTGTGTTGCCGGTTGTTGTTACCAAGAGCGCTCCGGAGCTCGCAAATATTCCGGCTGACACTCTGTCAATCAGTTTTGCAGCGGAAATTTCTGGTTCTGAGGATGCCGCATTTGAAGGCTCCCTCGGAGAGCTATTTTTGCTTTGGGAGTATGCCACGGTAATAGCCGGCTACCTTCAGGGCATCAATCCCTTTGACCAGCCAAACGTCGAGAGCGCAAAGATTGCCGCTCGCGCACTGCTGGACTCTCCCGTCGCTGCCAAGGCAGCGGACTTTGCGGTTGAAGGGGTCGCAGTGACCAGTTACGGCTTTGACGTACAGGGTGACACGCTGGCCGCTGCAGTGCAGAGCCTGTTGGACAAGGTTGGTGAGCAGAGCTACATTTCAGTCCACACCTACCTGAATCGTGCGGAGTATCCACAGTTTGAACAGCTGCGAGATCTGCTGGCAAAAGTAAGCGGCCGACCAGTGACATTTGGTTGGGGGCCAAGGTTCCTGCACTCGACGGGTCAGTATCACAAGGGTGGCCCCAGACAGGGTGTCTTCCTTCAGATCACTGGAGAACATGGGCACGACCTCGAGATCGAGGGTCGACCTTTTACCTTTGGAACACTAATTGCCGCCCAGGCAGCTGGGGACGCCCAGGTGCTGTTGGACAACAATCTGCCCGTGCTGAGCCTTAGATTTTCAGAACCACTGAGCGGTCTTGAGCAGTTGAAAAAGGTGCTCGGATAGTGCAAACCAACCCGCTCAGGGATTCTTTCGACCGCAGACTCCACAAGATTGCAGGCCCAAGCGGCCTAATTATGTTCGGTGTCACCGGCGACCTATCACGCAAGAAACTCCTGCCAGCTATCTACGATTTGGCCAATCGTGGCCTGCTTCCGCCAGCCTTCTCACTGGTTGGATTTGCCCGAAGGGACTGGACTGGGCAGGACTTCGAGCAGATTGTTCACGATGCGGTTCGATCTCACGCGAGAACCGAGTGGTCTGAAGATGTCTGGAATCAGCTTTCCAAGGGGATTCGCTTCGTTTCTGGCAGGCACGATGACCCAGAGGCGTTTGCCAGGTTGCGACAGACGGTTGATGAGCTAGATCGAGAGCGTGGAACCGCGGGTAATCACGCCTTCTACCTCTCCATCCCTCCCCGTGATTTTCCGCTGGTGGTAAACCAGCTGGAGCAAGCCGGGCTCACCCAAGGGTTACCGGGGCAATTTAGGCGGGTTGTTATCGAGAAGCCATTTGGCTCCGACCTAGAGACAGCCAAAGAGCTAAATGCTGTGGTTCAGCGAGTTTTCCCAGAGGATTCGGTCTTCCGCATTGACCACTACCTCGGCAAGGAGACGGTTCAGAACATTCTTGCTCTGCGGTTCGCCAATCAAATGTTTGAACCGATCTGGAACTCGAAGTACATAGACCATGTTCAAATCACCATGGCCGAGGACATTGGAATCGGAGGTCGCGCCGGATACTACGACGGCATCGGTGCCGCTCGAGACGTAATTCAAAATCACCTTTTGCAGCTTTTGGCTCTGACCGCCATGGAGCAACCTGCAAGTTTTGATGCCGCCGATCTACGCGCTGAAAAAGAAAAGGTTTTGGCCGCTGTCGAGCTGCCCAATGACCTCTCACAGCACACCGCTCGCGGTCAATACTCCGGTGGCTGGCAGGGCGGAGCTGAGGTTCTGGGATTCTTGAGCGAAGAGGGTATTAGCCCGGTGTCCGTTACCGAGACTTTCGCGGCGATGCGCCTCGATGTGGCGAATGAGCGCTGGAACGGAACACCGTTCTACCTGCGTGCTGGAAAGCGCCTTGGGCGCCGAGTTACCGAGATTGCCGTGGTTTTCAAGCGCGCACCGCAGCAGCTTTTTGCCGAAAATCAAACTACTCTGCTCGGGGAGAATGCCCTGGTAATCAGGGTGCAGCCCGACGAGGGCGTGACCATGAGATTCGGATCCAAGGTTCCAGGTCCAGCCATGCAGGTGCGAGATGTCACCATGGACTTTGGTTACGGACATGCATTTACCGAAGACTCCCCTGAGGCCTATGAGCGACTGATCTTGGACGTCCTGCTGGGCGAGCCACCGTTGTTCCCGCGCCAGCGCGAGGTTGAGCTCAGCTGGGAAATTCTTGACCCGATCGTCAAGTTCTGGGAACAGCACGGGAAGCCTGAGCAGTATGCTCCTGGAAGTTGGGGCCCACTCTCCGCTCACGCAATGCTTTCAATTGACGGCAGAGCTTGGAGGCGACCATGATCGTAAACCTTCCAAATACCACCTCCAGTCAGATCGGTAAGCGTCTTCAGGAGCTACGAGAATCAGGTGGGGTTGTCGCTCTGGGTAGGGTTCTCACCCTGCTGATTGAGACAGACTTTGCCCACATCGAGGAGGCTGTCGAGGCGGCCAATAGCGCGTCTCGCGCCCACCCCTCGAGGATCATCGTTCTAGCCGACGACGACGGCGCTCAGCTGGCCGAGTCTAGGCTCGATGCGGAAATCAGAGTCGGCGGAGACGCCGGAGCATCTGAGGTGGTAATCCTCCGGGCCCATGGCCAAGCGGCAAATAACGCGGAATCACTGGTGACTGGGTTGCTGTTGCCGGATGCTCCCGTAGTTGCCTGGTGGCCGGCAGTCTGCGGCTCGAATCCAAGCAGTACTGCAATTGGCAAAATTGCTACCCGCCGAATAGTCGACTCCGCCGAGCAGCCAGAGCCGATTGAATTCTTGAGAAATTTGGCCAAGCACTACCGGCCCGGTGACGGCGACATGGCATGGACCAGAATCACGTTGTGGAGAGCCCAGCTTGCCGCCCTATTTGACCAGCACCTTCACAGAATAGTGCAGGCCGTCACTGTCATTGGGTCCGATTTATCCCCGAGCACCGAGCTACTTGCAAAGTGGCTCGAGCTCAGCCTCAAGGTCAGGGTGAACGTCGAACACACACTCGATGGAGTAAACGTCGAGGGCATCGCTGGCGTGGTGATTTCCTTCGATTCAGGAGAGCTAAAGCTGGTCAGGCGTGAAGAAGTGGCCCACATCGATCAGGTCGATGCCCCACACTCATCAGTCCTGTTGCCACGTCGCTCAAACCAGGACTGCCTGGTTGAAGACATGCGCTTTTTGGGCGAGGATGAGACCTTTGGCCGCGTGCTGACCCAAGGGTTTGCCAAGTGATTGAAGTCAATAGCTTTTCAAACAACCAGGAGCTCACCGCAAAGGCCGCCCAGGATGCAGAGCAGATTCTGTTGGAAGCCATAGCGGAGCGCGGTAAGGCAAGACTGGTGATCACCGGTGGCACCCTAGGTATCCAGATCCTGAGTGACCTCAGAAAGCTTGGGCTGCCATTGGAAAAAATAGAGATTATGGTCGGGGACGAGAGATTTGTCCCCCTTGACCACGCGGACAGGAATGAATACCAGGCCTTGGAAGCATGGCCGGAGCTTGCCAACTTCAATCTGAGGAGGTTTCCGGCCACCGGTCGCCCGGTGGACGCCGCCGCTGATGCCATGTCTCGGGAGCTAGAGGCCGAGTTTGGAGGCATCGAAAGCCCCCTGCCGTGTTTTGACCTGGTGCTGCTTGGTATGGGCCCAGATGGTCACGTGGCTTCCCTTTTTCCAGACAAGTCTCACGCGGTTAGCTGGGTTGTTGCCGAGCACGCCTCGCCCAAGCCACCCTCCCAGCGGTTGTCGCTCTCTTATGGTGCGTTAAATCGCTCCCGGGCTGTCTTTTTTCTAGCTTCGGGTGAGGCTAAGCGCGAGGCTGCTCAGTGCGCGATCGCAAAGGCTGACTGTGATTTGCCCGCAGCGATGGTCGGCGGGCTGGAATTGACTCGCTGGTACGTAGATTCTGAAATTAGCCGCGGGCTTTAGCCGCTGCAGCGGCGCGCTCACGGCGCTCACGAATTGCCTGAAGGGCCTCATCAAGAATCTGTGAGGCCTCATCATCGCTTCTGCGCTCTTTGACGTAGGCAAGATGAGTCTTGTACGGTTCGATTTTTGCAACCTGTGGAGGGTTTGCCTTATCCATGCCGGCTGGTAGGCCGCAGTGAGGGCAATCTATCTCAATTGGTACGTCAACGTCATTTACGGTTGCCGCGAAAAACTGCACAGATTCGTGGTTGTTGGAGCAGTAGAAGTTTCGAGCTACGCGCTGAACGTGGTGGCCGCGATCCTGCTCCCCCATTGGCCCCGCGCCAACGCGAGCGCCTCTAATTGATGAGGAGTTCGACATCAGGCCCAGCCAAAACGAGTGAACAGGCCAAGAATGATGATGACCACTACCCAGATCAGGCCCAAGACGATTGTGATGCGGTTCAAGTTTCGCTCTGCAACACCTGAGGAGCTCATGGTGCTGGTCACCCCACCACCGAACATGTCTGCAACGCCACCACCGCGACCCTTGTGGAGCAGGATTAGCAAAATCAGCAGCACGCTGGTGATAGCCAGCAGCACCAATAGTGCGGTTTGTAGTACAGCCATGAGGGAATCCTTAGTTCGGGCGTGAAGCGCTCGTCAAATTATAGAACTATGTGCTTCTGAAAGCGCGCGATGCCAGCAAATTCCTCGGCATCCAGGCTTGCTCCACCGACCAGAACCCCATCAACTTCACCGGAGGCGAGGAAGCCTGCGACGTTGTTGGCTTTGACTGATCCGCCGTAGAGAATTCTGCTCTGTCCACTCTCGGCACCGAAGTTCTCGGTGATTGCAGCTCGAATTGCCTTTGCAACGCTCTCTGCCTCGAGCGGGGTCGCTACCTTACCGGTCCCGATAGCCCACACCGGCTCGTAGGCAATTACAAACTCGCCAAGGGTTTCGTGTCCAGAAAGTGCAGCGATGGTCTGAGCTACTGGGACCGCAGCTTGACCCTGGGTCTCGAGCTCTTCGAGAGTCTCCCCAACGCAAATGATTGGCACCAGACCGTGTTTCCAAGCTGCCGCTACCTTAGCCTGGACCGTCTCATCAGTTTCCGAGTGATACTGCCTGCGCTCACTGTGACCAATGAGGACGAACTTGCAACCCAACTTTGATAGGAAGGCGCCCGAGATCTCCCCCGTAAAGGCTCCAGAATCATGCTTTGACAAATCCTGGGCACCCAGGACAACCTCAAACTTCTCAGCTTCAATCAGAGTCTGAACACTTCTGAGGTCAGTGAACGGTGGAAAGACCGCAACCTCAGCCGAACTGTATTCGTGGCCTGCATCACTCAGAGTCCAGCTAAGTTTCTGGACCAGAGCGATAGCCTGCAGATGGTCTAGGTTCATCTTCCAGTTGCCAGCAATTAGCGGAATCCGCTTAGTCATTTAGGACCTCCAGTCCAGGTAGCTGCTTACCCTCAAGGTATTCCAAAGATGCTCCACCGCCGGTAGAGATGTGCCCGAAGGCCGTCTCATCGAAGCCGAGTGCCCTGACAGCGGCTGCGGAGTCTCCGCCGCCCACAACTGCCAGACCCTGAACCTCAGTTAAAGCCTGAGCCACAGCCCGAGTTCCGCCTGCAAAGTTTTGGAATTCGAAGACGCCCATGGGTCCATTCCAGAACACAGTTGCACTGCTGGCAACGGCTTCCGCAAATGCCTCAGCGCTAACTGGGCCGATGTCGAGACCGATGCCAGTTGCTCGAAAGCTTGAACTCTCAATTTGGTCAGCGGGAAGAACTTCAAAGGCTGCATCGGGGGCAAATTTCTCTGCAACCACTATGTCGGTGGGCAGCACAACCTCCACGCCCAATTCCCTTGCCTGGTTCAGGAACTTACCAACGGTCTCAATTTGGTCGGCTTCGAGCAGGCTCTTTCCAACGCTGTGACCCAAGGCGGCAAGAACCGTGAAGACCATTCCGCCTCCGATCACCAATCGGTCAACTTTTGGCAGCAGGTGCCCTAGGACTCCGAGTTTGTCTGACACCTTTGAGCCACCCAGCACCACGGTGTAGGGGCGCTCAGGAGCCTCAGTGAGTTGCTTCAATACCTTTAGTTCAGCTTCGATCAGTAGACCAGCAAATGCCGGAATTAGCCTCGCCAGCTCGTAGACCGAAGCTTGCTTGCGGTGAACGACGCCGAAACCATCTGAAATCAGCACCTCACCCAGTTCGGCCAGTTCGGCCGCGAAGGCAGCTCGCTCACCGGCGTCCTTCGAAGCTTCGCCAGCATTGAACCTTAGGTTTTCGATTAGACACACGCCACCGTCACCCAAGGTTTTGACTGCTGCTGTGGCCTGGTGTCCGACAGTGTCGCCAGCGAAAACCACAGGCTGCCCCAAGAGCTCCTCGAGGCGCTCTGCAACCGGAGCCAGCGAGTACTTTGCGTCCGGAGTGCCCTCTGGCCTTCCGAGGTGTGAGCAAACTACGACTCGGGCGCCGGCATCGACCAGGTACTTGATGGTGGGTAGCGATGCCCGGATTCGACCGTCGTCTGTGATCTCTCCGTCTTTTAGAGGAACGTTCAGATCGCAACGCAAAATCACGCGCTTGCCGGCAAGATTCCCGGCATTTGTTAGCGAGCGAAGCATTAGAGCTTGGATGCAACCAGTGCGGTGAGTTCAACCAGTCGGTTGGAGTAACCCCACTCGTTGTCGTACCAGCTGGAGAGCTTGACTGTGTTGTCAATCACGCGAACCAGACCTGCATCGAAAATCGAGGAGTGAGGGTCGGTCACGATGTCAGAGGAAACAATTGGGTCCTCGGTGTAGAGCAAGATGCCCTTCATCGGACCTTCGGCAGCAGCCTTGTAGGCCGCCTTGATCTCATCGATGGTCACTGGCTTCTCGGAGACCAGAGTCAAATCAGTGATTGAACCGGTTGGAACTGGAACTCGCAGAGCGAAGCCATCGAGCTTGCCCTTCAGCTCTGGCAGTACCAAGCCGATGGCCTTGGCAGCACCAGTTGTGGAAGGAACGATGTTTACCGCAGCTGCTCGAGCGCGGCGAAGGTCTGAGTGTGGGCCATCCTGCAGGTTCTGGTCTGCGGTGTAGGCGTGCACGGTAGTCATCAGACCGTTCTTGATACCCCACTTGTCATTGAAAACCTTGGCCAGTGGCGCCAAGCAGTTGGTGGTGCAGGACGCGTTAGAGATGATGTGGTGGTTGGCTGGGTCGTACAGGTGCTCGTTGACACCCATTACGAAGGTGCCATCCTCGCCGGTTGCTGGCGCAGAGATGATTACCTTCTTGGCACCGGCCTGGATGTGCTTCTTGGCATCTGAGGCGTCGGTGAATCTTCCGGTGGACTCGATGACGATGTCTACGCCCAGGTCGCCCCAGCCGAGGTTGGCGGGATCACGCTCTGCCAGCACCTTGATTGGCTTGCCGTTGACGATGATCGAGTCACCCTCAACCGAAACTGCAGCGTCTAGGCGACCAGTGACAGAGTCATACTTCAGCAGGTGAGCAAGACCCTTTGGGTCGGAAAGGTCGTTGACAGCGACGATTTCAAGGTTTGAATTCTGAGCGAGGGCGGCACGGAGGAAGTTGCGTCCAATGCGTCCAAAACCGTTAATACCAATGCGAGTCACAGGAATACTCCAGATTCTTAAAGTGGGATAAAAAAGCCCGACGCGCCTTTGAGTGGACGGCCTCTAGCCTAGCAGCAGGGAGCGCGAAACCACCTTCACCGAAGCAAACCTTGCTGCCACGTCTTCCCAGTTCACGATGTTCCAGAAAGCCTTGACGTAGTCGGCCTTCACATTCTGGTAATCGAGGTAAAACGCGTGCTCCCACATGTCAAGCATCAATAGTGGAAGGGTGCCGATGGCAAGGTTGCCCTGCTGATCGTAGAGCTGCCCGATAATCATTCGGTTTCCGATCGAGTCCCACGCCAGGTAGGCCCATCCAGACCCCTGGATGCCCATAGCGGCTGCGGTGAAGTGTGCCTTGAAGGCGTCGTAGGAACCAAAGTACTCAACCAGTGCAGCGTGCAGCTCACCGGTGGCTTCACCACCTGCAGGAGCGAGGTTTTTCCAGAAAACCGAGTGGTTTGTGTGTCCGCCCAAATTGAAAGCCAGGTCCTTCTCCAGTTTGGGGAGATTTGCAAAGTTATTCTCGGCTCGTGCCTGAGCCATCGCGTCTAGCGCGGCGTTTGCTCCCGCCACATAGGCGGCGTGGTGCTTCGAGTGGTGAAGCTCCATGATGCGAGCAGAGATGTGTGGCTCGAGCGCGGAGTAGTCGTAGTTGAGTTCAGGCAGGGTGTAGGTCATCTTGGGTCCTTAGTTTTCATCCAGTAAATCTGTAATCGCACTTTCAGTGTCGGGAATTCCCATTTCCTGTGCTTTTCGGTCTGCGGTGGCCAGCAGTCTTCTGATTCGACCGGCTATGGCATCTTTGGTCATCGGAGGCTCGGCAAGTCTTCCCAGCTCGTCTAGCGAGGCATCGCGGTGCTGAAGCCGAAGGGCGCCTGCATACCGCAGGTGCTCTGGCGCATCCTCGCCCAGGATCTCCAGTGCCCTGGCGACCCTGGCTCCTGCGGCCACTGCCGCCTGCGCGCTCCTACGAAGGTTTGCATCGTCGAAGTTGGCCAAACGGTTGGCCACTCCCCTGACTTCCCGACGGTTTCGCAGCTCTTCCCACTTCTGAACCTGGTCGGTACATCCCATCTGCTTGAGAAGTTCTGTGATTCCCTCTCCGTCGCGCACAACCACCCGATAAACGTTTCTAACCTCTCGAGCCTTAGCGGTCACGCCCAATCTTCGGGCAACACCGACCAGCGCCATAGCCGACTCATTGCCGGGGGCGGTAATTTCCAGTGATGTGGAGCGTCCCGGATCAGTGAGGGTGCCGTGGGCCAGAAACGCCCCGCGCATGATTGCTTTAGCCTCATCCAGCGTGGAGCTAACCAGGGTGGCGGGCAAGCCTCTAACTGGGCGACCGCGATTGTCAATCAATCCGGTTTGGCGGGCAAGCAGCTCACCCTCCTTGAGAACTCGAATTTGGTAACCGCTTGATTTACGAAGCCCGCCCATGGAAACGACGGAAAGCTCGGAGTGGATCCCGTAGAGCTCGAGGATGGCCCTGGAGATCCTTCTAGCGAGCGCAGAGCTGTCCAGCTCCACCTCAATCGCGATGCGCCCCGAAATCAGATGCAATCCCCCGCAAAAACGCAAAATCGTTGCCAGTTCCGCGGCCCGTTCTAGGCCTTTGCCCAGTGGTGCTCTCGCGAGCTCTTCCTTAATTGCCTGTGTAAGTGCCACTTTTACTCTCTACCCAGGTCGCGGTGCTTGACCGAAACCTTGACGTCTTGCTCCTGGCTGATAATTTCAGCGATTTTGTTGCTCAGTGCAACTGAGCGGTGCTTGCCTCCGGTGCAGCCGATGGCGATGGTCGCGAATTTTTTATTCTCTGTCCGATAGCCATTCAGCACAACCCTCAAGGCTGCGGTGTAATTTTCAATGAATTCTGCAACCCCTGGCTGGGCCAGAACGTAGCCGGCAACCTCATGGTCATTTCCGGTCTTAGCCCGAAGCTCCTCTTGCCAGTGCGGATTTGGGATAAACCTGGCATCAACTACCAGGTCAGCGTCTGCAGGAATGCCGTACTTGAAACCAAAGCTCATGACGTTGATCCGAAGGCCGCGTGCGGTGGACGCAAACGCATCTGATACTCGGTTCGTCAATTGGTGAACATTGAGCTCTGTGGTGTCAAAGACAATATCAGCGCTCTCTCGAAGGGTCAGCAGTTCGTGTCGCTCCGCGGCAATTCCATCAACAATGGTCCCCTCGCCCTGGAGTGGGTGTGGTCTGCGGACCGACTCAAAACGCTTCACGAGGGCTGCGTCGCTGGCCTCGAGAAATAGCAGTTGGACATTTATGTCGCGCTCCCTGAGTGCACTCAGGTTTGCCAGAAGGTCGTTGAAGAACTCGCCTCCCCTGACGTCAATGATCACTGCAATTCTCGGGAGGGTCGCCTTGCTGAGTGAAAACAGGTCACTGATCGGACCCAAAAGCTGCGGTGGGAGGTTGTCAATTACGTACCAACCCTGGTCTTCCAGGGCGTTTCCCACGGTCGAGCGTCCAGCACCCGACATGCCGGTGACAACCAGCAGTTCTGGCTTTCTAGCGCTGTCCATGGCTCCCCTGATCACTTGAGGTACAAGGTTAGTCCTTCGGCGTGTCGCGCGCGTTACAATTTCGGTTTCCGCAAGTGAACTGTGGACAACCGAAGCTAATTTTGGACCAAATCCTGGAAGCTGAGCGATTTCCTCAACCGAGGCTAACCGAATTCGCTTGAGCGAACCGAACTTACGGATCAGCAGTCTCGCCCGCATCTCCCCCAGCCCATCGATTTCTAAGAGCTGGCTTGAGATGGATTTTGATCTACTTGCCCGCTGGGCGGTGATTGCGAACCTGTGAGCCTCGTCGCGAATGCGCTGCAGTAGAAACAGCTCCTCGCTGGTTCTCGGGAGGATAAGCGGGTAATCCTGACCAGAGACATAAATCTCTTCAAGTCGCTTCGCAAGGGTTGCAACCGTTACCCCGGTGATGCCAAGTTCCTCAACCGCTCTAAGGGCGGCATTTCGCTGGGGTAAGCCACCGTCAATCAAAAGCAAGGACGGTCGATAGCTAAATTTCTCGCTTTGCTCCTGGGTTAGGTACTTCAGCCTGCGAAGTAGAACTTGATAAATGGACTCGGTGTCGTCTGCGGTTTCCAAATTAAATCGCCTGTAGTGGTCCTTTTTAGGAAGCCCATCCTCAAAGACCACCATTGAGCCAACAGTCCCGGTCCCGCCAAGGTGAGAGATGTCAAAGCACTCTATTCTCAGCGGAGCGTTCGCCATGCGGAGCGCTTTTTGGATCCCGGCTAACGCGTCGGCCCTGGCTGTGAAGTCACTGCTGCGCTTTAGCTTGTAGCTGTGAAGGGCCTGTTCGGCATTCTTAGTTGCCGTGCCAAGCAATTTGGCTTTATCTCCTCGCGATGGGACGGAAATGTCAACCTTGGAGCCGCGAAGCTTACTTAGCCACTGCTGGAGCTGCTCTTGGTCAGTTGGAAGCACCGGCACCAGCAGCTGTTTCGGGATTTCCGCCTCTGGGCCGCGCTTTCCCTTGGTGTAGAGCTCCTGAATCAGGTACTCGATCAGCTCTTCATTGCTGCGGTCAAGCTCTAGGTCGACCACCATTGAGCGATTTCCTCGAATTCGGCCACCGCGAATGATGAAGATGGAGACGGCAGCGCTTAGCTCATCCCGGGAGATAGCCAGCAAATCAGCATCGGTGTGATCTGCAAACACCAGTGCGGATCTCTCCAAAACCTTCTCCAGGGCCGAAACATCGTCCCGATACTGAGCAGCGAGCTCATAGTTCTGGGTCTCTGAGGCGATTGCCATTCGACCGCGAAGTTCTTCGATGTAAGTCTCGTTGCCACTGGCAAGAAAATCTCCCAGGCGTTTGGCCAGGGCCTTGTGGTCGGCTTTTGCTATCCGGTCTACGCAAGGCGCTGAGCACTTCCCGATTTCTGCCAGGAGGCAGGGCCTACCCTGTCGCTTGGCCCTTTCATAGGTGCCCGAGGAGCAGCTTCGAACCGGATAAACCTTGAGCAGGGTGTCGAGAGTCTCCCTGATCGCCCAGGATTGGGTGTAGGGGCCGAGGTACCTAACCCCGCGCATGTCCTTTCGGCGGGTAATGAAAGTTCGTGGGACCTCGTCACTGACGCTGATCGCAAGATACGGGTAACTCTTGTCATCTTTGAAGCGAACGTTGAACGGCGGATCAAACTCCTTGATCCACATGAACTCGAGCTGCAGAGCTTCAAACTCAGAGTCGACAATCGTCCACTTCACATCGCTGGCGCTGAGCAACATCCGCTGGGTGCGCTCGTGCAGCGAATTCAGCGGACCAAAGTAATTGGAGAGCCTTGCCCTGAGGTTCTTAGCCTTTCCGACATAAAGCACGCGCCCATCGGAATCTAGAAAGCGGTAGACCCCCGGTTGGGTGGGTATCTCACCGGTTGCCGGGCGGAAACTGAGTTCATTGGCCATTTCAGCCCAGAAGTTCCGCCAAGAATTTGCCGGTGTGGGACTGCGGCACCTTGGCAATTTGCTCCGGGGTGCCCTCGGCAATCACCAGACCGCCTCCCGAGCCGCCCTCGGGTCCCATGTCGATAACCCAGTCGGCGCATCGAATCACATCGAGGTTGTGCTCGATGACAATTACCGTGTTGCCCTTGTCTACCAGCCCTGAAAGGACCAGCAGGAGCTTACGAACATCTTCGAAGTGCAATCCCGTGGTTGGTTCGTCCAGGACGTAGATGGTCTTTCCGGTTGACCGGCGCTGCAGTTCGGTAGCCAGTTTGACGCGCTGCGCCTCACCCCCGGAGAGGGTTGTGGCACTTTGCCCAAGTGTTACATAGCCAAGACCCACGTCCACAAGAGTGTTCAGGAATCGAGCGATGGAATTTATCGGCGCAAAAAACTCAGCCGCTTCGCTGATTGGCATGTTCAGCACATCTCCGATTGACTTGCCCTTGTAGCGCACTTGAAGCGTCTCTCGGTTGTACCGAGCCCCCTTGCAGTCCTCACACATCACGTAGACATCTGGCAGGAAGTTCATTTCAATTCGGATTGTGCCGTCACCTGCGCAGGTTTCGCACCTGCCGCCCTTGACATTGAAGGAGAATCTGCCCTGCTGGTAGCCGCGAACTTTTGCCTCGGGAGTCTCGGCGAACAGTTTTCTAACGTGGTCAAAGACGCCGGTGTAGGTGGCTGGATTTGATCTTGGAGTTCTTCCAATCGGCGCCTGGTCAACGTGCACGACCTTGTCTAACTGCTCCAGCCCCTCAATACGGGTGTGCTTACCTGCCACACCCTTTGCTCCATTTAGCTTGTTTGCCAGGACCTCGTAGAGCACGTCATTCACAAGCGAAGACTTTCCAGAGCCAGAAACTCCGGTGACGGCCGTCATGACACCGAGCGGAAACTCAACGTCGACGCTTCGCAGGTTATTTTCCCGAGCTCCGACAACTTTGATCTTGCGAGTTTTATCTACTTTGCGGCGCTTTTGAGGCGTTTCGATTTTGATTCTTCCCGCGAGGTAGTCCCCGGTGATCGACCTATTGTTCTTCAAGATGTCCTTATAGCTTCCGGAGTGAACCACTTCTCCACCGTTGAGCCCGGCACCTGGGCCGATATCTACCAACCAGTCCGCAGTCTTGATGGTGTCCTCGTCATGCTCCACCACAATCAAGGTGTTTCCTAGGTTCTTGAGCCTGACCAGAGTCTCAATCAACCTGAGGTTATCGCGCTGGTGCAGGCCGATAGACGGCTCATCGAGAACATAGAGGACGCCGGTTAGGCCGGCGCCGATTTGGGTTGCAAGGCGAATGCGCTGCGCTTCGCCACCCGATAGCGAACCGGCTGCTCGCTCGAGCGAGAGGTAGTCCAGCCCGACTGCCAAAAGGAATTCGAGCCTGGCTCTGATTTCTCGCAGAACCTGGGCTGCAATCGTGGCCTCACGTTCACTCAGTTCCAATTGCTCAAAAAATTTGTAGCTGTTTCCAAGGCTCATCTGAGCGACATCGTGGATTGATGCGCCGTGAACCTTGACCGCCAGCACCTCAGCCCTCAGGCGGGCGCCCTCACAGGCGGGGCAGGGTATCTCCCTGAGAAACTCTGACCACTTACCCCTGGCCCAATCCGAGTCAGCCTCAAGATAGCGGCGCTCCACGTATGGAAGCACACCTTCAAACCCAGAGGTGTAGCGCATTTCGCGCCCGTACTTCGAGCGCCACTTGACCTGAACCTCGAAGTCGTTGCCGTGCAGGATGGCTGCCTGAGTCTCTTCGCCCAGTTTCTCCCAGGGGGTGTCGAGAGAAAAATCGAGGTCCTTGGTGAGCCCATCCAGCAGTCGCGTGAAGTAGCTGTAGAGACCCTTGCCTTGAGTTGACCAGGGCAAAATCACACCCTCGTTGATACTGGCACCCGGGTCGCCGATTACCAGTTCGGAATCAACCGCCATCTTGGTTCCAAGCCCCGAGCAGTCGGGGCAGGCACCAAATGGAGCATTGAAGCTGAAAGTTCGCGGCTCGATCTCTGTGAGGACAATCTCGTGCTCGTTTGGGCATGAGAGTCGTTCGGAGAAGGTTCTCTGAGTCCCCTGGTCGACAAAGTCAACCACCACCCTGCCATCGGCCAGCTTCAGAGCGGTCTCCACAGAGTCCGTCAGGCGGGAGCCGATATCTGACTTAATGGCCAGTCGATCCACGACAACCGAGATGTCGTGCTTGAAAGACTTCTTGAGGGGTTTTGCCTCGGCAAGAATTACGGTTTCGCCGTCGACCACTGCTCGGGCGTAACCCTGGGATTGCAGCGAGGCAAACAGGTCTTGAAACTCACCCTTTTTCTGCTGAATGATCGGCGAGAGCAGCTGAAAGCGGGTCCCCTCGGGAAGCTGCAGTAGTTGATCGACGATGGCCTGCGGAGTCTGTTTGGAGATCACCTCACCACACTGGTGGCAGTGCGGGACGCCAATTCTCGCCCAGAGCAACCTCAGGTAGTCGTGGATCTCCGTGATGGTTCCAACCGTGGAGCGAGGGTTTCGGTTGGTGGACTTCTGGTCGATGGAAACAGCTGGGCTGAGACCCTCGATGAAATCAACGTCAGGCCTGTCAACCTGCCCCAAAAACTGCCTGGCATAGGCACTGAGTGACTCAACGTACCGGCGCTGACCCTCCGCAAAAATCGTGTCGAAGGCAAGCGAGGACTTCCCAGATCCAGATAGTCCCGTGAAAACAATAAGGGCATCTCTTGGGATCTCAAGGTTGAGGTTCTTGAGGTTGTGAACTCTGGCGCCCTTGATGGACAATTTGGCGCCTGCTGGGGTTTGTATGCTCACTTGAGAATCCTATGCGTGACCGGCTGCTTCAATTTGACGCAGCTCTTTTTTCAACTCTGAAATCTCGTCGCGAATTCTGGCCGCAAGTTCAAATTGGAGAGCACCAGCAGCAGCCTTCATCTGAACATCAAGCTCCAGGATGGTGTCGAGAAGGGCCTTTGATCCCATGGATCCAATGTTGGTCCGACCGCGCATCGGGACGCTGCCAACTTTGCGTTTTGGCTCCTTTTTGAGCTCCTCGAGCAGGGTTTCCGTGTCTAATTCCTCGCGCATCAGCTGGTCGGTGATGTCAGCAATCTTTTTGCGAAGCGGCTGCGGATCAATGCCGTTAGCAGTGTTGTAGGCAACCTGTTTTTCGCGCCTGCGGTTCGTCTCGTCGATGGCCCGAGCCATTGAAGCGGTTATCTTGTCGGCATACATATGAACTTCGCCGTTCACGTTTCTTGCCGCGCGGCCAATGGTTTGGATGAGTGATGTGGTGGATCGCAGGAAGCCCTCTTTATCGGCATCTAAAATTGCAACCAGCGATACCTCAGGTAGGTCTAGTCCCTCTCGAAGCAGATTGATGCCGACTAGGACGTCGAAGATTCCCTGACGCAGCTCACGCAGCAGCTCGACCCTTCGCAGCGTGTCAACGTCAGAGTGTAAATACCTGACCCGAACTCCCATCTCGGTGAAGTAATCCGTCACCTCCTCAGCCAGACGCTTGGTTAGGGTTGTCACGAGCACTCGCTCGTCTTTTTCGGTGCGGAGTTTGATCTCCTCCAGCAGGTCATCAATCTGGCCCTTGGCTGGCTTCACAACGATTTGGGGATCGACCAGACCGGTGGGTCGAATGATCTGCTCCACCACTCCGTCGGATTTCTCAAGTTCATACTTGCTTGGTGTCGCTGAGAGGTAAAGGGTTTGACCGGTCCGCTCTAAAAACTCTTCGAATCGCAGTGGTCTGTTATCCAAAGCTGAGGGTAGACGAAAGCCATGCTCAACGAGGGTGCGCTTTCTTGAAGAATCGCCGTTGAACATGGCCCCAATCTGCGGGATTGTTACGTGAGACTCATCCACCACGGTGAGAAAGTCCTCGGGGAAATAGTCCAGCAGGCAGGCTGGCGGCTCTCCAACGGCCCTGACATCGATGTGTCGCGAGTAGTTTTCAATGCCGGAGCAAAAGCCGAGCTCCCTGATCATCTCGAGGTCAAAAGTTGTTCGCATCTTGATGCGCTGAGCCTCTAGAAGTTTGCCCTGCTGCTCAAACTCTCGGTAGCGAACCTCGAGCTCCTCTTCGATTGCCTCAATGGCTTGCCCCATCCGCTCGGCGGGAGCGACATAGTAAGAGGCTGGGTAGATGGCCACCGAATCGCGCTCCATCAAGATTTCCCCGGTCAGCGGATGGATTCGGTAGATCTTTTCAATCTCATCCCCAAAGAATTCGATGCGAGTGGCTTCCTCGTCGTAGACGGCAATCACTTCAACCGTGTCGCCCTTTACCCTGAAATTTCCTCGGGTGAATTCAATGTCATTTCGCTGGTACTGGATTTGAACCAGCGCCCTAATCAACTCATCCCGGTCGATGCGCTGACCAACTTGAAGTGGAAGGGACTGCGCTAAGTACTCCTTTGGAGCCCCCAGGCCGTAGATGCAGGACACGGTCGCCACCACAATCACGTCTCGTCTTGATAGCAGGGACATGGTTGCCGAGTAGCGAAGTCGCTCAACCTCCTCGTTGATGGTCGAGTCCTTCTCAATGAAGGTGTCGGTTTGAGGGACGTAAGCCTCTGGCTGGTAGTAGTCGTAGTAGCTCACGAAATACTCAACTGCGTTTTCCGGAAACATCTCTCGCAGTTCGCTGGCCAACTGGGCCGCCAAGGTTTTGTTGTGGGCAATAACCAAGGTTGGTCGCTGGAGTTCTTCTATTAGCCAAGCGGTAGTTGCTGATTTACCAGTACCGGTGGCCCCAAGTAGAACAACGTCTCGCTCGCCCGCCCGAATGCGCTCGGCGAGTTCCTTTATTGCCTTTGGCTGATCACCCGAGGGTTGATATGGGCTTACTACTCTGAAAGGTTTCGCCTGAGGATCCATGCGTTCAGGCAACCAGTTCTGCGAACACGCGATCGGCCCGACTGATCAGTTCGTTGAGGTCACAGTTTGAGTCAATAACGTGATCCGAAACAGCTTCACGCTGAGCATCCGTTGCCTGAGCCTTCACCCTCGCCAGCGCCTGCTCCCAGGCCATTCCCCGGTCTCGAACCAGGCGATCAATTCGAACCTGCTCGGGACAGCTGATAGTCACAACCGCATCAAACTTGAGTGGAGAATTTGATTCAACAAAAAGTGGAATGGTGTAGACCACAGGTCCTGACTGGGTTGAGATGATTTTCTGGGCGGCCTCTTGGATGAGCGGGTGCAAAATACTCTCCAATTTCTTTCGATTGCCCTCAGATGAGAAGGCAATTTCGGCTAGCGCGGCTCGATTTAGAGATCCATCAGGGCTCAGGATTTTAGACCCAAACGCCTCAACCACCAGTGCCAAGCCTTTTGTTCCTGGAGCGACTACATCCCTCGCCAAAACGTCCGCGTCAATCTCGGTGGCACCGAGCTCCACCCAGCGCCGGGCCACGGTTGACTTACCTGATCCGATACCACCGGTGAGAGCTATTAGCACGGGCTAAGGATAAACGAAAAACGGGGGTGCTCTCGCACCCCCGTTTCAGGTTTTGAACTTACTTGTCGCCAGCTAGCTTGTCGCGAAGAGCGGCAAGCGACTCGTCCGAAGCCAAGGTTCCCTCGCTTGAAGCTGCACCAGCAGAAGCAGTTGGCTCCTGGGCTGGAGCGTTGTCCGGCAAGGTTGCCAACTGCTCGCGAGTTGCTTTGACCTGGGACTTGTGGGTCTCCCAGCGAACGTGAGCCTCGGCGTACTCAGCCTCCCACTTGGCGCGGGCTTCCTCGAAGCCTGCCTTCCACTCGTTGGTGGCTGGGTCGAAGCCCTCTGGGTAGCGGTAGTTGCCGTTCTCGTCGTAGTCGGCGCTCATGCCGTAGAGGACTGGGTTGAAATCGTTGCCTTCTGGGTCAACCTCGTCCAAGGCCTGCTTTAGCGAGAGCGAAATGCGACGACGCTCGAGGTCGATGTCGATGAGCTTGACGAAGACGTCCTGGTTCACCGCTACAACCTGGTCAGCGTGCTCCACGTGCTTCGAGGAGAGCTCGGAGATGTGGACCAAGCCCTCGATGCCGTCCGCTACGCGAACGAATGCACCGAATGGAACGATCTTGGTGACCTTGCCTGGGATGTACTGGCCGATCGCGTGGGTGCGAGCGAACAGCTGCCATGGGTCTTCCTGAGTTGCCTTGAGGGACAGTGAGACGCGCTCACGGTCGTTGTCTACCTCGAGAACCTCAACGGTTACCTCTTGGCCAACCTCGACAACCTCGCTGGCGTGCTCGATGTGCTTCCAGCTCAACTCTGAAACGTGGACTAGGCCGTCAACGCCACCGAGGTCAATGAAGGCACCGAAGTTCACGATGGAGGAAACCACACCGGTGCGAACCTGTCCCTTGACCAAGTCGTTCAAGAAGGTGGTGCGGTTTGCGGTCTGGCTCTGCTCTAGAAGAGCGCGGCGAGAGAGAACAACGTTGTTGCGGTTCTTGTCGAGCTCAAGGATCTTAGCCTCAACTTCGGTGCCCAGGTATGGGCCCAGGTCGCGAACGCGGCGGAGCTCGATTAGTGAGGCAGGTAGGAAGCCACGCAGACCGATGTCCACGATGACACCGCCCTTGACAACCTCAATAACGGTTCCCTTGACCACGCCATCGGCTTCCTTGATCTTCTCAACGTCGCCCCAGGCGCGCTCGTACTGGGCACGCTTCTTGGAAAGGATTAGGCGGCCTTCTTTGTCTTCCTTCTGAAGAACAAGGGCCTCGATTGCATCGCCAACCTTGACGATGTCGTTTGGATCTGCATCCTGACGGATGGAAAGTTCGCGAACCGGGATAACACCTTCGGTTTTGTAGCCAACGTCTACTAGAACCTCATCGCGGTCAATCTTCACGATGGTTCCGGAGATCAGGTCTCCGTCGTTGAAAAACTTTAGAGTTGCTTCGACCGCTTTTAGGAAGTCTTCTGCTGAGCCAATGTCGTTTACTGCGATTTGCTTTGTTGCGGTCTTCTTAGTTGCCATGAACGTGGGTACTCCACTTTTGTTTTCTCGGGCCGTGCAAAACCATTGTTTCAGCGCAGGTTTGCCCAGCAATCGGACAGGGATTTGATGCCAGAAGGCACCCGCGCAAGCTTACAGGTATTTCTAGTGGCCTGCTAGCTCCCAGTTGGCCCCGACTCCAATGTGGACATCAAGGGGAACCGATAGCTTCACAACCTGGCCAAGCTGCGTCACTGCCAACTGCTTTAGGGTTTCAAGCTCCCCGGGGTAGACCGCAAACACGAGTTCGTCGTGTACCTGCAGGAGCAGCTGGGACCTAAGTCCTGCCTGATCCATCGCCTTGGCAACGTTCACCATGGCGATTTTCATGATGTCAGCAGCGGTGCCTTGCATCGGCGCGTTTAGGGCCGCTCGCCTGGCGTTTTCCCGGAGCTGGAAAATCTTGGAGTTTAGGTCCGGAAATGGTCTGCGACGGCCGTAAATAGTTGTGGTGTAGCCGAGGGTCTTGGCTCGCTGGACCACCTGGTCTAGATAGGTTTTGATGCCACCAAAGCGCGAGAAGTAGTCTTCCATGAGCTGCTTGGCCTCACGTTTATCGATGCGCAGTTGACGGGCTAAGCCAAAGTCGCTGAGCCCGTAAGCGAGACCATAGCTCATGGCCTTGACTTTGGCCCTCATATCCGGTGTTACCTGATCGGGAGCGACGTCGTAAAGCCTTGACCCTACAAAGTTATGCAGGTCCTCCCCCGCGTTGAAAGCCTCAATCAATCCAGCATCCTGAGACATGTGTGCCATGATGCGCAGTTCGATTTGTGAGTAGTCCGCCGTAAGCAGGGTCTCGAAGCCTGCTCCTGCAATGAACGCACCGCGAAGTTTTTGACCTCTTGCTGAGCGGATGGGGATGTTTTGCAGGTTCGGGTTTTCACTGCTGAGTCGGCCCGTGGAGGTGCCTACCTGAGAGTAGCTGGTGTGGATTCGACCATCTTTCTCAATTGATTTGATCAGAGTCTCCGCCATCTGGCGCAACTTAGTCGCGTCACGGTGCGCCAGCAGTCGCTCTAAAAACGGATGCTCGGTCTGCTCATAAAGAGTGGCCAGCGCCTCGGCATTGGTGGAAAAACCCGTTTTTACGCTTCTGGTACCAACCATTCCCAGTTCTTCAAATAAAACCGTCTGCAACTGCTTGGGGCTGGCCAGATTCACCTCGTGGCCAATGATGGCGTAGGCCTCCTGAGCCACCTTCGCCACCTCTGCGTCCAGCTCTTGAAACTGGGTTTCCAGGTAATCCCTGTCAACCGCAATGCCCAGCTGCTCCATTTTCGCCAGAACTGCCGAGGCGGGAAGTTCGATATCTCGGTAAACCGCCAGAGATCCCTCAGCCTCGAGCTGAGGGCAGGTGACAGCAACCAGCACGGAGTAAATCCAGGCGTCTAGGGAGGGATCGCTCTGGGAAAGCAGTTCGTTCGGATCCTGACGCACGATGTCTATGCCGGCGTGCTGTCGAATTTGAGCGTCTGGGTTTAGGTCTTTGGAAAGGGGATCTATCAGGTAGCAGCTAAGCAGCGGGTCATTTGTGATTGGACCCAAAGAAATTCCAATCCCAGCAAGGTTTCTCGAGAGCATTTTGTAGTCCCAAGTTCCAAATCCGCCGGTCTCAAGAAGTGGATCAGGGTTCCCCTCCCCATTCCACTGCAGACGCTTGGAGAGCGTTGCAGCCCCGAGGCCGACAACTTTTGAATCCGCGATTTCAACGTGAACACAGCAATCGCCTGAGCCGATGAGTCGCTCGATGCTTACCAAGTCGGCCAGCTCAGATGGAATCGGCTCCGTCGGTAGGTCTGCGATAACAGCGCTGGTTGCGGCAGCGGGGGCATCAATTACAGAAGTGTGGTCAGATTCCTCGTGCATGACCTTGGCGGAAATAACTTTGTGCTGCGATCCATTGGTGCCCCTGAGCTTGAGCACTCTGGTGAGCAGCGTCCGGAAACTTAGCTTGGCGAAGCTTTCACTAACCGCGTCCTCATTGACAGGACCTAGCTCCAAATCCTCGAGCGTGAAATCAAATTCAAGATCCCTGAGCAGGTGGTTGAGCCGTCGGTTGCGAACAGCGAGTTCAGCATTTTCGCGGAGCGAATTCCCAACCTTGCCTGGAATCTGCTCGGCATTTTGCAAAATCGCCTCAAGTGATCCAAATTCTTGGATCCATTTGGCTGCGGTTTTAGGACCAACCCCTGGAATACCTTTTAGGTTGTCGGAGGTCTCCCCCACAAGGGCGGCAAGTTCGGGGTATTGCCTGGCGTGAACTCCGTACTTCTCAAGGACCGCGGCGTCGTCCATACGCGCCAGGTTTAGCACTCCCTTGACCGGGTAAAGAATCGTGACTTTCTCAGTGATTAACTGAAAGGTGTCCCGATCTCCGGAGACTACCAAAACTTCCATACCTGCCTTTTCCCCGGCAACAGAGAGGGAGGCGATCAGATCATCGGCCTCGTAGTTCTCTCTTGAGACACTGACGATGTTCATGGCAGTTAGTGCCTCAACCAAGAGCTCGGTCTGGCCGATGAACTCCTCCGGAGTCTCTCCCCGAGTTCCTTTGTATTCCGGGAGCTCCTTAGTTCTGAAGCTTTCCCTGGAGACATCAAACGCGACGCAGAGGTGAGTGGGTTTCTCGAGCTCCAATATGTTGAGCATCATGGAGATAAAACCGTGGACGGCATTGGTGTGTTGCCCGGCCGAGTTTTTGAAGTTGTCTGGGCTCAGTGCGTAGAAGGCACGAAATGCCAGGGAGTGCCCGTCAATTAGCAGAAGGGTAGGCTTTTCACCAGAGCTCATGCCCGCTAGCCTACTTCGCAAAAGGATTCCACTCGTGACCGAAAACAGCATCAACGCATCGGATACCGCACTCGAGCTAATGAAACAGCGTGGGCTGGGTGCTCTCGCGGATTCGATGGGCATAAAGCTAGTTGAGCTAAGCGCGGAACGCGCCGTAGCGACCATGCCGGTGGCGGGAAACACTCAACCGATTGGGATTCTGCACGGCGGAGCGCATGTTGTCCTGGCGGAATCACTGGGGAGTTTTGCCGCTAATGTCCATGCCCACCCCTGGGGCTATGCCGTGGGGATTGAACTAAACGCCTCTCACCACGCGTCAATCTCCGAGGGAGTGGTCACTGGCACATGTACCGCGGTCAAGCTAGGAAAGACTTTGACCACCCACGAGATAAAAATGACTGACGAGTCGGGCAGGTTGCTCTCCACTGTGAGGATCACTAACTATCTCAGGGCAAAGTAGGGAAGGCTACTGCTTCTCCCCCAGTTGCTCAATGACAGTTTTTGCCACCTGAGCCATCGTTAGCCTGCGGTCCATCGAGGCTTTCTGTATCCAGCGGAAGGCATCAGGTTCGGTGAGCTGCATCTTTGACTGCAGCAGGCCCTTGGCCCGATCCATAAGCTTTCTGGTTTCTAAGCGGTCCTGAAGATCTGCAATTTCAGTTTCAAGAGAAACCAGCTCCTCATGCCGCGAAAGGGCAATTTGTATGGCTGGCAAGAGATCGGTTGGCTTGAAGGGTTTGGTGACATAGGCCATGGCTCCGGCCTCCGCTGCCCTGGTCACTAGCTCCGATTGGGAAAAGGCGGTCAGTAGCACGACTGGAATCTTAAGCTCCGCTATCTTCTCAGCGGCGGAGATGCCATCGAGTTTGGGCATCTTGATGTCCATCACAATTAGGTCGGGCTCCAGCTCGGTCGCCAAGCGGATAGCCTCTTCACCGTCTGCGCCCTCACCGATTACCTGGTAACCGGCCTCTTGGAGCGTGGCGACCACGTCCATGCGAATTAGACCTTCGTCTTCGACTACTACAACCTTGAGCGCTTCTGCCATTGGACAACTTTATAACCTGCAGTTGAAACTGCACTAGAATTTGAGGGCTTGCCGGGATGGCGGAATGGTAGACGCGTCGCACTCAAAATGCGATGTCCCCTGGGCGTGTGGGTTCGAGTCCCACTCTCGGTACAAAGCAAAAAGCGGTGGTCACCCACCGCTTTTGTGCTTTTTGAAGACTAGTTTCCGTAGCCGGGAGCTGCGCGGTGAACCGCGTCTCCCACTCGGTGAACTCTTAGGCTGTTGGTTGATCCTGGGATTCCCGGAGGGGAACCAGCAACAATCACAACCTCATCGCCAACCCGGCATTTGCCGCTGGCTAGCACAAGTTCGTCAACCTGCTTGATCATGTCATCGGTGTGCTTTACGTGCTCGGCGATAAAGGTGGTTGCACCCCAAACCAGCGCAAGCTTGCGACGGACTTCCTCATTTGGCGTGAAGGCCAAGACCGGTACTCGAGAGCGCAGTCTTGAGACTCGTCGGAGGGTGTCACCAGACTCGGTAAAAACACAGACGTACTTGGAGCCCAGCAGCTCTGCGATTTCCAGCGCTGCGCGCACGACCGCACCGGAGTGGGTGTGGGGCTTGGTGCCAAGCGATGGAATACGCTCTAGTCCATTTTCCTCAGTGGACTCAATAATGCGCGCCATGGTTTGGACGGTTTCGATTGGGTACTCTCCCACCGACGTCTCGCCGGAGAGCATCAGTGCATCGGCACCGTCCAGCACAGCGTTGGCAACGTCAGAGGCCTCTGCACGGGTAGGTCTTGAGGCTGAAATCATGGTTTCCAGCATCTGGGTGGCGACAATGACCGGCTTCGCCCAGCGACGCGATAGCTCTACCGCTCGCTTCTGTACCAGTGGCACCTGCTCAAGCGGCAGTTCAACACCCAGGTCGCCTCGAGCGACCATCACACCGTCAAAGGCGTCAACGATTTCTTCCAGGGCGTCGACTGCCTGGGGCTTTTCAATCTTGGCGATGGTCGGAACAAAACGTCCCTCCTCGGCCATGATTTCGTGAACTCGAACGATGTCCTTGGCGTTTCTGACAAAGCTGAGAGCGATCATGTCGGCACCGAGCTTCAGAGCCCAGCGCAGGTCATCCTCGTCCTTCTCTGACAGTGCTGGCACGTTCACCGCAACACCGGGAAGGTTGATGCCTTTGTTGTTTGAAACCGGACCGCCAACCTCAACCACGCAGGTCACAGTCGTCGCATCCACTGCGGTTGCTCGTAAGCCAATTCGGCCATCATCGATAAGCAGCTGGTCTCCCGGCTTCACATCGCCAGGCAAACCTTTGTATGTAGTGGAGCAAATGTTCACGTCACCCTGAATGTCATCCGTGGTGATCTTGAAAGTAGCGCCGTTGGCAAGGATAACCTTGTCCTCTGCAAATCTTCCCAGGCGAATCTTTGGCCCCTGCAGGTCTACCAGGATTCCCACCGGCTTACCAACGTCGCTGGCAGCCTTTCGAATGGTTGCGTAGACCCCTTCGTGAACCTCGTGTGAGCCGTGGCTGAGGTTCATGCGAGCCACATCCACACCTGCTTCGATAATTGCTCGAGCTTTGTCGTAATCAGCCACGGCAGGGCCGAAAGTTGCCACAATTTTGGCGCGTCTCATTTATAACTACTTACCTTTTCAATTGGTTAGCTGTAGACCGAAATTGGCCTATCAGTTGGCTTCACAGGGAATGGAAGCTCAGTCTCGCCTTCGAGATACTCGTCAATCGCGGCAGCAGCGGCGCGACCCTCGGCAATCGCCCATACAATCAGCGACTGGCCTCGGCCGGCATCTCCAGCAGCAAATACTCCATCCGCCACGGCATACCGACCATCCCTCGAAACATTACCCCGAGAATCAATCGGGACGTGTAACTGGGAAGTTAATTCTTGGGACTCGACCCCGGTGAAGCCAAGGGCGAGGAAAACGAGGTCGGCCGGCAAGACCCTCTCGGTGCCGGGCTTGGGTAGTCGCTTCCCGTCCACAAACTCCGTGTCCGCAACTTTCAAACCGGTGAGCTGACCGTTCTCGCCAACGAATTCCACGGTGGAATGAAGGTACTTGCGCTCACCGAACTCCTCGTGGGCACTTGCTACCTCAAACAGGCTTGGCATCATGGGCCAGGGCTGATCGCTGGTGCGCTCCTCAGGCGGCTGCTTTCCAATGGCGAGGGTCGTGACGCTCAGCGCGCCCTGCCTGGTCGCAGTGCCTAGGCAGTCTGCACCCGTGTCGCCGCCGCCGAGGATGATCACGTGCTTTCCCTCGGCTGAAATTTGACCGCTTACGGAATCTCCGGCAACCACCTGGTTTGCCTGCGTAAGAAATTCCATTGCGAAGTGAACGCCGTTTAGCTCTCTGCCGACTACCTTTAGGTCTCTTGGAACCATCGCACCGGTAGCAATCAGCACTGCATCGTAGCGAATCCTGAGTTCTTCCCAGCTGATGTCGACACCGATGTTGGTTCCCGGGCGGAAACGAGTGCCCTCAGCCTCCATCTGCGCTATGCGTCGGTCAATGTGGTGCTTTTCCATTTTGAAATCTGGAATGCCGTAGCGAAGTAGACCGCCGATTCGGTCATCGCGCTCGAAGACAGCCACCGTGTGGCCAGCGCGCGTAAGCTGCTGCGCCGCTGCCAGTCCGGCTGGGCCAGAACCGACGACGGCCACGGTTTTTCCGGTCAAGCGCTCTGGAACCGAAGGGGTTACGTAACCTGCATCAAAAGCATCGTCAATAATCGAAACTTCAATTTCCTTGATGGTGACTGCCGGCTGGTTGATACCGAGCACGCAAGCACTCTCGCAGGGGGCTGGGCAAAGTCTTCCGGTGAATTCCGGGAAGTTGTTGGTGGCGTGTAGGCGATCGATAGCCTCACGGCCTCTACCCCGATGGGTTAGGTCGTTCCACTCGGGAATTAGGTTTCCAAGCGGGCAGCCCTGGTGGCAGAACGGAATACCGCAGTCCATGCAGCGTCCAGCCTGACGCTGAACGACCTCAGAGTTGCGCTCGGCGTAGACCTCTTTCCAGTCTTTGATGCGAACCGGTACCGGTCTTCTGGGAGCGGTCTCTCGCTCGGTAACCTTCAGAAATCCACGTGGATCAGCCACCTGTCACCTCCAAAATCTGAGTCCAGACCTCTTCGCCGTCCAGCTCAATGCCCAGCTCGGTCGCGTTTCTCTGGATTTCCAACACCTTTGCGTAGTCGCGCGGCATCACCTTTACGAAGTTCACCAGCTCGGCATCGAAGTTTTGCAGAAGAGCCTTGGCCCTCGTGCTGTCGGTTGCCAACACATGGGCCTCAATCAGGCCCCTCAGTTCGGCAGCGTCGGTTGAATCCAGGGCCGCTAAAGTGAGCTCCCCACTCTGCAATGCTTCGCGGTTGACCCTGGCCTCTGAGAGCTTGTAGACGTAAGCGATGCCACCGGACATGCCCGCACCGAGGTTGATGCCGGTGCGGCCGAGGATTACGGCCCTACCACCGGTCATGTACTCCAAGGCGTGGTCGCCCACTCCCTCAACTACCGCCTCGGCACCTGAGTTTCGGACCAGGAAGCGCTCACCGACAACGCCATTTAGGAAGATTTGACCTGAGGTCGCCCCGTAGCCAATCACGTTTCCGGCAATTACATTCTCCGCGGCAACGAAACCAGCGCTGGTTTCGGGGCGAACGGTGATGGTTCCTCCGGACAATCCCTTACCGACATAGTCGTTGCAGTCGCCCTGAACATTGATAGTGATTCCCCTGGGGACAAAGCCGCCTAGCGACTGTCCAGCAGAACCAACGAGGTTCAGGGTCAAAGTTCCCGGGTTGAGCCCCTGCTCGCCCCAGCGCTTGGTCAGCTCGTTTCCAAGCATGGTGCCAATCGCCTGGTTGGTGTTGTTTATCACTCGATCAATCACAACTGACTGGGCGTGCTTCAGGGCAGGCTCAGCAACCTGTAGCAGCGGAAAGTCAAAGTGCTCTTCAAGCTCATGATCTTGAACCGTGGTGTTCTTTAGGTTCTGTGTAAGGTCCATGTCCTTAGCAGCAAAAATTGGAGTCAGGTCCAAGCCATCAGCCTTGAAGTGCTTCACGGCTCGATTCACATCGAGCAATTCGACATGTCCAATGGCCTCTTCAAGACTTCGGAAGCCCAGCTCGGCGAGGTGCTCACGCACCTCTTGAGCCAAGAACTCAAAGAAATTAACCACGTGGTCCGCCTGACCCTGAAATCTTGCTCGCAACTCAGGGTTCTGAGTGGCAACACCAACCGGGCAGGTGTCAAGGTGGCACACGCGCATCAGGATGCAGCCCTCAACCACTAGCGGAGCGGTGGCAAAACCATATTCCTCAGCACCCAGCAGTGCCGCAATCACAACGTCGCGACCGGTCTTCATGGAACCATCGACCTGGACCACGATTCGATCGCGCAAGCCATTCAACAGCAGCGTCTGCTGCGCCTCCGCAAGGCCAAGCTCCCACGGGGTTCCGGCGTGCTTGAGGGAGTTCAGCGGACTTGCACCGGTGCCGCCGTCGTGCCCGGAGATCAGCACAACATCCGCCTTGGCTTTCGCCACACCGGCTGCAACCGTGCCTACGCCAAACTGCGAAACCAGTTTCACGTGCACCCTGGCGGAGCGATTGGCTCGCTTCAGGTCGAAGATCAGCTGCTTGAGGTCCTCAATCGAGTAGATGTCGTGGTGCGGGGGTGGAGAGATTAATCCGACACCAGGGGTTGAATGTCTCAGGTCAGCGATCCACGGGTAGACCTTGTGCGGAGGAAGTTGGCCACCTTCGCCCGGCTTGGCTCCCTGGGCCATCTTGATCTGAATGTCATCCGCATGTGTCAGGTACATCGAGGTGACACCGAACCTGCCGGATGCAACCTGCTTCACAGCGCTGCGGCGGTTACGGTCTAGAAGTCTTTCGACGGATTCGCCACCCTCTCCGGTGTTGCTCTTGGCACCGATGCGGTTCATGGCGATTGCCAAAACCTCGTGTGCCTCCGGGCTGATGGCACCCATCGACATGGCGCCGGTGGAAAAGCGTTTTACGATCTCGGAGATTGGCTCGACCTCGTCGATAGAGATGGAAGGACGGGTCTTTTTGAATTCAAAAAGACCGCGAATGGTCATTAGGCGCTCAGACTGGTCGTCAACCGCCTTGGTGTACTCCTTGAAAATGTCATAGCGCTTCTGCTTCGTGGAGTGCTGCAGCTTGAAAATTGTCTCCGGGTTGAAAAGGTGCGGCGGCCCCTCTCGGCGCCACTTCATTTCACCACCAACCTCAAGGGGAAGGTGAATCTTGGTCGCCCCTTCTACCGGATAGGCGGCACGGTGACGCTTTTCAATCTCGTGGTGCAGGATTTCGAGCCCAACTCCACCCAGCTTTGTGGTAGTGCCGGTGAAGTACTTATCCACTAGGTCCTGGCTTAGGCCAATGATTTCAAAGCACTGAGCACCGGCGTAAGAGGCAACGGTAGAGATACCCATCTTGCTCATGACCTTCAGGACACCCTTGCCCATGGCCTTGACCATGTTTTTGCTGCTGCGCTCCGGTGTGATTCCAGTGATCAAGCCTTTGACAACCATGTCCTCGGCTGTTTCCAGGGCGAGGTAGGGGTTGATTGCAGAGGCGCCGTAGCCAATCAAAGTTGCCGCGTGGTGAACGTCTCTGGCATCGCCACACTCCACGACCAATCCGGCGCGGAGTCTGGTGCCCTGCCTGATCAGGTGGTGGTGAACGCTGCTGAGAGAAAGTAGCGACGGAATTGGCGCGAGTTCGCGGTTGGAATCGCGGTCCGAGAGGATGATGAAGGTGGCTCCGGCATCAAGTGCCTCATCAACCTCGACAGCCATTTCAGCGAGTCGTGCCTCGAGCGATTCCGCGCCGTCATCCACGCGGTAAAGGCAAGAGATTGTGACCGCTTTACCAATATTGTTGGCTCGGTCAATGTGCTTGATTCTGGCGAGTTCGTCATTGGTCAGAATCGGGAAGTCCATCACCAGCTGCTTGGCATGCTCGGGGGTGGCATCCAGCAGGTTTGGAACCGGACCGATGGAAGCGGTCATCGAAGTGACCACCTCCTCGCGAATAGCGTCAAGCGGAGGGTTAGTCACCTGAGCAAACTGCTGAGTGAAGTAATCAAACAGCAACCTAGGACGCTCGGAAATGGCCGCAATTGGGGTGTCGGTTCCCATTGCACCAATCGGCTCCTGCCCCGCGCGTGCCATTGGCCCGATAAATTCCTTCAGGTCCTCCTCGGTGTAGCCAAAGACTCGCTGCCTGCGGTTTACCGATGAGCTCGAGTAGCGAATGTGCTCGCGCTCTGGAAGGTCACGGAGATTGATCATGTTCTCTTCGAGCCACTCACCCCAGGGCTCTTGAGCTGCGATCTCGCTCTTGATCTGCTCGTCTTCGATAATCTGGCCGGCCTTGGTATCAATCAGGAACATCTTTCCTGGCTGCAGGCGGCCTTTGCGGACGATCTTGTCGGCTGGAATGTTTGCCACACCAATTTCAGAGGCGAGAATAACGAAGCCATCTTCGGTAACCACGAAGCGACCTGGGCGAAGCCCATTGCGGTCGAGGGTTGCCCCAACGGTCGAACCGTCAGTGAAAATAACTGCCGCAGGTCCATCCCATGGCTCCATGATCATCGAGTGGTACTCGTAGAAGTCCCTAACCTTAGGGTCGAGATCGAGCTGCTTCTCCCAGGCTCCGGGAATCATCATCATCATGGCGTGCGGAAGCGATCTGCCAGAAAGCACCAGCAGCTCCAGCACCTCATCAAAGGTTGCTGAATCGGAGGCACCTCGGGTGACAATCGGCTTCAGCTGGTCGATGTTGCCCAGAACTTCGCTTTCAAGTTGGGATTCTCGGGCAGCCATCCAGTTCGCGTTCCCCTTCACGGTGTTGATCTCACCGTTGTGGGCGATAAACCTAAATGGGTGCGCAAGGGGCCAAGATGGGAACGTGTTAGTTGAGAACCTTGAGTGAACCAGGGCCAGCTGTGACTCAAAGTCTGGCTCTGAGAGGTCCGGGTAGAACGGCTCCAGCTGCAGGGTTGTGACCATGCCCTTGTAGACCATGGTCCGGTAAGAAAGCGATGGGTGGTAGAGGCCAATTTCCCGCTCACTGCGCTTGCGCAGCCTAAAGAGCTTGCGCTCAAGTTCCAGGTCCTTCTCCCCCGAAGCTCCCATCACAAAAACCTGCTCGATTACTGGCATAGCCGCGCGAGCCAAGTCGCCCAATACCTCAGGACGCGTGGGAGGGGTGCGCCAGCCGAGTACCTTTAGGTTCTCGGCTGCGGCTAGCTGCTCAAGTGCAACTTTGTCTTTTGCCTTGGAGTTTTCCTCCAGAAAGACCAAACCCGCTCCGTACTGACCCATTGGCGGTAGTTCAAAATCGACCACTCTGCGTAGAAATCTGTCTGGCATCTGAGAAAGAATTCCCGCACCATCACCGGTGCCGGCATCAGAACCAACGGCTCCGCGGTGCTCAAGGTTCCTAAGGGAGCTCAAAGCCATTTCAACAATGTCGTGACCGGCACTTCCGCGAAGCGTCGCAACCATCGCCAAACCACAGGCATCCTTTTCAGCTGTTGGGTCGTATAGACCAACAGCTTCGGGACCTGCGCTAAAGCGCTGGAAAGGACTGAGTGCGGGCATTAGTCTCCTGTCGAACTTCATCAATAGGGGACGTCTTTGGCCCTTTAGGGTGGTGGAAAGAGTTTAGGCCTGAGCTTTCTCTTCAGCCGGTTGAGTTGGCTCTGATTCGGCAGGGTTTCTGCCTTTGAGCCAAATGTCGGGTTCCAGGCCAGGGTGGCGGCGACTTTGAACCCAGAAGAGGATCACTCCAATGGCGATTCCGATCAACGCTGACCAGATGTTTACTCGTAGTCCAAGGATAATCTCACTTGGGTCAATTCGGATACTTTCTATCCAAAGTCTTCCTAACGAATAGAACACGAGGTAGAGGGCAATTTGTTTACCCCACTGCAGAGTGAAGCGCTTACCCAGGTAAATAAGGATCAGTGCAGCACTGAGGTTCCAGATCATTTCGTACGCAAAAGTTGGGTGGAAGGTCAAACCCTCGGGAAGCCCTGCAGGGTACGCAGGGTTATCGCTTGGGATCTCAAGCCCCCACCAAAAAGTAGTCGGAACTCCAAAAAGCTCCTGATTGAAGTAGTTTCCCAATCGACCGATTCCCTGGGCAATCAGTAGGCCTGGTGCCACGGCGTCTGCAACCGGCCAGAACCTGATACCTGCTTGCTTGGCTCCCCACCATGCACCCACGGCTCCAAAAAGCACGGCACCGTAAATTGCCATCCCACCTTCCCAGATTCTTAGGGTTGCCAATAGGTCGGCGCCCTCATAGAAGTAATCCTTAGGGTGGGTGATCACGTGGTAGAAGCGACCACCTAAAATTCCCGCCGGCACAGCCCAAAGCGCAATGTCAAGGAACACTCCCCGCTGTGCTCCCCTGGCGTGCAACCTGGAGTCGGCCAGAAAGCTTGAGATGACGATTCCGGTCAGGATAAACAGCGCATAAAAATGAATACGCACCGGACCCAGGTCAATGAAACTGATTTCGGGTGAGGGAATGCTTGTCAGAAAGTGCACTTGGTTATCCTAATCCGCCGGCCAATTCACGTGCCTTTTCTGCAAGGGCATGGACACCACCCTGCTCGTAGGCGCGCACGAAGGCGGTGCCCACGATGGCACCACTTGAATAGCTGTTTACCTCGCGAACCTGCTCGGCAGTGGAAATTCCAACCCCGACGCAGGTAGGGGTGGAGCCGGATTGCTGGACTCTGCCCACGACCTCCCGGGCCAGGCGGTCAAGCTCTGCTCGCTCACCTGTGATACCCATGGTGGATACCGAGTAGACAAAGCCCCTGGATGCTGCAGAGTTGTTGCTTACGCGCTTCTCTGAACTGGAGGGCGCGACCAGGAACACTCGGTCTAGACCCAGCTGGTCGCTCACCTCAATCCACTCTCCCGCTTCGTCCGGGATTAGGTCAGGCGTGATGATTCCCTGGGCACCCGAGTCTTTTAGGTCTTCGGCAAATTTCTCAACCCCGTAGGAGAGCACTGGGTTCCAGTAGGACATCACGAGCATCGGCACATCTGTCTTAGCTCGAACACCTTTCACAACATCGAAGAGTTGACGGAGTTTGAATCCGTTAGCCAGCGCCTTTTCCGTTGCCTGCTGGATGACAAGGCCGTCCATCACGGGATCAGAGTAGGGAACGCCAACTTCCAATACGTCACACCCGTTTTCCGCCATTGCAACTAGGGCATCAACCGAATCCTGAACGCTTGGGTAGCCGGCTGGGAAATATCCAATCAGTGAGCCTCGGCCGGTGGCTGAGTTTTGCTCAAGGACCTGCTGAACCGACTGCATTACTTCTCCTCCAGCAGGCCAAAGTAGCGACCAGCGGTTTCCATGTCTTTATCCCCGCGACCAGAGAGGTTGATCAAAATGTGCGCGCCAGCTGGCAAAACGTCTGACAGGTGTGAAACTCCAGCCAGGGCATGCGCGGTCTCGATTGCCGGAATTATGCCCTCAGTTTGCGCAAGTAGTCGCATGGCGTTCATGGCCTGCGCATCGGTTATACCGAAATACTTTGCACGCCCAAGGTCCTTTAGCCAGGAGTGCTCAGGTCCAACACCTGGATAGTCCAGGCCGGCTGAGATGGAGTGGGATTCCATGGTCTGCCCATCCTCGTCCTGCAGCATGTAGCTGCGTGCTCCGTGGAGCACTCCCGGACGACCCTTGCTCAGGGTCGCGGCATGCTTGGGAGTGTCAACGCCATCCCCAGCTGCCTCAAATCCCCAAAGCTGCACGTTCTCATCGTCCAAAAACGGGTGGAAGATGCCGATGGCATTGGATCCGCCGCCGACGCAAGCAGCAACAGCATCGGGCAATCGGCCAGTCATTTCGAGCATCTGAGCACGCGATTCGATGCCAATTACAGAGTGGAAGTCACGAACCATGGTTGGGAAGGGGTGGGGACCGGCAACTGTGCCGAGCAGATAGTGGGTGGTTTCCACGTTGGCAACCCAGTCTCTAAGGGCCTCGTTAATGGCATCCTTGAGGGTTCTCGACCCCGTGGTGACTGGGATTACCTCGGCACCGAGGAGCTTCATTCGTGCAACATTCAGCGCCTGACGCTCAGTGTCAATCTCGCCCATGTAAACCACGCAGTCAAGCCCAAAGAAGGCTGCTGCGGTTGCGGAAGCGACACCGTGCTGACCCGCCCCAGTTTCGGCGATGATGCGCTTTTTACCCATGCGCTTAGCAAGCAGGGCCTGCCCCATGACGTTGTTGATCTTGTGGCTACCGGTGTGGTTTAGGTCTTCTCGCTTTAGAAAGACCCTGAGGTCTCCGAACTGCGCAGCAAACTTCGGAGCCTCAGTGATGATTGAGGGCCTTCCTGTGTAGGTGCGGTGAAGCTCCGCAAGTTCCGAAATGAAAGCCGGGTCAGACTTGGCGTGAAGGTAGGTTGCTTCGAGTTGGTCCAGCGCCGCAATCAGCGGTTCCGCGACAAATCGCCCGCCAAATTCACCAAAGTACGGGCCTGCCACGTCTCGAAGATTTGTTTGCATTGGTAAATCCTACGTAACGGATACAAATTCAGGGATCAGAACCGAAGGATCCCCCTTGACCAAAGCCTCTCCCACCAAAACCGCATCCGCCCCAGCGGAGCGATAGCGGATCACATCCTGCACATCGCGCACCGCCGATTCAGCAACTTTGATGGCGTCGGGGTTGAGTCGACCAGCCATTTTTTCAAACAGTCCAATGTCGGTGGCAAACGTCTCTAGATTGCGGGTGTTTATACCAATTAGCCTCGCCCCCGCTTGATTCGCGATGTCTATTTCTTCAAGGGTGTGGGTTTCAACAAGCACCCCTAGACCTAGGCTGTGGGCGAAATCGAATAGTTCTTTGAATTTCGAAGCTGACAGCCAGGCCAGAATCAAGAGCACAAAATCTGCGCCATTGGCCCTTGCCTCCAAAATTTGATACTCGTTGCTGATGAAGTCCTTGCGAAGGAGTGGTATTTCAACCGCCTTTGAAGCCAGCTCCAAGTCTTCTAAGCGACCACCAAAGCCAGATTCTTCGGTCAAAACTGAGATTGCGTGAGCTCCGAAGTCTTGGTATCTAAGAGCCTGATCCGCGGCACTTGGAATGTCAGCCAGAAAACCCTTTGAAGGTGAGCGTCGTTTGATTTCTGCAATCAACTTGATTTGCTTCGCTGGTGCAAGTGCAAGGTATGCGTCGACGGGGGGCTTGAGTGCCGAAATTCTCTGCTCTAGTTGTGAAGCGCTTACCGAAGTCGCTCGGCGCTCACTGGCCAGTCTGGCCTGCTCAAATAGACCTTCGAGCACTAGTGCGCTTTGGTGTGCTTACCGCCAACACCGTATCCGGCTTGCTTTAGGGCCCAGCCTGCGATTAGGCCAACAACTACCAGTCCGGCTGAAGCCCAGACCATCGCAGCGTTGTCCAGGAAGAAGAAGAAAGTGCCGACGGTGAATGCCACCAGAATGATGATTACGGTGGTCCAGGAGGCTACCGAGTTTCCGTGGCCGGGGTCGCTGTGCTGTGTCATGTTCTTCTCTTTCGACTCAAAAAGCTTACCAAGAGCCTAGGTCTGTTCATCCCACAGCGAGCGGTTATCTTCAACTCTCTCACGCTCTGGCCTAACTGAAAGACCAGGTCTTCTCAGCCCAAAAATTAAAATCAGTGCTCCCGCGATCACGGCCAGCACGCCACTTAGGTAGCTTGCCGTCAGTTGTTCAACATAAACTCCCGCTGCGTGCTGATCGGCATTTAGAACGCCAGATAGCTCCTCGAGGATTGTGATTACCGCCGGCTGTTCGCTCCAGTTAGTGGCAAGTATCCACGTGCCCAACGCAATCAGTGCGGCACCGGAGAGCACGAATAACAACCGCACCGCCTTGCCGTAAAGGGAAATCAGCAGGGCTGTGATGGCAATGCCTGGAACTAAATTGGCCAGTGGGGCTAGCTGGGCACCGGTTAGTTCTCGTTCACCAACGATTACCCAGCTGAGGTTGACCGTGATCCACCAGGTCGCCACCAGACCAGCTGCCGCAAATGACCTAGCTTTCAACGTGCATCGCATTCGCTGCGGCTACGGTTTTGAGCACAACTGCCGCCTTTGCCTCCGTCTCGGCGTATTCCGACGCTGGGATGGAATCGAGCACAATGCCCGCGCCAGCCTGCACATGGGCCACGCCATCTCTGATTAGAGCGGTGCGGATTGCTATTGCCAGATCGGAGTTACCCTCAAAGTCGAAGTAGCCAACCACTCCACCGAATAGTCCTCGATAGGCGGGCTCAAGATCATGGATGATCTCAAGGGCCCGAGGTTTTGGGGCTCCCGATAGGGTTCCGGCCGGGAACGTTGCTCGCAGCGCGGCTACGGGCCCAAGTCCCGCTCTCATTTGACCCTCCACGGTTGAAACCAGGTGCATGATGTGGCTGAACCTGTGGATTTGCATGAACTCTGTCACTCGCAGGGACTGCGGTTCGCATACTTTCAAAAGGTCATTTCGAGCCAGGTCGACCAGCATCAGGTGTTCGCTGCGCTCTTTCGCGTCATTCAATAGTTCATCTGCCAGAGCATTGTCGGCGGTGGCATCCTCGCCCCGGGGTCTGGAACCAGCAATTGGATGGGTTATGGCCTTGCCATCGGTGACCTTGACCAGAGCCTCCGGCGACGATCCAACGATCTCGAAACGCCCGCCCTGATCTTCCCAACGCGTCAAATACATGTAAGGGCTTGGGTTTACCGCTCGCATGGCCTGATATACCTCTGTCGCGTCGGCAGTAATCACCTGGTCGAAACGCTGAGAGATGACCACCTGGAACACATCTCCAAGGCGAACATGGTGCTTGGCTCGCTCGACTTGATCTAGGAAATCTTTGGGCTCAGTTCGCTTGACCACATTCGGTGAGGGCCAGCTGGGCTCCGAGATCATCGAAAGGGTTGGCTTCCTGAGCTCAGCCTCAAGATTCTCGAGGTTCTTGGTTGCCTCAAGATACTTAGCGTGGAGGTCTTTATCATCGACAAATATGACGCTAACCAAAATCAGCTCGGCGGTTTTGTGGTCCATAACCACTAATTCGGAGAACTGATTGAACGCGTAAAGCGGGATTTCATAGTCTCTAGGCTTTGGGGCTGGCAGATTCTCCAGAAGATTTACCGCCCCCCAGCTCACGAAACCGACTAAACCCGAATTGAGCGGAAATCCTGCTGGGGCAGATTTCCATGCCTGCTGCAAATATTCGAGGGCTTCCAGCGGTTCGCCCGGTAGCGTCCCCTCTGGCGTTGCAACCTCGCTGGAATTCCAGTGCGCCCTGGTCTCAGAGGCTATTAGCTGCCCGCGGGATCGAACTCCGATAAACGAATAGCGCGCCCATACGCCCTGCTCTGCGGATTCCAGCAAAAAAGTGTTGGGCCGCTCTCCGCAAAGTTTTTGGTAAATGCCCAAGGGCGTTTCGGTTCCGGAGAATAGCTTATTGGTCAGCGGAATGACGTTGTAGCTCGCACTAAGTTCGGAAACCTGCTCAAAACTCAGCATCAGTGCTCCTCAAAGCAGGTTTCGGTGCCGTTGTGGCAGGCGGGACCGTGGGAATCTACGATCGCTAGAACGGTATCCCCGTCGCAGTCAAGGCTTAGGTCAACAATCCGCTGGGTATTTCCGCTGGTCTCCCCCTTGTGCCAGCGCTCGTTTCTAGATCTCGAGAAATAGACCATTTCACCTAGCTCAATAGATTCCCTGAGGGTTTCCGCGTTAGCCCAGGCCAGCATCAGTACTTTGCCTGAATTATGCTGCTGCACCACAACTGGAACAAGTCCAGCATCGTTGAAGCGAACCTCTGCAATTTCAAGCAATCTCATCGAACCTCAATTCCCTGCGCACGAAGTGCCTGTTTGACCTGTGCGATTGAGATTACCTGTTCGTGAAAAACGCTTGCTGCCAGCAGCGCGTCGGCACCAGCCTGGGCGGCCTCAACAAAGTGATCCACGGTTCCGGCTCCGCCGGAGGCAATGATTGGAACCGAAGAGATGGCTCGCACCTTTTCAATTAGCTCCAGATCAAAGCCATCCCTGGTGCCATCCGCATCGATGCTGTTCACAAGCAGTTCTCCAGCGCCAAGTCCCTGAACCTGGGTTACCCACTCGAACGCGTCAAGTTCAGTTAGCCGCCGCCCACCGTGGCTGGTGACCCCGAAACCAGATTTTGTGTCAGCTCGCTTCAGGTCGAGCGAGATGACTAACACCTGATTTCCGTGCTCTTGGGCAATTTCCGATAGCAGTTTGGGGTTTGCTATGCCGGCCGAACCCACCGACACCTTGTCGGCGCCAACTGCCAAGAGTTTGCTCACATCGGAAAGTTCGCGTATCCCACCACCAACTGTCAGTGGAATGAATACCTGTTCGGCGCAAGCTGTGACCACTGCGTGCATAGTAGAACGGTTTTCAACCGTGGCAGCAACATCTAGAAACGTTATCTCGTCAGCTCCAGCCTCGTAGTAACGAGACGCAAGCTCTATTGGGTCGCCGCTGTCGCGCAGATTTTCAAAATTGACGCCCTTGACTACGCGCCCATCTGCCACGTCGAGACATGGAATTACCCTGATTGCGCTCACTAGATCCTCGCGGCGTGGATAGCCGAAACCAAAATCGCTCTCGCTCCAAGCTCATAAAGCTGGTCCATAACCTGATTCGTCTGCTCCGCCTTGACTAGGGCTCGCACTGCAACCCAGTTTTTGTCGGCAAGCGGCGAAATAGTCGGGGATTCAATCCCTGGGGTGACTTGCGACGCCCTCTCAATAAGGTCAACGGGACAGTCGTAATCAAAAATTACGTACTCTCGAGCCACTATCACGCCCTGGAGTCTGCGAAGGAGCTTGGATGCCAGCTCAGTTTTTCCCGGAGCTGCAATAAGCCGAGCGGTTGATTTGAGAATTACCGGACCGAAAATTGCCAGCCCAGCCTTGCGCAGGGTGTTTCCGGTCGAGACCACGTCGGCAACGGCATCTGCAACGCCGAGTCGAACGGCGGATTCAACGGCACCGTCCAGTTTCACTATTTCGACGCTGACCCCGTGGCTGGCCAGGTAATCAGAGATCAAATTTGGATAAGCGGTAGCAAGTCGCTTTCCCGCTAAATCTGAAAGCTCGCGAAAGCTCGACCCCTCGGGGGCAGCAAACCTGAAAGTCGAACCACCAAATCCAAGATCTGCCACCTCAACGGCCCTCGACTGAGAATCGTGCAGCAGGTCAAGGCCGGTCAGGCCAACGTCCAAGGAGCCTGAGCCGACGTAGGTGGCGATGTCTCGGGGGCGGAGATAGAAGAACTCAATCTGGTTCTCCTGATCAACCAGGTGCAGCTCGGCAGAGTCTCGGCGGGTTGCATATCCAGCCTCCTTGAGCATGGAGACCGCTGAATCCGACAAAATGCCCTTGTTTGGGACAGCAACTCTAAGCACTAGAGCTTCTCCTCTACCTTGGAAAGTGGAATACCCCTAGAAATCAAAATCAACTGGAGGTGGTAAATCAACTGAGACGCCTCAAGCGCAAGCTGTTCGTCCGACTCGTGCTCGGCAGCCATCCAAACCTCAGCGGCCTCTTCAACAATCTTTTTCCCAATCGCATGAACTCCCTGCTCCAGCAGTTCCGTGGAGCGTGACCCAACTGGACGCTCCTCGTTGCGCTGGAGAAGCTCTTCAAAGAGCTGATCAAAGGATTTCATGGGGTATAGGTTACTGGGCTAGTGAGAATGAGAGCCAGAAAGCTCCCGAAGCTTACTGATTTGCAGTGCACGATTTTCAAAATTGAACACGGCCGATCCGGCGACGAAGCAATCTGCTCCTAGCTCTGCAAGTTCACTGATGTTGGATTCCGTGACTCCGCCATCCACCTGCAGCGCAATTGTTAGGCCTCGCTTTCGAATCTCGCTTCGCGCCTGGACAATCTTGGCGAGAGTTTCCGAAATCAACTTTTGGCCACCAAATCCAGGCTCCACGGTCATCACCAGCAACATGTCTATCTCCGGAAGCAGTTCAACGACATCAGTAACGGGCGTTCCCGGTTTGATGGCGATGGCAGCTTGAGCACCGATGGATCGAAGCGTTCTCGTCAAAGCCAATGGATCCTTGGCGGCCTCCAGGTGAAAAGTCACTGAGTCCACCCCAAGCTCGGCGTACTTTGGGACCCAGTGATCTGGGTCATCAATCATCAGGTGAACATCCAGCGGAATCTTCGAGACTTCCTGAAGACGCTGAACGATCGGGAGCCCAAGGGTCAAATTGGGAACGAAGTGGTTGTCCATTACGTCAACATGTGCTGCATCAGCCGAAGCAATACTTTCAAGCTCTGCCTGCAAATTCGCAAAATCTGCGCTCAGTATTGACGGATGAATGCTCATGCGTCCAGCCTACTTCTTGCGAATTAGCGCCATGAACATGGCGTCCGTGGTGTGCAGGTGAGTCCAGAGCTGAGCTGTTTTTCTTCCGCTGGGAAGCTGCAACGAGGGATTGATCCCGTTCAGTACCTGATTGGCATTCTCAAGCTCTAGCTCAGGGTGCCTATCCAGAATCAATTTCACCTGCGTGTTGGTTTCGACGACTATCGGTGAGCAGGTTGAGTAGAGCAGGTAACCCCCGGATTTGAGGGCTAATACCGCTGCCTCAAGCAGCTCTGCCTGGATCTTGGTGAGATTGGCAAGTTGCTCTGGAGTTTTGCGCCAGCGCGACTCGGGTTTCCTGCGCACCGAACCCAATCCACTGCACGGGGCGTCAAGCAGAATTGCGTCGTAGCTGTTTTGCTTTGCCTCTTGCCCATAGCCAACAATCACGTTCGCCTGCAGCTTGGGGTTCAGCGCCTGCCTTACCAACTCAGCTCGATGAGGAGCTGGTTCGAGGCAGTCGAGCAGTCCGCCCTGCTCAGCAATTCCAGCTTGCAATAGCGCAGACTTACCGCCTGGCCCAGAGCACATGTCTAACCAGCTGCCCGATTTATCCCCTACCGCAAGAAGAGCTAGGGCGACCAGCTGCGAGCCCTGATCCTGAACCCTGACCCCGGGTGTGGCGAGGAGAGGTTCAGGATTTCCGTGGGCGATGAATGAAATTGGCGATGCGTCCCCAGGAGTTAGGCCGAGCTCTAGGAGCGCTTGTTGGGCATTCGAACCTGGTAGGGCGGCAAGATTGATCTCCGGGGTATCGTTGTTGGCGATCAACAGCTGTTCAATCTCCCCGCCCTTGCCATCCAGTTCCAAGGCGCTGATCAATGCGGTAACAACCCATTTTGGATGCGAATGAGTGATTGCCATCACTTCAATGGCTGGCTTATTTTCCGTAACCTGCCCGAGCAGAGAATCGAAACCTGCGCGATCGCAGTTCCTTAGAACGGCATTTACCAGACCCGCAGCACTGCGCTCAAAACGCTTTACCATCTCTACGGTCTCATGGATTGCCGCGTGGGCGGGCACCCGCATCCGGAAAAGCTGATGCAACCCAAGCCTTAGGGAAATTCGCACCTTTGCCGAGAGAACCTTTCCCGGAGTCAGAAGGTTAATGAACTCGTCATACTGCAGTTGCCACCTCAGGGCTCCGTAGCTGAGTTCCTGCACCAGCCCGCGGTCGATCTCGGGTAGTCCGGATTTCTCAAGGACCGAGGACAGCAGCAGGTTGATGTAACTGTCGGTCTCCTCGACTCGAAGGAGAAGATCGAGCGCGACCTGACGTGGATTAGACAAATTTCACCTCTGTCGTTTGCCCCCTGAACCAATCCCCCGCCCTCATGATGTTTTTACCCGCCGGTTGAACCAGAAGCAGCTCGAGTTGAGTACCGTTGGCGCATTCAAGGAGGACTTTCCCACCGCTTACCGTTACCCGCCCGGGCCTGTGCTCGCCAGTAGTCCAATCCGTTGCCCCCAGGCTTCGCGTTTCGAATATTCGGATCGGCTCGCCACCACATTCCAGCCATGCAACGGGCTCGGGATTGAAGGCTAAAACTTTTCGGTGCAGCTGATCGGCACTGTCACTCAGTGAGAGCCTGGCGTCCTGACGAGTGAATTTCGGCGCGTAGCTTGTACCACCCTGCTGCGGCATGTAGTTCACTGGCTCCGACGTCACCCTCTGAAAAAGCTCCAACCCAGCCAGAGTAAATCTTGGCAAAGCTTGCGCAGTGCTCTCGTTGCCGCCAAGAACAAGCTCTGCAGTTCCCACCAGGTCGCCGGTGTCGAGCCCCTGATCAAGACGGAATAGGCTCACCCCGGTCTTCGTGCCGTGCATGATCGAGTGCTGAAGCGGGGTCGCCCCGCGCCACATGGGCAGAATGCTGAAGTGAAGGTTCCAGAATTCGAGCTGATCCAAAAGCGTCTTCGGGATCATGCCGCCGTAAGCGATCACCAGCCCGAGATTTGGATTGAGGCTGACAACTTCTTGGACAACGGCCTCAGTCACCCGATTCGCCTTGATGATGTGCAGGCCGAGCTTTTCAGCTGATTGTGCAACGGGAGAGGGCGTCATCACTTTCTTGCGCCCCACGGCAGCGTCCTCGCGAGTCAAGACGCCGACGATTTCGTGCTGCCCTACAAGATGCTCAAGAGCCAAGGCAGCGTTAGCTGGGGTCCCAGCAAAAAAGAGTCTCATGGCCAGCTAAACCTACAGTGCAGTGGGATCATCCATGACCACCTTTAGGCCTCGCCGCTTAGATCCCGCAACGAGTCGAGTATTCGTTTTTAGGGCTGTAGCCCTGATGGCCTGGGCTATCTCCGGTCCAGAGTTATAGCTGAACCGGATCAAGGCTTTGGCTGGGTCAGACATGTCGCTGTTGAGAACGGTTGCCCCGAGCTCGGTTAGTTGGGTGAGCAGCTCCTGCAATCCTTGTGCTTCTGACTCGAGCGAAGCGATGCGAGTGGCAGGTGGAAGCTTGAGCTGGCCAAGGTCGGTGAGGCTTGTTGATGCGAGCTGGCGATGCTGCCCCAGCGCAATTGCCTGCCCCAGATGCTGATCGATTCCAACTATTAGGCCTCGACCCGTGTCCGAGAGCAGCTCAAAGGCCTCCATCCAGTCGCGAATTGCATTCTGTTCCGCTCTTAGGCTCGGGATTGAAAGCCAGACATCAGGATCCAGGACCAAGACCGCCTGATAGCCATCCCGAGTCCTGGGTGCGGAACCCGGCGTGGCAATCACGATATGGTTTTTACTCTTTATGCGACCCGGTTTGACTTCCTGAGTCGATTCCGAAATCTGCGTTCCTGGGAAAGCCTTACCAATTTCGGTGACAGAACGCGCGGTTCCTGTGCGCCCAAGCCTCACCTGACTGGATCCGCACTCCCCACAACCGAAAGCGAATCTGCTGCAAAGTCGACACTGATGGTTGCCTGTCGTTGGCTCCCAGACTGGGCCGCGGCAGCTCTGGCAACGGACCCTAGATCCGCATCCGGCACAGAATAGCGAAGCCGATGAACCCTTCCGCGGCACGAGCATTAGCACCGGACCAGTGTCTAGCGCGTCTCGGATCACTCTAAACGCGGCGGCATCGAGCCTTGAGCCTGGTTGAGTGAAGGAGAGCCGTGGCGGCGGCAAGGTTATTGCCGAGTCTTTTAGGAATCCGATTTCTACTAGGCGCTGCACCTCGGCGGTTCGGTAGTTGGCGACGAACATCAGCTCGGTTGAATTCGAAGCCCTAATCATTGCAAGTTCTCGAGCGTGGGTGTGGGGCGACCCTTGTTCCCTGAGTGACTCGTCACCATCGTCAAAAATGGCTATCAGCCCCAATTTAGTAACCGGGGCATAAATGGCTGTTCGGGTCCCGATTGCTATTACCTCGTCACTGGCCAGAATCTGCTGGTGCTGAATGAAGCGATCGGACTTTTTAGTTCCAAGGCCGTAGCTGCGAAGCCACGAACCAAGCCCCACAGCGATAAAGAGGTCGCGTAACTGCGAAATCTGATCTTGCTCGGGAAGAATCAGAATGGATGATTTTCCAGACTGCAATTTTTTATGGGCAGCCTCAACCAGGAGCCAGCACCAATCGGGGAATCTGAGCCCCTCGTGGGAAACGTGCCTAGCGGAGCTAAGAATTGCACTTCGAGCAGCCCGTTTCTCTGCACCTGGCAGTTTGGGAAAAGTGACTTGAGGAAGCTCGCCCCTGGAAAGCTCGGGCACCAGTGTGCGCGGCATGAAATCTGGGACCGCAAGTTTCAGAACTTCGCCGTGAGCCACGCACTGCCTGAGGGCTGCCTTTTTGGTGAAGTCCAGGACCTCTTGGTTGGTGGGTGGTTGGTCACCGATAATTCCGGTCAGCTCTGAGGCAGCGAAGGAGCTGGCCTGCAGAATTTGAGTGACAAAACCGGTTTGCAACTTTTTGAGTCTGCCCAGCGGGAACTGAACCCTTGATCCCAGTTTGACCTTGTCTTGAAGTGCGTCGGGGATGATGAAATCGAATTCTCTATCAAGTTGAATGAGATCCGACTCCACCACCACCCGCGCAAAGCGAGACATTTAGCGACCTGCAGCCTCGGCTAGCGCAGCTGCGCGGTCGGTTTTTTCCCAGGTGAACTCAGCCAACTCCCTGCCAAAATGTCCGTAGGCAGCTGTCTTGGCATAGATCGGGCGACGAAGGTCTAAGTCACGAATTATGGCTGCAGGTCTGAGGTCAAATACCGCGGCAATTGCCCGCTCAATGGCGGCAGTTTCAACCTTCTCGGTTCCAAAGGTCTCGACGAACACCGCGACCGGCTTTGCAACGCCGATGGCATAGGCGACCTGGATTTCAGCGCGATCCGCAAGCCCAGCGGCAACCACGTTCTTGGCAACCCAGCGCATGGCGTAGGCAGCAGAACGATCGACCTTTGAGGGATCCTTGCCGCTAAATGCCCCTCCGCCGTGTCTGGCCATGCCACCATAGGTGTCGACGATGATTTTTCTTCCTGTTAGGCCAGCATCTCCTTGTGGGCCTCCAATTACGAAGCGCCCAGAGGGGTTGATGAAGTACTTCGTATTGCTGGCGTCAAGACCTGATTCACCCAGCACCGGTCCAATAACTCGCTCCAGGAGCAATGCCGCGAGGTCATCCTGAGTCACATCCTGGTGGTGCTGCGTGGAGAGCACTACGGTATCGATTGCAACCGGTGTGTGGCCGTCATAAACGACTGACACCTGAGCCTTCCCGTCAGGCCTTAGAACGGAGTTGTTGAGCTCGCGTCTTACGGCACTGAGCTTTTCGGTGATGCGGTGGGAGAGCAAAATCGGAGTCGGCATTAGCACGGAGGACTCGTTGGTTGCATAACCAAACATCATTCCCTGGTCTCCAGCACCGAGCTGGTTATCCGAATCTGCCGAACCGCCCCTGATCTCGAGCGCCGAGTCAACTCCGGAGGCGATGTCTGGCGATTGGGCTCCGATTGAAATCGAAACTCCGCAGGAGTTTCCATCAAAACCAATCTCGGATGAGTTATAGCCAATGTCTAAGATCTTCTGGCGAACCAGCTGTGGTATCTCAACATATCCACTGGTGGTGACCTCACCGGCAACGTGAACCAAGCCGGTGGTTACTAGGGTCTCAACTGCAACGCGAGCTTGCGGATCTTGTTCCAACATCGCGTCCAGGATGGTATCTGAGATTTGATCGCAGATTTTGTCGGGGTGGCCTTCAGTGACCGATTCAGAGGTAAATGTGCGTAGCGTCATGGGGAAAGTTTAGCCCAGAGCCTCATTTCACCAGCGGTGCGACAAGCTCCAAGATCTTTACGCTGACCTCTGATTTGCTGCCGGTGAGACATACCGAGCTCGAGTCTGTTACAAACTGCACCTCGGTCTGAGAAGAGGCCAGCGAGTCAAATGAGTTCCCGATTACAACGTTTACGCCTTTGTCCCAAAGTTTCTGCCTGCTGATTTCAATCAGACGCTCATCAGACTCTTCGGCTAGCGCAAAAGCCACCTTGCAGGCTTTTTGATGCTTGGCCGCGTAGTTTGCGACCAGGTCTTTTGTTGGTTTCAATTCAAGCGTCAATCCGGCCGATCGCTTGAGCTTTCCAGGGTGGGGGTTGGCTACCTTAAAATCTGAAACAGCGGCTGCCATGACTAGCAGATCCGCTTCTCGCTCCATCGCCAGCTCTAACTCGTCAACGCTAGAGACTCGAATAATTTCAATTCCTGGGGGTAGCGGAAGTTCGATGTTTGCCGCAACTAACGTCACCGCGGCACCCATATCCCGAGCCGCCCTTGCCAGCTCTATGCCCATCCGCCCGGATGACGAGTTGCCAATGTAGCGCACAGCGTCAATCGGTTCCCTGGTCCCACCTGCGGTGATGAGAACGCGCTTTCCATTGAGCAGTCCGCCCGATAGGGCGAAGCTAATGATCTCGTTGGTCTCAGGAAGCCTTCCTGGTCCCGAATCCGCTCCGGTCAGCCTTCCTGAGCTCGGTTCCAATACCCGAATTCCCCTTTGGGCAAGAGTCTCAATGTTTGCTCGGGTTGCTGAGTTTTGCCACATCTCGGTGTGCATCGCGGGTGCCAGGACGACTGGTGCCTTCGAGGCTAATACCGCATTGAGCAGCAAATCATCCGCAATGCCCGCAGCTAGCCGAGCGATGAAGGATGCGGTAGCGGGGGCAATGACAATCAGGTCTGCTTGCTGACCAAGTTCGACGTGTCTTACCATATCGACATCGACATACATGTCGGTTTCAACCGGGTGACCTGAAAGCGCCTCGAGGGTTGGTTTACCAATGAACCTAAGTGCGTTCTCCGTCGGGACGGCAGTAACCTCGTGGCCCAACTCGGAAAATCCGCGAATCAGGTTCGCGGCCTTATAGGCAGCAATTCCGCCGGTGATGCCAAGCAGAATTCTCATGTGTTGCTAGTTGGCGCTCTTTTTGACCAGCTTGCCCTGGTAGACCTCGTGCAGGGCGATGCTAAGGGGCTTGTCGTCAATCGAAGAGTCAACCAGTGGGCCGACGTAGTTGAACAGGCTTCCCTCGTGGAGCGCACTGTAATACTCGTTGATCTGTCTGGCACGCTTCGAGGCGAAGATCACGAGCTCATAGTTGGAACCGACCTTGCTGAGTAGCTCGTCAATTGGTGGGTTTACGATTCCCTGAAGCTTGTCGCTCATTTTTGTCCTTCGTGTGATCTAACCAGGCCGAGGATTTCAAGAGCGCACTGCTCAAGATTCTCATTGATTACCTGGTATTGAAACTCCCCCGCATTGGCTAACTCCATGCGAGCTGTCTCAAGTCTAGTTTGAATTTGGGATTCTGTCTCCGTCGCCCTGGAACGAAGCCTTCGTTCCAGCTCTTCAAAGCTTGGTGGGTGGATGAAAATCTGAATGGCGTTTGGCATCAGGTGGGCCACCTGCCTGGCACCCTGAAGGTCAATCTCCAGCAGGAGATGCTTATCTTCCGCCTCAGCCCTCTCTAGCTCAGCGCGCATTGTGCCGTAGTAATTGGCGCCGTGAACCTTTGCCCATTCGAGCATTCGACCCTCAGCCATTAGGTTTTCGAACTGGTCGTTCGTTACGAAGTGGTAGTGAACCCCATCTACTTCTCCCGGTCTCGGGTCTCTTGTGGTGGCCGAGACAGATACCGTGAAATCATTTCGGTTCTCTAAAATCCAGCGGACGATACTGCCTTTGCCGACCCCTGCTGGGCCAGCCAGCACAATCAGACTCACAGTTTTTCCTTCGCCTTCTCGATGTTTCGCACCAACTTAGCCGCCCCACCTCTGGTCAACTCTCTGGACATTGCTGCAATAACTCGACCGCTGCTGGCCCCAAAAATCGACTCAAGGTTCTCCAGCAACGCCCCCTGGGCGCCAAATCCTGGTGCCAGGATCGGGATTCCAATGTCAGATTCTTTGACTCGCCCGATGCCGAATTCCTCAAGATCTTGAGTTGCGCCAATTACAACGCCTATTTCTCCCCTGCCAATCTCGGAGGCGAGTTCGATCGCTCGAGATGCGACGGTCTGGGATCCAATCATCCCCTTTTGAAGCTCACCGGCTTCGGGGTTGCTGGTGGCGGCGAGCAGAAAGAGTCCAGCTTGGACATCAAGGGCATGGTCAAGAGTCTCCGCCAGCGATGAGGGACCAAGGTAGCCGGAAACTGTAAGTGCGTCTGATCGAAGCGGGGAGTCGTCTCCGAACCAGCCCTGGGCATATCCGAGCATTGTCGTGCCAATGTCTCCGCGCTTCGCATCCGCGATCACTAGAAGTGACGCATCTCTCGCAGCCGTGATTACTTCCTCCAGTGCTTGATAACCAAGCGAGCCAAATCGCTCAAAGAAGCCAATCTGAGGTTTCACAATACCGATGAGCCCGGTTGCAGCGTTGACTAGGCGCAATCCGTATTCCCTGGCACCCGCCGCTGAATCAGGAAGGTCAAAATTACCAAGCTCAGTCTCTGAGGGGTCAATACCGAGGCAAATCGGACCGAACTCTGCAACTGATCGAGAGAGCCTTGCTGAAAATTTACCCACCGATCAGTGCCTTTCGATCGGCGGCGTGCTCCTGGAGCGGCTTCACTTTGAATCCACCCTCGCGAATCACTTCGAATGACCCGATAGCAGCGGCAAGCTGCGCGATGGTGGTGAATATCGGCTTATCAGCTGCCGTGGTGGCGGCGCGAATCTCGTACCCGTCACTTCTAGCATCGGCACCGCTCGGGGTGTTCACAACAACATCAACCTCGCCCGCGTTGATCATGTCAACAATCGAGCGCTCGTTCTGGGCCGCCTGGGAGTGCTTGACAACTTGTTCGGCCGTGATGCCGTGGCGGCCAAGCATTCTCGCGGTTCCAGCGGTGGCAAGGATTCGGTAGCCAAGCTGTGCCAACCTTCGAACCGGAAGCAGGGCCTGTGGCTTGTCCCGATCTGCCACCGAGATGAATACAGTGCCTGAAATTGGAAGGCTTGACCCGGCGCCCGCCTGACTTTTAGCAAATGCAGTTGGGAAGTCAACGTCAATGCCCATGACCTCGCCGGTTGAACGCATTTCTGGACCGAGCAGCGAGTCGACGAATCTTCCGTCTCTGGTAGCGAAGCGCTTGAACGGTAAAACCGCCTCTTTTACCGAAATTGGAGTTCCCGCGGGAAGGCTGCGGCCATCACTTTTCGGAAGCTGTCCATTACTGATTAGCTCATCAATACTTTGCCCAGCCATAACTAGGGAGGCGGCCTTGGCGAGGGTTATGCCAAGTGCCTTGGAGACAAACGGCACGGTTCTCGAAGCTCTAGGGTTTGCCTCCAGGACATAGAGGACATCCGATGCCAAAGCAAACTGGACGTTGATCAGACCCCTGACATTCAGGCCGCGCGCGATCTTTTCGGTTGCGCTTGCTACCCGCTCAATCTGCGAGTCACTGAGGGTGATTGGGGGCAGTGTGCAGCTTGAGTCCCCGGAGTGAATACCAGCTTCCTCGATGTGCTCCATTACGCCGCCCACATAAAGCTGATGCCCATCGAATATGGCATCAATGTCTATCTCGATGGCATCGTCCAGGAATCTGTCAACCAGCAATGGGTGTTCAGCGTCAACCAGTGCGTGGCCCGCGATTCTGTCGAAGTAGCCAGAGAGTGAATTTTCGTCGTAGACGATTTCCATTCCCCTTCCGCCCAGCACAAATGAAGGCCGGACCAACACCGGGTAGCCAATTCGGTTAGCAACTAATGTGGCTTCGCTCAAATTTGTAGCTATTCCATTTGCGGGTGCGAGAAGTCCAGCCTGGTCAAGAATCTGTTGGAACTGCCCACGTTCTTCAGCCTGGTCAATTGACTCCGGTGAGGTGCCCAAGATTGGTATGCCAGCTGCCTGCAAGCCCTTGGCAAGACCCAGCGCTGTTTGCCCACCGAGCTGCACCATCACGCCCACAAGCTCTCCGGACTGAGATTCAGCGTGAATAACCTCCAGGACATCCTCTAGGGTCAGCGGCTCAAAATACAGTCGGTCTGAGGTGTCGTAGTCGGTTGAGACGGTCTCCGGATTGCAATTGATCATGATGGTTTCGTAACCGGCGTCGCGAAGAGCAAACGCGGCATGGACACAGGAGTAGTCAAATTCGACACCCTGCCCAATACGGTTTGGTCCCGAACCAAGGATGACCACCTTCTTGCGATCTGAAGGTCTAACCTCTGTCATCTGCTCATAGGAGCTGTAGTGGTAGGGGGTCAGAGCCGGAAACTCCCCCGCGCAGGTATCAACGGTTTTGTAAACCGGGCGAAGGTTCAGTTCATGGCGCAATTGCCTAACCGCGGCCTCGGACATTCCGCGCAGCTGCCCGATTTGGTGGTCCGAGAAGCCATGCTGCTTTGCTCGTTTTAGATTTTCAAAGGTAAGTTCTGGAAGGTCGGTGATCCAAGCAGCAACCTCATTGATTAGAACTATCTGGTCTATAAACCAGGGGTCAATCTTTGTGGCCTCGAAGACCTGTTCCGCACTGGCGCCTAGGCGAAGTGCCTGCTGGACCTGAACGATGCGCTCATCTGTTGGCGTTTTGATTTTCTCTAGAAGCTCTTCAGCTGATAGGGCTTGCTCCGACCAGTGGAAGGAGCTGCCGCGCTTCTCAAGTGATCTCAGCGCCTTCTGAAGTGCCTGAGAGAAAGTTCGCCCGATAGCCATTGCTTCGCCAACACTCTTCATGGTTGTCGTGAGTGTTGGGTCGGCCGCCGGGAATTTCTCAAACGCAAAGCGCGGAGCCTTAACCACGATGTAGTCCAGCGTTGGTTCGAAGGAGGCGGGGGTCACGCCTGTGATGTCGTTAGGAATCTCATCGAGGGTGTAGCCAATAGCCAATTTTGCAGCAATCTTGGCAATTGGAAAGCCGGTCGCCTTTGATGCCAGCGCCGAAGATCGCGACACTCTCGGGTTCATTTCGATCACGATCACACGGCCATCGACTGGGTCAACTGCGAACTGAATGTTGCAGCCGCCGGTATCAACACCGACCGCACGAATAATTTCTATTCCGATGTCCCGGAGGTTTTGATACTCGCGGTCGGTCAAAGTCATGGCCGGGGCTACGGTTATCGAGTCACCGGTGTGGACTCCAACCGGGTCAAAGTTTTCGATAGAGCAGACGACAACGGTGTTGTCATTCTTGTCGCGCATCATCTCGAGTTCGTACTCTTTCCATCCAAGAATCGACTCCTCGAGCAATACCTCAGAGGTCGGCGATGCCTGAATTCCAGCTCCAGCAATCCTCCTGAGATCAGTCTCGTTGTAGGCGAAACCAGATCCAAGTCCACCCATCGTGAAGCTTGGCCTCACTACCAGCGGGTAGCCGAGCTGGTCGGCTGCCGCCAACACCTCGTCCATGTTGTGTGCAATGGCGCTTTTTGCAACATCTGCTCCGGCATCAAGCACCAGCTGCTTGAAGGCCTGGCGATCCTCGCCAGCTCGAATGGCCTCGACTTTGGCTCCGATTAGTTCAACCCCGTACTTCTCTAACGACCCACGCTCATAGAGTGACATCGCTGCATTCAGGGCGGTCTGGCCACCTAGCGTCGGCAAAATTGCGTCCGGCTTTTCCTTTTCGATGATTGCTTCGATTACCTCTGGGGTAATCGGCTCAACATAGGTTGCATCTGCAAAGTCCGGGTCGGTCATGATGGTGGCAGGGTTTGAGTTAATCAGGATTACTCGAATTCCCTCCTCACGGAGCACTCGGCAAGCCTGAGTGCCGGAGTAGTCGAACTCACATGCCTGCCCAATCACGATTGGGCCAGATCCGATTACCAAAACGGATTTGATGTCGCTGCGCTTTGGCATTACTTGCTCTCCTTGATTAGGGCAATGAACTTGTCGAATAGGTAGTGCGAATCGTGTGGACCGGCCGCAGCTTCGGGGTGGTATTGAACCGAGAATGCTGGAATATCGAGGCACTCAAGCCCCTCTACGACACCGTCATTGAGACCCCTGTGACTTACTCGGACCTTGCCGAAGCCCTGAGGAGAATCAGCCTCATCGCCGTCAATGGCAACGGCGAAGCCGTGGTTGTGGGCGGTAACCTCAACCCGACCGGTAGCGGATTGCCTTACCGGCTGGTTGATTCCACGGTGTCCAAATGCAAGCTTGTAGGTGTCGAAGCCAAGCGCCCGCCCCAACAACTGGTTTCCGAAGCAGATACCAAAGAATGGCTTTCCAGCCCGAAGCACTTCGCGAAGCATTTCAACTTGAGCCCCGGATGCTTGGGGGTCCCCCGGACCGTTTGAGAAGAACACAGCATCTGGTTTTGCAGCCAAGATTTCACTGGATGAAGAGTCCGCTGGGAAAACTTCAACCTCTAAACCGCGCTCGGAGAGGTGTTCAAGTGTTGATCTCTTAATTCCTAAATCAAGAATGGCAACCTTACCTACCTGCTCCCCAATCGCATCGATGGTGTACCTCGAGGCTGCGGTTACCTGGGAGCTGAGGCTTTGGCCCTTCATTTCAGGCGCTTGCTTCACCCGATCCAAGAGCACTTCGAGCGGGGCAATTGCATCCCCGGAAAAGACTCCGGCTCGCATGGCACCAGCGTCTCGAATAGCCAGCGTGATAGCTCTGGTGTCAACGTTTGAGATGCCAACCACGCCTTGCTGAACGAGGTCCTCCACGAGTGTGCGCTCGGCCCGGAAGTTACTAGAAATCCTGGAGGGTTCCCGAACCACGTAACCGGCAACCCAGATCCTAGAGGACTCTTCATCCCGTGAATTGGTGCCGACGATTCCGATGTGCGGTGCGGTTTGCACGACAATTTGTCCCGCGTAGGAGGGGTCAGTGATTGTTTCCTGGTAGCCCGTCATACCGGTTGCGAAAACCAGCTCGCCCAGGGTCTGCCCGCGACTTCCAAAAGCCTCGCCCTCAAATACCATTCCATTTTCTAGCACTAGGAATGCTTTATCCATTGACGGCTCCTTCTCTTGTTGTCTGTTCGTTGAATCTCTTACGCAGCTGTGCGGACTGGAAGCGAAGCATGGTGCTGACCCTTGCCTCTCCTAATTGCCACTCGATGCTGGTTAGTCCATCGCGCTCGACGCCCTTGTCCAGGGTTGCGCTTGCCGATCCGATTTTTACTATCGCGTGGGAAGGAATCAGGAACCCGCGCTCCCCATCGCGCTCTAGAGAAATCCCCTCCGCACCAGCGTTTACTCTGGCCTTGCCTCGGTAGCCCAAGCCGTAGGCCCAAATTCGGTCGAGTGGGCGGTCAGCGAAAACGGTTGTGACGTAAAAGACGTCGATCGACTCACCGGGAACGGCTGGCTGTGGTTTGGGTAGCCACTGTTCTTGAGCGCGCGTTTTGGATCTAACCGAGAGGAAAACCAGCACCACAACCAAAGCAACCAGGGCTATTGCTCCAGCGCCAATCAGTTCCCTAACCATTTAGTTCCTGAACTTCCTGGTTCACAACCGTGAACCTGCCTCTGTAAATGGTGTGGACCACAGCTCCGGGAAGCACTGTCCTGGCGAAAGGGTTATTTTGACTCCTAGAGTGCGTTTGGAATTGGATGGTGCGCCTAGCATTCGGGTCTATTAAGGCTAAATTCGCCACAGCACCGACTCGCAATTCTCCCTGGCCGGTGAGTCTTGCAATCTCAGCGGGTTTTGTGCTCATCAGAGCTGCGAACCTCTCCCAGGTTTGCCCCCCATTCTCGATCAGAACTTGCTGCAGCACCGATGCCGCGTGCTCAAGGCCCACCATCCCGAAGGCTGCGTTTTGCCACTCGCACTGCTTCTTTTCAGCCGAGTGCGGAGCGTGATCGGTTCCAATTACGTCGATGGTTCCATCGAGAACTGCCGCCTGCAGGGCCAGCGCATCTTCTTGCCTTCTCAGTGGTGGGTTTACCTTATAGACGGGGTCGTAGCTCCGCACCAACTCTTCGGTCAGCAATAGGTGGTGCGGGGTAACCTCGGCGGTTATTTTTGCCCCCTTGGCTTTTGCCCACCGAACAACCTCGACAGCACCAGCGGTCGTCAGGTGACAAATGTGCAAGCGTGAATTCGTTTCAAGGGCCAGCTGAGCATCCCGCTTTATGATTGCTTCCTCAGCAATGGCGGGCCAACCCTTGAGACCCAATTCGGTAGCTAGTGGACCTTCGTTCATCTGAGCCCCGACTGTGAGTTGCGGATCCTGGGAGTGCTGGGCAATCACGCCGTCAAATGCCTTGACCCTAATTAGCGCTTCGCGCATTAGTGACTCGTCGAAGACGCACATTCCGTCGTCGCTGAACATTCGAACTTTGGCTGAGGATTTGGCTAGTCCCTCAAGGTCCGATAGCTCTGCACCCCTGAGCCCCTTGGTTACAGAACCTATGGGCTGAACTTCGCAATAACCTGACTCAGCGCCAAGTCTGGCAACCAATTCGGCAACTTCGGCTTTGTCGGTCACGGGGTCAGTGTTTGCCATCGCAAGGACGGCTGTGTAGCCACCCGCAGCGGCAGAGCGACTTCCGCTCAAAACGGTCTCACTGGCTTCAAAACCTGGCTCTCGAAGGTGAGTGTGGACGTCCACGAATCCGGGTAGGGCAATCAAGCCGCTGCAATCTAAACCAGCCTCGCTGGTTGATTCGATAGCGGCAATAGTGGTGCCTTCGATTGTGACGTCTGTTGTTTTACCGTTTGGTAACTGGACGCCTTTTAGAACCGATTTCATGACTCACCCCCTGAACTTAGACAGTTGTGCAGCACGGCCATTCGTACGGCTACCCCGTTTGCTACTTGCCTCAGTACTAGAGAGCGTGAGTCGTCGGCAGCCTCTGCGGATATCTCCAAACCTCGGTTCATAGGGCCCGGGTGAAGAATCTTGGTGTTTAGGCGAAGCTTTGACAACCGCTCGGAATTCAGTGACCAGTCTCTGCCATAGGCCGCTGGGGATTCAAAGTATGAACCATCCATGCGCTCCTTTTGGATCCGCAGCATCATCACTGCATCGGGATTGCGCTCCAAAGCCTGGTCAAAGGAATGCGAAATGCTTGCGCCGAGCTCCTCGATTCCACTGGGAACCAGTGCTTCTGGTCCGCAGATCTCTACATTTGCGCCCAGCAGGTTCAAGAGCAAAATGTTAGATCGGGCAACCCTTGAGTGCAGAATGTCTCCGACAATCAAAACCCTCAGCCCTGCCAAGTCGGTCGAGGATGCAGCTACTTGCCGAAGGGTAAGAGCGTCCAGGAGTGCCTGGGTTGGATGCTCGTGAGACCCATCACCCGCATTCACAATGCTGGCCTTGGTCCAACCCTGGGCGGCGAGTATTTTGGGGGCACCCGACATTGGATGGCGCAGCACAATCGCATCTGCCCCCAGAGCTTCCAGGGTCTGCGCGGTGTCCTTGAGCGACTCCCCCTTTGAAACTGAGGAGCTCTCGGCCGAAACGTTTATGACATCTGCGCTAAGGCGCTTAGCGGCAATCTCAAAACTAATTCGGGTTCGAGTGCTGTTTTCGAAGAAGAGATTCACTACGGTTTTGCCACGTAGTGCAGGGAGTTTCTTGACTTCTCGGTCACCAACTTGCGCAAGCTCTTGGGCGTTGTCAAGCAAGGCGATGGCTGACTCTCTGGTCAGTTCCCGAATTGAGGTTAGGTGTCTCACTTTGAAATCACCACCTGGTCCTGACCATCTATCTCACTCAGACTCACGCGGACCCGCTCTGACTTGGACGTAGGAAGGTTTTTGCCAACAAAGTCGGGCCTGATTGGCAGTTCTCGATGGCCTCGGTCTATCAGCACGGCCAGTTTCACGTGGCTGGGTCTTCCGAAGTCGTTCAGGGCATCAAGCGCGGCCCGGACTGTTCTTCCTGAATAGAGCACGTCGTCGACGAGGATAACGACACGGCCCGCAATCCCGCTCACGGGAATTTCTGTGGTGTGGATCAGTCTCTCGGCAGCCACAGAGTCATCCCGATACATGGTGATGTCTAACGTGCCAAGCTCGATTTTTGAGTCTGGGTCGATGGCTTTTAATAGCTGGCCGAGCCGCTGAGCTAAAAATCTGCCCCGGGTTGGAATTCCTAGGAGAACAAGGTCGGAATTGCCTTCAACGGCCTCGAGAATTTCATGGGCAATACGCCTCAGGGCCCTCTCAATCTCGTGGGCCTCGAGTACGACGCTTTCCTGCATCTTGCTTCCTTCTTCGCCTCACGGGACGAATTTAAAGGTGAATTTGGTAAATCATAACAGTCGCTAGAGCGCCTGTCTGCCTTTGGCCAGCCGTGCCAAAACGCCATTTATAAATTTGGGTGACTCATCGGTGGAGTACTCCCCTGCCAAGGCCACTGCCTCCGCAATGGCGACCTCGTTAGGAACCTCGGAATTGTGCAAGATCTCCCACGCTCCCAGTCTGAGAAGTGCACGATCAACCGCAGGCATTCGCTCAATAGACCAGTTGTCCGCCAACATCTGAAGCTCAGTATCGATTTGGTTGGCGTTTTCGAGATATCCCGTCACGAGCATTTCGGCGTAGTCAAAAATGACGTCTTGGTTTTGACGGTCTTGACTCTGCTGCTCGGTTTGCTTCAGTAAATCCATTGCGGACTCTTGTCTCACATCCGCCGCGTAAAGAGCGTCTAGGGCCCTCTTACGCGCTTTGGTCCGGGCGCTCAACTATTCGGTAACTCGGCCGAGGTAATCACCGGTTCTGGTGTCCACCTTCACGCGCGTGTTGTTTTCGATGAAGAGAGGGACTTGAATTTGGAAACCGGTCTCGAGGGTCGCTGGTTTAGTTCCTCCAGTGGAGCGATCTCCCTGAAGACCAGGCTCGGTGTAGGTGATCTCAAGAGTCACAGATGGTGGAAGTTCAATGTAAAGCGGAGCGCCCTCGTGCAGTGCGACGGTCGCCATCTGGTTCTCGAGCATGTAGTTGGCCGCTTCACCAACGGTTTCCGCCGAAATAGTGATTTGGTCGTATGTGGTGTTGTCCATGAAGACAAAACCGGAGCCGTCGTTGTAAAGGTACTGCATGTCTCGTCGATCAACCGTTGCGGTTTCAACCTTTACACCAGCGTTGAAGGTGCGCTCAACGACCTTGCCACTGAGGACGTGACGGAGTTTCGTTCTAACAAACGCGGGGCCCTTGCCCGGCTTCACGTGCTGGAACTCAATCACCGACCAGAGTTGGTTTTCGATGTTGAGGACCATGCCGTTTTTTAGATCGTTTGAGGTTGCCATTTTTCTCCTTGATAAACCTGAAAGAGTCTAGTTGCGAGTCAGCTGCGAGAGTGCCAAAAGGTAACTATCAACCCCAAAGCCCGCTATCACTCCGGTTGCCACACCTGAAATGACGCTGTTGTGCCTAAAGCTTTCTCGGCTGTGGGGGTTTGAAATGTGGACCTCTATTAGCCTCGAGCCGACGGAGGCGAGCATCGCGCAGGCATCTCGTAGGGCATACGAGTAGTGGGTGAATGCGGCAGGGTTCAGAATTACGTCTGCCTTCTCCCCGAAAGCCTTGTGAATCAACCCGATTAGAACATCTTCGCTGGCCGACTGGTGAAATTCGATTTCAACCCCGCCTGCGGCCTTGCGCATGGCGGCTTCAATGTCCGCCAGAGTTTGGTGGCCGTAAACTTCAGGTTCCCTGGCTCCCAACATGTTTAGGTTTGGCCCATTGAGGACGTAAATTTTGCGCATGGCTAAACGCTATTCCACAATCGCCTGAAAAGCCGTGAATACCAACTCTGGAGTTGGTGCGTTTAGCATCGTTGGCTTGCCGATGGCATCCAGTACCACGAACCTCAAAGACCCACTACGCGCCTTCTTGTCACGCTGCATTGTCGCCAGCAGCTGCTCCCAGCGATCAGCTCGATAGGTAAGTGGAAGACCCAGTGACCCAAGAACAGTGCGGTGACGTTCGACCTCATGCTCTTTTAACTTTCCGCTGAGCATGGAGAGCTCGGCTGCAAACACCATTCCTATGGAGATTGCGGCTCCGTGACGCCATTTGTAACGCTCCGCGTGCTCTATAGCATGCCCCAAGGTGTGACCGTAATTCAAAAATTCGCGATTACCGGTATCCCTGAGATCAACCGCGATGACGTTTTCTTTTATGGCAACTGCCCTGCGAATCAGTTCCTCGAACACCTCAGAGTGGGTGTCAATTTGAGCACCTTCGCTCTCTACTGCATCCAGAATCCAGGGGTCTTCAATGAAGCCACATTTCACGACCTCTGCCATACCGGCCAGCAGTTCGTTTCGAGGAAGCGTGTCGAGGGTGTCCAGGTCAATGATTACTCGGTGCGGCAGGTGAAATGCCCCAACCAAGTTTTTCCCCTCGGAGGTATTGATTCCGGTCTTACCGCCGATGGCCGCGTCTACCATTCCAAGGAGGGTGGTTGGCACCAAAACACTTCTAACCCCGCGCAACCAGGTTGCAGCGACGAATCCAGCAAGGTCGGTCGTTGAACCCCCGCCGATTCCAATCACGGCATCGTTTCGATGGAAGTCTGCTTGACCCATGATTTGCCAGCAGAAGCTTGCGACCTCGATCCGCTTAGCATCCTCAGAGTTCGGCACCTCAGCAACCAGCGCCTCAAAGCCCTTACTGCGTAGCTCCTCCTGGACGGCGATGGCGGTCGTTGAAAGTGATTGCGGGTGAAGTATGAGTACCTTTTTTACCCCGTCAAGGCTCTTCGATACTTCTGATAGCAGTCCCCTACCGATTACTGAACTCACTGTTCCACCAAATCCTTCAGTTGTTTTATAAGCGCTTTAACGGATGCTCCGCCGGTGAAAAGAGTTGCGGTTGCCGCCTCTTCGTAGAGCTTCTTGCGCTCATCGTAAATGGTCTGCCAGCGCTCAGGGTTGTCCTTGAGCAGTGGTCGTTTCTCCAGGTTTATCTTTCCGAGCACGAATTCGGCGGCCGTATCTAAAAACACGACCGAGTGGCCCTTCATTAGCGCTAGATTCTCTGGTCTCAAGACCACTCCGCCTCCAGTGGCGATGACTCCCCCGGCTTTTATGGCTTCGGTGAGGGCGATGTGTTCAAGGTCGCGAAAGTGCTGCTCGCCGTGTACCTCAAAAATCTTCGTAATCGAGCCGTGGGTTTTGGCAACGAGTTTGTCGGTGTCCGTGAATTGAACACCAAGCTCCTTCGCGAGTCTTTTACCCAGAGTCGTCTTCCCTGAACCCATTGGACCAACCAGTATCAGGGTTTTCATTAGCCTCTGGCAATGCGGGAGCGAAGAGTTTCGGGGATAGCGGCCAGGTAGCTTTCCATGTTCCGCTTGGTTTCACCCACGCTGTCGCCACCGAATTTTTCCAAGACCGCATTGGCGATTACCAGTGCAACCATTGCTTCGGCAACAACTCCGGCGGCTGGAACCGCACAGACATCCGAACGTTGGTGATGTGCTGTTGTGGCATCGCCCGTTGCCGTGTCGATGGTCTGCAGGGCCCTCGGAACAGTTGAAATCGGTTTCATGCCCGCGCGCACCCGAATAATTTCCCCGTTTGACATTCCGCCTTCAATGCCACCGGCGCGGTCTGTGATGCGGTGCACGGCGCCGTCTTCACGCAGCATCTCATCGTGGGCAACGCTCCCGCGCCTACGTGTGGTGTCTATGCCATCACCGATTTCCACAGACTTCATGGCTTGGATCCCCATGATGGCCCCGGCAAGCTGGGCATCCAGTCTTCTGTCGGAATGCACGTAACTACCGATGCCTGGAGGGCAGCCGTAAACCAAGGTCTCGGTAACGCCGCCGATGGTGTCTCCCGATGAGTGGCAGTCATCAATTTCGGCAACCATCTGAGCACTTGCCTCTTTGTCGAAGCATCTCACCGGATCAGTATCGAGTTTCTCAACGTCACTAGGCTTTGGAAGCTCGAGGCTCGTGTTTTGAACCGGTCCGATGGCAACAGTGTGGGTAACCAACTCAATGCCGAGCTCTCTGAGAAAGTTTTTTGCTACCTGTCCAAGCGCGACTCTTGTAGCGGTCTCGCGGGCAGAGGCTCTTTCCAGAACTGGTCTGGCATCATCGAAGTTGTATTTCTGCATGCCGGTGAAATCAGCGTGACCTGGTCTTGGTCGAGTAAGCGCTGCACCGCGTGCACCGGTCAAATCCTCCGCGGCCACAGGGGCTGCCGACATGACGGTCTCCCACTTGGGCCATTCAGTATTTGCGATTCGAATAGCAATCGGACCGCCTTGGCTCAGCCCGTGGCGGATGCCGGTAGAGAGTGAAATCTCGTCTTGCTCAAACTTCATTCGAGCGCCACGGCCGTAGCCGAGCCGGCGACGGGCTAGGCCATCCTGAATGTCTTCAGCAAGCACGGGAACACCCGCGGGGAGCCCCTCCAGCACACCAATTAGTTCGGGTCCGTGAGATTCTCCAGCAGTTATCCAGCGCAGCATCTAACTATTTTGCCATCTCTAGGGCGGCACGAATGGCCAAGAGCACTTCTTTTTCGGCTTCCAAGGGCTCGTCCAATGCATTTCCGTTGAAAAGTCGCTGCTGGCCAATGGCCTGCCAAATCAACATTTCTAGGCCGGAAATGGTCGAATTCATGCCCCAGTGCTCGGCGGCCTTAGATGGCCAGGGATGGTAGGCAACATCGAGAAGAACCCCGCTTGGGCTCTCAAGCTGACCAAGGTACTCGTCCAAGGCCCCACCTGGAAGTGTGGAAATTACTAGCGGCACTGTCTTTGCGGTTGATATGTCGTCGCACACAAGAGCTTCAAATTCAAAGGCTAAGTTTTTTGCGCTTTTAGAATTTCGGGCCCAGATGCTGACTTCAATTCCTAACTCTTGCAGTGCCACGACGGCACTTCTTGCAGTAGCCCCCGAACCCAGTACCAGTGCCTTGGCCACTTTCAAATGGGAAATTGACCTCTGAATCCCAAAAACATCGGTGTTGTAGGCATCCCAACCGGTGTTTGTGCGCACCAGGGTGTTGGCAGCGTTTGTTGCAATTGCAATCGGGTCTGCTCGCTCGGCTAGGGCTAAGGCTTGTTCCTTTAGGGGCATTGTTATAGAAAGTCCCCGGTAGCTGTCCGGCAGTCCCTGAACCCATTCTGCTAGGTGTTCCGATAGCTCTTGGGAATCGTAGGCAGCATCAACGCCCATGGCTTTAAAGGCTGCGGTGTGGATCGCGGGAGATTTGCTGTGGGAAATTGGGCTTCCCAATAAGGCGAAACGACTAGTCATTCCACTCCGGATTCTCTCGTAGCCAAGCGTAAAACTCTTGCGCGGCCTTCTCATGCTCTGACCAGGTATTGCTGAATTTAGTCTCGCCAGTTTTCAAGTTCACTGTGACGAAATAGAGCCAAGAGCCGTCGGCCGGCCTTAGTGCGGCTTCAATAGCCAACTCCCCAGGGTTTGAAATTGGACCAGCGGGTAGGCCGGGGTACAAATATGTGTTGTAGGGGTTCTCATCGGAGCGTTGGGCATCCGTCGTTGTGACGGTAGTGCCTCCGGTGCCATAGCTCACGGTTGCATCCGACTGCAGCAGCATGCCCAGTTCCAGTCGATTTTGGAAGACCCTAGAGACTTTGAAAAAATCCTCCTTCAGTCTGGCCTCTACCTGAATCAGGGCCGCAAGGGTCATCACTTCGTGGCTCTGTTTGAGAGTCATGTCGAACTTTGCCAGCGCTTGTTCGGTACGGTCCACCATTGCAGTAATAACCATTTCTGCCGTGACGCCGGGATCAAAAGTATATGTGGCTGGAAATAGATATCCCTCGGCGTTTGGAGCCTCCTCGGGCAATCTGGCCAAGACCTTTTGGATTTCATTTTCAAGGTCAGCTTCACTCAGGCCAAGGTCAGTTGCGAGCTGAGGAATAATCTCCCGGATACGGAAGCCTTCTGGAATCGTAGTGCTAACCGTTACTCGGTTCTCACCCGCTATAAGGATCTCCAGGGCCCTGGCCCCTGAGATTTGCGAGGGGAAGCGGTATGTTCCCGGGTAAATAGTGAATTCTGTGGTGAGCATGCTGCGGTAGATGGCATCGAAACTCTTTATGACATCGGCATCGACTAGCTTTCGTGCAACGGCCGCCCCGTCATCTCCAGCTTCAATAACTATCAATACCTCCGGGCCACCGCTGCCATCGTAATCTTCGACTTGAAACCTAGAAACAAAGTCTTTGACCGAGTCGAAAGCGATTAGCGATGCTCCAGCAATCAAGCCCAAAGTCGCCAGCACAGAAACTACTCCGATGAGCAGTCCTTTCCTGCGGCCTCTTTCAGCAGTGGTTTCAAACTCATCAAGCATCCAAATCCTCCAGTGCTAAACCTATCTGGGGATTGGCAAGAGCCAGTTCGAGAATAGCCATAGCTGCAACCGAATCGATGATGGACCGTGAATCTCTTGTTGATTTACCTGCAGCCGTCAGCTTTGCCTGCGCTCCCCTGGTGGTCATTCGCTCGTCCACAAGGCGAACAGTAAAGCCGAGGTTTTGAATTTTGCGCGCAAACTCTATCGCCTTTGATGTCGAGGCAGTGTGCCCACCGGAGAGACTAAGTGGAAGACCCACGTAAACAACCTCGGGTTTGAGCCTGGTGAGGTCTTCCGTGAGCGCGACGAGCCCGGGTTCAGTATTTTGAAAGACCTCTTTTGGAAGGACTAGTTCGCCTTGGTTGAAGGCAAGCCCGATCCGGACATCCCCAACGTCGAGCGCGACAAAAGCCATCAGCCGATTGCGGAGACCGCAGCGTGAAGGGCCGCAGACATTTTGGCCGAATCGACTCCACCGCCCTGAGCGAAGTCAGCCTTGCCGCCGCCGCCACCGCCCAGCACAGCAGATGCTACTTTTGCCAGCTCTCCCGCCCTAATGCCCTGTTGCTGAGCTTTTTGAGACGAGGAGACCATGACGACGGGCTTTTCCAGCGAGGCACCTAAAATCACTACACAATCGGGCAGCTGCCTAGCGACTTCAAGCGTCAAAGCCCTTAGCTGATCAGTAGAAATGGGATTTGTAAGTTCTTGTGAAACCACATTTAGGCCCGCAATCTTGGTTGCGGTCGTAACCAGAGCCGGCGCGAGCGCGAGGGCTTGAGCGGACTCCAGCTCTGCAATTCTGCGCTGAGCACTCCTTAACTCTTCCAGGGAGGACATGATTCTTGCCTCGACTTCAGCAACCGGAGCCTTGAGATTGACCGAAAGTCGTCTCACTAGATCTCTCTCAGCCGATAGCGAGTGAAGCGCATCAAGCCCAACCAATGCTTCGATTCTTCTGGAGCCCGAACCGACCGAAGATTCGGAAGTTACGGAAACCAGACCAATTTGCGAGGATCTGGACACGTGTGTTCCACCGCAAAGCTCCCTTGACCAGGGGCCACCAACTTGGACAACACGAACCTCTTCGTCATAGGTCTCGCCGAACAGTGCTACCGCTCCCCATTTTTTGGCTTCGGGAAGGCTCATGAATTGGGCGCTAACGGCGAGGTCGGCGCGTATTGCGAGGTTAGAGACCTCCTCAATTTCACTTTTGGTTTCCTCTGAAAGTGCAGCGGTCCAAGAGAAGTCGAGCCGCATGTAGCCGGGTTTGTTGAACGAACCGGACTGCAAGGCCTCTGGTCCCAGCACCTGCCTGAGGGCGGCGTGAACTACGTGGGTGGCTGAGTGAGCCTGTGCGGCACCGAGTCTCCAGTCCGCATCAACTTGAGTCTGCGCGGCAGCGCCTACTACTACTTGACCGCGAGTAACCCTGACTCGGTGGGCAAACAGTCCCTTCACGGGCTTTTGCACATCCAGAACCTCAAGCTCAAAACCATCGCCACGAATCCATCCGGCATCGGCGCTCTGACCACCGGATTCCGCATAAAGCGTGGTCTGGTCTAGGAAAACCTCGCCGAGCTGACCTTGGGATAGTGCAGAAACCGATTCACCCTCGTGCAGAAGTCCCAGAACCGAACCCGAAGTTTCCAGGGACTGGTAACCAAGGAATCGAGTCTCGCCGAGGGCGCGGAACTCTGAATAGACCTGGAGCCCTGCTCCGCCGACCTTTTTTGCCTTCGCATCAGACTTAGCTCGCTGCTTTTGCTCCTGCATGAGCAAGTCAAACTTCGCTCTGTCAACTCCGAGACCGTTTTCCTCGGCAATTTCAACCGTTAGGTCGATGGGGAATCCGAAGGTGTCGTGAAGTTGGAATGCAACTTCCCCAGAGAGCTCCTTTGCGCTTTGAGAGATCGCCTCAGACAGCACCTGCAGTCCGGTGTCCAGGGTTCTGGTGAATCCTGCCTCTTCGGCTAGGGCGTTCCGCAGAACCCGCTCGAAGGATTCCTCGAGCTCTGGGTATGCCTCGACCATTGCATTCTTGCTGATCGTGAAAAGTTCTTCAAAGCAGGGGCGCTGCACTCCTAGAAGTCGCAGTGATCGCACTGAGCGACGAAGAAGCCTTCGGAGGATGTACCCGCGTCCCTCGTTTGACGGGGTGACTCCGTCGGACATCAGCATCAGTGCCGATCGAATGTGGTCGGCAATTACCCTCATTCGGACGTCGTCCGCCTCGACTGCTCCGTAGCGCTTTCCGGAAAGCTTGGCTGCAGCGTCAATCAGCGGGCGGACCTGATCTATCTCGTAGATGTTCTCAACGCCCTGAAGCAAGAATGCGACTCGTTCAAGACCCATTCCAGTGTCAATGTTCTTCTTTGGAAGTTCGCCGAGGATTTCGAAGTGATCTTTGGTGCCGCCGTCGGCGCGCTCATACTGCATGAACACGAGGTTCCAGATTTCGATATAGCGATCTTCATCTGCCTCAGGGCCACCCTCGGCCCCGTACTCAGGGCCGCGGTCGAAATAGATCTCTGAGCAGGGACCTGCTGGGCCACGCTGTCCGGTGGACCAGTAGTTGTCGCGCATGCCGCGGCGCTGGATTCGTTCTGCAGGAATGCTGGTCTGCTCAAGCCAATAACCGATTGCCTCGTCATCATCCTGGTAGACAGTTGCCCAGAGACGCTTCGGATCAAACCCAAGACCACCCTGCTCAACAGGATTTGTAAGGAGTTCCCAGGCGAATCCGATGGCTTCCTTTTTGAAGTAGTCGCCAAATGAGAAATTGCCATTCATCTGGAAGAAGGTGCCGTGACGTGTGGTCTTTCCGACCTCGTCTATGTCTAGGGTGCGAACGCACTTTTGAACGCTCGTGGCGCGCGAGTACGGTGCCGGAAGTACACCTGTCATGTATGGAATGAAGGGGACCATTCCGGCGACCACGAACATCAGAGTTGGGTCTTGGCTGATCAGTGGAGCACTGGGTACAACGGTGTGACCCTTCGATTCGAAGTAGTCGAGCCACCGCCGTTTGATTTCGGCAGTCTTCATGAGTTATTTCTTGGTTGCAGGACGCTTAGCGGCAGGTCTAGGGGTTGAAACTTTGGCAGCAGCCTTAGGGGCGGGCTTAGATAGCTCAGCCTCACGTTCCTGGTATCCGGCGGCGACGGCCGAGGAAAAGTCTTTGGCAGCCGCAATCGCGTCATCCAGGGCCGCCTGGGCCTTTGGGTTATCCCTGAGCTGAATCACGGCGAGTGCGCCAAGACCTAGTCCCGCGGCAAACCAACCCAATTTAGACATTTCTACCTCCGCTTTCCCATGACCGTAAACAGGCCCTTGGTGACACCAAAAAGTTTAGTCAGCGGACCACCTATGGAAGCTGTAAAAACTGCTACCAGGCCATTGATGTTCTCGGTTACCTGCTCGACGTCTTCGGTGATCGCATCTATGCGCTTGAGCTGTTTGTTCGCCTCGGCCATGGTGACCCTGGCCTCTTGAAGCATGGGCTCAAGCTCCGCATTTAGAGACTTGATGGTTCTTGCCGACTCGTCGAGAACTTTCCCGAGTTTGACCAGAGGGAAACCGATGAATAGAACGAGAACGGCGAAGCTGAGGGCAAAAATTATGCCGACAACTTCGCCGCCGCTCATTAGAACTACCTTGCTGCGTAGTACTCGACCACGAGCTGAACTTCACAGGTGACTGGAACTTCAACGCGCTTTGGACGACGCACTAGGGTGGCCTGGAGCTTGTCTAGATCTACTGACAGGTACTCAGGGGTCTTGGCCTGGACATCGCTGTGTCCGCCGGCAGCTGCAACCTGGAATGGCTCGGTCTTCTCGCTCTTGGAGTGAACGTGAATCATCTGACCTGGCTTCACGCGGAAGGATGGGCGGTCAACGCGTTCTCCATCAACGAGAATGTGGCGGTGGACTACCATCTGACGAGCCTGGGCCATGGTGCGAGCGAAGCCCGAACGCAATACCAGAGCGTCGAGGCGCATCTCTAGGAGCTCTACTAGGTTCTCACCGGTTAGACCCTCGGTGCGCTTTGCCTCCTGGAAAGTCTTGCGAAGCTGTGCCTCACGAATGCCGTACTGGGCCCTCAGGCGCTGCTTCTCGCGAAGACGTACTGCGTAGTCGGAGTCAGACTTGCGCTTGGTGCGGCCGTGCTGGCCCGGTGCATACGGGCGCTTTTCCATGTACTTTGCAGCTTTTGGAGTCAGTGCGATGCCGAGTGCACGCGACAGACGAGTCTTGCTGCGGGTTCTAGTTGTCTTTGACAAAAAGGTACCTTTCAAATGTCTTAGGTTGGATTCTCACCCTACGTCCCAGCCGCTGGAGCAGAGTAACCCCGAAAGCTTAGCAGTTGAGGGTGGACCTGTCACTATTTGCCCAGAATATCGCCGATACCCTTCATGCGCTCGGCGATGGTTCTCTCGAACCCGTGATTAGAGGGCTCGTAGTAGTTCGGTATTCCCTCAGCGTAGGTTTGTCGAACCACAGCGGCTGGGAAATCGTGCGGATACTTATAGCCCACGGCTCCGGTGGAGCGCAGGTGGGCGGGAACGGGCTGCTGTCCGCCGCTCTCGAGGTCTTCAAGAGCCTGATTTATTGCGAGGTACGCCCGGTTCGACTTGGGCGCAGTTGCAAGGTAGATAGTTGCCTCGGCTAGTGGGATTCTCCCCTCTGGCATGCCAATCTTCTCGACCACTCCAGCACAAGCATGAGCGATGGACAGGGCGTTTGGATCGGCAAGGCCGATGTCCTCGGCGGCCAGAATCATTAGCCTTCTTGCGATGAAGCGAGGATCCTCTCCCCCGGCTATCATCCTGGCTAAGTAGTGGATTGCCGCTGCTACATCAGAACCCCTCACAGACTTTATAAAAGCGCTGATCGTGTCGTAATGCTGGTCGCCAGTGGCATCGTAAACCTGGACTCGACTGCAAACTTCTTTCACGTTTTCCAGAGTGGCAGCCTCAGAGCCCAGCGCAACAGCCTCCAAAAGGGTTAGGGCTCTTCGCGCGTCTCCATCCGAGACGCTGGCTATGTATTCAAGGGCGTCTTCTTCGATTTCAAGGCGAACGCCATTGGGATCGTTGAGCGCCTTCTCGAGGAGCGTTTTAGTTTCAAGTTGCGTGAGCGGTTCTAATTTGATTACCAGGCATCTCGAGATCAGTGGGCGAATCACTGAGAAAGCTGGGTTCTCAGTGGTGGCTGCAATCAGTGTGATCACACCAGATTCCACAGCCGCCAGCAGGGAATCCTGCTGGGATTTACTGAAGCGATGAATCTCATCTAAAAACAGCACCGTATCGCGGTCAAAAACCTCTCTTTGCCGTTTAGCGCTCTCAACCACCTCGCGAACATTTGCAACCGATGCTGAAACAGCACTGAGTTCAACAAAGTCCGAGCCGGTTCCCTGCGATATCAGCCTTGCGAGCGTGGTCTTACCGCTTCCGGGGGGTCCAAAAAGGATTACGGAGCTTTTCTGTGTCTCGCTCCCTGATATCAGCCTTTGAAGCGGCGAGCCATTCTTTAGTAAGGATTCATGCCCAAGCACGTCGTCGATGCTCTTGGGTCTGAGCCTGTTTGCCAAAGGTATTGAAGCCACAAGCTGATTGTATGCAACACCTAGAATTACTGCGGAAAGTTGAGGGTTTTATGGGAAACACCGACAAGCTTGCTAACTACCAAGCAAAACAAAACCTAAAGAATGAGCGGGAGCTGGTTCGCAAAAAGGACAATCGACTCGCTCTCCTCGTCGGCGCTGGTGCGCTGGCTCTTGCATTTCTCGGACAGTTGGCCTATTTCGGCATTGGCCCTGGATCCGCTCCGGCCGAAGAAGTGGTTGCAGAGGAAGTTGTCGAGGAATCTGAGTCGATGGTTCCAGACCCGGCGTTGGCTGAGAATCGAACTTGGAACGGATCCCTGAACTTAAACGATCAACCTCTAGGACTGGAATTATTCGGTGACCTGGCACCCCAGGCCTCAGCAAACTTCATCTCCCTTGCCCAAGCTGGCTACTTCGAATCTCTAAATTGCCACCGACTCACCACCGAGGGAATCTTTGTGCTTCAGTGCGGAGACCCCAGCGGCGATGGAACCGGCGGTCCAGGCTATAGCTTTGGCCCGATTGAGAATGCTCCGGCAGACGACATTTACCCTGCTGGAACACTTGCAATGGCACGTCGAGGCGGCGATGCAGCCTCAATGGGCTCTCAGTTCTTCATCGTCTACAAGGACTCGCAGATTCCATCGGACGCTGCGGGCGGCTACACGGTGTTTGGCCGAATCACCTCAAACCTCGAGGCTGTGACCGCGATTGCGGCAGCAGGAACAGCTGATGACGGAAGTGATGGCTCTCCGCTGAACGCCGTCTCGCTAAGCGGTATTTCGGTAGAGTAAAACCTCAAAACATAGGAGATCCCCCGTGTCCAACAATGCATTCGGCCGCGTCGACAGCGAAAACAACGTTTACGTCATCGAGGAAGGCACCGAGAGATTGGTTGGCCAGTACCCAAACGTTACTCCCGATGAGGCTTTGGCTTACTTCGTTCGCAAGTTCGAGGACCTTGAGGCTCAGGTGCGCATTCTGGAGCAGCGATTGGCCTCAGGCATAACCGATTCCAAGAGCCTCAAGACCACTTTTGACCACCTGACCTCAGAGCTCGCCGAGCCAAAGGCCGTGGGAAATGTCAAGGGACTCCGAGACCGTTTAGCCAAAGTCTCCCCCGCTATTGAAGCCGCATCGGCAAAGCTTGCTGCCGAGCGTGACGCAGCCATTGAGGCAGCCATGGCCCAGAAAGAGCAGATTGCCGCCCGAGCTGAGGCTCTGGTAGGCAACCTAGGGGGAATCAACTGGAAGAAGTCTGCCCAGGAGATGAACGACCTCTTCAATCAGTGGCAAAGCCTTCAGAAGGATGGAGTGAAGGTCCCCAAGGCTAAGACTGACCCCATCTGGAAGCGCTTCTCACAGGCACGTGCCAAGTTTGAGGCCGGTCGCAGAACCTACTTTGCAACGCTTGACTCTAAGTTCAAAGAGGCTAAAAGTGCCAAATCACAGCTTGTTGAAAAAGCTGAGGCGCTTGTCGCCAAGGGTGGAGATGCAGCAGCCGACTACCGCAAGCTTCAGGATGACTGGAAACTCGCTCCAAGAGCGGGCAAGGCCGAGGATGTCCTATGGGCCAAGTTCAGAGCAGCCGGTGACGCGATCTTTGCGGCCAAGAAGGAAAAGGACGCTGAGCTAGCCACCGAGCACACCGCTAACCTCAAGGCCAAGCAAGAACTCATTGCAAAGGCTAAGAAGATTGACGTCAAAGACCTCGACAGCGCCAAGCGAGCGCTCTCTGAGATCCAGGCAGAATGGGTCAAGATCGGTCACGTGGCAAAGGACAAGGTCCGAGACATTGAGTCGGAACTTCGTAAGGTCGAAAAGCTCGTTCAGGACGCCCAGGCTGACGCTTGGAGAAGATCAGACCCAGCCGCAAAGGCCAGAAGCAACTCGTTGGTTTCTCAACTCGAATCTGCTATCGAGAGCCTTGAGGCCGAGCTGAAGGCAGCACCAGCTGCAAAGAAGAAGGACATCCAAGCTCAGATTGACGCCAGAAAGTCTTGGCTAGAGGCTGCAATCAAGGCTGTCGACTAGGTGCTTTTTACTCGATAGACGTCGTAGACGGCTTCGATGCGTCTAACTTGATTTAGCAGGTGGTCGAGATGAGATGGGTCTGCCATCTCAAAGACAAACTTATTGAGCGCAATACGATCTCTTGAGGTTGAGACGGTGGCACTGAGAATGTTGACGTGGTTTTCACTCAGGACCCTGGTGACGTCGGAAAGTAATCCAGATCGGTCCAAAGCCTCAACCTGGATCTGAACCATGAATACCCCCCTGGAATCCTCCGCCCAGCTAACCTCAACGACTCGTTCAGCGTTGAGACTCTTGACGTTCTTGCAGTCGGAGCGGTGAACAGAAACACCGTCTCCCCTGGTGATAAATCCGATAATCCCATCACCTGGAACCGGAGTGCAGCAACGTGCCATTTTGGTGAGCACATCTGGTGAACCTTTGACCAGCACGCCCTGCGAACGGTGACGCGGACCTCGTAGGGATTTCGGAATTTGCTGAACCGGAATCTCTTCAGTGTCTGGATCTCCTCCAAGCCCTTGCAGCTGTTTGATTCGCTCGATGATGGTTATGGCAGATACTTGGCCCTGCCCCACCGCAGTGAATAGTCCATTGATGTCTGTCAGTCGCAGTTCCTGAGCAACCTGATTCAGGCTCTCTGAGCTCAGCAGCGACTGAATTGGAAGACCCTGGCGTCTGAGGGCCTTTGCCAAGGCTTCTCGACCCTCTTCGGTTGCGAGTTCTTTGCGCTCCTGGGTAAACCAGTGTTTGATCTTTGCTCGTGCCCTTGGTGAGCCAACGAAGTTTAGCCAGTCTTTGGAAGGGCCAGCTGACTCGCTCTTTGACGTGAGAATTTCAATCACATCACCGGCTTGAAGCTTGCTCTCAAGTGGGACGAGACGGCCGTTCACTTTTGCACCAATGGTCTTGTGACCAACCTCGGTGTGGACGGCGTAGGCGAAGTCGACCGGAGTTGAACCGGCGCTCAGACCAACCACTTTGCCCTTTGGAGTGAAGACGTAGAGTTCCTTGGCTCCAATTTCAAACCGCAGGTTGTCTAGGAACTCCCCTGGATCTGCAGTTTCCTCTTGCCAATCGCTCAGCTGCTTTAGCCACGCGAAATCTACCTCTTGGTCCCCGTCTTTACCGGTGTTGGTTTTGTACTTCCAGTGAGCTGCAACACCAAATTCCGCTCTCTGGTGCATCTCTTGAGTGCGAATCTGAATCTCTACCGCTCTGCCATCCGGCCCCACCACGGTGGTGTGAAGCGACTGATAGAGATTGAACTTCGGCATGGCGATGTAGTCCTTGAATCGGCCTGGCAACGGGGACCACTTAGCGTGCAGTGCTCCCAGTGCGGCGTAACAATCCCTGACACTGGAGACAATTACCCTGATTCCAACTAGGTCGTAAATGTCATCAAACTCACGACCGCGCATAACCATCTTTTGATAGATGCTGTAGTACTGCTTGGGGCGCCCTGAAATTCTTGCCTTGACGCGGTTATCTCGAAGTTCTGTTTCGATGGCGTCTATTACTCGCTCGGTGTATTCACTGCGAGAGGGATTGCGCTGCGACACCAAGCTGACTATTTCTTCGTAAACCTTTGGATAAAGGACGGCAAAACTGATGTCCTCAAGTTCAACCTTTATGGTGCTGATTCCGAGACGGTGTGCCAAGGGGGCATAAATCTCGAGAGTCTCCTGAGCCTTACGCTTAGCCGACTCAGGGTTTACAAAGCCCCAGGTTCTGGCGTTGTGCAGACGGTCGGCCAGCTTTATGACTAAAACCCTGACATCTTTGCTCATGGCTACAACCATCTTGCGCATGGTTTCTGCCTGGGCGCTGTCACCAAATTTGACCTTGTCTAGCTTGGTCACGCCGTCTACCAGAAGAGCCACTTCCTCACCGAAGTCACTGCGCAACTTATCAATCGAGTACTCTGTGTCCTCGACCGTATCGTGCAGCAGTGCGGCGGCAATGGTTGCGGGCCCGGAAGCGAGGTCGGCAAGGATTCGTGCAACCGCAAGCGGGTGGGTTATGTAGTCCTCTCCAGACTTGCGCTTTTGACCTTCGTGATAGTGCTCTGCTGTCTTGTAGGCACGTTCAATTACCTGGTAGTCGCTTTTGGGGTGGTTGATTCTCACAATCTTGATGAGTTCACTTAGATCGGCTCCATAGGCCGTAGAGGATCTAGTAAAGATTCTCGGCAGGCGAGACCTCAGCGACGATGCAAAGCTGTCAGTCAACTAGTCACTCCCTAATGGTTGTGAGAAGTCTATTAGCGGTTTGCCTCGACCTTTTCAGCCGCAGCCTTGAGTTGTGCCTCATTTTCACGAAGGTGAACATAAACCGGAGCCGCTAGGAAGATGGACGAGTAGGTGCCGACGATGGTTCCTACAAACAGCGCCAGAGCGATGTCACGCAGTGTTCCAGCCCCGAGCAAAACAGACCCAATGAACAGAATGGCCGCTACTGGCAAAACCGCCACGACGGAAGTGTTGATAGAGCGCACCAGGGTCTGGTTCACGGCGAGGTTTACCATCTCGGCAAACGTCCTAGTCTCGCTGTATTCAATTTCAAGAGTGTTCTCGCGAACCTTGTCGAATACCACCACCGTGTCGTAGAGAGAGTAGCTGAGAATGGTGAGGAAGCCAATGACTGCCGCGGGAGTCACCTCGAAGCCGACTCCAGCGTAAACGCCAGCGGTCAAGATGAGGTCGTGGGCAAGGGCGACCAATGCTGCCACTGACATCTTCCAGCTTCTGAAGTAAAAGGCCATGAGGAGCGAAACCAGAGCCAAGAACACAATCAGTCCGGTGATGGCCTGCTGTGTGACATCGGCTCCCCAGTTCGGACCGATAAAGCTCGATGCGACCTCGCTGTCCTGTACGCCGTAGGCTTCGGCGAGCGCTAGGCGCACCTCTTCAGACTCGACATCGGCCAGCTGCTCGGTTTGGATGCGAATGTCAGAGGTTCCAACCTCAGTTACAGAGACCTGAGCTCCGGCAACAATGCCCGAAACAACATCCTCGGCGAGGGTTAGCGGAAGCTCTTGTGAATTCGTCAAACGAAATTCAGATCCACCTCGGAATTCGATTCCAAAGTTGAATCCGCCTCTGAGGATTGGAAGTAGGACCGAGAGGATTACTGCGAGTGCGGCAATGGTGTACCAAAGCTTCCGCTTACCAACAAAGTCAAACGAACGCTCGCCTGAGTAGAGCTGATTTCCAATTGTCTTGAGACTAGTCATTTGTGACCTCCTGAGCCTTACGCTCTGCAATTGTTTGACGCTTGCGCGCTTCCTTGGAGGCCTTCTCAGCCTTGCCCTCAGCCAGCTTCTCGGAAACTCTAAATTGAGCGCGACCTAGGTAGGCAGCCTTGGATGCACTCAGGTCAAAGCCAGACCACTTGTGACCTGAGGCAAAGAACTTCTTTCTTGCCAGTACCTGAACAAGCGGGTGGGTAAACAGGGTAACTACCATCAAGTCGATGAGGGTCGTGAGACCGAGGGTGAAGGCAAACCCTCGAACCGAAGAACTGGTTAGGAGGTAGAGCACAACTGCGGCCGTAAGGCTCACGGCATCTGAAACCAAGATGGTCCTCAGGGCACGCTTCCAGCCGGCTTCAACCGCAGTTTCAAGGGTTCGACCCTCGCGAAGCTCGTCTCGAATTCTTTCGAAGTAAACAATGAACGAGTCAGCCGTGATACCAATTGCCACAATCAATCCGGCAACTCCGGCTAGCGAAAGTCTGTAGCCCTGGCGCCAGCTCAAGAAGGCCACCGCGAGGTAGACCAGGATGGCAGCGACAATCAGGGATCCCAGAACCACGGATGCGAGGCCGCGGTACTGGAAAGTCATGTAGACCACGACTACAATGAGGCCGATAACACCGGCAATCAAACCGCTACGAAGTGACTCCTCACCCAAGGTGGCTGAAATGTTCTCTTGCGACTGGACTTCGAAGCCAATAGGCAAAGCTCCATACTTCAACTGATCCGACAGTGCGGTAGCGGATTCCTGGGTGAAGTTTCCAGTGATTTGAGCCTGACCGTTGGTAATCACTGCGTTGGTTGCAGGAGCGGTGATTACCAATCCGTCCAAGGTGATAGCAAACTGGTTTTGTGGCGATGGCAAACCGAAAAGGCGAGCGGTTACCTGTCCAAATGACTCTGTTCCGGTTGCGTCAAACTCTAGGTTTACCGCCCAGTCGTTGGTGCTTGCACCGGTAGTGGTAGTAACCGTACCGGCATAGGCATTGGAAATGTTGAGTCCATTGACCTCGACGGGACCGAGGATGTACTTGTAAAGGTAAAAGTCGTCACAGGTAACCAATGGCTTGGTTGGATCATCAACCTGCCCTGCACTTCTAAATTCTGTTGAGCAGTCCAGCTGGTCGAACTGGGCCTGCACCTTTTCAGTAATCCACGCTGCGTCCGAGGCATTTACCGGAGTGGTCGCCGGGGTGTCATTCAGGGTTGAAATGTCTACAGCGGCAGACTCAGTGCTTGGCGCTGCCGAGGCCGCGTAGGTGATAACTGGCCGGAATTCCAGCAAAGCGCTGGCCTTGATCAGCTGAAGAGTGTTGGCGTCAGGAGCTCCAGGGATTGAGACCACGATATTTTGATTTCCCTGGACCGAAACCTGAGCTTCACCAACACCGGAGCCGTCGATTCGTTGACGAATAATTGTGACGGCTTGGTCTAGCTGCTCCTGCTCAACAACCTGGCCATCGGCGAGAGTTGGGGTGAGGATGATCTGCGTTCCACCCTGAAGGTCAAGGGCTAGCTCAGGGGCAAAACTTGCACCTGGCTGAACGGTTACCACGCCCCAGATGATTAGACCTGTGAAAAAAGCAGCAACGGCTCCAAGCCATCCCAGCTTCCGCTTAGCGGATTGCTCGGTTGTTCTTTCTGACACGCTAGTTCCCCTCAGCTGGCGTCGGCACTACACCGCGAACGGCTTGCTTGACCACTCGCAACTTAGTCTTTGGAGTGCTCTCCACGACTAAATCGTCGCCGCTAATCTCCGTGATAACACCTTTGATGCCGGAGTGGAGAATAATCTCGGAGCCAACCTCCAAAGAACTTAGGAGAGTTTCGGCATCCTTTTTGCGCTTGCGATTTTGCTGAACCAAAAGCAGAATCATCACGGCGAGCACGCCAAGCAGAATGTAGTCCAAGAGTTTTCCTTACCGACTAGGTACCCCGAAATTATAGGTGCAAGTTACTCAATTAGCGCTTAGCTTGCGTCAGGTGGGCGATGCCGTGCTGAGTTATCTCTCTACCGCGCGGAGTACGCTGGATAAATCCAATTCGAATCAGGTAAGGCTCGATAACGGCCTCAATCGTGTCTGGTTCCTCGCCAATAGCAACGGCCAGAGTGCTTAAACCCACCGGCTTTGCACTGAATTGAGTGGCAAGCAGAGTCAGAATTTGTCGATCAACTCGGTCTAACCCGAGGGCATCAACCTCAAACAGTTCCATAGCGCTTAGAACTGAATCCATGGTGATGACTGGTTGTCTATTGACTGCCGCGAAATCTCGGACCCTGCGCAGCAGGCGATTTGCGATTCGCGGTGTGCCACGAGAGCGAGTTGCTAGCGCATTGGCCGCGTCTGACTCGATTTCTATCCCGAGTTTCTGACTCGCCCTCGTTACGACCGAAACCAGGTCCGCGGGTTCGTAGTACTCCAGAAAGGCAGTGAACCCGAACCTATCCCTTAGTGGCGTGGGTAGCATTCCGCTCCGGGTGGTGGCTCCAACCAGGGTAAAGGGAGCGATTTCCAGTGAGATCGAAGCGGCTCCCGGGCCCTTGCCGACCATCACATCTACTCGAAAATCTTCCATCGCCAAATAGAGCATCTCTTCGGCACTGCGAGACATTCGATGGATCTCGTCTATGAATAAAACGTCTCCGCTCTGCAGTGCCGAGAGCATGGATGCTAAGTCCCCTGACGACTGTATGGCTGGACCGGAGGTAAGCCGCAGTGGTTTCCCGGAGTCGTGAGCGACAATCATGGCGAGGGTGGTCTTACCAAGTCCGGGCGGTCCCGCCAGCAAAATGTGATCGGGGGCGCGGTTGTGCAGCTTCGCAGCGTCAAGAATCAGGTTGAGCTGGTTGACGACTTTCTCTTGACCCACGAATTCGGTCAGAGAGGTTGGCCGCAGTTTTGCTTCAACCTCCCGCTCGTCGGAGGTTGGCTCGATCAAGCTTCACCTAGTTTGCTGCTACCAAGGAGAGAGAGTGCCGCCTTGAGCGCCGCGGAATCATCAAGCCCCACGGGGATTTCCGAGATAACGGCTCGAGCGCGCGCTTCGTCAGTTCCCAACTGCACTAGCGCTTGAATGACGTTGGCGTGGGGCAGGTGAACCGATAGTCCAACCTTGTTGGAGAGTGAAATCACAATCAGTTTGGCCGTCTTTGGCCCGATACCCGAGATCGCCCTGAATGCGGCATCGTCGGAGGCATTGACGGCGTTTCTCACGCCATCGGCATCCATACCAGACAGCACCGTCATCGCGAGCTTCGGCCCAATGCCGCTGACCGAGCAAAGTAGGTCAAAAATCTCAAGTTCGGCAGAGCTCTCAAAGCCATAAAGCGAAATGTCATCCTCTTTGACAACCATCTTCGTGACCAACGTTGCGTCTTGGTTTAGCCGGAGGGAGAGCCCATGCCGCGGGGTAACCGCAACTCGGAATCCGACTCCCCCAACCAGAAGGGTTAGCGAATCAGTGCCGAGTCTTGCTACTTGACCCGTTAGAAGTTCAATCACGAAGCTAACCTAATCGCCGCGATGCCTTTTTTGCCGCCGCAACCCACGCTTGCTGTGCAGAAGTCCCCACATTGAAACCACGTTTAGAAGCGCATATGGCCACAGCTAGAGCGTCTGCAACGTCGGCGGGCTTGGGTTGGCTATCAAGTTGGAGGATTCGGGTCACCATCATGCCAACCTGATCCTTGGTAGCCCTTCCATTGCCCGTTACCGCTGCCTTTACTTCGCTCGGCGTGAAGAACTGAAGGGGAATGTTGCGCTCGAAAGCCAGTGCCATCAAGGCTCCGGAGATTTGGGCCACACCCATAACTGACCGAAGGTTGGCCTGAGCGAAAACCCTCTCGAGGCCAATCAGCTCCGGCCGATGCTCATCCAAAAGCGCCGCGAGCTGCTGCGAAATCCGTCCGACTCGCTCACTCGGGTCCTGATCTGGCGTTGATTGAAACATTCCGTACCTGATTGCCGAGTTCTTCTCAGAGTCGACCAAACCAAATCCACAGCGGGTGAGCCCGGGGTCAACTCCAAGGATCAAAGCCACTAGGCCTCGAGTCGCTCTAGGACTTCTGCACTGATGTCCATGTTGGTGTAAACATTTTGGACATCGTCAAGATCCTCAATTGCGTCAATCATTTTGATTACTTTTGAGGCAGTTTCCAGGTCGGCTTGAATCTTCATAGAGGACACAAACTCAACATCCGCGGATTCGTAATCGATTCCGGCCGCCTGAAGTGCAGCTCTTGCAGCAACCATGGAGGAAGGGTCAACTGTGACCACAAAGCCCTCACCATTCGAAGAGACATCCTCTGCGTCGTGTTCCAGGGTCGCCTCCAAGATGGCGTCCTCACTGCTACCTGCGGTGCAGACGATTACTCCCTTGCGGGCAAACTGGTAGGACACTGATCCGGGATCGGCCATGGTGCCACCATTTTTAGTGACGGCAGTCCTAACCTCTGCAGCCGTGCGGTTCTTGTTGTCCGTGAGGCACTCAATCAGAATCGCAATTCCATTTGGCCCGTAACCCTCATACATGATTCCCATGTATTCGGCGCCATCTCCAAGCGCACCGGAACCGCGCTTGATAGCACGCTCAATGTTGTCGTTGGGGACTGAATTCTTTCTAGCCTTGTAAACCGCGTCATACAGGGTTGGGTTGCCCTCTATGTCCGAACCGCCGGTTCGCGTAGCAACCTCAATGTTTCTAATGAGTTTGGCCCAGAGCTTGGCGCGCTTAGCGTCGTTGGCTGCCTTTTTGTGTTTGGTGGTTGCCCATTTGGAGTGGCCTGACATGAGTGCCCTTTGTTCTCAGTGAATGCTTTCGAGGAACAGCTTGTGAAGCAGTGTGCCTCCGGTTATCTCCGGGTGAAAAGTTGCACCTAGCAACTTTCCCTGCCGCACTGCCACCGGTTCATCCCCTAGCTTGGCGATTACTTCAGCGCTTCCTACCGCCAAAATTCTAGGGGCACGGATGAACGCCACCCGCTCTTTTTCTGCACCAAAGGAAACTTCTGCCTCAAAACTGTGTGTTTGACCGCCGTACGCATTTCGAGACACTTTCACATCAAGCCCCCCAACAAACTCTTGGCCGGGTGCCGCACCCTCAACCTCATTGCTGAGCATAATTAGCCCAGCACAGGTTCCAAGCACAGGCTTTGACCTGGCGAACTCTCGCAGGTGAGGGAACAGACCGAAGCTTTTTGCGAGGTTTGATATTGTCGTTGACTCGCCTCCGGGAATCACCAAGCCGGAAACTCTCTCGAGATCTTCTTTAGTCTTCACCGGCAGGACCTCGGCGCCCAAGCTTTCGAGGGTTACCTTATGCTCACGCCAATCCCCCTGAAGGGCTAAAACTCCAACTAGCAACTACCAGCCACGCTCCGAAAGGCGGTGCGGGGCGGGCAGGTCGTTGACATTGATTCCAACCATGGCCTCGCCCAGTCCTCGTGAGGTCTCTGCAACGATCTTTGGGTCGTTGTAGAAGGTGGTGGCCTTCACAATGGCGGCTGCTCTGGCAGCTGGGTTGCCGGACTTGAAAACTCCGGAACCGACGAAGACTCCGTCAGCACCCAGCTGCATCATCATGGCGGCGTCAGCTGGAGTTGCAACACCACCTGCAACAAACAGAACGACTGGGAGCTTGCCGGTGGTTGCAACTTCCTTGACCAGAGCGTAAGGCGCCTGAAGTTCCTTTGCGGCCACGTAAAGCTCGTCTTCAGTCTTGGCAGCGAGGGCACGGATTTCCGAGGAAATTGTTCTGATGTGCTTGGTCGCCTCAGAAACATCACCGGTACCGGCCTCACCCTTTGAGCGAATCATGGCAGCACCCTCGGTGATCCTGCGAAGTGCCTCGCCTAGGTTGGTGGCACCGCAAACGAACGGAATGTCGAACTTCCACTTGTCGATGTGATTCACGTAGTCGGCAGGGCTGAGAACTTCGGATTCGTCGATGTAGTCCACCTCTAGTGACTGCAGAATCTGCGCCTCCACGAAGTGACCGATACGCGCCTTGGCCATAACTGGAATGGAAACGGTGTTGATGATTGCGTCGATCAAGTCTGGGTCGCTCATGCGGGCAACGCCACCCTGCGCCCTGATGTCGGCTGGGACGCGCTCGAGAGCCATAACCGCCACCGCTCCGGCATCCTCGGCGATGCGAGCCTGCTCAGGGGTAACGACGTCCATGATCACGCCGCCCTTTAGCATCTCTGCTAGGCCGCGCTTGACTAATGGGGTTGCGTTTTCGTTAGTTGACATTCATCAATCCTATTTATCGGTTATCCAGTTGTTTGCAATTGTTTCGCGAACCTCACCAAGAAGCCTAGGAAGCGCTTTGGTCTTGGCGATGATCGGAAAGAAGTTTGAGTCATGTAGCCAGCGCGGAACTATGTGCTGGTGAAGATGCCCGGCAATTCCTGCTCCTGCCAGTTCTCCCTGATTCATCCCGATGTTAAACCCGTGAGTCCCGGAAACCTTCCTTAGAGTTTTCATGGCCTGCTGGGTGAGAAGAGCAATCTCAGCTGTTTCCTCCTCAGTGGCCTTGTCGTAGGTATCCACGTGGCGGTATGGACACACCAGCAAGTGGCCGGTGTTATAGGGAAACAGATTCAAAAGGACAAAGCAGCTCTTGCCTCGAAAGACGATTAGCGCATCCTCATCCGATTTGCCTGGAGCTAGGCAAAAAGGACACTCGTCATCTGGCGGCTGCTGACCCGACTGGAGATAGACCAAACGGTGCGGCGTCCAAAGCCGCTCAAAATCATCGGCCATCGGAGAAAAACGATCAAGAAACTCGGTCAATTAGACCTGTTCCTTGTTAGCGATAGCACTGAGGATTCGAGCCTTTGCCTCTTCGAGAGTCAGGTCATTCTCCTGAGAGCCATCTCGGAAGCGGAATGCGACAGTTCCCTGCTCAACGTCCCTAGCTCCTGCGATAACTATGAAGGGAACTTTGGCCAAAGTGTGATCACGAATCTTTTTTTGCATTCGATTGTCACTTCTATCGACCTCGATGCGAACTGAGTGAGGGCGAAGCTCAGCAGCGAACTGCTCCAGGTAATCCGCAAATTCGTCAGCAATAGGAACACCAACCACCTGAACCGGCGCAAGCCACGGTGGGAAATGACCGGCATAGTGCTCAGTCAATACTCCGAAGAAGCGTTCAATCGAACCAAACAGCGCTCTGTGAATCATGATTGGCCGGTGACGCTCACCATCTGAACCGATGTACTCAAGATCGAATCGCTCAGGAAGATTGAAATCCAGCTGAATTGTGGACATTTGCCAGGTTCGGCCAATGGCATCCCTGGCTTGAACCGAAATCTTCGGACCGTAAAAAGCCGCTCCGCCCGGGTCTGGGAACAGATTCAACTTGGACTTTTCGGCAACCTTGGCAAGAGTGTTGGTGGCCTTTTCCCATAGCGCATCCGAGCCCACAAACTTTGGATTTTCGGGGTCCCTGGTCGAAAGCTCAAGGTAGAAATCATTTAGTCCATAATCCCTGAGTAGCCCAAGCACGAATTCCAGAACCGATGTGAGCTCCTGCTCCATCTGCTCTTCGGTAACAAAAAGGTGAGCATCATCCTGAGTCATTCCCCGGACGCGCGTTAGACCGTGCAGAACTCCGGATTTTTCATAGCGGTATACCGAGCCGAATTCAAACATCCGAAGCGGAAGCTCTCGGTAGCTTCGAGCCCGTGAGCGGAAAATCAAGATGTGGAACGGACAGTTCATGGGCTTGAGGTAGTAGTCAGCACCACTCTTTTTCAAGGCGCCCGATTCATCAAATTCGGAATCGAGCTTCATCGGCGGGAACATGCCGTCGGAGTACCACTGCAGGTGTCCGGAGGTTTCAAACAAATTGCTCTTAGTGATGTGTGGCGAGTACACGAATTCGTATCCCGCCTCCTCGTGACGCTTGCGGCTGTAATCCTCCATAACCCGCCTGAGGATTCCGCCCTTGGGGTGGAAAACTGCCAGTCCTGAGCCAATCTCGTCGGGGAAGCTAAACAGATCTAATTCAACCCCGAGCTTCCGGTGGTCTCGCCTGGCGGCCTCCTCGAGGCGCTGCAGGTGCTCGTCGTGCTGCTCCTGGGTTGGCCAAGCGGTGCCGTAAATACGCTGCAGCTGCTTATTGTTTTCGTTTCCTCGCCAATACGCAGCTGCGCTTCTGGTGAGCGAAAATCCCTTGCCGATGCTCCTGGTGTTTGGCAGGTGAGGTCCGCGGCAAAGGTCTCTCCAGGCGACACTGCCGTCCGGATTGACGTTCTCATAGATAGAGAGAGTTCCCTCGCCAACCTCAGCGGCACCTTCGCCGACATCGGAAGATTTCAAGCCAATCAGCTCAAGCTTGTAAGGCTCATCGGCCATTGCCTCACGAGCCTCGGAATCGGAGACCTCGCGCCTTACGAACCGCTGGGATTTCCCAACAAGTTCCTTCATTCGCTTTTCAATGCGCTTCAGATCTTCGGGCTTGAAGGCCTCGGGGACATCAAAATCAAAGTAGAAGCCGTCCTTAATCGGCGGTCCAATTCCTAGCTTTGCCGGGTCAAAAAGCTCCTGCACAGCCTGGGCCATAACGTGCGCGGTTGAGTGGCGCAAAATAGCCAGGCCATCCTCTGAATCAATAGTCACCGGCATTACATCGTCACCCGGAGCAAGTTGATAACTCAGGTCCTTCAATTCGCCATTTACGCGAAGAGCAACTACTGATCGATCCTCAAAGAGTTTGAATCCATCGGCTCCCTCACTTACCTGGTGAGGCTGGCCTGAAAGTTTGATGTCCACTTGGCTCCTAACCCGCAAAGTCTATCCCTTAGCTATCAAGGCTTGCCTTACTGGACACAGTGCCAAATGGACGATTGACTTTAGCCGTGAAAACCGACACAGCTGCTTTGGAGCTCAAGCTCAATTGGCTTCGCGCTGCTGTACTTGGCGCCAACGACGGAATCGTATCCGTGGCCGGTGTGGTGATTGGTGTTGCCAGTGCTGGTGCTCAACGGGAGACCATACTCCTGGCCGGTGTCGCTGCTGTGGTGGCAGGTGCAGTGTCTATGGCTGGCGGGGAATACACCTCGGTAAGCGCCCAACGTGACACGGAACTCTCCCACGGTAAAGACCCAAACAAATCCGCTGCCCATCCCTGGCAGGCAGCTTGGTCCTCGTTTGTCGCATTCACCCTGGGGGCCCTGTTGCCATTATTTGCAATGATTGGGCCCTGGGAGCAGCAGCGGATTCTGGTCACCAGCGCAGCGGTAGTTGTGGCACTTGCCGCAACCGGCTGGTGGGCCGCTTTTGCAGGAAGATCTTCGATTACCCGGGGAATCCTCAGAAACGTGTTGGTGTCACTGGCAACGGTCACAATTTCGTGGGGAATTGGCCAGCTTCTAGGGGTAACGGTCCTGTAGTTCGGTAGCCTTTACTGGTGTCCAACGTAGAACGTTTTGATCTTGGCCTAATTGGCGGCGGCATCATGTCCGCAACCCTTGGTGTAATCGTTAAGCTCCTCAACCCCAAGGCTTCAATCGCGCTATTTGAACGCCTTGATGATTTTGCCCTCGAGAGTTCGAACCCCTGGAACAATGCCGGTACTGGCCATGCTGCACTCTGCGAATTGAATTACATGCCGGACAGCACAGATGGCTCGCTCCCCTCGCCAGCCAAGGCGATCGCGATCAATGAGCAATTTCAAGTCTCTCGCCAGTTCTGGAGCGCCCTTGTTGAGCTTGGAATTCTGGGAGAGCCAGAGAGTTTCATCCGGACTGTTCCCCACATGACATTTGTGCGCGGTGAAAAAGATGTTGATTACCTGCGAAGAAGATTCCAGGCCCTGAAGGACCAACCGTTGTTTGCCGGCCTTGAGTACAGCGAGGACCCCGAGCAAATTAAAAAGTGGGCGCCGCTCATAATCAGTGGAAGAGGATCAGAGTCAATTGCCGCCACCCGCATAATGCAAGGCACGGACGTTGATTATGGAACCATGACAAAGCAAATGATTGCGTGGCTAAAGAATGCTGGCGCCGAGGTGCAGACCTCCACGGAGGTGAAGAATCTCAACCAGTATCCAGACGGCTCCTGGGAACTATCCCTTGGAGGGGCCGACTACCAAAGAATTGTCAAAGCTGATCGCGTATTTGTTGGCGCCGGCGGTTGGGCACTGAAGCTACTGCAACGATCCGGCATCCCTGAAATCTCCGGCTACGGCACCTTCCCGGTGAGCGGACACTTCCTCAGGACCGATAATCCAGAGATCGTCAGTCAGCACCAGGCCAAGGTCTATTCTCAGGCCCAAGTCGGGGCTCCCCCAATGTCTGTCCCTCACCTTGACACTCGTGTGGTAGACGGCAAGCAGTCACTGCTTTTTGGCCCATTCGCCGGACTGAACCCCAAGTTTTTGAAGCACGGTTCGCTTCTAGACCTGCCGCTATCAATTCGCCCGGCAAACATCATCCCCTACCTCTCTGTCGCCCTGAAGAATTTCGACCTGCTAAAATACCTCATCACGGAGGTCACAAAGTCAAGCGCCAAGAAGTTTGAAAGCCTGAAGGAGTTTGTTCCCCAAGCAAAGCAAGAGGATTGGTCTCTCTATGAGGCAGGTCAGCGCGCGCAAGTTATCAAGCCAGCCAAGGGCGGTGGCACATTACAGTTCGGCACCGAGGTCATCGCCTCCAAGGATGGAACCATCGCAGGATTGCTCGGAGCTAGCCCCGGAGCTTCGGTGTCGGTGAGCGTGATGATTGACGTTCTAAGAAAGTTCTACCCCGAAAGTCGTGAACAGCACGATAAAAAACTCGCCGAGTTCATCCCAGCACACAACAAATCCCTGAATACCAATTCGGCTCTCGCCATGAGGACTCTGGCAAAAACCGCCAAAACTCTGGGGCTTAGGGCTTAATCAAAGAGAGGGAGGCTCTTGCCTCCCTCTCCTATTCGATTTAGCTATTTGATAACAGTGATTCGACCGTCAAGTGCCATAACGGTTGTCTTTCCAGCGGCTAGATCAGCCTTCAGGGCATCGATTAGCACGAGGGCGTCAATGTCCCTGACGCTGAGCTTCAGCACGTCAAACATGCTGTAACCATCCCCACCCTTAGCGATGAAGTCAGTTGTCGCCAGGGAGAAGACCTTTGAATCCTTCGCGATTGCTTTACCTGAAGAATCCGTGACACTGACGATTCTTGAGCCTGCAGGCTTGGTAACGTCAACCGTGAACTTCAATCCGGAAACGTGTGGCCAGCGACCATCTGCGGGGTAGTTCGAGACACCATTCTCAAGAGCTGCCCAGAGAGTCGTTCCGGTTACCTCGATTGTGCTGAATGTGTTTCCGAAAGGCTGCACCGTGTAAACGTCACCCAGGGTCACATCGAAGACCGAACTTGAGCTGCTAGCTCCGGGACGGCGCAACGAAGCATCTGCGACCTTGTAGTTGGTGGACGGGAAAGTGTCGCGAATTCCACCACCGTTTACCAGGGCGAAGTCAGTACCGTACTTCGCCCGAATCACGTCAGCCGACCAGTTGCCGAAGGCGTGCTCGCCCGAGCGCTGAACTGGAACAGTTCCACCAATTGGCGTCTGCTGGGCAACAGTTCCAACCTTGACATCGAACTTGGCGTTCAAATCGGTCTTGTACTTGTTCACCACAGCCGTGGCCCCAGGGTCAGCCTGAGTCGTTGCTGTGATCTTGGCGTTAGCTGTTGTTACGAGCTCATTGGAGGCCCCAAGCACCCTATTGGTTTTTGTGTCAACGCAAACCTGGGTCCTGTTGTACTGGGACCCAGCATTAGCAACCATTGCGGTGAGGTGACCGTTCAGTACCGATGAGTAAGTCAGGTGCGAGTGGCCGCCGTAGAACACATCAACGCCAGCGATGCCTTTGGCGTAGTCAACCAGCGGCCCTACAGCCTTACCATCGCGGTTGGTGTTCCAACCCTCGTGGATCAGGGCGACCACCATGTCTGCACCAGCTTTGCGAGCAGCCTTGGCAGCAGCTTCCACCCGCTCTTCGCTGTCGAGAATTTCCAGGGTGTAATTCTTTCCAGCGTAGGTGTAGTCGAGATTGCCGGGCATAACCTGCTCTGCGGTCTGAGCGGTGTTCATGCCGACGAACCCAATCTTTACACCACCTTTAGAGACGATAGCGAATGACTTCGCGGACTTTCCGGTGCCTGCGTTCAGTGGTCGAAGGCTTGAGTAGTTTGAGGCGACCCACTGGAAGTCAGAGGCGGCGATCATCGTCCTCAGGTGCTTCAGATCGCGGTCGTGCTCGTGGTTTCCAAAGGTTGCAACGTCAAAGCCAATCTCGTTCATGGCTTCAATTGTTGGAAGCTCGTTGAACTGGCTGCTGATTGGTGGAGCTGCTCCAATGGCGTCTCCCACTGAAACTGCAACAGTAGTTGGATTCATTTTTCGCTCAGCATCAAAGTTTGCAGCTAAAAGCCCGGCCCCAAAAGAGCGGTTCGCTTCAATTTGGCCGTGTAGGTCGCTCAACTGCAAGATCTGAACGGTCTTGATGGTGCTACTTCCCTTGGAGATGGGACTTACTAGCTCTCCATTACCGAAGGGTGCAGAAATTCCATACTCGTTTACAGACTGAACTTGAAGCTCCTGGAAATCCATCGAGGTAGCGGGAACAAACGCAGATGTCTTATTTCCCGAAACGATCACTGGGCAGCTGTTTGCACCACCGGTGACAATAAAGTTCGTAACCGCTGGGGTCGCGACGACCGAATTCCAGTAAACCTTGAAGCCACCCTTTGCGGGAACGACGGACACTTTGGTTGGAGCAGCCGGAGCGGCGTATGTCTCGGCGGAGGATGCCACTGGGGCAGTGCCGAGGAGAAGTGCAGATGCAATGGCGAGAGAGCTTATAGCCCCGAAGGCCTTCTTCAATGTTGGGTTCATGCCGAGCAAGTTAGGTAGGAAGCATTACCAATGAGTGAACGCCTAATTACATACCGACAAGAAATCGATGAACTGGGGACAAACCTGGTGGGCGATACTGGGTTCGAACCAGTGACCTCTTCCGTGTCAGGGAAGCGCGCTACCACTGCGCCAATCGCCCATGTCGTGGTATGGAGGTGAAGACGGGATTCGAACCCGTGTACACGGCTTTGCAGGCCGCTGCCTCGCCTCTCGGCCACTCCACCGTGTGTGGTGTTCAGAGCGGATGACGAGACTCGAACTCGCGACCCCAACCTTGGCAAGGTTGTGCGCTACCAACTGCGCTACATCCGCATGCTCTAAACAGAACTAGAAGATTATGCCACAAATTCTTCGGTTATGTTCAAAAGCTTGAAACTAGCTAGTCAAGTGCGCCTTTCCAGCGTGGATCCTTGTCGTGGTAACCAAGCTGTCCATGCAAAATTGGGTCAATTCCGGCCATTTCATCCGTTGACTGGACCCTGAAGCCAATCGTCTTCTCAAGGACATACGCAATTATCCAAGCTGCTGCGAAGCTATAAAGTCCGACCGCGAGCACCCCGATTAATTGAGCAAAAAGCTGATCAAATCCGTGCCCAAAGGCCAGCCCCACTCCCCTACCAAACACGCCAATGAATAAGGTTCCCACGATTCCACCAACCAAGTGGATTCCAACTACATCTAGAGAGTCGTCAAAGCCAAGGGCGAACTTCAACTCAATTGCCCAGGCGCAAACCACGCCAACGACAAGACCTAAAACAATGGCCCAGATCGGATCGAGAAATGCGCAGGCCGGAGTAATGGCTACAGCTCCGGCGATGGCGCCAGACGCAATTCCGACTGCAGTTGGCTTGCCTGCCGTAATTCTCTCAAAGGCAGCCCAGCTGAGCATGCTTGCCGCTGGCGCAATGAGGGTATTCAGGAAAGCCAACGAGGCAATACCATCGGCTGCGAGTTCACTGCCCGCGTTGAATGCGAACCAACCAAACCAGAGGATAGCTGCACCAATCAGCGTTAGCGGCACATTGTGGGGAGCGTACATGCCCTTTCGAAACCCAAACCGTCTGCCAAGCACAAGTGCCACAGCAAGCGCTGCCGCGCCCGAACCAACCTCAACAACGGTGCCACCTGCGAAGTCGAGTAGACCTATGTCTTTGACCAACCAGCCGCCATCAATTACCTTGCCCTGGTCGTCAAGCGTGAAATTGAATACCCAGCCAGCTACCGGAAAATAGACCACGCTTCCCCAGAGCGCCGCAAAAATCATCCAAGATCCAAACCTTGCCCGATCGGCAATGGCTCCCGAGATCAGCGCGACCGTTATGGCCGCGAACGTTCCCTGGAATGCTGCAAAAACTAGGTCGAAGGACATTCGCTCATCAAGAAGCGAATCCAAGAACAGGTTTGAAAGGTTGATTCCCAAGACACCGTCAATTCCGATGTAGTTTCCTGCTCCGGAGCCTGAAAAGGCCATGGCATAACCAAAGGCAATCCAGAGCAGCGAAATCAACGCGAGGGCGCCGAAAGACATCATCATCATCGAGATGACAGAGGATGCTCTAACTAGACCCCCATAGAAGAATGCAAGCCCAGGGGTCATAAAAAGCACCATGGCAATGCAGGTAATCAAAAAGTAGATCTGGTCGTGGTTCATAGCTCTCTCCATTACGCACCAAAACGCCCACCGAGTCATGGACTCGAAGGGCGTTTGGTGTCTTTGTATTTAGTTAGTCTTTGTCACTTCCGAAGCTGTAGGCAAGTTCGCCGTGTACGACAGTGTCAATACCCGCAATCTCATCCTCAGCCTTGACTCTGAAGCCCATAGTTTTCTCGATGATTAGACCCAGCAGTAGCGCAACCACGAAGCTGTAGGCGAGAACGGCAAGAGATCCAACAGTCTGAATCCAAAGTTGTTCGAAACCGTAGCCGAACGCAAGTCCGACTCCGTTGCCAAACAGGCCAATCCATAGGGTTCCAATCAGACCGCCAACCAGGTGGATGCCTACAACATCCAGCGAGTCATCAAAGCCCAGTGCGAACTTGAGGTCGATTGCCAGTGCGGAAATCACACCCGCCACTAGTCCGAGGGCAATCGCCCAGATTGGGTCTACCGAGGCGCAGGCGGGGGTAATCGCGACTAGACCCGCAACCACACCTGAGGCAGCACCGACCGAGGTGCCCTTGCCGTGCTTGATCTTTTCGATGATGATCCAACCGAGCATCGCAGCCGAAGGGGCGGCAATTGTGTTGATGAAGGCCACGGTCGCCACGCCATCGGCAGCAAGTTCACTGCCGGCGTTGAAGCCAAACCAACCAAACCAAAGAAGAGCTGCTCCAATTAGGGTCAGCGGCACGTTGTGTGGCTGCATGATTCCCTTGGAGAATCCAAATCGCTTACCCAGCACAATTGCAAGAGCCAGTGCAGCAGCGCCGGCGTTGATGTGAACGGCGGTTCCGCCGGCGAAGTCGATCGCTCCAAGCTTGTCCACAATCCAACCGCCCTGGTCCGATGGGATGAAGTTGAACACCCAACCCGCAACCGGGAAGTACACCAGGGTGGCCCAGAGTCCGGCAAAGACCATCCATGCGCCAAACTTTGCACGGTCGGCGATAGCACCCGAGATCAGAGCAACTGTGATGATGGCAAAAGTAGCCTGGAAGGAAACAAACGCAAGTTCAGGGAACGCACCAGCAGGATCTGCAGCGTCCGCGACCTGTGCCGCAAGACCAATAGCGTTGGTGTCTATTCCGATGATGTGGGGAATTCCGACCCAGCCTGCGTCATCTATGTCGGCAAAAGTAATTGCGTATCCGTAGAGCACCCAAAGCACTGCGATAAGCCCAAGCGATCCAAAAGACAGCATCATCATGCTCACGACGCTCTTTGCCTTCACTAGGCCGCCATAGAAAAATGCCAGTCCCGGAGTCATTAGCAACACAAAGGCCGCTGAAAACAGCACAAAGGCTGTGTTTCCCTGATCCATAGTCTCTCCCTCTCGTAGAGTTAAACGAACCCACCCGCTGGGGCTCTTGACTGAGAGTCTGGTCAACGAAGATTTCATGCAGGTGCCCTGTTTTGTTTCGAGTTTGTAAAAGATAAGGTCCGAATGAAAAGTGACAAGTCTGCAGCGTTCGCTCTGCTTGGCGCTGCAATTTTTGGCCTGGTGCTCGCTAACAGCCCTATCGGACCCGCGCTGTTGGGATTCAAGGAGACCTACTTCGGCCTCGAGCAAATTGGTTTGAAGCTCACAGTCGAGCACTGGGTGAGCGATTTGCTTTTGGCAACCTTCTTTCTTGTCGCTGGCCTAGAACTCAAATACGAGCTGAGGCTCGGTGCACTTTCAAAGCCATCGATAGCGCTTGTACCGATTCTTGCCGCCCTGGGCGGAGTGATTGTCCCTGCCCTGATTTATTACTCGTTCAACACGGAGGGCGTCGAGGCTTCGGGCTGGCCGATCCCAACCGCAACCGATATTGCTTTTGCACTCGGGGTGCTGGCCATATTTGGAACTGGACTTCCTAAGGCCGCTCGGATCTTTCTTCTAGCTCTGGCGATCTTTGACGACCTAGTCGCCATCCTCATCATCGCTGTCTTCTACACCGATGACCTCGAGGCGCTGTGGCTTTTGGCTGCTGCTGTGGTCGCTGCAGCGGTTGTTATAGCAGAGCGAATTCGTAAAGCGCCTCACAACTTGATTCGAATCCTGGCCTTTTTCGCGCTCTGGTACCTAGTGTTTCAATCAGGGGTCCATGCCACGATCGCAGGTGTTTTGCTTGGGCTACTCATACCCGCCAAAAAAACCCACCAGCTGGTCTCAAAGCTGCAGCCATGGACGAACACGCTCGTCTTACCGCTATTTGCGTTTTTCTCCGTTGCAATCACCCTGCCGAGCTTCAGCTCCCAGACTTCCATGGTTTTCCTGGGCGTCCTGATTGCTCTTCCATTTGGAAAACTCATCGGCATCACCGCCTTTGCAGCCATTGCCAATCGCATGGCGGATCCGAAGTCACGATTGCCGCTTGAAACCCTTGATTTTCTCGCGATTGCTGCACTGGCCGGAGTGGGTTTCACGGTGTCACTCTTGATGACCAAACTTGCTTTTGAAGATCACCCACAACTCCTGGCCGAGGGGACGCTTGCCGTGCTTCTGGGCTCTGTCATCTCCATGACGCTGGGAGCTTGGTTAGCCCAGCTGCGGGGCAGGCACTACCGCAAGATTCGTGCTCAGTAGAGCTCGCAAAGCGCACCTATGCGCGAAATCGCGCGGAGGTACTTCTTGCGATAGCCGCCTTGGAGCATGGTTTCTGAGAAAACCTTGGTGAGCGGAACTGTCCCGCTGGTCCGAATCGGTATCTGCTGCTCATACATCCGGTCGACAAACGCGACCAGTCGCAAGGCTGCAACCTGATCCTCAAGTTGGTAGACGTTAGTTAGTGCGAATGCTCCAACCGAAGCGATGAGCCTGCGGAACTTTGTCGGGTGAAGCGTAGACAAAAGCTTTAGTAGCTCTGGAAAATCTGAGGTGTATAGGTCGGACTGTATTCCCAGCCAATCCTGCAGCTCCGCCACAGTGAGATTGCGGGAGTCCGCGTGAGTGTCGCGGTGACGATAGTCTTCGCCGTCGACACTAACAATTTCAAAACGCTCGCCTAAGCCTTGAATTTCTCGCTTGAAATCTTCGGCAGCGAATCTTCCCTGACCCAAGGCGTTCGGCGGAGTGTTTGACGTGGCGGCAAACCTCACCCCCTTGATGCTGAGTTCTTTGAGAAGTCGAGACATCAGCATTGTGTCTCCCGGATCATCGAGTTCAAACTCATCGATGCATATCAGGGCGAATTTTGAAAGCTCAGAAACTGCCGTCTGAAAGCCGATGTATCCAACCAAGCTGGTGTACTCCAGGAAGCTACCAAAAGCCTTCTTCCCAGAATATGCATGCCAGATTGATGCCAGCAGGTGCGTTTTCCCCACGCCAAAACCGCCGTCTAGGTAAACCCCAGGCGTCGGCTCGGTTTTGGAAAATAACTTCCCCTTTTTGCCTGTTACGAACTGTTGCGAAATCTCCACAGCCGCCTTCTGGGAGGGGAAATTGGCGTCAGGACGGTAGTTCTCGAACCGAGCGGCGGTAAATTCCGGTGGAGGTAAGAGCTGCCTAATTAGTTCTTCAGGTGATAAGTCTGGGACAATACTCGGGAGGGAATTAGCACCCACGATGCGCTGTTCGAGCATTTTGCTACCTCCAAGCAACAAATTCTAGGCAACAAGGAAGATACCAATGTCGGAAGACCAGAGAATCGCACAGTACGCTCACCCGAATTCCCTTGTAACAACTGCCTGGCTCGAGGAAAATTCCTCATCGGTTGTGATCGTGGAGTGCGACGAAGACGTTCTGCTTTACGAAACCGGTCACATCCCAGGGTCAGTGAAGCTCGACTGGCACACCGAACTCAATGATGAGCACAAGCGCGACTACTTGACCGGTCCACAATTTGCCGAGCTAATGAATGAAAAAGGGATTGGGCGCAACGACACCGTCGTCATCTACGGAGACAAGTCGAACTGGTGGGCAACTTATGCCTTTTGGGTGTTCAAGCTCTTCGGACATGAGGATGTTCGAATCCTCAACGGTGGCAGGGCCAAGTGGATTGCGGAGGGCAGAGAGCTAACGAAGGAAGTTCCTACGCCCCAAAGTAAGGCTTATCCCGTCGTAGAGCGGGACGACAGAACCATCAGGGCGTTCCGTGATGACGTCCTAGACCACCTAGGCCTCCCTCTGGTTGATGTTCGTTCAAAACCTGAATACACCGGCGAGAGGCTACACATGCCGGACTACCCAAACGAGGGCGCTTCCCGTGGTGGCCACATCCCGACTGCTGCATCCATTCCGTGGTCGTCCGCGATTCTTGCCGATGAGTCCTTCAAGCCGGTTGATGAGCTAAAGGCCATTTATTTTGAGAACACCGGCTTCAACCCTGCGGATAAATTCGTTGCCTACTGCCGAATTGGTGAGCGCTCGAGCCACACCTGGTTCGTACTCAAGTACCTTCTTGGCGTATCGGATGTCAGAAACTACGACGGCTCCTGGACGGAGTGGGGAAACCTAGTCGGAGTTCCAGTGGCGGTGGGCGAAGAGCCCGGAGTGGTCTCACGTTGAACCTAAGAGCCACGGAAATAGCCGAGGACTTCAACTTCTTGCCCGAGAAGGACCGGCTGCAGCTCCTGCTTGAATTCAGTGAAAACCTTCCCCCCTTGGACCCGAAGTATGGCGAGCATCCAGAACTTCTGGAGCGCGTTGAAGAGTGCCAGTCACCGGTTTTTATTGCCGTTGATGGGACCGCCGACCAGATTCGACTGCATTTTTCGGCCCCGCAGGAAGCTCCCACCACTCGTGGTTTCGCGAGCGTGCTGCATTCCGCTCTTGATGGTTTGAGCGCTCAGGAAATTCTTGATACCTCAGATGACTTTCCAAGCGCCCTTGGCCTAGACAAGCTGATCTCACCTCTTAGGGTCAGAGGCATGCGGGGGATGCTAGCCAGAATCAAGCGCAAAACTCGCGAGCTAAATAGTTGAAACTAACTGGCAATCTCCCAAGTTTGCTGGAAGCCCTGATTTCTGGCTTTCGATTCACCGCGTCACTGGTGGTTGACCCAAAAGGCTCGAGTATCGGGCCAATTGGAAATTCAAAGGGCCTAGGCAACGCCACGGATCTTGAACTACTCAAGGCGCTGCGAAGAAATTCCAAGGTGGTGCTGACCTCGGGGAGGACGTTTCGAGCCGACCAATATCGTTTTCCCAGAGCTGCTGACCTAGCTGTGCTCACCAGAGAAGGGGTTTCGATTACTGTTCCCGAGGACAGGCGTCTGCTTTTACTATCTGGTGGCTACCAGAGTTCTTTTGAAGAGCTCCGTGACGCCTACGGCGCCGTCCACGTCGAGTTTGGAGAGACCGGTATCCGTGAGCTGGTTTCAAATCGAAATTTGGACGCACTCTTTATCTCATCCACCTCGGCCGACGGAGTCGAGGCTTACCTGGGTCGAGAGGGTCTCGATGGGGCCAGGTTTGAACTGGCTGACCTGTTCCTCGCCGTGGTGGCGTGGCACTCAAAAATTAGACCGGCTCGGGGGTAAATTTACGAGGTGGAATTGGACCTAGACGGAATCTCAGAGCCCTTCAAAGGCATGCTCACTTCCCTTTCCAGCATCCAGGTTCGACCAGAGATCACTCTCACGCAAATTCCTTCCCCTAAAGGCATCGCCCCAGAAGCTATTGCAATTGCAGCCGAAATAGACCACGAAATTGCGAGCGACCATGGGGTGTCTCGTTTGGTTTTTTGCAGAGACAGTTCTATGCCAGAGGGTTGGAATAGCGAATTCCGAGTGATTGGCTACGCGAAGAGTCCAATCGAACTTGACATGGCGAAGGATGAATATCTCTCCTCAATGCCCTGGGAATGGCTAAGAGACTCTCTCACCCAATCTGGCGCCCAGTTCGCACACGACGCCGGCACCACCACAACCGTGATTTCAACGGGTCACGGTTCGCTCATCACTCAGCCGCAACATGCAGAATTGGAAATTCGAGCATCCTGGGCACCCATCAATTTTGAACTACTCCCCCACCTGACCGGATGGATCGAGCTCCTGGCCCTCATTTCAGGTCTGCCCCCGAAAGATTCAAAGGTAGTGAGACTTAGTGAGGCTCGATAAACCGCGCCTGCCTGTTCGTTTAGTTGAGCAAGCCGGCGAATTGCATAGCCTGCTTGAGGCGCTTCCTGGAACCGACACAGTAGCCATTGATGCCGAGCGCGCGTCAGGCTTTCGCTACAGCCAGCGCGCATACCTGATCCAAATAGCAATTCGCGACGTTGGAATCTGGCTGATTGATACTGCTGAAGACATAGACCTATCGGGTCTTTCCCTCGAGCTCAACAAAAAAACCTGGCTGCTACACGCTGCAACCCAAGATCTCCCGTGCCTGGCAGAGCTAAACCTTAAGCCCTCTGGAATTATCGACACTGAGCTTTCTGCGAGATTGGCAGGTTGCGAGCGCGTCGGTTTGGGTTCTCTGAGTGAATCTCTTCTGGAACTGGACCTGGCAAAAGAGCACTCTGCCGCCGACTGGTCCAAGCGACCACTCCCCCAGGAAATGATCGACTACGCCGCTTTGGACGTTGACGTGATGTTTGAGCTCTGGGATGCCATTTCCGCCCTGCTTAGAGAGCAGGAAAAACTTGAATGGGCACTGCAGGAGTTTGCAAACCTGGTTGGCTTCTCTCCTAAGCCTGCTCTAATCGAACCGTGGCGCCACCTACCCGGGATGATCAAGGTCAAGGACATCAGCAAGCTAAAGATTGCAGCGGCCCTGCATGCCAAGAGGGACCAGCTCGCAAGAGATCAAGACATCGCTCCTGGTCGCCTTATTCCAGATCGCTCGATAGTCGCTGCTGCCCTCGCAGCGCCGACTACACGCTCCGAGCTGGCGAAGAACCCAGATTTCCAGGGGCGAGCTTCAAGGTCACTGTTATCCACCTGGTGGCAGGCGATTCAGGAGTCTCCAGACTTAGAGATTTCAGCTGAGCCACTGGATAAGTCGAATGGCATCCCGAACCATAAGAGCTGGGAGCGCAGGTTCCCCGATGCTCACAAGAGACTTGAGCAATTGCGCCCAGTGGTTCAAAAACTCGCCTCAGAGCTAAACCTCCCGACGGAAAACCTACTTACCCCTGACTACCTCAGAAGAGTTGCCTTCGAGCCGCTTGATGACATTGCTGGCCAGCTAAGGAGTTACGGAGCAAGGCCGTGGCAGATTGGTCTGGTTACTGGGCCGATTCTTGAATGCTTGAATCAAACGGAGTCTGATCCAGCGGCTTAGCGTGAGGAACTTTGGTTCCCACCACTTGGGCAACGATGTCTATCGCAATTGCCCGTGGATTTAACCCGAGTCTGTCCAATATCTGGTCTCGCTCGGCGTGCTCCAGGAACTCAGCTGGAACGCCAACCTCGTTGAGGCCCGTGTCCACACCCTGAGCACGCAGCTCCTGACGCAACCTGGATCCAAATCCCCCAACCCTAACGCCATCCTCAAGAGTCACCACGAGCCTGTGCTCTCTCGCCATATCCACCAGGGACGAGCGAATTGGAAGGATCCAGCGCGGATCAACAACCGTTGTTCCAATTCCCTGGGCTGCCAGCAGCTGGGCAACTTGAACTGCGGTGTGGGCGAAAGCTCCGACGCTTACCAGTAAAACATCTTTGCTGGGCGACTGGTGCAGGATGTCAACGCCATCATCTGTCATCACGATGGCATCGATTGCCGATGGGATGTTGCCCTTGGGGAAGCGGACCGCAGTTGGCGCATCGTCCACACCGATTGCCTCCGACAACAGCTCCTTTAGCCTTTGACCGTCTCTTGGAGCAGCGAGCTGCATTCCCGGAACAACCTGGAGCATAGAAAGATCCCATACACCATGGTGAGAAGCCCCATCGGGACCCGTGATCCCAGCTCTGTCGAGCACAAATGTCACACCAGCTTTGTGGAGGGCGACATCCATCAGCACCTGATCAAATGCTCTATTCAAGAACGTTGAATAAATTGCAACCACAGGGTGTAGCCCACCGAATGCCATGCCCGCCGCTGAGGTCACGGCGTGCTGCTCGGCAATACCAACGTCGAAAACTCGACCTGGATGCTTCTCTGCGAATTTATCGAGCCCAACCGGGATTAGCATCGCGCCCGTGATGCCAACCACCCTGGGGTTGGCATCAGCGATCTTGACTATTTCCTCTGAAAACACACCGGTCCAACTTTGACCAGAACCGCTGCTGAGGGGTAGGCCAGTTTCGGGATTAATCTTTCCAACCGCGTGGAATTGATCGGCCGCATCGGAAACCGCTGGGTCGTAGCCTTTGCCCTTCTGGGTCACTGCGTGAACAATAACCGGACCGCCATAATCCTTGGCTTGCCGCAGGGCAGTTTCTAGCTCCTGGAGGTTGTGGCCATCGATAGGTCCGATGTACTTCAGGTCAAGATTCGGGAACATAGCGTTCGGACTTGCCTCAACAATTACAGACTGCCCGGCGGCGTGGGCGGCTCGGAACAGCAACCTACCGAGGGGGCCAAACTTTGAGAAGATTCGACGAGAGAGTGAATAGCCCTTTCGATACCAGGATTCAGTTCGGATAGCGTTTAGCGATCGCGCCAGACCACCGATGGTTGGGGCGTATGAGCGGCCATTGTCATTGACTATGACGACCAAGTTTCTGTCGTTGTCATCAGTGATGTTGTTGAGAGCCTCCCAAGCCATACCACCGGTGAGCGCACCGTCGCCGATTACCGCAACAACGTGCCTAGATGTTTGGCCGGTTGCCTTGAAGGCCCTAGATATACCGTCCGCCCAAGAGAGCGAGCTGGAAGCGTGCGATGACTCAACAATGTCGTGCACCGACTCAGAACGCTGCGGATATCCAGCGATTCCATCCTTCTGGCGGAGCTTGGAGAAATCCTTTCGTCCAGTTAGTAGCTTGTGGACGTAGCTCTGGTGGCCGGTATCAAAAACGATGGCGTCATTGGGAGAATCAAAAACCCGGTGGATGGCTACAGAGATTTCCACGACGCCCAAGTTTGGACCCAGGTGGCCACCGGTCTTCGAAACCGACTCAACCAGGTACTCCCTGATGTCGCCGCATAATTCTTGCAACTGGGCTACTGACAGCGAATCTAGGTCTCTCGGCTCTGAGATGCCTTCAAGAATGCTCATGGCAATACCAACAACCTAAACGGCCGTTAGCTTCCTAGGCAACCAAGCTACGGAGTACGTACTGCAGAATTCCTCCATTGCGGAAGTAGTCCGCTTCACCGGGTGTGTCGATTCGGACGACGGCGTCGAATTCGACAACCGACTTGCCCTGAGGCGAGTGAGCCGAGGGCTTTGCAACCACCCGAACGGTCTTTGGAGTCGTTCCGGCGTTTAGCGCCTCAATGCCCGTGACGTCGAATACTTCAGTGCCGTCAAGACCCAGCGAATCAGCCGTTTCACCCTTAGGGAACTGCAGCGGCAGGACTCCCATTCCAATGAGGTTGCTGCGGTGAATGCGCTCGAAGCTCTCAGCGATTACTACCTTGATTCCCAGCAGGCTGGTGCCCTTGGCAGCCCAGTCACGAGAGGAGCCGGAACCGTACTCCTTGCCCGCAAGGGCTACTAGAGGGGTGGAATCCGCGCGGTAAGACTCAGAAGCGTCGAAGATGAAGGCCTGAGGGCCGTCGGCCTTTGAGAAATCGCGAGTGTAGCTGCCCTCAACATTGTCTAGCAGCTGGTTACGAAGGCGAATGTTCGCGAAGGTGCCGCGAATCATAACCTCGTGGTTACCTCTTCTAGATCCGTAAGAGTTGAAGTCAACCCTGGATACACCGCGCTCGCTGAGGTACTTACCGGCTGGTGAGTCTGCCTTGATGGAACCCGCAGGCGAAATGTGGTCTGTGGTAACGGAATCCCCAAGCTTTACCAGGACCCTGGCGCCGTGAACGTCGCTCACCGGAGTTGGTTGCAAAGGCATGTTGTCAAAGTACGGCGCCTTCTTTACGTAGGTTGACTTCTCGTCCCACTCAAAGATTGCACCCTTTGGAGTTGGAAGCGAACGCCAGCGCTCATCGCCGTCGAACACCGACGCGTACTGAGATTTGAACATTTCGGAGTTGATGGACGAATCAATAGTCTGCTGAACCTCGTCCGGGGTGGGCCAAATATCCCTCAGGAATACGTCAGCTCCAGAGCTGTCCTGTCCTAGGGGTTGATTTTCAAAATCAAAGTCCATGGTTCCGGCAAGTGCGTAGGCAATAACCAGCGGTGGCGATGCCAAGTAGTTCATCTTGACGTCAGGGTTGATTCGACCCTCGAAGTTGCGGTTTCCGGACAGCACGGCAGTAACGGCAAGATCGTTTTCATTGATCGCGTTAGAAATTTCTTGCGCCAGCGGGCCTGAGTTGCCGATGCAGGTGGTGCAGCCGTATCCAACCAAGTTGAAACCGAGCGCATCCAGGTCTTTCGTCAGACCAGCCTTCTCGTAGTACTCGGTCACAACCTTGGACCCTGGGGCGAGCGAAGTCTTTACCCATGGCTTAGCCTTCAGGCCGCGCTTTACTGCGTTTCGGGCTACTAGACCGGCAGCCAACATCACAGATGGGTTCGAGGTATTGGTGCAGGAAGTAATGGATGCGATGGTGACTGCACCGTTGTCAATCAGGTAATCGTGACCCGCGACCTTGGTCGGCTTCGATGCAACGCTTGCGTAAGAGGGTAGGACCTTCTCGAACGCATTCTTAGAGTTTGAGAGTTCAATGCGATCCTGAGGCCTTTTAGGACCGGCAATGGATGGAACCACAGTGCTCAGATCAAGCTCTAGGTATTCGCTGTAAACCGGCTCAATGCTTGGGTCGTGCCATAGACCCTGTGCCTTGGTGTAAGCCTCGACAAGAGCTACTTCCTCATCACTTCGACCGGTGATTCGAAGATAGTCAAGGGTGACCTCATCGATTGGGAAGATCGCAACCGTGGAGCCAAACTCCGGGGACATGTTTCCAATCGTGGCTCGGTTGGCAAGCGGCACCCTGCCAACACCAGATCCATAGAACTCAACGAACTTACCGACCACGCCGTGCTTTCGGAGAATCTCGGTGATGGTCAGCACCACATCCGTGGCGGTTGCTCCAACTGGAATCTGACCCGTGAGCTTGAAGCCGACCACCTTTGGAATGAGCATCGAAACAGGTTGACCCAGCATCGCAGCCTCGGCCTCAATGCCTCCAACTCCCCAGCCCAATACACCAAGGCCATTGACCATGGTGGTGTGGGAATCAGTGCCCACGCAGGAGTCAGGGTAAGCCACTAGCTCACCGTTGAACTCGCGAACCATGACGGTCCTTGCTAGGTATTCGATGTTTACCTGGTGCACAATTCCAGTTCCTGGGGGAACGACTTTAAAGTTGTCAAAGGCTGTTTGCCCCCAGCGCAGGAACTGGTAACGCTCGGCGTTTCTCTGGTACTCGAATTCGACGTTGCGCTCAGCGGCATCGGCGCTACCGGCAACATCAATGACAACGGAGTGGTCAATCACCATCTCAGCCGGGGCCAGCGGATTAATCTTTTGCGGATCTCCACCAAGTTCAAGAACCGCCTCGCGCATGGTGGCAAGGTCAACGACACATGGCACACCGGTGAAGTCCTGCATAATCACTCTGGCAGGAGAGAACTGGATCTCGGTGTCAGGCTCGGCCTTAGGGTCCCAGTTGACAATGGCATTCACGTGATCCGCGGTTACATTCGCGCCATCCTCTGTGCGAAGCATGTTCTCTAGCAGGATCTTGAGGCTGAAGGGAAGCTTTTCCACGCCGAGTTCGGGCATTGAGTAGTACTTGTAGCTCTTAGAACCGACCTGCAGCTGCTTTGCTGATTTGAAGCTATCTGGCATGGATTGTTTCTCCTGACGTGTGACCTGACTAATTTACTCTTTTTCGGTACTGGAGATGCGCTTAAGAACCACCCAAGTCAAGGCAAGTAGTCCAGCGTAGGCAGGCGCCCCCATGACAACCCTCGAGGTGGCTAGAAGTTCGACCTGATTGGCAAAATACAGCGGAAGTTGAACTGCAAGACGGAGAGCGAAGAACCCGACCCAGATGAGAGTCAGAAGCTGAAATCGGCGGTAGAGCGGCTTCGAAGTTCTCCAATTGTCAAGACCGAATAGGAACTTGCCGGCGAATCCAAGAATCGGCCAGCGAACCAAAACAGATAGCAAAAGCACCGATCCGTACGCGGCATTGGTGTAAAAACCAGGCACGAAGTAATCCACCGCTGATCCGCCATCTCTGAGAGCCAAGAATGCGGCGAGCGCAATAGCTAGGACCCCGATGACAGCTGAACTCAGCGCCTGCTTGCGCACCAAGCGGTAGAGAATAAAACCCAGACCCAGACCGGCAGCGATTAGAACTGAGACCAATGCACTACGGCCCAAGGCATAGGAGATTGAAAAAGAAAACGCCGGGAGGACCGATTCGGCGATTCCCAGGGTTCCACCCATCGCCGCCAGCAGGGAATCTTTGGTGAGTTTGATGGACTCGCCCTCCCGCTCGACGCCGAGCCTTGAGGCTATGGATTTTGCAGGGTCTGTCACTGCTGAACCGGAATAGTCAGGGGAAGCAGGTCTCCCGGTGGCATAGGAACTTCACCGCGGTTGACGACCACCGATCGGAAAAGCTCGATAAGAGCTGTGTAACGAGTCTGAGAGTAAAGCTCCGGGCCCGTCATCACCCCGCGGAGAAACCAGCGAGGGCCGTCAACTCCAACAAAGCGTGACTCCCGCATTGCCCTCTTGTCGCCCTCAGTGACCGGCACCGAGGCCTTGGTCTCAGGACCCAACAAGCCGGTGATTCGCTCACAAGTCCCACCCTGGTTTGCAATGGCGCTTTCAATGGCATCCAACGTCGAAGCCCAAATGCCTTCTACTTTGCTTGCAGCAAAAGCCTGAAGTTGAATGCGGTGGCCGTCTTGCTCAAGAGTTATCGCCACGACTCGCTTTGAGTTGTCATCAATGTCCGCGCGGATCAAAACATTAGCGGTGGGTGCAATGCGAATCGATCCAAAATCAACGTAGGGGGTCAGAAGCCCGATTTCGGATACATCGAATGGTCCATTTTGAGCTCTATCTTCCGGGGCAATCTTCTGCATTAGTTCACTCCACTCGACCCAAAGCCAGAGTCGCCCCTTGAGGATTCCGGAAGCTCAGTAACCGGTATGAATCGAGCTGTTTCAAAACGCTGGAAAACCAGCTGGGCAATTCGGTCACCGGTCTCGATTTTGAAATCCTCTTTTGAGGAGTTGTATAGAGTCACCATCAATTCCCCTCTGTAACCGGAGTCAACCGTCCCCGGAGTGTTCAATACGGTGATGCCGTGCTTGGCTGCCAGCCCGCTTCTCGGGTGAACGAGACCCACGTAGCCAGCGGGCATCGCAATGCGAACACCGGTCTTGACCAGCGCGCGCTCACCTGCGGGAAGAATAAGTGACTGAGTTGACCTCAGGTCACAGCCGGCATCTCCTGGCTTGGCGTAAACAGGTTCAAACCCTGGTTCCGCAATAATCAGTACTTCCAAACTCACCCCTAGAGCGTAATGTATTTGGGTGACCAACCCGCAGTTTGTTGAAAGACTCTACCCATCGGTCGGCCTGTTGGCTGCCTACAGCCTTAGTTTCCCTATGGTGCTATTGGCGGCAGCGCCGTTTGGCTGGTCGCTTGCGCTAGTCCTTGCCGGGTTTTCAACGATCGTCTTGATCGCTATCTCAGTGCTTTCGAGCCCTCTGGTCGTAATAGACGAGTTCCGAGTTATGGCCGGAAGTGTGTCCTTGCCGCGAGAGGCCATTGGAGAGTTCAAGGTAATTTCGCAATCGGATCTTCGGGACGAACTTGGGCCAAAACTCAGCGCGCGTGCGGCGCTGGTTATTCGCGGAGACATTAGGAGCGCGGTTCGAATCGAAATTACGGATCCCGAGGATCCAACGCCCTACCTAATTGTTTCAACTCGTCGGGCAGAGGAACTAGTAAGCGCACTCCGTACAAACTGAGCCGAGCTTAGTTTTGGAAGCCATTTGGCTCTGAGGCTTTACGAGGAAGCAGCTGACGCAGGTGAATTCATTTTCCTGCTGAGGCAGAATGACCACCTCTAGCTCTTCGTTCACTACATCAGGAATTGAGAAGCTATCCGCGTTGTCAGCGTCATCGTCAGAAAGCGAGGGCTTGGAGGGGATGCGCTCCTTGATTGCCTCAATGGACTCGGTATCGTCGTCATTTTTGCGCTGAGCGTCATAATCAGTTGCCATTGCTCACGCACCTTTCGCATCTAGTAGCGCAGGTATCATCCCCTAGCAACTCGCATTTTGCAAATAAGGCTCGCCGATGTCCGCCAACACTTAACCAACTCACCGAGCAAATAACGAACTAACCCCAATCCCTTTGCCAAACTCGTATCAAAGGGAGCACAAAATGGAATTAAAGTTCGTTAACCGCGAAGGTGACTTTCTAATCTTTGAAGCACCAGACGGAACTAGGATGCAAACCCTCCTGGATGAATCCCTGAGGGACGCTATCCGGAAAAATCACGTTGTGGAGTCTTCAGGTTTCACGCCAAAAGATGTCCAGTCGCTGATTCGCTCAGGCAGCACGGTAGAGCAAGTTGCTGAGAAATTTGGCGTGCCCTCCTCCGCCGTTGAACCGTTCGCCCTCCCGATCCTCGATGAACTCAAGTACGTTCTCGAAACGGCGCTTAACACTTCCCTGGCCGACGGTCCTTCGATGAAGCGATTTGAGGACATAGTCCTTGCATTTGATCCCGGCGCCCTATTCAGCGTGAGCAAGAGCGAAGACGGCTGGGTTGTTGCTGCCAAGGGCTCTGACACTTACACCTGGCTCTTCAACCCCAAAGCGCGATTGCTTGAACCATCAAACTCTGCCGCGAGAAAAATCGGAAAGCATCCAGCAGTGCGCGATGCAATCTTTGAGGCCCCAGCTGTGCCAGTTTCGGAAATTCCGGAAGAGGCCCCGTCAGCTTCAGTGCATGACCTGGTTCAGGAACTCAGAAGCCGCCGGCAGGCACCTGCGGAAATCAAGCCCCAGACCGCCAAGGGAAGGGCCTCACTCCCCAGCTGGGACGAGATTGTGCTTGGGGCTTCCCACCTAGAAGCCGATCCGAACTAACGGCACTCTGGTTTCCTGAGAAGTAAGACCCCCGTGATGGGCGGTCATGTCAAAGGCGCGCTTTTTGGTAAAAACACTGTGGAAAAGAGTGATGTTACTTTTTGCCAGCAAAATTACATCAGGGAATCGATCCCTCGCCTCTGGCCCAATTGGCCCGAACCAGTTCGCCGCTTGCGCCTGAGTACCGGTTACGGCAGTGAAAATTTCCTGTTGATTATTTAGCTGTTCGGTAAAGCCCTGGGCTAGATCTGGCTGTTTTAGATAAAGGTAACTCGCCCTGGTATCACCAGCAAAATGGTCGACCAGCCCGCCCTGGTCGACGAAATCGTCGATGTAGAGGCGTCGCTCTAGTGGGGAGTCCATCATTCCGTGATCAGCCACCACAAGGACTCCTGCGTCAGTAGGAAGTTTGCCCACAAGTCTTCTGAGCTCGCCATCAACCTCCTCTAGCAGTGCAGCCCAGCCCGCGGTCTCCCAGCCAAATTTGTGGCCGTATTTATCCAGCTCGGGAATGTACAGGTAACTAATGGATTCGCTCTTGGAAACCATGACTTCTAGAGCTCTGTCAAAGCGCTCCCGCATGCTCTCAGCTACCAGGTAGTTAGCGGTTCGCATCGTGGCCATTGTGTAACCGGAATGTTGATACTCCGCATGACCTATTACGTTGCATGCAATTCCCGCAGCGGTTGAAAGCTCTGAAACGCAGGTGTTCGGCTGCCAAAGCAGAGGGTCAGTGGACTCATCCCAGCCGGTTAGAAGATTCAAGGTTCTGTCGTGTTTGCGGTCATAAACCGCATGGCCAATCAGGCCGTGCTCCCCCGGAGACAGCCCGGTTGCAAAGCTGGCAATGTTTGCAGAGGTCGTCGAAGGAAATCCGCTGAACCCGACAGCCCCCGCCCGGACAGCAGCAGCCAGATAGGGAGCATGCCCGGCTCGAGCAAGAATGTTCTCCGCACCCATCCCATCTACCAGAATGCAAACGATCTTCTTTTTCGGTTTGAGGCCAAGTGGATTTGGCTTTTTTTGAACAGCCAGCAAGCTTGAAGAGAACACGTGCCTCAGGTTCCCCAGGGCTTTGGGAACAACGGGTAAAGTCATGGGCACCAGACCAGTTTGACACATCAGGAACCATGTCCGAAAACAAAGAGCGCATAGTTGACATTGACGTCGGCAAAGAGATGCGTGAAAGCTTCCTGGAGTATTCCTACTCAGTTATCTACTCTCGAGCACTTCCCGATGCCCGAGACGGACTAAAACCCGTTCAGCGCAGAATCATCTACCAGATGGGCGAAATGGGACTGCGTCCGGATCGGGGCCATGTCAAATCAGCTCGAGTAACCGGCGAGGTGATGGGAAAACTCCACCCTCACGGTGATGGTGCAATCTACGACGCGCTAGTACGCATGTCACAGCCTTTCACGCTGAGGATTCCTCTGATCGATGGCCACGGAAACTTTGGATCTCTAGATGACGGTCCTGCAGCGGCCCGCTACACCGAAGCCAGGCTCGCTCCCGCAGCACTGCTTCTGAACGAGTCACTCGATGAGGACACCGTAGATTTTGAGCCTAATTACGATGCTCAGCTGACTGAGCCATCCGTCCTACCAGCAGCATTTCCAAACCTTCTGGTGAATGGCGCCAGCGGCATCGCAGTTGGTATGGCAACCAACATGGCACCCCACAACCTCAAAGAGGTGATAGCTGCTCTGGTTCACCTAATTTCAAACCCAAACGCAAGCACCGCTGAGCTAATGGAACACATTCCTGGTCCTGATCTCCCAACCGGCGCCGTTGCACTTGTGGCCGAGTCGCTTCGGGAGGCCTACGAGACCGGACGAGGCAGCTTCCGAATGCGCGCACGAGTATCGGTTGAGAGTGTTGGTCCTCGCCGAACCGGCCTCGTAGTAACAGAACTCCCCTACCTGGTAGGTCCCGAGAGGGTGATTGACCGAATTCGCGACGCGGTCAGTGCCAAAAAACTTGAGGGAATCCACAACGTGGTTGACCTTACCGACCGAGATAACGGTTTGCGGTTGGTAATTGAACTAAAAACTGGATTCAACCCTGATTCGGTAATGGAGGCGCTGTATCGGCTGACACCACTGGAGGAGGCCTTTAACGTCAATAATGTCGCCCTGGTTAATGGCCGTCCCCAGCAGCTCAGCCTCAAGCAACTTCTAGAGGTGTATCTCCTGCACCGCCTGGAGGTCGTTCGAAGAAGGAGCGAGTCCAGGCTTTCGAGAAGAAGATCGAGGCTCCACCTGCTTGAGGGGCTTCAGGTTGCGGTACTCAACATTGATGAGGTCATTGAGGTTATTCGGACATCAGACACCGCAGAGCTAGCCAGAACAAGGCTGATGCAGGTATTTGACCTAAGTGAGCTTCAGGCGGACCACATTTTGGAATTGCGCCTGCGAAGGCTAACCAGATTTAGCGTGATTGAACTGGAGACTGAGGCGGATCAACTCCGCAAAGAGATTTCCGAACTTCAATCATTGCTGGAGTCGGAAAGTCTCATGAAGACAACTATTAGGCGCGAACTCGAAGAGGTCTCTGAAAAGTATGGTTCACCACGCAGAACGCAGTTGATAGATTCTGCGGGAATGGTGGTCAGCAAGAAGCCCGTCGTGGTCCAAGAGTTGATTGATGAGCCGACCTTCGTATGCGTAACGCCAACTGGCAAGCTTTACCGAACCAGCAACCTTCCGGTTGACAGACAGACCCTCGATGCGAGGATTATCGAGACCACTACGAGGTCCGATTTAGCACTAATCACCTCCGATGGCGTTGCTCACTCCGTCCACGTCGCCGATCTCCCAAGTATTTCTGCAGCCGTAACACCTGATCTACCAGAGCCAGAATCTCTCATCGGCACAAAGTCGAGCCGGGTCGTTGGCGTCATCCCCTGGAGATCAAATATGACATTTGCAATCGGGACTTCAGGCGGCGTAGTTAAGCGATTCACAGGTCCACTCCCCGAAAAGCAAGAGGTCCCGGTAATTTCCCTCAAGGAATTTGATGAGGTGATTGGTGTCTGCGAGTCAACCGATGGCGGCGAGATTGCATTCGTGAGCTCGACAGGAAATCTGTTGATTTTCAATGCCGATACCGTTCGGCCACAGGGGCTACCCGCCTCCGGCATGGCAGGAATGAACATCTCCGAGGGTCGGGCCATCTATTTCGGCAACGCCATCGACGATGGTGTGCTTGTGACTGCCGCAAACTCCGCAATGGCACTCGGCGGGACGGATGCTGGAAGCGCCAAGGTAACGAGGCTTGTTGCATACCCCCGGAAGGGTAGAGCTGCCATGGGCATTCGAGCCCACCGCTTCCTCAAAGGAGAAGACCAGCTCTACTTCGCAACGATCGCGAAGTCTCCAGCGAGACTATTCGACCTAGATGAGAAAAGAATCCAAGGGCCTCAGACTGATGACCGTCGAGACGGCTCGGGTACACCTATTTCCACCTACCTAGGTGGAGCACTTTAGGCGTCGATCCGCTCGCGGTCGAAGCTATCAGCAGAGTCGATAATGAAGTCTCTGCGCGGAGCAACTTCATTTCCCATCAGCAATTCAAAGACCTCATCCGAGAGCTGAGCGTCATCGGCAGTTATCCGCCTGAGCATGCGATTTCCCGGATTCATGGTGGTTTCGGCTAGCTGATCGGCGTCCATTTCGCCAAGGCCCTTGTAGCGCTGAATGGGATTTAGGTAGGTCTTGCCCGATTTCTCCAACTTTGTGAGTAGGTCATTGAGTTCAGATTGCGAGTAGGTGTAAACGGGCTCCTTCGAGCGCCCATTCTGAACCATGACTCGGTGAAGCGGTGGGACGGCTGCGTAAACCCGGCCGGCTTCAACTAACGGACGCATGTATCGGAAAAACAGTGTGAGCAGCAGTGTTCTAATGTGAGCGCCGTCCACATCTGCGTCGCTCATGAGGATGATTTTTTCGTAACGCACCGAATCTAAATCGAAGGTTCGACCCGAACCTCCACCGATTACCTGAATGATAGAGGCGCACTCGGCATTGGAAAGCATGTCGGAGACAGACGCTTTTTGTACGTTGAGTATCTTTCCGCGAATCGGCAGCAACGCCTGGAATTTTGAGTCGCGGGCTAACTTTGCAGTTCCAAGTGCGCTGTCGCCCTCCACAATGAATAGCTCACTGCCCGCAGTAGCATCGGCACGACAATCAACGAGTTTGGTGGGTAGTGATGATGACTCGAGGGCGTTCTTTCTCCGCTGGGTGTCTTTCAGGCTTCGGGCGCTGATTCTTGCCTTAGCCTCGCTAACTACTTTGTCCAACAAGGCATCAACCTCGGTTTTGGTTCCGCGAATACCTCCACTGAGAAAGTTGTCCAGCCAAGCGCCAATACCATTGGCCACGATTTGCTTGATCGCCGGAGTACCCAGAGTTTCCTTGGTTTGCCCCTCAAACTGAGGCTCCGGAAAACTGACTGCAACGACCGCAGTCATGCCGGCAAAGATGTCGTCACGTTCGATTTTTAGGCCGTTGGCCTTTAGCTTTCTAGAGTTAGCCTCAATAGCTCCTCGAATCGACTTTAGAAGGCCCAGTTCGAAACCTGCCTGGTGACTCCCACCCTTGGGTGTGGCGATGATGTTCACAAAGGTTTTGAGCTCAGTGTCAAAGCCCTGACCCCAGCGAAGGGCAATGTCAACCTTGGCATTGCGCTCGACCGCCTTGGAAACCATAGACCCACTGTCTTCATCCAGAACCGGAACGGTCTCCTCAAAAGTTGTCTCAAATTGAATTCTTTTGGTTGGGACGATGGCTAGATCCTTAGCCAAGAACTCCGCGTATTCGGCAATGCCGCCTTCGAACTGGTATTCAAGCTTTGTGGCTGAAGATTCATCAGTAGCCAGGAGCTTCAGGCCTGGAACCAAAAAGGCTGTTTGCCTCAGCCGGTTTTCCAAATCCTGCAGCGAAAAAGCGGCCGATGCTTCAAAGATCTGCCGATCTGGCCAGTATCTGACTCTGGTTCCCGTGACACCTTTGGCAACTTTGCCGATCTTGGTTAGCTCACTGCCATCCTCAAAGGCGGTGAAGCTCGCATCCGGGCCAGCTCCAGAAAACCTTCCCGGCTCCCCCCTGCGAAATGACATCTGATAGGTGGCGCCATCTCGGTCAACCTCAACGTCCAGTCTCGAACTCAAGGCATTTACAACAGATGCGCCAACGCCATGCAAACCACCAGATGCTGCGTAGCTACCGCCACCAAACTTTCCACCGGCGTGCAGCTTTGTGAAGACCACCTCAACTCCGGTGAGTCCGGTTCGAGGCTCAATGTCAACCGGGACACCACGGCCGTGATCGGCGACCGAAAGTGAACCGTCCGAATGGGCAATGACCTCGATTTGATTTCCATGACCTGCGAGAGCCTCATCAACCGAGTTATCGATAATTTCCCAGAGACAGTGCATGAGTCCGCGCGCATCGGTAGACCCGATGTACATGCCCGGACGCTTACGAACGGCCTCTAGCCCCTCTAGGACAGAGAGGTGCCTGGCTGAATAGGTTTCCACTTGGGAAATCTAACTCAGAGTCCAGAGTTGTTTGAGCTGCCACTTCGCAGTTAGCGAAACAAAGGGTAAATAGCGGAATCAATAACCCTAAAGCTGGTTGAATAGTCGCAACATGGAAAACGTAAAAGAGTCCCCTCGGCTTATAGCTACTGACCGCTGCGATGTATGCGGAGCCCAGGCCTACATTCGAGTTGAGATGGAAACTGGCGAACTGCTCTTTTGCGCCCATCACGGGAATGCCAACAAAGAGAAGCTCCAACCGCTAACCATCAACTGGCACGACCAGTCTGAGGACCTCAGCCAAAAGTAGTGTTGCTTCGGGCCTTGGCGGCCAATGCCTCCAACGCCCCCATCCGCTCCAACTTAATCTCCACACCCATGGCTCCAACCATGCTCTTCAAAACATGTGGGTTCTTAGCGAGCAACGGACCAAATAATGTGGTGGCGATGAAATTTCCCTTGCGAAAAACCTTTGGGCTTGAGACCAAAGAGTTGTGGTAGCCCCAAATTTCACTATCGCCATCTTGCTCTGATACGAATGCTGAGACTCGATCTGTGAAATCAAGTTCGATGCCCAAGTCTGAGGCCAATAGCTCATAGCTTCGCCCCACCAGCAGAGTTGGCAAACCGGATTCCAGCCTGAGAGAAAGCGTGGGTACCAACGCCCGGAGCTCCGACTCATACTTGGCGGCGACAGCAATGGAACAATCGCCAATCAGCACAAAATCAGCATTTGAGGGCTCATTGACAACGCTGAAGCTCGAACCACTGGCACGGATGGCAGAAGTTATAACCTCTAGGTTCCCTTGATCGCCATTGTTGTTGAAATAGTGCGGTTGAAATGAATAAAGCCTTGTCATTTGGCCAACCCTAGGTATCTGCGGGTTCTTCGCATCGCATCTGCAGAAAACAAAATGGTGGCACTGTCGCCTTCCAGTCTCAAAAATGCCTCATTCGCCTTGTCAATCTCAGGTATTACTTGGCTCACTTGGACTCCTGCAGAAAAGAGCCTGAGTGCAAGTTCGTAGGCGTTGAATCCTCCGACGACGTCGACTTTGGAGAGTTTGGAGAAATCGACCGTCCACAACCAACTCGGATCGTGAATGTCCCTACCCGCCATGAGCATCAGCGGGGTTGGGGTGGTGTTCAACTTATCCAGGTTGAGCTGAAAGCTGGTCGGGTTTTGAACCAGCATCAATCTGACCTTTCGCCCCCTGATGATTGCATTCTCATCCCTAGCGAATACCGGCGGAAGGGTTTCAATGGTGGAAACCACCTTGGCGAAGTCAAGTGAGGTGAGCTCACTAGCCGCCAGCACAGCCGCTGCAGTATTCAAGGCGTTCGGAAGACTCTCATAGTCACCCGACAGTTTCACAAGTCTGCCCTTGACTCGAAGCTCGAGCTGCCCATCGGTGGCTGATTCGACAAGACAATCCCTGGAAAGTTCAGGATGTTCGCCAAAATTCAGGGCGTAGTCCGGGCCAATTTTGACTAGCTCCTCCCCCAGCCCAAAGCCGAGACTATTTGGGTGAGAAGCAGCGAACTGACTCAGGTTTTTGTCATCTCGATTGAAAACAATTTGGCTGGAATTGCCCGCAATGGTCGCGAGCTTTTCGACCACGTAAACAGGATCAATGAATCTATCGAGCTGATCGGATAGGACGTTAGTCAAAACGGCAAGTCTGGGTTTGAGGGTCTGAGAGAAAGCAGCCCCGTGACCCTCATCCCACTCCATCACAACTATGTCGGCATCGATCCGCCCCCTGAGGTCGGCAAACTGCAAAATTGCCGCGTAGAAGCCCTGCCGGATGTTTGCGGTCGATGGATTAGTAAAAACCTTGAGGCCGTGAGCCCTAAGCAGCTCAACGAGAATCTTCGTTGTCGAGGACTTACCCGCACTACCACTGACAACGACCAGGCCGAGCGGGGCCGATGCGATGGCATTTTCTAACAGCAGGGGTTGAATCTTGTAGGCCAAAGTCCCTGGCAGTGCAGAACCACCCCCGCGCCTTACCCGACGGAGCAAAAACCGCAGGGTCTTGCCGGCCGCCATGGCCAGGATTGTGCGCATTAGCTATCTAGATAGTCGCGCAGTAGTTGCGAACGAGACGGGTGACGCAGTTTCGACATGGTCTTAGATTCAATCTGACGAATACGCTCGCGGGTAACGCCGAACTTCTCACCAATCTGGTCGAGAGTCATCTGCACTCCATCTCCAAGCCCAAAGCGAGACCTGATAACTCCGGCCTCTCTGGGGTGAAGCGAATCTAGAACCCTCTCAAGCTCCTGCTGCAACATGGTGAAACCAACAGCATCGGCAGGCACGACAGCCTCGGTGTCCTCAATCAGGTCCCCAAACTCACTGTCGCCATCTTCACCAAGCGGCGTGGAAAGAGAAATTGGCTCACGCCCGTACTTCTGAACTTCGACAACCTTTTCCGGGGTCATGTCAAGTTCGGCAGCCAATTCCTCTGGGGTTGGCTCGCGGCCTAGATCTTGAAGCAGCTGGCGCTGAACCCTGGCCAGCTTGTTGATTACCTCCACCATGTGAACAGGGATACGAATGGTTCTAGCCTGGTCCGCCATGGCGCGAGTGATGGCCTGCCTAATCCACCAGGTTGCGTAGGTTGAGAATTTGTAACCCTTGGTGTAGTCGAACTTCTCTACAGCACGAATTAGACCGAGGTTACCCTCTTGAATCAAGTCAAGGAATTGCATGCCCCTACCCGTGTAGCGCTTTGCGAGGCTAACAACCAGGCGAAGGTTTGCCTCTAGCAGGTGACTTTTGGCTCGAGCACCGTCTTTGACCACCCATGACAGATCTCTGCGCTCAGCAGGAGAGAGGCTCTTTGCGGTGGCGAGGCGCTCCTCGGCAAACAAGCCCGCCTCAATGCGCTTTGCAAGCTCTACCTCGAGCTCGGCATTCAGCAGGGCGACCTTGCCGATTTGCTTCAAGTAGTCCTTGACCGGGTCCGCTGTCGCTCCGGAGATGGTTAGGTTCTGAACCGGAATGTCATCGTCGTCGTCGCTGAGCACCACTAAATCAGATGGAAGAGCCACAACCTCGGTGGCCAAATCCAAATCCTCATCCTTTGCAGGGTCCTCCACGACAGCCTCTGCCGCCTCAACCACCTCGGCCACGATGTCTTCAACAGACTCGATGTCGACTTCGTCCTCTAGGTCGACCTCATCTTCAGCGGCAGCCTCTACACCGCCCTTAGCTTTTGCCTTGGGCTTGGTGGCTTTTGCGGTGGCTTTGGATACGGTTGCGATGATGACCTCATTTTTTGGGCAGAGTTTAAACCCTTGTCAAGTCAGAAGACTCGCTAAGGGTTTGAGGAGCTAATTATGCCATTGAATTTGCTTCAGTTCAGTGGAAAAGAGCAGAATCCTGAAATTTATTCCGAGTCTTCAGAATTCCTTCTTATGCTCGAGAGGTATTTCTCCAACTCGTCGGCTATCTGATCCGCGCTGGGAGTTGGGGCGGAGGGCTTTCCGATTGGAGCCCTTGAAGGTCCGGTGCCACTCTGGTAGGTCTGCTCCAGCGTTGCAACTAGCTTTGAGAGCTCTTGATTTTCCTCCACTTGCGCATCTACCTTTGCTGCGAACTTGTTGGCTCGCTCTCGAATCTCATCGGAGGGGAAGACCAGTCCGGTGGCAGCGGTAATCAGCTCTAGGCCAGAGAGTGCGGCAGCCGGCACTTCGTTATCCGCAAGGTAGTGCGGAACCAAAAGGACAAACCCAACCACTGGAAGTGATTCGGCGCTGAGGCGATACTCGAGCATGTGTACGATGTTGCCAGGAACCTGGGTCTGCGGCTTCCACTCGCTGAAGCGATCAATCATGTCTGCACGATTTCCGGACACGGTGATGCCAATTGGCCTGGTGTGGGGAATCGGAAACGGAATTGAGTGGACCCAGGTGAGCGAAGAAATCTCGAAATCCTTAGCGATCTCAATAATCGCCTCGGTAAATGCCTCCCACTTGAAATCTGGCTCGTAGCCCTCGAGCAACAGAAAACTCTGTTCAGCCTCATCCTGGACAAGGTAAATACCGAGGGTGTTGGGCTCGTAGGACTCGATGTGATCTTTCTCGAAATAGAGGACCGGCCGGCGAGAGCGGTAATCCAAGAGTTGATCATTGTCGAACCTGATCAGAAGTTCGTTGTCGAGGTGGGCAAAGAAATGCTCGCTCAGCTGTGAAATCGTGCTTCCAGAATCGGTGAACCCTGAGAGCATCGCCACCAACGGGAGGCCCTTGAGCTCGGTGCGCTCACCATAGACGCGATACAGCTTGCTCATGTCCAGATACTAACTCACCTAAGCTCTTTGGGTGATCAAAATAACCACCGCCTCAGCTAATCCAAATTCCATCCACCAGGAAGCTATTCCCTATCTGAAAAGTGGACTAAAGGATCAAGTTCACACTATTTCGGACCAACAGCGCACTTTGGCAAAGGCTGACAGCAAACCTGGAAGCGTGGCCCGAATCGTGCTCGAGGACCGCTCGCTGCTCATCATTGGTTGCGGAGATACATACAACCCCATGAACTTTGCAGCGAACGCGCTCAGGGGGATGGCGCCAGGTGCTCCCCTGGTGCTGAGGGCAGCTGACGAGGCCGAAGCAAAGCAGCTAGTGATGGGCGTAATTTTGGGCCAGAAAACTCCCTCCGCCTACAAATCTGAGCAACCCGTTGACTCAGAGGTCGTGATTGTCCACCCAGACAAATTGACCTTGGAGCCTGAACTCACCACAGCACAGACCATCGTGCGAATTCGTGAGCTGATTAATCAGCCAGCCAACGACCTCTACCCCGAACTACTCGCCGAGAAGGCGAAGGAACTTGCAGAGGCTGTCGGAATAACCGTTGAGATCTGGGACCAGGAAAAATTAGAGCAGGAACGCTGCGGCGGAATACTTTCGGTTGGCAAGGGTTCCGTAAGGCCACCAAGACTGGTCAAACTGAGCTATTCGGGCGGCGGAAAACACCTCGCTCTGGTTGGGAAGGGAATTACCTTCGACACGGGTGGTCTTTCGCTCAAGCCTGCAGAGTCCATGGTTGGCATGAAGTACGACATGGCGGGATCGGCAACCGTTCTTGGAGCCATGATTGGCATTGCTCTGAAGAAAACAAAAATCAATGTCACCGGTTTCATGTGCCTTGCAGAGAACATGCCTTCAGGTGAGGCGACGAGGCCGGGCGATGTCATTCGGATTCGAAACGGAAAAACGGTAGAAGTACTAAACACCGATGCTGAGGGCCGCCTAGTGCTCGCCGACGGATTGAGCCTCGCGGCCGAATTATCTCCTGATCACATTGTTGATGTTGCCACGCTAACGGGTGCGGCCACCATCGCGCTCGGAAACCGCTACACCGGGCTTATGGGGACCGGTGCTGCCGTGAAGCTTGCCTTGGAATCCGCGCAACGCAGCAGGGAGCTGCTCTGGGAAATGCCGTTGCCAGTTGAACTGCGTGAGATCCTCAACTCAGAACTTGCGGACATCGCCAACGTCAAGATCGGAAACCGCGCTGGCGGCATGCTTGTGGGCGGACAGTTCTTGAAGGACTTTGTTCCAGAGGGGACTAGCTGGGCACATCTGGACATCGCACCCAGCGCGAATAATGACGCTGCGGCCTACGACATAACCCCGCAGGGGGCGACCGGTGTGATGATTAGAACGCTGATTGACATGGCCGACTCTTTGGCGAGCAGCTAGGTATTAGACTTGGGGCTGTTTGGCGACAACTTGGAGTAGCTATATGTCCGATCACAATTTTGACCTCGTAATCCTCGGAAGCGGCAGTGGTGGCTACGCGGCAGCCCTTCGCTCCGCTCAGTTGGGCATGAGTGTTGCTCTAATCGAGCGGGACAAGCTCGGTGGCACCTGTTTACACCGCGGCTGCATCCCGACCAAGGCTCTGCTTCACTCCGCTGAGGTCGCTGACGTAACTCGAGAATCCGCCATGTTCGGCGTGAACGCGACTTTTCAGTCGATCGACATGACCCAGGTAAACAAGTACCGGGACTCCATCATCGACAAGCTCTACAAGGGTCTCACCGGGCTGGTTAGCTCTAAGAGCATCACTTTCGTCCAGGGTGAAGGCCGGCTAACCGGTCCCAAGACTGTGACCGTAAACGGGGAGAACTACACGGGTAAAAACGTCATCCTTGCGACCGGCTCAAACACCCGCACGCTGGGGATTGAGATCGGAGGCCGCGTCATTACGAGTGATCAGGCCCTGCAGATGGATTTCGTACCTTCGAAGGTTGCGGTGCTGGGCGGTGGAGTAATCGGTGTTGAGTTTGCATCGATTTGGCGCTCATTCGGTGCCGAAGTGGTGATTATTGAAGGTTTTGACCGCTTGGTTCCAAATGAGGACCCAGCCATCAGCAAGGTACTCGAGCGCGCCTACCGAAAGCGCGGCATCGAATTCAAGCTTGGAAACAAGTTCAAGACCGTGTCCCAGAACGAATCTGGGGTTCAGGTAGAGCTAGAAAATGGCGACCAAATCACGGCTGACATATTGCTTGTCGCAGTTGGTAGAGGCCCGAACGCAACCGGCTTTGGCTTTGAGGAGCAGGGCGTTCAGATGGACCGCGGTTGGGTACTAACCAACGAGCGTTTGCAAACTAATCTTCCAGGCGTTTACGCAGTCGGTGACATCGTCCCGGGACTGCAGCTCGCACACCGCGGTTTCATGCAGGGAATCTTCGTTGCGGAAGAAATCGCCGGGCTCAAGCCCATGAAGGTGGACGAGATGGGAATCCCTCGCGTTACCTATTGTGAGCCTGAAATTGCGTCAGTTGGACTTACCGAAGCCCAGGCTCGCGAAAAGTACGGTTCCGAATCAGTTTCCACCTACGAGTACAACCTCGCCGGAAACGGGAAGAGCAACATCTTGGGCACCGCCGGAATCGTGAAACTAGTTCGCCAGATCAATGGTCCAGTGGTCGGTTTCCACATGATCGGCTCTCGTGCCGGGGAGCAAATTGGTGAGGCACAGTTGATCGTGAACTGGGAAGCTCACCCCGAGGATGTAGCACCTCACATCCACGCCCACCCAACCATGAACGAAGCCATCGGCGAGGCACACCTTGCTATCGCTGGCAAGCCACTCCACGCACACGCCTAAAGGAATCAACAATGAGCGAAGTAGTACTTCCAGCCCTCGGAGAATCTGTTACCGAAGGAACCATCACGCGCTGGCTAAAGAAGGTCGGCGACACAGTGGCCATCGATGAGCCGCTGGTTGAGGTCTCCACCGACAAGGTAGACACCGAGATCCCCTCCCCGGTCGCCGGCATCCTGCAGGAAATCCGTGTCCAAGAGGACGAGACGGTTGCCGTCGGAGCAGTCCTAGCTGTCGTTGGCGAGGGTGCAGCGCCTGCTTCAGCGCCAGTAGCTGTCGCTCCAGCCGCAGTTACCCCCGCTCCGGTCGTTGAAGCCCCGGTGGTTGTTCCACCGCCAGTTGCGGCTGCGGCTGCGGCTCCGGTAACCCCGGCTCCAGTAGTTGCACCAGTGGCGCCGCCAGTCGTTGTCCCCGTCGCTGCACCAGCGGTGGCACCTGCTGCACCAGCAATTTCAGAGTCTCAAGACGAGTCTGATCCAAACTACGTGACCCCAATCGTCCGGAAGCTAGCTAACGACATGGGTGTAGACCTTGCTCAGGTAAAGGGGACTGGCGTAGGCGGACGCATCCGCAAGGAAGACGTACTTTCCCACGTGGCACCAACTGCTACCGTCGCGGCCTCGAGTGCGCCGGTTGTTCACCAGCCTGCAGCCGTCTCTGCCCTTCGAGGAACCTCGGAGCCGATGTCTCGACTTCGCAAGGTCCTTGCTGAAAGAGCAGTTGCTTCGATGCAGAACTCGGCACAGCTCACCACGGTCGTGGAGGTCGATGTGACCAAGATTGCGACCCTTCGTAAAAACGTTCAGGGTGCATTCGTCGCAAAGACCGGCAACAAGCTCAACTTCATGCCGTTTTTCACCCTGGCGGCGGCTGAGGGTCTGCAGTCACACCCAAAGATCAACTCAACCGTTGACGGTGAAAACATCGTTTACCACGGCTCCGAGAACATCTCTTTTGCTGTTGATACTGAGCGCGGTTTGCTGACACCAGTTATCCGGAATGCGGCTTCGCTAAACATCGCACAGATTGCAGGCCAGATTGCTGAACTAGCGGAGCGCACCCGAAGCAACAAACTGACCCCGGATGAACTAAGCGGTGGCACCTTTACCCTCACCAACACTGGAAGCCGCGGTGCTCTGTTTGACACCCCGGTGGTCTTCCTGCCGCAGAGCGCAATCCTTGGAACCGGAGTCGTTACCAAGCGTCCGGTGGTAGTCACCGATGCAGACGGCAACGATTCAATCGCCATTCGCTCAATGGTCTACCTTGCCCTGAGCTATGACCACCGCCACATCGATGGCGCGGATGCTTCCCGCTACCTAACCGACGTCAAGGCGAGACTCGAGGCTGGTGCCTTCGAGGCGAACCTGGGTATCTAGTAACAGCTCCTGGTAGTTCAGGCGGAAGTTGGCGAAATCACAAACCTAACCGAGAGAGGACTGCGGCACTAATGCCTGAGTTTATTGAGGTAGGTTTTGACCCGGATTTTGTTGGCTATCAGGAGGGCTACGACCTGCAGCTGAAGGTTCACGCCGATGTGGTTGCGGAGAAAAGGCCCAACACCGTTCTGCTTTTGGAGCACTCCTCGGTTTACACTGCGGGGAAGCGGACTGACGCCAGCGAGCTGCCAAATGATGGCAGTGAATTTGTGGAAACCAACCGGGGCGGCAAAATTACCTGGCACGGCCCTGGGCAACTTGTTGGCTATCCGATCATGCACCTCCCGCAGCCAATTGACGTCGTCAACTACGTGCGATGGATGGAGCAGGTCCTAATTGACACCATTGCACACTTTGGGGTTAGGGGCGAGCGGGTGATCGGGCGCACCGGCGTCTGGGTAGACGTTGCAGGCGAGTACGAAAAGGTTGCTGCGATTGGGATTCGCGTATCCGAAAAGGTCACCATGCACGGCTTTGCACTCAACTGCAATAACTCGCTAGATCCCTATGAACACATCATTGCCTGCGGAATCTCGGATGCTCGAACCACGACACTTTCAAAGCTAACCGGCGGGAACATTTCACCGCGAGATACGGCTAGCCTTATCAAGCAAATATTGGGAGAAATACCGAATGTCCGAATCTAAGCCCGAGCGCAAACTCCTCCGTCTTGAGGTGCGCAACGCCTCCACTCCCATCGAGCGTAAACCCGCCTGGATCAAGACCACGGCCAAGATGGGTCCGGAGTATCGTCAGCTGCAGTCTCACGTCAAGGAGCAAGGCCTCCACACCGTTTGCCAAGAGGCAGGTTGCCCAAATATTTTTGAGTGCTGGGAGGACCGCGAGGCGACCTTCCTAATCGGAGGATCTCAGTGCACCAGGCGCTGTGATTTCTGCCAGATTGACACAGGTAAACCGGCCGACTTCGATGCTGATGAACCTCGCCGAGTTGGCGAATCAGTCAAAAGCATGCAGCTGCGGTATGCGACCGTGACCGGCGTTGCCAGAGACGACCTAGAGGACGAAGGCGCTTGGCTTTACGCAGAGACCATTCGGCAAATTCACCAGCAGTCAATCGGGACGGGCGTTGAGATTTTAGTTCCGGACTTCAGTGGCAAACCAGAGCTACTCCAGCAGGTCTTTGACGCCAGCCCCGAAGTCTTCGCTCACAACGTGGAGACAGTTCCAAGAATCTTCAAGAGAATCAGACCGGCCTTCAACTACGAGCGATCGCTTGATGTGCTCACACAAGCCAGAAATGCCGGAATGGTCACAAAGTCCAACCTAATTCTCGGCATGGGCGAGGAGCGCTCTGAAATTTCCCAGGCGCTCCAGGACCTGCATGATGCCGGCACGGACATCATCACAATCACCCAGTACCTAAGACCTTCCCCTCGACACCATCCGGTTGAGCGCTGGGTGAAGCCTGAGGAGTTTGTCGAAATGGCAAAGGAGGCCGAGGAAATCGGATTCCTCGGCGTGCTATCCGGACCCCTTGTTCGCTCCAGTTACCGAGCGGGACGCCTGTGGGCTACAAGCATGATCGCGAAGGGTAGGCCCATTCCTCAGGAGCTGAAACACCTCGCCGACAAAGTTGAGTTCGCGCAAGCCAGCGCCATTGCCTGAGTAAACTACTGGGATGGCTAAGAACCCGAAGAATCCAGGCAGAATGCGCCAGTTGATGCGCGTTTACAAAATAACTGCCAAGAATGACCCCGCCGCCCTGTGGCTCTCGCTGTTGAGCTTCCTGGGAGTAATTGCTCTCGGTCTATTGGTTGGTTGGTTGGTCAATGGACTCAACACTTTCGGGTTCTGGCTTTGGGTAATCACATCCGTGGTCAGCGGAGCACTGGTCTTCATGATCATCATGTCAAAGCGTGCAGAGCGCAACGCCTACATGCAGATTGAGGGTCAGGCAGGTGCCGTTGGCGCAGTGCTAGATTCGCAAATCAGACGCAGCTGGCGCGCATCTTCCACCCCAGTAGCGGTGAATGCCAAAACTAGAGAGGCCGTCTACCGAATGATTGGCCCAGCTGGTGTAGTTCTAATCGGAGAAGGTTCCGGCGTCAGGATCAAGCAAATGCTGGACGATGAGGCAAGAAAGATTTCCCGCAGTGCACCTGGAGTCCCAGTAACGAAGCTGCATGTCCACATCGATGGTGGGGTGAGACTGCACGCTCTCCTTTCAACCGTTTACAAGGTGAAGAAGTCGCTAAATCGCTCTGAGGTCACCACCGTTGCAAACCGCTTGGATGCGCTTGCCGGCTCCGCGCTGCCGATTCCAAAGGGTATTGACCCGATGAAAATGCGTGCCCCAAAGCGCAAGGCTTAACATTCCCGAAACAAAACCGCAGTAAATTGTGAACATTCCACCCGGAATGTCGCGCTAAGCAAACCCAAGAGAGGGCACTTTCATGTTCAAAACTGCCTCCGAGGTGCTTGCCTACATCAAGGAAAACGATGTCAAATTCCTAGATGTTCGCTTCACCGACCTACCAGGCGTCCAGCAGCACTTCAACCTGCCGGTTTCCCAGATTGACGAAGACTTCTTCGCAAATGGCCAGCTATTTGACGCTTCGTCAATTCGCGGCTTTGCTTCAATTCACGAATCAGACATGCAGTTGATTCCAGATGTCACCACCGCGTACATCGACCCATTCCGCATTGAGAAGACTCTGATCATCTCCTTCGACATCTACAACCCGAGAAACGGTGAGCTCTACCACCGCGACCCTCGCCAGGTTGCTCACAAGGCTGAGCGCTACCTTGCCTCAACTGGTATTGCAGACACTGCATTCTTTGCCCCAGAGGCAGAATTCTTCATCTTCGATGAGGTTCGCTACGAGACTAAGGCCAATACCGCATTCCACATCGTGGACTCGGTTGAAGGTGCCTGGAACTCTGCTCGTCACGAAGAGGGTGGGAACCTAGGAAACAAGACCCCGTTCAAGGGTGGCTACTTCCCAGTGTCTCCAGTTGACCACCTTGCCGACATTCGCGATGCAATCGTGCTTGAGCTTGAGGCTGCAGGCCTCGACGTAGAGCGCAGCCACCACGAGGTCGGAACTGCTGGACAGTGCGAGATCAACTACCGCTTTGACACCCTGGTGAAGTCTGCTGACGACGTCCTGAAGTTTAAGTACATCGTCAAGAACGTCTCTCACCAGTATGGAAAGACTGCGACCTTCATGCCAAAGCCACTCTTTGGCGACAACGGCTCCGGTATGCACGTTCACCAGTCACTGTGGAAGGACGGCAAGCCGCTGTTCTATGACGAGTCCGGCTACGGTGGTCTCTCTGACCTGGCTCGCTGGTACATCGGTGGTCTGCTGAAGCACGCCCCAAGTTTGCTGGCTTTCACAAACCCAACCGTGAACTCTTACCACCGTCTAGTCCCAGGCTTTGAAGCACCAGTGAACCTGGTCTACTCAGCCGGTAACCGCTCGGCTGCTATCCGTATCCCAATGACCGGATCTAACCCGAAGGCTAAGCGCATTGAGTTCCGTGCTCCAGATGCCTCAGGAAACCCATACCTGGCTTTCGCGGCAATGCTGATGGCCGGTCTAGATGGAATCAAAAACCGCATTGAGCCACACGCTCCGGTCGACAAGGACCTATACGAGCTGCCACCAGAGGAGGCGAAGTCCATTCCTCAGGTTCCAGGTTCGCTAGGCGGAGTTCTCGAAGCCCTAGAGCAGGACAACGAGTACCTGAAGCAGGGCAACGTCTTCACAGACGACCTGATTGAGACCTGGATCGACTACAAGCGTGAGAAGGAGCTAAAGCCACTGGCGCAGCGCCCTCACCCTTACGAGTTCGAGCTCTACTACGGCGTCTAAGAATCAAACAGAGAAGGCGGGTCCGAAAGGGCCCGCCTATTTTTTACGCGAAGTACTTCTCGAAAGCACTGCGGGATTTGCGCGTGGCAGCCAGGTAATCCTGCTCAAATTGACTAGCGCCACCTGGCTGATACTCCAAAATCCGAGCCATGGCCTCCAACTGACGAAGGTCAGTGGGTAAGACATCCAAGCGTTTATCCGATGCCAGCACCTGGGCGCTTCTGGACCTGGACGCAATCATCCAGCCGGCCAGCAGCCGATCACTGGATTCCCTGTCGATGATGCCGAGCTCCCCCAGCTCTCTAAGCGCCTTGACGGTTGAAATGGTCTTGAGGCTAGGGTGAGTGGCAGCGTGAGCAATTTGCATCAGCTGGACCAGCCACTCAACATCTGAGAGTGATCCTCGACCGAGCTTGAGGTGGCGGGCGGGGTCAGCTCCCTGGGGCAGTCGCTCGTGCTCGACCCTGGCCTTAATACGACGAATTTCAATCAGAGTCTTTGCCGGAACGCTTTCTGGGTAGCGATAGGAATCGATTAGTGATTTGAACGAATCCTGGAGCTTGACCGAACCGCTCACAACCCTCGCTCTGAGCAGAGCCTGAAACTCCCACGGCTCTGCCCAGCGCTCGTAGTAACCGGCATAGCCCTGAAGAGAGCGAATCAGGGGGCCATTTTTCCCTTCAGGCCGTAATCCCAGATCTAATTCAAACTCCAACAGGTAATCGCGCACCAGCGTTAGCAGCCGCTGGGCGATCTGCTCCCCGTGAGCTTGAGAGGTTAGTTCCTGAGAGTCGTAAACCAACATGCCGTCGGCATCCGAACCAAATCCAAGTTCCTCTCCACCCCAGCGACCCATTGCCACCACGGCCACATCAAACTCGGCGTTGACCTCAGATTTGGCGAGCTCGAGCATGTTCGTAATGTAGGCGTCTGTGATTTCCGAAAGGCCGAGAGAAATCTCCTCCAGTGTTGTCACTCCGAGAACAGCTCCAATGGAAACTCTCAACACCTCGCGGCGACGAATGTTTCTTATCGCCTCCGCTGCCGAACCGACATCCCCAGCCCGCTCCGCGACCGATGCCATTTCACTGCTTATGCCCTCTAGAGGAATTGGCCTGAGCGCCTCCTCGTCCCCAAACCACTCCGAGGAATCAGGAATGTGCTCAAGCAATTTTGCAATGTATTCGGAGGAAGACAGCACACGCATCAAGCGTTCCGCTGCCCCAGATGAGTCCCTAAGCATCCTCAGGAACCAGTGGGTCTCCCCCAGCGATTCACTTAGCCTACGGAAGCTAATTAGCGCGCGATCGGGATCAACCCCATCTGCCATCCAGCGAATTAGAACTGGCAGCAATGTGCGCTGGATAGTGGCCCTTCTTGACACACCAGAGGTGAGGGCGGAAATGTGAGCTTGGGCGCCCTTGGGATCCCGGAATCCAAGAGCACTTAGACGCTCTTGGACCTCTCGCTCCGAGAGAGAGATGTCCCCTGGCTCTAGATTCGCCATGGCCATCAGCAGCGGTCGATAGAAAACACTGTCGTGCAGGGCGGCAACCTCTAGACGGACACTTCGCCAGATCTGCTCGAGTTCCTGAGTCTTCAGCCCCAGCCCCCTGGCGACCCTGCGTAACTCGGTTTCGGAGTTGGGAAACAAGTGGTCGCGCCGAAGCCTGGAGAGCTGAACCCGATGCTCGATTGCCCTTAGGGTCTGGTAGTGCCGAGAGAATGCGGCCGAATCCTTTCGCGAAATAAATCCGCTTTCAGCCAGTGCCTCAAGGGCCGATAACGTGTCTGGAACCCTGACTGACTCGTTTGTCACCCCGTGCACCAACTGCATCAATTGCGCCGTGAATTCAACGTCCCTGAGCCCGCCGCGACCGAGTTTGATCTCACGATCTTTTTCCCCGGCTGGGATAAGGTCTAGAACCCGTTTCCTGAGATGCCTCGCGCTCTCAACAATTGCGGAGCGGTTGGTTCGACTCCAAACGAGCGGTTTAATCGTGGATTCGTAGCGGGCTCCAAGCTCGCTATCCCCGGCCACAAAACGGGCCTTGAGTAATGCCTGGAACTCCCACTCCTCAGCCCATTTCTCGTAGTAGGCGAGGTGAGATTCCACTCTACGAACCAGCGCGCCGGACTTTCCCTCAGGCCTGAGGTTCGGATCAACCTGCCATAATCCAGGTTCAAGCGAGGGCTCAGAGATTATTCGAGCCAACTTGGTGGCTAGTTTGGTGGCGATTTCAATGGTTTGTTCAGCATCACCGTCCGCTACGTAAATAACGTCGACATCCGACACATAGTTGAGCTCTCGCGCTCCACATTTACCCATGGCAATGACCGCAAGCTTGGTTTGGGCTATAGCCTGGGCGTCGAAACGACCCTCTTGGAGGGTTTGCTCCCTGGCAAGTTTTAGAGCACCCTCCAAGGCTCCAGCCGCGAGATCACTTAGCGCTGCTGTGACCGCCTTGATCGGCTCCCGGTAATCGGTGTGGCTTAGGTCAAAGTCCGTAATCTGAAGGAGCTTCGCAAAGTAGTTGCGCTTCAACTCATCGTCGCTATTGGCCTTCAGAACAAGTAACTCAGACTCGATAGGAAGCTGAACCGGATTGAGAAATGTGTCCAGGGAGGAGGTGTTCCTGACCAAGTAGTCGGAAAGTCCCATGGACGAGCCCAAGACCCGAGCCAAACGGGTTGCATTTTCCTCTTTTGCAAGCAACTTGGAGATCTCTTTTGGGGCGATCTCAGACAGCCTGATGAACCCATCAAGCGCTAAGTCGGGCGATGCAGCAGCCGAAAGGTAAGACATGGCGGATCGTCCACGGTCTCCGACCAATGAGACCAGGCGCTCTAACTTCGGTATGGTCTGCGAGAGCTCTTCGAAACCGAGCCTTGCCAGTTCAGACAGACTGCCGCTTCTTGCCTCAGCCATTAGAGAGTGCGGAGGTTTTGCTCAATTTCAAATGGGGTCACTTGCGAGCGGTATTGAGCCCATTCGTTGCGCTTGTTAGCCAAAACGTAGCTGAAGACGGACTCTCCCAGCACCTCTGCCGCCAAGTCGGAAGTTTCAAGCTTTCGAATGGCGTGGTCCAGAGACTGCGGGAGAGACTCTATGCCCATGGCTCGCCGTTCCATGTCGCTCAGCGACCACACATCGTCTTCGGTTTCTGCGCCGAGCTCGTAACCCTCTTCGATTCCCTTCAGGCCGGCACTCAAAAGCAGCGCGTAAGCCAGATATGGGTTTGCGGCTGAGTCCATCGCTCGATACTCGATGCGAGTGCTCTGACTCTTCTCAGGCTTGTGAAGCGGCACACGAATTAGCGCGGAACGGTTGTTGTGTCCCCAGCTCACGTAACTTGGAGCCTCTCCACCGCCCCACAGTCGCTTATAGCTGTTTACGTACTGGTTGGTAACCAGAGTTAGCTCTGGAGCGTGCTTGAGGATTCCCGCTATGAACTGCCTGGCCACAATGCTCAAGTGATACGGTGCAGCGGCATCAAAAAACGCGTTTCGATCTCCCTCAAATAGCGAGAAGTGAGTGTGCATGCCACTGCCGGGGTGGTTAGTGAAGGGCTTGGGCATGAAAGTTGCGTAGACACCCTGCTCAATCGCCACCTCCTTGATCACGGTGCGGAAGGTCATGATGTTGTCGGCCATCGAAAGCGCATCGGCATAACGTAGATCGATCTCGTTTTGACCGGGCCCGCCCTCGTGGTGACTGAACTCGACCGAGATGCCCAGCTGCTCGAGCATGGTGACGGCGCGCCTTCTAAAATCATGTGCCGTTCCACCCGGAACGTTGTCAAAATACCCAGCATTGTCGACCGGCACAGGTTGGCCATCAGGGCCCAACTCAGTTCCCTTGAGCAGGTAAAACTCGATTTCTGGATGAACGTAGAAGCTGAAACCCATTTTGGCTGCCTTGTCCAGAGCACGCCTCAAAACATTTCTGGGGTCCGCGTTGGCAGGCTTTCCATCGGGGGTCGCGATGTCGCAAAACATCCTTGCAGCGGGGTCTACGGTCCCGCGCCAGGGAAGAATTTGAAAGGTGGATGGGTCAGGCATCGCAAGCATGTCGGCCTCACTGGTGCGGGCCAGCCCCTCGATGGCAGAGCCATCAAAACCGATACCTTCAGCGAAAGCACCCTCGACCTCAGCCGGGGCAACAGCAACGGACTTTAGGGTTCCGGCAACATCGGTAAACCAGAGCCTGATGAACTTGACACCGCGCTCTTCAATGGTCCGAAGTACGAACTCTTGCTGCTTGTCCATAAACCCTCCTGCTACTAGCTAATAGGCTAGTGGCTGTGTTGCGAATAAAGGTCGGTTTAGCCCAGACAAACCCGGTGGTGGGTGACTACGCGCACAACGTTGATGAAATCAAAGAACTTTTAGCTAAGGCCGCCAAGAACTCACTGGATCTCGTGGTGTTCGGCGAACTAGCAATCAATGGCTACCCGCTTGGGGACCTTAGCTATCGCAGGGATGTAATTGCAGCCGGGGAAACCGCCCTAGAACAATTGACACGGGAAAGTCTTTCGTTTCCAGAGCTAACCATCGTGGTTGGACATGCCAGATTTGCCCGGAGTGAAAAACTGCAGTTGCAGGCATCGAACGCGATTGCCCACAACAGCGCTTCGGTCATCAGAAATGGCAAGATTCTAGGCGTCTACGACAAACAACGGCTACCAAACTATGACGTGTTTGATGACTGGCGAAATTTTATCCCCGGACAAAGTGAACTCGTCTTCGAAGTTGGTGACACCAAATGCGCAATCGCCATTTGCGAAGACATCTGGGATCCCAATTCTGAGAGAGCGGTCCGACTCGAGGCAATGGGCGTAGAGCTCGTTGTCGTTCCTAACGGTTCGCCCTACACGAGACTCAAATCCAAGGAGCGCAGGGAAGTTGCCAAGAGGTTCAGCTCAGGCCTTGCCCTCGCCTATGTGAATCTTGCCGGCGGACAGGATGAGCTGGTTTTCGACGGGGACAGCTTCCTGCTAGATGGCCGAAATGAGGTAATCAGCGCGGGGCTTGAACCCGGTCTCTACTTCCAGAACCAAGTACCTGAGTCAGATCCACTGGAAAAACTCTGGCACGTCTTGGTTATTGGCTTGCGGGATTACCTGCGCAAGACCGGGCAGAAGAAGATCGTGTTGGGACTAAGTGGGGGTATTGATTCGGCTGTCTGCGCAGCCCTGGCCGCAGAGGCAGTCGGAGTAGAGAATGTTTTAGGCGTGCTGCTTCCATCAAGGTATTCATCAGATCATTCAATTACCGACGCCGTTGCACTGGCGGAAAGACTTGGAATTGAACACCGAGTGGTTGAAATAGATGAGCCACACCAGAGCTTTGAGAACCTTTTGGACCTCAGCCCGTTAGCGTCGGAAAACATCCAGGCGAGAATTCGAGCCGTCATCCTCATGGGAATTTCAAACTCCGAGGGCTACTTGCTGATATCAACCGGCAACAAATCCGAGGTTGCCGTTGGTTACTCAACTATTTACGGAGATTCCGCAGGTGGCTTTGCCCCAATCAAGGACGTCTATAAAACCGACGTCTGGGCTCTGGCAAGAAAGTACAACGAGCTGAGGGGATCAGAGATCATTCCCGAAAACTCAATCTCAAAGCCCCCCAGCGCGGAACTTAGGCCAGGGCAGGTCGATCAGGATTCCCTCCCGGATTACTTTGAGTTAGACGCGATTCTGCAGATGCTCATCGAAGGCAATGCCACCCTGGAGGAAGTGGTAAGGGCGGGTCACGCAAGAGAAACGGCGAGCCGAATCGATCAGCTGGTTAGGGCTGCTGAGTGGAAACGGTCTCAAGGTGCAATTGGAACCAAGACCACCGACCTGGCTTTCGGCCGGGGTCGCAGGGTCCCGCTTACCACTAGATTTGGGAAACTATGAAGATACGCACCCAGACCCTAAGAGATTTCAAGGCTCAGGGGCAGAAATTCTCCGTCTTGACTAGCTATGACGCTTTGACCGCAGAGATCTTTGACGCTTCCGGGATCGAAGTCCTATTGGTTGGCGACTCCGCCAGTAACACGGTCTTGGCAAACGATGGCACCATCCCGATTACGCTCAGCGAAATGATTGCCTTTGGCAAGGCTGTCGCAAGGTCGGCAAGGAATGCCCTAGTCGTTTTAGATCTCCCCTTCGGAAGCTATGAGATCTCAGCTGAGCAGGCTCTGGAATCAGCCATCACCGCAATGAAGCAAACCGGCGTGGCAGCAGTCAAGCTCGAAGGTGCCAAACTAGAGCAAATCAAAGCCCTGGTGGGAGCAGGTATCCCGGTCATGGGCCATGTCGGCTTCACACCGCAGTCGGTGCATGCCCTTGGCGGCTTCAAGGTTCAAGGGCGTGGCGAAGGTGCCGAGGACATCTACGAGCAGTGTCTCGCCATTGAGAAAGCTGGGGCCTTCGCCATCGTCCTAGAAATGGTTCCCGCTGACTTAGCCCAAAGAATTACGAAGGCACTAACCATTCCAACCATCGGCATCGGAGCTGGCAACGCCACTGATGCTCAGGTTTTGGTTTGGACAGACTTTGCAGGTCTTAGCTCAAAAATCCCAAAGTTTGCCAAGCAGTATCTAAACCTAAGAGAACAATTGGGAGAGGCAGCAAAAAACTATCGGGACGAGATTCGCTCAGGCTCATTCCCGAGCGATGAGCAGAGTTTCAGCTAAGCCCAATCCTCGTCGTCCTGCTCGCGAATTTGTCTGGCTCGCTCGGCGATAGTTTGTTCCGCGAGCTTGGCCTGCTCATAAGTTTCAAAGGGACCTAGGCGATCAACCGACAGGGAAAGCTTCCCCTGCTCAACCGCTTTGGTTTTGGTGTTGAACCAATATTCGACTTTCTCCACGGAATGACTCTAGTGAACCCTTATTCAAAAATAGACTTACCCTCATGCCTAAAGACTCATCTGGAGCGCTCACGCCCGGAAAGCTAAGCCCGATGAGACAGGTGCCGACGGAGATTGTTCGCCCCGAGTATGTAGGTCGCCCCGGACCAAAGCCACATGAAGGCGGCGATCGGTATGACGAAGAAACGATTGTGAGGATACGCCGAGCTTCGAAAATTGCAGCCCAGGCTCTGAGCGTAGTTCTCGCGGCTGCAAAGCCCGGCATAACAACGGATCAGCTAGATGTGATCGGGCATGAATTTTTAGTCAGTCAGGGTGCCTACCCTTCAACTTTGGGCTACCGAGGATTCCCAAAGTCGTTGTGCTCCTCACTCAATGAAGTCATCTGCCACGGAATCCCAGACGATACCGTTTTGCAAGACGGAGACCTTCTAAACATAGACATTTCAGCCTTTTTTGACGGGGTCCACGGCGACACCAACGGCACAGTGTTGATTGGCTCCGCATCGCAGGAGCTAGAGCTGCTTGTTGAAAGAACCAGGGAAGCGATGCTCAGGGGAATCAGAGCCGCCCTACCCGGGCGTCAGGTAAACATCATCGGTAGAGCCATCGAGAGCTACGCAAAGCGCTTCGGTTACGGGGTGGTCAAAGAGTTTACGGGCCACGGGGTCGGACCTAGTTTTCATACCGGACTGATAATCCCGCACACCGATGACCCCGAATACGACACCATCATCGAACCGGGCATGGTATTCACGGTTGAACCCATGATTACCCTGGGCACAGCTGATTGGGACATGTGGCAGGACGGCTGGACCGTGACAACCAAGGACAAGAAGCACACCGCACAATTCGAACACACCATCTTGATTACCGAAGATGGTCCAGAGATTCTAACGGAGGCGTAGTTGGCCAAAAAAGCGATCGGCATCGATGTTGGCGGGACCGGCATCAAAGCGGCCCTGGTTGATATCAAGCGAGGGGCGCTGCTCTCCGAGCGAATCCGCATTGCCACCCCTGAGGGCGGTGAACCCGAGGACATTGCCAAAGCGTGCCAAGGAATCCTCGAGGACCTGGGGGTCAACGTCAGAAACTTCCCGGTTGGAGTTTGCTTCCCGGCCGTTGTGAAGCATGGCTTCACCCAGTCAGCAGCCAATGTTTCTAAGCGCTGGATTGGGCTGAATGCGGACGAACTATTTGAAACCAATCTCGGACGCCACGCTCATGTGATCAATGACGCGGACGCCGCCGGTGTAGCAGAAATCAAGTTTGGAGCAGGACAAAACTCACACGGTCTCACCATCATGACCACCCTGGGTACTGGGATTGGCACCGCTCTGTTTTACAACGGAGTCCTGATTCCCAACGCCGAACTCGGTCACCTTGAAATAGAAGGTGTCGACTATGAAACCAAAGCGGCCTACAGCGCCATGGAGCGCGAGAACCTGAGTTTTGAAAGCTGGGCCGAGCGACTTCAGAAGTATTACTCGGCTCTTGAGAGGCTTCTTGTACCGGATCTGTTCATAGTTGGTGGCGGCATCTCAAAACAACATGAGAAGTTTCTCCCCTTGCTGAACCTCAAGACCCCAATCGTTCCGGCGACAACCAAAAATTCTGCAGGGATTATTGGAGCGGCAGCGCTGGCATACGCTTCTGGGACAAATTAGTAGAGGGTCAACCGATACGCCGGGTTCTGTAGTGCCGAAGCACTGACGGCCATCTATCTCGGCCTGCAGTTACCCGCAGGCTCTAGCGACCTACCCGAAGGCTAAGCGAGCAGCTGTAGCACCTTCTGCTTGGTCTTGCTCCCGATGAGGTTTACATAGCCAGACCAGTCACCTGATCTGCTGGTGGTCTCTTACACCACCGTTTCACCCTTACCCTTGCGGGCGGTTTACTTTCTGTTGCACTGTCTCTCGAGTTTCCTCGGGTGGGCGTTACCCACCATCGCGCTCTGTGGAGCCCGGACGTTCCTCGACATCTGTCGCGGCCGTCTGGTTGACCCTCTACCGAACCAAGCCTAGTTAGCTGGAAGATGTTCGCAAGAGTTGAGCGTGAATACCTCGACCAAATTTTCTCCGAAGCATCTAAAAATGCTTATTGATGCGGGTTGAAACTGCATGGTCCAACTCATCGAATCACTTGCCCCCATAAGCCGCCGAGCGATTGCCCTGGACGGCATCATGTGAGCAACGATGGCAACGCTCTCCCCAGCGTGATTTCGAATGGCCTCCTGCATCACGGGTATAACTCTCGACTCTAGATCAGAAACCGATTCTCCCCCCGGGGGCTTTGTTGCCATTGAACCCCGCCAGGAGGAGATCTCGTGAGCCTGTGAGATTTCCATCTCCGCCATCGAACGTCCCTCCCACTCGCCAAAACCAATTTCCCGCAATCGAGCATCTGGTTTGAGTTCTACGCCAACACGATTCGCTAGCGCTGATGCAGTCTGAGTGGTCCGCAGCATCGGCGAGTGGTAGACAGAAGTTATGGGAGGGAGCCCGAAACGCTTCAGCAGACGCTCGGAGGCGACTGAGGCGGCTTCTGCCTCGGCAAAGCCAGCCTCGCTGAGGCTTGGATCAGAACCATCGCTCCCGCTGATTAGATTTGCCTCGGTGTGTGCGGTGTGACCGTGGCGGATAACAACCAGCACAGTCGGTTCCTCACTCTGTCGCGGGGCACGGATGCTCTTTGGTTGAATGGCAGATAGCTTCAACTCTTGGGAGTTTCCGAAATCACCCTCGTCCAAAGCTCGATTGGCTGCAGCGTCGGCAAGGTGGTTCTCCTCACGAGGAATCCATTGCAGGTCAACCTTTAGGGCTCTTATGACCCGGAAGGCCTCGCTGGCAAGCTCTCGTAGTTCAGGGTGCTTGATCTGCCAGCGTCCCGAAAGCTGCTCGATCACGAGCTTGGAGTCCATCCGAACAGCTACTTCCGCTCCCGGAAAGTTGTCTTGAATGTGTCGCAGTCCAGCAATTACGGCCTGGTACTCGGCGTAGTTGTTGGTTCGTACCCCTAATTGCTCTCCCAGTTCGGCGAGAATCTGGCCGGATTCAGACACAACCACTGCCCCGTAGGAGGCGGGGCCGGGGTTACCCCTTGAGGCGCCGTCAGCAAAAAGAGTGAGTCTCATCGAATCAGGATTGCCGTGCAGTCTGGGCAGGTGGCAAGCTCATCGGACGGGACGGCGTGAAGCGCTGCCAGAGATGTCGCAGTGATTGACATGTTGCATGCCCCGCAGGAGTTCTTCTGGAGTTTGCCGATGGCCACACCCCGGGCCAGTTTCTGGTCAAACAGCTGAAGCAGGTCTTCGGGCACTAAGTTTCGCTGCGACTTCAGCTGATTAGTTTGCTCAGCGTGCACATTCTTGAGCTCGGCTAATCGACCTTGAACGTCAAGCTTGGTCCTCGCAAGCGAAGCCTCCAGCTCTTCGTTGAGCGCTTCCAGCTCTGAGAGCTGGTTGGATAACTCATCCCGACGCTCAAGAAGGTTCAGTTCAACTTCCTCAAGCTCATTTCTTCGCTTGTCCAAGGTCTCGAGTTCGTGTTGCAATCCGGCAACATCTCGCGACACGGCGGTTTTCAGCAAGCGTTCCCGGTCGGTAGCGGCCCGCTTCTCAACAAGCGCTAGATCTTGCTCAAGTCGGGCAATGTCACGCTGAATCTCCTCCAGCGCAGAGCGCTTGGCCGAGAGCTCCTGGGAGTTATTTAGCAAGCTTTCGCGCGCCCGTTCTAACTCTCCCCCTGAGGCAAGTGCCTTGGCATCGTGCTCAAGGCGGCGGTTAGCGAGAACGAGGTCTTGGATTTCCGCCAGGATTTGCAGAGCATGGGCACTTACCTTCACTGCATCACCACAAAGGTCCAGGGGTCAGTCTTCAATTCACTCACGATTACCTCTAATTCCGGGAAGGCCTCGGACAACTGCCCGCTGGCAACATCCAACCAGAGCCATTCAGCCGCCCAGTGGGAGATGTCAATTAGCGCCGGTCCGCTCGTAAGTTTAGATTGCTCCGTGAAATCCTGAGCCGGATGGTGCCTTAGATCACTGGTCACATAAACGTCAGCCCCCGAAAGTTGCACTGAATCAAGGTAGCTATCGCCCGCGCCAGCTAAAACCGCGACCGTATTTATCTCTTTACCGGGGTCACCACTTACCTTCACCCCCTGGGCAACAGGAGGCAGCGCCCTGGAAACCCGCCGAGCAAATTCAAGAAGTGACTCTGGGGATTCGAGCTCGCCTATAGCTCCGTGACCAAACTCATTCATCGGGCGCAGTTTTCCCAGGCCTAAAGCTCGAGCCAGCGTGTTAGTAACCCCATGCGGCTGAAAGTCAGCGTTGGTGTGGGCCGAAAATACTGCCAGATTTGACCTGATTGCCGCAGCGGTGAGCTGACCTTTGAGTCTTGACTCCCCCAGTTCAGTTACTCCCCTCAGATACATCGGGTGGTGCGAGACGATCAACTGACAACCTAAGTCGGCCGCTTCGGCAATGACCTCGGAGGTCACGTCAACTGTTAGCAGAACTCTGGAGACCGAATTCCCGGGCGCACCGAGCATTAAACCTGGCCTGTCCCATGCTTCGGCAGCTGATGAGGGCCAGATTAATTCAAAGTGATTCAAAAGGTCAGACAGCAACATAGCTACAAGCCAAGCAGATTATCGAGGTTCAAGTTGCGAAACTCGACATTTTTGATCTCGGTATCTTGGGCTCTAATGAAGGGGATGCGAATTAGGGCAAAAACGATCCCGACAACCAAACCAAAGATGAGCGCGAGCTCAGTTTCACTAAATTCGGAGTTTGGAACAAGAAGTCTTTGGACGGCCTCTGTGCCTAAAGGAATTGAAATGGCTAGCGCCAGCCAGGTCGGCCAGTGAAAGGCGCCGTAAAAGCCGTAGCTGGTGTCCAGAGAGGGAATATGCAGAGCCGACCTTCGAACTAGCTGATCACCGAATAACAAGGTGACCAGCACAATCACCAACGAAACAGCTGGCCCGGCAACGAAGTCCCGAAGCGGCATCAAGACCACGGGAATGAGGAAGGCAAGCCCCGCGAGTCGGCCAAGCCAGCCAGCCGCGAGGTCGCGTCCAGAAAAGGAGGCACTCAGCATCATCAGTCCCAAGGTTAAGAGAGTTACCCACTCAACGCCTTGGATAGTGAGAGCGAGCACACTTACGCCAATACCCAGTGGAATCTGAAGTGAAAATGACCAGGCACGAGTTTGGACATGCGGCATTGAAAAGGCAAATAATGTCACCGTACTGAATGCGACGGCAAGAGAACCCCAGATCACTTGGTCGAACTGTAGTAAATCCCAACTGCCCTGAGAGACCAGGGAGCCGACTGAGATTGGTGAAAATCCGCCGTTTTCCTGAGCGCCGAAAACAAGCACTCCAATCCCGCCCGCAGCCAGCACCCAGAATTGAATCTCACGACCAACCAGCTGGGCTACCATCAGAGCGATTGCAGCCATGCCTAAAACTCGATTGTCATAACCCAGGAACTCCTCAATTGGCACAAAATCTGACGTCGCCTCCGTTCCTTCCAGGACGATCAGAGTGCTCAGGGCAATAGCAAGAGCGGCTCCTAAGTAGACTCCCCATCCTCCAAAGACAGCCGCAGATCTCGTCAGCGGGTGCAGGGTGTGGGTCTTTAGAACCAGCAGTATCAAGCCAGCCGCTGTAACTCCAATGGCAAAACTTATGAGCGCCTCAAGGTCATTGAGCTTTAGCCACACAGCGATTATGCAATTGACCAAACCGACCATAATCCAGCTGGCAAGCGATGGAATGACGTTTCTGAGCAGCTGAGCGCGCTGTGATAGCTCACGCCGTTTGATAAGCGACAACTCCGAGGTGAACAGCGCCTCCTGGAAGTTAGTGGACAAGGGTGCCGACGCAAGATCCGGGAGCGGCTTTGGAAGCTCAACAGGCACAGTATCGAGGACTATTTTTCGAAGTGCCGCTTGAGCTGCTGCCGAGCCATCCTGCTGCATGGACTTTATCCAAGTTGCCAGCGCATCGGCGTCGCGCTGTCTGAGCATGGCCTGGTTTGCGATTATTTGCTGGGCTTTTTCCAAAGCCTCTGCGCTGGTGCCGAGGCTGGCGATGACGCGATGTAATTCAGACTCACCAAGCGCCTTTGGCTTGGGTGGCTCGAATTCCACCATAGTCTGCCTAACAGGGGGGGTCGAGTGGGCCCTACCGGGCTCGAACCGATGACATCCACGGTGTAAGCGTGGCGCTCTACCAACTGAGCTAAAGGCCCGCCGAGAATCTTAGTGGAAAATTCTCTGCTAAATCAATTCAAGAGCTTTTTTGTAATCGTCAAGCGATCTTGGTTGACCCGGAGCAGTCTCGAATTTGGCGATAATTTTTCCCTGGGTGTCGATCACGAAGGTTGCTCGAGTCGCGATGCCTCGCTCTTCGATGAAGACTCCGTAGTCCTTGGCAACCTGTCCGTGAGGCCAAAAATCTGCCAGAACGGAAAACTTATAACCCTCGTGCTCTGCAAATTTGGCCTGCACAAACTTTGAGTCGACACTTACTGCCAAGAGTTCCACACCATCACGCTGGAGCAAATCAAAGTTATCCCTCAGCTCACAAAGCTCACCAGTGCAAATACCACTGAAGGAGAGCGGATAAAAGACCAAGACGACTGGCTTAATTCCCTGAAACTGACTGAGGCTCACATCCTCGCCGTGCTGGTTGGAAAGGGTGAAGTCGGGAGCGAAGTCTCCGATGGTCAGCATTGGTTCTCCTTTGGAATAAGTCTTGAAAACCAACCTACCTTGCAAATTGATTGTTCCCAAACCTCCTAGACTTGTAGGGCTCCTACAAAGAGCTCAATCGGTAAAGCAGCCACGAAAAGAGGCTTTCATGTCGTTTAACGACCAGGATCCATTCGCCCCCGTCACCGCAGACCTCGACCCCCAGGAAACTGCTGAGTGGCTTGAGTCACTCGATGCAGTTGCCGCCAAGCATGGTCGCGGCCGTGCCCGCGAGATCATGCAGTCTCTGCTTCGACGCTCCCACGAACTTCAACTCAACGTTCCACTGGTGCCCACCACGGATTACATCAACACCATCAGCCCAGAGGACGAACCCAAATTCCCGGGCGATGAAGCTATCGAGCGCACCTACCGCGCCTGGATGCGCTGGAATGCTGCGGTTATGGTGCACCGGGCACAGCGGCCTGGCATCGCCGTGGGTGGACACATTTCTTCCTTCGCCTCGAGCGCCTCGCTCTACGAGGTTGGCTTTAACCACTTCTTCAACGGTCACGATCACCCAGCGGGTGCTGACCAAATTTTTGTTCAGGGGCACGCATCTCCCGGACCCTACGCCCGCGCATTTCTAGAAGGTCGCATTTCTGCGGATGAAATGGATAACTTCCGCCAGGAAAAGTCACGTCCAAAGCCGGGAAGAGGGTTACCGAGCTACCCGCACCCCAGGTTGATGCCGGACTTCTGGCAATTCCCGACGGTGTCGATGGGCCTTGGTCCGATAAACGCCATTTACCAGGCGCAGTTCAATCGCTACCTGCAGGGGCGTGGGTTCAAGGACACCTCGGCTCAGCACGTTTGGGCCTTCCTGGGTGATGGTGAGTTGGATGAGGTTGAGAGCCGCGGCGCACTTCAGTTGGCGGCAAACGAGGGCCTCGACAACCTAACCTTCGTCGTGAATGCAAACTTGCAGCGATTGGATGGACCAGTGCGCGGCAATGGAAAGATCATCCAAGAGCTCGAGAGCTTCTTCCGCGGTGCAGGTTGGAACGTAATCAAGGTGATCTGGGGCCGTGAATGGGACGCCCTTCTGGCGAATGACCACGATGGCGCGCTCGTCAACCTAATGAACCGGACCCCGGATGGCGATTACCAAACCTACAAGACCGAGTCTGGAGCCTTCGTCCGCGAGAACTTCTTTGCTCGTGACCCAAGGACCCTGAAGCTGGTTGAGGGCATGACCGATGACGCCATTTGGGATCTAAAGCGCGGTGGCCACGACTACAACAAGATCTTCGCCGCCTACCAGGCAGCGGTAAACCACAAGGGTCAGCCCACTGTCATCATTGCCAAAACCATCAAGGGTTACGGTTTGGGAAAGAGCTTCGAGGGTCGCAACGCAACCCATCAGATGAAGAAAATGACCTTGGAGAACCTCAAGGACTTCAGGGATGCCATGCGGGTGCCGATTTCTGACGCCCAGCTGGAAGCCGATCCTTACCAGCCCCCTTACTTCAAGCCGAGTGAGGACTCACCAGAGCTGCAGTACATGCACGAGCGTCGCCGCGAGCTGGGTGGTTACCTTCCTGAGCGCCGCACCAACTTTGTGAGCTTTGCACTCCCAGAGGAAAAGGCATACGCCGTTCCAAGAGCAGGAAGCGGCAACCAAGAAGTAGCGACCACAATGGCCTTCGTGAGAATGCTCAAGGACCTTCTCAAAGCCGATGGCACCGGTGAGCGAATCCAGATGATCATCCCGGATGAGGCTCGCACCTTCGGAATGGATGCATTCTTCCCAACTGCAAAGATTTACAACCCGAACGGTCAGAAGTACATGTCGGTCGACCGAGACCTACTTCTGAGCTACAAGGAGGCCAACAACGGTCAGATCCTCCACACCGGAATCAACGAGGCCGGTTCAATGGCTGCCTTCACCGCTTCCGGAACCAGCTACGCCACGCACGGCCAGCCAATCATTCCAATTTACGTCTTCTACTCGATGTTTGGCTTCCAGCGCACCGCAGACCAGGTCTGGCTAGCCGGGGACCAAATGGCTAGAGGGTTCATGATTGGTGCCACCGCCGGTAGGACAACCCTTACCGGTGAGGGGCTTCAGCACGCCGACGGGCACTCTCTCGTTATCGCGAGCACAAACGCGGCGGTTGTCGCCTATGACCCGGCCTACGGCTACGAAATTGCGCACATCACCAAGGCTGGCCTGGAGCGCATGTACGGCGGAAACCACCCGGACCCCAACGTCATGTACTACCTGACCGTCTACAACGAGCCTATGCTTCAGCCTGCAGAGCCTGAAAATGTGGACGTCGAAGGCATCCTTCGAGGCATGCACCTAATCTCCAAAAACCCGGCAGATGGACACAAGGCGCAAATCCTTGCCTCCGGAGTGTCGGTTCCTTGGGCGTTGGAGGCTCAGCAGTTGCTTATTGAGTGGGGCGTATCGGCAGACGTCTGGTCGGTCACCAGCTGGGGAGAGCTGCGCCGCGATGGACTTGTTTGCGACGAGAAGAAGTTCCTGTACCCGAACGAGGTCGCCCCGATGTCCTACGTGACTCAGCGGCTAGCAGATTCCAAGGGTCCAAAGCTAGGAGTTTCAGACTTCATGCATGCGGTCCCAGACATGATCAGGCCATGGGTGCCAGGCAGCTATGCAACCCTTGGTGCTGACGGTTTCGGCTTCTCGGACACTCGCCCAGCAGCCAGACGCCACTTCAAGATTGACGGTCCATCAATCGCGGTACGTGTGCTTGAGCAGCTCGTCGAAAAGGAGAAGATCGCCCCTTCTGTTCCGCAGCAGGCAATTGACAAATACCGCCTTCACGATGTGAACGCTGGAACCAGCGGATCGGCCGGTGGAGACGCCTAAGCACCTCGCCTGGCTGCAGTCGATTGCCGGCGAGTTAGCAACAGCGACTCTTGGTCGCCTTGATGAAACGCTGCCTTGGTATCGTGCCATGCCACCGGCACGGCGGGCGGCCATCGGATCTGTCGCCCAAGCCGGTATCACAAGCTTCGTTCAGTGGTATCAGGACCCAAATAGCCAACCCTGGGTCGCCGCCGATGTGTTTGGAAACGCCCCCCGAGAGTTGCTGCGCTCAATCTCACTCCAAGAAACCCTGCAGCTGATTCAGGTTGTGGTGCAAATGGTTGAGGAGCGGGTGGTCAATGAGCATCCAGATCTGACCGAGGCCGTCTTGCGCTACTCCCGAGACATAGCGTTCAGCGCAGCCGACGTTTATGCCCGGGCTGCCGAGGCAAGGGGCCTCTGGGATGCCAGGCTTGAGGCTCTGGTCGTTGACAGCATTATCTCGGGTGAAACCAGCCAAGAGATTAGCTCACGAGTGGCAGCCCTCGGCTGGCGCTCAGATGGCCAGGTAGCAGTTCTTCTAGGAAGCGCTCAGGCCAGTCCCGATCCTGATGGGTTGCGAAAAGTCTCCAGGAAGGCCGGATGCGATGTCCTGATTGGTATTCAGGGACGAAGGCAAGTCGTAGTTATTGGTCTTCTAACCAGAGCCAACGAGGCAGCAGCTGCAATCCACGAGGTTGCCCTAAAGCTCGAGGAGTTCTTCGGATCAGGTCCACTGATTCTGGGCACTGCTGTCGGCACAATTTCTGAGGCGCCAAAAAGTGCAAAAAGCGCCTTGGCAGCACATGCCGTTGCAAAGGCAAGTTCAAAGCAGCCTCGGCCATTACTGGCTGACGAACTTCTTCCAGAGCGCGCTCTAGCTGGCGATTCGCTAGCCAGGAGCACGTTGCTTGAGCGTTACTACTACCCACTGGCAGCAAGCAATCCGGAGCTGCTGGAGACCCTCAAGACTTACCTCGAATGCGGCAGGTCGTTGGAGCAAACCTCAAAAACTTTGTTTGTGCACGCCAACACTGTTCGCTATCGCCTAAAACGCATATTCGAAGAGATCTCCGCAGACGCGACAGAACCCAGAACGGCCTTCGTGCTCCAGGTCGCACTGCTGCTTGGATCAATCAACGACAACGAATACGGAATGAAGAGATAGACAATGAGAGTTTTGATGTGTCCGGGCCAGGGTTCACAATCCGAAGGCTTCCTCAATCCTTGGATCGCCGAGATATCAGGCTTCAAGGACCAGTTAGAGGTGCTCTCGGAGTACTGCAAGCGTGACCTTGTGCACCTTGGAACTTTAGCTAGTGAGGAGGAGATTAAGGACACGGCCAATGCCCAGCCTCTAATAGTCGGAGCAAGCCTGGCAGCGGCCCGAAGTGCACTGCACGTGAAGGATTTTGATGCAGTGGTGGGGCACTCGGTCGGAGAGTTTGCAGCTGCCGCAATCGCCGGCGTGCTAACCGATGCGCAGGCCATGGAGCTGGTGGCCGTGCGAGCAAATGCAATGGCCAAGGCGGCGAAGCTAACCCAAACCTCAATGGCTGCCATCCTAGGCGCTGAAGTAGAGGTTGTTGAAGCTGTATCCGAGCAACTCGGACTCCAAGTTGCTAACTACAACGGTGCCGGCCAAATAGTGGTTGCCGGCCCGGTCTCAGCTATCAAAGCTCTGCTGGAAGCTCCCCCAGAGCGTTCACGTGCGATTGAGCTAAAGGTCGCTGGAGCTTTCCACACAACATTCATGCAATCTGCCGAAACTGAACTGAGAGATGCGGCCCAGGGTATTCAAACCGGCAACCCAACGCTCCAGCTTTGGAGCAATAACTCGGGCCAGTTGGTGGAGTCCGGGGACGAATTTCTCCGACTATTAGTGAGCCAGGTTGCTAGTCCGGTGCGCTGGGATCTGTGCATGGCGAGCATTGATGCCGAGGGTGTGCAGGTCGTTGAGCTTCCTCCTGCTGGGGCGCTTGCCGGATTGGCTAAGCGTGGAATGCCAAATACCGTAGCGGTTGCGCTTAAAACCCCGGCCGACCTTGAGAAGATTGCACAATGAAGACTTTGAATCAGACTGAGCCGGTCCCGTTTACCCGAATCTATGCCCTCGGAGCAAGCAGGGGTAACACCACAGTCACAAACGATGACATCGCGGGCCCAATCAACTCTTCAGACGAGTGGATCCGTCAGCGCACTGGGATTGTTACCAGAAAGCGTGCCGGCGCAGAGCAGAGCTTGATGGACATGGCCTTGCAAGCGTCCAATGAGGCTATTGCGAAATCCGGCATAGCCCCGGCCCAAATAGATGCCGTTATCCTGGCCACCATTACTTTCCCCTACTCAACCCCCTCCGGAGCTTCGCTGCTGGCAGAGCTGGTTGGGGCCCACGGGGCCGCTGCCTACGACATCTCCGCGGCCTGCGCCGGCTACTGCTATGGGATTGCCCAGGCGGATGCCCTGGTCCGAAGTGGAGCGGCAAAGTATGTCCTGGTCGTGGGTGGAGAGAAGCTCAGTGACTTTATAGACCCAACCGACCGGTCCATTAGCTTCTTGCTCGGTGATGGTGCCGGCGCCGCAGTTGTTGGACCAAGTGACCATCCCGGAATCTCCAAGTCCGTCTGGGGCAGTGACGGGGCAAACTGGGACAAGGTTGGAATGACAGGATCCCTTATCGATTTCCGAGACGGCAAAGCAGCATGGCCAACCCTGGTGCAGGAAGGACAGTCGGTCTTTCGCTGGGCGGTTTGGGAAATGGCTAAAGTCGCAAAGCAAGCACTAGCTGAGGCAGGGTTAGAAGCTGCCGATCTAAGTGCGCTGGTAACCCACCAGGCCAACATTCGAATAATTGACGAGTTTGCTAAGCAACTGGAGCTTCCTGAGCACGTGGTGGTAGCGAGGGACATAGTCGATACCGGTAATACTTCGGCGGCTTCAATCCCGCTTGCAATGCACCGACTACTCGCCGAGGGGCAAGTGAAATCCGGCGGCTACGCACTTGAAATCGGCTTCGGCGCGGGCCTCGCCTTCGCGGCTCAAGTCGTTGAACTGCCCTAAAATAAAGCGAATAAATCACCCAAGGAGAAAAATGGCTCTTTCACAAGCAGAGGTCCTAGCAGGACTTGCAGAACTCGTAAACGACGAGACTGGTATCGCAACTGACGCGGTACAAATGGAAAAGTCGTTCACCGATGACCTAGACATCGACTCGATCTCCATGATGACCATCGTGGTCAACGCCGAGGACAAGTTTGGCGTGAAGATTCCAGACGAGGAAGTAAAGAACCTCATCACTGTGGCAGACGCTGTCAACTTCATCACCGCAGCTCAGGCCTAATTCCCAATGCGTCGCGTCGTCGTTACCGGACTGGGAGCCACCACTCCCCTGGGTGGCGACGTCGCGAGCACCTGGAGCGCACTTCTAGCTGGAGAGTCGGGCATTTCCACACTGACCCAGAGCTGGGTGCAGCAGTATGAAATCCCAGTGACCTTTGCAGGCCAAGCAAAAGTTCTAGCGAGCGAAGTGCTCACCCCTCAGGAGGCTAAAAGGCTAGACCCCTCCAGCCAATTCGCTCTGATAGCTGCGCGACAGGCATGGGAGGACGCAGGTTCACCTGAGGTTGAACCTGAGCGACTAGCCGTTGACTTTGCCACCGGAATCGGCGGTGTTTGGACGCTACTGGATGCTTTCGACACTCTCAAGGAGCGCGGACCCAGGCGCGTTTTACCCATGACCGTTCCAATGCTCATGCCAAATGGTCCAGCGGCAGCAATCGGAATGGATCTGGGAGCAAGGGCCGGCGTTAGGACCGCAGTCAGCGCCTGCGCCTCGGGCAACGAGTCGATCGCGAATGCTTTCCACCGAATTCAAACGGGTGAAGCCGACGTCGTAGTTTGCGGCGGAGCTGAAGCGGCCATTCACCCGCTACCAATTTCTGCGTTTGCAGCTATGCACGCACTATCCAAGCGCAACGAAGACCCAACCAAGGCCTCCAGGCCCTACGACACCGATCGCGATGGTTTCGTCATGGGCGAAGGCGCAGGTGCGCTGGTGCTTGAAACACTCGAATCAGCTCAAGCACGCGGGGCCAAAATCTACTGCGAAATTGTCGGTGGCTCCGTAACATCGGATGCCTATCACATCACTGCTCCAGACCCAGAGGGTTCCGGGGCAGCCAGAGCTGTGCTTGCAGCCCTGTCGCAGGCTGGAGCCTCGGTTACGGATGTCGAGCACGTGAACGCCCATGCAACCTCAACTCCGGTCGGAGACATTGCGGAGTACACCGCGATTAAGCGGGTATTCGGTGACCACACCGGCGAACTTATTGTTTCTGCAACCAAGGCTGCCACCGGCCACCTACTGGGTGGTGCCGGGGCTATTGAGGCGATCTTCACAATCCTTGCCCTGAAAGAGCAGCTCGCTCCCCCGACCATCAATCTGGACAATCAAGATCCTGCAATTGAACTTAATGTTCCCAGGGTCCCAACAAAACTCTCTAGACCAAATGCGGTCGCAATCAGTAACAGCTTTGGCTTTGGGGGTCACAACGCCGTGTTGGCCTTCAGAAACCTCTAGACAGCCCTGGGAAGGGCGATCAGGTACTCAGCACTCTTTCGGTAAGGCTCAATTAGATCCATCCATGCCACCCCGGTTAGGCGCCTGAATCCTCGGGAAAATTCGGATAGATTTCCGGCAGTCTCCATAAGAAGATTCTCAATTACACCTGCTCGAATTAGCTGCTCACCAGCCTCATCTAATTCTTGGCGGCAAATACCAAGGGCAGGATGGTGCAGGTAGCGCTCCGATGGCAATGTGTTGAATTCAAGCTCAAAGATCGACTTCGTTCGGGCTAGCAGCGAAACTAGTTCGGCAGCCTGGAGCGGTGAAAAGGCAATTTCAGCTTTCAACTGGTAACCAGAGATTTCGAGGGGCTGCACCCTCCACGTTCCAGACGCACCGAACTCCCCCAAGATTTGATCAATCTGGGCCAATTGCTCATTAGGTGCGCTAAACACCCACAGGTGTGCGGTAGGCAGCTCTTCCTCCGATCCAGTGCCGTCTTCCCAAACGTCCTGAACCGGTTCGAAAAAGATAAAACACCAATCTGTGAGTTGTCAAACAAACAGCTGCCTCAGTAACTAGCATTTGAGTCGATGAGCAAACTTTATTTTCGGTACGGAGCCATGAATTCCGGCAAATCAACCTCGCTTTTGCAGGCGGCCTTCAACTACGAGGAGCGCTCCCAACACGTTCTGATTGCAAAACCAGCGGTTGACTACAAAGGCGATCGGAACATCGTCTCGAGACTCGGCGTCACAAGAGAGGTTGACTTCCTGGTCGAACCAGCAGAGAACCTTCGACAAAAGCTCAGGGAACGTGCCGATGACTTCCACTCGGCAACTGGAGAGAAAATCGCGTGCCTACTAATTGACGAAGCCCAGTTTTTGACTCCCGAGCAGGTCGATCAATGTCTTGAGATTGCGGTTTTAGATGGCATTCCGGTTCTTGCCTATGGAATCAGAACAGACTTCAAAACCGTAGCTTTTCCCGGCTCAAGGCGTCTATTAGAGATCAGTCACTCACTTGAGGAATTGAAAACAATCTGCCGTTGCGGCCGCAAGGCCATGTTCAACGGGCGCCTGATCAATGGTGATTTCACTTTTGACGGGGAGCAGGTAGCCATCGACGGCGACCAGGTCAGCTATGAATCTCTATGTGCCAGCTGCTATCTGTCTCGCAGAGGGTCGCTGTAGGTTTTGGTGGGGCGTGCGGGACTTGAACCCGCGACCGACGGATTATGAGTCCGCTGCTCTAACCGGCTGAGCTAACGCCCCTTGCGACTGAGTAAGTCTAGCTAATCGCGCTTCTTGCGGAGTCGTTTCGCTGCTTCGGAAATCTGCTCCTTGACTTCATCTTTCAGCTCTTCTAACTGCTCAATGACATCCTCGCGGACCTCGGCAATCTTTTCCCTGGCCTCAAGGCCAATCTCCTCGGCCCGCTGCCGAAGTTCTACAGCTGAGTGTCGCAACTGCCGCAAGCGCTCACTTACTGCATCGTTGAGTCTTCCAATCGGAAGCAGGTAACCCTCGGAGTTATCGTCCGTAGTTTTTTCATCATCCGAAGTTCCCAGATACAGGCCCTCAAAAATCCGAAGAGTTTTCTCAATGTCGTGGGACTGGATTAGGTGCAGGCTGTTATCGCTCAAACGCTGCAGCTCTTCAGAGTCGGCCTCAAGAATAAGTCGAAGCTTTGATGCGAGATCTGCAGGGTCATCAGGCTCAAATAGGTATCCGTTATCGCCGTCGTGCACCAGGTGAGGTAGCGCCATGGCGTTTGCGCCGATCACAGGACGACCCGAGGCCATGGCCTCCATTGTTGCGATTGACTGCAGTTCAGCAATTGATGGCATGACAAAGGCGGTTGCACGCTCGTAGGCCTTGGGTAGTTCGGCATCAGAAATGTGACCAGTGAAAATAACTCGGTCTGCAATGCCCAGTGACTTAGCCAAACGTTGCAAATTCTCACGCTCACCACCGTCCCCAACCAGCTCAACCAAGACGTTTGGGTGCTCGGTCAACATAGCTACAGCCTCAAGCAGAATGTGAATGCGTTTTTCATCGTCCAACCGACCAAGGAATAGAAACCTTTGGTTTGATGTGTTGTCCACTGGGGTCTCGTTAGCAAATCGCGAAGCATCTATCCCGCAGCTAATTGCCAGCACGTTGCTAACACCGGCAGCGCGCTCCAAGAGTTGAGCGGCTCGCCTGGTTGGAGTTGTTAGCGCGTCCATTTTCTTCAGAATCCTGCCTGCGTCGGCCCAAGTAATTCTCATAGCCAAAGGGTGCAGGAACTTAGGGAGGAGTGAATACTTGACGAGATTTTCAGGCATTATGTGGTTGGTGGCAATGAGCTTTACCCCGGTGCCCCTAGCTGCCCGAACCGCAAATCTGCCCATAATCAGGTGAGATTGGATGTGAAGGGCTTGAGGTTGGACGTCCTTTAGTACCTTACGAATGTTCCCGGTAAGGCCCCATGGTTCCGGCCAGCGCAAGGACTTGTGCTGAGGCATGCGATGACTGCGCATCCGGTGAACAAACATTTTTGAGCCGTCGTGGTTCTCGATTCGCATACCGGCGGATTCGTCATAGCTTGGAGCAATTATGTGGACTTCGTGGCCATGCCTTACAAGCCCGGCAGCGAGTCGCTCGGCAAACCTAGCCGCTCCATTTATGTCTGGGGCGAAGGTATCGCAGGCAATCACAACCTTCATATGCGAAACTAAACCTCTAACTTTTTGGATAGTTGAGGGTGGACTTTAGAGAGTACTAAAACCCCAGCTATGGCCACCAATCCGGACACACCGAACCCTAGCACCTGGCCAAGTTCCGCCATCGAGGCCTCCCCCAGAATCACGATGGCTATTCCCACAGCAACGACTGGGTCGATAACCGTTAGGCCTGCGATAACAAGGTCTGGTGGGCCAGCCGCGTAGGCATTTTGCACGAACCAGCCCCCCAAAATTGCTGCGGCGGCTAGTGCCACCAGGGCGAGCAGGGTTAGCCAGTTGATGTCGGCTTGAATGACTCTCTGAATTACAACCTTGGCTAAGGAAGCGACGAAACCATAGAGGACGCCGGCCCCAAAGATGTAGTGAAGCGGCCCTACCTTGCCCCTGGAAAAATAAAAGAGTGATCCAAAAATAACCAAGACGACAATCAAGACACCGACAACTTGCAACAGCATGGCGTCATCGAGCTTTACCTGGGTTGCACTTGTGGCTGCAAACAAGACGAAACCGGCAACTCCAAGCATTGTTAGAGCAATTGCGCCAAAGGTCTTTGGGTCGAGCTTTAGCTTGTAAATGCGAGCGTTGAGGATGCTAGTAATAATTAGGGCGATGGCTCCAATCGGTTGGACGACAATCAGGGGTGCCAACGCTAGAGCACCTAGTTGCACGATTATCGCCAGGGCCATAAACGTTGTTCCGGTGAGCCACCTCGGACGTCTCAGCAAATCCAAAACTTGCCTGAGATGGAGAGACCGAAGCTTGAATTGTTTGGGGGCATGATGCTCGGTCACGGCATCATTCTGGAACTGTGCACCGAGGGCTAAAAACACTGCACCCATGACCGCTAGGCCGATCGCAATTGGGCGAGCGAACTCGGGAATCAACAAACTGCTCTCCTTGTCTAAGTGCAGCTTGGCAAGCCTAAACCACCTACCTTGGAAAACCTTGAGTAATCTTGCTGCGTGTCAGTGCGCAGAATTGTAATAACCGGTAACCCCGTTCTTCACCAAAGAGCGGCCGAGGTCCGTGAAATCACGCCCGAAATTGTCACCCTCGTTGAGGACATGTACGAGACCATGGAGAAAGCTCCCGGGGTTGGCTTGGCAGCAACGCAGGTTGGTGTTGGGCTTCGCATTTTTGTGTTTGATTGGCACGACGGCGAGCATCGCTATCGGGGTGAAGCCATTAACCCGACGCTCGAACTTGGACCTGTTTCAGCCGATTGGCCAGACGAAGATTCCGAATCAGAGGGTTGCCTCTCGATCCCCGGAGAGCGCTATCCGCTCAAGAGGGCAATGACCGCAAAGCTAACCGCCACAAACCTGCAGGGTGAGCAGTATTCGATTGATGCCAAAGGCTGGCTTGCAAGAATTTTCCAACACGAGTTTGATCATTTGGACGGTCTGCTTTATGCGGATCGCCTTCTCAAGCCATACGCTCGCGAGGTCAAGAAAACCATCAAGTACGAAGGCTGGGGTACTCCTGACCAGAGCTGGATGCCTGGCGAGGATTACCTAGAGCCCTAGGAAGTTGCGCAGAATCGCTGCAACTGCCGCAGCAGCTACCACGACAACGATGTAGGGCACCCTCAACGCAAACAGAACAGCCGCCAGTGCGAGGGAAACAGCTCGAGCGTCGATCGCCAGGCCCCCTTGAACAGCGAAGGTCTGAACCGCAACCAAACCCGTCAGCATTACGACAGTCACCCTCGAGGCAAAATCTCTGACCCAACCTTTTATGTACCTCTCAGGAACCAGGTATCCGAGGTATTTCCAGCTAAAAACCGCGAGACTTGCTGCCACAACCGCCCAGATCATTTCTTACCCACCGGCAGAAGTGCGACCACCACAGTCAGGAGAATTGGCACTCCCGCTGGCAAAAACAGCGACCCCAGCAGCGCAACTGCTACTGCCAAGATTGCCAAGAGCTCGTTTCCGCGTAGGCGATTCCAAACCAAACCTAAGAATGCAGCTACTGCTGCTGCGTCGAGACCCCAAGTTTCAATTGAGCCCAAGAAGTCTCCGAGCAGTGCACCCATCAAAGTGGCCAGGTTCCAAAAGACAAATACAGCCAGCCCCGTCGCCCAGAAACCAACGCGTTGCTTTTTCAAATCATCCTGGGCTGCAGAGACGGCATTGGATTCATCGATGGTGAGATGAGCAGCCAGCAGCTTCCAAAAAGCATTGGGTGAGATCACTGGGTTAAGTCGCAACGCGTAGAAGTGATTCCTCACACCCAGCAACCAGGAGCTGATTATGGCTGAAAGATCACTGCCCCCAGATGCGATAACACCGACGAAAGCGAACTGCGAGGCACCTGAAAACATCAGCGTGCTCAAGAGCATTACCGAGAGAAGATCGAGACCGCTTGCCGCAGCCAAAGCACCAAAGGAAATTCCATAGAGACCCGTTGCCAGGCCCACGGAGATTGATGTGGAGAGAACACTCTTCAAGGAGATTCCTTAGGGAAGTGGCTCCCCGGCTTGGACTCGAACCAAGAACCTATCGGTTAACAGCCGATTGCTCTGCCAATTGAGCTACCGAGGAAAAGCACCGCTGGGTGCCCGACAACATTAGCAGAATTTTCGCTACTGCATATAGGTTCTGCGCTCTGTCTCAAGTTCAACGAGCTGACGCTGAACCATGGCATACGCGTCCGCTTGATTAGACATGTCGATGCGTTTGAGGGCTGCTAGCAAGTCAGTCTTCTCCCTTGCAAGGGCTTGCAACATGGCCCCAGCAACGACACCTTTGGCATAGCGCTCAATTTCCGCTGCGGTCGAGGCCGGAAGGGGTGCAAGGGCGAGTGCTCTGAGCAGGTCTAACTCTTCACCTGAGAGCTGATTGGCGAGCTGGTTGACCCAATCCGGCGATCCTAAATTCTGAGAAATTCGGTTAGCGGCGTCAGCGACAAGTTGGTAGCTGGAGCTTTGAAAACCCGCCCCAACGATGCGAGCCAATTTGTCCCCGTCAAACGCCTTTGGTGCCTGAACCAAGACTTCTAATACCTGCCGCTCAAACTTGGAAGCTGGCGAATCTTGCACCGGCTTTGCCTCGGCCCTCAATGGGGTCACCCGCTCCACAACCTGACTTCTACCAACCTGCGAGACCAGCTGAGACACTTCTGAGATGTCCAGTGAAACCCAATCGGCTAACTGTCTTGTGTAACCGGCACGCAAAGCCGGATCTACAATTTCGGCGACCACGGGTGCGGCAGCGCGAGCCGCAGCAGCCCTTGAGTCGAGGTCAGCGAGCGAGAACTTTGCGATGCGGTGCCTGATGACAAACTCAAACAGCGGCTTTCTTGCCTCCAGCATTTGGCCAATCGCAGCATCCCCACGCTGCTGACGAAGATCGGAAGGGTCCAAACCATCGGGACCCGATGCCACGAAGGTGAGGGCATTGAATTTAGAAGTGTCGGAATACATTCGTAGGGCGGCCTTTTGCCCGGCGGCATCGGGGTCAAAAGTGAACACCACCGAAGCCGGTTCGTCAGAGGTGCCAAAGAGCCGATTAATTAACTTGATGTGATCCTCACCAAAAGCAGTTCCGCAGGTTGCGACGGCATTTGGAAACCCGGCTAAATGGCAGGCCATGACGTCGGTGTAACCCTCAACGACGACAATTTCCTTGCGCTTGATGATCTCTTTTCTCGCAAAGTCCAGCCCGTAGAGCACCGACCCCTTGTGGTATACCGGCGTCTCGGGGGTGTTGAGGTATTTTGGCCCTTGATCCTCCTCGTAAAGCTTTCGGGCGCCAAATCCCAGAACCTGACCATTCGCGTCCCGGATCGGCCAGAGCACTCGACCCCTGAAACGGTCATAGCCACCCTTTTCACTGGGCATGGCCAAACCAGCCGTGACTAACTCTTCCAAGGAAAAGCCCTGTTTCTTTAGCTGCTCCAATAGCGACTGCCAGCCCTTTGGGGCGTAGCCAATGCCGAATTGCTCTATTGCCTTGGCATCAAAACCTCGTGAAAGCAGAAATTTGAATCCGGTTTCCCCTTCAGGAGTCTGAAGCTGCGATTGGTAGAAGGTAGCCGCTGCATTATTCGCTAAAAGCAGTCGTGCTCTTCCACTGGTTTCCTGGTTTCCCCCATCCTCGTAAGTAAGGGTGAAGCCAGAGCGTTCCGCTAGTTTCTCGATGGCCTCGGTAAAACCGACGTGTTCTATCTCCTGAACGAACTTATAAACATCGCCTCCCGCGCCGCATCCAAAGCAGTGGTAGAAGGCCGGTGAGCTGCGAACGTTAAAACTCGGGGATTTTTCCGAGTGAAACGGGCAAAGCCCCTTGAAGGAGCCCGCACTGGCAGGTTTCAGAGAAACGTAGGCAGAGACCACCTCAACCAAGTCGAGCTTGGCCTTGAGCTCCTCGATGTCTGATTGCTTTACTCGGCCTGCCATGTAAGGAATCCTAGGCTGTCAGCTTGGCATGCAGTGCCATGGCAGCAGGATCTGTCAGTGAAGCCACCTGATCCACAATTACTCGGCGCCTCGCAATCTCACTCGACGCCTGCTGCCATGCCGAACGAGAAATTGAATCGAGATGCTCAGAGCCGGTTTCAAATAGTCGATCCGCAAGCTCAATCAGAAGTTCACGCTGCTGCTCGTAGTAGCGCGCTCTGGAATTGTGCGTCATGACCGCAGAAGCGACAATGCCCTTCAGGACAGCTATCTCGCTCCGAACCTTTGAAGGAATGATTACTCCAGCACGGAATCGCGTGAGTTTCGCCCTTGAAGCATTCTCCAAGATCGAATCCGTGGTCCTAGAAACAAAGGATCCGATTAGGTCACTCGTGAGATTCTTCAGTTGAGCAAGGTCCCTGGGTGAGCCATCAAAACTGTAGAGCCAGTACTTGGATTCCATCAGCAAGTGAAACGCTTCTTCGAGCTGGACCTTCGCGAGCATTCCCCCGGACCACTTCCCAACCTCTTCAATCAGAGCCTCTCGGGCCTGAGGGTCTGAAATAGTGGCTGGGTCTATGAAACCCTCAACAATTGCATCCTCAAAATCGTGCACGGAATAGGCGACATCGTCCGAGAAATCCATGATTTGAGCCTCAACGCATTTGGCGCCCTCAGGAGCCCCGGCCCTCATCCACTGGAAAACCTCTAGGTCATCTTCGTAGACGCCAAACTTGACGGCGTTTCCAAACTCATGAGCTTCGGACAGCCGCCAGGGGTATTTGGTCGAAGCATCAAGGGAGGCGCGGGTTAGATTCAAACCCCTGGCCCTACCCTGCTCATCGTAAATTTTGGGCTCCAGGCGGGTGAGGATTCGGAAGGTCTGGGCGTTTCCCTCGAAGCCACCAATCTCCGCAGACCAGAAGTTCAAAGCTGATTCACCATTGTGTCCGAAGGGTGGATGACCTAGGTCATGTGCCAGGCAGGCCATGTCTACCAAATCGGGATCTATGCCCAGCACACTCGCCAGCTCCCGGCCAACCTGTGCTACTTCCAGAGAGTGAGTAAGTCGCGTTCTGGCAAAATCACCCGAGCTCGGTGAAAGCACCTGCGTCTTCGCGCTCAATCTCCTGAAGGCGGCGGAGTGCAGCACCCGGGCGCGATCTCTGGCAAACTCACCGCGCCTGACCATCGATGAAGACGCCTGAGGCACAAATCGTTCGCGATCTAGATCGCTGTAACCAGGTTCCTCTGGAGTTATGGGCTTCACGCTAGCCCCCCGAAACCGAAAGTTCAGCCTGCTGAAGCTGAAGCTTGTGGCTGGGGCTGAGTTCTCTCGAATCAAGCCAGTTCTCCGGTAGCGCACAGCTCTTCACGGAGCCGAGCCTACCCCTTGGACCCTCCGCATCCTCTCCCGGATAAGCCACTGTGCCATCCAGTTCACCGAGGATTTCCCTGGCGTGCTCTAACGATTCAACCTGGGCTAGACGAGCCCTGAAGTCACCACCGACCGGATATCCTTTAAAGTACCAAGCCACATGCTTACGAACATCCCTGCAGGCCCGACCCTCATCCTCAAAAAATTCAACCAGGAGCTCGATGTGACGATAGAAGGCCTCAGCCACCTCGCCGAGAGTTGGCATCGCGGTAGCTATCTCAGGCGATTTCTCCCCCTGGAGATACCGCCCAATCGCTTGCTCGAGGTCACCGAAAAGCCAAGGCCTACCTAGGCAACCACGGCCCACTACAACTCCATCAACGCCGGTTTGCTCCATCATTCGCACCGCATCTTCAGCGGACCAAATATCACCGTTACCTAGCACTTGAACATCAGGAAGCGCTGCTCGGAGCTGGGCAATTGCATCCCAATCCGCGATTCCCGAGTAGTACTCCTCTGCGGTCCTGCCGTGCAGCGCTACCGCAGCCACACCTGCATCACGGGCGGACTTACCGGCGTCCAAGTAGGTGATGTGATCAGCATCGATGCCCTTGCGCATCTTGACTGTCACGGGGACATCCCCGGCTGCCTTCACGGCAGATGTAACGATTGAGCTAAACAGATCTGACTTCCAAGGCAGTGCAGCTCCCCCGCCCTTGCGGGTAACCTTCGGGACCGGGCAGCCAAAATTCAAATCAATGTGATCAGCTCGGTCTTCTGCGACCAACATGGTTACGGCCTCAGAGATTGTCTTTGGGTCAACTCCATAGAGCTGAACGGAGCGGATTTTCTCACTCTCGTGATGGCCAATCAGCCTCATGGACTCAGGGGTCCGCTCGACCAGAGCTCTTGAGGTGACCATTTCCGAGACGAACAAACCGCCACCGTATTCTTGGCACAGCCTTCGGTACGCGGTGTTGGTGATTCCAGCCATCGGGGCCAAAACCACCGGGATGGCTATCTCGTGCTTGCCATATTTCAGAGCCAACTAGCCGTTAATTCTTTCAAACATGTAGGACTTGACCTGAGAAAGCGCCACGCGCTCCTGAGCCATCGAGTCTCGCTCCCTAATGGTTACTGACTGATCGTTGGGAGTGTCGAAGTCAACTGTGATGCAGAATGGCGTGCCGATCTCATCTTGTCTGCGGTAGCGACGACCAATGGCACCGGCGTCGTCGTAATCCACATTCCAGATTCCTCTTAGCTCAGCGGCCAAATTCTTGGCAATTGGGTTTAGCTCATCGTTTCTGCTGAGCGGCAAAACCGCAGCCTTCACGGGAGCAAGACGGTAATCAAGTCTTAGAACCGTACGGACGTCAACGCCACCCTTTGCGTTTGGAGCCTCGTCCTCGGCGTAGGCATCAACCAGGAATGCCATGAGTGACCTGGTTAGACCCGCAGCCGGCTCGATAACGTAAGGCGTCCAACGTTTTTCCTCTTGCGGGTCAAAGTAGCTCAGGTCAACACCGGAAGCTTCGGAGTGGGTTCTGAGGTCGTAGTCAGTTCGGTTGGCAATGCCCTCGAGCTCGCCAAATTCGCTGCCCTGGAATCCGAATCGATACTCGATGTCTACGGTGCGCTTTGAGTAGTGGGAAAGCTTTTCCTTGGGGTGCTCAAACAGCCTAAGGTTCTCGGGATTGATACCGAGGTCGACGTACCAGTTGTAGCGCTGCTGAATCCAGTACTCGTGCCAGGTCTCATCCTCACCAGGTTTGACAAAGAATTCCATTTCCATTTGCTCGAACTCACGGGTGCGGAAAATGAAGTTTCCCGGGGTGATTTCGTTACGGAAGCTCTTGCCCATTTGCCCAATACCGAACGGGGGCTTCATTCTCGAGGCGTTGAGAACGTTGTTGAAGTTGACGAAGATGCCCTGGGCGGTCTCTGGTCGAAGATAGTGCAGACCCGATTCATCCTCGACTGGTCCAAGCGAGGTCTTTAGTAGCCCATTGAAATTCTTAGGCTCGGTCCAAATGTCCTTGTTTCCACAGTTGGGGCAGGGGATTTCCGCCATCGAAGTGGCAGCTCGACCCTTTTTCTCCTGGAAGGCCTCCTCCAGGTGATCGGCACGGAAACGCTTGTGACAGCTGGTGCACTCAATAAGCGGGTCAACGAACGCCTCAACGTGACCGGATGCCTCCCAAACCTTCTTGGGGAGGATGATTGAGGAGTCCAAACCAACGACGTCTTCGCGACCAGAGACCATCGACCGCCACCACTGCCGTTTGATGTTCTCTTTGAGTTCAACACCGAGCGGGCCGTAATCCCATGCAGAACGGGACCCGCCGTAAATCTCGCCGGCTTGAAAGACAAAACCGCGACGCTTTGCAAGCGAAATAACCTGATCTAATTTTTGGGTTGCCATTGGTCTCCAGTGGGTAGCGCTATGAGCTGAAGTGCTAGTTTAGCGGCGCATCAGTGGCCTGGCCGAAGCGCCTATCCCGATTCGCGAAGGAATCAATGGCTTCCCAAATGGTCTCCCTTGTGAAGTCAGGCCAGAGAGTCGGAAGAAACATCATTTCGGCATAGCTGGATTGCCACAGCAGGAAATTAGAAGTGCGCATTTCACCACTAGATCTCAGAAAGAGATCGACATCTGGTAGCTCCGGGACGTAAAGAAACCTCTGCATAGTTTTTTCAGTTATTGAACCGGGCTTGAGTTTTCCGGCGGAAACCTCATCTGCCATTCGATTCACGGCATCTAAGATCTCCTGACGACCGCCATAGTTGACCGCCATCGTTAGCGTGAGTCGCGAATTTGACCTGGTTCGTTTTTCAGCCTCAAGCAATTCATTGATGACCGTAGGCCAGAGTTTGGGTCTGCGGCCCGCCCAGCGGATCCTTACACCCCAGCTGTCAAGCAGGTCACGTCTTCTCCTGAGCACTTCCTTGTTGTAGCCCATGAGAAATCGAACCTCGTCGGGAGAACGCTTCCAGTTTTCGGTTGAAAACGCATACGCAGTGACGTGGGTTACTCCGGCTTCAATGGCCCCTGCAATGACCTCCAGAAGTGCAGCCTCACCGGCCTTATGACCTTCGGTGCGGGTGAGTCCCCGGGCGTTGGCCCACCGCCCATTCCCATCCATCACGACCGCAATGTGCTTTGGTACTTTGGAGAAAACCGGCGGTCTGCGCTGTGGATCAAATAGCTGCACCATTAGCGCTCAACCAGATTCATAGATCTCAGACCTCGCTCAATTTGCCACTGCAGGTATGCAGAGATTACCGAAGAAACTGCCTCCTTGGTCTCCTGCTTCGCTTTACCGACACCCTCCCAATTACCACCGAGCAGATCGGTCATGTGAGCCAAGCCAGAGGCCCCCAACCGGACGGACCCCGGAGCAAGGCAAGTGCTGCAGCTTACAAACCCGGTATGAACTGAGAAGGAAATGGGTTCGCCACCGCATCCCTGACAGCGGTCGAACTCAGGCACCCAACCAGAGAGTGCAAGCGCGCGAAGCAGGTAAGAGTCCAAGACCTGAGAGGACTGATGAACACCGGCCGCGAGAGTTCTGAGCCCGCCAAGCAGAAGCAGATACTGCTGAGAATTAGACGATTCACGGGTCAAACGTTCGGCAGCCTCAACCATTGCACTGGCCGCGGTGTATCGCGGGTAATCCGCGACAATAGCGGCGCCGTAATTGGAAAGCTGCTCCACCTGAGAAACCGTGTCCAGATTTTTGCCCTCGAAAAGCTGGAGGTCGCAAACCATAAAGGGTTCTAGTCGAGCACCGAAGCGGCTTGAGGTCTTGCGAACACCCTTCGCGACCGCACGAACTTGACCATGATCCTTGGTGAGGATGGTCAGAATTCGATCGACTTCGCCCAGCTTGTGGGTGCGAAGCACAATCCCTTCATCGCGGTAGTGAGGCATGAAAGAAGTATCTCAATCGCGATTGGCTTTTACCCTCAGGCTAGGCCCTTAGGGCTCGATTCACAGCAGAGATCAGCGCCTTGATGGAGGCAATCGTGATGTCACCATCAATTCCCACACCCCAGAGACTCTGGCCGTGTACTTCTAGCTCGATGTAGGCGGCAGCTAGAGCGTCACCGGAGGCACTGAGGGTGTGCTCAAGGTAGTCGTTTACCTTCACATCGACAGCCTGCTTTCGAAGCACGTCGGAGAAGGCAGAGATTGGGCCGTTACCGACTCCGCTGACCGATAGCTCACCGGTGCCGTCACGCAAAATGGCTTCGAGATTAACCACGCCGTCCATGTCAGAGGCTGTCTTGAGACGCTTTAGTTCAAAACGACCCCACTTCTGCTCCTGCGCCTTAGAGGGTAAATACTCGTCCTGGAAGATCGACCAAAGTTCCTCGCTGGTGACCTCCCCACCTTGGGAGTCGGTGTGATTTTGTACAACTTTGGAGAATTCGATCTGCAGTTTTCTCGGCAAATCCAATTGGTGGTCAGTTTTCAGCAGGTAGGCAACGCCACCCTTACCTGATTGTGAGTTAACCCGAATTACCGCCTCGTAGTTTCTGCCCACATCCTTAGGGTCAATTGGCAGGTAGGGAACTGCCCAGGTGAATTCCGAAACTGGAATAGAAGCCGCAGCCGCATCCCGCTCAAGATGCTCGAAGCCCTTCTTGATGGCGTCCTGGTGGCTTCCAGAGAATGCTGTGTAGACCAGGTCGCCACCGTATGGAGAGCGCTCTGGGACTGGAAGCTGATTGCAGTACTCCACGGTTCTCTTGATTGAGTCAATGTCACTGAAGTTGATCTGAGGGTCGATTCCCTGAGAGAAAAGATTGAGGCCGAGTGTTACCAGGTCAACGTTTCCGGTTCGCTCTCCGTTGCCGAACAGACATCCCTCAATTCGGTCTGCACCTGCCATGTAACCCAGTTCAGCTGCAGCGACAGCTGTGCCGCGGTCATTGTGCGGGTGCAGCGAAAGCAAAATGCTGTCCCTGGGAGCAAGACGCCTAGACATCCACTCAATCGAATCTGCGTAAACGTTCGGGGTTGCCATTTCGACGGTTGCGGGCAGATTGATAATCAACTTGCGCTCGGGGGTTGGCTGAATTATCTCGGCCACCGCGTTGCAAACCTCAACTGCATATTCCAGCTCTGTGCCGGTGTATGACTCTGGGGAGTACTCGTAAAAAATCTCGGTGTCGGGCAGGGTTGCCTCTAGCGAGAGGCACTTTCGTGCCGCATTCAAGGCAATTTGCTTGATGCCCTCCTTGTCCTGACCGAAGACAACTCGGCGCTGAAGGACTGAGGTCGAGTTGTAGAAGTGAACAATTGCTCGATTTGCCCCCTGCAGAGATTCGTAAGTGCGTTCGATAAGGTGATCCCGGGCCTGGGTCAGGACCTGAATCGTGACGTCCTCGGGGATGTGCTTGTCCTCAATCAGAATCCGCACAAAGTCAAAATCGGTCTGAGATGCAGAGGGAAAACCCACCTCAATCTCTTTGTAGCCCATGTCGACCAGAAGCTTGAACATCTTGAGCTTGCGCTCTGGGCTCATGGGGTCAATAAGTGCCTGGTTGCCGTCCCGAAGGTCAACAGCACACCATCTCGGCGCAACCTCAATGCGCTTTGAAGGCCAGGTTCGATCCGCAAGATTGACTTGAATTTGCTCGTGGTATGGCTGGTAGCGCCCAAAGGGCATTCCCGAAGTTTTCTGATTGTTCTGCATTATTTCTCTCCGCCTGATTGGTTTGGTGGCCGCTAGAAGGCTCCGCGACGAGAGGGGGCCGGATTAGGCCTCGTCGCGGCCGCTAAGCAGGAGAGCGAAACGCATGTTCCTACGCTAGCACTAGAACCCGAGTTTGCCCAGCTGCTTTGCGCTTCTTTGCCAGTCTTGAGCTACTCTCACCTGAATTGAGAGGTGGATTGGATATCCCAGGTGGCTTTCAATTTGCTTTCGGGCGGCTGCGCCGATTGTTCTCAGCATCGACCCGGCTTTTCCAATCACGATGCCCTTTTGGCTGTCTCGCTCAACCCAAAGGCTGACGTGGACATTGGGCTTGTTCTCCCCGTCAACAATCTCATCCAGGGTTACGGCTAGGGAGTGCGGTAACTCATCATCTACCAGTTCCAGAGCGGCCTCTCGAACAAACTCGCAAATCAGGTCCTCGGAGGTCTCCTCGGTCTCAATGTCGTCCGGGTAGAGCTCTGGGCCGACTGGAAGTAGCTTCACAATGATGTCGGAAACCAAGTGAACCTGATCTCCAGTCAGTGCCGAGACCGGCACGATTTCAGCCCAATCCGCCATGCCAGAAACTTCCATCAGGTGCTCGGCCAGACGCTGCTTGCTCACCGTGTCAACCTTGGTAACCAGGGCGATCTTCTTAGCCTTTGGAAAGCGTGAGAGATCCGCGACAATGTGAGCGTCCCCCGGGCCAATTTTTTCGTTAGCTGGCGTGCAGAAGGCAATCACGTCGACATCGGTAAGGGTCGAGGTTACCAAATCGTTTAGGCGTTGCCCAAGGAGTGTTCGAGGGCGGTGGACCCCTGGGAGATCAACGATGACAAGTTGGCCCTCGGGGTGATTCAAAATCGCCCGAATCGCCTTACGAGTGGTTTGAGGCTTGGAGCTGGTGATGGCGAATTTTTGCCCCACCATCGCGTTCATCAGAGTCGACTTCCCAACGTTGGGCCGACCGACAAAGGAAACGAACCCAGAATGGCGATTAGTCATTGATCTCCTGCTTGCGCACCAAGACGCTAAGAATACGGCCTCGTTTGGCATCGACCCGCTCCGCAGTCAGTTCCAGACCCGATGAGCTGACCACTTCACCACCTTTGGGCAAATTTCCCAGCGCCTTGATTAGCAATCCTCCAACGGTGTCAACGTCCTCATCTTCAATCTCAAGTTCGCAGTGCTCCGAGAGCTCATCGAGCGTAACTCTGGGGTTAACCCGGAAGAGGTCGCTGCCGACTAGTTCTATGTCAGCTGTTTCTCGATCGTGCTCATCGCTAATCTCACCAACCAGTTCCTCAAGCAGGTCCTCGATCGTCGCGATTCCAGCCACCCCACCGTACTCATCGGAAACCACAGCAATCTGAGTTCCGCTGCGCTGCATTTGCTGCAGAAGTTGAGCTACCGGGATTGACTCTGGGGTAAAGAGCACTGGCCTGGAGGCCTCGCTGGCTTTTACCTCGGAGAGTTGCAGGGGGTTTTGATGCATGTAGCGGGCAAGGTCCTTTAGATAAAGAATTCCAACCACGTCATCAACGTCTTCCCCAATAACAGGAAGACGTGAGAAACCGGAGGAGATGAATACAGCGAGTGCTCGTTCAAGCGAATCATCCGCTTGAACCACCTCCATGTCCACCCTGGGAACCATCACCTCACGGACGATGCGCTCGCCGAACTCTTCAACGGACTCGATCAGTTCAGCCTCGTAGTCCTCAACGATCTGCGGTGCGCTCAAGCGAATCGGTTCTACAAGCTTCGACCACCGCGAAATAAAGCTGTCAAGCCAACTCGCCAAGCGCTTTCCCGGGTTCCGGTTTCCAATCAGTTTCCCAAGGGCCTGCTGGATGAACCAGATAGCAAGAATGAAGACCGCAAGGATAAGAGCAAACGGTGCCTGCGGAGCTAAGGCAACAAGCCAACTGGCGGCCACGCCGGCCAGCAGCAGCGCCCTGGCCAAGGAAAGCGAGCCGGCTCGAGGATCTGACTCGGCTTCCAGATGAGTTTGGGCGGCAGCCAGAAGAACTAGCAATACCAGCGCCACCAGCCCAATCGCAAACTCAAGCAAGCGACTCCCCTTGATAAAACTCTTCAAGGAGCTTTTTCTGAAGGGCGAACATTTCGCGCTCCTCCTCTGGTTCGGCGTGGTCAAAGCCAACCAAGTGCAGCATGCCGTGGGTCACCAAAAGCAGCACCTCGTTGATCGGCTCGTGACCAGCGGCTATGGCCTGCCTGGTTGCAACCTGCGGGCAAACCACAATGTCGCCGAGGACTCCCTCTGGGGAGGGAACCAGATCAGACCCCGGACGCAATTCATCCATGGGGAAACTGAGCACGTCTGTCGGCCCCTCTTCATCCATCCATTTGATGTGGAGATCGGTCATTGGACCCTCGTCAACGAAAATGATGCCGACATCAACCATTGGGTGAAGCTTCAAGGCATCCCGGACACTCGAGGCAAGCGCGAGCACGCGGTCAGTGTCGACCGCTACCTCGGACTCGTTGGAAATTTCAATGCTCATCTTGGGCCCTATCGTATGCCTCAACAATTCGAGTCACCAGCTCGTGGCGCACCACGTCTTTGCTGGAGAGTTTCGAAATGTGCAGCCCCTCCACCCCCGAAAGAATTTTGGTTGCGATGCTCAAACCAGATTTCCCACCGGGAAGATCAACCTGCGAGGTGTCTCCGGTGATGACCATTTTTGAATTAAAACCAAGTCGGGTCAGGAACATTTTCATCTGCTCGGCGGTAGTGTTCTGTGCCTCGTCCAAAATAATGAATGAGTCATTCAGAGTGCGGCCACGCATGTAGGCCAGCGGTGCCACCTCAATCACACCGGCCTGAAGCATTCTGGCTGTTGCCTCTGGTTCCAACATCTCCTGAATGGCATCAAATAGCGGCCTCAGGTAAGGGTCAATCTTTTCGCTTAGGGTTCCGGGTAGAAAACCAAGTCGCTCACCAGCCTCAACGGCGGGCCTAGTAAGGATGATTCGACTAACCTGCCTGGCGTAAAGCGCAGACACGGCCTTGGCTACCGCAAGGTAGGTTTTTCCTGTTCCAGCCGGGCCAATTCCGAAAGTTATCGTGTGCTCGTCTATGGCTTCCAAATACTGCTTTTGACCCAGGGTCTTGGCTCGCACGGTTTTACCAGGGGTAACAATCGCTCCTGCACCGAGCACCTTTGATGGAACCTCCGAGCCTGAAGCCAGAATGCGCGCTGACTCAGTTACCGAGCGTTCATCCGGGACCACTCCCTGGGCGATAAGGTCAGCTAACTCCTCTAGGACCTGCCTTGCGGATTCCAGCTGGGAAGGCTCGCCCTCGAGCATGAACGCGTTGCCGCGGTTTTGAACCCTGAGTCCCGGGAAGTCTTTTTCAAGTTTCTTCACGAGTCGATCCTGCGGCCCGAGGAGGTCTGCAACATTGACCCTTGAGATTTCAAAATTCAGCTGAGCCACTAATTTCCCGACTGACTCAAGATGTGAGCGTGAGTGTGGAACACCGATTGCCCCTCGCGCTCGCCCGCGTTGAACTGCAATCTAAATTGACCATCGGTAAATTGAGCAGATACCTCTCTGATGAGGCTGAAAAGACCCAGAAGAACGGTGTCGTTTTCTAATTCGGAGATGTTGACGGTGTGCTGTCTTGGAACCACCAAAATGTGAGTTTTAGCCTGTGGATTGATGTCCGCAAAGGCGACCGCCTGCTCATTCTCGGCCAGCAACTCAGTGCCAAGTGCCCCCGAGATGATTTTGCAAAAGATGCAGTCCATTTTTCCTCCAGCCCAATCCTAGGTCTTAGTCCCAAGCCCCAACAGCGAGCATGAGGGCGGCGATGGCAGCGGGACCTGCAGTTGATGTGCGGAGCACAGAGGTTCCCAGGCGAACCGGAGTGAAACCCGATTCTGAGAGCTTTTGTATCTCGGCATCACTAAGTCCACCCTCAGGCCCGACAACCAAAGTAATGTCATCAAGCTCGAATCTAACCGAGCTAATCGTCTGACTGGCGGCAGGATCTAGGACCAAACCAAGCCCAACTGGCCGAACAGTCTTGGTTGTTTGTAGCTCTCTTATGGCGCATAGGTGAGCTTGCTGGGACTGCTTCATTGCGGCCAGCGCGATCTGCTGCCAACGCTCACGGTTTTTTTCCGCTTTGCCGTCCCACCTCACCACAGAGCGCTCGGACTGCAGGGGTGTTACTGAGCTGACACCAAGTTCCACGGAAGCCTGCAGGGCCATTTCGTCCCTGTCCCCCTTGGCAAGGGCCTGAACTAGATGAAACCGAGGTTTTGGTTCCTGCACTGTGTAGTTGTCGAGCGGCTGATAATCAGAATCTCCCTGGTGGCGTGCCTTCAACACCAAACCCAGACCGTTTGTGATGGCAATTTCCTCATCGACTTCCAATCGCAGCGATTTGACGTGCTTTGCCTCTTGCTCGGGAAGCCGAACGGAAGATACGGTCAGCGCGGGGTCATAAAACCAATGCACTAGAACCGGCCCTTGGTCCTGCGAGAGCCGAGCCTTGGTGAATCCTCCTGGTGATGCTCGCGAAGCTTTTGAAACAGCGCCTTGGCGCCAGAGTCCAGTCGGGTCGGCGTTAGCACCTTGAGCTGGATGTTCAGGTCTCCTCGACCTCGGCCTCGAATTCGAGTCGCCCCCAAACCCTTGACAGTGATGGTGTCACCGTGCTGGGCACCCGGCTTGACCTCAATGGATGTGGAACCGTCAAATGTGTCAATCTCCGTTTTGAACCCGAGAGCGGCATCTGCCACCGGAACTTCCAATACAGCCACCAGGTCATCACCATCTCGACCAAAAATAGGATGCGGCCGAACAGAGATTTCAAGGTAGATGTCACCCGCTGGACCGCCGGCAAAACCAACTTCACCCTGACCGGCAAGGTGGAGGCGCATTCCGTCGGCCACTCCGGCGGGAATCTCTAGGTCGAGTTCGCGCTTGGCTCTTACTCGACCCTGCCCGCGACAGGAAATGCAGGGATCCGGAATGACTTCACCGGTTCCTCGACAGGATCCACAAGGGGTGGTCGTGACCATCATTCCCATAAAAGACTGTACCTGTCGTTGGATTTGACCAGACCCTCGACATATGTCACACACGCGCGCAGAGGTGCCCGGTTTGCAACAGGATCCGTGGCACGTCTCGCACAGGATTGCAGTGTCAATGTTGAGAGTCTTTTCGACTCCAAAAATAGCCTCGTCAAGTTCTAGGTCGACCCGAAGCAAAGCGTCCTGCCCACGCTGAGCCCTTGACTGAGGCCCACGGGCCCCGCCCCCAAAGAATGACTCAAAAATGTCCCCCAGGCCAAAGCCAGCATCGCCGCCGCGGTCGTAGCTTGCCCGCTGATTTTCATCCGAGAGGACTTCGTAGGCGTGCGTTACCAGCTTGAATTTTTCTGAAGCGCTAGGGTCTGGATTTACATCCGGGTGAAGCTCACGGGCGAGTTTTCGATAGGCCTTTTTTATCTCATCGGTGGAAGCGGTCCGAGAGACGCCGAGCACCTCGTAGTGATCGCTCAAGAGTTTCCCTCCAAAATTTTGGTCAGGTATCTAGCAACTGCCCGGACGGCCGCGATGTTCCCCGAGTAGTCCATTCTCGTGGGACCCAAAACACCAAGCTTGGCTATCTCGGCACCGTTATTCTCATAGCCGGTGACCAGAATTGAGGCACTCCTTAGATTCTCGTTTCCGATTTCACTGCCAATTCGCAAGCCCACGCCGTGCTGATCTGCACTCAATTCCTCGAGGAGCTTGAGTAGCACAACCTGCTCCTCAATCTCTTGCAAAACGCGTGAGAGATCGCCTGAGAAATCCTGCTCCTGCTTAACCAGGTTGGCAGCACCTGAAATCATGATCTTTTCGAGTCGATTCTCGTCAACCAGCTCCAGCAAAGCGGATATCAAAACATCGATTGCAGCGCGTCGCGCGGGAGAAAACTCCGTCACCAAACCCGACACCTTGGCCTTAACCTCAGCCAGCGGCAACCCGGCAAGGGTTCCGTTTAGCCTGCCGCGCAACTCTTGAACCACCGCATCATCCAGCTCGGCAACTTCAACCTGGTGCTGCTGAATCCGACCAGAGTCAGTTATGAGCATCAGTAGCACGCGGGCTGAATTCAACGGGATTAGTTCAATGTGGCGGACGCGGGACTTTCCGAGCGATGGGTACTGAACAAGAGCGAGAGTGTTGGTCAGCTGCGCCAGTTGCCTTGCAGTCCGCTCCACGATGTCATCGATGTCGTTTGCACCCACCAAGAAATTCTCAATTGCACTCTTTTCGGCCTGCGAAAGTGGCTTAAGGTCTGAAAGCTTGTCAACAAAAAGGCGGTAGCCCTTTTCGGTTGGGATGCGTCCGGCTGAGGTGTGAGGCGCAACAATCAGCTGCTCTTCTTCCAAAAGCGCCATGTCGTTACGAATTGTGGCTGCTGAGACTCCCAGGGGATGTCTATCAAGCAGTGACTTTGAGCCCACGGGCTGTGAGGAGTATATAAAGTCCTGAACAATAGCCCTAAGAACCTCTAGGGATCTCTCTGGAATCATTGGCACTCACCTACCTCGAGTGCCAAGTCTAAAACAACTGAGCTAATTGGTCAGGAAATCCAGCACAATCCCATCCACCAGTAGCCTTCCCTCCAGGGTTGGGACAATTTGACCACCGGGTTCAAGTCTCAGGTGACCAGAGGCGATCCGCTCCGAAACGCGCTGTGGTGAGACGCCAAGGTCCCGTAGAAGTTTGCGATCAACCCCATCCGATGTCCTAAGCTCTAGCAACAGCCGCTCCTCACTGCGGGTCCGAGCGTCAAGGCTCTCCATCGAGTGAATTGGACTGCCCTGAAGCAGTAGCTTCGAGTAGTTGGCCGGGTATTTGTGGTTCCAAAATCTTGTGCCTGAAATGTGAGAGTGTGCGCCCGGTCCAAATCCCCACCAATCCATTGAACGCCAGTAAGCCTGATTGTGCCTGCACGGCTCCCCCCAATTAGAGACTTCATAGTTCTCCAGGCCAGCCTCGGTTAGTTTTTGCTCTGCTAGGAGGTACTTATCAGCATTGAGATCTTCATCAATGTCAGGCATTTCACCCCTGGAGATTCTCCGGGCTAACGCAGTGCCCTCTTCAACGATCAACGCATACGCAGAAACGTGCTCGGGCTTTAGTTCCAGTGCCAGATCTAACGTTTTAGACCAGCTTTCCAAGCTTTCGCCAGGGGCGCCGTAGATCAAATCCAGACTTAGCCTTGCCCCAAGCTCACGAATATCTCGCGCTGCACTCCGAACCTTATCGGCCGTGTGCACTCTGTCCAGTGTCTTCAGAACCTGCTCATCAAAAGATTGAACCCCGATGCTGAAACGGTTGATCCCGGATTCGTAAAAGCCTGCGAGCCGCTCTTTGGTCAGCCCCTCAGGATTTGCCTCCATCGTGATTTCAACATCTTCCCCAAAACCGAACGCCTCTTCGAGCCTTGTTAGCAGAGCCCCGATTTGTGACGGCGAAAACAGTGATGGGGTGCCACCACCGATAAAAACAGTCTCCAGCTTTCTCTTTGGAATACCGGAGCCTGACAGGACGGAGTCAGCGAATTCAATCTCACGAATTAGAGACTCGTGGAATGTGGACTGAGAAATGTCACCGATTTCATTTGCCGTGTAGGTATTGAAGTCGCAGTACCCGCACCTGACAACGCAGAAAGGAACATGAAGATAAACATGAAAAGTTGAGTCGTTTCTCACCTCAACCTCTAGCCTGTTGTCGTCAGGCCAAGGGTCGCCGTGGGGCAACGAGGCAGCCACTATTTCTTCTTGTCGGGCTTGGCTTCTTCGGTAGAGAGCGCAGCAATGAAAGCCTCTTGGGGAACCTCAACCCTGCCCACCATCTTCATTCGCTTCTTGCCCTCTTTTTGCTTCTCGAGAAGCTTGCGCTTTCTAGAAATGTCACCGCCGTAACACTTGGCAAGAACGTCCTTGCGAATAGCCCTGATGGTTTCCCTGGCGATGATTCTGGCTCCGACGGCAGCTTGAATTGGAACTTCAAACTGCTGCCTAGGAATTAGCTCCCGAAGCTTGGTTGCGATCCTGGTGCCCTGCGCGTAAGCCTTGTCACGGTGAACAATCGAGCTGAAGGCGTCGACTTTTTCACCCTGGAGCAGCAGGTCAACCTTGACCAAATCCCCTTCGGCAAAGCCATCGTCCTCATAATCTAGGGATGCGTAGCCCTGGGTTTTGCTCTTCAGGTGATCGAAGAAATCAAACACGATTTCAGCCAGCGGAAGCTTGTAGCGAAGTTGGACCCTGTCTTCACCTAAGTACTGCATGTCAATCAGAGAGCCTCGACGAGACTGGCACAGCTCCATGATCGTTCCAACATAATCTTTGGGGCTGAGGATGGTCGCCTTGACCATGGGCTCAAAGACCTCACGAATTTTTCCCTCTGGGAATTCGGAAGGGTTGGTGACAATGTGCTCTCCGCCATCATCCTTTGTAACTCGGTAAATCACCGATGGCGATGTTGCAATCAGCGAGAGATTGAACTCTCGCTCAAGTCGCTCAGTGATGATCTCAAGGTGCAGCAGCCCAAGGAAGCCGCAGCGGAAACCAAATCCCAGTGCAGCGGAAGTCTCAGGTTCATAAACAAGTGACGCATCCGAAAGGCGAAGCTTGTCCAGTGCCTCGCGCAAGTTTGGATAGTCACTTCCGTCAATTGGATAAATACCCGAGAACACCATGGGCTTTGGCTCTGCGTAGCCCTTGAGCGCTTCGGTGGCTGGCTTTAGTTTGGTGGTTACAGTGTCGCCAACTTTCGACTGACGGACATCTTTCACACCGGTGATTAGATAGCCGACCTCACCAACGGATAGTCCCTTGGTTGGTTCTGGCTCAGGAGAGATAACACCGATTTCAAGAAGCTCGTGGACAGCCCTGGTTGACATCATCTGAATTTGCTCGCGCGGGTGGAGTTTTCCGTCGATCATTCGAACATAGGTCACAACGCCGCGGTAGGAATCGTAAACCGAGTCAAAAATCATTGCTCGGGCCGGAGCGTCTGGATCTCCCACTGGGGCCGGTACTCGGTTAATGATGCGATCGAGCAGCTCAGGAACTCCAGCTCCGGTCTTTCCCGAAACCCGCAGGCAGTCTTCTGGAGAACCACCGATCAAACTTGCTAGTTCCTCCGCATACTTTTCAGGCTGTGCCGCGGGCAGATCAATCTTGTTGAGGACCGGGATGATCTCGAGGTCGTTTTCAAGAGCCAGGTAGAGGTTTGCCAGCGTTTGAGCCTCAATACCCTGTGCGGCGTCGACAAGCAACACTGCGCCCTCACAGGCGGCGAGCGACCGCGAAACCTCATAGGTGAAGTCCACGTGACCGGGCGTGTCGATCATGTTCAATGCGTAGGTCGTTCCGTCAACCTCCCACGGCAGGCGCACGGCCTGAGACTTGATGGTGATTCCACGCTCACGCTCGATGTCCATGCGGTCGAGGTATTGCTCTCGCATTTGGCGATCGTTCACAATTCCGGTCAGCTGAAGCATGCGATCGGCAAGGGTGGACTTACCGTGGTCAATGTGAGCGATGATGCAAAAATTGCGAATCAGGCTTGGCGGCGTTTGCGACGGCACAAGGGCGTTCTGAGCACGTGGCGACAAGCTAACCTCAATTTGCTGGGTGAATGGATGTAGGTATTCTCTCACGGAGCTTGCCCCTGAGACGTCCAACTGATAGGATTTCCCCTTGTTCTGAGGTGCACTACCTCAAAAAAGTTTTCGCCTAGGAAAGTGAAACATGGCAAACATCAAGTCGAACATCAAGCGCATCGGCACCAACCGTAAGGCTGAAGAGCGCAACAAGGCTGTCCGCTCCGAGCTAAAGACTGCTGTCCGCGCCGCCCGTGAGGCCGTTGAGTCGGGAGACAAGGCCGCTGCAACTGCTGCTCTGGCACACGCTACCCGCAAGCTAGACAAGGCTGTTTCTAAGGGTGTCGTTCACAAGAACCAGGCTGCCAACCGTAAGAGCTCAATCAGCAAGAAGGTTGCAGCTCTCTAAAGATTCGAAACTTTGAAAACCGGGCTTCGGCCCGGTTTTTTTATTTCCTAGCCATGGCCATCAGCAGGCGCTCAATAGAAAATTCTGGGTCCCGGCTTGCTCCCTTAACATCCGCGTCAGTTTGGGCAGCAAGCTGCACAAGAGACACCAGCGCAGACTCATCCCAGCCTTGCAATTCCCTGCGAGCCTTGTCCAACTGCCAGGGCTGCATCCCCAAGGCTGCTGGAGACGCATTCCTATCGTTATAAAGCCTGGCCAATTGGCGAATTCGCATGGCTAACGCCGCATTCAGGGCAACAGGATCAATTCCCGTTGTGAAGCCATGGCGGAACAACCGAATCGCCTCAGCCGCGTTTCCAGCAAGCGCTGCATCGGCAATTTTGAAAGCATTGGTTTCGACTCGCCCCTGAAAGTTTCGCTCCACCACCTCTTGGGTGATCGTGCCCTCGGCAGCTGCAGCCAGCTGGGCGCAAGCACCGCCAAGCTCGGCAAGGTCCTGGTTGAAAGCTGCCAGCAATGCCTTGAGACCTGAGGCATCGATCTTCTTTCCTGAATTTGCCAGCTCTTGCTTGACGAAGTCTGCACGTTCACTGTCCTTCTTCAATTCCTCACAGCTAACGACAAGAGCCTGCTTTGAGAGCGATTGCTTCAGCTTTTGGTTGTGCCCAACGCTGTTGGGTACTCTGACCACCACGGTGCAGGCCTCTATGGGATCTTCAGTCAGCTTAGTTAGATCCTCAAGGAGACCCTCTTGAGCGCCCTGAATGATTACGAGCCGCGGCTCCGCGAAAAGCGATGGGGCTGCAACTGTCAATAGCAGGCTCGGGGAGTATTCACCCTCGTCAATTTCGGTTACTTCGAGCTCTGGAGATTCAGTTCGCAAAATTTGCTTGATTCTAGCCATCGCTTTTGAGGCTAAATAAGACTCGGAACCGGTGATTAGGACTAATTGAGCGGGTGCAGCATCCTGCCAATAGACGGTTTTTCCAATCACAGCGAAAGCTTACCTGCGGCCCGGACCTTGACCTCGGTGGCCTCCAACTCAAATGCAATCGGGCCCTGAGTATCGGTCCGGTAAATGGCCGTAGCGCTTGAATTCAGAATTCGAAGAATTCGCTCTGATGGGTGACCGTAGTCGTTTCCCTCCCCCACCGATAACACCGCCAGCTCAGCCTGCACAAGTTCGTAAAACTCTCTCGACTGATCTGCAGACCCGTGATGAGCGACTTTCACCAGTAGAGTTTCCGCCCTCATCTGCTCGAGATATCCGTAAGAATTCCGCATCAGCCTAATTTGCCCTGGCTCCCCAAGGTCCCCTAGGGCAAGGATAGATAAGCCCGGTAGCTCCCAATAGGTGATTATGGATGCGTCGTTAGAATCCTCTGCCTCACTTGCTTCAAATGTCGGTGAGAGAACAGTGAATTTACCGTCGCCAAAAATCTCCACCATTCCTCGAAAAGCCACCTCCGGGGTCACCCCTTGCGCTGCGAGTGCAGTCTCAACACTTCCTACCAACGGTCGGTCATCCGAAAATCCAGAAATCAGAGCGCGTTCAATTTTGCGATTTGATACCGCTCCGAAAATTCCTCCCACGTGATCGGCGTCAAAGTGAGTTAGAACCAGTAGGTCAATTTTTGATATACCGAGCGAATCTAAGCAGGAGTCAATTCGCTCGGGCTCGCGACCTACGTCAATTAGTGCGACTTTTCCACGACTCTTGATTAGTAGGGCGTCCCCCTGGCCAACATCGCAGTTGAACACCGTCCAGTTTCCAGCGAGGGCTGTTCTCTGAAAAAGTGCGCTCCCAACCCAGCCGACGGGAAGCAAAATGGAGATGAAAGCTGCGGTCGAACCAATGATTCTCAGCCGATTTGTTTTGCCAAGTAACCAGGTAGTTATCCCAGCAACCAGCAAGACCATTAGCGCAACACCATGAGGTCCAGGGACAAAGGGTAAACGCGTGAGAGGCAATGCGGAGAGCCTCGCTGCAACCTCCGTTATCCACCAGGCACCCAAGGATGCCAAAAAGCTCAGCAGTTGGGCAACTGGGGGAAACGGTATTACCGCTACCACCGCAGCAATCCCCAAAATAGTCACCGGCGCAACTGCAAACTCAACCAGCAGGTTCGCGATGATTGAATAAACCGGAATGCTGGATTCCAACATGAGCAGAATCGGCATGGTGAAGAGCTGGGCTGACATCGTTGCCGCCAAGCCCAGCGCAAGCCAACGATTCATTTTGGGCGCAAGTTTCTCAAATAGCTCCGTTGCCAACAGCAACAATCCCAACGTTGCAAACACTGATAGCCCAAATCCAAAGTCGACCGCTAGTCCAGGGTCGGCCACGAGCAAAAAAATTACAGCCCAGGAAAGCGGATGAATCGGATTTACCCGTCTTCCCAGCCACAGACCAACGATGACAAATAACGTCATCGTTGCAGCGCGCAACACCGATGACTCCGGACCTACCAGCAATACATAGGCAAACATGGCAAGAACTGCAATGGCGAATCTAAGATTTCTGCCCAAACCCAAAGCCGACATTAGAAAGAAAATGCTGGCCGTTACAATCGCGAAATTTGCCCCGCTCACTGCCACGAGGTGCGTGAGTGAAAGCTCCTTCATTTGAGCGGTTAACTCTTCAGAAATTAGTCCCCGCTCACCGATGGTGAGACCAGCGACCAGACCCTTCGCGTCGGAAGAAACGCCCGCCAAATTTGCCAGGAACTTTGCCCGCAACGTCTCGATAGGGGCTAAGTCTGGATAGGAGCTCTTGATAGCCGATGCATCGTTTTCGGGAGCGCTAATCCAGAGAAATAGCCAAAGGGCTGAAGCGATTACCAGGTTCACAACGTGAGCTGGGTGGTTATCTTCGCAAACAGCTTTGGTCCAATCCCACTCACCTCTCGAAGCTGCTCAAGATCCGCAAATGAACCGATCTGGCTGCGGTATTCGATAATCGCACTCGCCAGTGCGGGGCCAACCCCGGGCAGCGACTCCAATTGCTCTTGATCGGCAGAGTTCAGTGAGATGAATCCACCAGCAGAACCTGAGGCAATCTGGCCTTTGGCCAAGACCACAATTTGCTCGCCATCGGAGACCATTCGGGCGAGATTAACTGATTGCTCAAAAGCCTCGGCTGTCATCCCTCCTGCGACAGAAATGGCATCTTCGACCCGGGAACCAGCCTCAAGTTGATAAAGACCTGGGCTCGCTACCTCTCCCGCAACATGAACGTAAATCATCCCGAGATTCAGCGTCGTTGAATCTGCGAGCTCCGGGCTCTCAAATTCATAGGCCTGGTCTGAACTGGAGAATGAGCTACCCAGAATCACAACTAGGCCCGCGGCCAGCGACCCGATAACAACTTTTTGAATTAGGGAGAGCTGACTAAACCATTCCAAAGCATTTTTCATGGCGTTAGCCTCGCCAAGAACCTAGGGCTCCTTGCAGGGCCTTGGAATACTCGTGGAGAAACTAACCCTTGGTGGCTATGTTGACAAGCTTGGGAGCTCGAACAATTACCTGAGCCAGCTCCTTATCGCCGATTGCTCGTTTGACCGCATCCGAGGCCAGCGCCAGCTCCCTGAGGGCGTCCTCGCTGATGTCCGCGGGCACCTCGAAGCGATCCCGAAGCTTTCCATCTACCTGAGCAATTGCCACAACCGAACTTTCAACCAGCAGGGATTTCTCCACAGCGCGGAATTGAGCAAGGGCAACCGCAGGTTCGTGACCCAGAATCGACCACATATCCTCGGCCGCATAGGGTGCAAAGAGAGAAAGTGCCTTGCTCAACTCTTCGGCACCTTCGCGAACCGCAGGATCTGCCGGTCCACAACCCGTGTCAATCGCTTTGCGAAGAGAATTGGTCAACTCCATCGCCTTTGCGACTCCAACGTTGAACTTGAAACTTTCGATAGCCTCACCAAACTGCTGCAGGAACAGATGTGTGGCTTTTCTAACTCCCTGATCTCCCGCGGTCACATCAGACCCGACACTGCTCGAGACATCCGAAGCGACTCGCCATGCGCGTGCCAGGAACTTGCTGCTTGCCGAAGGGGAAACATCCGCCCAGTCAATGTCATCCTCTGGAGGGCCAGCGAAGGCCATAGTGAGCCTGACCGCATCAACACCGTGCTCATCAAGTTGCTCAGAGAGACGAACTAGGTTTCCGCGGGATTTGCTCATGGCGGAGCCGTTCATTAGAACCATCCCCTGGTTTAGCAGCCTGGTGAAGGGCTCCTCAAAGTCAACCATGCCCATGTCGTGAAGCACCTTGGTGAAGAAACGTGCGTAAAGCAGATGCAAAATTGCGTGGGTTACACCCCCAACGTACTGGTCTACTGGTGCCCACTTTTTGACCTGCTCAGGGTCAAAGGCGAATTCGGTGCTGTTTGGGCTCAAATAGCGCAGGAAGTACCAGGAGCTATCCACAAAGGTGTCCATGGTGTCGGAATCGCGTCTAGCTGCCCCACCGCAGCTCGGGCAGCTAACATTCACCCAGTCTTGAGCAGCCCCCAGCGGAGATGACCCCTTTGGTGAAAGATCTAGTCCGGCACTGCTTGGAAGCTCAACCGGAAGTTGTTCCTGAGGAACCGGCACCTCACCGCAAGCCTCGCAGTGAATGATCGGGATCGGGGTGCCCCAGTAGCGCTGACGTGAAATTAGCCAGTCGCGAAGCCTAAAGTTCTTAGACCCGCGACCAAGCCCCTTAGCCTCGAGAATCTCGATGGCCCTAAGAATCGCCTGATCCTTGGATAGACCGTTCAGCTCACCGGAGTTGATGATTGTGCCATCACCGGTGGTAGCAACTCGAGACTCGGAGGGCAACGGGTCACCGGTGTCCAAAACGTCAATTACCGGAAGCTGCATGGCATTTGCAAATGCCATGTCGCGCTCATCGTGAGCCGGCACCGCCATGATGGCGCCGGTGCCGTAGTCTGCCAACACATAGTCGGAGGCCCAAATTGGGATCTTGGCGCCCGATAGCGGATTGATTGCGAATCGGTCCAGGAACACCCCGGTTTTTGGTCGGTCGGTTGCTAAACGTTCAATGTCATTGGATTGCTTGGTTTTATCCAGATAGTCCTGGAACGCCATTCTGGTCTCTGGCTGAGCCCCGGAGGCTAGTTCAGCCGCAAGGTCACTGTCGACAGCCACCACCATAAATGTGGCTCCGTAAAGCGTGTCAGGTCGGGTGGTGAAGACCTCAAGCTTGCGCTCGGAGCCGTCAATCGCGAATTCGACGTTTGCCCCCTGTGATCTTCCGATCCAGTTGCGCTGCATAGTGAGCACCTTGCCGGGCCACTTCCCCTCGAGGGTGTCGAGGTCATCCAGGAGGCGATCGGCGTAATCAGTGACCTTGAAGTACCACTGCGTCAGAGCCTTCTTGGTTACCTGGGAATCACAGCGCTCGCAGAGCCCCTGAACCACCTGCTCGTTAGCCAAAACGGTTTGGCAAGATGGGCACCAATTCACATTTGAGTTCTTGCGGTATGCGAGTCCGCGCTTGTAAAACTCTAAAAACAGCCACTGATTCCAGCGGTAATAAATCGGATCGCAAGTCTGGAGCACTCGGTCCCAGTCAAAGCTGCAGGCATAGCGGCGCATCGAAGACTTTTGCTGGTCGATGTTTTCGTAGGTCCAATTTCTCGGGTCAAGCCCGCGCTTTATGGCCGCATTTTCTGCAGGCAGGCCAAAGGCATCCCAGCCAATCGGATGCATGACGTTGTAACCGCGCTGCACCCAGTAGCGAGCAATCACGTCCCCGAGGGCATAGGCCTCAGCGTGGCCCATGTGAAGATCACCCGATGGGTACGGGAACATGTCCAGCACATACTTGGTGGGGCGGTCATCGCCCGGCACCGAAGAGTCAAAAGGCTTGATCTGGTCCCAGACCGGAAGCCACCTGTCTTGAATTGCTTGGAAGTTGTAATCTGCGCTCACTAAAACCCTCTATTTCAACTGGTAAAGGTTACCAATCCACTGAAGCTGAGAGGGCCGCAACCAAGGCTCTGGCCTTTACTTGAATTTCCTGGTGCTCAGCCTCAGGTTCGGAATCTGAGGTTATGCCGCCTCCGATGTCGATTCGGACCTTACCGTTTTCGAAAATGGCTGTTCGAATCACCATGCCCAAATCCATCTCCCCGCCGTAGCCAATCCATCCGATTCCACCGGAATACGGGCCGCGATCACGAGACTCCAGCTCTGCCAGAAGTTGCATGGCACGCCGCTTTGGAGCGCCAGTCATTGAACCTCCAGGCAGCAAAGCCCTGAGAGCAGCCGTTCCATCCAGCCCATCTCTGAGCTCAGCTCTGACATCGGAGACTAGCTGGTGCACGGTTGAATAACTCTGAACCTGCATGAGACCTGACACCGCGACGCTCTCGGGCTTACAAACCTTAGACAGGTCATTTCTGACCAGGTCCACAATCATGAGGTTCTCGGCCTGCTCTTTTTGACTCAGCGAAAGCTCGCTGCGCAAAATCTCATCTGCCTCTGATGAGTTTCCTCTGGGCCGGGTGCCCTTGATGGGGCTGGATGTTACGGCTGACCCGGTGACGGTGATGAAGCGTTCGGGAGAAATTGAAACGAAGGTCCTTCCCCCAACTCGGATAAACGCCGCATAGGGCGCTGGATTTTGCCTTCTGAGCCTTAGGAAGAATGACAGTTCATCCCCCTGATAGTCCCCCTCGAGGGCAGTGGTGAGGCAAATCTGATAAACCTCTCCCCTGGCAATCGCATCTTTTGAAGCCTCAATTTTTTGCTTATAGCCAGCTACTTGGTCAAGGCACACGAGCTTGGCAGAAGTCGCGGCTGGACGATTTAACTGATGTGCAGCTGAGTCACCACCAATTAGAGCGAGCCTCAACAGCGCGGCATGGTGCCAAGCCTCAAATTCTTTTCTGGTGTCAAAGCGCCCCACAAAATGCAGCCTCCGACGATCGTGATCAAAAACAAAGGCCCGATCGACCTCTAGGAGGTCAAACCCTTGGATTTGCCCGGGTTCAGTTGAGTAGTGAACCACGCCAACCAGGTGCGGCCTAAAAGGAAAGGGTAAGTCCGCTTCCTCACCCGAGAATGAAAAATCTGGACTGTCGCTAATCGTGCCAACGCCAATAATTGAGAACCGTGCGGTTGGGTGGTGCTCCCGGTCCAGCCAGAAGCTATTTGGGTGGTGGGCAAAGAAAATGCTGAATGTGTCGGCCACAGAAGTCCATGAGTGCAGAGATTCGTGATGCAGTGGCATTCAGCCTCCTTTTCTGGACCTAATCTAGATGCGATGAGCAGTTTCGGTGAGTTTTACGTCTTCAGCGATGGCGCTTTGCGCCCGCTCAATGACACGCTCAGCGAGACTCTAACCGTTGCCGACAGCTTTCTAATCCAGGAGGGTCGAGTTCGGCAAATAAATCGACACTTTGAACGCTTTGAAAAGTCCATTGCTAGCCCCGAGGTCAAGGCGGTGCTTCCCGAATTCTTTTCGGCCGTGCTCGCTGAGCTACCCCGCTCTGGGAGCTGGTTCCCCAGGCTTGAATACCGCGAACATCAACCCGAATCTGAACGACTTGTATTGCGACTAAGGGAGGCTCCCGAGCGAACCGCAACCCTTAGCCTTTGGAGTTCTGATGAGCCAGATCCGAGAAAACAAGCCGGGGTAAAAGGACCTGATTTGTCGGTCTGCCAAAGGCTCAGAAGAGCCGCAAACCTTCACGGGGCCGATGAAGCCGTCATCCTGAGCCAGGATGGCTTCATCGCGGATGGAGCGCTTAGTTCGATCATGTGGTGGGAGTCGGAGACACTTTGCGCTCCAGACGACACCACCGATTGGCTACCCTCCATAACTCGTCAGCTGGTCTTTGAATTGGCCCGCGAAGCCGGCTATCAAACCCTGGAAAAAAGAGCCAAGCCCTCAGATTTAGAAAACTGCGAGGTGTGGAGCCTGAGTAGCTTGCAGGGCATCAGATACGTGACCGCTTGGGGAGACCTGAAGCTCGGTGAGAGCCGTCACGCGTCCTCGTTCCGAAAGCGTCTGGCATTGCTAGCCAGCTCAATCGATAACGTTAGCTGGGCAGCCTAGTGTGCAGGGCTAGCCTCTGGAGAGTCGCTTAGATGTGCGGAAGATTTGTAATCGCCAAGACCACGGATTTGATTACCGAGTACTTCGAGGTTGATGAAGCACCTGAGCAGGATTTCCGCAGCTACAACATCGCCCCAACCATTGAGGTTCCGATAATCGTTGAACGAGAAGTGGACGGTTTGCCCTCTAGAGAGATTCACGCAGCCAGATGGGGACTGATTCCCTCCTGGGCAAAGTCCCCGGGGGCTAGCCCACTGATAAACGCTCGGATCGAATCAGTGCTTGAAAAGCCCAGTTTCAAGGAAGCCGCTCTGGCCAAACGCTGTGCCATTCCAGCAGATGGCTATTTTGAGTGGCAGAGCACAGTTCCTAACAGCAAGGTTCCCTATTACATTTTTCCAAGCGATGGCATGCTTGCCTTCGCAGGAATTTACTGGTGGTGGCGTGACCCGAGCAAACTAGCTAGCGATCCAGCCCGCTGGGTTCTAACCTGCTCACTTTTGACGAAGGACTCGGCTCCTGAACTCGCTGGAATTCACGATCGAAATCCAGTGCTGCTATCGGAAGAAAATCTCTCCGCCTGGTTAGCCCCGGATTACCCAACCACGCCAGAGGTGCTAGCTGCCCTGAGCGAGGAGTCCGCTTTGGTAGCAGCCCAGCTGGAGTTTCACCCGGTTTCGAGCGCAGTTGGTTCGGTTTATAACAATTCTGAAGAGTTAATCGCCAGAATCTAGGGCTTCATTTTGAAAATGTCGTAGCCCCGCATACACTTTTATTATTCGAACATTTGTTCGAATAATGAGAGGTGTTGGGGAATGAAGCTTGAAGAACTGAGTGCGGTAATGCTGGATTTTGACGGCGCTCCAGTGCGGTTTCGCTACCAAAATCAGGACTACACGGTTGCGTCCAGGCCGGTGCGCTGGTACTCCAGAAAACTCTGGTGGCTTCAGGCGCAGTCTGCCCCGAAGGGCGTTGGGCAGGGCTTGATGGAAGTGGAGATGTGGCGCTTGTGGGCGGCAAGCGAAACCTCCAGAATCTTCTTCGAGCTAAGGCACGAACTCCCCCAGGACAGCTGGATCATCAATCAAATAAACAGCTGATGGGCTTTAGTCACCTAAACGTTTCATCCGCCTTCTCTGCTCACTACGGAGTAAATCGCCCTGAGCAGCTTGCAGTCGCTGCCAAGGCACTGGGCTACGACGGTGTTGCGGTGACCGACCGAGACGGCCTCTACGGAGCCGTAAAGCACCTGGGCGCCTGCATCAAACTTGGCATTTCACCACTGGTTGGGGTGAGCCTGGAGGTTTCAGATCAGGGCCGCTTCACGATCCTTGCCAAAGGCGGTAATAAAGGGCTTGGTTGGGCTGGGCTTTGCCGGATCGTTTCTCTAGCTCAACAAAACCGCGGCAAGCAAAAAAAGATTCAGATTTCACTTGAAAAACTAGCGGAGCTCAGCACAAACTGCGTGGTTTTAGTCGGCCCGCAAAGCCGGCTTGCCGAGCTTGCGCTGGATCAACCGGTTGATGCAGCAAGGGTTTTGGGTCAAATCAGCCAGGTTCTAAAAGGCCAACTGATTATCGAGGTTGCCACTCACCTGACTGAACCTGGAACCCTACTCTCGGTGGAGCACTCTCGGGCAATGCTGAACCTCGCTGACGCTCATCGCATCCCGGCGGTAATCAGCAATGCGGTCAGATATCTGGAACCCGACGATGCTGTCACCGCCGATGTTTTAGATTCCGCCAGGCACCTTGAGCCACTTGGGCTCTTTGCCCCGCAACCAAATGCCCAAGCCTGGCTCAAACCCCCAAGTGTGATGGCTGAGCTTGCCCTTGAGATTACCGAGGACCCCAAAAGATCGATGTCGCTTCTAGCAACAACGGAACGGATCACCGACGAGTGTCGGCTAGACCCAGCTGAAGACTGCGGCTGGGGCAGACCAAAGACTCCGGAGCAGAGCGCACTGGGCATTACCGGAAATCCATTTGAGGAGCTTTGGCAAAAAAGTCATGCAGCGATCTCTTGGCGTTACCCTGGAGCTAAGGCCAGTGAATTGGCAACGGTCCAGCATCGGCTGAGCAAAGAGCTAATCGCCGTAAATCAGCTGGGGTTCGCCACCTACTTCCTAACCGTGGCAGATGTCGCCCAAATGATCCGAGACATGAAAATTCGGATCGCAGCCAGGGGTTCGGGGGCGGGATCGCTACTGAATTACCTGCTGGGAATCAGCAGTGTTGATCCAATCAGTGAGGGTTTGCTGTTTGAAAGATTCCTGTCAACCGAACGCTCCACGCTGCCGGATATAGACATAGATGTTGAGTCAGCCCGTAGGCACGACATCTACCGAGCAATCTTTAGGCGCTACGGAGGTGACCGCGTAACGCTGCTGTCAATGCAGTCCACCTATCGAGGCCGAGGTGCCGTCAGGGATTCCGGCTTAGCCCTGGGCCTTGAGGAAGACCAGATTGATGAGATTGCCAAAAACATATGGCGATTCTCAGCTCGCAGCTTCCGAGATGCCATGGAGAAAAAGCCCGAGCTGGCAGAGTTTGCAAAAGCTGCCGAGCAGGATCGAAAACTAAACCTGCTGGTTGATATCACCCAGCGACTGGATAAGTTGCCGAGGCACATTTCCATGCACCCCTGCGGGGTAATCCTGGGTAATCGTGAGCTATTGAACCTAACTCCCACCGAACCCAGTGGAGTGGGGCTGCCGATGAGCCAATTTGATAAAGACGACATGGACCCGATGGGTTTTCTAAAACTTGATGTTCTCGGGGTTCGCATGCAATCCGCCATGGCCTATACCGTCAGGGAAATAGCCAGAGTTAGCGGGAAGCAGCTGGAACTAGATTCGATTACCAGGGACGACCCAGAAACCTTCAAGACCATAAGAACTACAAACACCCTGGGGATGTTTCAAATTGAGAGCCCGGGGCAACGAGAGCTCACCGGAAAGCACCAGCCGACTAGATTCAATGACCTCACCCTGCAGATATCACTGTTTAGACCCGGGCCCATGAAAGGCAACATGATTGCCCCCTACCTCGAGGGCAGGCACGGTTTCATTCAACCCGACTACATCCACCCGGACCTAAAGCCGATTCTCGAGGAGAGCTACGGGGTGGTGGTCTTCCACGAGCAGCTGATGCGCATCATGCAGACCATGACCGGCTGCACCCTAGCCAGGGCAGACGAGATGCGCAGAAAGCTGAGCAAGGATCAAAAATCAAAACTGATTGAAAACTACTTTCGGCAATCCGCCTCAGCTCGAGGTTACGACAAATCCGTGATCGATCGGGTTTGGTCCATAATCGAGGGCTTTGGGTCCTTTGGTTTTTGCAAGGCTCACGGGGCTGCTTTTGCATTGCCGACCTATCAGACCGCGTGGCTAAAAACCCACTTCCCCACCGAGTTCATCGCCGGGCTGCTAACCCACGATCCGGGGATGTATCCCAGGAGACTTTTGCTTGCCGAAGCCAGACGGATCGGAGTGAAGCTGCTCCCTATCGACGTCAATAAATCAACCGATGAGTACCTGGTTGAAAAGGTTCGAGGTGGCCTTGGGATTCGAATGGCACTGCTTGATATCGCAGGGCTATCAGGTCCAGAAATCAGCAGAATCAAGCAGCATCAGCCATTTAGGGACCTGAGCGATTTTTACCTCAGAGCCAGGCCCTCGAGAAGATCTCTACAGCGTTTAGCGCTGATTGGGGCGCTTGATGCCCTGGCAAAAATAACCGAGAGCTCAGAGAGCGGACGCGGTGACCTAATGGTCCGAGTCAGGCAGCTGTGCGCCAAGGCGGCACCAAGGCACGATGAAAATCAAATGCGTTTTGATTTCAATGCGGAACAGCGGCTTGAGATTGGAAATCCCAGCCCCAGCCGAGGAGAGCAGATTGCGCAGGAGATAGCAATCACCAACATGGACATATCCGGCCACCAGATAGAGCAGTTTCAGCAGATGCTCGATGAGATGGGAGTGACCAGAGCTTCAGAGCTGCTATCACTTCGTGGCGGAACCGAGGTTTTGGTTGCTGGGGTGAGGGTTGCAACTCAATCACCGCCGATGCGCAGTGGAAAGCGAGTGGTTTTTATCACCCTAGATGACGGGACCGGATGTGCAGATGCGACGTTTTTTGATGAGGCTCAGCGGCGCTGCGCACAACAGCTGTTCCACAACAAACTCCTGCTAATAGCAGGAAAGACCCGCCGCACCGGAGTGCGAGGGGTCTCAATCCTTGCTGAAAATGCCTGGGACCTTAGAACGCTGTGGTCCCAGTGGCAATCAAAAGCGAGTTAGTCGTTGGAGTTGAAGATGGCCAACAGTCGCAGAATCTCGACGTAGAGCCAGATCAGCGAAGCGGTCAGACCAAAAGCAGCTCGCCACTCCATCTCCTGAGGCATGCGGTTTGCGACACCCTCGCGAATCGCCTCAAAGTCAAGGTTCAGCGTGAAAGCCGCCAGCCCAACACCAACCAGTGCAATCAACCAGCCAAAAGGTGAGGAGTAGACGCTGCTGCCGGCGAACATTGCGAATCCGAGGTTTACCAGAGCAAATACCGAGTAGCCAATCAGGCTAAACATCATGATCCTGGTAAAACGAGCATCTACCTTCACCCAGCCAAAACGGTATGCGGCGAACATTGCACCAGCGGTGGCGAGAGTTCCCAGAACAGCAGTCTGCGCGATGCCTGGGTACATGGCCTCAAACATCATGCTGATACCGCCGATGAATAAGCCCTGAGCAAGCGCATAGGCAATCATCACCCCTGGTCGCACGGTCTTTCCAAAAGTTGCCCACAGGCCAAGCCCGAGGCCAACAAACATTGCTGGCAACGCCAAAGAGCCCAGGTTCAAAAACCAAGTTGCGCCTGCTCCTAGCAGAACTGCGACAAACATGCCCAGCACCTTGGCGGCGGTTCCCTCAATGGTCATTGGGGTCTGGGTCAGACGACCAAACTCCTGGTCAACCTGTTCCTGGTCAAGCCTTGAAACGGTTGCACCGGTCTGCATTGCCTGATTGAAAATCGGGTTGTGCGAAATAGCCACTTGAGTCCTTTCGAGTTGAACTGCGCTTGATACTAGGCGAGATCTCTGGAAATTTCCTGAATGTGAGCGGGAGAAACCGAGTGTCCGCCGGGGTGGCGCAGCCAACTCACCGACGCCCCAAATCCACTTAGTTCAGAAACCCAGCGCTCACTCACCGAAACTGGAGCGTAGGGATCGACATCACCGTTGGCCAACCAAATTCTTTTACCGCCTAGATTCACGGCCTGAACCTCTCGGTAGGGCTTTGTGGAACCAAATAGGACAGCTTGAGCCAACAACTCAGGTCTTTTGACCATCAGCGCCGCCGCGGTGTTAGCTCCATTGCTGAAGCCGACCGCCGTCATTGGCATCTCACGCAAACCATAGTGATCGATAGCCACCTCGATAAATTCAGCCAGTTCCTCAACGGCCAAATCAATTGATTCCTCATTGAAGGTTCCATCCGAATATCGCTCGTAGAAACGATTCATGCCGTTCTCCAAATACATACCCCTTGGAGAAAGCAGGTTGGCCTCCGGATCTAGCGCTCTGCCGAGCTGCAGCAGATCATATTCGTCAGCGCCGGTGCCGTGAAGCAAAAGCAAAACTCTTGAGTTGCTGCCGGCTTGAAAAACGTGCGGCCTTGAGATATCTCGATTTCCCATTTCTAAACCCTAATCGCTGGAAGTGCAGCCTGAATTTGCTCTCTGGATGGCTCGAGCCAAGGCGGCAACTTCAATTTCCTACCCAGCTCTAAGAGCGGCTCGTCGATATCAAACCCGGGGTCGTCTGTGGCGATTTCGAAAAGAACGCCTCCCGGCTCGCGAAAGTAAATGCTCTTGAAATACTGTCGATCCATAACCTGGGTAACAGGAACTCCTTTTTCCAAAAGTTCTAGACGCCAAAAGTCCATGGTCTGTAGGTCCGGTGCTCGGAACGCTACGTGGTGAACCGTTCCGCCAGCCTGAAGACCGCGGTCACCGGCACCCCCAACAACCTCAACCTGCGCTCCGGACTCCCCCTTGGCCATTGCGAAAGAACTTCTTCCGGAGGTTTCCCCACTGAAGCTCATCCCGAGCATCCCCTCTAACATCTGGGCAGTTGGGTCAATATGCGTTTCCGTCAGCTCGACGGAGTGAAGGCCCTTCACCGCATGCTCAGCCGCAATGTTTCCAACCCCATCCCAACCCGAACGCTCATCGCCCGAGGTGCCTACCAGCTGAAGTCTCATGCCATCGAAATCCCTCAGCTCTAAGCTCGGTTCCCCATTCGAGGTCTGGCCGCTAATGAGCTCGATATCAAGCTTCGCAAGGTGATTTGACCAGAAGCCGAGTGAGGCTTCTGGAACAGAAAAGGCGGTTGCGGTGGTGAGGCCTGCACCCTCGCGCCCCTTGGACACACCGGGCCACGGAAAAAAGGTCAGAATTGACGCTGGTGAACCCTTTTCGTCACCGTAGTAAAGGTGCCAGATGTGCGGGGCATCAAAGTTCACCGTCTGCTTGACGAGCCGCAGTCCCAGCACTTTGGTGTAAAAATCAACATTTTGCTGAGGGTCACGCGCGATGGCAGTGACGTGGTGAATCCCGTGTGGGTTAACGCTCATTAGAACTCCAATCCCTTAAGTAAAGGGCACTAGACAAAAACTTATTCCCTACAGTTCTCTCATGCGTCTAAAAGTGCGAGTAAAGCCCGGCTCCAAGTCCGGGGATCGTGTGGTACCGGGCGCCGAATACCTCGATGTCTTCCTGAGGGAAAAGCCGGTCGATGGCAAGGCCAATGAAGCTTTAGTCAGGATCCTGGCTGGCTATTTTGATGTTCCACGCGAATCAGTGCGAATAGTGACCGGTGCCAGCGCGCGCATAAAGACCGTGGAAATAGAAAAGCCCGCCGAGGCGGGCTAAACGTTTGTGGACCTGAGGGGACTTGAACCCCTGACCCCCTGCATGCCATGCAGGTGCGCTACCAGCTGCGCCACAGGCCCTTGAACCCTGATAGCTTACACAACTATTGGGCTAATGGCACAACTGGGCAGTCTCGCCAAAGTCGCTCAAGCGAGTAGTAGTCACGTTCCTGCTCGTGCATGACGTGAACCACTAGGTCACCAAAGTCGAGCAAAATCCAACGGCCAGTTTCTCTACCTTCGCGAAAGCGGGCTTTGTGACCCGACTTCAACAGTTCATCTTCGACATTGTCAGAGATAGCTTGGGCTTGGCGCTCGTTCTTGGCGGTGACAATCAGAAATATTTCAGCCAGCGCAAAGGGCTCTGTAACATCCAGCGCAACCAGGTTCTCACCAAGCTTGTCCTGGGCCGCAGCGGCAGCGAGGTTCAGAACCTCTTTGGTGAAATTACTGGCTGGCAAACTAGGCCCCGATCGCATTGAGAATTGTTACCGTGGCGAGAATGGCCGCCACCGCCATGATTATTGAAGCCAAGCCAATGGCCCATGGACGCCACCAGCCTTTGCGCAACACCGACTTAGGCACAACGCCGACGCTCATTCGGCCGTTGATGACATCAAGGGCAGAAATGGGTTCCACGATTGATATAACCCCGGTGACAGAATCTTGACGGTCAGCATTGTCCAATTCAAGGCCATCCAAACCAGCAGTGATAGAACCAGTACTCGGCTCAGTTAGGACGGCAATAGATCCAGTAACTGCGATTTCTCCGGTTTCAATCGGAAGTGCAATAGCCTCCGGAGAAACTTCCAGGACTATTGACTGGGTGCTCGGCTCCGCAAGCAAGTTGCTTCCGGTGAAATCCGCAGGCGGTAGGTCAAGCTCCAAGAAGCTAGGAGCGGTGACAACCTTTTCCAGCTCTTCGGATGCCGCCTCGATGTCCTCAACCTCAACATCTGGCAATGTAACTGGCAGGGCTACTGGTGCCACAGCAGCCGGGAGTGTTCCGCTTCGCTCCAGCTCTCTGAGCTCACGACGCGTTAGAACCTGCTTTGGGGATTCGACCTCAGGCGCATTTGAGATTGGCGACTCCATAACCGGATTCGGGTCACTTGCAACCGATACCTCTGGGAGCTTTCCGCTTCGCTCAAGCTCTCTAAGTTGCCGCCTGGTTAGAAGTTCAGTCATCAGAACCTCGATAAAGCTTGTGTTTTGCGATGTATTGCACCACTCCGTCTGGAACCAAATACCAAACAGGTTTAGCCGACATCACGCGATCGCGGACGTTTGTTGAGGAAATTGCCAACGCAGGAACCTCGAGGAGTGACATTTTGGCTTCGCTGACGTCTGGAAGAACGAGATTGTGACCCGGCCTGGTAACACCAATAAATGTCGCCAAGCCCCAGAGCTTGTCAATATCTTTCCAGGCCAAAATCTGAGCGATAGCGTCGGCTCCAGAAATAAAGAACAGGTCGGCATCGGGCCGCTCGCGAGCAATTTGAGTCAAGGTGTCGATGGTGTAGGTCGTTCCGGGTCTATCAATGTCAACCCTCGAGACCGTGAACCTGGGATTCGCAGCTGTGGCAACAACGGTCATCAGGTACCTGTGCTCGGCCGAGGTAACGGGATTTTTATGCCAGGGCTCACCGGTCGGAACGAAAATAACTTCATCCAGGGAAAACGCGTCCGCTACCTCACTGGCTGCGACCAAGTGACCGTTGTGGATTGGGTCAAAGGTTCCACCCATCACACCAACGCGTGGCCGCTGATTGGTCATAGCGATATTTAGTGCTGCGCCTTGGAAGAGCCGGTCTTGTGGCTGTGACGATTTGCCACGTTGCGGTAAGACCAGGTGATGCCGGCGAGGGTTAGGAAAACGCCCATGGCGATAACGCCAAAAAAGAAGGCAGGGATTGGCAGCTCGACGTGAGCCGCTTCACTGGCAAGAATTGAAAGCAAGTTATCTCCTTTTGCTCATCAGGTAGTTTAGCTGCGGACCTGGCCATTACCGCGAACCAACCACTTGGTGCTGGTTAGTTCTTTGAGCCCCATAGGTCCGCGGGCGTGTAGTTTTTGGGTTGAAATTCCAACCTCGGCACCGAATCCAAATTCGCCACCGTCTGTGAACCTGGTGGATGAATTCACCATGACCACAGCCGCGTCAACCTCCTGCAGGAAGCGCTCTGCATTAGCCAGGTTTTCGGTCACGATGGATTCGGTGTGCTTGGTTGAGTAGCGTGCAATGTGTTCAAGAGCCTGGTCAACGTTTGCAACAACTCGAATTGAAATCTCAAGGGCAAGGTACTCCTTTGCCCAGTCCTCATCGGTTGCCTGAACACAGTCAATGATTTCTGCAGTCTTTTCGCAGCCATGAATAACCACTGAGTTTTCCCTCAGCGCAGCTGCAACCTTAGGCAAAAACTCTTCGGCGAGGTCTTCGTGGACAAGCAGGGTCTCAAGCGAATTACAAACCGAGGGTCGCTGAACCTTAGAGTTCACGACCATGGGAAGTGCCTTTTGAAGATCAGCACTTTGGTCAATGAACATGTGGACCACGCCATCACCTGTCTCAATTACCGGAACCTTGGATTCGGTAACCACGGTCTGAATTAATGATGCAGAGCCCCTTGGGATTAAAACGTCAATAAAACCGCGAGCTTGCATCATCTCAACGGCACCTGCCCTACCAAACTCGTCAACAGTTTGAACCGCAGCAACTGGAAGACCAACACTCTCAAGCCCAGCCTGCAGAAGCGAAACTAGGATTCGATTCGAATTCTCTGCGGCGCTGCCACCGCGCAAAATAGCTGCGTTACCGCTTTTTACGGCAAGGGCAGCGATGTCAACGGTGACATTTGGACGAGCTTCGTAAATAACTCCCACCACACCAAACGGAACTCTGACCTGCTGAAGCTTGAGACCGTTATCCAGAGTCATGCCGGCAACCGAATCGCCCACGGGATCTGGCAGGGCGATAATCTCCCGGATCGCAGAAGCCAAGCCAAGAATTCGCTTTTGGTCCAGTCTGAGGCGATCCTGCAGACCAATTGCCAGTCCATTGCGTTGACCATTTTCGAGATCCAACAGATTCTGAGCAATGATTTGCTCAACGTTAGCTTCCAGCTGCTGAGCCATGGCCTCCAGGGCGGCATTTTTTAGATTTGTGTTGGCTAACCCCACCACCTTGCTGGCGGCCTTGGATGCCTCAAAGAGTTTTTGAATGCTCATTTTCAAATCCTACTTAGCCGCAGCAGGTTCAAACCAGGTGTGCCGGCAGGAGTCAGTGTCTATCCGGTCAACATTTGCAGTGCTGGTGAGGACAACCCCGACCCCCTGATCGGTGGCCATGCGAGCGGCGGCGAGCTTGGTTAGAGCTCCCCCGGTGCCATAACCGGTCGAAGTTCCGGACACCGAAATATGAGAAAGCTCATCGCCGTAAGGCACAACCTCGATGGGCATAGCTCCGGGCTCACTGGGAGGAGCTGTATACAGAGCATCAACATCGCTTAGTAGCACCAAAACATCGGCCTGGGCCAAAGCGGCAACTCTTGCTGCCAGCTGATCGTTGTCACCGAATCGAATTTCCTGAGTGGCCACAGAGTCGTTCTCGTTAATGATTGGCAGCACGCCAATTTCCAATAGACGCTCGAGCGCCCTAGAGGCATTTATGGAGGTGGCTTCTTGATCCAAATTGTCGACCGTCAGCAAAATCTGCCCTGGCAGCCAGTTGTAGCGGGCGAGAGATCGCTCGTAGCGCCCCATGAGTTTGGCTTGGCCAATGCTTGCCAATGCTTGTGATGTGGCGAGGTCCTCAGACTTAGCGGTAAGTCCAATCAAAGGCGATGCGGTCGCAATAGCCCCACTCGATACCAAAATTACCTGTTTGCCAGCTCGGCTCAGCCTCCAGCTGAGGTCCACTATCCGATCTAAGTTCGCTTCGTTGGAACCGGTGATTGAGCTGGAGCCAACCTTAATTACTACGCGCCTTGCGCCAGCCAATCGCTCAGAGGTTTTCACTTTCTTCCTCCTCGGTAAATACACTGGACTCCCGAACCGCGCTTCGCTCGGCGCGACCCGCAGCACGCTGGTCCATCATGTCGTAATACTCTTGGCGGCGCTGCTGGTTTGTTCTGCGCTCATCGTCAATGGCCTCGGCCATTGAGGACACGAGTGGGTCCCAGTCGAAAACAACGCCGTTGCCCGCACCGATAATTACCGTCGAACCTCGCTTAGCACCCTTTTTATAGAGCAGGTCATCGACACCAAGCTTCGCTAATCGCTCGGATAGATAGCTGACGGCATCGGCGTTGTTGAAGTCAGTCTGAGCAACCCAGCGCTCTGGCTTGGAGCCGACAATACGGAAGACATCCTCCCCACCGATACTCTCGTTGCGAATCTCAAATTTGCCGTCGTCCTTCTTAGCCGGAAGCAAAGAAATGCGCTTTGAGGCCTGGACCACCTGGTGCTTGCGCTCCTCGGTCACCAGCTGTCCAAGAGCAAAATTCAATTCGCGCAACCCAACTTGTGTAGCTGACGAGATAAGGAACACCGGATAGCCACGGGCTTCAAAGTCCGCCTTCACAAACTCCGCCAACTCCTTGGCATCGGGGAGATCAATCTTGTTCAAAGCGACCAATTGGGGTCGCTCAATTAGTGGTGTTTGACCAGCTGGAACCTGATAAGCCTCAAGCTCGGCAAGAATGACCTCAAGGTCACTGATCGGGTCTCGACCCGGCTCCAAGGTGCCACAGTCAATCACGTGCAGCAGAGCGCTGCAGCGCTCAACGTGCCGCAGAAACTCGAGCCCCAACCCCTTACCCTTGCTGGCCCCTTCAATTAGTCCGGGGACGTCGGCGATGGTGTATCGCATATCGCCGGCTTGAACCACTCCCAGGTTCGGGTGGAGCGTCGTGAAAGGGTAATCCGCGATCTTTGGACGGGCAGCGCTCATGGCTGCAATCAGAGAGGACTTGCCAGCCGATGGGAAACCAACCAGCGCGACATCTGCAACGGTCTTGAGCTCCAGAGTGATGTCTCCGGCCCAGCCGGGGACTCCGAGCAGGTGGAATGCAGGGGCAATTCTTTTCCTCGATGCCAGCGCTGCGTTACCAAGCCCACCCGAGCCGCCCTCTGCTACCAGCAATTCCATTCCTGGCTCTGCCAGGTCAGCCAGAATCTTGCCTTCGGCGTCCTTGACTACTGTGCCAACCGGGACGGGAAGGATCAGATCTTCACCACGGGCACCGTTGCGGAAGTCACCGGCTCCAGAACCACCTGAGGTTGCGGTTCGGTGGGGTCGGTGGTGATAGTCCAGCAGGGTGGTGACGTTGGGGTCCGTCACCAGAGTGATTGAACCACCATCGCCGCCGTCAGCACCATCGGGACCCGCAAGCGGTTTAAACTTCTCGCGCTTTACGGAGGTGCAGCCATCGCCGCCGTCTCCGGCGCGCAAGTGAAGAGTCACCTGATCCACGAAAGTAATCATTGACATCTCCTAATACAGAAAAAGGCGGACCCTAAGGCCCGCCTCCTCAGAAAAACTTGTTACTGGGTGACTACGTTTACGACGCGGCGTCCAGCCTTTGCGCCAAACTCAACGGAGCCTGCGGCGAGCGCAAACAAGGTGTCGTCCTTGCCGCGACCAACGTTTACTCCCGGGTGGAAGTGGGTTCCGCGCTGGCGGACCAAGATTTCACCGGCGTTGACTACCTGGCCGTCGTGGCGCTTGACGCCAAGGCGCTGTGCGTTCGAGTCGCGACCGTTGCGGGTGGAGCTAACTCCCTTTTTGGATGCCATTTCTACCTACCTACTTGATCTCGGTGACCTGGACACGGGTTAGGTCCTGGCGGTGGCCCTGACGCTTCTTGTAACCGGTCTTGTTCTTGTACTTCTGAATGATGATTTTTGGACCGCGAGTCTGGTCGAGAACCTCGGCAATGACCTTTACCTTGGCTAGTGCCTTGGAGTCAGTGGTTACCTTCTCGCCGTCAACCAGCAGCAAAGCTGGAAGCTCAATGGTGCCGCTGGTAGCAGCAATGCGGTTCATGGTAACGATGGTTCCAACCTGAACCTTCTCCTGGCGACCGCCAGCGCGTACAACTGCGTAGACCACTTCAAACCTATCTATCGAGGAATTTGTTTCTGCCGCATCGGATTACCGCGGGCAACAGCGCCCTAGTCTAGTAAGAATCTGGGGCGGGGTCAACCACATTCCTAGCTATTTTCCTCAGCGGATTCGCTGGGTGAGACTACTCCGGAGGAACTGGCCCGGCGGCGCCTTGGCTTAGCCTTTGGCTGCGGCTCCGGCAAGGAATCCAACACGGCGTTCAGAATTTCCGTCTTACCCTCTGGCTCTTTTACTTCCGCGTCCTCTGGGTGTGCTGCCTGGGCAATTTTGTTGACCACATTCTTGAATGCATCAGCTTGCTCCGGGGTGACAACCTTTTTGACTACCTCAGGTTTGTCCTTCTTGTTGCGATTCTTCCCCTGCTTAGGCTGCTGCTCTGGCATCCGGAACCTAGGTTCGTTGTGAATAAGAACACCTCGTCCAGCGCAGCAGTCACAGACCTCAGAGAAGGTTTCCAATAACCCCACGCCGATTTTCTTACGAGTCATCTGAACCAAGCCGAGCGAGGTGATTTCGCCAACCTGGTTCTTGGTTCGATCGCGAGATAGACACTCCAGCAAGCGACGTCGGACCATCTCCTGGTTTGATTCCTGAATCATGTCGATGAAGTCGACCACCACAATGCCGCCAATGTCGCGCAAGCGGAGCTGTCTCACCAGTTCTTCTGCTGCCTCGAGATTGTTCTTGGTGACAGTCTCCTCAAGATTTCCACCCGAGCCAATGAACTTTCCGGTGTTGACATCAACCACGGTCATCGCCTCAGTCCGATCAATCACGAGGGAGCCGCCGGAGGGTAGGTAAACCTTGCGATCGAGCGCCTTCACAATCTGATCGCCAATTCGGTAGAAGTCAAAAATGTCTTCGGATGAGGCAAAGGGTGATAGCCGCTCAACCAAATCTGGGGCTACTGACTCGAGGTACTCGCGGATGGTTTCCAGGGCGGAATCACCCGACACCACGAGCTTTTGGAAGTCCTCGTTGAACACATCGCGAATAATCTTCACCAAAAGGTCCGGCTCGGAGTGCAAAAGCATCGGAGCCTTACCTTTTTCAACCTTCGCGCTGATGCTCTCCCACTGGGCCTGCAACCGCTCAACATCGTGAATCAGCTGCTCTTCGCTGGCTCCCTCGGCAGCCGTGCGGACAATTACACCAGCATCCTCTGGAAGGGTGTTCTTGAGGATCTGCTTTAGACGCTGACGCTCACCCTCGGGAAGCTTTCTGGAGATTCCGGACATATTTCCACCCGGTACGTAGACCAAAAAGCGTCCGGGCAGCGAAACCTGGGAGGTGAGTCGAGCACCCTTTTGACCAACGGGATCCTTGGTTACCTGCACCAAAACCTGATCGCCAGACTTGAGCGCGAGTTCAATGCGCCTGGGCTGATTACCAGTCTCGGCGGCCTCCCAGTCCACCTCGCCCGAGTAAAGCACGGCGTTGCGACCCCTGCCGATGTCAACGAAGGCCGCTTCCATGGAGGGCAAAACATTTTGGACCTTACCAAGGTAGACATTGCCGATTAGTGACCCGCCCTGGCTTTCAGCGACGTAGTGCTCAACCAGCATGCCGTCTTCCAGCACACCAATTTGAATTCGATCGTCTTTTTCTCGAACCACCATGGTGCGGTCAACCGATTCGCGCCTGGCCAAAAACTCCGACTCTGTAACAGAGCTTCGACGCCTGGAGGAATCTCGCGAATCACGTCTGCGCTGACGTTTGGCGTCAACCCGAGTTGATCCGGTGTCCTTTTCCTTTTCCTCTTCAGCGCCGGTTTTTTCCTGCTTGGCAGGACGTTCCTTCTGCTGCCTGACTGGCTTGGCCTTAGGTTCAACCGGGGGCTTTTCCTCTTCAACGGCAAGCTTGCCGCTGCGCGGGTTTACCTTAGGTGTGGGCAGATCCGGAGCTTGGAAAATCAGCTGGGTTGCCAGTGGTTTGGCTGGCTCTTCTTTTTTCTTTGGCAATTTCTAACCTTAGGCTCCACAACACACACATCTGGAGCTGCTCTCGTGACCCTAGCCGCAACCGGGGTCGAAACCTATAAGTGTCGAACCTTAATGTTCAACCAAACCTTTGATGCGAGTGTGTCCGCATCTGCTACCAGTATGACAGCTTTGAGCATGAAATGGGATAATGCGTCTGTGGTATTTCCAATTACGCTGATTTTTACAGGCATCCTGGGCTGGATTGCCAGTTTCGGGCTGACCCTCGAGCGAATTCACGTGGCAGCGAACCCCGAGGCCGCAACGGCCTGTGACATTAGCCCGTTTATCAGCTGCAAATCGGTCATGCTGAGCGAACAGGCCGCCCTCTTCGGTTTCCCAAACCCGCTAATTGGAATCGCGGCATTTTTCGCACCGGTGGTAGTTGGCTTTGCCATTCTGGCTGGGGCGCAATTTAAGCCGTGGTTCTGGAATTTGTTCCTCGGCGGCGTGACTCTCGCCATGGTTTTTGTTCACTGGCTCTTCCTACAGAGCGTTTACGACATCGGATCGCTTTGCCTTTACTGCATGGTGGCGTGGACGGCCACGATTCCGCTGTTTTGGGTGTCTCTTTCCCACAACCTCAAAGAGGGCTACCTAACCACTCGATTTATGTCGGCCGGTCAAGCCATGTACGAGTGGAGCTGGGTACTTGCACTATTGAACTACCTGGTGCTGGTTGGCCTTATTCTGGTGCACTTCTGGGACTTTTGGCCCACGCTCTTTTAGAACCAGAGAGCTAGCTCGCGCTGCGCAGATTCCACTGAATCCGAACCGTGAACCAGGTTTTGCACGACCTTGGTGCCCCAGTCTCGACTCAGGTCGCCACGAATAGTTCCAGCCGCGGCAACGGTTGGGTCGGTTGCTCCAGCGATTGATCTGAATCCCTCGATCACACGGTGACCGGTGAGCCTGATTGCAACCACATCGCCCGAGAGCATGAATTCCATTAGCGGCTCGTAAAAAACCTTGCCCTCGTGCTCGGCATAGTGAGCGGCCAGTAGCTCGCGAGTAGGAGTAATTTTCTTGAGCTCAGCAACGACATAGCCCTTCGCCTCACAGCGACGGATTATCTCTCCGATGAGGTTTCGGCGAACTCCATCAGGCTTGATTAGAACCAAGGTTGATTCGGACATTACTGCTCCTGTTCGTTCTCTTGAGTGTTCTGCTGCTCAAAGTATTTCTGCCTCGCCCGGTCGATTGTCTCACCGGCTACCAGCGCCCAAATCCAAAGTCCGGTCAGGATCGCGCCGACAAAAAACATTCCCCACAGCCAAAAACCCGAGATTAGCATCGCTATCTGCAGCGCCCAGCCCACCAGGTATCCCCACTCAAAGCGGAGCAGACCTGGGGTCAGAATCATAAGAATCGAAACAGTTAGGCCGATGGCCCAAACCACCTCAACGTCGGCCACCCGCAACCCAAAGGCGGAAAGTGTTGCAAAGAATGCGGCAAATGATTCAAAGCCCAGCACGATGGACGCCAAAGTCCGCTTAGAAGATCTACTCTTCATCGTCAATCTCCCTCTGCGACTGGATTTCCGCCAGTACATCTCCAATGAGGTAGAGCGAACCCGTAACAAAAAGTGCAGCCTTATCCTCGCTGGCAAGCCTAGACGCCAAATTGAATGCGGCAGCCGGATCACTCTCTTGCGCGATCACCTCGACCCCGTACTCTTCAAAGTAAGACGCAAGTTCACCGGCCGGAAGGCCCCGTGGCGACCGAGGGCTCGTGCAAACTACTCGGTCAAAAGTTTTTGCCAATTCGGCAACCGAACCCGAGAGGTCCTTATCGGAGAGCATGGCAACCAAGCCAAGTCTGACCGGGGAGCCAAAGTGCTGCTCAATCGCCTGGTTAAGACTTCTGACACCTGCTGGGTTGTGAGCTCCGTCAAGAACGATCAGGGGGTCCTTGCTGACCACCTGAAGACGCCCTGGGCTGACCGCATCGGCCATGGCAGCGCGTAAAACCTCATCGGCGATTGGGCGATTTCCCTCGCCTAGGAACAGCTCAACCGCAGCGATAGCCGTCGCGGCGTTCTGGGCTTGGTGATGCCCGATTATCGGCATCCAAATAAGTGGATACTCGTTGGCTAATCCTTGAACGGAGAATCTCGTGCCAAAGCCATCTGCGGATATCTCACTGACGCCAAAATCCGCCCCAGAAAGTTTTAGCTCTGGAGCCCTAGATTTGAGAACCTCGGTGACGCCGGGATATTGACTTGAGGAAACCACCAGCGAGTTGGGTTTTATGATCCCAGCCTTGGTTGTAGCAATTTCCTCAACCGTCGAGCCGAGAGATTTCTGGTGGTCCAGGTCGATTGAGGTGAAGACCGCCACATCCGCATCTGCGACATTGGTAGCATCCCATTCCCCACCCATGCCGACCTCGAGCACCAGGACATCAATTGGGGCATCGGAAAACAGCTGGAACGCCAGTGCGGTAAAAGCCTCAAAGAATGTAAGTGGGACCTCGCCCTGCTCGCTCAGTTCTCGATCGACAAACTCCATCAGAGGCTTGTTATCGCGGTAAGTATCAACTAAAAACTCGTCTGAAACCGGCTCACCGTCCAGGGCAATTCGCTCGTTGAAGGAGACCAGGTGCGGTGATGTGAGGCGTCCAGTTCGCAACCCGTGCTCGCGAAGAATGCGCTCAATGATCCGTGCGGTCGAAGTCTTTCCATTAGTGCCTGTGATGTGGATGATTCCATAGTTGCGCTGCGGATCCCCCATGAGTTCAACCAAGCGCTTGGTCGGCTCAAGCCGGGGCCGGACATGCTGTTCTGGCTGGCGAGCGTAGAGCTCCGCCAGAATGTGATCTAGTTCGCTGCTCACTTTTTGGAAAGTTCAATCTGAATCTTGCCGGAATCTCCCACGGTTAGGTCCGTGATCACCTCACCGGGAAGGATTTCAAACTCGGTGGCCAAGGTCTCGCTAGCAATAAAGTTTCGATGCGCCTCAAGAGCATCAACCGACTCGGTGTCTGCCGTTAGTTTTAGCGCGATTCGGTCCGAAACATCCAGACCGGCATCCTTGCGAGCCTGCTGAATGTGACGAATCGCATCGCGGGCCAACCCCTCTGCCAAAAGTTCTGAGGTCAACCCGAGATTTAGCAGCACAAAGCCCTGCGAAGTAACACCAACCGCACTTTCTGCGGAGCTGTTCGATGCCACCAGGTTGAGTTCAAATTCACCCTCGAATAGCTCTGTTCCATCAACAACAATCGCTTCGCCCTTTTGGCTCCAGTTGCCGGCTTTCGCCTCCCTGATGATTCGCTGAACTTCACTGCCCACCCGAGGACCAAGAGCTCTGGCGTTTACGGTTAGCGACTTGCTCAGCCCAAATTGCGCTGCAACTTCCTCGCTTGCCGTGACAACAGAAACTTGCTTTACGTTCAATTCCTCGGCAATTAGGTCGCTGTACTGACCGAGAGTCTTTGAATTTGGCGTTGCGATGGTTAGCTCACTGAGCGGCAAACGGACTCTAAGGCCAGCTTGCTTTCGCAAGGCTAGCGACACCGATGCCGCCTCTCTAATTGCATCCATGTCGGCAACCAATTGATCGTCCTGCGGGAACTCTCTGAAATCCGGCCAGCTTTCGAGGTGAACCGAACGACTTCCGGTCAGACCGCGCCACATCTCCTCGGAAATAAGCGGAAGCAGAGGAGCCACCACGCGGAAAACCGCCTCCAGAACTGTGTAGAGGGTGTCAAACGCATCGCGGTCACCCTCCCAGAAGCGATCCCTGGAGCGCCTCACGTACCAGTTCGTGAGGACCTCTGCAAAATCTCTCACCTTCGCCGAGGCCTGATAGCTGTCAAATAGATCCAGATCCGCCTGGACGTCTGAAATCAACTGCCTGGTCTTCGCGAGAATGTAACGATCCAACAGCTGCTGGGACCCAACCGAAGGGCTGGCCTCGTAGCCAGCGGCGTTGGCGTAGAGGCCAAAGAAGTAGTAGCTGTTCCACAGCGGCAGTAGCGCCTGACGCACCCCCTCGCGAATACCTTGCTCGGTGACAGACAGGTTGCCACCGCGCAAGATAGGACTCGACATCAGGAACCAGCGCATGGCATCCGAGCCGTCGCGATTGAAAACCTCATTGACGTCTGGGTAGTTGCGCAGTGACTTGGACATTTTCTGGCCGTCGTTACCAAGCACGATGCCGTGGCTGATGGCGTTTTTGAATGCTGGGCGATCAAAAAGCGCCGTTGCTAAAACGTGCAGGGTGTAGAACCAACCTCTGGTTTGTCCCACGTACTCCACGATGAAATCCCCAGGGAAGTGGGAGTCAAACCAATCCTGGTTTTCAAAGGGATAGTGCACCTGGGCGAATGGCATCGACCCGGACTCGAACCAGCAGTCCAAAACCTCAGGCACGCGGCGCATCATCGATCTTCCGGTTGGGTCATCTGGGTTTGGTCTGACCAGCTCATCAATCACCGGACGGTGGAAGTCACTCGGCCTAACGCCGAAGTCGCGCTCCAGCTCTTCCATCGAACCGTAAACATCGATTCTCGGGTAGTTCGGGTCGTCGGACTTCCATACCGGAATCGGAGCACCCCAGAAACGGTTTCTGGAAATCGCCCAGTCCCGCACATTTTCTAGCCACTTGCCAAAGCTGCCATTTTTAGTGTGCTCCGGTACCCAGTTGATCTGCTGATTCAGCTCCAACATGCGATCACGGAGCTTCGTGGTCTGCACGAACCAGGAGGAAACCGCCTTGTAGATCAGAGGGTTTTTGCAGCGATAGCAGTGCGGGTAGCTGTGCTCGTAGGATGCCTGACGCAGCAGGCGACCCATGGCCTTTAGGTCTTGCGTGATGGGCTTATTGGCGTCAAAAACATGCTGGCCCTCATAAGGCCCCACGACCGAGTTGAATTGACCCCGCTCGTTGATGGAAACATAAGTCGGGATGCCAGCGGCCTGGCAAACGTTCTGGTCGTCTTCACCATACGCAGGTGCCTGGTGAACAATTCCAGTTCCATCGGAATCCGCAACGTAGTCAGCGACCAAAACTTGCCAGGCATTTTGGACATCAAACAGTTCTGGGTTCGCGTAAAAATCAAAAATTCGTTCGTAACGAAGACCCCCAAGGTCCTTGCCGAGGTAACGACTCGAAATCTGAGCAGTGAGCTCCTCAGCGCTCTGGTAGCCAAGCTCCTTGGCGTAACCCCCAATTAGCTTGCTCGCCATCAGGTAGCGCTTCTCACCCGCTGCATCTGAGACAACTGCGTACTCAATTTCTGGGCCGACAGCCAGGGCAAAGTTAGTCGGTAGCGTCCAGGGCGTTGTGGTCCATGCAACCAGGTTCACCCCATCGAGTTCGTGGCCTGGCGCTGTGATTGGGAAGGTGACGCTCACGGACTGATCCTGGCGGTTTTTATAGACCTCATCGTCCATGCGCAGCTCGTGATTGGACAGCGGTGTTTCACATCTCCAGCAGTAAGCCAGAACTTTGAAGCCCTCGTAAATCAGACCCTTGTTGTGGAGTTCCTTGAAGGCCCAGAGGACACTTTCGGTGTAGTTGGTGTCTAGCGTCTTGTAGTCGTTGTCAAAATCAACCCACCGCGCCTGACGAGTCACGTAGCTGCGCCAGTCCTGGGTGTATTTCAGAACCGATGTCTTACAAAACTCATTGAACTTGGCCACTCCGAAGCGTTCAATCTCGGGTCTACCGGAAATGCCCAGAAGACGTTCGGCCTCAACCTCGGCAGGGAGTCCGTGTGTGTCCCAGCCGAAACGACGCTCCACGCGATTGCCGCGCATGGTTTGGTAGCGGGGAACCAGGTCTTTGGTGTAGCCGGTTAGCAGGTGTCCATAGTGCGGCAAGCCGTTAGCAAAAGGGGGGCCGTCGTAAAAAACGAATTCTGGAGCATCCGCTGCTGCTCGCTGGTCAATGGAAGCTTGGAAAGTATCATCCTTCGCCCAATAGGCAAGCACCTCTTCCTCAAGTTTTGGGAAAGATGGCGAGGCGACGGGGCCCTCAGGGCGGTCTGAATGCTTTGGATACATCACGGCTTTCGGGGAGCTTCACGAACTTAACAATGTTAATCTAGAGCCTTGGAACTCGGAGACTATTCACGTGAACGCAAACAAACCCCAGCCGCTTAGGCCAGCCACGATCCCAGACAAGGCCACCGTTGATGGCCTGGAGCAGAAATGGGTCCCGAGCTGGGAGGCCTCCAAGGTCTACGCCTTCGATGCTGAAGCGCCAAAAGCCAATGTTTTTTCTATCGACACTCCCCCACCAACGGCCTCCGGTTCACTGCACGTCGGTCACGTTTTCAGCTACACCCACACCGATGTTGTTGCACGTTTTCAGAGAATGCGCGGCAAAGACGTCTTTTACCCGATGGGCTGGGACGACAATGGCCTGCCTACCGAGCGCCGCGTTCAGAACTACTACGGAGTCCGCTGCGATCCAACCCTTCCCTACGTCAAAGACTTCACCCCTCCCTATGAGGGCGGGGACAACAAGAGCTCCAAGGCTGCCGACCAGCTCCCAATTTCCAGGGCTAACTTCATTAAGCTTTGCGAAAAGCTAACCGAGGAAGACGAAAAGGCATTCGAGAACCTATGGCGCAACCTGGGACTGTCGGTTGACTGGGCCCAGAGCTACCGAACTATTTCCAACCAGGCCCAGAAAGTTTCCCAGGCCGCATTTTTGAATAACCTTGCCCGCGGTGAGGCATACCAATCCATGGCACCTACGCTCTGGGACGTGACATTCCGCACCGCGGTCGCTCAAGCAGAACTTGAAGACCGTGAGATGCCCGGTGCTTACCACCGAATTGTTTTCGAGGGCCCAGAAGGCCCCATCTTTATTGAAACCACCAGACCAGAACTGATTCCAGCCTGTGTGGCCCTGGTAGCCCACCCTGACGATGAGCGCTACCAACCACTTTTTGGGAAAACTGCCAAGACCCCGCTGTTTGGAGTTGAGGTCCCGATTCTTGCCCACCACCTGGCCCAGAAGGACAAGGGTTCTGGAATCGCGATGATCTGCACCTTCGGTGACGTCACGGACGTGATCTGGTGGCGTGAGCTCAATCTCCCTAACCGGGCCATTATTGGGTTTGACGGCCGTATCATCTCTGAGGCTCCCGATGTGATTGCCAACAGCAAAAACCCCAGCCTCTACCAGGAGCTAGCGGGCAAGACTGTGTTCACCGCCAAAGAACTTCTAGTCGAAGCCCTCAAGGCTTCCGGTGAAATGATCGGGGATGCCAAGCCGATCCAGCACCCGGTGAAGTTCTTTGAAAAGGGTGATAAGCCATTGGAAATCGTCTCCACTCGCCAGTGGTACATCACAAATGGCGGCAAGGACGAAAAGCTTTCAAAATCGCTAATCGAAAATGGTCGAGAGCTGCAATTCCACCCATCGTTCATGCGAGTTCGCCTGGAGGACTGGATTAACGGCCTAAATGGAGACTGGTTGATCTCTAGGCAGCGATTCTTTGGTGTCCCGATTCCGGTTTGGTATGAGCTTGATTCAGACGGCAACCCTAAGTTTGACAACCGAATCGCTCCGACCCTAGAACAGCTGCCGGTTGACCCAAGCAGTGATGTTCCAGCTGGATTCACTGAGGAGCAGCGCGGTAAGCCAAATGGATTCGTAGGCGAAGTGGACATCATGGACACTTGGGCGACTTCGTCGCTGACCCCCCAGCTGGCCGGCGGTTGGCTATTCGACCAAGAGAAGTTCGACCGAGTCTTCCCGTTTGATCTGAGGCCGCAGGGTCAAGACATCATTAGAACCTGGCTGTTCTCAACGCTGTTGAGAAGCGAGCTTGAGCACGGAGTCTTACCCTGGAAGAACGCCGCAATTTCGGGTTGGATTCTCGATCCGGACCGAAAGAAAATGTCTAAGTCCAAGGGCAACGTCGTGGTTCCCAATGAACTTTTGGAAACCCACGGCTCCGATGCGGTTCGTTACTGGGCCGCCAGCGCGAGGCTGGGAACTGACGCAGCCTTCGACGAGGGACAGATGAAGATTGGCCGTCGCCTCGCCAACAAGCTACTGAATGCCGGCCGCTTCGCCCTGAGTTTTGAACTACCAGAGGGGATCACTGAGGTTTCAGAACCAGTGGACCAGGCCATGCTGGCAGCCCTGGCCGAAGTTGTTCAGGTGGCAACACAGGCGTTTGAAAACTACGATCACACCAAGGCGCTTGAAACCACCGAAACCTTCTTCTGGACCTTTACCGACGATTACCTCGAGCTAGTCAAGGAACGTGCCTATGCAAGTGGAGATCAAACCCCGCAGGCCGTTGGCTCTGCGGTGATCGCGCTGCGCGAAGCTCTCTCCATCTTGGTGAGACTGTTCGCTCCGTTCATCCCGTTCGCAGCCGAAGAGGTATGGAGCTGGTGGCAAGAAGGAAGCGTCCACCTATCGCCATGGCCCTCCAGGGACGAGGTTGGATTCCAAGACGCAACCCTAATGAAGCTGGCGTCTGAGACCCTGGTCATGATTCGCAAAACCAAATCCGATGCCAAGGTTTCTATGAAGGCAGAGCTCGACAGAGTCGTCTTGGCCGGACCTGCCACGCTCCAGGCTCTCGCTGAGGACCTCAAGGCTGTGGGCAAGATCTCTGAGCTTGAGCTGCGGGAATCTGAAACACTCAGAATCGAATCATTCGAATTCAAGCCTGAAGAGTTGCAGTGACGAATCCGCTGTTGAGTGCATCTCCGCTGGAAAACGAACTACCAGACTTTGCAAAGCTGCGCGATGAGCATTACCTCCCGGCTTTTGAGCATGCCGTTTCCGAGCACCTGAGAGAAATTGACCAGATTCTGTATCAGGAAGAGGTCAGCTTCGAAAACACCGTGGTGGCAATGGAGCGATCAGGTCAGCTGCTCAGCACCATGCTCATGGTCTTCTATAACAAGTCCTCTAGCGACACCAACGAGGAGTTGCAGAAACTGGAGGCGGAAATTGGCCCTCGCCTTGCCGCTCACATGGACAGCATTCGCTTGAACCCGCGGCTTTTTGCAAGGCTCACCAAGCTTGAGCCCGAAGCGGAAAATTTAGCTGCGGTTGAATCAAGGCTGCTTGAGAAATACCTCGAGGATTTCAAATTTGCCGGAGCGGCCCTAGATGAGGCTGCTCGCGGCCGAGTTGCGGAGATCAACGAGACGCTCAGCGGCCTAGAGGCAGAATTCGACAAACGACTGCTCGCGGATTCCAACGACCTTGCAGTGCAGCTGAGTGACGACAGCCGACTCCAGGGCCTAAGCACCGAGGAGATTCAGTCCCTTGCGGAAGCCGCCAAAGAAAGAGGGCTGGAAGGTTACGTTATTCCCCTTCTGAATTACTCTGGCCATCCATTGCTGGCTTCCCTTCAGGACCGCGAACTGCGCCAAGAGATCCTCGAGCGAACCCTGAGCCGAGGCTCTAGGGGAAATTCAAATGACACCTCAGACCTGGTCATTCAAATGCTGACCCTCCGCAATGAGAAGGCAGCGCTGTTCGGCTACGACAACTACGCGCAGTACACGCTCTCCCAGCAGACAGCCAAAAATCCAGGACGAGTTCACGAGGTCTTGAGAAAGATTGCCCCCGTCGCAAAGTCAAATGCTCAACAGGAGGCCAAGGACTTATCAGAGCTTCGCAAGGCTGAGACTGGCGAGAGCGACATCGCCGCCTGGGACTGGGATCGCTACACCGAGCAACTCAGAACTCAACGTTTCGACATCGACACCACCGTCTTGAAACCATATTTTGAGCTATGGCGTGTGCTGGAAAACGGGGTATTTTTTGCGGCCAACAAGCTCTATGGCCTGAGCTTTACCCATCGTCCGGATCTCATCGCTTACCACCCGGATGCTCGGGTCTACCAGGTTGACTTCGAAGATCAAAGTCGTTGCGGCCTTTACATTTTCGACCCTTATGCTCGCCCTTCAAAGCGTGGTGGTGCATGGATGAACAACCTGGTTGACCAGTCGCAGCTTCTGAACAAGCTGCCAATCGTGGTAAACAACATGAACATCCCCAAGCCCGCAGCGGGTAATGATGCCCTCATGACTCTGGATGAGGTCAACACGCTCTTCCACGAGTTTGGTCACACCCTGCACGGCCTGCTCTCTAGCGTGAAGTACCCGAGGTTCTCAGGAACCAACGTTGAAAGGGACTTCGTAGAGTTCCCCTCTCAAGTAAATGAGATGTGGATGCTGTGGCCTGAGGTATTGCAAAACTATGCCGTGCATCACAAAACCGGCGAGAAGCTTGCGCTTGAGTGGATTGAAAAACTACAGGCGGCTGGGAGTTTCAATCAGGGTTTCGAAACCACTCATTACCTACAGGCTGCAATCCTTGATCTCGCACTACACGAAACCAATCAGATACCGCAGGATCTGGCCCAGTTCGAGAGGGAGGCAATTGCCGATTACGGTCTGGAATTTGCACCTGTGCCAACCCGCTATCGCACAAACTACTTCGCTCACATCTTCGCCGGCGGCTACGCAGCCGGCTACTACGGCTACATCTGGTCTGAAATCCTGGATGCTGAGAGCGTCAACTGGTTCAAAGAAAATGGCGGATTGAGCAGGCAAAACGGCAAAAGATTCGCCGAGGCACTGTTAACAAGGGGTGGTGAAACCGACTCGATGGAGTTGGTTGAGCAACTGCTTGGCCGAAAACCAGAGATCACTCCACTGTTGGTCCGCCGAGGCCTCAACTAGCGCTTATAGAGCAACCAGACCAAAACTCCTGCTGCAAGAGCCCAGAAGGCACCACCGATGCCATAAATTGTCACACCCGCTGCGCCAATGACGAAGGTGATTACCCCGGGAAGACGCATCGAGTCATCGACCACTGCCGTTTTGAGAGCGTTGGCGAATGTGTTGATCAGCGCAATTCCTGCCAGCGCAAGTAGTAGCTCCCTAGGGACAGCTAAGACAAACGCGGCAAACGGAGCAGCGAACACTGCGAACAGAATGTAAACCACGCCGCCCCAGCTCGAAGCAATCCACCTTCTAGCAGGGTCCTTTGCGGCGCTTTCGTCCGCATTTAGCGCAGCGGTGATAGCGGCGAGGTTCAAACCGAAACCACCAAAGAAGGCGGTAATTGCTGACGCGCTTCCGGTTGAGGCGAAAACCTTGCCGGCAGGTAACTGGTAGCCGAGTGAGGACATGATGGCTAGGCCTGGCAGATTTTGCGAGGCCATTGTGATCAAAAAGAGCGGAATGCCAATGGCAAGGATGGCACCAACCTCAAACACCGGTGTTACCAATCCAAGTTCTGGCCAGAAGCTCGCCTGAGATACATCGCTTGCCTCCGGGGACGCGGCAATCAGGGCAAAACCCAGACCGATGGCAAGCGGTGATGCCCACAGCGGTAAAAATCGATTCAGAAGCAACCAGCTGAAGACAACCGGGGGGATAAGAGCCGGGAACACAACTGCCGAATTTACTGTCGCGACCACGAAGGGGAAGATGACCCCCGCTAGCATCGCTGCCGATATTTGCGGCGGGATTTTTCCTACTAAGCGCCCCAGTGCGGGCCAGAGTCCGGTGAGAACAATCAGCAGACTTGAAACGAAAAAGGCTCCGACTGCAACCTCAAAACTCAATCCCAGTGCACCGCTGGAGGCGAGAAAAGCCGCTCCCGGAGTGGTCCACACCACACTCACCGGCATCTTCAACCAAACGCTAAGCAGAATCGACATCACACCGTAACCGACCAGCATGACGGCCAGCGAGGTGGCGATTTGGGTGGAGCTAGCTCCCATAGCGGAAAGGCCAGCAATAGCAATTGAGAACGTTGCTACTGAACCCGTGGTGGAAGCCACTGTTCCGGCAATAAAGGGCCTGAGGGCCTCGGATCGAGCCTTGATTGTGACTCCTTAGGCGGTTTTGTCTTTCAAGCGCTGCGGCAGCGGAAGAACTTCGGGAAGAAGTTTTGACTCAACCGTTTCCCTGCTGATAACCACCCTGCCCTGCTCCGTTGAGCCTGGCAGTTCAAACATTATTGGACCCAGGGTTTCCTCGAGAATCGCTCGCAGCCCTCTGGCTCCGGTCTCTCGCTCAACTGCCAAGTCTGCAATTAGCTCAACCGCTGCCGGCTCGAAATCCAGCTCGAAGCCGTCAATCTCAAACATCCGCTGGTACTGCTTGATGAGGGCGTTTTTAGGCTCGGTGAGTATTGAGATCAGGGCGTCTCTATCTAGCTGATCCACGGTGGCTATCACGGGCAGACGACCGATGAATTCAGGAATAAGGCCAAACTTTCGCAAGTCCTCCGGTTGCACCTGACGATAGACGTCCTGGGCGTCAGCCTTTTCCTTCAATGGTGATCCGAACCCAATGCCCTTTTTGCCGGTTCTCTCCCCCACAATGGTTTCTAGACCGGCGAAGGCTCCGGCCACGATAAACAACACATTTGTGGTGTCAATCTGAATGAACTCTTGCTGCGGGTGCTTGCGCCCACCCTGCGGTGGAACCGAAGCCACTGTGCCCTCGAGAATCTTCAGCAGTGCTTGCTGCACACCCTCGCCAGAGACATCGCGGGTAATCGAAGGGTTCTCAGCCTTGCGGGAGATCTTGTCGATTTCATCGATGTAGACAATTCCGGTCTCAGCCTTTTTCGGATCGTAGTCTGCCGCCTGAAGAAGCTTCAAAAGAATGTTTTCCACATCCTCACCCACGTAACCGGCCTCAGTGAGCGCAGTGGCATCCGCTACCGCAAATGGAACATTCAGCCGCTTTGCAAGGGTCTGGGCTAGATAGGTTTTGCCGCAGCCGGTTGGACCGATCATCAAAATGTTCGATTTGGCAATCTCAATGTCGTCGTGCGGCTTGCCACCCTTGGTTAGGGTTCCGGCGGCACGAATTCGCTTGTAGTGGTTGTAGACAGCAACGGCGAGGGATTTCTTTGCCGAGTCCTGTCCAATGACGTATTCGTCCAGGAAGGACTTGATTTCACGAGGGTTTGGGAGATCTAGGGACTCAGTGCTTGCAGCGGTAGCTGTGCCGAGCTCCTCCTCAATGATTTCGTTGCAAAGCTCGACGCATTCATCGCAGATGTAGACCGAGGCGGGGCCGGCAATAAGTTTCTTTACCTGCCGCTGGCTCTTTCCGCAGAACGTGCATTTCAGCAGTTCACTGGTCTCACTCAATGTCATAGCAAAACCCTATATCGGGTTTCCGACATTTGCCCGCAGGCAGACCGAGTGGAATTAGCCCTTACGGCTGGTCAGCACCTGGTCAATCAGGCCGTACTCGAGAGCTTCCTGAGCGGTCAAAATCTTGTCTCGGTCGATATCCTTGTTGACCTTGGCTAGATCCTGCCCTGAGTGCTTGGCAAGGGTCTCCTCGAGCCACTCTCGCATGCGCATGATCTCGCGAGCCTGAATTTCGATATCTGAGGCCTGGCCAGACCCACCGCCGCCGGTGGCCGGCTGGTGAATTAGGACCCTGGCGTTGGGTAGGGCTAGTCGCTTACCCTTCGCACCGGCAGCCAAAAGCACTGCGGCAGCTGAGGCTGCCTGCCCAAGACAGACGGTCTGGATTTGTGGCTTGATGTACTGCATGGTGTCGTAGATTGCCGTCAAAGCGGTAAAAGAACCACCCGGAGAGTTGATGTACATCGTGATGTCGCGATCTGGATCCTGAGATTCCAGAACCAAAAGCTGAGCCATGATGTCATCGGCAGAAGCGTCATCCACCTGAACACCCAAGAAGACAATGCGGTCCTCAAACAGCTTGGTGTAGGGGTTGTGACGCTTGAAGCCGTAAGAGGTGCGCTCTTCGAATTCGGGCAAAATGTAGCGGGCCTGGGGCATCGCCACGCGACCGCTGGAAGTTTCTAGGTAGCTCATGTTTAGGCCTTTCCAACACCGGTGGAGCGGTTAGCGAATTCTTGAATTTGATCAATGAAGCCGTACTCCAGGGCCTCCTGAGCGGTGAACCAACGATCGCGATCGCCGTCCGCCATGATCTGCTCCACGGTCTTACCGGTCTGGGTTGCGGTGATGCTGGCAAGCTGGCGCTTCATGGACATGATCAGCTCAGCCTGAGTCTGGATGTCGGAGGCGGTGCCACCAAAACCACCGTGCGGCTGGTGTAGCAACACTCTGGTGTTTGGAGTGGCGTAGCGCTTGCCCTTTGAGCCCGATGACAGCAGGAACTGACCCATTGAGGCACACATTCCAATTCCCACCGTGACAATGTCATTTGGCACGTACTGCATAGTGTCGTAGATGGCCATACCCGCGGTGATTGAACCACCGGGAGAGTTGATGTAGAGGAAAATGTCCTTCTCGGCGTCCTCAGCTGCCAGCAGCAGGATTTTGGCGCAGATTTCGTTGGCGTTCTCGTCGCGAACCTCACTGCCCAGCCAAACGATGCGGTCTTTGAGCAGTCTCTCGAAAACTCCATTTGGGGCGGCTTGTGGCATGGCCATAAAAACTCCTTAGCTAGCTAAGAGTCAAAGATAGCTAGACAAACTGGATTTGGCTGTGTTGTTCGCCTATGGCGTTAGGCCGAAGCAGAAACCTTGTTTCCCTTGGCGTCAACAATCTCGGCCTTCTCGACCAAAACATCAACTGCCTTGCGGCGCGATAGCTCATCTACGAAGGCTGGGACCTGACCGGCATTGGCAACCTGCTTGATGAACTCGTTCGGGTCCATGCCGTAGTTACGAGACTGGAAGGCGAGGTACTCAATGAGCTCCTGGTCCTCAACCTTGATCCCCTCGGCCTCAACGACTGCATCGAGCAGCAGCTGGACACGGAAGTTCTTCTCGGTCTCCTCCTGCACCTCAACGCGGTGCGGGTCGTCCATTGCCTTACCCTCGTTCTCCAAGTGGTTGTCAACCTCGCGCTTGACGGCCTCTTCAGAAACTGGAATCTTGGCCTTCTCGACCAGCTGGTCAACGATTAGATCGCGAGCCTGAAGGATCTGCTTGCGCACCAAAGACTTCTCAATTTTGGACTCGAGGTCCTTCTTCAAATCTGCCAGGGTGTCAAACTCACTCGCTAGCTGGGCAAACTCGTCGTCAGCTTTGGGAAGCTCGCGCTCCTTTACGGCAGTCAAGGTAACCGTTACTTCAGCCTCTTCGCCAGCCTGGTCGCCACCGACCAGCTTGGAGCGGAAGGTGGTGGTCTCACCGGCGGTAAGAGTGATTAGCGCCTCGTCAATGCCATCTAGCAGCTGTCCGGAGCCAATTTCGTAGGAGATGTCCGTTGCGGTGTCAATGTTCTTGCCGCCGATTTGAGCCGAGAGGTCAATCGTGGTGAAATCACCGTTCTTGGCAGCCCGCTCAACGGTCTTCAGGGTTCCAAAGCGAGCGCGCAGAGCGTCCAGTTCGGTCTCAACATCCATCTTGGCAACCTTGACTTCGTCAACCTTGACTTTCAGTCCGGCATACTCAGGAAGCTTGAACTCCGGGCGAACCTCGACCTCAAGTTCGACCACCAGTTCGGTCGCTAGCTCTTTGGCGCTTGGGGCGCTCTTGATGTCTGCCTGAGGGGTTCCCAGCGGGCGGAGGTTCTCTGCCTTGAGGGCCTCGCGGTAGAAGTCATCCAGACCATCGTTGATGGCCTGGGCGATGATGGTGTCCCTACCGACGCGCTGGTCAAGCACCGGTGCCGGCACTTTGCCCTTGCGGAAGCCCGGAATGCTGACCTGCTCGGAAACAGTTTGGTAGGCCTTGTCCAAAGCTGGCTTGAAGCCTGCCTGGTCAACAGTGATGGTGAGCTTCACGCGGGTAGGGTTCAGGCGCTCGACGTTGGTCTTCAACTTATCTCCATGGATTGAAACGGTTCGGATCTACTACTGGTCGGGATGACAGGATTTGAACCTGCAACCCCCTGTACCCAAAACAGGTGCGCTACCAAATTGCGCTACATCCCGGAGGCTTTTGCAACTCTCGAGTTGCAAACCAGCACACTCTACCCCATAGAATGGCTCCGCGTCCAACGCAGTTCGCGAGTGTAGCTCAATGGTAGAGCCTCAGTCTTCCAAACTGATTACGCGGGTTCGATTCCCGTCACTCGCTCCAATGCTTACTTTTGGCAGCTGGGGCAGTGGTAAAGCTTTCTGGTAGCCATCAGCTCAATCGCGATGTTCACTTCGCACTCCCTGCAGGGCAAGCCTTCACGCTTGTAGACGTAGTAGCGATCTGCCTTTTTTGTTTTAGCTTTGAGATGGCCCTCGCGGGTCAGCATCAAACCGGTCTTTACCCCCAGCGGCATAAGCGCCACCGCATCAAGCCAGAGCCCTAGAACCTGCTCTCGGGTGAGTGAACTACCCGGAGTGTGGGGGTTGATGCCAGCCCGGAATAACAGCTCAGCTCGGTAAACGTTGCCAATTCCGGAAATCACCGACTGATCCATCAGCAGCTGCCCAATGGTGACCCTGGACCGAGAAACCTTGGCGATAAATTTCTCCGCATCGGCCATCGGATCCAGCGGATCCGGGCCCAGTTTGGCTTGAATCAACTTCAGCTGTTCTGAATCCAAAAGTTCGCATGCGGTTGGGCCTCGCAAATCCGCAAGGTGGTTTCCAGCTATAAATCTGGCTCTAACCAACCCCCTTGGCTCGGGGAGCTCCTCAAATTGACTGAATTGCCACTTCCCGTAAATGCCGAGGTGGATCCTCAACACCGCCGGCTCGAAATGCAGAAACAGCTGTTTGCCGATGGCCCGCGTCTTCAAAAGTTTGGTGCCAGAAATCACCGCGGCATCGGTAAACCTACCCTGCGGGGATGTGACCTCGACCGTCTGGGCGGCAAAAGTTTTTCTAAAGTGATTGGCCGTCCGATGGACGGTATGACCCTCAGGCATGGAGTTAGTAGATGACCTCTCCGGTCGCCTCAAAGCTGGCTATTTTTCCAATTCTTCTGACGTGGCGCTCATCCTTGGAAAACTTGGCTCCGATGAAGATTTTTACCAGCTCGAGGACCTCCTGCTGGGAGTGCTGACGGGCTCCAAGAGCGCAGACATTAGCGTCGTTGTGATCCCTGGCAAGTGCTGCGGTTTCAGGGTTCCAAATCAGCGCAGCCCGGATGCCTGCGACTTTATTGGCGGCAATCTGCTCACCATTGCCTGATCCGCCCAGGACAATCCCAAGCGCCTCGACCCCCTGCTGCTGATCGCTGACTACAGCCTGGGCTGCAGCTATGCAAAAACCAGGGTAGTCGTCCAGGGCGTCATAGACCTTGGGGCCGTGATCGACCAGTTCATGCCCCATCGTTCCGAGTTCGGCGACTAAAAAAGCGCTAAGTTCCATGCCTGCATGGTCGGTTGCTATGTGAATCCGCATCGACAGTCCTAAATCCTCGCTCTTACCGCTGCAATCAAGTTGTCGACCTGATTGGACCTCACCAAGATTACCTGCCCCGAAGCGGTCAAAATCTCGAGAGCTGGTCCCTTGGAGGGTATGAAGGCAACCGAATCTCTCCCCATTCGAAGGCCCCAGCCGCCGAATTCTGCTGGCCTAATGAGACGCTCGGATACGGATGTAATTTCCGCGAACGAAAGCCTCAGAAAAGTTATCCCCCACAACCTGACCTGAAAATCCCCTCCAATCACAACCTTGGGCATGCTCAGCATCAGCGGAATCAGAGCGAATACGGGCAGCAGGAACCAGATGACCTCGGCCCCGAATCTCACCTGCGAGGCGTCACTCAAGCCGATTTGGATCCACACCACCGCGATCATTAGGCCAAAGATAAAAATGGTGAAGTAGCCGATAATAGCCACCAGCAATTTCCTCACGCTCTGGTGAATTTTGGGCTGAACCAATACCCAGGCAAATAGTCCGCTGACAATCAGTAGCGCAATGTTTGCCCAGATAAGGTGACCAGCAACATCCGAAAATCCATCTGCAACCCCACCGATACCCCAGTGGGTGGCAAGCGGATCGGGCAAGAGATTTTCAGATTCAAGCCATAGAACCCAAAGGTTGTAAAGCACTACTGCGGCCAGCGGCAGAGTCCAGAGCGTTTTCTTCATCGCCGATCCAAACTGCTTCGGGTAAATCGCAGCACTGCTGAGGCCACAAAAGCCGTGATTATCACGTAGGCCAAGGTCAATGCCTGAAGTTCAACACCGATGACAATCGGCGCAGCCAGAGCGGCAATCACCATGGAGAATTCACCGCGCGCAATCAGGAAGCCGGTGGCGCGCCAGGCACTGAGCTTGTCGGTCAGGTCCCGAGTGACCCACCAACCCACCAGGTACTTACCTGCTATTCCAAGGGCAGCGAGCAGTAGCGCGAGCGGCAAAACGGCAGGAAGATCCGCCGGGTCAGTGGTGATGCCAAAAAACAAAAAGAAAATTGCGGAAAAAATATCCCTAATGGGGCTGAGTCTGGCACGGGCGGTTTCCGCAACTTCACCGGTTAGCAAAAGTCCAATTAGGAAGGCGGCCACCACACCCGAAAAGCCCACCAGGTCTGCCAATCCAGCGGCCAGCAGTGCGGCTCCAAACACGGTGAGCAGCAGTCCACCAGGTTCGTTTGGATCCAGGATTTTCACTAACTTGCTCGTGCCCTTGAAGCTAATCAAGATCACCAGGCCCGTGATTGCAAGGGCCAGAGAAACTGAAATTAGGCCACTGATGACCGATACCCCCAAAACCACCGAGGTGAGAAAGGGTAGATAGGGAGCCAGGGCTAAATCCTCAAAAACCAGCACACCGATGGCGCGTTTGGCGACTTCAGATTTTCGCCAACCCATCTCCTTGATCAGCTGGGCCGCAATACCAGAGGAGGAAACGTAAGTGATGCCGGCGAGCGCCAGCGCTCCCCCAACTCCCCAACCGAGCAGTAGCCCGAGAATAAAACCCGGCGTTGAGTTTGCTAGAAAGTCAATCAAACCTGCACTCTTGCGCTCCTGAAATGCCTTAGCTAGGTCATATGCGCTGTATTCCAGACCAAGCAGCAAAAGGAGCATGATTGCGCCAATTTGAGCTCCGGTATCCAAGAAATCTTCGCTTACACCGAGCGGAACCAGGCCGCCCTCGCCAATTGCCAATCCAACGAGCAGGTAGAGCGGAACGACAGAAAATTTCAGACGATTGGCAATAAATGCGACGATCCCCAAAACCAGAAGCGCTCCACCAATTTCGGCCAGCAAAATGGAGTCGGCCGGGTCGGCTGCAGCTGCGCTGAGGATTTGGAACATGCTCAATTATCGCGGTCTCCAAAGCATCTAGGCTTATCGGAAACGAACTGTTTACAGGAGCAAAGATGCCAGGAGAAAACCTCACTCGCTTAGAAGCCCAGCAGAGGGCTGAGATTCTCAACGTTCACCGGTACCAGGTGCACCTGGATGTCTCCGAAGATTCGAAATACTTTTCGAGCGACACCACAATTGAATTTGACGCAAAAGCCGGCTCGAGCACCTTTATTGATGCCATTACCCACCAGGTCAGCCTGATCGAGCTAAACGGCGAAGTCTTGGACAACGCACTTTCCGACGGCGTCCGCATCAGCCTTCCAAATCTTCAAACCAGCAACCGTCTGAGAATCAAAGCCGTTGGCATCTACTCAAATACCGGTGAGGGGCTGCACAAGTTCGTTGACCCGGTCGATGGAGAGGTTTACCTCTACACCCAGTTTGAGGTGCCGGATTCCAGGAGGATGTTTCCCGTTTTCGAGCAGCCTGACCTGAAGGCCGTATTCGAATTCAGCGTCACGGCACCCAAGGGCTGGAAGGTTATTTCCAACTCTCCCACCCCAGAACCCAGCACAGTTTCCGACACCCTCGCTCGCTGGGATTTTGCTCCAACACCGAGAATTTCAAGCTACATCACCGCGTTGATTGCCGGTCCTTACAGTCAGTGGAACGATTCGTTGGTTTCATTAAGCGGCAAGGTGATTCCCCTTGGGGTTTTCTGCCGCTCCTCGCTGGCTGAATTTATGGATCCTGACTACATCTTTGAAAAGACCAAGCAGGGATTCGCTTACTTTGAAAAAGCCTTTGATTTCCCCTACCCGTTTGAAAAGTACGACCAGCTCTGGGTTCCTGACTTCAACGCTGGAGCCATGGAAAATGCCGGTGCAGTGACCTTCACCGAGTCTTACCTCTTCCGCTCTGCAGTGACAGACGCAACCAAGGAACGTCGGGTAGTCACCATCCTTCATGAATTGGCTCACATGTGGTTTGGCGATTTAGTAACCATGCGCTGGTGGAACGATCTTTGGCTAAATGAGTCCTTCGCGGAGTACGCCTCGACCCTGGCAACCGCCGATGCTACCGAGTGGGACCAGGCGTGGACCACTTTCGCGTCCCTGGAAAAGAACTGGGCGTACCGCCAGGATCAGCTACCATCCACCCACCCAATCGTCGCTCAGATAAACGACCTCGAGGATGTGCAGGTCAACTTCGACGGCATTACCTACGCCAAGGGAGCATCGGTACTGAAGCAGTTGGTTGCCTGGGTGGGTCAAGAGCCATTCCTGCGCGGAGTAGCCAGCTATTTCAAGAAGCACCAGTGGCAAAACACCGAACTCAAGGATCTCCTTGTGGAGCTTGAGCGTGAATCCGGCAGGGACCTTTCCAGCTGGTCGAAGCTTTGGCTGGAGACGGCGGGAGTGAACACCCTCAAGCCAATAATTGAGACAGACTCCTCAGGCTTGGTTACCTCTTTCAAAGTAGAGCAAACAGCCATCGCTGAGCACCCAACCATTCGCCCGCACCGCATGGGAATCGGCTATTTCAACCTAGCTGAGGGAAAGCTAGTTCGAGAGCACGCTGTGGAGGTTGACATCGATGGTCCGCTCACTGAAATTGCAGTGCTGAACGGAACCAAGCGCCCAGATTTTGTGCTTCTGAATGACCAGGACCTCGCCTATGCGAAGGTGAGGCTCGATGAGCCAAGCCGCTTGGTCGCCCTAGGGAACCTTTCGAGCATCGAAGACTCTTTAGCTAGAACTTTGGTTTGGACCGCAGCCTGGGATGCAACTCGAGACGGAGAGGCTCCAGCCCGCGACTTCATCGATCTAGTCCTGAACCACATTGGCCCTGAGACCGAATCCACCACAATCCTCACGCTACTGAGGCAGCTGGTTACCACGGGCAACCTCTACGTGGCTCAGCACACCCGAAGTGAGAGCCTAGAGAAGATTGCATCTGGCCTGATTTCTCTGGCCGAAACTGCCCCTGCTGGTTCAGATTCGCAGCTGCAATTTGTGAAGTTCGTCCCGCAATTTGCGAGGACCAAGGCTCACCAGGATTGGATGCGCTCGCTACTCAATGGCTCCAAGACCCTTGCGGGCTTCACCGTCGATCAGGACGTCCGCTGGGAATTGGTATCCGGCCTTACCATCAACGGAGTTTTTGGCGAGAGCGAGATTGCCGAGGAACTAGAGCGCGACAACACTGCTAACGGCCAGAAATTTGCCGCAGCTGCAAGGGCCGCCATTCCAACCCCAGAAAACAAGCGCGCCACCTGGGATCTGCTGGTTGGAACCGAACAGTACTCAAACACCCTGGTCAACTCAGCCTCACTGGCCTTTGGCAGAGTCAATGACCTTAGCCTGCTGGGGCAGTATTTGGATGAGTACCACCAAACTGCGCTCGATATCTGGACTCGCTTCAGCTACAAGATCGCAGAGTACCTGCTCATCAACCTCTACCCAGTGCAGCTCGCTAGCGCGGAGCTTGCAGCAGCCACCAAGGCTTTGATTGAGACCGAAGAGGTCTCATCTAGGCCGGCCCTGCGTCGCATCCTGGTGGAGAACCTGGCGGGCGTGGAACGAGCCCTCGTGGCCCAGAGGGCAGATAGATAACCGTGGAACTTGGAGCCATCCCCGATTCACTACAGCTCGCGCTTCGGATTCTGGTAATTCTGGTTGCCGCAATTGGACTCAGAATCGCCCTGAAAATTGTTGCCTCCAGGCTCATGGGAAGGCTGAAGGCGCAAAGTCAGAACGGTTCCGCCCAGGCATCCGAGAGGCTCCTCTCGAGATCCGCGACCATCGCATCGATAACCAATAACACCGCGACCTGGGCAATCGCGATAACCACCATTGTCATGGTCCTAAGTGAGCTGGGAGTGGACACCGGAGCACTGATTGCGGTCACAACGATTCTGGGAGCAGCTCTGGGATTCGGAGGTCAAACCCTGGTCAAGGACGTAATTTCTGGAATCTTTATTGTCTTTGAAGATCAGTTTGGCGTTGGAGACCAGGTCAACCTCGACGGAGTCACGGGAAAGATTGAAGCAGTGGGGCTCCGAGTGACTCAGGTGCGCGATGCCGAAGGCACCCTCTGGTACCTCAGAAACGGAGAAATCCTCAAGGTTGGAAACGCCTCGCAGCGTGGAAAATAACTTCTACCGCGCTGTCGGCGGCGAACAAGTCTTTGACCGACTAACGCAATATTTTTATGAGGGCGTTGCAAATGACCCGCTTCTCAAACCGATGTATCCGGAGGAGGATCTTGGGCCCGCTCAACGGCGCCTGAAGCTGTTCCTGGAGCAGTACTGGGGCGGGCCAGACACCTACCAGCAGGAGCGCGGGCATCCACGCCTGAGAATGCGCCACTACGAATTCAAAATCAACCCCGCTGCACGAGATGCTTGGCTCGCGCACATGAGAGCTGCACTAGACCGACTTGAACTGCCCGCCCTCTTCGAGGCGGAACTTTGGGATTACCTGCAGCGAGCAGCTGCTGCCATGCTCAACACCTTTGACGACTAGCTAATTCGAAAACTCTCTTTGGAGAGCACATGTCCATATTTGCTACTCAAGCGGACCCAACCTGCCGTGCGGAAAACCTGAACTGGAACACCTTTTTCCAAAAACCCTAGGCCAGCCATTGCAAAAGCAGTTGCGGCGGGAAGGTTGTATTCCAGGCCTACTGACTTTCCCCAAATTTGCAGCCTTACCCGAGCCGCAATAGCACTGCCAACGCTCTCCGGAAGTGCACTGGCAACCTCAGCGATACCGTCTTTGGCCCACTGGCTCACCAGCTCCTGAGCAATCTCCCCTGAATGCTCCCAGCCCTGCCGGGGTGGCGTGATTCCAGACCAGGCAACTCTGATGGCGGCTGGTGGTATAGAGACGGACGCCGTGAGCATGGCCGCTGGAGAAGACATTCGCTCCAAAAGGCTAGAAATTTCAAAAGTTGAATCCAGCTCCAGCGACTTAGCAAGTTGCATGGTCCGTAATCCCAGAACCGTTGGACCCTCAGCGATCAGAGAACCCGAGTAGATCGGCGAAACGTAGGCTGCAAGCACATCTCCAAAGCACCTGAGTTTGACCGCACCGCGCTCATCCAGGCGCTTGGCCCTCTGAAGAAATTCGGATAGATCCGCAAGGTCTTGTTGATCTTTGAAAACTATGGCTTGGTTCATGGCCTCTCTAAACTAGCTAACGAACAGAGGGAAAAATGACAGATTCCAACATCCCGCAGGACCCGGTAGCCGATTTGGTGGATGTCCTGAATCTCGAGGTAATTTCCGAGACGGAGTTCCAGGGTAGAACGCAGTGGATGCCTCACGGCAGGGTATTTGGGGGCCAGGTACTCGCTCAATCGCTTACGGCGGCCATGCGAACAGTAGAAATTGGACGCGAGGTTCACAGCCTCCACAGTTATTTCCTTAGGCCTGGAGACATCACCAAGCCAATTAGATTTTCGGTAGAAATCCTCCGCGATGGAAGAAGTTTTAGCGCTAGAAGAGTCCATGCTCTGCAGGATGACAAACCGATTTTCTCAATGATCGCCTCTTTCCAAGACCCTGATCCCGGATTGGCCCACCAGGCGAATTTTCCAGAAGGCGTTCCAGACCCTGAGGGTCTTCCAAGTGCGGCAGATCTGCTCTCGACCTTTGACCACCCAATAACCAACTACTGGGCAAAAGCTCGCCCCTTTGATCTAAGGCACGTTTCTCAACCGATATACCTCCAGCCTGCGAAAGAGCACGTGGCCAGTCAGATGATCTGGTTCAAAGCACTCAGCCCACTGCCCGAAGACTCAAGAATTCAAACCGCAGCCCTTGCCTACGCAAGTGACTACAGCATTCTGGAATCAATCCTAAGAAGGCACGGCCTGAGCTGGGCCCACAAGGGACTTAGCTCAGCGAGCCTGGACCACGCGATGTGGTTTCACCGCAGCGCCCGAGTTGATGACTGGATGCTTTACGTTCAAGAATCCCCAAGCTCGCAGCACTCGAGAGGCCTTGCCCTGGGAAAGATCTTTGACCGCAGCGGACAGTTGATTGCCTCAGTGGCGCAAGAGGGAATGCTCAGAATTCCTGAATTTTCCTAATCGCGAGTCAAACGGCGGTAAGTCGAGCGATGTGGTTTGGCCGCATCGACTCCGAGGCGAGAAATTTTGTTTTCCTCGTAAGCGTCGAAGTTACCCTCAAACCAGTACCACTGGTCTGGATTCTCATCCGTTCCCTCGTAGGCCAAAATGTGAGTAGCGACGCGGTCTAGGAACCAGCGATCGTGGGTGATAACCACCGCGCAGCCAGGGAACTCCAGCAGGGCGTTCTCCAACGAGGCTAGGGTTTCAACGTCCAAGTCGTTGGTTGGCTCGTCAAGCAGCAAGAGGTTGCCACCCTGCTTCAATGTGAGAGCAAGGTTCAAACGATTCCGCTCACCCCCCGAGAGCACTCCAGCCTTTTTCTGCTGGTCGGCACCCTTAAAACCAAAGGCAGCGACGTAGGCCCGCGAGGGCATTTCTACCTGTCCGACCTGCATGTAGTCCAAGCCGCCGGAAACAACTTCCCATAGCGACTTGTTTGGGTCAATTCCCTCTCGAGACTGGTCGACGTAGCTGATGGAGACAGTCTCACCAATCTTGAGTTCACCCGAATCTAGAGCGTGGAGACCGGTGATGCACTTAAACAGGGTTGACTTTCCAACACCGTTAGGACCGATGATTCCAACGATTCCGTTTCTCGGAAGAGAAAAGGACAGATTCGAGAAGAGCTTGCGATCATCAAAACCCTTCGAAATGTTCTTAGCCTCAATCACTACGTTTCCAAGACGTGGTCCTGGTGGAATCTGAATCTCTTCAAAGTCCAGCTTTCTCGTCTTGTCAGCCTCGGCAGCCATCTCCTCGTAGCGAGCCAGGCGTGCCTTTGACTTGGTCTGCTTAGCTTTAGGAGTAGAACGAACCCAAGCCAGCTCGTCCTGCAGGCGCTTGGCAAGCTTGGCGTCCTTTTTACCCTGAACCTCTAGGCGCTCAGCCTTCTTCTCAAGGTAAGTCGAATAGTTGCCCTCGTAGGGGTAGGCACGTCCGCGGTCTAGTTCCAAAATCCACTGTGCGACGTTGTCCAAGAAGTAACGGTCGTGGGTTACCGCCAATACCGCACCGGGATACTTTGCAAGGTGCTGCTCAAGCCACAGAACACTCTCTGCGTCCAAGTGGTTGGTTGGCTCATCCAGCAGCAGTAGATCTGGTTTTTGAAGTAGCAGCTTGCACAGTGCCACTCGTCGACGCTCACCACCGGAAAGGTGGGTTACCGGCTCATCTCCCGGAGGGCAACGCAGTGCGTCCATGGCCTGTTCCAGTTGGTTGTCGAGGTCCCAACCATCAGCAGCGTCAATCTCCTCCTGGAGGGTGCCCATTTCGGCTAGCAGAGTATCGTAGTCGGCATCAGGGTTGGCCAGTTCAGCGGAAATTTGGTTGAAGCGCTCGAGCTTGCCCTTGAGCTCTGCAACCGCCTCCTCAACGTTGCCCAAAACGGTTTTCTCTTCGTTTAGCGGAGGCTCCTGCATCAGAATTCCGACGCTGTAGCCGGGGCTCAGACGTGCCTCACCGTTGGATGGGATGTCCATGCCGGCCATAATCTTCAGCACCGAGGACTTACCCGCACCGTTGGGTCCCACGACGCCAATCTTGGCTCCCGGATAAAAGGCCAAGGTCACATCGTCCAGGATGACTTTGTCACCGTGGGCCTTGCGCGCCTTGATCATTTGATAGATAAATTCAGCCATTTGAAGTCCTCGTGATTGAAGGCAAAAACCCTCTTTGCCTCATGCTCGGGATAGTTTATCGCCAGGGCCACACGGCCAATGCACAAGACAAAGAGGGTTCGCTGACCCCGGGGAGCTTGGGGGGATAACCGGGGTCAGGTCTTCTTAGGCGGGCTGGAGCTCAGGCTCCAACTCCTGCTCCGATTCCTCGTCCTCAGCGCTCTGAATTGAATGCGAGCGCCGAGTGAATTCGCTGGTTCCGAACAATAGGTCGTGGCCGATGCTGGAGGCATCGATCTCGACTGAAGTCCCTGAGCGCTCACCGTTGTCCCAGTCGCGAACCTTTAGGTTTCCGTGGACCAGCACCCGCTCACCCTTACCAATGGACTCTGCTGCGTGGCGGGCGAGGCCGCGGTAGCAAACCACTGTGTACCAGTTCACATCGCTTTCGATCCAGTTGCCGGTTTCCCGGTGAAATTTGCGATGGGTGGATGCCAATCGGAAACTCAAAACATCTAGCCCGTTTTGAGTGGTGCTGAATTTTGGCTCGGTACCCACCAAGCCAGTTACTGAAATTTGATCTGCCATGTTGCTTACTCCTTCCGTTGAGTAAGCAATAGCTTTCAGATTCCTAGTCGACCTAGCTGCCGATTTTAGAAATCTGTGGATAACTCGGCTACTTGAGTAGCTGTGAGAACTTTGCCCTGACCTTATTTACCTTGGGGGCAACCACTGCCACGCAGTACCCCTGATTCGGATTCTTCGCAAAAAAGTCCTGGTGATACTCCTCGGCCGTCCAAAATGTCCCTAGTGGCTCAATCTCAGTGACGATACCCTGACCCCAAATTTCCTTGGCCCGGCTAACCGCGGATTCGAAAGCCTCGCGCTGGTCCTCAGAGCTGTAATACATGCCTGACCGGTACTGGGTGCCGATGTCATTGCCCTGACGGTTCAGTTGAGTGGGGTCGTGAAGGGTAAAAAAGATGTCGAGGATGTCCCCGGTTGAAATAACACTCTCGTCGAACGTGATCGAAACCACCTCAGCGTGACCGGTGTCTCCGTCGCAAACTATTTGGTAGCTGGGGTTTTCCAACTCACCAGCTGTGTAACCACAGGTGACGTCTGAAACTCCTCGAAATTGGGTGTACGCGGAATCGAGGCACCAAAAGCAGCCACCGGCTAGAACAAAAGTAGTCATGTAGAACCTAAACTTTGATTTGGCGATTGGGATTCCAAATTAGGTGACCAATCGGAAAGAAGTCCAATTGTCTCAAAAGCACCCCACGCTCGGCGTGATCTTTGCACTTATTGCAGCTGTCCTGTTTGGGCTAAACGCATCGACCACCAAAGTGATCATCCAATCCGGTATTTCGGCCGAACAAGTGGTGTTCATTCGCTCACTGTTTTCGTTCTCGCTCGCGCTGATCTGGGCACTGATTGCCAATCGCCAGGCGCTGAAAATCTCCCCTCGATTGCTGCCCAGACTCCTGGTGCTGGGGGTAGTCGGAGTCGGAATGCTGCAGTGGACCTACTCTTCCTCGCTCGTAAGGCTGCCGGTGGGTATCGCACTGCTGATTGAGTACACAGCCGTGCTTTGGGTGCCGATCGTTGCGATGCTGCTATTCAAAGAAAAAGTTTCCAGGGTTATCTGGCTGGGTGCCGTTATGGTGCTGGGCGGCCTGGCAGTCGTGGCTCAGATTTGGGACAGCCAGCTCGATGGAATCGGTATCCTGCTTGCCCTGGGGGCAGCAGCCTCCTTGACGATTTACTTCATCACGGGAGAGCGAATCCAACGGGTACTTCCCACCAATGTGGTGATGGCCTACGGAATGCTATTTGCCAGCCTGTTCTTCCTCCCACTCAGTGATCTTTCAAACTTCAGATTTGACGCCCTTGGCTCACCCCTTGATCTGAGCGGAAACCTAAGCGGGATTGAAGTTCCTCTCTGGCTTGCATTGAGCTGGCTCGGAGTGATGGGCTCTTTCCTTCCAATGGCATTTAGCTACCTAGCCCTGCGACACCTCAGCGCCACGATCGTTGGGATTATTGCAACGAGCGAGACCGTACTCGCCTTCGGGTTCGCCCTGGCATGGCTTGGCGAACTGATTACCCTGACCCAGGCGCTCGGCGGTATCGTGGTGGTGATTGGAATTTTGATCGCGCAAACCGCGCGGAAGCAATCGGCAGTGAAAGTAGTTGAGTAGCAACATGGCAACAATGGAACTTACCCTCGAGAACTTCGAGGCCACCATCAACCAAGAAGGCATCACCTTCGTAGATTTTTGGGCCGAGTGGTGCGGCCCCTGTCGTATGTTTGGACCGATTTTTGAAAACGCTTCCGAGCAGCACGCAGAGATTCGCTTCGGAAAAGTTGACACAGAGGCTCAGCAGCAACTCTCGGGCCAAGCCGGAATAAGTTCGATTCCAACCCTGATGATTTTCCGCGACGGAATCTTGCTTTTCAACCAGGCTGGAGCTCTTCCAGCGCCTGCGCTGGAGGATCTCATCGGCAAGGTTAAAGAGCTGAACATGGACGAAGTCCGTGCCGAAATTGCCAAGCAGCAGGGCTAAGCAAGTTCCTTGAGAAACAACTCCCTGGCAATGCTCGCCACGGTCACAGCCGTGGGGATTTTGGCCTGGGGCATTGGCTTTTTTGACCCCACCACCTGCACACCCTCAGCTCAGCAGGCTGGCTGGACATCATGCGATGCGATAGCCCAGGAGCGAAATGTGGCCTTGGCGCTACTGATCGGCCTGACCATCTCGATTGTGATTTTCCTCTGGTGGCGCGGCCGCAAAAAGCCTTAGTCGAGGACTTCCTCGATGCTTGCCGCTGGCAGCTCGGGGAAAGCCTGGGCGACTGCAGAGTTGGTAATAATACCCTCGTGAGCGTTTAGGCCCAGTGCCAGCGCCTTGTCCTCACTGAGCGCACGTTTCCACCCTTTGTTAGCAAGGGCAATCACGTAGGGCAGGGTCGCGTTTGTGAGCGCTCTGGTTGAGGTGGCAGGAACTGCACCGGGCATGTTGGCAACGCAGTAGTAGGTGCTCTGGTGGACCTGGTAGGTGGGGTTGTCGTGCGTGGTTGGACGGGAGTGCTCAAAGCAGCCGCCCTGGTCGATAGCAATGTCAACCAGTACTGAGCCTGGCTTCATGTTTTTTACCATCGCGTCTGTTACGAGTTTTGGCGCCCGCTCCCCCGGAATCAAAACAGAGCCGATCACTAAATCTGCATCCTTGAGTTGGTAAGAAATCTCATAGGCAGTGGACACCCGGGTCTGAACCTTCGAATTGAAGCTTGCATCAAGCTCTCTGAGCCTTGGCAGCGAGAGGTCGATAATCGTCACATCAGCACCCATGCCGTTAGCAACAAGTGCAGCTTCCGCACCTGCCACACCGCCGCCGATAACTACCACCTTTGCCCTTGGAGTGCCCGGCACGCCGCCCATCAAGACTCCGACGCCACCGTTGTTTTTCATCAGCTGGTAGGCGCCAATCTGAGCCGAAAGCCTTCCGGCTACCTCGCTCATCGGCTGCAAAAGTGGCAACTGGCGATTTGGCAACTGCACGGTCTCGTAGGCAATAGCCGTGGTCTTGGATGCCAAAATCGCATCGGTGCAGGGCCTAGAGGCCGCCAGGTGCAGGTAGGTGAATAAGATCTGACCCTCGCGCATCAACGGATACTCGGCCTCAATCGGCTCCTTGACCTTGACGATCATTTCGGCTCTAGACCAGACCTCCGAATTAGAGGCCGCAAGGTTGGCTCCGGCCGCCTCATAATCATCATCGGCAAATCCGGAACCGACTCCGGCTGACTTTTCCACCAGAACACTGTGGCCGCGAGAGACGAGTTCGTGCACTCCAGCTGGGGTCATCGCAACTCGGTTTTCGTTGTTCTTGATTTCCTTTGGGACGCCGATCAGCATTCAGACTCCTTTGATGATTTCCAACAATTCTGGCTAAATCTTCACGCCTATCTACCTTGCGTAGAAGATAATTTTCCTAAAGACATTATTTTTTGCTAATAATTCGAATAGATCGGGGTTTCAATTGGTAGAAGCGAAGAAAATTCAGTCGTTTCCAGCTTTAGATGAGCTTGATCTTGAGCTGCTTCGGATATTGGCCCGAAATGGTCGCACCACAAATGCTGAGCTGGCGCAGCAGCTGGACATTGCACCATCGACCTGCTTGGGCCGAGTCCGGAATTTGGTTTCCAACGGAGTGATTGCTCGCTTTACCGCTGAAATTGAGCCGGCCGCCCTTGGACTTTCTCTGCAGGCCCTGATTTCCGTGACTCTGAGAGCTGGAGCCAGAGCGAATCTGAACGACTTTGCCCAAAAGATGCGCGCTCACCCCCAGGTTATCCAGCTGTTCTTTCTCGGCGGGGCCGAGGACTTTATCGTCCACCTAGCAGTGCGGAATTCCGATGAAGTCAGGGAGTTTGTGCTTGAAGAGCTTTCGAACAACGCCTCGGTCGCAAACACCAGAACCAACATCGTCTTCGACCACTTTCACAAGGGTCCGCTCGGGTAGCTAGAGTAGAGCGTTGTCGAAGGAGATGCGTGACCGAACAGATGCACCAGTCGGGTAGAAACCCAAAGGTCCGCAATGCGATTTTTCACTACGCCTCAGACCGAATAGATGTTGATCCCCCACTTGATGGACCCAAAACTAAGGCGGAGTTAGACCAGCTAGCCGGCCAAACCATCACAGAATCCGGCCTCGGGGGCGAAGCTGCGCTGAAGCTTTTTGAGGATGTCTTGGCTCCAGCAACCATCTCCACTGACCACCCCAACTACCTCTCTTTCATCCCGACCGCACCCACAGAACTGGCAACCATGTTTGATCTGGTGGTGTCGGCCAGCTCGATCTACGGTGGGAGCTGGAAAGAGGGTGCCGGGGCAGTTTTTGCTGAAAACCAGGTTTTGGAGTTTCTTGCCAGGGAGTGCGGGCTGCCAGAAAGCTCGGGAGGCTTGTTTGTGCAGGGTGGCACCCTTGGTAATCTCAGCGCCATGGTCACCGCAAGGGAGAAGGCCAAGGCAAAATTGGGCAAACAGCCCTGGGCGATTATCGCCAGCAGCGAGGCACACTCCTCTATCAAGGCTGTTGCCAAGGTCATGGATTGCGAAATTGTTCTGGCTCAGGCCGAAGACTCCGGCTCACTCACTCACGCTGGTGCTGAAGCTGCAATCCAAGAAGCCAAGAGCCAGGGCCTAACCCCGTTTGCAATTGTCGGCACCGCTGGAACCACGAACTTTGGGATCTTGGACGACCTGGAGGCAATTGCAAAACTAGCTCAGGAGCATCAGCTGTGGTTCCACGTGGATGGGGCCTATGGGCTAGCGGGTATTTTGGTGCCGGAATTGAAACAGCTCTACACGGGAATTGAGCATGCCGATTCGTTCATAGTCGACCCCCACAAGTGGCTGTTTGCCCCGTTTGATGCCTGCGCTCTGGTTTATCGAGAGCCAGAGTATGCGCGGCTAGCACACACTCAGCACGGTGAGTACCTCGAGGTGCTCAATCACTCGGGTGAGTTCAACCCCTCGGATTACGGCTTCAACCTCACCAGAAGAGTTCGCGGTCTTCCGCTTTGGTTCTCAATGGCCGCTCACGGCGCTGCGCTTTACCGCCAAGCGGTAAAGGCCAATGTGGACCTCGCTTTCAAAATTGCGGAGGTGATTGAGCAGCGCCCCTACCTTCGACTGGTGCGCAAGCCTCAGCTTTCTGTGGTGGTTTTCGAACGAATCGGTTGGGAGCTAGCGGACTATGAAAGCTGGTCGGAGAAGCTGCTGGCCGATCAGTTCGCCTTCGTGGTCCCCTCTTCCCACCAGGGCAAGCCCAACACCAGATTTGCCATTGTCAATCCACTGACCAAATTCGAAGATCTGGTCACAATCCTCGATTCCATGGAGTAATCGTGAAGCTAACCGTCGTGAAATCACCACCCTCACTCTCAAGAACTCGCGCGCCGGAGCGCGCCACCGTAACCATTGGCCTGGTCCAGTTCCGCTGGCAAGAAGATGAGCTTGCCCACCGCTCGGTGATCGAACACGGAATCCGTACCGCGCATGAAAATGGTGCCCAGGTGGTGTTCCTTCCGGAGCTAACTCTCTCTCGCTACCCCGCGGATGTTTGCCCAACCGGCATCCCCAGCGAAAGTGCCGAGCCGCTATTGGGGGGCGACACCTTCCAGTTCGTCTCTAGATTGGCCAGTGAACTTGGAATATTCATCCATGCATCTCTTTATGAGGCGACTGGATTTAGCGACGGCCGCGGCCTGAATACCGCAATCATCATTGACCCTCAGGGAAAGCTCGTGGGGAAAACCCCCAAGCTTCACATCCCGGTAACCCAGGGGTATTTCGAAGATAAGTACTTCCAGGAGGGGCCAAATCACAACCCCTATCCCGTCTACGAATTAGCACTGGATGGAGAACCCAAGGTTGGCCTCCCAACCTGCTGGGACGAGTGGTTCCCGGAGGTGGCAAGAGCCTATGGGCTGGCCGGTGCAGACATCCTCTGCTACCCAACCGCCATCGGCAGTGAGCCTGATCACCCCGAATTTGACACCGAACCGCTCTGGCGCCAGAACATTATTGGTCACGCAATCGCCAACGGGCTGTTTATCGCGGTGCCCAATCGCTGGGGCAATGAGGGGCTGATCAACTTCTACGGCAGCTCATTCATCGTCGACCCATACGGACGCATTTTGGCTCGAGCTGAGCGCGAGGGCGATGAAGTTTTGGTCGCTGAGCTGGATTTGGATCAGCGCCGCGACTGGCTTGAGCTGTTTCCATTTTTTGGAACTAGAAGACCTGACACTTACGGCTCTCTAACCGCCACTCGCGTCAATGAGCGCGGGAGTGACGGAAAGGGCGTTCAGGGCGGAATTCCGGGGCTAATGCCATGACACTGAGGATGCCTCCGGAGTGGGAAAAGCATGCCAGAACCTGGGTCGCTTTCCCAAGTGCCGGCTACACCCTTGGCGATACCGAGGCTGAGCATGAGGCTGCCAGGAAAACCTGGTCTGCGGTTGCCAACGCGGCCAGCGAATTTGAGCCCGTTTCGGTTGTGGTCAATCCCTCGGATGAAAAGCTCGCCAAAAAATACATCTCCAGCCAGATTGACGTTGTTCCGATTCCGATTAACGACGCCTGGATTCGAGACACCGGACCAACCTTTGTAAGAAACGGCGATCAGCTCGCCGCAGTCACTTGGGTGTTCAACGGCTGGGGTAATCAGGGTTGGGCCAATTTTGACCTCGATGCCCAGCTAGCGACTGAGATTGCCAAGCTGGTCGGAGTAGAGGTCATCGACTCATCGCTGGTAAACGAGGGTGGCGGCTTCCATGTCAACGATCGCGGTCAGCTACTGGTGACTGAGACCGTTCAACTCGGAAAGGGCAGAAACCCGAAGGCAACCAAAGAGTCAGTAGAGCAGGAAATGCATCAGAAGCTCGGGACTACCGAAACCCTCTGGCTAAAGCGCGGTCTCACTCGTGACTACGAGGAATTTGGCACTCAGGGACACGTTGACATCGTGGCTTGTTTTGCACCAGATGGTCGAGTTCTCTACCACGATCAAAAAAACCCAAACCATCCTGACTACCTAGTTTCGGCCGAGGTCCGGGAGACACTGATTCGAGCTGGCGTCGAGGTCGTGTCGATATCAGCCCCTGAGACACTGCGTGATGAGTTGGATTACGTGGACTACAGCTACATCAACCACTACGTGTTGAACAACGCAGTATTGCTCTGTGGCTTTGATGACCCCAGGGACAAAGAGACCAAGGCCCTGATGCGTGAGATCTACCCGGGCAGAGAAATTGTGCTGCTGGATGCCCGCGAACTTTTCGCTCGTGGCGGAGGAATTCACTGCATTACGCAGCAGCAACCGGCTTTTTGAATTTTTACTGGTTTAATAACAGGGAAACAATGTTGTGGTCGGATGTTCTTCGACAAATTTCCCCTACCCGAGAGGCAAATCAAGACAATGGCTTTATCTAAAACTAAGGTGCGTTTCGCAGCCCTGATCGCAACCGCAGCTGCCGCCAGCCTGGCGCTGACCGGTTGTGCCCCAGCAGCTGAGGAGTCTTCTGACTTCGGCGCCCTTGATGTTCAGTTCTCCTGGATCAAGAACGCCGAGTTTGCCGGAGAGTACTTTGCCGACAGCAACGGTTACTACACCGAAGCCGGCTTCTCCTCCGTTAATTTCATCGCTGGTCCAACCGCAACCACTGCGGTCGTACTCTCGGGTGACGCACTGGTAGGTCTATCTGACGCAGTTGCGGTGACCCCGGTCATCCTCGAGGAGGAAGCCCCGCTGAAGATTATTGGTGCGACCTACCAGAAGAACCCGTTCACCATCCTCTCGCTCAAGGACGGCGCCAACATTCAGACCGCTCAGGATTTGATCGGTAGGAAGATTGGCGTTCAGGCCGGTGGCAACGAGACTCTGTTTGACGCCCTACTAGCAGCAAACGGAATTGACGCGTCGCAGGTTACTAAGGTTCCGGTTGAGTACGACCCAGCCCCACTGGTAAACGGTGAGGTTGACGGATTCCTGGCATACGTGACCAACGAGTCCATCACCGTTGCAAACCAGGGTTTTGAGGTCACCAACCTGCTATTTGCAGACAATGGCCTACCTTTCGTAGCTGAGGCGTTCGTGGTAACTCAGGACTCGATTGACAACAACCGCGGGGCCCTCAAGGCCTTCCTGTTGGCGACAATCCGCGGCTGGAAAGATGCCATTGCAAACCCAGACGAGGGAGCCCGCCTGGCAGCTGAGGTTTACGGCAAGGACCTAGGTCTAGACATTGCCAAGGAAAAGCAGCAGTCATCGGCGCAAAATGAGCTTTTGGTTGTGACTGAGGAGACTAAGGCAAATGGCCTCCTGACCATCTCTGAGGCCCTGCAGCAGCAGAACATCGACACTTTGGCAGCGGCTGGCTACACAATCACCGCTGAGCAGCTGTTCGACATGAGCCTGCTCGCTGAGGTTTACGCCGAACACCCAGAGCTTCTGGAGTAATCTCTCCACATGAGTTCAACTAACGCCACTGCCCAGGACCTAACGGTTCTGGGCAGTGGCATTACCATTTCAGGGCTTTCCAAGGTTTTCAAACTTGGCAATCAATCCGTAACCGCGCTTCAGGACACCACCCTGCACTCAGATAAAGGGAGCTTCCTTTCTCTGCTGGGGCCCTCCGGCTGCGGTAAATCCACAATTTTGAGAATCCTCGCAGGTCTTGAAACCCCGACCTCCGGAACCGTCACAGTTGATGGGATGGCTCCCAGCGAGCTGAGGCGGGACCACCGACTCGGCATCGCTTTTCAGGATTCAGCCCTCATGCCCTGGCGCTCGGTGACCCAAAACATTCGCCTGCCGTTTGAGCTAGCTAGAGTGAAACCGGATGAGGAACTGATCGCCGATTTGATCAAACTGGTTGGGCTGCAGGGTTTTGAGGATGCCAAGCCTGCCCAGCTATCGGGTGGAATGCGCCAGCGCGTCTCGATTGCTAGGGCACTGGTTGTCCAGCCCTCGGTGCTGTTGCTCGATGAACCTTTTGGCGCACTGGATGACATGACCCGGCAGCGGCTGAACCTGGAACTTTTGAGAATCTGGACCGAGAAGCCCGCGACGACCCTGATGGTTACCCACGGAATTTCTGAGGCGATTTTCCTCAGCGACCAGGTTGCGGTCATGAGCCCAAGGCCAGGCCGGATCAAGGAAATCATCGATGTTGACTTGCCTCGGCCAAGAACCCCCGAGATGATGCGAACCCCGGAGTTCCACGCCCTCCACGATCGAGCCTCCGATCTACTATTTGGTTCCGGCGGCGCAGCATTACAAGATGAGTGAGCTGCTGATCTCAACTGATTCCAGGCGCTTACCCGCCTGGTTGACTGCGACCGTTGGGGTCAGCACAACAGTTGGAATCTGGTGGCTGCTCGCCGAGACTGTCTTTGCAAGTGTCGGCCGTCGCCCAGATGGCTCAGGGGGCGCGATTCCAACACCGTTGGAAGTTGTTCAGCAGCTGTGGCTTGATGGCTTTGAGTTTTACGCCAGGAACGCCGGGGTTACCCTGCTGGAGGCAAGTCTTGGGTTTGCCTATGGAAACCTCTTAGCTCTGGCATTTGCAGCAATTGCACTCATAGTCCCCAAGCTTGAAAACCTAACCACTCAGATTGCGGTAATCACCTACTGCATACCAATTGTGGCGATTGGTCCGATTGTGCGACTTGTGGTTGGAGCCCCGGGTAGTGGCGAGCCAGCCGGTGCCGCAATTGTCTTGGCTGCCCTATCAGTCTTTTTCACAACCATGGTTGGCGCACTTACCGGAGTAAAGCAAACTGATCGCCGCATGCTGGATGTAGTCAGCGCCTTCGGCGGAGGTGCCTGGCAGCGCCTAGTAAAGGTCCAGCTGCTATCGGCCCTTCCCTCAATTTTTGCGGCTTTCAAAATTGCTGCTCCCGCTGCATTTCTAGGCGCGATTCTCGGTGAATACGTTGGCGGTCCTGACCTTGGGTTCGGACCGGCCATGGTCAATGCCCAGCAGAGTCTTGAGATAGCAAGGGTTTGGGGAGTTGCACTGGTTTCCGGATTAATTGCGGGTGCAGGTTACGCGCTGTTTGGTTTCATGGGAAAAGTCCTCACGCCCTGGGCCAAGGTGAGTGCCCGATGAATTTCAAGTTGGAAGATGCCGAAGATCGCTCGCTAATTGCAGTCCGCAAAAAGGTAAAGCGAGACGCGGCAAAGCAGACCGCCAAGGTGGTAAGCGACTCCCTGGTAAATACCGGGATATCGCTTTCGGTTGTGTTGGTGCTGTGGATGCTTGGACTTTGGGCTTTCGGTGTCACGCCATACATCGGCAAGGGTCCGCTTGAGGTTTTTGATTGGCTGTGGCTCGACGAGGATGCGCTGGAAAACCAACAGCTTGTCGTGACGGCGCTGTCGCAAACCATGGTTGATGCATCAATCGGTTTTGGATTTGGCTTGTTCTTTGCAACTTTGGTTTCGGTGCTGTTCACCATGTCAAAGTCTTTGGAGCAGGCCCTGATGCCGATTGCCATGTTGCTACGCAGTGTTCCGCTGATCGCCATGGCGCCGATTCTTATTTTGATTTTCGGCCGCGAACAGGCGACCGTGGCGGTGATGGGCGCTATTGTGGTGCTGTTCCCAGCCCTGGTAAACATCGTCTTCGGACTCAGGAGCGCATCGAGTTCCATGATTGACGTTGCCACGGTTTATGGGGCCAACAAACTTGCTGCGCTTCGGTTTGTGGCGTTCCCATCTTCGCTTCCGTCATTCTTTGCAGCGGTCAAGATTTCAGTCCCCGGGGCTATCACCGGGGCACTGCTGGTCGAGTGGTTGGCGACCGGACAGGGAATTGGCTACGGGATTATTTCGGCCGTGGGCAGAGCAAAGACCAACGAGGTTTGGGCCTATGTGGTGGTAATCACATTGGTTTCCATCCTGCTCTACAACCTGGTCGGACTCCTGGAGGGTTACGTGCTCAAGCGCTTTGCCCCGCAGGCCTGGAAAGCACGCTAAGAATTTAGAAAAACTTTTCCCAACCAAGGGAAATCTTCTGTATTGTTTTCGCTTCCGTCCATTTTTGAAAGCGAGATGATTGTCCGAGCACGCTTTTGGCGCAGCCACCCTTCTTGATCCCAATGACCCCATGGGTCTTCGCAACTCCGCACCCCTGCTAGATGCCTGGATCAGAGACATCACCTCCGAAAGATTTCCGTTTCAAATCCCTGGACACAAGGGCCGGATTGACCTAACCGGGCCCGTTGTTGAGGGCGACATACCGGTGCTTCCAGGAAACCACCCGAATCGAATCAGTCCCTCGTTGATTCTTGAAGCCGAGGCACTTGCAGCGAAATTGTGGGGGGCCGATCTATGTCGATTCGGAGTCAATGGCTCAACCGGCACCAATCACGCCTCGGTGATGGCTGTGGCTGGCCCCGGAGACAAGGTGATTGTCTCCAGGACCCTGCACAAATCTGTGCTGGTAGGAATGGTTTACGCCGGCGTGGTTCCAATTTGGGTTAGACCCGAAATCAACCTGCAAACTGGACTGCCTGAGTATCTACCCTCCTCCAGACTGCGCGAAACGCTCGAGCAGCACCCAGATGCCAAAGCGGTACTAATTGGTGAACCGAGTTACGTCGGCACCATGTCCAACATTCCAAGGCTCTCGAGCGTTTGCCACCAATACGGAATTCCACTGGTGGTTGATGCAGCCTGGGCGGCTCACTTTGGCTTTCACCCGGACCTGCCAAAAAACCCACTGGATGAGGGTGCTGACATTGTGGTTACCTCGGCTCACAAAACCCTGCCGAGTTACTCGCAGGCCTCATTTGTGCTCGCCAAGGGTGATTACGTCGATCTTCCAAGGCTCAACAAGGCCTTTGACTCCACCCAAACTACCTCAATGTCAGGACGAATCCTTGCCTCGATTGACGCGGCTCGAGCGCTGATGCAGCGCCACGGAGCGGAGTTGATTGGTCCGGTAATTGAGGCCACAGCTAAGGGCCGCCAAGCGCTGCGCGAAGCTGGAATTGGAGTAATTGACGGGCAATTCATCGACCCGCTAAAGCTGGTGATTCTCTTGAATCAAACTGGGGCCGATGGAAATTTGGTTGAGGCTGAGCTGCTATCCGCCAACATCGACCTGGAGATGGCTAACCGAGATGTAATCATCCCGATGATCACCATGGCCGACACTCCAGATCGGATTGCAAACCTGGTCAAAAGAATCATTGAGTTGGTTCAGAAGCACCGTGGGGAACCCAGGCCCGTCAAGATTGCCGCGGCTTTCTCGATCGAGCCAGAGGTTGTAATTACCCCCAGGGATGCTTTTTTTGCACCCTACGAAGTGGTCTCCGGATCGGATGCAATTGGAAGGGTGAGTGCGGAGCTGATCTGTCCGTATCCCCCAGGAGTCCCAGTTTTGAGCCCTGGCGAGCGCATCACTGAGTCTGCAATGACCGCCCTGCTTGAGGCCCGGGACTCCGGCATTCGAATTGCCTTTGTTTCGGACCCTAGCCTTCTAACCTTCAAGGTGCTGCGCGATAACTAATGTGTGAAAGCATTGAGAGGTTGAAAGGACCTCGCAATGAAGCGCGCAGAAACTCAGATCGACCAGCTAGCTAATCAGTGGGTGAGCGACCAGGCTGCCACCTACCCCTCCTTCGCCACCTCAATCGGTTACCCCGGAGGCGAGGGGGATATGGACGACTACTCCCCCGAGGCCCTAGCCAAGGAAAAGCAGGACATCAAGTCAGTAATTGCCAAGCTCGAAAGCCTGACTCCGGCCGATGACATCGATTTGGTAACCAAAGAGGCGATGTTGTTCTCACTGCGCGGAGAAATTGAATCCTACGAATCAGGCCTGGCGTTTCGAAACCTAAACAACATTGCCTCGCCCGCCCAGGGCGTGAGGGATCTCTTTGACATCTCCCCCACTGCAACCTTGGAGGATTGGGAAAACCTTGCCTCAAGGATGAATAAGGTTGGTCAATCGCTCGCTGGTTACGCCAGGAGCCTAGAGGAGGGGGCCAAGCGCAACGACGCTCCCGCCCCGCGGCAAATTGCCGAAGCCATTGAGCAGGTCGAGCAGATTACTGCCGCAACAGGGTTCTTTCGCACCTTTGCAAAAGGCGCGAAGGCGGAACAGGGTGAACTTCCTGAGTCGCTGATGCAAGATTTAGAGCGTGCCGCAGAGGCCGCGACCGCCGGCTACGCGGAATTCGGTGAATACCTCAAGGGCCTACTCCCCAGAAGCAGCTCACCTGACGCAATTGGACGCGAGCGCTACCAGATTCTGAGCCGGCGCTTTCTCGGGGCAACCGTTGATCTGGATGAAACCTACGAGTGGGGCAAGCAGGAGCTTGCTCGAGTTATCGCAGAACAGACCGAGGTTGCCAATGAAATTCTCCCGGGCGCAAGTGTTGCGGAAGCGGTAAAGCACCTCGAGAGCGATCCCAGCACCAAGCTGCACGGAACCCAGGCGCTGCAAAAGTGGATGCAGAAACTCAGCGATGAGGCGATTGAGAAACTATCCGGAACCCATTTTGAGATAGCGGAGCCAATCAAGCGTTTGGAGTGCATGATCGCCCCTACTCAACACGGCGGTATCTACTACACCGGCCCCTCGGATGACTTCTCTCGTCCGGGCCGGATGTGGTGGTCAGTGCCGGCCGGTGTAGAGGAATTCGACACCTGGAGAGAGACCACCACCGTTTACCACGAAGGTGTTCCCGGTCATCACCTGCAGATTGGTCAGGCTACTTACATCAGAGAAACCCTCAATGCCTGGCGCCGGCTTTCCTCTTGGTCATCCGGTCACGGCGAAGGCTGGGCGCTCTATGCCGAGCGCCTGATGGATGAACTCGGCTTTTTATCCAATCCGGCTGACCGCCTAGGGATGCTAGATGGCCAGCGGATGAGAGCAGCTCGAGTTGTGCTTGATATCGGGGTACACCTCGGCAAGCAAAACCTTGAGGGTACCGGGGTTTGGGACTTTGACTACGCGCTTGAATTTATGAGCCAGAACGTCAACATGAGTCCTGAGTTTGTCCGGTTTGAAGTCACCCGGTACTTCGGTTGGCCAGGCCAGGCCCCTAGCTACAAGGTTGGTCAGCGCATCTGGGAGCAGATTCGCGATGACTATGCCGCTCGCAAGGGAGCAAATTTTGACATCAAGGAATTCCACAAAACCGCTTTGAATCTCGGCGGATTGGGGCTAGACACCTTGCGCAGCGCCATGGCACGGGCATAAACCCTAGTTTTTCGTTACGCTTGGGCACGTGTCTAAGGTTCTAGCTTCTCTCCCAGTTGGTCAAAAGGTCGGTATCGCATTCTCCGGTGGTCTCGACACCTCCGTTGCGGTGGCATGGATGCGCGAGAAGGGTGCAATCCCCTTCGCCTACACCGCCAATCTCGGGCAGTACGACGAGGAGGACATCGACTCAATCCCAGCCAGGGCCACTGAGTACGGTGCCGAGGCTGGGCGGCTCGTAGATTGCCGCGAATCACTAGCCGAAGAGGGGCTCGCCGCAATTGCCTGCGGCGCCTTCCACATCCGCACCGGCGGCAAGGTTTACTTCAACACCACCCCGCTGGGAAGAGTTGTCACAGGAACCCTTTTGGTTCGTGCGATGCGCGAGGATGGCGTTGAGATTTGGGGAGATGGCTCAACCTACAAGGGCAATGACATTGAGCGCTTCTACCGCTACGGGTTGCTGGCAAACCCCAACCTCAAGATTTATAAGCCCTGGCTCGATCAAGACTTTGTGTCTGAACTCGGTGGTCGCCAGGAAATGAGTGAGTGGCTGCAGGATCGTAACCTCCCCTACCGAGCATCCACGGAAAAGGCCTACTCAACCGACGCCAACATGCTCGGCGCCACCCACGAGGCAAAGAGTCTTGAGTACCTGAACACCTCCTATGAGATTGTTCAGCCCATCATGGGCGTCAAGTTCTGGGACCCGAGCGTTGAGATTGAAACCGAAGATGTAAAAATCACCTTCAATCAGGGTCGCCCTGTGGCCATCAACGATGAAGCGATGAGCAGCGCGGCCGACATCATGATGGCGGCGAACGCAATCGGCGGTCGTCACGGACTGGGCATGAGTGACCAGATCGAAAACCGGATCATCGAGGCCAAGAGCCGAGGCATTTACGAGGCTCCCGGAATGGCTTTGATTCACATCGCCTACGAGCGCCTCATGAGCGCAATCCACAACGAGGACACCATCGCCAATTACCACCAGGAGGGAAGGCGCATGGGTCGCCTGCTCTACGAAGGTCGCTGGTTGGACCCGCAAACCCTGATGCTCAGGGAGTCGCTCACCAAGTGGGTGGCAAGCGCGATCAACGGTTCAGTGACTTTGAGGCTGCGTCGTGGCGATGACTACACAATCGTGTCCACCGAGGGTGAGAACTTCAGCTATCACCCTGAGAAGCTATCCATGGAGCGCACCGAAGATGCTGCTTTTGGACCGGCGGACCGCATCGGACAGCTGACCATGAGAAATCTAGACATCCAAGACACCCGCCAAAAACTCGATCTCTACCGCAAGCAGGGACAGATCGAGGGTGGCCAATTTGAGCTGACCTGAACAAGACCCAAACTTTACTAACGCAACAAAAACAAAAGGTTGCTAAGTGAACCAAAGGTGGCTCAAGTGTTGACCCGGCATTCATCAGCGATTGCCCTAAGGGTCAAATTTCAAAGTTAGTTTCGCTCCGTGCGGGAAGGGCCCGCCATAAATACGGAGAGAAACCACAATGATTTCAACCGCTACCAAAATCTCTGCCATTGCCGCATCGGCATTCATGGCACTAGGCCTAGCTGGCTGCGCTCCAGCGGCGACTACCACCGAGGAAACCACCAGCGCAGCTGCCGAGGCAACCACCGACGAGCGCGCTGACTGGCCAGAGAAGCTAGTCTTCGGAGCAGTTCCCTCAGAGGAGTCGTCCTCTCTAGTTGAGAGCTACCAGAAGATTCTTGATGTTCTAGAGGCCGAGCTCGGCATCGAGGTCGAGTTCTTCCAGGCTACCGACTACGCAGGCATCATCGAAGGCCAGGTTGCAGGCAACGTTCACATGGCTCAGTACGGACCTTTCTCCTACGTCCTAGCCGGTGTTCGCGGTGCAGGACTCGAGGTTGCCGGTGTTATGACCGACGGCCCAGACATCGAGCCTGGCTACCAGTCCTACGGAATTGCCCTGGCAACCAACGACGCGGTTAACTCCCTCGAGGACTTTGCTGGCAAGGTAGTCTGCTTCGTTGACCCAGCCTCAACCTCTGGCTACCTCTACCCATCTGAGGGTCTACTCTCGGCCGGAATTGACCTAGAGACTGGCATCACTCCCGTATTCGCAGGTGGCCACGACGCCTCTGTTCTTGCTGTCAAGAACGGCGACTGCGAGGTTGGTTTTGCATTCGACGCCATGGTTGACAAGAACCTAATCGAGTCTGGCGACATCGCCGAGGGCGAGATCAAGACCGTATGGAAGTCCGAAGTTATTGCAGGTTCTCCTCTTGCAATGCTGGGATCTCTTCCTGAGAGCCTAAAGGCTGAGATTAAGCGAGTAATCCTTCAGGAAGCCAACGTGGACGCTCTTGTAGCTTCCGGCATCTGCACCAGCGTTGACGACTGTGGTCTAACCGACGAGAAGGTCTGGGGATACGTTGAGAAGGACGACTCCTTCTACGACGGAGTTCGCAAGGTTTGCGAGGTCACCGGCTCTGACAAGTGTGAGTAATTTCCCACCCCGTTGAGAGAAACCGGGGAGCCATTCAGGCTCCCCGGTTTTCCCACAGAAAGGCCAACCAAATTGTCTAAATCGGTCATTGAAGTAAAAAATGTCACCAAGGTCTTCGCTACTGGAACGGTGGCTCTAAAAAATGTTTCGCTAGAGGTCCCCAAGGGCCAGATGATGGCACTCATTGGCCTCTCTGGCTCCGGCAAATCAACCCTATTGCGCCATCTAAATGGCCTTGCCGCTCCTACCGAGGGTGAAATCAATGTACTGGGTGTGCCGGTCAATCACGCCAAGAAAAAAGAACTTCGTGAGCTACGTCGCCAGGTCGGCTTTATATTCCAACAATTTGGTCTAGTTGGTCGCCTCACCGCAATTGAGAATGTTCTATCAGGCGCACTGGGCTCGCTGCGCGGGCCAAGATTCGGTGTCGGCAGCTACAACCTCGCGTTGCGCAAGCAGGCGCTAGAGAATCTCGAACGCGTAGGGCTAGCCGACTACGCCTTTCAGAGAGCAGACACTCTTTCGGGTGGACAGATGCAGCGAGTAGCAATTGCTAGAACCCTGATGCAGAAGCCATCGCTGATGCTGGCAGACGAGCCGGTTGCGTCATTGGACCCGGAGTCCAGCGCCCAGGTTATGGACATAATGCTGAAAATTGCAAAAGAGGAAAAACTAACCGTCGTCGTCACCCTGCACCAGGTGGAGTTGGCGATGGGATGGGCTGACCGGATCGTAGGCTTGCGCGACGGTGAAGTCGTACTTGACGACGAGCCAAAGAAGCTAGGAACCAAGAAGGTCATGGAGGTTTATCAGCGGGTTGCTCCCGAGGGCACAAACGCCCAAGAGTTAGCAAAAGAGTCGCTGTTCAAGATGGGGAAACTCGGCTAATGAACCTAGTTAGAGGCGGGACTCAGAAACTAACTCCCAAACTCAACAAGCCCACCCTAGTTACCAGAAGTACCGTGTCTGGGTTCCTCTTAGTTGCCATATGGGGCTGGATTTTTGTAGACATGGACCTGGTTTCGGTGTTCGCAGGTCTTGATGACATCAACAACCTGGTTGATTACATGCTCCCGCCGTCTTTTGCAGACTGGGAGCGGGCGCTCGAGCTAACCCTAGAGACCTTTTGGATTGCAGTTCTAGGCACATTCATAGCTCTGGTTCTAAGTGTTCCACTGGCTTTTATGGCTGCAAGAAACACCACTCCGCACCCAGCTGTCTACGCGGTGGCCAGAGGAATCATTGTTTTCACCCGCGCCGTGCCAGATCTGGTATTCGCCCTGATCTTTGTCCGAGCACTGGGCATCGGGGTGCTCCCGGGAATCCTCGCCCTAGCTTTCCACTCCATTGGAATGGTCGGCAAGCTATTGGCGGACGCCATTGAGCAGGCAGACCCCGCGCCACGCGAGGCGGTGGACTCGGTTGGTGCAACTAAGTTCCAATCAATCATTACCACCATCGTTCCCCAGATAATTCCGGCCTTTATCTCAGTTGCGCTGTTCCGGCTGGACATCAACCTTCGATCCTCAACGGTTTTGGGTCTGGTGGGCGCAGGTGGTGTTGGTCTTCTGCTCAAAGAACGACTTGGTCGACTGGATTACTCGGAGGCCCTCGGAGTGGTGGCCATAATTTTCGTCTTCATTCTTGCCATGGAGCTACTTGCTGCCGCCGTTCGATCAGTTCTGCTTCGCCAGGAATCCAGCGGCGGCAATAAAACCCAAATCGCTGAGCCCAAGAAGACCAACCCAAAAATCCTGCCTCCTTGGACGAGGCGCAGAGTTATTTCAACTGGCTACGGCTACTTCTTTATCGGGTTGATAATTGCCGGCTTCATTGCGGTTCAAGTCGACTTCTTGGAATTGCTCGGAAGCTTCGGAGGAATCTTCGCCTTCACGCTTCGAATGTTTCCGCCTGATTTTGTCTCTGCGTGGCCACAAATTGTTCAGGGCATGACCGAGACCCTGGCTATCGCGGCGGTCTCGACGGTCCTTGGCTCTCTTTTGTCGATTCCGCTTGGATTCCTCGCTGCGGCCAACGTGACGGTGAATAAGTTTGTTTACAGCATCACACGTGTGGTTTTGGTTGTCATTCGCGGTATCCCAGAGTTGATCCTTGCCATTGTCTTCGTGGCGGCAACCGGACTAGGCCCTGTTGCGGGAATCTTTGCGCTTTCAATCGGAACTGCAGGATTCCTCGCCAAACTCATCGCCGACTCGATTGAAGAGATCAGTGAGCTACCACGAGAAGCTGTTTCAGCCACCGGTGCCTCCAGGCTTCAAGAGCTATTTGTCTCTGTGATTCCGCAGGTGATGCCCTCTCTAATAGGACAGCTGCTCTACACCTTCGACATCAATATTCGCAGCTCTGCAATTCTTGGAATCGTGGGTGGTGGTGGAATTGGCTTCCTGCTCTTCAACTCCATGAAGGTGCTTCGTTTTGACACGACGGGCGCAATTATCCTCGCGATATTCATAGTGGTTTACCTGATAGAAATCCTCGCGGGCTATGTTCGCAAGCAAGTGATCTAGGAGAAAAAATGGCAAAGGTCCTCGTAGTAGGTGCTGGAATCTTCGGAACCATGCACGCATACTTCGCACTTAAGGCCGGGCATGAAGTAACTCTTGTCGAGCGCGATCCAAAACCGCTCAGTGCCTCGGTGCGAAACTTTGGCATGATCGCGGTCGGAGGTAGGGCCGCGGGCGATGAGCTTAAGGTTGCACTCAGGGCCCGAGAGCTTTGGGGAGAGCTGGCTCAGCAGCACTCTGAACTCACGTTTAGACCGAGCGGCTCTATCCTGGTCGCCACCAGCGATAATCACCTGGCTGTCATCGAAAAGGTTGCCCAGTACCCTGACGCCTCAGACCGTGGCTGGAAGGCGCTGGATCGCAAACAGGTAATGGAAATGAACCCTGGAATCCGGGGAGAGCGCGTCACCGGTGGGCTCTACTGTTCGCAGGATGCCGTGGTCGAACCCGATCGTGTGCTTGGTGAGATCCGCAGCATCATGCACGAAAACCCAAGATTCGAATACCTCCCCGGTCACGACGTGGTGTCTGTGGACGAAACTTCTGATGGTGTTCGGTTAGCAATCCGCGGCGGCAAAAAGGTGTCGGGTGACATTGCGTTCGTCGTTCCAGGTGCCGACCACTCATCGCTGTTTGGAGAACACCTAGATTCTGAGCCCCTGAGGCGAGTATTCCTTCAGATGGCAAGGCTTGAAAACCCCGGTGTCACACTCACCACTTCAATTGCAAACTTTGACTCGCTTCGCTTTTACCCCGGCTATCGCGGGGAACCAATTGACGAGCTAGAGCCGGTTAGGCCACTTGTTCAGGAAATGGTCATGCAGTTGCTACTGCAGCAGCGGGTTGATGGAACCCTCACCATGGGCGACACTCACGTTTATGAGGAGCCTTTCCCCCACGAGATGCGGGAGGACTGCTACGACCTCCTGCTGGATGAGGCGGAGTCAATCTTGGGAACTCGCCCAAACATAACGACGCGTTGGCAGGGCATCTACAGCCAAAACACCGCAGACCTGATCTGCGTCCGCAAGAAAGTAACCCAGAAAATCATGCTCGTCACCGGACCCGGTGGTCGAGGCAACACCCTGTCTCCAGCGATTGCAGAGACATCAATGAAGGAGATGTTCAATGTATAAACTCGTGGTTTTTGATGTGGCTGGAACAATCGTCTCCGACGACGGTGTGGTAATCGCGGCTTTCGAGCAGGCCTTCAACGAGGTGGTTCCTGAACTGTGGTCTGAGAAGAGCGAGGAATTCTCGCACTACGCCAAGGTAACAATGGGTCAGGCCAAGATAGAGGTCTTTGAGCACCTGCTTGGGTCCCGAGAGCTTGCGGAAAAAGCCGCGGGGGCTTTTCAGACCTACTACCTAACTCGGCTGAGCGAGGCCAAGGCCTTCGATGGCATCGAGCAAATGTTCCGCTCGCTGAGAGAAAACGGCATCAAAATTGCTCTCAACACCGGGTTCAACCGAGAGACCCTCGATCAGATGATTGAGAATCTAGGTTGGAGCGATCTGATCGATGCAACAGCCACACCTTCGGAGACAAAGGCTGGTCGACCCTCCCCCGCAATGCTCGAATACGTGAGTCGGCAGCTCGGAATTAGCAACCCCAAAGAGGTTGCGATTTTGGGAGATACGGCATCCGACATTGAGTCAGGTATTCGCTTTGGCGCTGGGCTAAAGATCGGCGTGCTAAGCGGTGCTCACGACGAGGAAACGCTGCTTGGGGCGGGGGCCGATGTGGTGGTCAAAGACGCTACCTACGCAATTGCCGACCTGCTCGATTAGTGCAGCTTAGCCACCAGCTTTTGCCTGGTTGATTCACTGACACCATTTGCTAGCAAGACCTCGGCAACTGAGCCGCTGCGCTCCTGGACCAATCTCAACATGGTTTGCATAGCCTCTGGCTGAGCGCGCATAAGAGCTCCGGTGGCTCGCATCGTCCCCTCAGTCCAGAACGGTTGGGAGTGAGCGAGTCGAGCCAAGATTTTTGGCAAATTGTCATCGGTCTTAGAAAAATCTCTCACGATGTCACTTTCCGACACCCCAAGGAGAGAGTAGATGGAAGAGGCGAAAATGCCGGTTCGATCTTTCCCAATGGCGCAGTGAAATAGAACCGGGCCGGAGTGCTCAGCCACTGCAGCAATGCCCTCGGAGATCATGGGGGCGGCCTTGTGAAGGACCTCGGAGTACCAGGTGCCCAGCATCTCATTGGTGAACTCCTGCATGAGATCCTCTTGACCAACATTGTGGTCCTCCCCGATGAAGTCGAGAACCGGCAGATGGAGATAGTCAACGGCCTCTGCGGCTAGCGGACCTCGACCAACTGCCTCAGCCTCGGCCTTGGAGCGGAAATCTATCACCATTCCCAAACCCAAGTCGAGTAGTTCCGCAAGCTGCGCCTGGTCAATGTTGGCAACATCGTCGGAGCGATATAGCAATCCGCTTCTCAGGTCCCCATAGTCAGATGAAACGCCTCCGAGGTCACGAAGGTTTGCAAGTTTGGTAATTGGGTGGGAGTTGTCAATCATGAACCAAACCCTAGTTTTACTTTCTTACGGCTGGATAAATTTCGGATGAATGGCGGAGGTTTGAAGGCAGCATCCTGGGCTTGGGTCGGTAGCTTTTAGCAGTGCGCAAAACATCCCTCCGGCTAATCGGCCAACTTGGGATTACCCAAACCATTGGCTACGCGTCCTCCTACTATCTGTCGGCGATTCTGGCTCGACCTATTTCGCAAGATCTTGGTTTTGAGTTTGAAAGCTACTTCACCTTTGTTGCCATCGCCTCGATTATCGGCGGTTTTTTGGGTCCAGTACTGGGCAAGCAAATTGATCGATTTGGCGGGAGATTGGTCCTACCGGCTGCTTCGGTGTTATTTGCGGTCGGGTTAGCGCTGATGTCGCTGGCGACCGACCAGATTAGCTTTGCCGCCGCATGGGTGGTCACTGGGATTGCCATGGCCGCAGGCCTCTACGACGCTGCCTTTGCCTCAACGGTTGAAATTCTCGGGGACAACTCCAGGCAAACCATTGCTGGAATTACCCTAATTGCAGGGTTTGCCAGCACCATTGGGTGGCCGATCACCTCGGCTATTGAACAGACATATTCCTGGCGCGAGGCGATATTGTTCTGGGCCATCATCCACGTCTTGATTGCTCTTCCACTGCATCTGACACTGCCCGGTGGAAAACGATTGGATCGAAAGGCCAGAAGGGCTGAACGCGATGGTCAGGATTTGCCAATGGGTTCAATACCTGCCTCACTGGTCATCCTCACCGCACTGCTTTTCGTCAGCGGAGGTTTTGTTCAAATAGCGCTTGGCGCGCATTTGCCCCAGGTCATTGAATCCGCAGGAGCTCCAGCTTCAACCGCCTTACTCGCCGCCACCCTACTTGGACCGGGACAGGTTTTCGCTCGTTTACTGCAGGTTTTGCTGCCATCACTTTTCACCCCGCAGTTGGTGACATTTTTTGCTCTGGTGCTGCATCCGATTGGTGTGCTCTCGCTTTTGCTATTTGATGTTGCCGGCTACTTCAGCTTCGCAGTGCTTCATGGCATGGGGTCTGGCTTTCTCACGGTTGCAGCTGGAGTTCTACCGCTTTATCTTTTCGGGTCAAAGAATTACGGGGAGCGACAGGGCTACATCATGGCGGCAAATGACATATTCCTGAGTTTTGCACCAGTGTTCTTTGGGTTCCTTTTGATTCGATTTGGAGCTCTGTCACTCGGCGCCACATCGGCCAGTGCCTTGGTTGCACTGGTCATTCTTTGGTTTTTACTCTGGCACCACGGTAAGGTCTCTAAACTTTCCGCATGAGCACACACATTGCTGCAAAACAAGGTGAGATAGCTGAGATTGTTCTCCTGCCGGGGGATCCTCTTCGAGCTAAATGGGTGGCAGAAACTTTTCTCGAAGATGCCACGCTCTACTCATCGGTTAGAAACATGTTTGGTTTCACCGGAATGTATCAAGGCCACCGGGTTTCGGTTCAGGGAACCGGCATGGGAGCGCCCTCGATTGGTATTTACGCCCATGAACTCTTCAATGACTACGGTGTTCAAAAGGCGATTCGAATTGGAACCTCCGGTGGCTTGCCGCCGACCAAGCTCCGTGACGTTGTAATTGCCATGGCTGCCTCAACGGACTCAAACATCAACCGCCGCGCTACCAACGGCCTGGATTTTGCCCCGGCGGCAAACTACGAGCTGCTTGAAAAGGCGGTAAATCACGCCAGAACCATGGGCATTGACTTCCACGTTGGAACCGTCGCCTCTGGTGATTTGTTCTATGACGGCACGGACTCTTTAGAGCAGTGGAAAAAGCTAGGCATTCTCGCTTTGGAAATGGAGACTAGCCAGCTATTCACGCTAGCCGCTCGATTTGGCAGAAAGGCCCTCTCGATCCTCACGGTATCCGACTTGATGGACGGCAGTGGTGTGACTAGCGCCCAGGAACGAGAGACCGGTTTTAGCTCTATGGTTGAGATTGCTCTGGCTGCGGCTCTCTAGCATCGTGGCGGCCGTGCTGCTCCCTTAGCTCCCACCAGAGGAACATGAGCAGGGCAGGCAGCAGGATGTCCGAAGCAATAAATATCGGATGGTTGATTAGGTAATCGAAATACCAAACTCCGTCTCGGACGTAGAGCAGAATTTGGTTTATCACAACGCTTATGGGCCAAATCAGCGCAGCATACGGAAGTGCTCGTAGGGCCTTGATTTTCCCCACTGCATAAAGCAGCAGGGCAGCAGCCGGGACAGTGGCAATAACCGTCCAGCCAATCAGTGAGAGCCACAGTGCCGCCTGACGAATGCCCCAGGAGTCATCGGCTGGGTTGAAGATAAAAAAGCTCGGGTAGCTTGCAACCACCAGCCAGTAGAAGGCTGCCAGGAAGACCGAGAAAGCAATGAATGAGCTTCTCAGGTTTGGTTTTCCGTGCTTAGACAGTTCGCTCATGGTTTTCTCCTAGGGGGTGATGTCACAGGAAAGGTAGTAGTCACTGCTGCCGTCCTCTTCCCACTTGTAGGTGCCGGGAGAGTAATTAGGACCGGCGGTGCAGGGCAATCCCGCCCCTGCAGCAAATGTTGTGGAGGTTTCAACAAAAATTGAGCCGGCAGCTGCGTCACTGGAAACAACGTATCCAATAACCATGATTGCCCCGGTCATGGGTCTAGTGCTGGTTAGAGCACCGCCTCCGTCCACGTAAACCGGGTCCCCAGCAGTTCCGAAGGAAGTGTCCAGGCCGCGGACCAATCCATTCGAGGTAACAAACCCTGTGGCTCCATCAGAAATGTCCTGTGTCAAGACACCAATCACGGCTGTGGTTTTGGCTGGATCAGAGGCATCTGCATAATCCACCGTCATCAAACCAGCGTCCGCCCCCGTTATTCGAACCGCACGACCATTGAGCAGAGTCGTACCCGAAATGTTTTTCACAGGCATAACTAATTCTTGGCCAATCTGAAGGGTTACCTGTCCGCCTCCAAGACTCAGGTCAAGAGTCCCATCCGCAGCGTTCCATTTCAGCCGGCCAATTTCAGCTGTGGCTTGCGAAGAGGTATCAAATTGCAAATACCCCAATCTTTCCAAGAAGGTGAATGCTGATTGATCCACTCCAATGCTCTTGGAGTTCGGATCGTAGGTTGCCGGTGCCTGAGCGAGCACAACCCCCGAGGGTCCCTGGGGGCCAACTGGTCCCATTGGTCCGGTTGCACCGTCATAACCCGCTAATCCTTGAATCCCTTGAATCCCCTGCAAACCCTGAATGCCTTGCTCGCCCTGAGGGCCAGTTTCACCTTGGGGTCCCTGCTCACCCTGGGGGCCTTGAGGCCCCATTGGGCCCATCGGACCCATGGGCCCGGCTGGACCTGTTGCTCCAGTGGCACCTCGAGCTCCCGCTGAGCCTTGCGGTCCTGCGACGACCAGCGGCTCACTCACCGAGTCAGAGGCGGAAACTTGAACGCTCTCGGATGAAGTGGTGTCTGGTGACTGCGTCTCTTGGGCGGCAGCTGGAGAAGACTGCGGGGTGGGGCAATCTTGGGCTCGAATTTGGCAAGAGGCGTCGTAAAAACCAGTTGAGTAACCAACTGCAGCACCGCCAACGGTCCCAAGCCAGAGCGCTATCGCCGCCCAGGCGATACTGGTTTTGTTGATCTTCAAATTTCCCCCTGAGTGAGCTAAGCCTAACCTTTGCGGTGGTAACTTGACAGCGTGCCGTCCGCGTCAAACATTGTGGGTTTTACCCTGTTAGCCCTGGTAATCATTTTGGTTCCAGGACCGAGTGTGCTTTACACCATTGGTCGAGCCCTAATCCTTGGCACTAGGGCTGCTGTTTTGAGCGTGTTGGGTAATGCGCTCGGCGTTGGCCTGCAAATTGTCGTTATCGCCGTTGGGCTAGGAGCCCTGATTGCCCAGTCGGAGCTGCTTTTCTTCGGCATCCGACTCTTTGGTGCTGGAATGATCACCTACCTGGGCCTAAAGGCATTCTTAGACCGAAAAAACTTTGACCTTGAGGCTAAAAATCAGGATCAGAGCGCTGGGTCAGTTTTCAGGCAATCGATCGTGGTTGGCATCTCAAATGCCAAAACTTTTGTGTTTTTCCTAGGTTCACTGCCGCTTTTTGTTAACCCGGAGCTGGGGTCACCGGTCTGGCAGATGTTGTTTTTAGGCGTAATTTTCAGCGCGATTGGCATTGCATCCGACTCGGTATATGCCATTGCGGCAGGGCAGGCGAGGGATTGGCTCTCAAGTTCTGCAAATCGCCTTGCAAACTTCAGGGGTGCTGGCGGCGTTGCACTGACGCTGCTTGGCCTATACATGCTTTACGAAGCAATAACGCATTGAGTGACTAAATTCTGGCCTCAACTCTGGAGATGGGCTAGGCTTCGACCAACGGGTTGAAAACTGGCCCGTTGCGTCGTAGAACGCTTCTTCACTCTCAAGTGGACAAACTTTTCCTTCGGCGAACGAATGCATCGCCTGATGCCTTCGCCATCTCGAGCTAAATACCTCGATAACAAATCGGTGCCAGAGCATCGAACGAAAGCAAAACAAACTTATGTCTCAAAAATCATTTCTAGAGCTTGGCGTGCCCGAGGCGATTGCCAAGGTGCTAAGCGACCAGGGAATCGACTCCCCCTTCCCCATTCAAGTTGACACCCTCCCCGACACTCTCGCCGGTAGAGACGTTCTTGGCCGCGGTAAAACCGGATCCGGCAAGACTCTCGCCTTCAGCATCCCGATGGTCGCAAGGCTTGCAAATAAGCGATCGAATTCAGAGCGCAAACCAAGGGGCTTGGTATTGGCGCCAACCAGAGAGCTTGCCACCCAGATCACTCAAACCCTGCAGCCGATTGCCGAGACGATGAACCTAAGGGTCACCACCATTTTCGGTGGGGTGTCCCAACACCGTCAGGTTCAAGCTCTCAAGGCTGGCGTCGAAATCATCGTGGCAACGCCAGGCCGAGTTGAAGACCTCATGTCGCAGGGCTTTTTGAAGCTGGACGCCATTGAAATTACCGTGCTGGATGAGGCCGATCACATGGCAGACCTGGGATTCCTTCCGGGGGTCACCAGAATCCTGAACGCGACCCCAAAAGATGGCCAGCGTCTACTGTTCTCAGCCACTTTGGATAACGGCGTCAACAAGCTCGTGGATAAGTTCCTTTCTAACCAGGTGATGCACTCAGTAGATGAGGCAAATTCGCCGGTTGCCCAAATGACCCACCACGTTTTTGAGGCGGCTGATGCCGAGTCCAAGAAGCAGTTGATTCACGCCCTGGCTTCCGGGACTGGAAGGCGCATTTTGTTCATGAGAACCAAGCACCACGCCAAGAAACTCACCAAGACCCTCACTCAGGCGGGAATCCCAGCGGTCGATCTGCACGGAAACCTCTCGCAGCCAGCTAGAGATCGCAACCTTGCGGCATTTAGCGAGGGAAAGGTGAGGGTGCTGGTGGCAACCGATGTTGCAGCCAGAGGTGTCCACGTTGATTCGGTTGACCTGGTCGTTCATGTTGACCCACCGGCCGAGCACAAGGCTTACCTTCACCGCTCCGGCAGGACCGCCAGAGCGGGCGCCGAAGGTGATGTTGTCACAATCACACTCCCCGAGCAGCGCAAGGATGTTGCCGACCTGCTGCGAATGGCGAAAATCAACCTGACCCCAACTCGGGTTACAGCAAAATCCGAAGAGGTTGTCGCGCTCATTGGCGAAGTTGCCCCATACGTCAAACCTGTCGTAGAAACTCCAAAACCCCAGGGTGGTGGAACCTCAACCGGGCGCAATGCTCAGCGAAAGCGCGCATTGAAGCAGGGAGGGAATCAGCCAGCTAAATCAGGTCGACCAACTCAAAGTGGTTCTGGAAGTTCTGGCAAGCCAGCGAACCAAAACCGCAATCGGCAACGCTCTCGTTAGCTAGAGGCCTTTGTAAGAGACAATTTCGCTGACAAGGCCGGACCTGTCAAAACTTAGTCTGTCCACCACAGCCAAAACGATCTGTTCATCAACCACTATCTGAAGCTCGGCCATCACGGCCAGGTCGGAAAGGTAGTGGTTTTTGACTTCAATCTTGATTGTGTTCGAGGATCTGAAATTTTTGTCGAACTCGAAGAGCAAAGCGCCCTTTCCTCTCACCTCAAGGTTCCAGTCGCGCAGCAAAACGTCCTCGCTAACCATCTCGGATATGGCCGCAAGGTCCTTGTTTTGATAAGCGGTAAGGAACTCGTTGGTTCGAGCTATTAGGTCCTGAGCATTCATAAAATCCCCATCGATTTACTTGCGCCCTCGGCAGGAATCGAACCTGCGACCAAGAGATTAGAAGGCTCTTGCTCTATCCACTGAGCTACGAGGGCAATTCGGACCTGTACAGAATACCGCTAGGCAGCTGGCTTCTCTCGCTTGAATCTTGAACGAACTTTGAGCAATAAAAACATCAAAAACAGAATGCCGGCAAAAAAGGCGGCGGGTTCCTTCCATTGAATTATGAGCATTCTTGAGGAGGATTTTTCAAGCGGGAACTCACTGCCTCCCAGACTTGACGCCACCGAAGCATGAATGTCCACAAAACCAAACGCGGGTAGAAGGTTTAAATCTGTGCCAGACACTGGGTTTCTCAGCACTGACAGAGCTTCAACTTCACTTGAGCGGCTTGGCAGAAACATTCGCTTGGCAACTTCAGACCTCGCCAATGTTTCCCCCGCGTGCTGGAATTCCCAGTCGACGGAGGAAAAGACTGGGACAGTGCCAAAGCTTGCGAGGGTGAGCACAGAACGAACGGGCCCAAAGTTCACTATGCCTGGAATGTCAGGAATTACCTCGTCGATAAAGCTCGACCGCACCAAGGGCTGGATCTCATGTTTGGTGATTTGAACTGGGAGCGCCTGTTCATCCTCTAGGTAATCCATCACTCCAAAGGGCACGGCAGTGAGCGGGTTGACGAGCGATGCCTTATTGGACTTTATGGTCGCTTTAGAAGGGTCAGGAATAAAACTCACTCGCAATCCTCCGAAGTAAATCCTGGGATCTACTTCATTGGGGTCTTTGGCTAGTACGCGGATAGTTCGGACATTGGACTTGGAATCGGGGTCATGTCTAGTCTCGAAGGGTTCTATGGTGAGTGCGTTAGCCAGCGAAAAAGGAAGCAGACCCCCAGGCAGAGTGTTCAGGGGGTTTCGATCGATGAAGTCCACAAACTCCACACGAAGCTCGCCGGCCACTTTCGATTCCAAAACAACCTTGACCTCTAGCAGGTTTTCAGGGTTGGACGGGTCACCTAGGATGAACTCTGCTGGAAGATTCTCTACGGCAAGCCTGGCTACGGTCGAGGATTCTGCAGTCTCTTCCGCAAGGGATGGAGTTGCAACTGAACTCCCAATAATCACTGTCCCGACGATAATCAGATTGACCAAGAATCTCAATTGATCCGTCCTATTCCAAATAGTTCAGAACGGCCATTAGATCCATACCCTCGGGCATAAGGCTCAATTGAAACCAGTACATGGTGCGTAGTTCGAAATCCACCCCAGAGCCAAAAAGTTCAAAGGACACTTGCACTGGGACCACTCCCGATTCATCAAGGGATATCCACTCGAAGTAAGGGTATTCCTCCGGACTCGACCCTCTAACAAGTTTCGCGTCTCGATACAGAAGATCTACGGCCCACTGTGGTGCGCACTCCGGCCCGAATTCGTTACAAAGAGGCAACTGTTGCTCTCCAAAGGGCCCTATAGACGTGGCTAGGAAGGAATAACCGGCTATCTGCCCTGGAAATAGAGCCACATCAAGCTCATCATCCTCTTCCACGTTTACCCATGTCGCGGATTCACTTCCAATCTCTTCCGAAGGGATTGCCTCAAGCGGCAATCTAGAAGCCTCCAATAGAGCAAGCTGGTCGCTACCTTCGCAACTCGATGCGTCATAAATTAAGTCGGTGCTAGAGGTGGTGTAGGTCCTGCGGAGTATTTCAAGCGGGGATACATCCGAGGCTGTGAGTTTGCCATCATCATCGGTATCGGCTCGATCAAAGTGGGACAGCAGGTTGTAGGGATCAATGCCTGTTGGATAATTTGGATTGGCCCAGATGTCCTCATACTCCGGGGTGACGAAAAGCTCACCGTTGAGTTCGGTAAACGGTCGGATTGCCCTCGGCTCGACACCTTCGTAGTTAGTAATAAAAAAATCCCGAAGGTTAACCGGTTCCATGCCAGCGAGATACCCCAGGGTTATCCAGGGAGAGGGATTATCAAGCGGAATTTGGCGCGAGACCTCCTGGGCGGTCAGGGAGGTCTCGGAAATCATTATGGTTGAGATGCCAACACAGTCCCGCTCATCTCCATCGATTGTCGCTGTGACCTGCAGACCAGCGCTTGAACCAACCTCCGGTGAAAGGGATACGTCGCCTGGATAAGCCGCAGCTCCCGCTGACATGGAAGTGAATAAAGCAATCGTTGCCGAGAGAAGTTTTTTACGCCTCAGATTTAGACCGACCATGAACGGGGATGATCACAGACCATCGAAAAATAGATAACCCATCAGGTCTTGGAGGTCATTTCCCTCTCCAAGTTTGCTGAGTTCGAAGTCATAGGAAGTCCTCAAGACATCATCCTCGCCAATTTCTCCAGCGGTTGCGATGATGGCAGTCATTCCAACAGTGCCCTGCGTACCTGTTTTCAACATCGAATTAAAAAGATTCTGACTCAGATCAGACTCCGAGTAATCTCCAGCCTCCGGAGCTACGCGCCTGGGACCCGAGGGGAACAAGAGATCTCCCAAACCAGTCGCAAATAGGTAATACGGGTCCGGGCCATAGAGCAGGAATGGAGTTACATCCTCGTCGATGAAACTGGCGGTGGTCAAAAGATAGGATTTCGCAACATAGCTTTGGGTTGCGGTCCCAGCAACCACTGCACCCAGAGAGTCATCCGTTTGTTCGATTGAAGTCCAAAGTCCCTCCTCTGTGGTCCCAGAATCTAGGACCTCCACAGCATCTCGACTTGCTGAAACTAGACCGTATTCCTCACTCGATGGACAGTTGTTCGCATCAAATGTGACGTCAAATTCCGCCGTGGAAAAGACCTGTCTCGTGAGTCTCAATTCCGAAACATCGAGTGAATTCAGTAATCCGTCACCATTAGTGTCAGCGTTGTCAAAGTCATCTATTGGAAGGTTTAGGTCGTTCCTATTCCGGGCCTCGTCCAAGACTGCGAGTGAACCTGGATCATCTGGAAGAAGGTAGAACACTGGACGCTCTTCATTCTCGGTAAGGGCGTAATCCTGATAGTCCGCAATTACCTCAGGATCGCTGGAGCCTGCCAAAAGCTCCCAGGGGCTGGGCTCAATCCCGGGAATGACCCTCTCCAACTGCGCGTTCAGGGTGGCTGCACTCAGCTCGATGAAGCCGTAACCCGTGCAAAGTTCACCGTCTCCATCAACTGTTGCTGTCACGCTGAGGCTGACCGACGGCTCGGGCCCTCCGGAGATGGGCTCGGCGACAGAAGGCGCAGCCGTAGCGGAGAAAATTAGCGAAATTGCGACGGTGCGAGTCATTAGCTTTGTTGCGTTCATAACCTAAATGTCTCATCGCAGTCGCCCGAATCAAACCCAATTGAAAGACTGAAATCTCCCTTGATGGGCTAACCCATCAAGATTTCTTAGGGGTAGCCCTCAACTAGCTAAAATGTTGATCTTGCATGAGACTGGCTTCATGTTTGAGGAAATCGTCGTGGTTGAGGATGACGACTTCACTCGCGTTATGGTCGCCGACTCCCTGGGGGGACATGGATTCTCCGTAGTTGGGTCATTTCCTGCCGCGACTCAAGCGCTAGGGCACTGCAAGAAGAAAACTCCGTGGGCGTGCGTCATCGACCTCCACCTGGGTCACGGACCCACTGGACTGGATCTTGCGGGAGCACTCAGGAGACTCGACTCCAATGTCGGGATCGTAATTCTAAGTAGCTATGAAGACCCTCGAATCCTCAGAGCTAACCTCCCAGCAGCGCCGGCTGGCACAATTTACCTCCATAAACGAACAATCTCTGACTCCCGATCGCTGGCTGATGCGGTCAGAAAATCAAGACTCAGTGCGGAATCCAAAGCAAAAGCAGAAGTCAAGGCCAAGGGGCTAAATGCGCTTGGGCGCCTCACTGACTCGCAACTCGAAACTCTGCGCTTGCTTGCCGAAGGTTTATCAAATTCTGAAATTGCACGTAAGCGCTTCGTTACTGAAAAAAGCGTCGAGCTATCGATTTCGCGGCTTGCCAGAACCATGGGTATAGCCAGAGCGCCGTCAACGAACCTGAGAGTTCAAATAGTGAAAGCGTATTTTGAATCGTTGGCCAAGGAGGGCTAGGTGCGATTCAACTTCACAGCGCTCGCGAATCAGATTGGCGGTCCTGACCTTCTCAAACCAATCTCACTTCTCCCGGCAGTCCCATTCGTCATATTGACTTCGGTTCTTTCAATCGCATTCAGGCAGGACGACTCGGTAACTGGATTTCAGACTATTAGGGACAAATGGCCGGAGCTAATTTTCGCAAATTTGGCCTCGATCGCCGTTTGCTTCATTGCGGTTTTTGCGATCAACCAAGGATTTAGAAATCGCCATCAGGAGGCAATTTGGCCCATGTGGATTGTCCTGCCGCTGTCCTTTTTGCTGGGGGCTCTTAAGGGGTTGACCACGGCGATTTTTTGTTTCGTTCTGGATGTTGAAAAAGACCTGTGGGTTGCCGTCGGCTCGCGATGGCTAAGCACAGGACTGCTGGGGCTTTTTCTCATACCCATGGTCGCCGTAATGACCTACCAGGCTTCCCAATTTTTGCGGCAACGGGAACTTCTGGTTGCCAAAAGAGCCCTAGAGCAAATGAGCACAGAAAATCTCGTCGAAAGCAAGCTAGCGAGCGAACTGAGCCTAATCATCGCAAAAACCTCAAACAGGTTGCGAGAAGTCGAGGCAATGGCGGAGGCCTCCCCTAAGGACGCAGAAAAACTATTTAGAGAAGAGCTAGACGTCATAATTCGCGATGAGATTCGGCCGCTGAGTCACAAAATTTGGCGGGAACAGGACAACACAGTTCCGACTCTTTCTTGGCGTGAGCTTCTCTCCCAGGCCACCGGCTCCACAATTCAACGCCCACTGCTTCTTGGTGCGTGGCTCTTCGTAGGAACCTACGGAGGACACGCGGCCATGCTTGGCACAACCGAGGCCTTCACCAGGGTGCTCCTATTTTCAGTGGTTATAACGGGAACGTTGGTTCTGAGTCGACTTTTGGAAAAAACTCTAAATGTGGCCTCACGACTAGGGTTTTTTTCATCAATTACAATTGCGGTGCTTTTCGGTGTGAGCATCACCAACACTGCTCTGGGGCCGATTCCGGGTTCCAGCGTATCCATCGAAGTGATAATTTTTTTGATTCACCTTCTGCAAAGCGGCTTTATCCTGAACCTAATCCACACATTCGGTGAAAAACGAAAACAGCTTCGAGAACTCAAACTCTCTCCTTCGGAGGCTAAGTCTGTTGCCACCGATGTTGAGAAATTCATCCTGCGCCTGAGGAGTCGAGAATTTGCTCAGCTGCTGCACAGCGAAATCCAAAACAAACTTTTGAACTCCATACTTTCCTCACAGCGCTCAAGTGAAATCAACTTTGACGTCAGGAAGGAGTCTGAAAAACTAAGGACCCTGCTCTCCAGTTTTACTGACAGAAAAGCCGATTCGGTGGCCCAACTTGGAACGGCAATAAAAAAACTAGTTGCCGACTGGGAGGGGTTTCTCGACATCGAATTGGAAATTTCACCGGAGGCAGAGCGCATTTCCCTTGATCGAATCAAAGGCGTCTCAGATCTTGTTAGTGAGGCGATCACAAACTCAGTAAGGCATGGGTCGGCAACTCAAATGCAAATCAAAATCGATACCAGAGAAGACGTATTGACCCTGAGAATCTCAGATGATGGGGTGGGTCTCAGGAGTTCCAGAGTCGGGCTCGGAACCATGCTGCTTGCAGCCGTAACCGAAAACAGATACACGATTGAAAACGCCAAAGGCAACGGGGTCGAGATCAGGGCAAACTTGAAAATTTCTGAATTGAAAACCCAGCCAGATTAGGCCAAGGCCCCTAACTGTGAGTTCAGAGCTGTCTCGTCTCAGCTCGCGACCAGCATAAATTTAGCGCGGCTGAAACCGATCTGGTGGCCAAGCCAAAGATTCTTCTAGAAACGGGCTTTCGGCCCCGAGGCAGAGTCCAGGATATTGCCTAGGATTGAAGGAATCAGCCTGGCGGAGTCGCCGAAATGAAGGGGAAGTTTTGTCTCTTAGTTCTGTTTCCATTCCTTCGATTGACCACAAAGCCGAATTGGTTCAAAGCAGCGTGGATCTGGCGCGCACCTGGGTCTCCGAGGCCGCAAAGCTGCCCACCCCGAAAGCATCCCAGCGCCTAGCAGGCCTGCTGCAGGATCCGAATGGTCTCGAGTTTGCTGTTGGCTTTGTGGACGGCGTTATTCGACCAGAGGACAAGAGCGTCGCCGCAAAGAATCTTTATCAGCTGCGCTCGCTAACCCCTAAATTTCTTCCGGCACCGCTGCGGGCACTCATTGCAATCGGTGCCAACTTAGCCCCCGCGTTTCCTTTCATTGTTGTCCCAATAGCCCGGAAGGTGCTGCGAGGAATGGTTAGCCACCTGGTGATTGATGCCTCAATGGGGAAGCTGGGACCTGCGCTTCGAAGAATCCGAGCCAGTGGAGCAAAACTCAACATCAACCTCCTGGGCGAAGCGGTGCTGGGAGACCTCGAAGCCAAGCGAAGACTGAATAAATCTGCGGAGCTGCTCGCTCGCAAGGACGTCGACTACATATCCCTAAAGGTCTCGGCTACGACAGCCCCACACTCCAAGTGGGCGTTCAACGAAAACGTAATTGCTGTCATTGAGAGACTGACCCCGCTCTATGAGCTCGCCATGCGTGATGGTGCCAAGAAGTTCATTAACTTGGACATGGAGGAGTACCACGACCTAGACCTCACTGTTGCCGTTTTCAAGGGACTACTTTCAAAGCCGCAATTCAAGAACCTCGAAGCTGGCATTGTCCTGCAGGCATATCTGCCGGACGCTCTAAGGGCAATGATCGATCTCCAGCAGTGGGCCTCAAGTCGAACCCTTATGGGTGGAGCTGCAATCAAGGTCAGAATTGTGAAGGGTGCCAACCTGCCCATGGAGCAGGTTGACGCAGAGATGCATGGCTGGCCACTGGCTACCGTGGGTTCTAAGGCCGAGGCTGACGCAAACTACAAGCGAGTCATCAACTATGCACTCACCCCGGAGCGAATTGCAAATGTCAAGATCGGTGTCGCCGGCCACAATCTCTTTGACCTGGCCTTTGCCCATAATTTGGCAGAGGTTCGCGGGGTAAAGAACGGCCTGGATGTTGAGATGCTGCTGGGGATGGCTCCCAACCAAGCTGAGGTGGTTCGTAGGACCTACAGCTCGCTTGTGCTCTACACCCCGGTGGTGCACCCGCAAGAATTCGATGTCGCAATCGCCTACCTAATTAGGAGGCTCGAAGAGGGTGCGAGCTCGGAGAACTTCCTTTCAAATGCTTTCCAGCTCTCCGACCCAGCGTCCTTCGACATTGAGCGGCAAAGGTTCGAGAAGTCCATCGAGCTCATGGGTTCGGAAGTGCCAATTCCCAACCGACTTCAGGATCGCAATTTTGACTCAGCGGTGGTTCCGGCCAATGGTTTTGAGAACGCCGCGGACACCGACCCGGCCCTTGCTAGAAACCGCGAATGGGCCTACGGGATCATCTCTCGCTCCCAAACTTCCGTCCTGGGTAAGGCTGAGGTCGAGCGGGTCTTTATAGATTCTTCCGAGAAACTAAATCGAAGAATTTCAGACGCCAGAAACTCTGGAAAAACCTGGGCCAGCCTCTCAGCTGCCCAGCGCAGTCACAAGCTTCACCAGGTGGGAGTGGTTCTAGAGCGCAATCGCGGGAGCCTAATCGAGGTTGCGATGAGCGAGACCGGCAAGACCTTCGACCAGGCCGACACCGAAGTTTCTGAAGCAATCGACTTTGCTCACTACTACGCAGAGGCTGCCCTAAAGCTGGAGGAAATTGACGGTGCCGTGGCCAAGCCAAGAAACGTCACTGTGGTCACTCCGCCTTGGAATTTCCCTATCGCCATTCCAGCTGGCTCGGCTCTTGCTGCTCTGGCCGCAGGCAGTGCAGTGGTGTTCAAACCTGCTGGTCAAGCTGCGAGATGTGGCGCCTACCTTGCTCAGCTGATGAACCAGGAACTGCCGGAAGACGTTCTAGTCTCCATCCAGCTTCATGAAGACCAACTTGGATCTCAGTTGATCGGTCACCCCGACGTATCGCAGCTGATTCTGACTGGAGGGTTTGAAACTGCCAAGCTTTTCCGCGAGATTAACCCAAGCCTCAAGTTGTTTGCGGAAACCAGTGGCAAGAACTCAATGATTATTACCCCAAATGCCGATCTGGACCTGGCAGCCAAGGACTTGGCCTACTCAGCCTTTGGTCACGCGGGACAGAAGTGCTCTGCTGCCTCGGTAGCGATTTTGGTTGGCTCGGTTGCAAAGTCGAAGCGTTTCCGGCGCCAATTGGTTGATGCCGTGCAATCGCTACACATCGCTCAACCGAGTGACCCGATGGCGCAGGTTGGTCCAGTTATCGAGCAGCCGCAAGGCAAATTGCTCTCTGCTCTAACTACCTTGGAGCGAGGCGAAAAGTGGCTGCTGGAATCGAAATCTTTGGATGACTCTGGAAAACTGTGGTCACCCGCGATTCGTGAGGGTGTTCTTCCAGGATCACCCAGTCACACGGTTGAGTTCTTCGGCCCTCACCTTGCGATCATGACAGCTCGCAATCTCTCCGATGCAATCGCACTTCAAAACGCAGTTGACTACGGACTCACCGCGGGACTGCACTCCCTAGACGCAGTTGAGATAAACGATTGGCTGGCGAGGGTCCAGGCTGGAAACCTCTACGTCAATCGCGGCATCACCGGCGCTATCGTTCAGCGCCAACCCTTTGGTGGCTGGAAGCGAAGTGCAATTGGGCCCACCGCCAAGGCCGGCGGCCCCAACTACCTGATGACCCTTACCAGTTTTACCTCGAGGGCAGCCAAGGCAGAGGTTGAAATCAAGAGCAAGCAGCTGCTTCAGATTCTCACCCTGGCAGCCTCGTCGGGGCTCAGCGATGATGAGCTCGAGTCGCTGCATCGCGGAGTTCAAAGTGATTTGGTTGCCGAGCGAGACTACTTCTCTAAGACCAGTGACGTATCGGGTTTGCAATCGGAACTAAACATCTTCCGCTACCTGCGCTCTGATTGTGAGTTGAGGATCAACTCGAATGCCTCCGACTACGCCAGCTGGCGCTCCCTGATTTCGCTGGCTGTGCTGGGATCCGGGACCGTGAGTGCCTTTGAGTTCCCAGCACGCCTGGAAAAACCGCTGAGAAAGCTCGGTCTGAAACTTCGCACGGAGAATGATCAGAGCTGGCTCGAACGAGTTGCTAGGTCGACCGGGCGCTTTAGGGTTGTTGGCGATATTGGTGAGGTCACCCTAGGGCACCCACTGGCCAACTGTGAGGTTGCGCTTTATGATCAGGAGCCAACCGAAGCTGGCCTGGTTGAACTGCTCCCCTACTTCAAAGAGCAAGCCGTCACAATAACCGCGCACAGATTCGGTAACCCAGTCAGGTTCATCTCCAAGCTGATCTTCTGACTTCCTACAGCTTTTACTCAGCCAACACTGGAAAAGTTCAGGGGAGTATTCTTTTCGGTTGGCTGGTTGTAACACTCAGTCCCAAACAATAGAGGTCACCTTGTTCCTGCTCTCCAAACTCTCCCTTGCCAATCGTGCGGTTGTTGCCCTGCTCACCGTGATTGTCGCAGCCTTCGGATTCCTCTCCCTGGGAAGCCTCAAGCAGGAGCTGATCCCCTCAATCGAGATCCCATCCGCTGCCATTGTGACCAGCTACCCGGGTGCCTCTCCCGAGGTTGTTGACCAGCAGGTCTCGGTACCTATTGAGAATGCGGTTTTGGGACTGGAAAACCTCGAGTCAACCACCGTTACCTCGACCACCGGGCTATCTGTGATTCGTATCTCTTTTGAGTACGGAACCACTGCAGCAGAGGCCACCGAAAGATTGAACAATGCGGTGAGCGCGGTTTCAGACTCGCTACCGGCAGACACCAACCCGCAGGTAATTTCCGGTTCCTTCGACTCGGTTCCGATCATCGTGCTTGCCGTTTCCGCCAACGACGGCGACAACGAGGCCATCGGCAAGAAGTTGGAGCAGGCCGCCCCGAGCATTTTCCAGAAGGTTGACGGAATTCGTGACATCGCCGTGGCCGGTTCCAGCACCAAGCAGATCAACCTGACTTTGAACCAGTTGAGACTCGCCCAAAACGGTTTGAGCCAGCGCGATATCGCAACCGCTCTGTCGGCAAACGGCCTCGTGCTTCCAGTTGGAACCCTGACTGACTCTGATGGGTCAATCTCTATCCAGATGGGCTCGCCGGTTGACACCGTCGCAGCCATTGAAGATCTTCCCCTGATTTCCCCCACCACCGGCGCTGCTCTAACGATTGCAGACGTTGCGGATGTGGTTTACAAGGATGCTCCGGTTACCTCCATCGCCCGAACCAACGGGAAAGAATCCCTGGCGGTATCAATCACCAAGAAGCCAGATGCCAACACCGTGGCAGTCTCAAGTGGAGTAGCTGAGCTGCTGCCAGAGCTGGAGGAGGAACTGGGAGGCGAAGTCACCATTGTCACCACGTTGGACCAGGCACCATTTATCGAGAAGTCAATCAAGGACCTGACCACCGAGGGACTGCTCGGTCTGACCTTCGCCGTAATCGTAATTCTGATCTTTTTGTTCTCGGTGAAGTCCACCCTGATTACCGCAATCTCGATCCCAACCTCGGTGCTGATCACGTTCATCGGTTTGCAGACCGCGGACTACTCGCTCAACATCCTGACCCTGGGCGCACTGACCATTGCAATTGGGCGCGTGGTAGACGACTCCATCGTGGTTATTGAAAACATCAACCGTCACCTCAGCTACGGCGAGACTCGCAAGAAAGCGGTTCTCAAGGCCGTGAAAGAGGTTTCCGGAGCCATTACCGCCTCCACCATCACCACAGTTGCGGTGTTCCTCCCGATTGCACTGGTCGGCGGGCTAATCGGTGAGCTCTTCAGGCCATTCGCCTTCACAGTGGCCATCGCCCTATTGGCCTCGCTACTGGTTTCCCTCACAATCGTTCCCGTTCTGGCCTACTGGTTCCTGAGAATGCCGAAGCGCCTTAGGGCAGCTCAGGAAGCCGACCCTAAGCGCTTTGAGAAGAAGCAGCGTCACGAGGAAGAAGAGCGCGAAAAGCGCTCCTTCTTGCAGCGCGGTTACCTGCCACTACTGAATGGATCCCGCAAGCACCCCTGGTTAACCCTGTTCGCATCCGTGCTGATCCTCGGCTACACCTTCTCACTTGTGCCGCAGCTAAAGACCAACTTCATCGACGGGGCTGGATCAACTCAGTTCATTGCGCGACTTGAGATGCCAGCTTCAACCAGTTTGGAAGAGCAGGATGAGGCTGCCAAGGGCCTCGAAGACCAAATCCTTGAGCTCGAGGGCGTGGAAGTTGTCCAGACCACCGTTGGCTCAGCGGCGGATGGTCGTGTTGCCTTTGGTGCGGCAGCTTCCGGAATCGCAATCACGGTTGCAGTCGCTGAAGAGGCCGACGTTGAGGCGTTGAAGGCCGAGGTTCTCGAGCTTGAGGTCCCAGCTGATGCCGATTTGACCATTAGCTCCGGTGGTGGTGGCTTTGGTTCTTCCGAGACCATCGACATCGCAGTTGAGTCCTCTGACAACGAGCTACTCCAGGAAGCTGTCGACCTTATCTCCAAGGAAATGGAGTCGGTTTCCAACATCAGCGCTGTGACCAGCACGCTGGATGCGGATGAGCGAGTCCTAGAAATTGTCGTGGACCGTGAGAAGGCTGCTGCGATTGGTCTCACCGAGACTGCTGTCACTGGAATCGTGGCTGCCCAGCTGCGCCCGAGCCCGCTCGGCACCGTAAGCATTGAAGGAAACGACGTCAGCGTCTACGTTGCTGGCGCCGATGTTCCGGAGACCATCTCGGACATCAAGGATCTAAACATCCCTTCAGCCACCGGACTGGTGAAACTGAGCTCACTTGCGAGTGTTGAAGAGGTTCTAAAGCCCACATCCATCACCTCCGAGCGCGGCAACCGAACCGCCAAGGTTTCGCTAGCCCCAGAGGGTGACGACCTGGGTGCCATCACCGTAGCGGTCACCGAGAAGTTGGATGGTGTTGAACTCCCAGCCGGTGTAACAGCCAGCATCGGCGGTGCCGCAGCTGACCAGGCAGAGAGCTTTGAGCAGCTGGGACTAGCACTGCTTGCTGCTGTTGCCATCGTTTACGTGGTTATGGTTGCGACCTTCGGCTCCTTGATCCAGCCGCTAATCCTGCTGATTTCGATTCCATTTGCCGCCACCGGAGCACTTGGACTACTGCTTATCACCGACACCCCGCTGGGCGTTCCAGCCCTGATCGGTATGTTGATGCTGGTTGGAATTGTGGTGACTAACGCAATCGTATTAATTGACCTGGTCAACCAATACCGCAGAGACGGTCGTTCAGTTCAGGATTCGCTCATGTCTGGTGCCCGCCAGCGACTGCGCCCAATTCTGATGACTGCACTCGCAACCATCTTTGCGCTCACCCCAATGGCGATGGGTCTAACCGGCGAGTCCGGCTTTATCTCTCAGCCACTGGCAATTGTCGTGATCGGTGGATTGTTCTCCTCGACCATCTTGACCCTGGTGCTCGTTCCAACCCTCTACTGGTTGATTGAGGGCCGCAAGGAGCGCAAGAAGATTCGTCTCGAGCGCAAGGCCCAGCGAGCCAAGGCAAAAGCCGAGAAGAAGGCCGCAAAGACAGCCGGTAACGAGCCAAAGCAAGTCAAGACCCCTGAGCCAGTCGCGCCTGCGCCTGTTATGGCAGCCCCAGCTGCCGCTGAGGCGAAGCCGGAATCAGTTGAGGTGAGCGAAGAAGCTCTAGCGACCGCGATTGAGCAGAGCTTCACCCCGGCCGTCTCTCAGGAGGCTCCCGCAATGTCCTGGTCGCTATCCCAAGATGATGTTGAGCTAGATTCCGAGGCCACCATGAAGTGGCAGGAGACCAGCACCGACACCTCACCGATTGCGGCTATCAAACCCGAGGAGTCCCTTGAGTTTTTGACTCAGGAGAACCCTGTGGTGACCAGCAGCAAGCAGGATGAGAAGGCAAGGCGCAAGGCCGAGAAGGCTGAGCTCAAGGCTCAGAAGAAGGCCGCCAAGAACTCTCGTCACGCAGGAGACTAAAACATGTCGGATCACATTGTCTGGGTCGACTGCGAGATGACTGGACTCGACATCGCCGTTGATGAAATCTGCGAGGTTGGCGTTGTGGTAACCGATGGCGATTTGAATCCGGTTGATTCCGGGTTGCAATTGGTAATCAAGCCAAGTGATGCTGCCATGGCCAACATGGGTGAGTTTGTGACTCAAATGCACACCGACTCCGGCTTGCTTGCCGAAATCCCAAACGGTATTTCAATCACTCAGGCCCAGGAACAGGTGCTTGAGTATTTGAAGCAGTTTGTTCCCGAGGAGCGCAGCGCTCCCCTGGCCGGCAACTCGATCGGAACTGACCGCATGTTTCTAAACCGTCAGATGCCGCTTGTCGATAAGCACCTGCACTACCGCAACATCGACGTCAGCTCAATCAAAGAGCTGACTCGACGTTGGTATCCGAGGGTCTATTTTCAGCTCCCCAAAAAATCCGGCAATCACCGAGCCCTGGCCGATATCCTCGAGTCCATTCAAGAGCTTCGCTACTACCGCAAAGCCATCTTGGTTCCCGAGCCGGGACCGGATTCGGAGACTGCAAAGGGTATAGCTAATTCCCTGGGCGCTGATAGAATCTAACGCGTTCTGGTTCGCCAGACATGGTGGGTATAGCTCAGCTGGTAGAGCACCTGGTTGTGGTCCAGGGGGCCGCGGGTTCAAGTCCCGTTACTCACCCCAAAAGAAAAAGCCCAGGAAATCCTGGGCTTTTCACTTATTTGGCTCTTTCTAAAATCAACTCTCGAACCCTCGCGGCATCCACTTGGCCGCGCATGGCCTGCATCACAGCACCAATCACTGCACCGGCTGCCTGAACCTTACCCTCGCGAATCTTCTCGAGCACATCGGGCTGCTTGGCAAGAGCTTCGTCAATGGCTGCAATTAGCGCACCGTCATCGGATACCACCTTGAGGCCGCGAGCTGCAACGACCTCTTCAGGCTCACCCTCTCCGGCTAGCACACCGGCAACCACGTCTCTCGCCATGCGGTCGGTGAGTTCTCCGCCGTCAATCAGCTTCTGAATCTTGGCAACCTGCTCGGGGGTGATGCTTAGCTCCTGAACCGCAACCTCTTGGGAGTTTGCCACCCTGGCGAGCTCACCGGTCCACCACTTGCGCGCGGCTAGCGGCGAAGCTCCGGCCGAGATGGTCGCCTCAACCTGATCTAGCAGGTCAGAGTTCACAACATCGCGGAACTCCAAGTCACTGAAGCCCCAGGCTTCCGCCAAACGCTTGCGACGCAGCGCAGGGTTTTCTGGAAGGGTAGCGCGAATGGCTTCAATCCACTCCTTGGATGGCTCAACTGGAACCAAATCAGGCTCTGGGAAGTAGCGGTAATCATCTGCGTCTGACTTTGGCCTGCCGGCAGAGGTATAGCCGCGGTCCTCGTGCCAGTGCCTGGTCTCCTGGGTGATCGTGCCACCGGAAGCCAAGATGTGCGCTTGTCGCTGAATTTCGTAGCGAACTGCGTTTTCAACCGAGCGAAGTGAGTTGACGTTTTTGGTCTCGGTGCGGGTACCCAGTTTTTGCTGGCCGTGCGGGCGAAGTGAAACGTTGGCATCGCACCTGACGTTGCCGCGCTCCATGCGAGCATCGGATACGTTCATGGACTTTACGATGTCCCGAATGGCGCGCACATAGGCAGCGGCAAGTTCGGGAGCCTTGTCCTTGGCGCCGTAAATCGGTTTGGTTACGATCTCGACCAGCGGGACTCCCCCGCGGTTGTAGTCAACCAGCGAGTACTCGGCACCCTGGATCCTGCCGGTTGAGCCACCGACGTGGGTTAGCTTTCCGGCGTCTTCCTCCATGTGGGCGCGCTCAATCAAAACCTCAAAAACCTCACCGGAATCCAATTCCACGCTGAGCTTTCCCTCAAATGCAATCGGCTCGTCATACTGCGAGGTCTGGAAGTTCTTGGCCAGGTCTGGGTAGAAGTAGTTCTTGCGAGCAAAGCGACCGGTGGGTGCAATTTCACAGCCAAGCGCCAGACCGATGGCGATTGAGGACTCGACCGCCTTTTTGTTCACTGCGGGAAGAGATCCTGGTAGACCAATGCAGATGGGACAGACGTTGGTGTTTGGTTCGCTGCCGAAAACGTTGGCGCAGCCGCAGAACATTTTGGTCTTGGTGTTCAGTTCAACGTGAACCTCAAGACCGATTACGACTTCAAATTGCTCGAGCGCCTTCTCATAGGGCATCAACTGATCTTTAGCCATTAGAGCACCTCCAACTTCGGGGCCTTGGCAAGTAGCGGGGCACCCCACTGCTCAAGGTAAAGCTTTTCAATGATCGCTCCCACTCGGTACATCTGGGCATCCTGCATGGCGGGAGCCAAGATCTGGACACCGGATGGCAAGCCATCCTCCTTGGCCAAACCGTTGGGGACGGACATTCCTGGGATTCCCGCCAGGTTGGCGGGAATGGTTGCGATGTCGTTTAGATACATCGCGAGCGGGTCGTTTACCTTTTCACCGATCTTGAATGCGGTGGTTGGCGCGGTTGGGGTGAGCAGCACATCAACCTTTGAGAAGGCAGCCGCTAGGTCGCGCTGAATCAGAGTTCTGACCTTCTGAGCGGAACCGTAGTAGGCATCGTAGTAACCGGAAGAGAGGGCGTAGGTTCCAAGGATGATTCTTCGCTTTACCTCAGGGCCAAAACCAGCCTCGCGGGTAGCTGCCATCACGCGCTCGATGGTCGGGTTACCCTCCGGGGTTACTCGCAATCCAAAGCGCACGGAATCGAACTTTGCCAGGTTCGAGGAGGCCTCGGCCGGCAGAATCAGGTAGTAGGCAGCAATTGCATACTCAAAGCTTGGGCAATCAACCTCTATAACCTCAACGCCCTGGGCAACAAGCTTTGCGATTGTGTCATCGAAAAGCTCCTTCACGCCGGGCTGGAACGCGTCGCTGTTTAGTTGCTTCACCACACCGACGCGCAGACCCTTGACGTCTGCGTTTTTGACCGCCTCAGCCATCGAACCCAGTGAGTGTGGTAGCGAGGTGGAGTCGTGAGCGTCATAGCCGGCAATCACATCGTGCAGTAGCGCGGTATCCAAAACGTTGTTAGCCACCGGACCAATCTGGTCTAGCGAGGAGGCTAGAGCTACTAGGCCGTAGCGTGAAACCGCACCGTAGGTTGGCTTGGCACCCACCGAGCCGGTCACGGCAGCCGGGTACCGAATAGAACCTCCGGTGTCACTACCAATTGCGATCGGAGCCAGGTGACCTGAGACAGCTGAGCTTGAGCCACCACCTGAACCACCTGGGATTCTGGAGAGATCCCATGGGTTTCGAGATGGACCAAATGCCGAGTATTCGGTCGAGGACCCCATGGCAAATTCGTCCAGGTTGGTCTTACCCAGGATTGGAAGGCCCGCTTTACGGAGCTTGCTAACCACCGTCGCGTCATACTGCGGAACCCAGCCGCGCAAGATGTTGGAGCCAGAGGTTGTCTGAGCATCGGTGGTGGTGAGGTTGTCCTTCACCGCAATTGGAACACCGTGGAGCGGAGAGAGCACCTCACCCTTGCTTAGGGCTTCGTCCGACAACTTGGCAGCTGCCATCGCGTTTTCGCGATTCAGGGTGATGTAGGAGTTGGTCTTTGGGTTCAGCTCTTCGGAGCGGTCGTAGAAGGCTTTAGTTAGCTCAACAGAGGAGATCTCTTTCGAGGCAATCTTTGCAGCCAGTTCACTAGCAGGTAGAAATACAAGATCAGACATTGTTTACTCCTCGTCCAAAATTGCAGCCACGCGGAAGCGGCCTTCGGCGCTGTCTGGGGCCGAGGAAAGAGCTTGTGCCTGGGTCAGTGATTCTTCAACCACGTCCTCACGGAACACGTTCGCCATTGGAATCGGGTGGCTGGTGGCAGGAATGTCTCCCTGCACGGCCTGATTCACGGTTGCTACCGCTTCCACAATCACACCTAGCTCTCCGGCTAGGGTTTGGACCTCTTCTTCGGTCACCAGAATCCTGGCGAGTGATGCCAGATGGCGCACCAGGTCGGGAGTTATTTCAGACATGCATTGGCTCAATTCAAGAATTTGGCAATGCGACAAGTTTAGTTTGAATCAAGCCCGGCCCTTGCCAAGAACTGAGCTTCATCAATTACCTCGATGCCCAGCTCCGTGGCCTTGGCAAGCTTGGATCCAGCACCTGGCCCGGCCACCACAAAAGATGTCTTCTTTGATACCGAAGAAGCCGCCTTACCGCCAAGTTCAATCACCCGAGCCTCAGCCTGCTCCCTGTTGAGCGAGACCATTGAGCCGGTTATCACTATCGAGAGCCCAGAGAAGATTCCGTCCTTTGAAACCGAGCCAGGTCCTTCATGGCCTGGTATTGCCAGCAGCACCCCGGCAGCTTCCCAGCGCTGCAAGATTTGCCTGTGCCAGTCCTCTGTATGCCAGTCGATGATCGACTGCGCGAGAGTCGGTCCAACACCCTCGACTTCTGCCAGCTCCTGCGCGGAAGCGTTAAAAATTCCAGCTGCCGACCCGAAGTGGTCCGCCAGTGCCCGCGCAGCCACCGGTCCGACGTGGCGAATCGAAAGTGAGACCAAGATTCGCCAGAGCGGCTTGGATTTTGCCTGCTCCAAGTTATCCAGCAGCTTGATGGCAGCTTCAGCTGGGGACCCATCTCGCTTTGCAAAAAAACTAACGGTCTTTGGTTCGCCATTGGCATCGTGCTTTGGAAGACCTGTGTCAGGGTCCAGCACGTAGGAGCGAATTGGCAATAGCTTTTCGAGGGTCAAATCAAACAGGTCCGCCTCTGAGGTGACCGGTGGGATGGCTGGCTCAATCGGCTGCGTCAGAGCGGTAGCCGACACGTAACCCAAGGCTTCGATGTCGAGCGCAGATCGAGAGCCGATGTAGGCGATGCGCTCGCGCAGCTGGGCCGGGCAAGACCTGGAATTTGGGCAGCGCAGATCGACATCACCCTCGGATGCCGGCGCCAGCGTGCTGCCACACTCTGGGCATTGAGTTGGCATGACGAACTCGGTTTCGACTCCGGTGCGAAGGGTTGCAACCGGACCCAATATCTCCGGAATGACATCGCCTGCCTTGCGCAGCACCACGGTGTCGCCAATCAAAATCCCCTTGGCCTTCACCTGCTCTTGATTGTGAAGGGTGGCGAACTCAACTTCCGACCCTGCCACCAAAACGGGCGCCAAGACCGCAAACGGGGTGGCGCGCCCAGTCCTGCCAATTGAAACCTTGATATCGATAAGTTTTGTGTTCACCTGCTCAGGCGGATACTTGTAGGCAATTGCCCAGCGCGGTGCTCTAGAGGTTTTTCCGAGCTCTCTCTGCCGTTCGAGCGCGTCTACCTTAATAACCACACCGTCAATCTCGTGTTCAATTTCACCGCGGCGCTGCTGGAGCTGAGAAATGAATCGGTAGGCGGCCGCTGCATCCTCAACCACTTCGAACTCTCTGGTGGTGGGCAACCCCCAATCGCTCAGCAGTTGATAAACCTCACTTTGATTGGCAATCTCTCCCGGCCAGGAGCCAAAGCCGTGCACCAGCATCCTCAGAGGCCTTGCGGCACTGACCGACGGATCTTTCTGCCGCAGGGATCCCGAGGCGCAGTTTCTCGGGTTGGCAAATGGCTTGCCACCCTCCGAAACTATGGAAGCATTCAGCTCATCAAAGTCTTCTTTTCCCAGAAAAACCTCGCCGCGAATTTCTATTGCCTTGGGGTGACCCTTGCCAGCAAGCCGGTGAGGAATGGTTTTTATGGTGAGCACGTTTGCTGTGACATCTTCACCGACCTCACCGTCTCCCCTGGTGGCAGCCTTGGTTAGCACGCCATTCTCATAGGTGAGTGAAAGGGCTAAACCATCAATCTTTGGTTCGCAGAGAAACGGTCCACCGCCAACTCGAAGTGCCCAGGCCATAAACTCCTGCTCGTCGAAGGCGTTATCCAGGCTGAGCATTTGCTCCAGGTGCTTCACCGGGGAAAATACAGCGGATGCTGCCGAGCCAACCGCCTGAGTCGGGCTGGCCTGGGCGAGCTCCGGATGCTGAGCTTCCAGGGCTTTTAGCTCTCTCTCGAGCGCGTCATACTCCGCATCGGAGACCAGAGTCTCATCCTGCTCGTAGTAAGCGATTCGATATTTGGAGATTAGTTCTTTGAGCTCCTGCAGGCGCTCGATAGAGCTAGACATTGAGCGGCTCCGCGCTCTTGGTCCGATCTATGGTGGTTTGACCCAGCACCCTGGTTCCCAAATACAGCACCGCGGTTTGGCCCGGAGCAACGCCGTAGAGCGGCTCCAGCAGATCAATCACGAGTTCTGACTCAGTGACGTAGGCGCGAGCTGGGATCGACTCGCCGTGGGCTCTAACCTGAACTTCACAATCAAAGGGAATCTCAGGATTTTCAGGAGCCTTCCCGCACCACGAATATCTTGCTCCGCCGAGCTGACCAATCTGCAGGGCAGCTTCAGGTCCAACCACAACCTCATTCGTCTTGGGTCGAATCTCGAGAACATACCTTGGTTTACCATCGGCTGCCGGCCTACCGATACGCAGGCCTTTGCGCTGCCCGATGGTGAAACCAACGTGACCATCGTGTTCACCCAAGGTATTTCCCTCGGTGTCAACGATCTTTCCTGGATCAGAGGGGATGAAGTCTCTGAGCCACTCTCTGGTGTCACCCTCGGGGATAAAGCAGATGTCGTAGGAGTCAGGCTTATTGGCAACCGCAAGGCCGCGCTCCGCGGCTTCTTTGCGAACCAAATCCTTAGAAGCGGTGGCCCCGAGCGGAAACATTGAGTGCTTTAGCTGTTCCTGGGTCAACACCCCTAGCACGTAGCTCTGGTCCTTGGCCATGGCAAGTGAGCGGTGAAGTTCTAAATTGCCGTGGTCGTCTTCAAGAATCGATGCGTAGTGGCCGGTGCAGACGGCATCAAATCCCAAGGCCAAACCCTTTTCCAGAAGGGCTGCAAACTTAATTCGCTCATTGCAGCGCATGCACGGGTTTGGAGTGCGACCGGCCTGGTACTCCGCCACGAAATCATCAACCACATCCAGCTTGAACCGTTCGGAGAAATCCCAAACGTAGTAGTCAATGCCAAGCTTCTTGGCCGCGCGCTGGGCATCCATTGAGTCCTCAATGGTGCAGCAGCCGCGGGAACCGGTTCTCAAGGTGCCAGGCATGCGCGAGAGCGCGAGGTGGACTCCAACCACCTCGTGTCCCATTTCAACCGCGCGCGCAGCTGCTACGGCGGAGTCAACTCCACCACTCATAGCTGCTAAGACACGCACCGTAGAAGTCTAAATTGCAAACCGCTCTAGCGGTTCAGCCCAGCGCGAAGCGCTGTGGAATAAACCTCTTCAATTACGCCGAGGAAAGTATCAACATCGGCCTCGGTGGTGCTGTGCCCGAGCGAAATGCGCAGCACGCTGGAAGCCTCGGCTTCGCTGTAACCCATAGCTAATAGCACGTGAGAGGCTCCCAGCACACCAGCCTGGCATGCACTTCCAGCTGAGACGCATAGTCCCTTTTGATCGAGTAAAAACAGCAGTGAATCGCTTTGGGCGCCTGGAAACAAAAAGCTAGCGGTGTGTTCAATCCTGGGTCCGGAGATGGTCTTGGATACCGCAGGAATTGTTTTCAACAGCTCTCGCTCTAGGCGATCGCGCATCGCGCCTAGTCTGTGCTCACGTTCAACCTGATCGGATACCGCCGCCGAGGCAGCCTGAGCGAAAGCCATGGCAAGTGGGTAGTTCATGGTTCCAGACCTAAGTCCCCGCTCCTGTCCACCTCCGTGAATGAGCGATACCGGCTTGGCGGAGCGGGCAATAATGCTCGCTCCAATGCCTATCGGAGCCCCAAGCTTGTGACCGGAGATGCTCATCGCGGTCAGTCCCGTTTCGGAGAATTTGAAGGGTAAGTGCCCAAAGGTGGCGACTGCATCACTGTGAACCGGGATGTTGCGCTGGCCCGCGAGCGCCGAAAACTTTTGTAGGTCAATCAGCGCTCCGGTCTCATTGTTCACCCACATCAGCGACACCAGGGCAATCTCATCGCCCAGTTCTTCAATCAGCTGCTGAAACTGAGCAAAATCCGGCTGGCCGGTTTTATCCACAGTCAGCCAAACTGGCTGCGCCCCCTCATGCTTCTCTAACCAGTGAATTGGATCCAGGAGTGCGTGGTGCTCTGTGAGTGCAGAAAGTATGTACTTCCTGGGGCGATCTTGCCTTGACCAGTACAAACCTTTAATCAGTTGGTTGTCCGACTCCGTACCGCCTGAAGTGAAAATCACCTCGGAGCGGTGACACCCAACAGCCTCAGCCAAAACCTCTCTGGCCTGCTCCAGAATCTCTCTGGTCTGCCTGCCCTGAGCGTGAACAGATGAAGGGTTGCCAAAGTGCGACTGGGCCTCTAGGTAAGCGTTTAGCGACTCAGGTCGAACCGGTGTGGTTGCGGCATGGTCCAGGTAGACCGACATGCCTAAAGCCTAATTCACCGGGGCGAAATGTTTGATTGCTAGGGTGAGTTATTGATTGCTATGGCTGACTCATCAACTGAACAACTGCTTGCCCCGCTGGGCCTAACCCTGCTCGATGGTGGCGGGGTATTTTCAGTTTGGTCAGAAACCGCAGAATCCGTTAATCTGCACATTTTGGACCCTGAGGACTCTGAGGTCTCTAGCCACATCATTGAACTTGAGAGAACTGAGGGTGGCATCTGGTCCGCCAGCGATGACCGACTAACCAGAGGCATCAAATACGCACTCAGGGCTTCGGGTCCCGAAGGCCCAAGACATGCCTTCCAACCCGAGCGCAACCTGCTGGACCCCTATGCCAGGGGTCTGGTTAGGGAGAGCCCCAGGGACTACCACTGCGTGGCGATTGAGCGCGACTTTGACTGGCAGAGCGTTGCAAAGCCAGGGGTATCTCTTTCCGAGTCTGTGATTTACGAAGCTCATGTCCGAGGACTTAGCCGCATCAATCCAGCCATCCCCGAGGAGATCCGGGGGTCCTACGCAGCCCTTGGTCATCCGGCGACCATTGAGTACCTGGTGAATCTGGGCATTACCGCGTTGGAGCTGCTCCCAATTCAGGCTTTTATCTCAGAGCCGCGGCTAGTGAACCTGGGCCTAATCAACTACTGGGGCTACAACACCATCAACTTCTTCACCCCACACCTGCGCTATGCAGCAGAGGCAACCAGGGCACAAGGGCCAGAGGCCATGCTGCGAGAGCTAAAGACCGCTATCCGCGAGCTGCACCGAGCCGGGATCGAAGTGATCATGGATGTGGTTTACAACCACACCGCCGAGGGCGGCTCCAAGGGACTTACCTACTCCTATCGCGGCCTAGATAACTCCAGCTACTACCGCCAGGACGATCACGGCAACTACCACGACACCACCGGCTGCGGGAACTCACTGAACTTTGGTAACCCAATGGTTCAGCGCCTCACCCTGGATTCGCTGCGCTACTGGACCCAGGAGCTGCAAATTGATGGCTTCCGCTTCGACCTCGCCGCAACCCTGGCCCGAGACGAATCGAATCACTACAACCCGCAGCACCCGCTTTTCTCGGCCATGAAGCAGGACCCCATCATTTCCTCGGCAAAGCTGATCGTTGAACCGTGGGATGTCGGTATGGGCGGCTGGCAGACCGGCAACTTCCCGGCCGGCTTCCCGGAGTGGAACGACCGATACCGCGACAGCGTGAGAAGGTTTTGGCTGCAGGACATAGCCAATGCTCGATCCAGTGGCAATCACTCCAACGGAGTACGGGAGCTGGCCGGCAGAATTGCCGGATCGCAGGATTTGATGAGCGATGGCAATGGTCCAACCGCTTCCATCAACTTCATAACCGCTCACGACGGTTTCACTCTCTGGGACCTGGTCTCACACAACGTCAAGCACAACTCAGCCAACGGCGAAGGTAATCGAGACGGTGCCAACAATAACCTCTCGTTCAACCACGGTGCTGAGGGGCCAAGTGCAAATCCATCCATTAGTTACGCTCGCCGCAAGGCCGCCAGGAACCTAATCGGAACCCTGCTGCTCTCCGCAGGAATCCCCATGATTACCGCGGGTGACGAGCGGCTGAAGACCCAAGGCGGCAACAACAATGCCTACTGCCAGGACAACGTAATTACCTGGCAGAACTTCAGCCCGGATACCCATCAGCTGGATTTTGAAAAAACTGTCAGCCACCTAATCGCTCTGAGAAAAAACCTTCCAGCCCTCAGGCCCAGAACCTTCCCAACCCTTGCGGAACCGACCCCGGAACAAGACCAAATGCTGTGGTTCTCGGTCCGAGGCGATCAAATGAGCGTTGATGACTGGCACAATCCTGAGCGCCGCACCCTGCAGCGCCTCACCTACCACCTGATGAATGACGGCTCAAAGCAAGGTGTCATGCTTGTTATCAACGGCACCGAAGCCGTGAAGAACGTGACGCTGGCTAACCCCAAAGGCATAACCGAATACGAGCTGCTCTGGGACAGTGCACTGGAACTTCCCCCCAAGAGAAGCGTTGTCATGAAAGCCGGATCCAAGTTGCGCATGGTTGAAACCAGCCTGCAGTTGTTTTTAGTTAGGTAACCTTTTGGCCTGTTCTCCCGCCCTGGCTGCCTAAACTCACTAAATTGTCACCATGGGCACATTTCCAAAGCGCATCGGTCGGATTCCAATCACCAAAACCTGGCCCGAGGTTGACTTCGGCGCTTTCCCTGCCAAGGCATTTCTCGGCGAGGTAATCACCTTTGGTGCCACATCATTTCGCGAGGGGCATGATGCCATCGCGGTCGAGCTTTTGCTAACCGACCCATCCTCAAAAACCACCCGGCTGAGAATGAACCCTGGACGCCCCGGCATGGACGAGTGGGTGGTTTCTCTGAAGCTAGATCAGCTCGGCAGCTACCGCTACCAGGTGAGCGCCTGGGATGACGAATACCACACCTGGCTACACAACACCGAGGTGAAGCTGGCTGCTGGCATAGACCAGGAGCTGATGATGCTCGAGGGTGAGCGACTGCTCACCAAACTTGCCAGCGGGGCTAAGCCCAAAGCGGCTTCCGCCCTGAATGAATTTGCCAAATTGCTAACCGCCAAGGACCAGACTCCGCAGCAGCGCCTTGAAGCCGCCTTGGCCGATGGTTTGAGCGAGCTGGCAGAGGCCAATCCGGTGCGCGCGCTCGAGACCCTAAGCGACGAGCGAGAGGTTATCTGCGAGCGAACCCTTGCGGGCTCTGGCGCCTGGTATGAATTCTTCCCGCGCTCCGAGGGTGCCACTCGCAGTGCCGACGGAACCATAACCTCTGGCAACTTCAAGACTGCATCTAAGAGTCTTACCCGGGTGAAGGACATGGGCTTTGAGGTGCTCTACCTGCCCCCGATCCATCCGATCGGCACCGCTCACCGCAAAGGTCCCAACAACACCCTGACTGCCACCGAGAGCGACCCCGGCTCCCCCTGGGCAATCGGCAATACCACTGGTGGACACGATTCAATCCACCCGGACCTGGGAGATGAAAAAGACTTCAAGGCCTTTGTCAAGGCAGCAAACAAGCTGGGCATTGAAATAGCCATGGATCTGGCACTGCAAGCGTCGCCAGATCACCCCTGGGTCAAAGAGCACCCCAACTGGTTCACCCAGCGCGCAGATGGCTCAATCGCCTATGCCGAGAACCCACCCAAGAAATACCAGGACATCTACCCGATCAACTTCGACCAGGACCCCGAGGGCATTTTCAGCGAGGTGCTCAAGGTGGTGCAAAAGTGGATTGACCTCGGCGTGAAGATATTCCGGGTGGACAACCCACACACCAAGCCGCTGGATTTTTGGCAGCGCCTGATTGCTGAGGTCAACTCTAAAAACCCCGAGGTCATTTTCCTGGCGGAGGCCTTCACCCGGCCGGCGATGATGCACGGCCTTGGCAAGGCCGGGTTCCAGCAGTCCTACTGCTATTTCTCCTGGCGCAACAAAAAAGATGAGCTGGTGGAGTACCTCAACGAGTTAGCTCACGAAACGGCCGATTTCTTCAGGCCCGCACTTTGGGTGAATACCCCAGACATCCTCACCCCCTACCTGCAGTTTGGCGGCAAGCCTGCCTTCAAGATCCGCGCCACTATCGCAGCGACAGCAGGCTCGATCTGGGGCATGTATGCCGGTTTCGAGCTCTATGAGTCGGTAGCCAGACCCGGCGCCGAAGAAAACATCGACAGTGAGAAATTTGAGATCAAGGTCAGGGACTGGGCTAAAGCCAGCAAGTCTGGCGAGACCCTAATTCCCCGCATTGCGCTGCTGAACCAAATCCGCAGGGAGAACCCGGCCATTGGCCAGCTGCGCAACCTCACAATGCATTACAGCGATGACTCGGAGATCCTGGTTTACTCCAAGCACCTTGCCGCCGGGCACAACGGCGGCAAACCAAACACCATCCTGGTTGTTGTAAACACCGACCCGCACTCAGTGAGGGAAACCAATATCCACCTCAAGCTCGAAGCTCTGGGAGTCGGTTCAAAGTTCCAGGTCACTGATCTGATAACCGGTGCCAAATACCAGTGGGGCGAGCACAACTACGTTCGGCTGGATTCCTTCACTGAGCCCGCACACATTTTGAAAGTTGAAGCATGAATCCCGAGGCACACGAGCTCCAACTAATCGCTGAGGGTAGGCACCACTCCCCCCACTCAATCCTTGGAATCCACCTATCAGGCAAGGACTGGGTGGTTAGAGCCCTTAGGCCCTTTGCCAAGGCTGTGACCATCAAAGGCAAAAACGATAGCTACTCCCTCGAACACATCTACGGTGGGGTCTGGGAATACCGCGGTACGGGAAAGCAGCCTGGTGACTATCGCATTGTGGCCGAGTATGAAAATGCTCCGGCCTGGGAATCTGATGACCCCTACCGCTACCTACCCAAGATTGGCGATTTGGATCTTCACCTGATTGCAGAGGGTCGGCACGAGCAGCTTTGGCAGGCACTTGGTGCCCACCACGTTGTGCAGTCAGACTCAATCTCCGACACCTCAGGGGTTAGCTTCAAACTATGGGCCCCGAATGCTCAGGCGGTTCGGGTAGTGGGAAGCTTCAACCACTGGGATGGCACCTGCTATGCGATGCGCTCGATGGGTGGCAGCGGGGTTTGGGAGCTGTTTATTCCAGGCGTGCAGCCCGGCGATCTCTATAAGTTTCAGATCCTCACCAAAGCCGGTCACTGGATAACCAAGATCGACCCGCTTGCCCGCCGAACCGAAATCCCACCGGCAACCTCATCGGTGGTGGAGGCATCCAGCTATAAGTGGCAGGACGAGAGTTGGATTTCCGCTCGTGCCAAGCGCGATGCCCTCAAGGCTCCGATGAGCATCTATGAGCTGCACCTGGGTTCCTGGCGCGGGGCTAAGAATTATCGTGACCTGGCGCCAGAACTAATTGGGCACGTCAAGTTCCTGGGTTTCACCCACGTTGAGTTCATGCCGCTGGCAGAGCACCCGTTTGGAGGCTCCTGGGGCTACCAGGTCACCGGCTACTACGCGCCAACCTCTAGGTTTGGCTCGCCAGATGACCTGCGCTTTCTGATTGACCAGCTTCACGCAGCCGGCATCGGAGTGATCATGGACTGGGTTCCCGCTCACTTTCCAAAGGACGATTGGGCGCTAGCTCGCTATGACGGCGAGGCGCTCTACGAGGATGCCGACCCCAGACGCGGTGATCACCCGGATTGGGGTACCCACGTTTTCAACTTTGGTCGAACCGAGGTCAGAAACTTTTTAGTTGCAAACGCCAACTACTGGTTTGAGGAGTTTCACGTTGACGGCCTGAGGGTGGATGCGGTTGCATCCATGCTTTATTTGGATTACAGCCGCCAGGAAGGACAGTGGCTACCAAACATTTATGGCGGCCGCGAAAACCTGGACGCCATCAGGTTCTTGCAGGAAACCAATGCCACCGCCTACCGCAGAAACCCGGGCATCATGATGATCGCCGAGGAGTCCACCGCATTCCCAGGTGTTTCAGCGCCAACCGATCAGGGCGGCCTCGGGTTTGGATTCAAGTGGAATATGGGCTGGATGCACGATTCCCTGGAGTACATTCAGCGCGACCCCGCATACCGAAAGTATCACCACGGCGAAATTACCTTTTCCATGCTCTATGCCTACGACGAGAAGTTTGTGCTGCCGATTAGCCATGACGAGGTAGTCCATGGCAAGGGGTCGCTACTGGCGAAGATGCCTGGCGATCACTGGCAAAAACTTGCCAACATGCGCGCCTACCTCAGTTTCATGTGGTCTCACCCGGGAAAGAAGCTGCTGTTCATGGGCCAGGAGTTTGCCCAACCCTCTGAGTGGAGCGAATCCAGGGATTTGGACTGGTGGCTGCTTGACCACCACCCTCACCGCGGTATGCAGCAGCTAGTTGCCGACCTGAACCGCCTCTACCTGGAGAATCCTGCGCTTTACGAACTCGATCACGATCACCGCGGATTTCAGTGGATTGACGGAGGCGATGCCGACAACAACCTGTTGAGCTTCCTGAGGTTTGATTCAAACGGAAACCAGATTGCCGTGGTGGTGAACTTTGCAGGTCACCCCTATCACAACTTCCGCTTGGGGCTGCCGGCGGCAGGTTACTGGAAAGAGATTCTGAACAGCGATGCCGAGACTTACGCCGGTAGCGGGGTGGGAAACTCCGGCGGGGTGCAGGCTGTAGACATCTCCGCCCACGGCAGGCCCTTCTCAGCGGAGATATCGATCCCTCCGCTCGGTGCCATCTGGCTGAAGCTCTCCTAGAACATCAGTGACGCGAGCTTGCGCCTAGCAGCCAATACCGCCTCGTGAGAGTCACCGGTCACGGTGAACAGCTCAATCAGTCGCTGTCGGATCGCGTCCCGGTTGTCAAAATCGACCGCAAATCGCGCTAGCAAAATCTCAAAGGCCTCGCTCGGAGCACCTGAAATCAGCGCCTGGTCGGCACCGGTGAAAAGATCTGCCAGCGGTCCGGTCTGCCCGTCTCCGAGGCGCTTCAGCAACCGAACCTGGGAGAGGCCGGCCTTAATTTCCAAATCGTTTGGGTACTCAACGGCTAGCTTTTCAAACTGCGCAAGGGCCGAGGACAGGTCTCCCCTGTCGACTGCATCGATGGCCGCCTGGTGCTCGGGAGTCAGTTTTTTCACAGGCTCTGCGGCCTGATCGGAAAGGGTTACCGAGCCGGTGATTTTATTCTGGGTCGCCAACTGCAAAACCTGTCCCAAGATCTGGACCAGTTGGTCCTGGCTGATGTTGCCCTTGAACAGCGGCGCCGGCTGGCCCGAGAGAATCGCGGCCATGGCCGGGGCCTGATTGATGCCAATTGCAGCGGCCAATTGCGGAGAGGTGTTAAGGTCAACGCTGATGCCGGCAAAGCGGCCCTGAGCCTCGGCAATGATGGATTCCACCAGGGCGCTGACGGCGTTAGATGACTCTGATCCATCAACTATCAGCATCAGTACTGGAACGCTCTCAGAGAGCGCCAGATACTTGCGCAAGACCTGCTCGTCAGCTGGCACTAGCCAGCCTGATACCTGGTTGCCCACAGCGGCAGCAGTCTTCTTATTGTTCAGACTGGAAAGGTCGAACGCTCCGCCAAAATTAGTCATCGTGCTCCCAAAGATACTGAGGTGAGAAGCTGCTGGGTGGCACCGAGCAGAGTTACTCGCGCTTCAGAGCCGGCAGCGGGGATGTGGAAAAGCAGCATGGCTCCGTAGCGAGTCTCGATACCTGTCGCGCTGCCCCCGGTGCCCAGCAGAATTGCCTCTTCGCCCTCGATCGCCACAGCGTCCCCCGGTTCCTTGGGGATGATGGTGTAGGTGTCGATCATGTAGAGCGCCACCAGAGCCCCGCCATCGGCCGTTGCCATCAAAACCAGCTCATCGTTCGAAAGCTTGTGGTCGAAGGTCAAATTGGCGTTACTGAGAGTCTGGGATAGGCCCTGCTGAACCGATGCCACGTCCGAAATGTATTGGTTTTCACCATCCACCAAGATGCTCCAGCTGGAGTTCGGTCCCTCGTTCAGCAGGCTACCGACTGCCGTTGCCAAATCCTCAGGTGGCAGCAAGAGGAACTTGCTGTCTGGCTTGACCAGGTTTGCACCAACCGATTCAGCCGCCACCTCAGGGAACTGCACTCCAGGCAGGAGGTCCATGTATTGGTAGAGCCGGTACTGGTCTCGGGCTGTCTCCTGACGCAGCACCAGCATGCGTAGCGACTCGTTTCCAGTCACCACCATGACGGTTCTGGGCCAGGTGTCGGTTGCCGAGGGTAGGAAGAGCTGAACCGGTTCCGCGAGTATCGGAGCTGGTGGAACTGGCTCCTCCTGCCTGCGGGCGATGTTGTATTCCGCGCGCCTAGCCGCAAGGGCTGGTCCACTAACTCTGGTCTCGATACTTTCACGGTCAAACTCAGCATCTGCCTTGTCCACAACCGATGTGATTTCAGAGAGGATGCGGCCCAGTTGGTCGGTGGTCATGACCGGGGTAAGGATATCTTGAGCCGGAAGCGGGCTCGGGCTAAGAATAGGGTTTTCGTATTCGGGTGTGCAGCTGGACAACAGCAGCGGCGCTGCTAGCAGGGCGGCAAACTTCAGGCCGCGGGCCGCTCTTCTGGGACTAACGGGTCCAGATCCGGCCTGAGAAACGACTTTGGATGCCTTAGGCCTGCGACGCTTTGGCCTCGGACCTTTCCAATTTCTGGTGATTCGAGATTTTCGGAACAGCACCAGGAACGCCCAAAGGCTCAAGGCGGCTCCAAGCGCCATCAGCGCCAAACCAACAAGAGTGATGGGCGCAACCGGTGCGGCTTCGTTTGGCAGGTCCCAGGTGATTGAAATCTTTCTTGGGGCAAGGTCTATACCGCTGGCCGCTATCAGCACGGCCGACTCATTGCCATCCGGCACTGAAATCTTGCCCTGGAACTTCTCGGCCACCTGAAGCCGCCAGAGGTCACTGCCGTTTGGATCTGCCAGCTCTCCCCCACCACCGCGCTCCACCTCGCCGAGGATGACCTCTTCCTGGGCGCTGTTTACCGACATGCGGACCTCAACGTATTGGGAGTCGCCAATCCAGCCGATGATGTCCGACTCTCTTCCGGCAGCCAAAAAGACTGGGCCGTCGTTGTTAGCGGTCACGGATACCTTGCCGGGGTAGGAGGTGAGAATTTTGTTTGGGATCACAACGTAGGTGGTTGGAGTCTCAAGCTCGGTTTGGGCGAGGATGATGTCTAGCGGTCTGTTCTCTAACTGGTTGACCAATCCGACTGCGCTGAGCACCAAACCCACCACAAATGTGGTCAGGGCAAGCCAAAAACGCACCAAGAGGACTCCATTAGACTTTGCTAGCCGTGCAAGTTTACCTTTGGCAGCTAAGGACTACCTAGTTGGCTCAATCATTCGATCGCTTTGAGCTGGTTCGCAAGGGATACGAACCAGCCGCGGTGGAGCAGCAACTACGTCAGCTCAACCTTGAGCTCGCAAGGCTCAATGAGCTCTCCTCTGACCTGCAGAACCAACTCAAAAACACCAGAGCGCAGCTAGCTGAGTCCGAATCAGCGCTGGCAGCTGCCAAAAACCCAAATTTTGCAGCTCTGGGGGCCAAAGCGGCAAACATCCTCAGCTCAGCCCAGCAAATTGCTGCGGAGTTAGAAATTGATGCCAAATCCCTCTCGGCGAAGCTGACTGGCGAGGCCAAAACCGAGGCGCAGGAAATTCTAGAGAGTGCTCAAGCCAACTACGGCTCAGTGGTTGCCGATGGCAAGCGTCGTGCACAGCGCAAAATCTCCACCGCCGAAATCGAAGCGGGTCAAATTCGAGCTAAGGCAGAGACTGAGGCTGCCGAGATAATAAAACGTGCCGAGAAGGAGGCCGCTCGAATCCGGGGTTCGGTGGCAACCGAGGTGGCTGCCATCAGGACTTTGGCAAAGCGTGAGATCGCAAAGACCGAAGCAGACCTAGTTTCAAAATATGCTGCCAAAGAAAATCTGCTGCTCGCCGAAACCCTGACGGGTGCCGAGCTGCTCACCGATAAGCAGGTCAGTCAGCTTGAAGCTGTCATTGCAGAGCGCAGGGCAGAGGCGGAGGAGCAATACCTGACCAAACACCAGCAGGCCGTAGCGGCCACCGAGCAGTATCTGGCTAGCGCGACTTCAGATTTGCAAGAGCTCACCCAAACCGCAGCAAACCTGCGATTTGAAATCGAAACTCTGGAGCTGGAAGCCTCAATGACCCAGCGCCGGATCATTCAGGAAGCCCGGGACAAGGCCGATGCCTTGGTTCTGGCTGCAGAGATTGAATCCCGCGAGCTGGTGGGATCTGCCGGGGAGCGCGCCAAAGCACTAAAAGCTTCCGCGGAGGAAAAATTGGTGATTTTGCAAAATCAGGCGGCAGCGGTGGAGCTTTATTTGCAAAACCTGCGTAGCTTGGTAACCGAAGGTCTTTTAGATAGGGATGTTGATGGAGCAAAAAACTAGGCTGGTGGGCGGCTTTGGCGTCGGTCTGACCGGTGGCCTGGGAGTCATGGTTGCGGTGCTGCTGGGCACCGCCATCGGTCAAATCGCCACCATCATCACCTATGTTGCTATCGCCCTGTTTATTGCCTTGGGTCTTGACCCACTGGTGCGGGGGTTGATGCGGGCCAAGCTGCCCCGAATTGCAGCAGTTTCTATAGTCGTGCTGGGCTTTTTGGGTGCGGTGGCCTTTGTTCTCTCCCTGATTATCCCTGCCGTGGTTACCGAGGCTTCAAAACTGGTTGCCAGCATTCCGTCGATAGCAACCAACCTCGTGACCAATGAGCTGATTGCCAACTGGGATGCCCAGCTTGGCGGTGGCATCACAAATGCCACCGGTGGAGCTGTTGAGTTTCTTTCAAATGCTGCCAACTGGCCCGGCCTAGTTGGAGGCGTTCTTGAGGTTGGCCTTGGTCTCCTGAGCGGAATTCTGGGTTTCATAATCGTGGTAATTCTCACGATCTACTTCATGTCTGCTCTTGAGTCCATGAAGGACTACCTGAGCAAACTCGTGGCAAACTCCAAGCGGGAAAAATTCAGAGCGCTTACCGACCAGATTGCCTACTCGGTGGGACGTTGGGTCGCAGGTCAAACCACAATTGCACTGATTCACGCGGTCGTGGTCTACACCTTCCTGACTTCAGTTGATGCTCCGTTTGAGTTGCTGCTGGCTTCAATTGCTTTCCTGCTGGCACTAATTCCACTGGTCGGACCTCTATCGGCAGCTGTCCTTGTGACCGCCATCTCGCTTACCGCAGGAACCGACACCGCCCTGGTGGTGGGAATCTTCTACCTGATCTACCTGCAGGTTGAGGCCTACCTGATTAGCCCGAGGGTGATGAAGCAGGCTGTCTCGGTTCCAGCATCGCTGGTTGTGATTGCCGCCTTGGTTGGTGGAACCCTCATGGGTGTGCTCGGAGCGCTAATCGCCATTCCGGTGGCGGCCTCAGTGCTGTTGATTGTTCGCGAGGTTTGGATGCCCAGGCAGGAAAAGCGCTAGTAGCTCTCCGGAAGCTCTGCCGAACCGGGCAACACGGTCTGCACGATTTGGTTCAGCACCAATCTGGTTGCTCGCTCTCCAACCCAGAGGTGCTTTTCTCCCTCAAATCCGAGAACCTTCGCCTGCGGCACGATTGAGAATCGTTTAGCTGCCTCATCAGGCTTTAGGTAGTCATCATCACCTGGAACCAAGGCAACCAGCGGTTTACCAAACTCCACCCAGCGCATCAGATCTTGATCGTTTGCCCGGTGAAGCGGCGGTGAAAGCAAAATCGCCCCTGAAATTTGGTGATCTGGTCCGTACTTGATTGCAAGTTCGGTGCCAAAGCTCCACCCCACAAGCCAAAGATTTTCAAGGCCGCGGCTCTGAGCAAAGGAAATCGCTGCCGCAACGTCAAATCGCTCGGCAACTCCGCCGTCAAAGGCGCCGGTTGAGGTCCCTCGCGGGGAAGACGTGCCGCGCGTGTTGAACCTTAGAACCGCAATTTCAGCCAGCGCTGGAAGCCGATTGGAGGCTTTTCTGAGGATGTGAGAGTCCATGAAGCCGCCGTGGGTAGGCAGTGGGTGCAGCGTGATCAGGGTTGCCTTTGGCTGGGCGCTATTTGGAAGTGCAAGCTCCCCAACCAAAACCTCACCGTCCGAGGTGGTGAAGGTGATGTCCTCACGAATGGCAGGAAGAATGGTGGCTGCCCGAATTTCCTCCACTAGAACAGCTCCCCGTCAAAGATCTTGAAGCAGTGGTTGTGAAAGTGCCTTCTGGTGTTTACTCCGCGGTGCAGATCCCAGGCGACAGTGTGCACAACACCCGGTTCAATGTCGATGGAGCAAACCGGACAGATCCAACTCTTACCCTCTTCGGCATTGGCACCGGTGGATTGCTGAACTTGAAATTCAACGCCGCGCTTTTGCACCACGCTTGGCAGTGACATCCGAAGGCGGGTGATGTCTAGATCGCGCTGCTGCCGATGTTGCCTACCGCGCCGGCGCCTATCTTTTTGCATCAGTACCAGTTGTGCTCGTTTGAGTGAGCCAAAGCACCACAGGGGCTGCCGTAGCGTCCGGAGATGTAACCAATCCCCCACTTAATCTGAGTCTCTGGGTTGGTTCTCCAGTCAGCTCCAGCACTGGCCATCTTTGATCCGGGCAACGACTGCGGGATGCCGTAGGCGCCGGAGGAGGAATTCAGGGCATTCCAGCGCCAGTTGCTCTCGCGCTCCCAGAGCTTCACCAGACAGGAGTACTGGTTGTAGTCCCAGTCCTTGGCATAGACCAGCTTGAGGGCAATCTCTTTGGCTGAGCCCGGGGTCGGGTATGGAGCGCCGTTGACGAAGAGTTTCGCGATTCCTGCTCCGGTGACAACCTCAAAGGAGCCACGGGCAAAGCCCTCGCCCTCGACGGCGACAATCTCAAGCTGCTGGTACTCCTGGTCGACACTCTCAACAACCTGAACGGTTGCCGCCGAAGCCATGGTCCCGGAATAGGGATCAACGGCAGAAACCATTACCAAAGAGGCAACAAAGAAAAAGCCCAGCGCAGGCAAGGAACTCGGCCGTTTACGGCGCGAAACACCATGTCTACCCAAAGTTCTCCTCAGTAACGGCCTATAAGCCTAAACGCCACACGGCGATTGAGCAATTAGCTAAGGATTTCCTGCTGGTGCAGAGCCGTAACCACAAGCGCTAAAAATTCATCAACCTGGCTTCTTTCAAAGCCCGATCCAGAGCGCCCGAGCGAACTGGTTCGAAGTTCAAAACTCTTGGGGGCTGTTAGCGAACTGCGCTTCACGATTACCCGTTTCAACATGGCACCGACAAGTTTTTGCTCGTAGCCGTCCCTGACGATATCGAAACGCTTCTTTGGTTCCTGCTCCAAAACTTGCTTGATAGTCCTGAGGTTTGCCGCTAGGTCTGAAGACACTCTGGCCTTGCCATACCTGGCCAAGAGCCTAGAAATCTCAGCTATTTCAAGATCATCAGCAAGTCTTGCCAGCTCCTGATCCACCGCAGGGATCTGATAGCCGCCCAAAACCAAATCAAACCTTGCAACCGCAAGCATGGGTGCGGTAACTAGTCTGCGCTCTGGATTTGCCAGCTGGCTTCCAACTCGAGACATGAGAGCGTCCACTTGCCCGGGGTCATACCCCTGCAGCTTGGCCGAAGTCAGCGGGAAGCTCATGAGCTAAAACACTACGTGAGAAAGTAGGTAGCCAACAAACAGTGATGGCAGCAGGGAATCCAAGCGATCCATAACACCTCCGTGTCCAGGTAGTAGATCCCCCATGTCCTTGACCTCGAGATCTCGCTTGATCAGTGACTCTGATAGGTCACCCATCACCGAGCTAACTAAAATCGCCGACCCCCAAATTAGACCAAACCAAATTGAATTTCCGGTTACCAGGGCTGTAACTATTCCGCCAAAAATACCCCCGGCAATCGAGGCAAAAAGCCCCTCCCAGGTCTTCTTAGGACTGATTGCTGGAGAAAGTTTGGTTTTCCCGAAGAACCTTCCCACCAGGTAGCCGAAGGTGTCGATGGAAACCACCGTGAGGGTAAGCCCAAAGACGAAGGCGATGCCATTTTCTTGGGTCACCAGTAGAGCGGCGAAGGACATCAGTAGCGGCACGTAGAAGACCGCCCAGGCGCTCGCCCCAAAATCCCTGAGCGTGTTCTTGAGCGGTTGCTGCTTGCGATTCCAAATTAGATAAACAGTTCGCCATGCCACCATCAGCACAATGGCCGCAAACACGGTTAGCCACTGCCAAGTTGGCCCATAGAGGAAGGCCATCCAGGGCACCGCCAGACCCGCAATCGCTACCGGGATCCTGGGCACGTGCCAACCGGCGGAGCGAAGTGCAGTGGATAGTTCAAACCCAGCGGCAGCCGCCGCTACCGAGACCAAACCAACCACCGTGTAGGGGCTGATTAGCGAGAGAAGGAATATTCCGCCCAAGCCAAAGCCCACGGCCAATCGTGGCCCGAGGGTTTTGGTTTTAGCGCTTTCCAACTAAACCTCTAGCAGCTCTGCTTCTTTGTTCTTTAGGGCTTCGTCAATCTTGTCAACGTGAGCCTTGGTGATGGCCTCGAGCTCTTTTTCAGCGCGCTCGACCTCATCTTCGCCGGCACCGCCGTCCTTCTTGAGGGCCTCAAGGTCTTCCTTTGCGCTGCGGCGAATGTTTCTTACCGAAACCCGGCCGTGCTCGGCCTTGTCCCTGGTTAGCTTCACGTATTCGCGGCGACGCTCTTCGGTCAGCTCTGGGAGGTTAATGCGGATTACATTGCCGTCGTTGTTTGGCTGTGCACCCAGGTTTGGCATCTGCTGCAGCGCCTTCTCAATGGCACTGAGCGCACTCTTGTCGTAAGGGTTGATCAGGATTGAACGAGCCTCGGGGTTCTGAATGCCACCGAGCTGGCCCAGTGGAGTCGGGGTGCCGTAGTAGTCCACCATGACCTTTTGAAACATCGCTGGGTTTGCCCTGCCGGTTCGCACCGAAGCAAAGTCCTCTTTGGTGGCATCCACCGCTTTGTCCATTTTTTCTCTGGCTTCCGCCAAGATTTCGTCGATCATTTTCTTTCCTTACCTAAAACCTATGCCCGCACCAGGGTTCCGACTGGAACCCCAATCAGGGCCTCAGAGATCTGCTCCATGCCAAACACCCGCATCGGCATCTTGTTATCCATGCAGAGTGAGAACGCAGTGGCATCCACAACCTTCAAGCCCTGAACAAGTGCATCCTGGTAGCTCAAGTCAGTGAGCTTTTTGGCGCTTGGGTCTTTCTTCGGATCTGCGGTGTAAACCCCGTCCACGCCGTTCTTCGCCACCAAAACCTCATCAGCAGAAATCTCAAGGGCTCGCTGAGCGGCAACCGTGTCGGTTGAGAAGTAGGGCAAACCAGCACCGGCACCAAAAATAACGATGCGGCCCTTTTCCATGTGGCGGATCGCGCGCAGTGGAAGGTAGGGCTCTGCTACCTGAGCCATAGAAATTGCAGTTTGCACGCGGACATCGGCACCCGCCTGCTCAATGAAGTCCTGCAGGGCAAGGGCGTTCATGACGGTGCCCAACATGCCCATGTAGTCGGCACGACCGCGGTCCATGCCGCGGTTGGAAAGCTCTGCTCCGCGGAAGAAGTTGCCACCTCCAACAACGATTGCAATCTCAACCTCTTGGGCAGCCTTAGCGATGTCTTTTGCAATGCCGGAGACGATGTCTGGGTTCACCCCGAGGGCTCCGCCGCCAAAGGCCTCTCCCGAGAGCTTCAGCAGAACTCTGCGCTTTTTATCCACGAGATTCACCTCCAGCAAACCTGCGGAGATTCCGCATCCAGACAATACTAGGGCTGAAAAAAGCCAATGGCCCGGTCTTTCGACCGAGCCATTGGGATGAATTTGCTGCTTAGGCGCCTACGCGGAATCTCACGAAGGCTGTCACCTGAATGCCGGCGTTCTCGAGCACCTTTGCAACGGACAACTTGTTGTCCTTTGCAAAGTCCTGGTCAACCAGGCAGGTCTCCTTGAAGAAACCGTTTACGCGACCCTCAATGATCTTTGGCAGGGCTGCCTCAGGCTTACCCTCGTCGCGAGCGGTTGCCTCAGCGATTTCGCGCTCCTTGGCAACGATCTCAGCTGGAACCTCATCGCGGGTTAGGTAGGTTGGGCTGAATGCGGCGATGTGAACTGCAACATCGTGTGCAGTCGCAGCGTCAGCACCCTCAAACGCAACCAAGACACCAACCTGTGGTGGTAGGTCGCGGCTGGTGCGGTGCAGGTAAGCGTCAACGCCAGATGCCGAAACAACTGCGATGCGGCGAAGCTCAACCTTCTCGCCAATGATGGCAGCCTGGTCGGTGATTGCATCTGCCACGGTGGAGCTGCCGTGAGGAGCTGCAAGTGCAGACTCAACATCGGTAGCACCGGCTGCAACAACCGCATCTGCCACGGCCTCAGCAAGGGCAACGAAGCCCTCAGCCTTGGCTACAAAGTCAGTCTCGCAGGCAAGCTCAATCAGAGTGCCCTTGCCGCCTGCAACGCGTGCTACAACCAAACCGTTGCTGGTGGTGCGACCCTCGCGCTTTGAAACTCCCTTGAGGCCCTTCAGGCGGAGCAGCTCGAAAGCCTTCTCGATGTCGCCATTTGCCTCATCCAGCGCGGACTTGCAGTCCATCATGCCGGCGCCGGACTTCTCGCGAAGTGCCTTTACGTCTGCTGCGGTGTAGTTAGCCATGCTTATGCATCCTTCTCTGCTGGGGTTTCCTCGGCCTCGGCAGCAACCGCTACCTCAGCTACAACTTCGGCCTCAACGGCAACTGCAGCCTCAGCTGCCTTTGCCTCGCCAGCCTCGAGAAGCTCGCGCTCCCACTCAGCTAGTGGCTCTGCCTCTTCGCCGCCCTGGTTGTGGCGAGCGATCATGCCGTCAGCGGCAGCATCTGCGATAACGCGGGTCAGCAGCTCGATGGAGCGGATCGCGTCGTCGTTTCCTGGAATACCGATGGTGACGTCATCTGGGTCGCAGTTGGTGTCAAGGATTGCGATTACTGGAATGCCAAGCTTCTTGGCCTCGGTAACGGCTAGGTGCTCCTTGTTGGTGTCAACTACCCAGATGGCACTTGGAGTTTTTGCGATGTTACGGATACCGCCGAGAGTCTTCTCTAGCTTCTCCTTCTCGCGGCGAAGGATCAAAAGTTCCTTCTTGGTTAGACCGGTCTTCGACGCATCCGCGAAGTCCATGGTCTCAAGTTCTTTTAGGCGCTGAATACGCTTGTTTACGGTGCCGAAGTTAGTCAACAGACCACCGAGCCAGCGCTCGTTGATAAATGGCTGGCCAACGCGCTTTGCCTCAACGGCAACAACTTCCTGGGCCTGCTTCTTGGTTCCAACAAACATGATTGAACCGCCGTTGGCGACTAGGTCGCGAACGAAGTTGTAGGCCTTGTCAATGTGCTCTGCAGACTTCTGCAGGTCGATGATGTAGATGCCCGAGCGGTCGGTGAGGATAAAACGCTTCATCTTTGGGTTCCACCTTCTGGTCTGGTGACCGAAGTGAACACCGGCGTCGAGAAGCTGACGCATAGTTACAGTTGCCATGAGGCACTCCTTTTGGACGTGCGAGCACGCCCCTCAGTTTCTGGCCCAACCGGATGGTTGAACCCCTGGCATTCCCACCGACACGACCGCAACAAGTTGGGACCGAGGTGTCGGAGTTTGTGTGGAACACGCGAATTAGTTCCAAATGACTTTGGAACGGCTATGAGCATAACAGCTAGCTGATTGGTTATCCACTACTTTTTCCGCGCTGTTATGCGGAAATTCAAGTTCTGCAACCCTCTGCCAATGATCAAATTTCTGACACTTTTAGTTCTTGCATTCATTGCCCAGCAACCAACTTCCAATGAACCCGCGGTCTGGGCAGAACCGATCCCCCTCTTCACAGACCAAATCCAAGAACATTACTCAGGCCCGGCAACGCAGTATGCCGCTGGACACCGCGGAATTGACATCAAAATTGCACCCAATCAGACTCTCAAGTCCCCGGTAGCAGGACGGATTGCATTTGCCGACCTGGTAGTCGATCGCATGGTGGTAACCATCGAATCCGAGGGCAAAAAACTCAGTTTTGAGCCAGCCTGCACCGACTTGGAAGTTGGGGATCCAATCAGAGCAGGGCAGGAATTTGCTTGGCACTGCGCCCCTGAGGCTGACTACCAATACCACTGCGAGAGCTGTGTGCATTTCTCAGCCCGCACCAAATTCGGCTATTTGTCACCGATGTACTTTTACGGAACGCTCAGCCCTAGTAGCCTGAGCGCCTAGGCCCTGGGGTGAGCCTGCTCAAAAGACTTCTTTAGCCGCTCCACGGAAACGTGAGTGTAAATCTGCGTGGTTCCAAGGGAGGCGTGCCCGAGAATTTCCTGCACCGCTCTCAAATCCATCCCGTGATCAAGCAGGTGGGTGGCCGCCGAGTGCCGAAGCGTGTGAGGCCCGGCTTGCCCTGTTGAGGTGCTGGCAAGCTGTTCTGCAACCACAGAGTAGAGCTGCCTGACCCCAACTCGAGAACCCCGCGAAGAAACCAGCAGGGCGTCCCCCGCTTTCGGTATCCAAAACTTCTTACGCCCAAGCTGTAGCCAGCGCTCCAAAGCATCCTGCGCCTTTTGCCCGTAGGGCAGCATCCGCTGCTTGTCTCCCTTGCCGGTCACCAGAACCAGCCTTCTAGAGAAATCAAAATCGGCAAGATTCAGCCCCGCAAGCTCACTGACTCGCATCCCGGTTGCGTAAAGCAGCTCAAACACCAACCAGTCTCTGATCGCAGAGGGGTCATCAGTGCTTGCAAGATTCTCTAACCTCTCCAAAACCTCACCAACACTCAGCTCGCTGGCCACCTTCGGAAGATTTCGCTCCAACTTTGGAGAGCGAAGTCGCAAACCGGGATCAGTTTCCAGGGCCCCCTGTTCTGTCAGGTATGCGGTGAAAGCCCGCAGAGCAGATGCTTTTCTAGCCATGGTGCTTTTAGTTGCACCATTGTCAGACAAGACAAATAACCACTCTCTGCAAGCGTTGAGGTCAAGTGACAGTTTGCGATCAGAGAGGAACCCTAAGAAGTCTCTGAGGTCAGAATGGTAGGCCTTTTGGGTGTTAGGCGAAGTGCCGCGAGCCTGCAGAGAGCGCATGAATCGCTCGGCAGCAACAGTTAGCTCTTCCACCTGCTCAGCCTAAATCCATCTGATGCCAACCTCATGAAGGCTAGCTAGGCAGATAGTCGCTCGCCCAAAGACTTCCCCGCACCAAAGACAGAAATTCCATTGAGCTCTAAGGCTCTGATTTCAGCTTTGACTTCGGTTATTGACAGCCCGGACTCAGCGGCAATCTCGGCAGCCGAGTTCGCCCCTTCCCGAACTGCATCCAGCACTCTTTTTTGCGGGTAGGTCGGTTCAACTTCAATGCGCCTGCCTAGGTGCCAGGGCTGGGCAAGACCCTCGCGGATCATGACGTTGCACCCCTGAGCCGTTTTTTCCGACCATCCGGTAGGGATTGCGTAGACCTCGCGGCCTAAATTCTTTGCGTGATTCGCGGTGTTCTTAGAGCCACTGCGGTAGCCAGCCTCCACCACAAAGGTGGCGGTGGCACTGGCCGCGATCAACCGATTACGAGCGAGAAACCGAAACCTAGTCGGGGCGGTGAATGGAACCAACTCCGAGACCAGCGCGCCTCCGGCCCTGACGATGTCGTGAAACAGCGGCCAATTTTCCTGCGGGTAGGCGCGATCAATACCGCCGGCCATGAAAGCAACGGTAGGAAGGGAAAAATCAATTGCGGCTCGGTGAGCGCAGGCATCAATGCCACTGGCACCGCCGGAGATTACCGGCGCACCAAGCTGACGAACCAGAGCACGGGCTCTGGCAATTCCTCTGGCTGAAGGTGTCCTAGTTCCAACCACTGCGTTGCCATCTTGCTCCAGGATCTCCGGGTTACCGGCAATCCAGAGCAGGTAGGGGCGGTGCAGCCCCAGGTCCTGAAACCTAGACCAGGTTTGCGGCATGGCCGGAGGAAATACCGGGGATGCATTCCAGCGAATCGCCCGCTCGACCAAGGTTGGAACGTGGATCTTTGGAAGCCTCAGCGAAAAGCGCTCCAGTAGGGCTGGGACGCTCTGCAGGTATTCCGGGGCAAGTTCTGCGATCTGCTCAATCCAGAGCGATTTGGCAAGGCCCCTGCGGTATTCCTCAATGGCTGCTGGACCGCGAAGCTGAAAGATAAGTTGAGCCAGGGCATCCCCGGGCTCGCTCAGAGCGGAGTAGGCGATTACCTGTTCTTGTTCAAAAGTTAGCTGCATGCCAAAAGCATGGATTTATAAAAGGCAACAAATGCCAGCTTGAGAAAATCTGTGGATAACTACCGGCTACTCGCCGACAGCAAATTCCTTTGGAATCTCGAGCTCTCGGTTACCGATTTCCTCGACGTTGACATCCTTGAAGGTCATCACCCTGACCTGCTTCACGAAACGGTCGGTGCGGTAAATGTCCCAGACCCAGACGTCCTGCATGTTCAGTTCGAAGTAAAAATCTGTTGCGGTGTCTACTCGCTTTAGCTCAACCTCATTGGCCAGGTAGAAGCGGCGCTCGGTTTCGATGACGAATCGGAACATCTTTACGACATCTCGATATTCGCGATAGAGCGCTAGCTCGGCATCGCGGTCGTAGTCCTCGAATTCGTTCTCGTCCATGTTGGAAGTCTAAACCTCAAAAAAGAGCATTCTCATCCGAGAGGATTTTTGCCAGCCAACTTTTACGGTGGTGATTGCTCGGACCATATTCCCGCAGCGCTGCGATGTGCTGCTCAGACGAATAGCCCTTATTGCCAGCAAATCCAAAATATGGTTCCAGTTCGTGGAGCTCACGCATCAGTTGATCGCGCTGCACCTTGGCCACAAGGGCCGCGGCAGACACCACGGCGCAGTCTCGGTCGGCCTTGACCCTAACCACGTACTCAACCTCAAGACCACTGAGTGCTAACCAGTTGTGAGAACCATCCAGCAGCACGACCGTGCTGCCGGAAATCAGCGGAGTAATGGCAGCAACCGCTGCTTTCTCCAGAGCCTTTGTGATTCCGGCAGCCTCGATGAGTTCAACCGAGCTGTAGCCAACGTTGTGCGGGAGCCAACTTTGAACCAGTGGGGCTATAGCCTCACGCTTCACTTCCGATAGCAACTTGCTGTCTTTTAGACCTGATGGGAAAGCGGTTTCTGTTTGCCGGCTGAATGCTGCAGCGCCGACCGCCACCGGACCAGCTAGCGCTCCCCTGCCCACCTCGTCAACACCGATAACGGTTTCGAAGCGCTCCAGCAGGGCGAGTTCGACGCTAAGGCTTGGGGACGTCATTGAAGACTTCTGAGAAGTTCTCCAGGAATATCCAGTTCTCAACCGGCCAAGAGACCAAGATCGCTCTGCCAACCACAAATTCTTGATTCACAAAACCACCGGAGGGCAGATCCTGGTGGTAGCGGGAGTCGGTTGAATTCTGCCGGTTGTCTCCCATCACCCAGTAGGAACCCTCTGGAACAGTGACCTTGAACTCAATCTCCGAGGGGATTGAACCGGGGCGAACGTAAACCTCATCGATTGGAACACCGTTGACCAGCAGCCTGCCTTCGGCATCGCAACACTCGATTGTGTCGCCAGGCAAACCAATTACTCGCTTCACCAGGTGCTCAGCTGAGTCAGGAGCGGTGATGCCAAAGGTTCCCAGCACAAAGTCAGTGAACTCCTGCCAGCTGGTTTTGTCTTCGGTTGGGACAGCGCCCAGCCAGCCACCGGGATCCCTGAAGACCACAACGTCACCATGCTCAAGCGGCATCAGCTCGGGAGCCATCACGTTCACTATGATTCGGTCGTTAATCTGCAGGGTGTCCATCATGGATCCCGATGGGATGAAGAAAGAGCGAATCAAAAAGGCCTTGATCGCAACCGAGAGAACCAGCGCGGTACCGACGATGATTACAAAGTCAAATAAAAACGCCACGAACCAGTTCTTCTTGGCGTTTTTGATAAAGCGCCTAATTGAAGAGATGGTCGTGGCGTTGCGGGGTCTAAGTTCCCCGGATTCCTGCATAGGAAAAGTTTACTTAGACGTTGTCGCGCTTTTCGCGGATCTTGGCAGCCTTGCCGCGAAGCTCGCGCAGGTAGTAAAGCTTGGCGCGACGAACATCACCCTTGGTGACTAGCTCAATCTTGTCGATTACTGGGCTGTGCACTGGGAAGGTACGCTCTACGCCAACCTGGAAGGAAACCTTGCGAACGGTGAAGGTCTCGCGGATTCCGTGACCGGACTTGCGGATGACAACACCCTGGAAAACCTGAATACGGCTGCGGTTACCTTCAATGATGTTTACGTGAACCTTGACATTGTCTCCAGCGCGGAAGTCAGGAATGTCGGTCTTTAGGTTTTTGGCATCGACTACGTCGAGAATGTGCATTTTTTGCTCTTTCCTTTTGCGCGCAGGTCAAAACGAGTAGTGGTTTGAAATTTATGTCCTTTGCTCCCCTGCGGCAGAGACGGCCGGACACAGGGGGAAAGTTTGGCACATTCCCCAGCCCATTGCAAGCTTTAGTCGATCAGATCGGGCCGATTCTGCCTGGTCCGCTCAACGGACTGCGCCCTGCGCCACTTCTCAATCTCGGCATGGTGACCAGAGAGCAATACTTCGGGAACCTCTAGACCTCGCCAGGATTGCGGCTTGGTGTAGCTCGGATACTCGAGCAGCCCATCGGAGTGAGACTCCTCAACAATCGACTCGGCATTGCCCATAAAACCCGGCATGAGCCTGGTGATGGCCTCTAACATGGCCAAAGCCGCAACCTCTCCCCCATTGAGAACGTAATCACCAATCGAGATCTCTAGCACCTCAACCTCTGACCGAGCATTCTCAACCACGCGCTGGTCTATGCCCTCGTATCTACCGCAGGCAAACACCAGGTGCTCCCTGGTTGAAAGCTCCTGAGCAAGCTTTTGGGTAAAGGGAATTCCGGCCGGAGTAGTAAAAATTACCGTGCTCTTCGGAGTTAGCACATCGTCAAACGCCAAGCCCCAAGGCTCAGGCTTCATCACCATGCCGGCACCTCCGCCATAAGGCGAATCATCCACCGTTTTGTGCTTGTCGGTGGTCCAAGACCTCAGGTCGTGGGCTTGAAACTCAATCAAGCCGGACTGCTTAGCTTTACCAAGCAGTGAAAGCTCTAAAACATTGAAGTAATCGGGGAAGATGGAAATTGCATCAATTCGCATCAGCTTCCTCGATCTGCTCAAAAAGGCCTCCGGGTGGTGTGATCTCAATCAAACCAGCTTCGGTGTCAACCTTTGGAACAAAACCCTTCACAAATGGCAGTAGCACTTCCAGCTCGCCATATTTGATAGCCAGCAGATCCTGGGCCGGCATGTGGTCAACCCGAATAACGAATCCGATTTCTGAACCGTCGCGGAATACCTTCAGGCCAACCAGCTGGTGGTCATACCAGGCATCTGGCTCTGGTGGAGACTGATCGAGTTCATGCTCAACCAGCAAAATGGCCTTGATTAGGCTCTCGGCCGCAGTGCGATCCGTTACACCCTCCAGGAAGACAACCGGGGAATTGTTGAACCACTTCAAATCCGAAACCGTAACGGTTTTCCCAAACCAGGGAGATTCCTCAGGAACCTGAAGTTCTAGGACTGCGCCAGTTTTGAAGCGCTCGTTTGGGGAATCGGTATAAAGCTCAAGTTTGATAGCACCTTTGAGGCCGTGCGCTTTGAGCAGCCTGCCTACTCGGAGCTTGGTGCTGTTAGAAATCTGTGTCCACCACGTCAACTCGGACGCGCTTGCCATCCGCAAGGGCGTTGACAACAGTTCTCAAGGCAGTGGCGGTGCGGCCGTTCTTGCCGATAACACGACCTAGGTCGTCTGGGTGCACGCGCACCTCCAGCAGATCTCCCTTGCCGCCGTTGCGGGCAGCAACGGTTGCGTCATCGGGGTTATCCACGATGGCGCGAACAATATGCTGGAGGGACGCTTGCAACATTTACTTACTCTGCCTTTGGCTCTTCTGCCTCAGCGGCTGGAGCCTCTGCGGCCTCATCAGCAGCTGGGGCTTCCTCGGCAACGGCCTCAGCGGCTGGCTCAGCTGGAGTTTCCTCGGCTGCAGCCTCGACTACTGGAGTCTCCTCGACTGCGGTCTCAACGACCTCAGCGGCTGGAGCCTCTTCGGAAACAGCTTCGGCTGCAGGTGCCTCTTCGGCAACTGGCTCAGCCTTCTTCTCAAGCTTTGGAACGACAACCGACTTCTTGGCGGTGTCAACGACGTAAGCGTCCTTGGACTTCTGAGGAAGAACGGTGTTCTTCTTCTCGCCCTTGGCGTTTGCCATGTCTCCGGTCAGCTTTAGCAGCACTGCAGCCTGCTCGGTTGGCTGAGCGCCAACCGACAGCCAGTACTGAGCGCGCTCAGAGTTGACCTCAATGATGGATGGGTCGTTTCCTGGAACGTAACGACCAATTTCTTCGATTACGCGACCGTCGCGGTGAGTGCGAGAGTCTGCAACTACGATGCGGTAGTGCGGGGTGCGCGTCTTGCCAATGCGCTTTAGGCGGATCTTTACAGCCACAATGCTCCTGTGAATAGGTGTCTTTGGCGAGATTCTGCCGTGAGCGTGGGGGCACACTCGTCAGGTCTCAAGGGGTTTCGATTTCGTCTGGATAGAGGGTCAAGACTTTTCGAACTCGGTTAGTCTGCCAGAAATGTTGAATTTTCTCTACTCGGGCTCTATGGGCTATCTCTCCAGAATCAGATGCCTGTCCGATCTGAGCGGTAGCTTCCCATCCGTGGCGTAGAAATAAAGATTTGTTCGATTGGGGAAAACGGTCTCGTAAACATGGACATTTCTGAAGTGCGGTTCGAAGAACCGAAGGAGGTCCTCCTTGTCGTGAAACTCGTATTCGTGTTGGTGAAGATGCTTATGTCCATGTTCAGCTTCGGTCACCGTGTAACCGCTGAGGATTCCCTCGGGGGCCATAACCTCTTTGATTCTTGCAACTAGGGCCTTGATTTCAGTTTCAGTGAAGTGCTCTATCGCGGCGTCCCAGACAATGTTGTCAAACGGCCCATCGGGGATGTCTTTCCTGATGTCCCCCAAAATGAAATTTACATTCGAGAGAATGACATTCTTTTTCGCCTGACGAATTGCCACTGGGTCAAAGTCGACCCCTACGACGGATTTTGAGCGCAAGGCGTAAAAGTAATTAGTGAAAAATCCATCCCCACAGGCGAGGTCTAGAGTGTTGCCTCCACCCACCAACGCCATGGACGAATGAACGCCACGCTCCATAGGCAGCGAATTTCCGGTCCTCGTCCATTGATAGTGGAGGTCAAGCTGGTGGTCAAAAAACTCCGGATTGTCGGTTCCCCATTCGACATTGAACTGAAACCAATGAACCAAAAAACTAACTTTTCTTGCAGCCCTAGACATGAGTCGGGCCAAAAAAACCAACGGAAACAGCTTTTTAGTGGTGGAAAGCGCCCACCTGACAAAATTCAAAATTTCCCCTCCTTTTGAACTGGCCCGAGTCTACCTAATGGAGCCCAAATGCGCTGCCAGATCCGGAAGATTTCTCGGAACCAAAGCTCAAGCCGGCATTCTCGGCAGCGCGCTTGGCTGGGTTTCCACTCTTGGATCCCTTTTTCTTTTTGTCGATCTTTTTCTTGCCGCCCATGAACCCACCGCCCACGGTGCCACCGGACAGCACAGGATTGGTCCCTGGGATATTTGGCACTCCCCCTCTGGCCATGGTCTTCATGACCTTGGAGGCCTGCTCAAATCGCTGAATCAGCTGGTTCACCTCGGTGACCGAGGTTCCAGAGCCTTTGGCAATTCTCATGCGGCGAGAGCCATTTAGGACCTTGGGCTGGTTTCGCTCTAGCGGAGTCATCGAGTAGATGATGGCCTCGGTGCGGGTGATCTCCCGCTCGTCAAACTCTTCAAGCTGCCTTTTGGCCTGCGCGATACCCGGCAGCATGCCGAGCAGATTCTTCATGCTGCCCATCCTCTTGAGCTGCTGCATTTGCTCCAGGAAGTCCTGCAGCGTGAACTGCTCGGTGGCTAGCTTTTCAGCTAGGCGCTTGGACTCCTCCTCATCAAAGTTCTTTTGCGCCTGCTCGATAAGGCTGAGGATGTCTCCCATGTCCAGGATGCGAGAGGCCATGCGGTCCGGGTAGAAAGGCTCAAAGGCATCAAGCCCCTCACCGGTGGAGCTAAACAGAATTGGAGCACCGGTAACCGTGGCAACCGAGAGCGCAGCACCACCCCTGGAATCACCATCTAGCTTGGTGAGCACCACTCCCGAAACCCCAACGCCATCGTGGAAGGCCTTGGCAACGTTCACCGCATCTTGGCCGAGCATGGAGTCCACCACAAACAAGATTTCATCAGGTGACACCGCATCGCGGATATCGCTGGCCTGCTGCATCATCTCCTGGTCAACACCCAGGCGGCCAGCGGTATCAACAATCACCACTGAGTACTGCGACTTCTTCGCGAAATCGATAGCGTCCCTCGAAACCTTTACCGGGTCACCGGTGCCATTGCCCGCCTCCGGCGCAAACACCGGGACCCCAACCTTTTCACCCAGCACCTGCAGCTGAGTAACGGCATTGGGGCGCTGTAGGTCAGCGGCAACCAACAAAGGCGTGTGGTTTTGCTCTTTGAGCCACTTGGCTAACTTTCCAGCCAAAGTTGTTTTACCTGAACCCTGCAAACCTGCCAGCATGATCACGGTCGGCGGGTTCTTCGCGAAGGCGAGCTTGCGAGCCTCACCACCGAGAATTGCCTTTAGCTCGTCGTTGACAATCTGCACCACCTGCTGAGCGGGGTTAAGTGCCTTAGAAACCTCATCACCCAGAGCGCGCTCGCGGACTTTGCCGGTGAATGTCTTAACTACCTCAAGGGCAACGTCGGCCTCGAGCAGCGCTCTGCGGATGTCCCTGAGGGTCTCATCGATATCTGCAGCTGAAAGCTTGCCTTTGCCGCGCAGCGACTTGAAGGTATCTGAAAGCCTGTCAGATAGGTTTCCGAACAACTTATTACTCCTTGGATGGTGAGATAAAGCCTAGCCCCAGAACCAAATAGTCTTATCCGGTGAGACAGCTCCCCTTGGTCCTTTCAGGCATAGCCCTGGGAGTTTTGACGGCCCTGGTGGGAACCGTGCTGCACCAAACCCAGCTGCTAAACCTTCCTCTGGGCCTGGCTCTAAGCCTGGTCCTGGTCTTTTGGCTAGGAGTCCTAACCAGAAACCCAAAAACAAAATCTTGGGGCTTTGCCCTAGCCCTCTCGGTGGCCGTTTACCTGCTGGGCTCAGAGGGAATTCAAGACTCGCTAATTCCCGCTAGCACCCTTGGTTACGTTTGGGCTTACGGCTCTATTTCGCTTGCGCTACTGGTGGCTATGTTTCCAAGGCTCACAAAACTCAGCGCTTCTGACACCTCGGACAGAAGTGAGAACCGCGATTAGCCCAAGCCTCGCGCTTTATTGGGGTTCCACAGCGATTACAGGGCAACCCGGTCATTCCGTAGGCGTTTAGCGACTGAGAGAAATAACCACTCTCCCCATTGACGTTTTTGTATTGCTCATCAAATGAGGTTCCACCCTGGGCAACCGCCTTCACCAAAACCGCTTTGGCAATTTCGATCAGCTCAAGGTGCTTCTTTTTAGAGATTGAGGACGCGAGCCTGTCGTAGTGAAGTTTTGCCAGCCATAGCGACTCATCCGCATAGATGTTGCCGATGCCGCTAAGGAGATTTTGATCAAGCAGCACCCGCTTGATGCCAGAGTTCTTCTTCACCATCCGGCTTGCCACATCGCCGGCATCAAAATCAGGATCCAGCAGGTCTCTGGCGATGTGGGAAACGGTTGCCGGAATCATTGCACCGCTGGCGGCCTCCGGAGAATAACCCCCGGGCTTGCCATCAGTTGTTTCAACCAAATCGTCAATTGCAAGCCCGCCGAATAACCGCTGATCCACAAACCGAATTTCCAACTCATCACCAGATGCTGAAACGACATGAATTACCACTCTGGTTTGCGGATCTGATTCAAAGCCCGGGGTTCGAACCAAAATCTGACCGCTCATGCCTAGGTGTCCAACCATGGCCCTGGAACCTGATATTGGAAGCCACAAAAATTTACCTCGTCGAACCACCGCTTGAAGTGTTGATCCGGTCAGCTCATCCAGAAAACCTTGGGCTCCCGAAACATTTTTTTTCAGAGACCTGGCGTCAAATACCTCGATGGAGGTGACCACTGCACCCACCAGGTGCTGGGCGAGACCGCTGCGAACGGTCTCGACTTCTGGAAGCTCTGGCACTATGACTCCAACAGCGCTCTGAGGGCGTTTATTGCCGCCTGAGTCTCAGCACTGCGCTTTGTGGTTCCAGAGCCCTTAGAAAGCTCCTGGGAGCCAGAGAAACAGGTTGCGGTGTAGATGCGCTCATGCTCTGGACCCACGCCCTCAACCTCATACCTTGGAGCTTCCCGCTTTAGCTTCTGAAGCTTTTCAATCAGCGAGGTCTTGGGATCAGAGGCTTCTCGGACCGCATCCGGGTCATCAAGTAGCGGATAGATGTGTTTTTGAACAATTGCCAGAGCGGCTTCAATACCGCCGCTTAGGTAGGCGGCACCCAGTAGCGCCTCAAAGGCGTCGGCTAGAAGATTTACTTTGCTGCGGCCATTAGTTTGCTCTTCGCCCTTGCCGAGGCGCAGGTGCTGACCAAGCTCAATTCGGTTGGCGGCAGTTGCCAATGCAGCTGCCGATACCACTCCGTTTTTGAGCTTTGTGAGCTCGCCCTCGGCAAGGTCGGAATGCTCGTTAAAGACGCGAACGGCTACCAAGTAACCGAGGATGGAATCCCCGAGAAACTCGAGCCGTTCGTTGTCTTCTCCGCCTTTTTCATAGGCATAGGAGGAATGGGTCAGTGCAAGCTCTAGGAGCTCGGGGTTGATGCTGGTCCCGAGCCGCGATTGCAGCTCGCTAAGCGACATCTTTAGGCGTCTGCTACCTTGCGGCCCTTGTACTCCATGTAGAGCTCGGTGCCCACGGAGTCGGTGACAACCTTTGCACGGTGAGGCAGGCTGTAAACGGTCTTACCGTTCTCAATGGTCTTGACCAGGGTTACTGGCTCGGCCTTCCACTGCGAACGACGTGCGTGAGTGTTGGCACGTGACTTGCGGCGCTTTGGTACTGGCATGGCTACTCTTCCCTACTTAGTAAATCTTTGAGTGCAGAGAACCTCGGATCTACCGCGGTTTCGTGCTGGTGACCAGGGTCTTCATTCAACTTCAAGCCACATTCCGCACACAAGCCAAGGCAATCTTCGCTGCATACGGGCTGGAAGGGGAGATTCAGAACCACCGAATCAATGACGACCTGTTCTAAGTCAATGTGCTCGCCACTAACGACCAGCTCGTCATCCGAAGAGACAGAATAGGCGAAAAGCTCCTGAAAATCCACCTCAATCTTCAGTTTCATCTCGTCCAGGCAGCGCGAGCAGGAGCTGTGAGCAACGCTAAAGATCTCTCCGGTTGCCAAAATGCCCTCGTGAACCGATTCCAGCCGCACTGAGATTTCAACCTCTTCACCGGCTGGGATCGCCACAACTTCAGTTCCAATTGCCTCTGCAAGCTCGAACTCAAGCTCAAGCTCCTTCATGTGACCGGGGCGCTTCATCAGCTCATGCACTGAAACTAGAAAACTCATTGGCTCAATCTCTCCCTAAGTGCAGTCAAAACCGACTCGCTCACGTAACCGGAGGCATCTCCGCCCAAACGAACCACTTCTTTCACCAGCGACGAGGAGACATAACCGTAGCCCGGCTCAGCAGGAACAAACACCGTCTCAATCGCAGACAAATCTCTATTCACCTGGGCCATCGGCAACTCATACTCAATGTCAGCTGTTGTCCTGAAGCCCTTGATGATCGCCGTTGCACCGAGGCTTTTAGCATGGTCAACCAATAGACCCTCAGCGAGACCAGAAAAACGAATATTGGCACCCAAATCTTTGGCTGCGGCTTCAAATAGTGCAACTCGCTCAGCAATCGAAAAAAGTGGATCTTTGCTTGGGTTGTGAACTACGACAACAACCACCTCTGAAAACAACCCAGCGGCTCTTTTGAGAACCGACAGGTGACCCAAGGTCACTGGATCAAATGATCCCGGGTAGATGGCAACTGTTTTCACTCGCACAAGGTTAGCTTCGCTTGAGCGCCTGCGCATCTGCTTTCTCTAAAGCCAGCTGCAGCGGCGCGGGCAAACCTGAAGCAATCAAATCCTCTGCAAAGACTTTCGCCCTGGCAATCAAATCCGCATCGCGAATCACTCGCAGTAGCTTCAGCTGCGATCTGCCTCCCGATTGCACATCACCCAGAACATCTCCCTCTCCACGAAGTTCAAGGTCTAGCTCGCTGAGTTTGAAGCCATCTGTAGTGCTGGCAACCGCCTCAAGGCGCTGCATTGCCAGCGAACCCGGTTCGCTGGCAGTGACCATGAGGCAGACACCAGAATGTGAACCTCTACCAACCCGGCCTCGGAGCTGGTGCAGCTGAGAGATGCCGAATCGATCGGCATCCAAAATCACCATGGCGGTGGCGTTGGGCACATTGACACCAACCTCAATGACCGTGGTGCTAACCAAAACTTGAATCTCACCAGCCGCAAATGCCGCCATTACCGAAGCTTTTTCCTCGTTTGCCTGGCGACCATGTAAAAGCCCAATGGAGAGCCCAGCCAGCGCTGGATTCAACTTCAGTGCCTCAGCAACGTCAACTGCAGCTGCTGGGGCTACCGACTGTTCGAGTTCTAGCTCCTCGCCCTCGAACTCTTGTTCTTCCTGGGTGTCGCCCTCAATCCTTGGACAAACCACAAACGCTTGTCTGCCAGCAGCAACCTCCTCAGCCACCCTCTGCCACACCCGAGACACTAAAGCCGGCTTAGAAACCTCCACAACGTGGCTGGAGATCGGTTGCCTGCCGGCGGGCAGCTCAGTCAGGGTGGAAATCTCAAGGTCACCAAACACGGTGATAGCCATGGTTCTTGGGATTGGGGTTGCGGTCATTGTTAGAACATGAGGTGAGGTTTTACCCTTCAGGCGAAGCAGCTCCCGCTGCCCAACCCCGAAGCGATGCTGCTCATCCACAATCACAAAAGCAAGGTCATAAAACTGAACCTTCTCCGAGATCAGCGCGTGAGTTCCTATCGCCAGCAGGCACTTGCCGCTTGCCATGTCCAGCAGTGCCCGCTTACGGTCGGCTGTGGCAAGCTGGCCAGTCAATAGCCTCACCCCAAGACGCTCCGAAAGCTCAGGTCCTAGAGCTCTGCGAATCGATTCATAGTGCTGGCTAGCCAGCACTTCAGTTGGCGCCAAAAGCGCCGACTGACCACCGGATTCCGCAACCGACAAAATCGCTCGCAGGGCAACCAGAGTCTTTCCAGAACCCACCTCACCCTGCAAAAGCCGGTGCATCGGGGAACCCGATGCTAGGTCCTTGGCAATATGCTCTCCTACTTCTTCCTGACCGGAGGTCAGGGAGAAGGGCAAGCTCTTGTCGAAAATGCCCAAAAGCTCACCGGAACTTCGAGATGTTGCAACCTGGTTGGTTCTTGCCTGGCGAAGCTTTGCCAGCTGAAGCTGCAGGAACATGGCTTCGTGGAAACGAAGGGAGTCTCTAGCCTGCTGCCAATGAACATCCTGCTTTGGCTGGTGCACCAGGCGAATTGCCTCATCAAGACTTATCAATCCCTCGCTAGCAAGCAAACTCTCGGGCAGGATGCCATCGACCGACGGGGTTGCGGTCAGGACGATGTCGATTGCTTTTTGGATCTTCCAGGTCGATAGCGAACCGGCTGCCGGGTAGATGGGAATTGGGAGATCTGCCCAGGCTTTAGCTTCTTCACCGGTTAGCTCGGTCTCAAATAGCTCGTAGTCAGGGTGGGCAAGCTGCAGCTTGTTAGAAAAGATTCCAATGCGACCACTAAACAAACCCCTGGCTCCCTGATGTAGATCCTTCTGCCTCCAGGCTTGATTGAAAAAAGCCAACGTTAGCTGTTTGGTGCCATCAGTTATAACCACCTCAAGAAGCGACCCGCTTCTGCCCTTGAGTCTTCGGTTGGAGGTGCTAAGCACCTCCCCCACCACAGTCACCATTTCGCCAATTGGAAGTGAGGAGATTTGCGTTAGCTCACCCCGCTTTGAATAGCGCCTGGGGAAGTGAGCTAGCAGTTCTTCAACAGTTTCAATGCCAAAGTGCTTCAGAAAGGCTTTCGCGGTGCGCTCCCCTAGGAGCGCACCGAGCTTTCTGGAGTCGTTTAGCATCCCCCAATCATGACAAGCAACTCAGTCTTTTTTCACTAGGCTCACTCGGGTGACCAGAATCATCGCCGGAGCCCTTGGCTCCCTGCAGCTAAAGGCTGCAGCCAAGGCCACCCGACCTACATCCGACCGGGTCAAAGAGAGCCTTTTCGGAAAGCTTGATTCCTTGGGGGCAATTGAAGACGCTGTGGTTCTAGATCTATTCGCCGGAACCGGAGCTCTTGGAATTGAAGCCATCTCAAGAGGAGCAAAGAAAGCAGTATTGGTCGAGAAAGACCGAACAGCCTTCAATCTGCTCACTCAAAACCTAGAGCTGGTCAAAAAATCTTTAGCTGCTCAAAAGCTCGATGCTCAACTCTCTGCAATCAACGCAGAGGCAGGTAAATTTCTAAGTTCCAACACCCAGGCATTTGACCTGGTTTTTATTGATCCGCCATACGAGTTTAACCAGATCGCAGAAACACTGAGGAACCTATCTCCACATCTCAACGAAGGCGCCCTAGTAATCCTCGAGCGGTCGGCAAGGGAAGCTGTAAAAGTCTTTGATGGCTTTGAAATCTCTGAGAAGAAAACCTACGGCGATACCGCCGTTTACTTCCTAAACAAAAACTAGATTGAGCGCTTAGCTGGGCCAGTGTAAACCTGCTGAGGTCTACCGATTCTGGTGGTTGAGTCAGCATTCTGCTCACGCCAGTGAGCAATCCAACCTGGAAGTCTGCCGACTGCGAATAGCGGGGTAAACATCCTGGCTGGGAAACCCATCGCCTTGTAGATCACTCCGGTGTAGAAATCAACGTTCGGATACAGCTTGCGCTCTACAAAGTAAGAATCAGCCAAAGCTGCAGCCTCAAGCTCCTTAGCAATGTCAAGCAGCGGATCTGAGACTCCAAGTTCCCTCAGAACCTCATCAGCATGAGCCTTGACGATCTTGGCCCTTGGGTCAAAAGACTTGTAGACGCGGTGGCCAAAGCCCATTAGGCGAATGCCGTCTTCCTTGTTTTTGACCCGCTCAACGTATTTCTGAACCGAGTCACCGGACTCGTGAATGAAGTTGAGCATGTCCAAAACTGCCTCGTTGGCACCGCCGTGAAGCGGGCCAGAAAGTGCGTTGATGCCCGAGGAAATTGAAGCAAAGAGGTTTGCCTGAGAAGAGCCAACCAACCTGACGGTTGACGTCGAGCAGTTCTGCTCGTGGTCTGCGTGTAGTAGCAGGAGTGTGTCCAAGGCCTTAGTCAAGACTGGGTTAGCGGCATAGTCCTGACCCAGGTGGCCAAAGGTCATGCTCAGGAAGTTTTCCACCAGCGAGAGATTGCTGTCGGGGTTCACCAGGGACTCGCCAACCAGAGACTTGTAGGTGTAGGCAGTTAGAACCGGCAGCTTGGCCAAGAGCCTGATCGTTGAGAGCTCAATCTGCTCTGGGTCTCTGGGGTCCGTTGAGTCGTTGTAGAACGTGGACAGCACCGAGACTGCGGAGGAAAGAATTGCCATGGGATGGGCAGAAGGCTCAAAGGTCTCAAAGAACTTCACCATGTTTGGGTGAACCATTGAGTGCTGACGGAGTTTTGCGTCAAAAGCCTCAAGTTCCGAGGAGTTCGGGAGCTCGCCGTAAACCAGCAGGTAAACCACATCTAGGTAGGTTTTCTGTGCTGCAAGCTCCTCAATGGGGTAGCCGCGGTGGCGAAGGATTCCCTGGTCGCCGTCAATAAAAGTGATTGCGCTTTTGGTTGAGGAGGTATTTACAAAACCCTGATCGTAGGAGCTGAGTCCGGTGGTTGCAATGAGCTTAGAAATGTCGATTCCGCCGGGACCCTCAGTTGATTCAATTACTGAGAGTTCTGTCTCAATGGCTCCGTATCGAAGGGATACCTTCTCGTTAGAAGTCAAAACGCTAGCTCCTTTGTGAGGGTTGGCTTTTCGCCTAGCCTAGAGCATTTTGAAGGCGCTTTGCAGCCTCTGCAATCTCCCCATCGGTTGCAGTTATTGAGAAGCGGACAAAGTTTTTCCCAGCATCTCCATAGAACTCACCAGGAACCGCAACAATGCCAATTTCCGCCAGTTCAGCAATTGTTTCCCAACAGTTTTTACCGTTCGTAACCCAGAGATAAAGCCCTGCCTCAGAGTCTTGCACTTCAAAACCATATGCCAACAATGCGGGCAAAAGAATCTCTCGCCTTTTGCGGTAGATGGCCTTTTGCTCAGTAACGTGAACGTCGTCTCCCAGAGCCGCAATCATGGCCTTCTGAACCGGCATGGGAACCATCATCCCTGAGTGCATGCGCAGGTTCACAAGGCCTCGAATCAGCTTTTCGTCGCCGGCAGCGAAGGCCGCCCGGTAACCAGCAAGGTTTGACTGCTTGCTTAGTGAGTAAATAGAAAGAACATTGGTTAGGTCACCCCCGGCGACCTCAGGGTCAATCATGCAAGGAATGTAGCTATCCCATGGCTCATCCCAGCCCATCTCCGCATAGCACTCATCGTTCACAATCACTGCGCCCAGTTCCCTAGCGCGCTCTAGAGCGCGCTTGAGGAACTCGACCGAGTGAACTGAACCATTTGGGTTACCGGGGCTATTGAGCCAAATCAGTTTTGTATTTGCAGGCCACTCACTGGGTTCATCCCCGACAAAAATATCTGCCCCTGCGAAAGCGGCACCGACCTCATAGGCGGTGTAGGCAAGGCGCGGTTGAACCACAACATCGCCTGGTCCAACTCCAAGCATGATTGGCAACCAAGAAATGAATTCTTTTGAACCGATGGTTAGTAGCACCTGGTCGGGAACAAGCCCTGGAGTTCTTCTGCGCCTGGAATACCAGTCACAGACTGCCTGCCTAGCCTGAACATCACCCCAGGTAGTTGGGTAACCCGGAGAATTGGATGCGGAATCTAAAGCTTTTTGGATTACCTCAGGGGTCGGATCAATCGGGTTGCCGATTGATAGATCAATGACTCCATCTGGAAAAAGTGAAGCCTTCTCACGAAATGGCTTTAGTTTCTGCCAGGGATACTCCGGCAGTCGGTCGAACACTATTCGCCCTGAGGGGGAAGTGCTGCAACTAGAGCGTGGTCGCCGGGAATTGGACCAACCTTGGCGGCCCCTCCCGGAGAACCAATCTCGGCAAAGAAGTCAACGTTGGCCTTGTAGTACTCACTCCACTCACCTGGGAGGTCGTCTTCGTAGTAAATAGCTTCTACTGGGCAAACAGGTTCGCAGGCTCCGCAGTCCACACACTCATCCGGGTGGATGTAAAGCATGCGGTCACCCTCATAAATGCAGTCAACCGGGCACTCGTCAATACATGCCTTGTCTTTGACATCAACACAGGGAAGGGCGATTACGTAAGTCATTGAAAGCTCCTAAAACTTCTTAGATTCTAAACAACCAAACGGGGTTTGGTTGTTCCGCACTGCCTAGCGCTGAATCTTATAGAGAGTGAAACCTTCACCGCTTGAGATGACCTCACCCTTTTCCATGGTCAGGTTGCCGATTGCCAGAACGTATTCAATGTCAGCCGCAACCATGTCAACCGGATAAACCGAGCCGGTGTTGAGGATCTCAAGGTCGGTGTTGTGTTCCATCCAGAACGATGCCACGCGGCCATCAAACCTTGATTCAGCAAGGATCAAGGTTTGATCCTTTTGCTCGCGAGTGAGTTCTTCCGCTGCCAGGTGGCCAGCCTTGTCAGCTGCTGAGTCTTCAAGTCTGAAGCCCTGGTACTGATCCTGGATCTGGTAACCGGTGCCAATCATGGTCACTGGGATTAATGCGGCTGCAGCCCAAATCGTGAACTTGGGGAAGAAGGCTAAAACCAAGAGCGTCAGGAAGCTCAAGTTAGCAATCGAATCAATTGTCAGCTTGTCAACGACCAGGCCTGCCAGGTTTGGTGCATCAGCAATCTGAATGGTCAGGGTGCTGAAGTAGCCGGTGAAAGCGATTGAAATAAGCAAAAAGACCGGGAAAATAACAATCCAACGCAACCAGCTCTTCGTTTCACTGAGAATCTGCTTGTCAGCCAGAACCGCCAAACCTGCCAGAGTGACCATGGGGAACAGGTAGTCGTAGTAGCGCTCAAGAACTCGAGTGATGTGATCATCTCCACCACCTGTGATCCAGCCCGTGAAAAGCACAATGGCAATCACCATGAAGATGAGCCAAATCAACATCAGCACAGCCAGTCGGTGAACTGGCCTAACGACCTCTGTCCGGAAAGAGTTGATTGCGGCAAGGACTATTGCAACAATAGCAACCCCCAGTAGCGCCGACACAACAAGTGAATGAGTCCAAATCTGAGTGGGGAACAGTCCCACCGCTCCAGCAACGGGTCCAGCACCTACCAAACTCGAAGCCTCAGAGGTTGCGGTCCCCGAAGCCACTCCCCCAACAAACTCACCAACTGCACCAGTGGCGCCATAGGCACCAAAGACGTTGAGGGCCTTTGGTCCAGCGAGAGCAAAACCAAGACCAACCCTCACCAGCAAGAATGAGCCCAGAAGTGCCCCAGCATTGAGCGCGGCATTCTTGAGGTAAGGCTTTTCCTCAATGGTTGAAATCAGAAGGTAAATACCGATGGCCATGGCTGCCATGAGGGCGTGTGGCTTGACTAGGGCGGTAAGTCCTAATGGGACACCAACCCAAGCCCAGTTTTGCCAAGACGGGTGATCTGCAGTCCTCAGAATGGCAAGCAGCGTGAGTCCGATGAAGAAGAAGAACATTGACTCCGGCAAAAACATTGAGCTGTAAACCACGGTTGGGCTGAGCGCTACGGTGCCATAAAAAGCGAGGGCTCCCCAGAAAGGAATGAATCGCAGGGCAATAACAAAAAGCGTCAGGGCGAAGCCCTGAATGAAAGCAAGGTTTAGAACCTTGGCACAAGTGTAAAAGGCTTCTCCACAAAGGTTGGTAGAGCTGTAAACAAAATTGAAGAGATAGTTGCCAAAGTCAAATGGTGGATTTTGATCCCAAGGTGAGGTGAGCCTTGCGGTAACTAGGTAGATCCACTCATCCTGCAAAATTGCAGGGTTGATGTCTTTGACTTGGTTGAAAACCCAAACTGAGGTTCCTACCAGAACAGCAAATAAGCTTCCGAGCTTTAGCTGCCACCTTGACCCCAGACGAGACTTGATTTGCTTCACGCGTACCTTCTTTGCTTTGGAATCTTGGGTTCAGACTGAATGTCATATGAGAGAAAAGAGAGCAGCAGCTGGACTCCCAAGATGATTGCAAGGGATGCAATCGTGGCCTGGCCCGCAGTTGTTACCCGGCCAGCTGCAGCTGCAGCCAAAAAGCTTGAGAGTCCAAACCAAGCTCCAAACCCTGACAGGAAAATACCGAGAGGCAGCTCAAAGCTGGCTATTGACCACTCGCGGAGGTAGTAGCGGTAGAAGACCCGCTTGAGTTGGTTTTTGATGTGCTTGACAGGAAACTCGAGCAACACCTTGCCGATTTTTAGATTGCTTTTCTCATTGCCGTAACGCGCTGGGAGAGCAACGTCCTCCACCACAGCTCCTGAGATGTTGAGGCGGAACAACATGTCTGATTCAAAGAAAAAACGCTTGGAAAGTTTTTCCAGCTCAATTTTTTCGAGCACCGCTCTGTGGATTGCAGTGAAGCCATTGGTTGGATCAGTAACTGACCAGTAACCGGAGGAGAGCTTGGACCAAAAAGATAAAACTGCGTTGCCAAAAATGCGAATTCTTGGCATCTGGTAGAGGTCGTCGAGGCTGTCGAAACGGTTGCCTTTTGCGTAATCAGCCTCACCAACCAAGATTGGCTTCACCAGGGCTGGAATGTCCTCGGGGAACATTTGTCCATCGCCGTCAAGCTTGACAACAACCTCGGCGCCTTCAGCAAGAGCTGCTTTGTAACCAGTGGTGACAGCTCCCCCAACTCCCTGATTCTCTGAGTTGAACAGGACCTGGACACGAGAATCCTTGGCCTTCTTCTTGACTAGCTCGCCTGACTTATTTGGGCAAGCATCATCAATCACCCAGATTTTCTCTACTTCAGGACCAATACGTGGGATCAGGTCAAGAATGTGATTTTCAACTTTGTAAGCGGGAATGACAACGTGAATTTTCACCGGTTCCCGCCTTTCTTAAACGAGGCAGTTGAGCCCCTAGAAGATTTTAGAGTTCAAAGAAAGCAAATTGGCTTTCATTTAGGACTTGTAGGCAACTAGACCCTTGGCAAATTCCTCCGGGGAGAAAAAGGCAAAGTCATTAATTCCCTCGCCAACCCCAACCAATTTCACGGGAAGATCCAACGCGCTCTGCAGCGAGTAAAGAATTCCGCCCTTGGCCGTGCCGTCAAGTTTGGTCATCACAATGCCCGTCACCTCAGCAACCTCGGTAAACGCCTTGGCTTGGGCCATCGCGTTTTGCCCCATGGTTGAATCAATTACAAGCAGCACCTCTGCAATTTGAGCCTGCTTCTCAACAGCTCGGCGAATCTTGCCAAGCTCATCCATTAGGTCTTTTTTATTCTGGAGTCTGCCGGCGGTATCAATGATGGCAATGTCTGCATTTTGGCTGAGTGCAACTTCTACTGTCTGGTAGGCAACTGAAGCTGGGTCTTGACCTTCTCGCTCTGGCCTCACAAGGGTTGAACCTGATCTATCTGCCCACGTGCCAAGCTGTTCAACTGCTGCAGCACGGAATGTGTCGGCAGCACCTAGAACAACGCTCCAGTCACCATCGCGCAGCCACTTGGAAAGCTTTCCAATGGTTGTAGTTTTTCCAGCTCCGTTGACTCCAACTACGAGAATCACATAAGGCAGCGAGCCACTTGCAAGGTTAAGCGCCGAGTCACTCCGGGTCAGTTTCTTTGCTAGCAAGTCCTTCAGCAGCAATCGAAGCTCAGCATCAGAACTGGCTCCCTGCCGATTGGCCTCACGTTTTAGCTCCTCGCTGATCTCAACCGAAGCCTCAACGCCAAAGTCAGCCCGGATCAAAATATCTTCGAGGTCTTCTCGGTCCACCGGGGCACCAAAAAGGGACCGAATCCCCTCCCCGAGGGTTCGTTTAGGAAGCTCAACGCTCTCGACCTCGACTACCAGGGGCTCTGCATTTACAACTGAGGTCGTTGGCTCGATATTGCTGGAAGGAGATTGAGCAGGCTCTTCGCCTCTTAGCCTTTTGAGAAATTTGAACATCAGGCGTTAGCTCGCTCAAGTTTTTGGCCAACCACTGCACTCATGCCGTCTTGCCTCATGGAAACACCATACAGAGCATCAGCAATTTCCATGGTCCGCTTCTGGTGGGTAACCACAATCAACTGAGAGCTCTTACGTAAAGATTCAATCACTTCTAGCAATCTGCCAAGGTTTGCATCGTCCAGGGCGGCCTCAACCTCATCCAGCACATAGAAGGGGCTCGGTCTCGCCTTGAATATCGCAATCAGCAGTGCCACTGCGGCAAGCGATCGCTCGCCGCCAGAGAGCAGTGACATCCGCTCAATGCGCTTGCCAACTGGTCGAACCGAAACCTCGATGCCAGTGGCGAGAAGATCTTCTGGTTCAGTTAGAGAAATGGAACCTGCTCCACCAGGAAACAGAATTGGGAACACCTTCTCGAATTCTCTTCTGGTGTCCTCGAATGCACTCGCGAAGATTCCCTGCATCTTCAGATCAAGGTCCTTGATGATTCCAATAAGGTCTGTTCTTGCTTTGGAAAGGTCCTCGAGCTGCTCAGCAAGGTATTTGTGCCGCTCCTCAAGCGCTGCAAACTCTTCAAGAGCCAGTGGGTTGAAGGCTCCGAGCTGGCTTAGTTTTTGTTCAGCAACGCGAAGGTCTTTCTCTAGCTGCTCCCGGTTTTCATCACCAAGCTCAGTCTCTGAAAGCATCACCTCAACGTCGACATAGAGCTCTGATGCAACCCGTTCGGTGAGGTTGGCAAGGTTCAACCTCAACTCGTGGTTGCGCATCTCAACCTCGTGCACGGACTTGTTGAGCTCAGCTAGCTTGACTTCAAGCTCAGCGGCCTGCGACCGAAGGGTCGAGAGCCGCTGGGTCCGCTGAATTCTCTGAGCTTCAAGCTCCCGAACCTCACTGCGAATCTGAGTTGCGGACTCCGTTGCCACCTCTAAAGCTGCAGGAATCGCCTGCAAAGCACTTTCGGCTCTTCGCAGCTGAGATAGCTTTGCCTCGGTTGCCTGACGATCTCTTTCTTGGGCGGCTGTTGCTTCGGCGAGCCTGCCTTTGAGGACTGCAACATTCTTGCTCGCCGCACTCCGGCGCTCAGAAACGGCACCGACTTGAATTCTCACCTCAAGTTCAGCTTGACGAGCCTTTTCTAGAGCTTCTACCAGGCCTGCTCGAGCATCAGGGTTTGAAGTCAAGACCGAAACTTGGGGAAGCGCCTCCAGGGCTCTCTCCAGGTCGGCTATTTCGAGGCGAGCGGCCTGAGACGCTTCTGCAAGGCGATCAAGCTCTGACTCCTGGCGGGTCTTATCTTCCTTGGCGCTCTCGAGCTGAGCGATTAGCCTTCCAACTCTCTCCGCCTTGGCCGCAAGTTCAGCGTCGTACTGTTGCAGCTTGCTTAGAGACTCTCGGCTTGCCTGCTCTGAAGCATCCAAAGCTTGCCTGCTGGCTTCTAGCTCCTGAGCCAGCTCAGTAATTTCCTCGGCTAGCTCGCTTAGTCTCCGACTAGCACTTTCGCGCTCTGCCGCCAGCTCAAGTTTGGACGGTTGCTTAGTGCCTCCACCTCGAATGAGTGATCGTGAGACCCAGTCACCATCCAAAGTGATAATTGCCTTGCCCTCGAATCCGCCTTCAAGGGCAGCTTCCGCAGCACTGAGGTCTTCAGCAATAAAAATTCCCTCAAGGACATCCAGTACCTGTTTTGGTGCTGAAACCACCGATGAGGCAAGTGTTAGGCCCGATTTAGTTACCTTTTCAGCCCTAATGACCGGCCCGTCAACAACTAGAAACTCAGCCCGGCCAAGCCCTTCACCTTTGAGGAACTTGATTGCAGCCAAGGCTTGAGAACGAGAACCAGCAACGACCGCATCGGCAATGGTCCCTAGGGCAACGGCAATCGCCACCTCATAACCGCTCTGAATGGAGACACTCTCGGCAAGAAGTCCCTTGATTCCGGTCAACCCCGCATTTCGGACCTCAATGGATCCATCATTTTGCTCAAGCGTGAGCCCAAGGGCTGCATGCTTCGCTGCAATGGCATCTCTCTCACGCTCAGCGGCATGCAGGGCATCTTTGGCGGCATCTAAGGTGGCGCGCGCTTTACTTTGATTCTCTTGAGAACGTTCGTATTCGACCCTAAGTCCCTCGTCAGAGAGTGATTCAGACTCTGGTGTTAGCGCCAGCTGCTCGGCAGTTAGTTTGGCTATCTGCTCGGAGAGCGAAGCGATGACTAGCTTTAGTGCCTCAGCCTGAGAGTCGAACCCCTCGGCCTTGCTCTGAAGCACCGAGATTTGATTCTCGAGCTTGCTGCGCTCAAGAGCCTTGCTCTCAACTTCTGCGCGTTGCTTGAGCTCAGCAGATTCGAAATCAGCGAGCGCCGCAACGGCTGCAAGCCTTGATGCTTCTAGCTCGCGCAAATCATTTGCCGAAGTCTCGATCTCTCCCTCGAGTGACTCTAGGTCCTGAACGGCAGAGGCCAACTGAGCACTCAGGTCAGCAACCTCAATTTCACGAGAAGAAAACTCTTGTTGCCCCAAAAAGGAGATTTTCTGCTGGGCAAGATTTTGAAGTGATCGAAGTTTTGACTCTAGGGACTCAAAAGCAAAAAGTTTTTGCCTGAGGGCGTCTAGCTCGGTCGAGACCAGCTGAGATTCAAGTTCTTGTATTCCAGCCCTGGCGGAGTTGAGCTGATCCTGAACCACCGAGGAATCAGCTTTACGTTCATTCTCGCTTTTTGCCGCTTTCTCAAGCTGCTCACGGATCGCCACAATTTGAAACTTCAAAAGCCGGGACTTGGCAAGCCTTGCAATGGCGCCAATCTCCTTGGCCTGCCTGGCCACCTCGGCCTGGCGGCCAAGGGGCTTTAGGTTTCGCCTGAGTTCTGCCGTTAGGTCATTGAGCCTGGTGAGATTCACCTGCATGGCCTCTAACTTGCGCTCAGTCTTTTCCTTACGCCTGCGGTATTTGAGAATTCCTGCAGCCTCTTCAATAAAGGCACGTCTTTCAATCGGCGTTGCACGCAAAACGGTATCTAGCTGACCCTGGCCAACTATTACGTGCATTTCTCGGCCAAGGCCGGAATCACTCAGGAGTTCCTGGACGTCCAGCAATCTGCAGGATTCGCCATTTATGGCGTATTCACTTGCTCCATTGCGGAATAGCACTCGAGAGATTGTTACCTCTGCATACTCAATTGGTAGAGCACCATCTGAGTTATCAATCGTTAGCTGAACCTCTGCTCGACCTAATGGCCCCTTGGTCGCAGTTCCCGCAAAGATGACATCTTCCATCTTGCCGCCGCGTAGGGTCTTTGGACCCTGCTCTCCCATGACCCAGGCGAGGGCATCAACAACATTTGACTTACCAGAACCATTTGGGCCAACCACGCAGGTAATACCTGGTTCGAGGTTGAGAGTGGTTGGCTGCGCGAAGGACTTAAAGCCTTTCAGGGTGATGCTCTTCAAATACAAGCGCCTTCACCCCTTTCAAACTAGGTAATAAAGACTACCCAAGCCGGTAACCCTGCCCGACTAGAATTAGAAAGTTGCCCGGAAGGCCCAAATCCCCCATGAAAAAGAACGACCACCTAAGAAACGTTGCCATTGTTGCTCACGTAGACCACGGCAAGACCACGCTGGTTGATGCCATGCTCAAGCAGACTGGCGCATTCTCCTCCCACGCTGCCGTGGACGAGCGCGTCATGGACTCCGGCGACCTAGAGCGGGAAAAGGGTATTACCATTCTCGCCAAGAACACTGCCATCACCTACTCGGGTCCTGCAGCCAACGGGCAGGAAATCGTCATCAACGTAATTGACACCCCGGGTCACGCCGACTTCGGTGGCGAGGTTGAGCGCGGTCTTTCTATGGTCGACGGTGTCGTTCTATTGGTTGACGCCTCTGAGGGACCACTCCCACAGACTCGCTTCGTGCTGCGCAAGGCACTCGAGGCCCAGCTTCCAGTGATTCTTCTAGTCAACAAGACCGACCGCCCAGATGCTCGGATCGACGAGGTTGTCGAAGAGAGCCACGACCTCCTCCTAGGTCTTGCCTCTGATCTTCACGACACTGTCCCAGATTTAGATGTTGACGCCATCTTGGACCTACCAGTGATTTACGCTTCAGGTCGCGCTGGTCGCGCCTCGCTCAACAAGCCAGCTGATGGCTCGTTGCCAGACACCGAGAACCTTGAGCCGCTATTTGAAGCCATTATCAAATTCATTCCGGCCCCAAGCTATGACGAGAACATCCCGCTGCAGGCTCACGTCACCAACCTTGACGCTTCCCCATTCCTTGGCCGCTTGGCACTTCTTCGCATCTACAACGGTGAGATCAAAAAGGGTCAGCAGGTTGCCTGGGTTCGCCAGGATGGCACCACCCAGACAGTCAAAATCACCGAGCTTCTTGGAACCAAGGCTCTAGACCGCTACCCAATCGAAAAGGCTGGGCCCGGAGACATCGTTGCAGTAGCAGGTATTGAGGACATCACCATTGGTGAGTCTCTCTGCGACCTCAATGATGTTCGCCCGCTTCCCCTAATCAAGGTCGATGACCCAGCAATCTCCATGACCATCGGAATCAACACCTCTCCAATGGCAGGTCGTGTCAAGGGCGCCAAGGTCACCGCACGTCTAGTAAAGGACCGCCTAGACCGAGAACTAATTGGTAACGTCTCAATCAAAGTCCTTCCCACCGAGCGTCCTGACGCTTGGGAGGTCCAGGGTCGAGGTGAGCTTGCTCTTGCCATCCTGGTGGAGCAGATGCGCCGCGAAGGTTACGAGCTAACCGTTGGTAAGCCTCAGGTAGTCACCAAGAAGGTTGACGGCAAGGTTCACGAACCTGTTGAAGATCTCACGATTGACACCCCAGATGAGTTCTTGGGTCCAGTAACCCAGCTGCTAGCAGCTCGCAAGGGCCGCATGACCAACATGATCAACAATGGCACCGGTTGGGTTCGCATTGAATTCCGCGTCCCATCGAGAGGTCTCATCGGTTTCCGAACCGAGTTCCTAACCACCACCAAGGGTGCAGGTATTGCCAACGCTCTAGCAGCTGGTTACGAGCCCTGGGCTGGAGATATCCAAACCCGTCAAAACGGCTCTATGGTTGCTGACCGCGCCGGTGTAGCAACTCCGTTTGCCATGATCGCCCTGCAAGAGCGAGGCATGTTCTTCGTTGAGCCAACCTCCGAGGTCTATGGCGGCATGGTTGTTGGAGAGAACTCACGTGCGGATGACATGGAAGTCAACATCACCAAGGAGAAGCAGCTCACCAACATGCGAGCTGCCTCTGCAGACAACTTTGTTGGCCTAACCCCACCAAAGAAGCTGTCTCTCGAGGAGTGCTTGGAGTTCGCTCGCGAGGATGAGTGTGTTGAGGTTACGCCGGAGGCAATCCGTATCCGCAAGGTTGAACTGGATCCAAACGTTAGGGCTCGTCAGACGTCGGCTCGAAAGCGTGCAAGTCAAAGCTAAGCTCTAACCCGTAGGTACCTGTAAATTCTTGAGGCAGCTTCAATCGGATGTGCTATCGGGAAGGTTATCCAGCGAAGAGTTTTATGTATTGATTCCCGCTGCATCTCTCGAGAGTCGGGTTCTAGGCTAGCTGGGTGGGTCAAGGGAAATTTCATCTCACCAAGTGGAATTTCATCCGCCCAAGATTCAAACTTCGTGTGGGTCGAGGCGGCGCCAAAACCGACGTTGGTGACCAGGTTTTGCGAAGGCACAGCGGAAAGTAACCTGTTTAGATAGATGAAAGTTGCGAATTGAACCGCCCAAGAATCTAAAGAACTATAGAGCCTCAGAAGCTTTGCAAAAGCAGACCTTTGGCGCTTACCCCCGACTAAATCCAGAATCTGGTTAATTTCGCGCTCCGTCAAATCCGAAACTGGTTTTGACTTCCTGAAATCAAGCCAGGTCCGCCTCCAGGTGGCCCAACCCCAAATGTTTGCGTGAGTCGAGAAGTAGTAAGTATTTTCTCGACTTTTCTTAGGTGCAAAGTTATTGGCGCTTACCAAGGCTACGGTTGGCTCGTCCTTGTAGCGGTCAATCAGCTCAGATGCAAATTTAAAGAAACTTGAGGAAGGGAGACAGTCGTCTTCCAGGATAATTGCCGAATCCACCTGTCGGAACACCTCGTCCAACCCAGAAATAACTCTGGCTCTTAGTCCGAGGTTCGTAGCCGAATAAATTTTGGTAACTTCACACTTCCAGTCCAGGTCTTCGAAAAGCGCCCTTGCAGCTGAAACCGCTTCTATGTCATCGGGCCTCCCCGGTCGTGGGCCATCTGCAATAACAAAGAGTCTTTCCGGTTTGGTAAGGGATAGCGCAGCTAGGACCCTCTTCGTGAGCTCGGGGCGCCTGAAGATGACAATCGCAACCGGGACCTTATTTTCGACAAGCGAAGAACTTGGACTAATCATCGCTCATTGACCCGTCGCTTCACCAGGAAAGTGTGTTGACCAAGACCCTTAAACATTGGTAGGTGAGACTGGACCGGCTCCAGGGTATGAGCCACCACCTCGTAATCTCTGCCTAGAATCTCAAGGAACTTGGACTTAGGGATTGCGATCAGTGGGTATCGCACCGCGCTTATCCAAAGTTTAAAGTCCTTTGATGGCTGCGGTATGTTGTCACCCAGCAAAGAATATTGAAACATTTTAATCTGGGATGATTTTTGCGTTAGTACCAATTTTTCAAACACTAAAAACTTTGGATTTAATCCAACTAACTCCCTTAGAACTTCGCTGGGGTTGCTGGTGTATTGAAGCGAACTTGACACGTGCACCAAATCAACTTGGTTCGCCTGATTTTTCACTTGCTGGATGCTGGAGAAAAACTCAATTCCGGTCTCGCTCAGAGTTCTGGAGGCAGCAGTCGCCAATGCAGGTGTTTCAACTACAAACCACTGTGCACGTCCACTGCGTGTAACTGCAAAACCATGCCTGCCACCACCGCCGCCAAAATCCAAAACCGTTAGTGGTGATGCGGTTCCACCCAATGAGAAATCTTCGAATACCCTCTCGACGAAAGGGCAGAGACTTTCATGCCAGCTCTTCCAAAGCCTTAGGTCGCCCTCGACAATAGACGTCGCCAGCCCCTGATCGTCGTATTTATCAGCCACACCTCTGGTTAGCCTGAATACAAAACTTCTGTAAAGCCGCAGTAACGGATATAAAAATATCTTCACTCGCCAAATTCCGCCCGGGCTCGAGACGAATAGAAATCATAAAGTTCAGGCAGTTGAACCTCAATGTCAGAATGATTTGGGCGCCATCCTAGCCGCCAAGCCGATTCTGGATTGATGGCATACTTTTTATCGTGTCCGGCTCGATCTTCGACAAACTCTATCTCGCTTGGATTTCTCTTCGCTGCGGCAAGCAACCCTGTAACCAAGCTCAAATTGTCCTTCCGGTCCCTCGCTCCCAATAGATAGGTTGAACCTACTTCCCCTTTATTGATTACTGCCCATATGCCATCCGTATGATCGTCCACGTGGATCCAATCACGAACGTTTTTCCCGTCACCATAAACTTTCGGACGCTCACCACGGTAGATGCGCAAAACGGTCGCAGGAATTAGCTTTTCCCAATGTTGATGTTTGCCGTAATTGTTGGAACAGTTTGAAATCGTTGCAGTAAGGCCGAATGATCGAACCCAGGCACGGACAAGTTGGTCGCTTGCCGCTTTACTTGCCGAGTATGGGCTTGAAGGGTTGTAAGGGGTCTCGACGTCAAATTCCAATTCGGAGTCGAGGGGCAAATCGCCAAAAACCTCGTCGGTTGAAACATGGTGAAGCCTTACGCCGTACTTGACACAGGCTGAGGCTAGATTCAACGTCCCTAATACATTGGTCTCGTAGAACACTCGAGGGCCATTTAACGAGTTGTCATTATGAGACTCTGCGGCAAAGTGTACAACCAGATCAACCCTGGAAACTAATTGATCGAGAAGCGCACTGTCTCGAATGTCTCCATGCACAAATTCAATTTCACCCAGGTGAGCTTCTAAATTGGCGAGTTTGCCGGCATAGGTAAGTGAGTCAAGGACGATAATGCTCAGATTCGGAAATTGAGAGATGCTGCGGGAGACAAAGTTTGAACCTATGAATCCAGCACCACCAGTTACTAAAACTCTCAACGTCGCACCCTTCCTTGGATAGGCTAGCAAGATGCGCGGAATTATTCTTGCAGGAGGCAGTGGCACACGCCTTCACCCGCTAACGATTGCGGTCTCAAAACAGCTGCTTCCCGTTTACAACAAGCCGATGGTTTACTACCCTCTCAGCACACTGATTCTTGCCGGTGCGCGTCAGATCATGATAATTACTTCGCCTAGAGACGTTAGTTCATTCAGAGATTTGCTGGGTGATGGCTCGGATTTGGGCATCGAGCTCTTATACAAAATTCAAGATGAGCCCAGAGGCATCGCCGAGGGACTTTTACTCTCGGCTGATTTTGCCGACGGAGAACCAACCGCGCTGATCCTAGGTGACAACATTTTTTACGGGGCAGGTGTCGGCGAGACTCTTGAGACTTACTCCAAAAAGGAAGGCGCGACGATTCTGGTCCAGTCGGTCACCGATCCGGAGCGTTATGGAGTAATTGAACTTCGAAGCGATGGATCAGTTAAATCCTTGGCAGAAAAACCCCCAGCACCGAAAAGTAACTTAGCGATTACCGGCCTGTACTTCCTCGACGGAACTGCTGCCGAGAGGGCCAAGTTGCTCAAACCGTCCGATAGGGGAGAGCTGGAGATAGTTGATGTATTAAATTCCTACCTCCATGATGGCCTCCTGGAGGCCCGAGTCCTCCCGAGAGGGACTGCTTGGCTTGACACGGGGACCTTCGATTCGATGTCTATGGCATCGGAATTTGTTCGAGTGGTCGAACAGCGTCAGGGTTTTAAAATTTCAGCGCCTGAGGAAATCGCTTTTCGGTTAGGTTTAATTGACTCAGAACAGTTGATAAAACTAGCGGAAAAATACAGCAAGTCTGACTACGGTGTGTACCTTAGATCCTTAATTGGATAGTTCCCTAAACTCCTCAAGATCCCTAATGTAGTCACTTTCATCGTAAGTGTTTGAAGCAACGACTAACAGGATTGCACCTGCGGTAAGGAACTTCTGTTCACCCCAGGTCATTTCTTTCATCCACACCCCTGGGCCTTGATCACTCAAAAGGATGGTTTGAGTACCTGTGGAATCCCTGAGGACCAGTTCGATTGACCCACTCAGGCAAAATAAAACTTGCTGTCCGGTCTTGTGGGCGTGAAAGCCACGTGTCTCTCCTTGCGGAACTTCTCTTACCCAAAAAATGCGCTTAGGGTCAAATGGTAGGACTGCTGGGAACTCGATGGCATGCAAATCTCCACGGATGTCCTTGCTAACTTTTGGAGCAACCAGTTCAAACAATGGTCGATACCTCAAACCTTAACTCGGTGAGGCAGCGCGCCACGTGTTCAACCTCTTCGTCAGCAAGCTCGGGGAAGAGCGGAATCGTAATGATTCTGCTCGCGAGGGATTCGGCCACTGGACATTTACCGGCTAGAACCCCGGCCCACCCAAGCTGTTTATAGTCCACGACCGGGTAGTGAATGGAAGTGCTTACTCCACTGTTTTCCAAAAATACCCGCGCCCTATCTCTTGATGTTTCTGGAACTACCAAGACAGCAAGGTGAGCAACAAATTCCTCGGACTCAGCACCAACAATTCCAATTTCTGATCCGGACAGCGCAGAGGAATAGACTCCCCAAATTGTTCTCCTGCGTTTGTTGAGAGCATCTAAAAATCCCAATCGATGCCGCAATACTGCAGCTTGCATCTCATCCATGCGTGAATTTCTACCATAAGGTAATTCAACTTCGTATCTGGTGGACCACCCGTACTGCCTCAGCTTGGAATGCGTGGACGCTAATTCTCGTGAGCCGGTTGCGACAGCACCTGCATCGCCGATCGCCCCAAGGTTTTTTGTGGGATAAAAACTGAAAGTGGCCACGTCCCCAAAAGACCCGAGCACTTTTCCGTTTATTTTTGCACCGGCCGCCTGTGCGCAGTCTTCCAGAAGCTTCACGCCTTGAAGTTTGCAAATCGAAGTGACTTCCTCGATGTGTGAATTCAGACCATAGAGGTGTGTGGCGATAACGCACTCAATTTCCGGATCTTGCAGCAGCGCCAAAGATAATTTCTCTGGGTCCATACGCCCCATTTGGTCGCAATCAACAAATACAGGCCTGGCACCAATTTCGAGAAGAGCAGTTGTCGAATAACCCCCAGCATTAGGAGTGAGAGCGACTTTTGTTTCTGAAACAACGCCCAATGACCTGAGGGCAATCACCAAGGCGTCCGTTCCAGAGGCAACCGCAGATACGTAACCAACTCCAAGAAAATCAGCAAATTCTTTTTCGAATGAAGCGACTTGCTCTCCAAGAATGTAGGAGCCGGATGTTGCCACACCGGACAGAAGTTCGCCAATAATCAGACCTTCATGGCTTGCGATTGATCGCTTGAGATCGTTTAGTGGGATCATATCCGACTCTCTTTGGGCATATTCTCTGAAGCGATCGTCTGACGCAATAAAAGACTCAAATATAAGTTTAGGGTGGCCAAAATCTGGCGTGCTGCACCTAATGGCGACCTCGACGAAGCATTGCCTCCAAGTCCGAAACGGGAATTCCAGCCCTCAAGTTGACGCACATAAGGAGTGTAAATGAATCTCCTAATTGAATAATTTGCTAAAGCGAAGTAATTCAAATGCCCCAATACCCAGCTGCGTCTAGTGCGCCTTAATCCCTGGGCGTGAAAGTAGACAAGCGGCTTATCTCCTGCATAAAGCTCGCCTTTCACATTGCGAGAAACTCTGGTAAACCAAGAATTCCATGGCGCCAAGTTGACACCTCTTGAATAGTCTTCAAAAACCCCTTGAGAGATTTTCGCAAAGCTCTCAAGGTACTTTTGGTCTGCGTACTTTCCATTCTCAGGCTTGTCTTTGCACCATTCAAGGCAACTTTTCGCCCAGAATTTCAGTGCTTTTATTCCTTCGGAGTTATTTCTAAAAGCGACAAGTCCGACATTGTACTTACCATACTTTGCAAGTCTGCCCACATTCCACGCATGGTGCCGATGCGGGCTGATGACAACATTTGATCTGGGGTGAGAGTTTAGGTATTCCACCATGCTGCTAAAGAAAAATAGGTCCGCATCTGCATAAACGAGCCACCCCTCAGGATCGACTTGGTCCACCTGGGAGAGAAGGAAACTTGGTCCGACGCTAAATATCGACTCTGCTCTGGACCTTCCCTTGATGCTTCGAGCGACCGCCGGGTTGGCCCTAAGGAACTCATTCCAATCTGTCACTTGCAATTTGGGAAATGCTTGGAGAAGTCTGTGGACCCCTTCATCTAAGGACAAAACAGTGGTTAAGTCTCCCACCCCTGAGGATTCAAGCATCACAGCACATCTTGATGCATAGCCAGAGTCTGTAATGGAAACAACCCTCAATGGCTGAGTCCCGCCATTTTCAGATTTAGAGTCGATCTTCTGCACAGTCACTGATACAAGTCCTTCTTGCCTTCCAAGATGACTTTCTCATACCTGCGGTCTGTTGGCTCAATCAGGATTCCCCGAAGTAGATCTAGCGGTCTGTAAATGAAATACAGATAGCGGTCCAGTCCTTCCAGAGAAAGCGTTATCCAGCGAGGTAATAAATTTCGCTTGGCCGCCAAGAATCTGCCACCGACTCTCGAAGTTCCCATGTTCATCCACAGGTTCATCCATTGCATGGCATTTTTCTTGAATGGTTTACTCACTTGACCTTCCAAGGCCTTCTCCAGGTTTTCGAAGTACTCCGACTTTGATTTACCCGATAACCCGATAGCGCTTGGATAGCCAGGCAAATCGCTGTCGTAAGTAATCAAGGGAATCCCCTGGATCGCCGCTTCGAGACCGGCCGAAGACCAGCCAGTTACAACAACATTAACTTCCTCGAAGATGTCGTAGATCGACAAACCATCCTTTGGGTGGTTCAGCAAAACATTTGGGGGGAGTTTGGCGAGCTCCTGTTCCCAGCGGATGCCAGCTGGTGAAGTTAGTGCTTCGCGCTTGTTTGGAAATTCACGAGGGTGCACGCGAATCACCATTTGATAGTTTGGCCTGTCTCTAAACCAGGCCACCGTTTCCTGCACCCACTCAAATTGATCTTGAAAAACAGTGCCGGGATACTTCACTCTCGGGTGACTGTTTGTCTTTAGAGATGTCGTGATTTCATCAGTGCTACTCAGCGCCAAAAGTGCCGAAGGCTTATTTACGTCTATCGCTAAACTACCGGCCGTTGAATTCACTGTGGCTTTCGGCTCAGAATAGACCTTATGGGATTTGCCCGCTTGCAGAGCCTGAAGGTGTGAATCAATTCTTGCACATTCGGATGTTCCAATCTCTTCCTGGACGGAAGGATCAAAGTAACTGATGGCTGGATTGCTGCTCGAGTACAACCCCCAGTCCCAAATCATCAGGTGGGTATAGTCCTCGGAAATATTGGGGCTCCCATCCAAAAAAACAACCCTGATTCCGCGATTTTTTGCCACAAGAGCAAAGGCCCTATTAGTTGAATAATGTGGTGACCGAATTAGAAGTGTGGAAAATCGACTGTGTGTCCTAAAAAACTCGTGCGCTGCCAGCACCATGAGTGCGGTGTCATGTATGGCGGCCATGTAGTCAGCTAGTCCTTCGCCAGTTGTAGCCGCTTCCCAACTTTTGTACTTCAGGGCAACTTCATAAGCCGCAACCTGAGGAACGTTAACTCCACCGAATTCCAAGCTTGGAGGGGAGTCCATAGATTGCCACTTCGAGAGGAAGGATTTTGCCTCGTGTCGGGACAAAGCAGTGATAAAATCCCCTAGCCAATGTTTAGAATGGGCCGGTACCCTTGCCGCGAGTGATGTAAGTTTTGACGTAAATTTACAATCCTTGCAATCCAACCCACTTGCATGCTGAACCTCTCGCAGAGTTCTATTTCGGCTCATCCTGACGGCGCACAAGCCCTCGAATACCCCGTCGCAAGAGACGGTGCTGATTTTCGCACCTGAATGAGAAAGTCGATTCAAAAGAAGAGAGTCGGAAGCGCTGTGGGCCCAAATCCCCGCGGCACTGTTCAAAAACAAAATCTCTTGAACGCTACTCATGCGATCTGCTTCTCTCAGGTCTTTTCAAAAATGCAAACTGTCTGTCAGTGTATTCTTATTTTCAGACTTGAGTGGGGTGGGAACTTGGATCAAAGATACGCAGTCATCCCGGCAAGAGGTGGAAGCAAAAGAATTCCCAAAAAGAATCACAAAGATTTTTTGGGTAAACCGATGATCACTTGGCCGATTGAGGCCCTTAAAATTTCCGGGCTTTTTACCGACATTTTTGTCAGCACGGATGACAAAACAATAGCAAACCTATCTCGGGACCTTGGGGCAACAGTCCTAACCCGCGACCCAAATTTGGCCGATGACTTTACCAACACTACGGAGGTGATGCAGCACGTAATTGCAAAAACTTTCTCAAGCGCAAGTAACCCTTGGATTTATAAAATCTACCCGACCTCGCCGATCAACTCCGTCGTGGTCCGAGAATTCGTGAAATTCACCGAGAGCGAGGATTTTGGATTTTCGGTAAGCGTTATGAAAGCTGGGCTTCCCGTGCAGCGTGCACTCAGGATGAGCAGTAGTGGAAGGTTGAATTTTCGAGAAATAGAGAATGCCCTCAGACGAACTCAGGATTTGGAAGCGATGTATTTCGACGCCGGTAAACTATATGGAGGTCGGAGGGCCGGTTGGTTAGAAACAACATCACCCCTCCTCTCCTCACCGAGAGGTTTCGTGCTGCCAGATTGGTTATCATTTGACCTCGACGTCCCTGAGGATTGGGAAATGGCTGAATTCAAATGCAGAAATCACGTTGGGAAGTAAGTGAAGAGTAGCTGGAATCTGGATGGAAAGACTGTTCTACTTACCGGGGGAACTGGAAGTTTTGGAAGTAAGTTTGTTCCACTCACTCTTCGAAACCAAAACCCAGAAAAGATTATTGTTCTCTCGCGCGATGAGATGAAACAGTGGTCTATGGCGCAACACTATAAAGATGAAAATCGACTGAGGTTTTTCATCGGAGATGTCAGAGACAAAGAAAGACTTTATCGCGCTTTTGAAGGAGTCGATGTGGTCGTGCATGCTGCCGCGACAAAAATCGTCCCCACCGCAGAATACAATCCATTTGAAGCAGTCAAGACTAATGTTCTAGGGGCAATGAACGTAATTGATGCTGCTCTGGACAGAGGTGTTGAGAGAGTGGTTGCACTCAGCACGGACAAGGCGAGCAGTCCTGTCAACCTTTATGGGGCAACAAAGATGACATCAGACAAATTGTTTATCGCCGCAAATAGCTACGCTGGCAAGAAAAATACTCGCTTCTCGGTGGTCAGGTATGGCAACGTAATGGGTTCACGAGGGTCAGTGATACCTTTCTTCCTCTCGCTCCCTGACGGATCCGTCCTCCCCATCACTGACGAACGAATGACGCGTTTCATGATTAGTCTGGACCAAGGAGTGAAACTTGTATGGAAGGCGTTGCAAGAGGCCCAGGGAGGGGAGATCTTCGTTCAGAAAATCCCCAGCATGAACATCCTTGAGATTGCTGAAGCTGTAAGACCGGATCTCAAAAGAAAAGTTGTCGGCATGAGACCGGGAGAAAAACTCCACGAACAAATGATCAGTGCCGAAGATTCAGTCACCACCGTGGACTGTGGTGACCACTATCGAATTTTCCCAAGCATCGACTTGGGTCATGAAGTGGACGTGAATGAATCTTGGAAAAAGGTCGAGATCGGCTTTAACTATTCCAGCGATAACAATCCCTCTTGGATGACTATCGATCAACTGCAGCAGTGGCTTGAGGCCAACAAGGCATCTATAGGAAAATATTGATTCCCTACAGTCGCCAACACATTTCATTCATTGACAGGTGTCGAGTATTTAGGGCCCTGGGAAAGCCTTACCTGACACAAGGCCCTGCAGTTGAAAAATTTGAAAGTCAGGTCTGCGACTTAGTTGGGGCGGCACATGCCATCGCGGTGAACAGTGCGACCTCAGCGCTTCACCTCGCCTGTTTGGCACTTGGTCTCAAAGCTGGCGACGAGATGTGGACGACGTCAATATCTTTCGTCGCCAGCGCAAATTGCGGCAGGTATGTTGGTGCGACCGTGGACTTTGTCGACATTGATCCTGAAACTTGGAACATATGTCCTCGCAGTCTGCGTGAAAAACTCGAACATGCGAAAACATTGGGCCGATTGCCCAAGCTCGTTGTTGTGGTTCACCTGGCGGGTGAACCAGCCGCGTTGGGCGAGATTCACCTTCTATCGAAGGAATTCGGTTTCAAGATAATAGAAGATGCGTCCCATGCGCTTGGGAGCAAGTACATGGGGAGTGCCATTGGTAACGGGAGATTTAGCGACATCACCGTTTTTAGCTTTCATGCCATCAAGAATCTGACAACGGGCGAAGGTGGCATGGCCCTGACAAATGATGGTCAGCTCGCCGAAACTATGCGGAGCCTTCGAAGCCATGGAATAACAAGAGATGAGGCAGCCTTTGTTGTTGAAGAGCGCTCAAGGACTCCTTGGCACTATGAACAGCAGGGATTGGGTTTCAACTATCGAATTACCGACTTCCAGTGCGCGTTAGGGAGTTCGCAGCTCAAAAAACTCGACCGAGTCAATCGAAGACGGTTAGACATCCTCCGACTTTACAAAAGCTTGCTTTCGGAGGTCCAAGAAGTGTCATTTCAAAAAATGGGAGCATCGAACGAGAGTGCTGCTCATCTGGCCATCATAAAGGTTCCAAGACACGTGCGACAAACCTTGCAATCAGCCTTAGCAGCAGCGGGCTTCGGAACGAATCTTCACTATTTCCCTATCCACCTTCAGCCTTACCACTTCGACCCTAACCGCAATGAATTGAAGAATGCCGAGGATTATGCCCATACGGCCATTTCGCTTCCTTGTCATCAATCGTTGTCATTTTGGAAAGTCAAGCATGTCTCGAAGTTAATTGCACAAGTCATTGAGTCCACTAAATCCGGAACCTAGACAAGACAAAATGACTGGTCGGGATTTGATTATTATCGCGTCATCTAATTCCCAAATTGGTGGTGGGCACCTGTCTCGGCAATTGGTTCTTGCAGATGAAGCGCTTAGGCGAGGATGGGAAGTTTCCCTCATCGGACACATGAGAGCACATGAAATGACACTCCTAAGGGGGCGAGGAATTGAGTATTTCGCAGTCTCAGATCATCGGTCGCTTGCGGAGCACCTAATAGCGATCCAGAGTATTTCACAAAAGATTAGAAATGGGATTTTAGTCATTGACAACTATGAACTTCTCGAACCATTTACCCAAATGCGAGACGAACTGGGCTTACCTCAAGTTCATTTTGAAGATGGGGGTGGTTTCGAAAACTTAGCAGACGTCATTGTGAATTCTGGCTTGAGCAACTCCGAAAACTTCGAAATAGCAAACATCCCAAGTGAGCGTTGCAGCTTCTCCATCGTTGGTCCGCAAGCGGCGATGATCCGCTCCGACTTAAAAACAATAAAAAAAGCCCGCAGATTGATTTCTGACAACCCCCATGACTTACTGGGTTATGTAAATTTTGGTTTGTCAAACAAAAGAAAACTCCTCAACATAATTTTCAGTCAACTTGAGTCATTAAATAATTTTGGGTGGACAGTTGTAGAGGGTATACCCGACTCCAATCTTAAGCGAGTTTGCCGCAGCGAGGGGGGGGGTAAGCGAGCCACGGTGCCTATGAAAAGGGTCATGTTAAGTGCTGATTTCGCCATTGGGGGTGGGGGTCTAAGTGCTTATGAAAGAGCTTATGTTGGAATCCCCTCCGTTACTGTCGTACTATCTGACAATCAACGTGGGATTGCAAAAATACTGCAGCAGGCAGGGGCGGCAATCACGCTTGATACAAGGTGGACGACTGAGTCAGATCTGCTAGCAGGTGCACTGGAACAGTTAGGCGATCCAGAAATAAGGGCTCAAATGTCACAGGCTGGTAAAACAGCTGTTGATGGACTAGGCGCCGGGAGGGTGATGAATCAAATTGAGAGACTCTAATAGTTTGACTCCTGCACGAGTTACTTTTCTTGTGGGATTAGACAACCCGGATTATTTGGAGATAGTTGCTCGAATATCTCAACTCTTCCCCGCACTGAGTCTTGAAATAGCCCAGGAGTTTGACTCTTTGACCGGCGGAGATGTTCTAATTGCGCTTTCTTTTCCGAAAAAAGTCCCTTCTAGGGTGACTTCAAAATTTCGACTAGCGGCAGTAATTCACGCCAGTCCTTTACCGGTTGGGCGAGGCTGGAGCCCAGCAAATTGGATGCTTGAAAATATGGAGACCGATTTCACACTGACGCTACTGAAAATGGCGGACGAAATTGACTCTGGAGACATTATTGACACCCAGCGATTTCAAGTGCCTCTGAGTGGAATCTACTGCGATTTCAGAGTTGCGCTTATCGAGAATCAGGTGAAACTGTTAGAGCGGCTACTAACTGGCTCCTTGCCAATTTCTTCAAGTGCGCCTCAAATTGGTAGTCCTACTTATTACAATCGCAGAACTCCGAGAAACAGCGAGTTAGACCCTGGGGTTTCTATTTCCGAACAGTGGGGAAAAATTAGAGCAGCCGACAGTCAGAGATATCCAAACTATTTTTATCTCTACGGGAGAAAATTTAAAGTTACGATTGAAGGGATGGAATAAAGATATGAGAATTGATGGCAGGGAAATTGGAGTAAATAAGCCCCCTTATTTGATTGCTGAGATTTCCGCAAATCACAATGGATCTTTATCGCGAGCCTTAGATCTTATTGCCGCTGCAAAGCGCAACGGAGCGAGCGCTGTCAAACTCCAGACATACACGGCTGATACCCTCACTATTCAATCTGCAAAATCGGACTTCCAAATTAATGGAGGGATTTGGGACGGACGCACACTTTACGACTTGTACCAGCAAGCCCACACCCCCTGGGAATGGCACCAGGAACTTTTTGACGCCGCTTCTGAAATTGGCATAACCATTTTCAGTAGTCCCTTCGACGCGAGTGCCGTTGAATTGCTTGAGAGGCTAAATGCTCCTGCATACAAAATCGCATCGTTTGAAATTGTCGACTTGGAACTAATTCGTATCGCTGCATCAACTGGGAAGCCTCTGATTATCTCGACTGGCCTGGCTAGCCTTGAGGAAATAACCGAAGCGTACGATGTAGCGATGGAGTCAGGGGCTGAGGATGTTGCGCTGCTTCATTGTTTGTCCTCATATCCCGCGCCTGCTTCGGAGTACAAACTTAATACGATCGAGAAGTTGCGTTCGATTTTTGACTCCCAAATTGGCTTATCTGACCATACGGTAGGTAATGATGTGGCTTTAGCAGCTATTTCGCTAGGTGCGACGATTATCGAAAAGCACTTCACCTGGGATACAACTTCCGGAGGTCCTGATGACTCGTTCTCAATGGACCCAAGTGGCCTTAAATCACTCCGAGAGTCTGCCGATCGTGTATGGGAATCACTAGGATTCGATAACTTTGCCATTCAACCAAGCGAAAGAGATAATATCCGTTTTCGTCGCTCCCTGTACTTCGTAAAAGATGTTAAAAGGGGAGAAATGTTATCCCGCGATCATGTCAGGTCAATTAGGCCGGGATATGGAGTTGCTCCAAAATTTCTGAAAAAAATTATCGGAAAAAATGCTCCAGTAGCCTTTTACGCCGGTGATCCGGTCACGAAAGAGGTACTCGACCAACTTTGCTAACCTTTGCCAATCTCGGTAAACCCTGATCAAATGTTTTTCTAGTTTCACAATGAGGATTGCCTTTCGAGATTAAAAAACGTCCCCGTGAAGACTTTCTTACCAGCGCTTATTACTTTAGACAGTCGCGTTGAGCACTAGTCAATGTGATTGAAATCTAGAACCGATAGTTAGACTCAGGCAAGATTTGCCTAGTCTAAGGTTTTTTCAGCGGCCCGCCTTACCTCTGGGTCAGGCACCGGCACCGCCGCAATCAACTTCTTGGTGTAATCCTCTTGAGGGTTTCTTAGAATTTGCTCCTTTGAGCCCTGCTCAACAATAACTCCGTGCTGCATGACGGCAATTCGGTCGCTCAGCAGGTCAATTACCGCAAGGTCGTGAGAAACAAATAGGGTGGCAAACTGCTGCTCTTTTTGGATCTGCTGCAAAAGCTCCAGCACTCTTGCCTGGACAGAAACATCCAGTGCACTGGTTGGTTCGTCAGCAACGAGTAGCTTTGGGCTGAGGGCCAGTGCCCTTGCAATGCCAACGCGCTGACGCTGGCCACCAGAGAGCTCATGGGGATAACGGTTTCTATAGGTTTTTGGGAGTTCTACTAGGTCTAGAAGTTCTGAAACTCGATTAGTTCTCTGGTCTTGTGCCCAGCCTGCCAGCAGGAGTGGTTCTGCAATCGACTGACCGATGGGCCAACGTGGGTTGAGAGAGCTTCCTGGATCCTGGAAGACAATTCCAATGTTGCGCCTAGCGGCCATGAGGTCTTCCTTTGAAACACCAACCATGGACATGCCAGAGATCTCAAGTGCTCCAGATTTGATTGGAACCAAACCAACAACTGCTCGGCCAATTGTGGTTTTGCCTGAGCCAGACTCCCCCACCAGACCCAAGACCTCACCGGGGTAAATCTCTAGGCTTGCGTCTTTGACGGCTAGGAATGCTGGGACCTTCCCGCGCTTTGGATACTCGATGTTTACGTTTTCCAAGATCAGGGTTGGCTTGATGCCCTGTGGCCTTGGCTTAGGTTCTGAGACTTGAACCTTGCCTAGGTGAGGAACTGCAGCGAGTAGGTCTCTGGTGTATTGATGCTTTGGATTTTTGAAGGTGTCGTAGGTGGTGCCGGTTTCAACAACCACACCGTCCTTCATGACAATCATGTGGTCGCTGAGTTCAGCGACCACACCCATGTCATGGGTGATCAGGATGATTGCGGATTGCAATCTCTGGTTGAGGTTGCGCATCAGCTCAAGGATTTCAGCCTGGACCGTGACGTCAAGGGCTGTGGTGGGCTCGTCGGCAATTAGGAGCATTGGATCGCAGGAGATTGACTGAGCGATCATGGCCCTTTGACGCTGACCGCCTGAGAGCTGGTGAGGGTAGGAGTTGAAGGCTTTTTCTGGGTCTGGAAGCTCAACCATCTTGAGTAGCTCCAAGGCGCGCTTTTTAGCCTGCGCCTTGGTCATGGTGTTGAAGTGAACCTGGAGTGCCTCAACGATCTGGAAACCAATGGTGTAGACGGGGTTGAGAGCAGTCATTGGCTCCTGGAAGATCACCGCAATGTCATTGCCTCGGATCTCACGTAGACGCTTCTTAGTGGCTCCAATGAGCTCCTCGCCCTTGAGCTTTACTGAGCCACTTGAGCGACCGTTTACCGGCAGTAAGCCCAGAAGGCTCATGGCTGAGGTTGACTTACCGGAACCAGACTCTCCAACAATGGCTAGAACCTGACCGGGCCTGACCTCAAAGTTAACTCCGCTTGCCGCCATGACCCACTGGCCATCCACCCAGAAGTCAACATTGAGTTCCTGGGCCTGAATAATTGGGTTTTGGGTTTCCATTAGGCAAAAACTCCAAGCTGTAGGGTGGTCGGGTGCAGGTATTCAGATCTAAATTCGCCCAAGTAAGCGCGGTTGTCACCGCGCTGGTGTTGCTGGCCGTTTTGGCCGGCATTTGGGCTGCTGAGGGCTTCTGGAGCTTTGCGGTGAGTGTTCCACCGGTTGCCCTGGTGGTCTTTGTGGTTGCAATTCTCTACTTCTACCCAAGGGTTGAGGTTGATGAGGGTGGCGTGAGGATTGTGAATGTGGTTCGAACCCACTACATCTCCTGGGGTGCCATTGAGGTGGTGGACACCAAATACGCCCTCAGCATTCAAGCCCTTGGCAAAAAGTACACCGCTTGGGGTGCTCCTGCTCCGGGTCGCCACAGCGCCATCTTTGCCTCCAGGGACCAAGGTCAACACCTTCCGGAATCCACCTACCTTGCTGGAACCGTTAGACCGGGTGATCTGGTCACCAGCGACTCTGGCGCTGCAGCAGCGCACATCCGAAGAATCTGGGAGCAGCGCCGAGAAAACCCTGGAGCCGCTAGCGTCTCTAGCACCTGGCATTTCCGCAAACTGATTGGCCTTACAGCGCTCGTGGTGGCTAGCGCCTTTGTTCTCTAGCAATTACTTCCCCTGCTTCTTGGCGTAGCGGGAGGCAATGATGGCCTTGAGGTCCTTGATGGCGCCCTCTTGCCTTGGCAAGCGGCGCTGACGAGGATCAAAGGCATCTCGCAGGCCATCACCAATAAAGTTGATGGCCAGCGCAATTACAACGATGAAAAGACCCGGATACCAGAACAGCCAGGGTCTGGTCTTAAAAGCCTCGTTGTATTCGCTGATGATCTGACCCAGTGAGATGTCTGGAGCTGTGATTCCAAAGCCCAAGTAGCTCAGAGAGGTCTCGATCAAAATGGCAGCCGACATCAAAAGCGTCGCGTTTACCACGATCACACCAATTGAGTTTGGCAGGATGTGGCGGAAAATGATTCGGAAGTTTGTGGCACCTGCAACCCGAGCAGCATCTACAAACTCTCGCTCGCGAAGCGAGAGGAACTCGGCTCTAACCAAACGAGCAAGACCGGTCCAGGCAATGAAGCCCAAGAGCAGTCCAAGGGAGATGGCATTGCCACCAAAAGTGCGGCCAAGAACAGCACCCAACACCAGGGTTGGGATGATGATGATTACGTCGGTGAATCTCATCAGCAGGCTGTCAATGCGTCCACGCAGGAACCCTGCGATGGAACCAACTACAACACCCAAGACCGTGGCAATAACTCCAACCAGCAGGATTACCGTCAACGACTGCTGAATGCCTCGCATAACCCTGGCGAAGATGTCTTTACCCAGGGTGTCCTGCCCAAATGGGTGAAGACCTGGGTCAAAGGGCCAAACCGTGAGGGTTGGCGTTCCACCGGCATTCACAATGGGGTAGTTCTGGTACCAGTTGAACTGCCACCAACCTGGAATTCGAAGGCCATCAACAATGAGCTGGTTGGTGGCAGGGTCAACCACCAGCTTGCCCGAGCCGCCAATCACAATGCCAACCGAGGTGAAGGCCAAGAGGGTAATCAAACCCAAAACGATTAGTGAAGCTACTGCTGCCTTGTGAGCGAGGAACCTGCGGCGAACAATCGTGCCAAGCGAGAGGCCTTCGGTCTCGCGCTGCTCGATGGTGATTTCTTTGTTCAGCATGGTTTCTTGTGAGTGTTTCTTCTTAGCCAATTAGCTCACCCGGATTCTTGGGTCTAGGGCGGAGTAGAGCAGGTCGGCAATCAGGTTTCCAACCACGGCAAACAAACCGGTGACCAGGAAAAAGCCCATCACCAGATTGACATCAACCGCGTGAAGTCCGGCGTTGAACAGCGCTCCCATGCCCTCCCATGCAAAGACTCGCTCGGTAATAATTGCACCGCCAATTAGCCCTGAGATGTCAAAGGCGATGATGGTGGCAATTGGGATCATCGCGTTTCTGAAGGCGTGACGAACAATAACCACACGCTCCGTGAGACCCTTGGCTCTTGCGGTGCGGATGTAGTCCTGGTTCAAAACCTCAAGCAGGCTCGCACGCGCATAGCGCGTGTAGCCGGCAACCGAAACGATCATGAGCGCAGCGGTTGGCAGGATCAGGTGAGCGTAGCCATCCAGCAGGGTCAGCCACATGTTGTCTTCACGTTTGATGGTTGGGGTGATAGCTCCAATGGTGGAGATGAAGCCACTCTTTTGTGGAATCAAAGACAGGTAGGTGCTCCAGTACTGCAGCGCCTCATCAATTACCAGCACCAAGCCACCCAAGGCTCCGGTAATACCGGCAGCCCTGGCGATCTCGCGCTTGGAATCCCCACCGAAAACTAGGCCGAGACCGACACCAATGGCCGCCATTATCAGAATTGCCAGCAGGATTCCAGAGAAACCCTGGACATAGAAGAAAAGGTACTGGAATGGCATCCACATCGCAGCAGCGATCAAAGCCATTGAACCGACAATCAATACCGCCCGGCGCTGGCCAAAACCGGTGGAGAGTAAAAGCACCACTCCGGCAACCATGGCGGTTAGTAGGAATACTCCGACCAGGCCAATGGAGGGATACTTCAACCACTGGGTGATGTTTAGAAAGGTTAGTAACCCTCCGGTAAACGCAGCCGATAGCAAGAAGGTTCTGATCCTGGTGGCAAGACCACCGCCAACGATGCCGGTTACTATGGCCCCCAATACGAGGGCAATGACTATCAGCGTGGTGGGTGAAAGTACCGGATCACCCAGGAAGCGGTTGAACCTGATAGCGCCAAACTCCTTGAGCAAAACGGCAACCCAGAAGATTGGCAGCGAGTAAAAAACAAAAGCAAAGAAGGTGACCGAGTAGTCATAGCCCGAGTACTGCCTCAGGGCAGTCGTCATTCCGATGGTGACACCAACCAGAATGGAAAGAATTGTTGCCAGGGTGATCAGCTGGAGGGTTGAACCCATGGCGGTTCCCAGCAGGTCGATGACCTGCTGCTCGCCCTTGGCGATAGAGATTCCCAGGTTGCACTGACCAACCAGGCAACCGGCGGCTCCAGCGAGCCAGTAGAAGTAGCGAATGACCGGAGGGGTCTCCAGCTGGAGCACCTCGGTGAGGTACTTGATTTTGGCGAGTGCCTCCTGGTCGGTGGAGGTGCGCAGCTCTTGGAGCGGATCGCCTGAGATTGCGGTTAGTTGATAAACCACAAATGACGCCACAAAAAGCACGGCCAGAGTGGCCGCCAGGCGCCGAAGGATGAAGCTAAACATGTGTGCCTATTCTTTTGCTGTGATTGGGGGTCACCGCCCTAAGGCGATGACCCCCGCACAGTGTTTACGCTGGATTAGCCCGCAGTTGGGGTCCAGTCCCAGAAGTTCCAGAAGTAGTAAGGAACTAGTGGGTTTAGGCTCACGCCATCAACCGCAGTCTCCCACCAGGCAAGACCTGGGAACTGGAAGATGGTGATGGAGTATGCGTCTTTCCACATCTCCTGCTCAACTGCCAGCTGAATCTCGAACTGGCGAGCAGGGTCAAGGGTGCTGTTTAGCTCCTCTAGCAGTGCATCAACCTTGGCGTTTGAGTAGCCGGAGAAGTTAGATGGCTTTCCGGTTCCGTACTGCTGGTCGTTACCGGTAACTGCTAGTGAGGTTGCTGCCCACGCGAAGATAACTGCGTCGTGAGGGTTAGTTGGGTTAACCGATGGGTCGGTGAACATCCAGTCTGGCTCTGACTCGTCGATCAGGTTGAAGCCGGCTAGCGCTGCGTTAGCTGCGATTAGCTCGAACTGCTGGCCACGACGAACGTTGCCCTCTGGGTACCAGAACTCAACGTCGATGGTGCCGGAGACGCCAGCCTCTGCAAGCAGGGCCTTTGCCTTCTCAAGGTTCTCAGCGTCAGTTCCGAGGTAATCGGCTACACCTGACTCAGCAACCATTGCCTCGTAGTTTGGTGATCCAGGGATCAGCAGGATCGAGTTACGCAGCGATGCGTTTGCGTTCAGTGGCTTGATCAGGTTCTCAAGAATCTGCTCACGAGGGATCGAGAGTAGGAATGCCTGGCGAACCTTGCGTGCCTTCTCAGCGTCGCCACCGTATGAGGCTGGGTCGAAAGGACCGCCGTTGTTGGTGGTTAGGTCGATGTGCTCGTAGGCAGCCTCGTCACCGGTCTCGTAGGAAGCGTTGGTAAGAGCCTGGACCAGTGCTAGCACGTCAGCGGTTGGCTGACCGGAAGCAATCTGAACCTCACCGTTCTCAACAGCCTGGATAGCGGCGGTTGAGTCTGCGATCTCGCGGATGGTGATGCGCTCGTACTTAGGCTTTGGACCCCAGGTGTAAAGCGGGTTCTGAACCATGGTGATGTACTGGTCAGCTACTAGCTCCTCGACCATGTATGGTCCGGAGGAGAGGGTAACCAGTGGGTTCTCAGGGGTGTCAGTGTGCTGGTAACCGGTGTTCCAGACATCAGCTACAGCCTTCAGCCACTCTAGGTCGTTGCCCTGGATCGCCTCGATCAGCTTGGCCTTTGCCTCTGCTGGGTCGGTGATCTCTGGGTAGGCCATCATGACGGTACCGTGAGCCGAGACACCGATACCGAACTGGAGCTCCCAGTCAACGTAAGGGATGTCGTACTCGAAGCTCAAAGTCTTGCCGTCAACGGTTGGCAGCTTGGAGGCTAGGTCCTCGCGAGGAGCAGCGTGCTGGAACAGGTAGTTGCCCTCAGCGTCCTTGCCGTAACCGAACATTGCGGCCCAAGACAGCAGCATGTCTGCGCCGTCAATTGGGGTGCCGTCAGACCAGACGACTGCGTCGTTGATGGTGTAGGTGACGGTCATTGGGTCCTCGGAGACTAGCTCGTAGGTACCAAATTCTGTGTTCTTCACAAGGGCTGGAGAGTTGTCGTAGTAGTTGAATCCCGAACCAGAAAGGTAGGCAGGAATCGAGTTGGATACGTTGTTTCCAGCAGCGCTTGAGGTGTTGAAGTCGCTTGCGATGTCGTTCCAGGCAACCGTGATTAGCGGTGCCGTGGTCTCTTCGGCAGCAGCCTCGGTGGTTTCGGTCGGGGTTAGCTCCTCTGGAGCGGCGCAACCCGAAAGGGTTAGACCAAGAGCAGCTACACCGGCAACCAGAGAGATTCCGCGGAATTTCTTCATGTTTCTCCTTGTAGTTGGAGTCTCACGCGGAAACGGGCGTCCCGCAATGGACTTAGTCAACTCTAAAGGTGGGATTGAGTCTTATAAAAAATTCTCGTTTCTTTTTTGTAACAGATTTGTCTTTTTTTGTTTGTTTTATCCAAATACTCAAGCTGTTTGAGACAACGCTTTGTTTTGGCGGCCAACGGTAGATTTAGGGGGTGAGAAGTGACTTGGCTGCCCTGGGTGCAATTTTGCTGTGGGCGACCTTGGCAAGCCTTGGCGAGCTACTTGCAAACCTGCCGCCCTTTTTCATAACCGGTGTTGGTCTTTTGGCAGGCTCCCTTATTTCCCTAGTGATGATCAAGGGAAATGTCTCAAGGCTTTTGGTTCCAGCAAAGACCTTTGCGGTTGGGATCTATGGCCTGTTTGGATTCCACGCCGCACTCTTTGCAGCCCTTCAAAACGCTCCCAGTGTTCAGGCGAACCTGGTGAACTACAGCTGGCCGCTATTGATAGTGGTGCTGGCTCCGGTGTTTATCCCCGGCACCTCGCTGAGGCTCAAACACGTGATTGCCGCGCTGGTTGGTTTTGCCGGAGCGGCGTTAGCTATTAGCTCTGCGGGCAACCTCACCACCGATCTTGAAATTGGTTACCTATACGCGCTGATTGCAGCAATCATCTGGGCCACCTACTCACTTATGACGAAACGGCTACCTCACTTTGAGACCGCTGCGGTTGGCGGTTTTGCCCTGGTCTCAGGGGTCTTGGCCCTGATTGCTCACCTCATATTTGAGCCCGCCGTTTCACCCACATCGCAGCAGTGGCTGCTGCTATTGGTTTTGGGGTTTGGGCCTTTGGGTGGAGCTTTTTATCTTTGGGACTATGCGATCAAGCACGGCAACCCTCAGCGCATCGGGCTGCTCTCATTCCTCACTCCCCTGCTTTCCACAACACTGCTGGTTTTGGTTTCGGGCATTGAGCCCTCAATTGAGCTCCTGATGAGCGCGGTGCTGATAGTTGGGGCGGCGCTGATTGGCAACCGAGAAAAGCGGCCCAGTTGAGCGATAAAGAATTTCGCAAGCGCAATTTGATTCTGCCGATCTACCTTCCCTCACTGCTTTTTGAAGCGGCTCTGAGTGCCCTATTTCCAGTTCTTCCAGTGAGCGCCACCGAATACGGCTTTGACCTAGCCTCCGCGGGAGCGGTGATAACCGCGGCCATGCTGGGCACCTTGCTCTTCGAGGCTCCAGCCTCATTGATTGTGAATCGAATTGGTGAGCGAGCCAGCATGCTGCTGGCTTCGGTTGTGGCGGCGGGCTTTGGTGTTCTTGGGTTCCTGAACCTCGGTTACGTGGCGCTGTTAATTGCAGCAGTTGGTTTTGGAGCAATGTTCTCGCTTTTTGGCCTGAGTCGTCACTCGCTCTTAGCGGACCTGGTCCCTCAGGACCACCGAGCAAAGTCAATGTCTTTGCTCGGTGGCTCCTTCCGCGGTGGTGCAGCGCTAGGTCCGGTGTTGGGATCTGTTTTTATTGCAAACTTCGGCATTGAATCTGCCTACCTGGTTGCAGCAGCGCTTTGCCTACTGGGTGGTGTTTCAGTGCTCGCGGTTCCAGCCAAGAAGCTCTCCTCCAGCCCCTCAGGTCAAAACGGCAACATCTGGGAGGTCGCGGTAAGGGAAAGGAGCAAGCTCCTTACCCTTGGTGTTGCCTCCATGATCATCTCTGCGGGTCGAACCATTCGAATGATTGGCCTTCCACTACTTGCTATTCAGCTTGGGATTGATGCGGCCACCTCATCGTTCATATTTGGTTTTACGGGCCTAATTGACTTTGCCCTTTTCTACGCTTCCGGTTTGATCATGGATCGCTGGGGGAAGTTCTGGTCTTCGGTGCCAACGCTGATAGCGCTTGGAGTTTCTTACCTCTTCGCCTTCCTGGTCACTGATCTCACAAGCTTTTGGGTTTTGGCCTCCGCCACCGCCCTTGCCAATGCAGCGAGCGCCGGAATCAACATGGTGCTGGGGGCAGATATGGCCCCCGAGGGTTCAAGAAGTGAGTTTCTAGCCGCCTTCCGCATGCTCACCTCAGGTGGCGTGGTGGCAGCCCCAGCTGCGATTTCTGGCATAACCGCGCTACTGGGATTGCCAGCTGCGCTGGCAATCACCGGGTTGATCAATTTCTACGGAGCATTTTTGTTTTGGCGTTACCTACCGCTGCACGCTCCGGATAAGCACCTAGGGGACTAAAAAGCTCTTGGCCTTGGCGCTGGCGCAAATCACTCCCGGGGAAAACAACAAAAAGGGATCTCGGTAGCGAGCACACAGCTCAAGGTTTGATGTCCCTGAACTAACAAAAGTTCTTACAGCAGTTACCTCTAGACGCCGGGCAGCCGGCGCTACCGAGAGGAATTGCGCTGCTCCCTGCTCTAATCGGTGCGAATTTGGAATGCCCTTGCGAACCGAGAAGTCGTGCGCAAAAAGCACCGCAGCATCCGCCACGCCTTGAACGCGGTGCTGGGCAATAAGCGATAGGCCAGTGGTCCCCAACCCCAACACCAGCGCAACCGCCAAAGCTAAATAACCTGCAAGTAGAATTGAAAGGGAACCTAGTTCGGCAGCTTCCCTATGGTTTGACATAGCGCCCTGCGGTCTGCATTCCGGTTGCCCCGCCCACCACAACGCTGAGGGTTAGAAACTCACACTGCCTCAGACAACTGAGCTCATAGTTCGCAACGGTAACCTGCCAGGCATTGGCAAGCTGAGAAATCTTCTCCTCTAACTGCCGTTCAGGGTTCTCAGGATCGGCTAGCACCGCTGCCCTAAGGGAATTTCTTGCAATTGACTCGGCGGCCAGCTGCTCGCTGAGCTGCAAATAGAGCTGACTAAGCGGTGCAATTGGTAAAAGTAGCAGCGTCAGCGTGATGACAAGCTCCAGCGGTGTTGACCCTTTTTCAGAGCAGCTCATTGGTCGCCACCGCAACAACCTCAACCTGGCTAAAGCCTGGCAGCATGCCAAGACCTGGGAGGCTGGTCACCACCCTGAAGCCCGACTCCCCAAGTTGTTCAACCCGATACTCGGCAAGCTGTGGGAGTCGCTGCTCCAACAGCTCCATGAGGTAGCGGTGCTGAGAGTTGTTCTCTGCCAGAGCGGAACGCTGTGAAGCCTGGATGGCAGCGTCTCTGATTTGGAGGGTGTTTATCGCGCTCAGGCCGAGACTCAGGGTGCTGAGGGTGATGAAGGTTGCCATGGTGATTCCTATCACGGCACTCACCACGGCACTCCCCCGCTCACTCAAAATGACACCACTCGGTCCATAGCCTGATCGAAGACACCCTGCAGTGCTGGGGCGGCAAAAGCCCAAATCACCACAACCAGACCTGCGGTCATAAGGGTTATCAGCACCCAACCCGGAACATCTCCGCGGTCGCTGACTAATTGCTGTTTCATGTTTTTCCTTTCTTTTAGTAGTTGGCCTGCAGAACCAGCAGGGAGGGAAAGATCGCAAACACCACGGTCACCGGAAGAATCAAAAACACGGTCGGAATCAGCATTTTGGTCTCGTTGCTGCCAGCCTTTTTTGTGAGGTTTCGAATGAGTTCCAGTTGCAGCGAATGGGCCAGCTGGTCTAGCTGAGTGGCCACCGGCACCCCTCGAGTGATGGCCAGTGAGAGCTTTTGAGCAAACTCTTGGGCGGCGGCAAATTTGGTTCGCTCGGCAAGCTCCCAGAGTTCTTTTTCAAGGTCAGCGCCCAGCTCTAACTTGGCAACCAAAATTCGAAACTGTTCCCCCCAGTAACCAGAGAGCCTGGGGGACAGCCAGGCAATCGCCACCGAAATCGGCAACCCGTTGGCAAGGAGCAAGCTCATGGCTTGGACCAGATAGGGGAACTGAAGCTGGGCTTGAGTAAGCCGCTTTGGCTTCCTCCGAACCGCGCTCCGTATTGCATCGGCAAGACCAAGATCAAAGGCCTTGCTGGTGTGAAGCGGAGCAAGTCGATCAGCCAGCGCCATTTAGCACCCGCTTTGGAAGTGTTAGCTGACCCAGCTGATTCACCAGGGCGTAGGCAAAGAGACTCAGTGCCAAACCTAAGACGAGCACCAGTGCCCCCAGCGGGGTGGCAAAGGCCTCTCGGTTTTGCGGCAGCTGAACCAGAACCAGTGCCACGAGCCACGGTGCCAAAAGGGCGAGCTTGGCACTTAGTGAAACCCAGCCCTGCTTAGCAAGCAGTTGACCCAGTTCACCAATTTCACGCCGAACGTTGGAGGTGGCATCGGAAAGAGTTTTCTCCATTCCCACTCCCCCGAGCTCACGCTCAAGCTGCATCAGTAGCGCAAGCAAATCTCCGTGCCGGGAGGCAAAGTATTTCTTTAGCTCCTCCAACACCTCGACATCAGCGTGACCACGCTCCAGGGCATCAAAGGCTGCCCTAAAGCCTTGGCGGTGAGAGATGGGGGCAGATTCCGCAAGGTATTCGAGCTGCTCGGAAAATCTCAGCCCCGATGCAACACCGCTTTGAACAATGTCAAACACCGCGGGCCAGTTTGCCTCCATGGCGCTCAGCCTGCGCTCTCCTAGAAGCCGCAGCACCTCAATCCCGGCCGCTAACACCAGCGCTGCAATACAGAGCGATAAACCCAAAACCCCCACCGCAGCAAAAACCAGAAGTGCTGCAATTGCCGGAATGGAGAAAAGCAACAGGGCAACCTCTTTGGTTCTTGAGGTAAGGCCAGCTCGCTCAAGGAGTTCGCTGTAAAACTTCATCGCTCACCTCCAGAATCTCCTCGACCCTGCGAACGCCGGATTCATCGCGACGGCAGAACACCACAAGATCAAAAGCTCCCAAAATAGTCGGGCGCAGAAAGCTCTCGGTGATGTTCTCGCCGGCCAACAGCGGCAGGGTTAGTAGCTTCTGCAGCCCCTGCCTTGCCGAATTTGCATGCAGGGTGCAGATTCCGGGTATTCCGGAATTCAGCGCCACCAGCATGTCCAAGGCCTCAGGTCCCCGAACCTCTCCGATAACGAGCCTCGAGGGCCGCATTCGAAGCGACTGCTTGACGAGCTCCCTAAGCCCAATCTCTCTGGTGCCCTCAGCAGACTGAGGCCTAACCTGCATGGCCACCCAGTCTTCGTGCTCGAGCATCAACTCAAAGGTGTCCTCGCAGCTAACAAGGCGCTCGTCTGGCGAGAGCTCTGCGAGCAGGGCACTCATCAGAGTGGTCTTGCCCGCCTGAGTGGCCCCAGCAATCAGAATGCTCCTGCGCTGCTGCATTGCAGATTTGAGCTTGGCAAGTTGCTCGGAGGTCACCGCATCAAAGTCGTGCAGCTTTTCCAGGGTGATTCTGCCGTACCGGAATTTACGAATGTTTATCGACCAGTGGTGCTTGGTGATTTCTGGAATCACCACGTGAAGCCTGGAACCATCCCTCAGGGTGGCATCGACGTAAGGGGTGAGCCGATCAACCCTTCTACCCGAGTGGGCAAGCATCCGCATCGTCAGGTTGCGAATTTCGGCAGCGGAAAGTGGCAGCTCAACCACGTGGTGGTTATCTGAGTAGTAGTGAATCTGGTTTGGCCGATTGATCCAAATTTCTTCAATTTGCGGATCATCTAGAAAAGGCTGCAGCGCACCAAGTCCAGTCAGCTCTCTCATTGCTAAGCCCTCAAGTTCGGCCTCCGCGATTGGACCGAGAGCACTCTCCGCCTCTAGATCCAATGCCTTGGATACTGCTCCCGAAAGCGCAAAGTTTTCACTCACAATCAGGTCTCTGGCCCGCTGCACGACTCGCTGAATCTGCTCCATGCGGGCAAGTGTCGTAAAAGCTTCAGATTCCTGCTTGAAGTTTTCCACAGGGCAAAAAACCGCTAAGCTTTTGCGAGTTCCATGCGGGTGTGGCGAAATTGGCAGACGCACCAGATTTAGGTTCTGGCGCCGAGAGGCGTGGGGGTTCAAGTCCCTTCACCCGCACAAAAAGAAAATCCTCCGGTTTCCCGGAGGATTTTTTGCTTTCCTAAAATACTTCTATACTTAAGTTTAAGTACTTATACTTAAGTAATGGAGCAAATTACCGAAGTTTCGGTTCCGAGAATTGAGTTCGAAACCGTTTCCTGGGATCAGCCCGATTCGTACCCGGTCTCCCGCAGGCGCAAACTAGCCTCCCGCGGTCCATACCTAGCTGCCCTCCCCCAGCCAATCTCTGAACTTCCAATTCGACTGCCCCCTGCCCTCGTGGTCGCCCTCGAGGATGTGAGCAATGCGCTGAGTCGATTTGATGCAGGAGTGGGAAATTTTTCCGTTCCGATGGCTGCCGTTTTGCTTCGTACAGAGAGCGCGGCAAGCTCAGAAGTTGAGAACATCACTGTTTCGGTAAAGCAACTCGGACTTGAACTGCTGGGGAAAGGGCGATCCGTTAATGCCCAGTTAGTCCAGCAGAATGTCGAAGCCATGGAGACCGCGGTGAAACTCTCGAGTTCTCTGGGTCACACCGAAATTATCGAGATGCAACGTGTCCTCTTGGAACGCTCAAGCCCGGAGCAAACCGGAGGGTACCGTCAGCGACAGGTTTGGATTGGAGGGTTTGCCCCGCACGTCGCAAACTTTGTGCCTCCGCAGGCTTCCAGGGTTTACTCCCTGATGGAAGACCTTTTGAGATTTATAGGGCGAACCGATTTGCCAGCACTTGCTCAAATTGCAATTGCCCACGCCCAATTTGAGACGATCCACCCTTTTGAAGACGGAAACGGCCGCACAGGGCGCGCCTTGGTGCAGGCGATGCTCAAGGCTAATGGCCTAACCCAAAGCACCACAGTGCCTGTCTCAGCCGGACTGCTGAGTGATTTGCCGGGTTACTTTAGAGCTCTAAGTGAATTTCAAGGTGGCAATGGATCCCCGATTATCAGTGCCTTTATTGAGGCGACCTGGTCGGCTCTTGCAAACTCACAGACCCTGAGCAACCGACTGGCTGATCTTCAGGAACGATGGACAAACGAACTAAGTCTCAGGTCAGACGCCGTGGCGATGAAAATTATTCGAATACTCCCAAGCCACCCGGTGCTCAATGCAAAACTGATTGTGAACCTGTTTGGCGTCTCAGAGCCAACTGCAATCAATGGCCTGGTTCAGCTGGAAAACTCTGGCGTGCTGACTCGCCTCAACAGCAACGCTCGCTCTAGGGTGTGGCTTGCCACCGAAGTTCTCGAGGAGCTAGAGGCTTTTGCCAATCGATCTAGAAAGCGAAATCCGGTTTAGCTTCTCGAGACTTTGACCTTGTTCTTTAGGTGATTGATCTCGAAGCGGAATGGGCCGCGGTGGATGACCTCTGTCCCCTCGCCTCCCTCGGAGTGAATCTCCAGCTTCTTGACAATCTCGGCAAAGAACTTCTTTTGGGATTTCTCGGTTAGCTCGGTCCCCTGATACCAGGCGGTTGAGGATCCAAGCTTTCGCTTGGCGATAGCAACCGAGCCGTCGACATCCGAGCCGGCAAAACTTGCCAGCACCTCGGCGCCGTTTGCCCTCGATAACTCCGACCACATCCTGGCCTTGAGGCCATTGGAAAGCTCAAGTTCCTGCTCGGGGCGAAGCGGGTAAAACTCCTCCACGTAAACGCCGATGACGTCCTTTACCAACTTGCCGCCGTAGCCGCCGAGTTTCACCCTTCCGGTTCGGCTACTGATGTTGGAGAAGTAGCCGACCACAAGGTTGCCGCCCTGCTGCGCGTAGGAGATGAAGTTTTCCTCCTCCTGCTCCGAAAGCATGTGGACCATGGGCATCAAAACCAACTTGTATTGGCTGAGCTCCTCCTTGGAGGCACTGGCTTGAACGAAATCAACCTGAATGCCCAATTCCCACATGGCTCGATACCACTGCGCAACGGTGTTTGGGTAGCTCAGGTCCTCGGTTGGCATGTTGGCCTGCATCATGACCCAGAACTGCTCATAGTCATAGACCATTGCAACTTCAGCTCGGTTGGTTGGATACTGCGAAAGCTCAGGCATTGACTTCAGAATGGCCCCGAGCTCGGAAACCTCGCGGAACACCCTGGTGTCTTCACCGGCATGGGGAACCAGTGCCGAGTGGAAGCGCTCCGAACCAGCTTGCCCCTGGCGCCACTGGAAATACAGCGCTCCCTGTGAGCCCCTGGCGACAAAGCTCAGGGCGTTGCGCTTTTCTTGACCCGGGGTCTTGGCGTAGTTGCGCGGCTGCCAGTTGACTGCCGAGGAGCTGTGCTCCATCAGTAGCCACTGCTTGCCGCCTGCAAAGCCTCGGGTTAGGTCAGCCTGCTGCGCGAGGTCGATGTGGTTCAGCGGATCGTGCTGTGCGAGGTAGTGGTCGGTTGAAACAAAATCCACCTCTTTGGCCCAGGCGAAGTAGTCCATCGCATAGGTGAATTTCATGGACATGAAGTTGGTGGTGACCGGGTTCACCGAGTCGTATTTCTTGATGATGTCGCGCTCCATTTTGAAAAGCTCGAGCGTGACATCGGAGGAGAATCGCTTGAAGTCAAGCTGCTGACCCGGGTTTGGGTGAGTGCCATCGGGAGTGCGCTTTGGCACCACAATCTCTTCCCAGTTGTAGTAGCGCTGCGACCAGAAGTCGGTGCCCCAGGCGGTGTTCAACTCATCTAGGCTCGCGTAGCGCATTTGCAACCAGCTGACAAAAGCTTTGCGGGAGTTTTCGCAGTAGCAATAGGGAGCGTGGCAACCGTACTCGTTGTTCACGTGCCACATCTTAACGGCGGGGTGCTTTGCATAGCGCTTGGCAATTTGCTCAACCAGCGCTGCAGCCTTGGTTCGGTAGGCCTCGCTTGCCGCGCAGTACTGCTGGCGACCGCCGTGGGAGAGCCGAACTCCATCAAAGTTCACCGGCAGCACCTCCGGGTGAGCCAATGTCAACCAGGCCGGTGGTGAGGCGGTGGCGGTAGCCATGTCAATTGAGATGCCGCCCTGGTGCAGTAGTTCAACGACCTCATCGAGCCAGTCGAAGTCATAGTTGCCATCAGATGGTTCGAGCTTTGCCCAGGAGAAGATTCCCAGCGATACCAGGTTGACCGATGCCCTCTGCATCAGCTCGATGTCTTCTTTCCAGACCTCTTTGTCCCACTGCTCGGGGTTGTAGTCGCCTCCAAAGTGCAGGGTGTTTAGGTTGAGCATCAGATTGCCTCTATCTCTATTAGGAACGCATTATCGGGGAACAAAATTGGAGCCCTCAGGCCCATCGCGCAAAGTGCCGCTCCGCTGAGCACAACCCCATCGAGCCAACCAACCTGGGCGCGCTGCAGATACTTTGGTTCACCTGCCGGGAACACCGCTTGAACGCGGTAATTCCTGTCGGCATCCAGGCCGGCAAGGCTAATCGAATTAGGTCTTGAGGCCCCTTGGGTGCCAAGGGCGACGTAGGCGAAGATTGCTCGGGATCTGTCCTTGGATACAACGCCGTGGACAAAGCTGGTTTCGTCCGCACGATCCACTCGAACAACATCTCCAGAGTGCAAAAGGTCGCGGTTTTGCTTGTAGTAGCTTGCCCATTGCCTCAGTTGATCAAGCTCGGCTGGCGTGCACTGCGTAATATCCCACTCCAAACCGGCGTGCCCAAATAGCGCCGTCACCGCCCGGAAGGAGAGCTCGTGAACCCTGAGGGTGGTGTGAGCCTTAGTTGGCCCAATGTGGGTTCCGAGCAGCTCTGGTGGAATAGCAAACTGGGTGTAGCGCTGGATGCGCTGGCGATCTGAGGCATCGTTGCAGTCTGAGGTCCAGAACCGATCGGCGTGCATGGCCATGCCAAGGTCTATGCGCCCACCGCCTGAGGCGCAAGATTCAATTTCAAGTCCCTGGTGCCGAGTTTTTAGCTCATCAAAGAGTCGATAGATGGCCTGGGTCTGAGCCCGGACCGCAGCTTTACCGCTGCTTGCCGGCTCCAAAAGAAAACGGTTGTGATCCCACTTGATGTAGGAGATCTCGTTCTCGGCGAGCACCTTGCTCACTGCCTCCAGCACGTAGCTATAGGCATCGGGGTTGGTTAGATCTAGCACGTGTTCGTGCCTGCCCTCCGGCGGAACGCGGTTTGCAACTTTCAAGATCCAGTCTGGGTGCTGACGGTAAAGGTCTGAGTCTGGATTGACCATCTCGCCCTCAAACCAAAGACCAAATTCCATCCCGCACTCTTTGACCTTCTTGATGAGTGGTCCAAGGCCATCGGGCCAAACCTCCGCAGAGACATGCCAGTCTCCTAGGCCCCTCAGGTCATCGCGGCGCGAGCCGAACCAGCCATCATCGAGCACGAAGCGCTCCACCCCGATGGATTTGGCGGTCTCGGCAAGCTCGGAGAGCTTTTCTAGTGAGTGATCGAAGTAGACCGCTTCCCAAACGTTCAGGGTCAGTGGCCTGGGGCGAATGTTGGTTGGGTGATTCGGCCTGGAGCGCAGCCAAGAGTACACGGAATTTGTGGCCCCATCGAATCCGCTAGGTGAGTAAACCGCAGCCACCGCAGGTGCACTGTAGCTCTCACCCGGGGCAAGGATCACCTCTCCCGGAAGCAGCAGCTCCGCTGCCGCCATAAAGGTTCTCCCCGATTGCTGGCGCTCAATCAAGTGTCTGGAATTTCCAGAGAACATCAAACCCAACCCCCAAACCTCGCCGGTTTGATAGGAGGCACCCCTGGTCAGCGCATACTGCATGATCGTGTAGTCGTGGCTCGAGCGCCCCTCACGGTGCTCACGCGAGAATACGCCAGACTGAATATCTCTGCGCTGCAGCTGCCGCTCATTTACCCAGCGACCGGTGAAATCCACAGACTCTGAGACCCGATCGGGAAGCGGCATAAAGGTGCTCAACTCATTGAGTGTGAACTCCGAAGTTCCCAAATTTGTTAGAACCTGGGTTACGGAAAGAACTCCAGAGCCTAAAAACTCGTAGCGGTTCTCTAGGCGCAATCCAGCAATCTGATCCTCGGCAATAATCGTCGCCGAGGTTTCGGAGGAAAGCACTTGCGTCACAACGAAGTGTGCGGAGAAGTCTGAACCGGAGCGATGACCCTGCAGCGCCGGCAAACCAATGTTGCCCCGTGAGTTCTCTCGCCATATCCCGTTATACATCGGCATATCAAGCTCAGCGTGAGCGACCGGCTCCATGGCCGACCTGGTGAAGTCTTCAATGGCGGAGATGGGACCCAGGTCCAAACCCCAGTGAATAATCTCGGCTGGACCCTGGGAGAGGTCAATGAGCAGCGAGACACCGGATTGTCTTAGGTGAACAAAGTTTTCACTGACCAATTCGCATCCTAAATCTCAGGCTTGAAACCAATCTATGGGTTTCGAGGTGCATGATTTGCGTCAATGCTAGGACCCAATCGAACTTATTCGAAGAAAAAACGACAAAAGTAATCAAGGTGTTAGCAAGAATTCGGACATATTCGTAAATTCTGGGTATCGTAATGGGACTGGAAAGGTGGTCTCGTGCTAGCAGCTCAGCGCAAGGCGAGAATCCTCGAAGAGGTTTCGCTCGCCGGTGCCATTCGCATAACCGACCTGGCGGAGAAGCTCGGAGTTTCCGAGGTGACCATTCGCCGCGATGTCGAGACATTGGCGAACCAGGGCATGGTGGACAAGGTCCACGGCGGCGTAACCTCAAACTCACTCTCCTCTACCCTGGAGCCCTCCTTTGACTCCACCTCCAAAAAGGAGCAGGGTGCCAAAGACGCCATCGCCAAGTTGGCCTTTGAACTTGTTAGGCCCGGCATGGCCGTGGCGCTGATGGGCGGAAGCTCCGTCTACGCGCTGGCTAAATTGCTCAAGGATCTTCCAAACCTGACCATAGTTACCAACTCGGTGCCAATTTCAGACCTGTTTGCTCAGAGCCCCAGGGGTGACCAGACCGTGGTGCTAACCGGCGGAGTGAGGACCCCTACCGACTCGCTGGTTGGGAACATCACCTCCGAGGTGTTCTCCAGATTCAACCTGGATCTTGTGTTTATGGGCACCCACGGCATGGACAGTGAATTTGGGTTCTCATCGCCAAACCTCGTTGAATCCGAAACTAACCGAGAGGTCATCAAGCGCAGCCAACGCTTTGTTGTGCTGGCCGACCACACCAAGTGGGGGATGCGCGGATTTAGCTCATTTGCAAGTTTCGAGCAGGCGGATGTCGTAATCACAGATTCTCAGCTACCAAAGACTGCACTGGCCTCACTCAATGAGAGCGTGCGGGATGTTCGAGTCGCTCAAATTCGCTAGCGCGACAGGTTGAGTGCGAGCAGGTAGCTGCCGATTGGTTTACCAAACCTCACCCCAACCTTTGCTAGATGTCCCTGCTCCACAAAGCCCAGCTTTTTGTGCAGGGCCATCGAGGCATCCGCACCGCGGTCGGCGATCACCGCGATAATCTCCCGCACCCCAACAGCTCGGCAGCGAGAGATCAAGTCTGCTAGCAGTCGGGTGCCGAGCTTCTTGCCAGTGGCCGCTGCCGATAGGTAAATCGAGTTCTCAACTATCTTGAGATAGCCGGAGCGTTGCCGCCAGGGAGCCACGAAGGCAAAGCCGATGACTTCTATGTCGCCTCTGACCATAACGATAAAGGGCAATTCAAATTTGCCCAGCAGCTCGTGTTTTTGCTTCCAGTAGTCCAAATCCAAAGGCTTGTCGTCAAAGGTGACGACGGTGTTTCTGATGAAGTAGTTGTAGATGTCTCGGATGGCGGGGAGGTCTTCCACGGTGGCGCTTCTGATCTCAAGGGGTTTTTCAGCCTCTGGGCCGCGTTGCCTGAGCCTTCGCACCAGGCGCCAACGAGTTTCGGAATCCACCACCTAAGCGCTCCAATCAATCTCGTTCAACCCCAACTCTAGAAGTGCTTTGTTACAGCGAGAAAACGGTTTTGACCCAAAGAAGCCGCGGTAGGCAGAGAGCGGTGAAGGGTGAGGCGATGCGATTACGACTGAACCCGAAAGCTTGGGAGCTAACTGTTGGGCCTTATCCCCCCACAAAATAGCCACCAGCTTTCCCGCTGATTCTTCTTGTAAGCGCTCCACCACCGCATCTGTGAACAGATCCCACCCCAAATCAAAGTGCGCACCCGACTGATGGCTCCGGGTGGTGAGGTGACGATTGAGAAGCATGACCCCGCGCTGCGACCAAGCGGTGATGTCCCCATCGGAAACAAATTCGGGACCTAGGTCATCTGCGAGCTCTCGAAGTATGTTTTTCAAACTCGGCGGTAACACCGGCGTTTGATTGGGAACCGCGAAGCTCAACCCCATGGCATGCTCGGGGTTTGGATATGGGTCCTGCCCAACAATCAGCACCCGGTAGCTCTTTGGGGGAAGAGCAAACACCCGCATCACATTCTCTTGAGCTGGAATCGAGAGTGGATCTTGCAAAACTGCCTGAGAAATTTCCCTCAGCAGTGGGAGTTGGTCGGATAGCAGCCGGACCCAGTCGGGGTGGAGCTGATCTTCGAACATTTTTCAATAGTAGAAGTGGGAAGATGGTGGAAGTTGATTTAGGGAGCAAAGATGCCAAGTCCGGTCGAGTTACTAACTGAGGCAAAGAGCTACGCAGCTCTTCTCTCGGAAATCCGACGAGAGCTCCACCAGATACCTGAGTTTGCTCTCAATCTCCCACAAACCCAGGCTCGAATCCTAAGTTCAATTGAAGGCTTGGGGGAGATTTTTCTGGGTAAAAGCCTGAGCTCGATCGCACTTTTGATTCGCGGGGAAAACCCCGGGCCCACGGTTTTGCTGCGCGCCGACATGGATGCGCTGAGTGTCACCGAGGAAACCGGTGAGCCGTTTTCTTCAACCAACGGTTTCATGCACGCCTGCGGTCACGATCTTCACATGGCAGCTGGCATTGGCGCCGCTCACCTGCTTGCCACCCACAAGGCTGAGCTCAAGGGCAACGTCTTGATCTGGTTCCAACCCGGTGAAGAGGGGCACCACGGCGCAGACGTCATGATCGAGGAGGGCTTTTTAGATCTCAGTGGCGAGCGCCCGATTGCCGCCTACGGACTGCATGTTTTTACCTCGCTACCGATTGGAGCAATTGCCTCAAAGGCCGGTGCCATGATGGCGAGCGCCGGAGACCTGCTGGTTAGTTTCCAAGGCTCCGGTGGCCACGGTTCAATGCCCTGGCTCTCTAAAGACCCAATCACCCCGATGGTTGAGGCCATCTCCGCCCTTCAGGTAATGCTCAATAAACGCTTCGATCAGTTTGACCCGGTGATTTTGAACGTCGGCTGGATTAGCGCTGGTGATCAAGCGACCACCAACGTGATTCCGGATTCAGCAAGTTTCGGAGCCACGGTTAGAACCTTTAGCCAGAGAAACACCGATTTGCTGCACACGCTCGTGCCAGAAATGATTCACTCGATTGCAAAGAGCTATGGACTCACTGCGACCGTGGAGTTCTCAGTCCCCACCAAGGTGCTGATGAACGACCCGGGTGCTATCGCTCGAGTGGAGCGAATCTCGCAGGAGCTCGTTGGTCCCGGTTACCAAACCATGCAGGTCCCGATCGCCGGCGGCGAGGACTTTGCCTCGATTGTTGCCGAGGTTCCTGGGGCCTTTGTGTTTGTGGGGGCTTGCCCGCCAGAGATCGACTACCAAACCGCGCCCACCAATCACAGCTCAAAGGCAAGGTTTGACGATTCAGTTTTGCCGCTGTGCTCTAGCCTGCTGGCCGCCTTGGCCTTTGACCACCTAGGGTAAAGTTACCTTCAGTTACGCCAAAGCTTGCAGGGTGCTGCGTTAGCATCCATAGTTTTCTCACCAAACAACTTTTGAAGGGTTCAACCATGTCAGATGCAACCAAGTGGGGTTTTGAGACCGTCCAGATTCACGCGGGCGCCACCCCCGACCCAGCCACCAATGCCCGCGCTGTTCCGATCTACAAGACCACCGCCTACACCTTCAACTCAGCCGAGCACGCTCGCAACCTCTTTGGTCTTGCTGAGTTCGGCAACATCTACACCAGAATCATGAACCCAACCCAGGATGTCGCTGAGAAGCGCATCGCAGCCCTTGAGGGCGGCACAGCTGCGCTGCTGCTGTCCTCGGGCCAAGCAGCCGAGACCTTTGCCATCTTGAACATCGCCCAGGCCGGCGACCACATTGTCTCCTCCTCCACCCTCTACGGCGGAACCTACAACCTCTTCAAATACACCCTTGCCAAGCTGGGTATTGAAACCACCTTCGTGGAGAACCAGGATGACGCTGCCGAATGGCAGGCTGCAGTTAGGCCAAACACCAAGCTGTTTTTTGCCGAGACCATCGGAAACCCAAAGGTTTCTATTCTGGACATCCGCAAGGTTGCCGACATCGCTCACGCCAGCGGTGTGCCGCTGATTGTGGACAACACGGTTGCCACCCCATACCTGATCAAGCCACTTGAGCACGGTGCAGACATCGTCGTGCACTCGGCCACCAAGTTCCTCGGCGGCCACGGCACCGTGGTCGCAGGTGCGATCGTCGACGGCGGCAAGTTCGAGTGGTCCAAGTCCGATAAGTTCCCAGGCCTAACTCAGCCGGACCCGAGCTACCACGGCGTGGTCTACACCCAGGCCCTGGGTGACGGCATCGCTTACATCATCAAGGCTCGCGTTCAGCTGCTGCGAGACATTGGAGCTGCAGTCTCTCCAGACACTGCGTTCTCGTTGATTCAGGGCATTGAAACCCTGAGCCTTCGCATGGAGCGCCACGTTGAAAACGCCAGCAAGATTGCCACGTGGCTCGAGCAGCACCCGCAGGTCATCAGCGTGAATTACGCAGGACTCGCCAGCTCCCCCTACCACGAGGCTCAGAAGCGCTACTCACCCAAGGGTGCCGGCGCAATTGTCTCGTTCGAGATCGTGGGCGGTGTGGATTCCGGAATCAAGTTCGTAGATGGCCTTGAGCTATTCAGCCACGTTGCCAACATCGGAGACGTTCGCTCACTCGTGATTCACCCTGCCTCCACCACCCACTCCCAGCTGAGCGAAAAAGACCTCGCCACCACGGGCGTTACCCCGGGCTTGGTTCGCCTCTCGGTTGGTCTTGAGACCTACGAGGACCTGATCGCCGACCTGCAGAAGGGTTTTGCCCAGGCAAAATAAATGGATTTTCAGATCTCTGAAGACTCTGCTCCCTCGGAATTCATTTCCGAGGAGCAGCGTCGTCAGCTGGTTGGAAGACCTCCTGCCACCGGAGCGTGGCTGGTCGGAGACCCGCTAGGAGATAGAAAGTTCACCGATGCATTCTCTCTCGAGCTGGAATCGGGAAAGACCCTGCACTCAGCCAGGCTGGCCTATGAGAGCTGGGGGGAGCTAAACGAATCAAAATCCAATGCCGTATTGGTGCTACACGCCCTCACCGGTGACAGCCACACGGTTGGTAATTCAAGCAAGGCGCACCCGACCTCGGGTTGGTGGAACGGGCTGATTGGCCCGGGCCTTGCCATTGATACCGATAAGTATTTTGTGCTGACCCCCAATGTCCTTGGAGGCTGTCAGGGGTCAACCGGGCCAAGCTCACTGAATCCTCGAGGTAATGAGTACGGAGCCAACTTTCCACAACTCACCATTCGAGACCAGGCCAACGCCTTCAACGAACTGGCCCGGCAACTGCAAATTGATAAGTGGTATGCAATTGTGGGCGGATCAATGGCCGGCATGCACGCCCTGGAAATGGTCATTGAGAACCCTGAAGTAACAAACCGGCTTGCAATCCTGGCTGCCCCGCCATTTTCGACCGCAGACCAGATTGCCCTGAACACGGTTCAGCTCGAAGCCATCCGCTCCGACAGTAATTTTGCAGGTGGCGATTACTACAACGCCAAGCCCGGATTCGGACCGCACCGCGGCCTGGCACTGGCTAGGCGTATGGCGCTTTTGAACTACCGCTCTCCCGAGGAGCTTAACGAGCGCTTTGGTCGCAGCTGGCAATCACAGGTCAGCCCAATTTCCGAAAACGGAAAGTATGCCGTTGAGAGCTACCTGGATTTTCACGGCAACAAATTCGTTCGGCGCTTTGATGCCAACAGCTACATAACGCTGGTTAGCGCAATGAACTCACACGATGTTGCCAGGGGCCGGGAATCACTGGAAAAAGCTCTTGGTCGCATCAGTTGCCCAACACTGGTTTTGGGCATCGACTCGGACCGACTGTTCCCACTGGCCGGCCAAGAACTTATCGCCAAGCACATCTCTGGAGAGCTCTACGGCGGAGAGCTTCAGGTGATTCAGAGTGAGTTTGGGCACGATGGCTTTTTGATTGAGATCGAAGAGGTTGGCCTGCGCCTTGGGGGCCTACTGCAGGCCTAGGCTTGCTCTCGTGAGTTTATTGCGCGCCAAAATTGCAGTTTCATTCTTTTTCCTCTCCGGTGGCTCTGCCCTTGCACTCTGGGCCGTTCATATCCCCCTGATTCAAAAAACCGTCGGTATTGACTACTCGACATTGGGATTTTTGCTGATGCTCTCAGGTGTTGGCGGCTATGCCGCGATGCAGCTTGGCGGCTGGCTAATTGATCACATCGGGGCGAAAACCACTACGAGACTGGGTGGTGTGATTGTTGGGCTGTCGCTGCTAGGGCCGGCATTCGCGGGTAACCCAATCACCCTCGGGCTTGCCATTGTCGGGATCGGCTTTGGGCTTGCGGGCATAGATGTTCCGATGAACGCGGCGGCTCTGCAGGTTGAAAAGGCAAACCACAGGGCAATCTTTACTTTCTTTCACCTGTTTTGGTCGGTGGGAGGTTTGCTCGGTGCTGCCCTTGGATACGCAACAATCGGTGCGGGATTCACCCAGAGCCAAACCCTGCCGGTCTATGGACTCTTACTCAGTGTGATCGGGTTTTTCATCGCCAGCTGGCTGCTGCCAAATGAGCCGGTGGCCAGCCGTGATAACAAGCAGGCCAACAAGGCAGCGAGTAAAGCCAATCGGCGAGTGCTGGCCTTCGTAATTTTGGCCGGCCTGATGTCGGCCAGCGGTGCCATTGTTGAGGGCGTTGCCCAGGACTGGTCGGCTCTTTATTTGATTGATATTCAAAACGCCTCGGTGTCTCTGGCTGCCTGGGGACTAGCTGCCTTCAACATCGGCATGATTTTGGGTCGTATTTTTATTGACCGCATCGTTGAGGCCAAGGGCAGGGGCTTCATTATTCGCTGGGGCTCACTGGCCAGTGCCGTGGCTATTGGCCTGCAGGCCATTGCCCCAAGCTACGAAATTTCCCTGGTGTTCTGGTTCCTGCTCGGTCTTGGAATCTCGGGGGTCGTTCCGCAGCTATTTGCAGAAGCCGGTGAGATTGGTGAGGCCAGTCACTCGGGTAGGAACATGGCGCAGGTGGTTGGCATCACCTACATCGGTGGTCTAGCCGGTCCATCAATCATCGGGCTACTCACCAACTCACTTGAACTAAACATCGCCATTGGTTGGGGTGCGGTGCTGGGAATCTTTATTGTCTTGAGCTATTCAAAACTGCAGAAATTGGAAAAATGAGCAAACTCTTTACACCCATCAAGATTCGCAACCTAGAGGTAAAAAACCGACTCTGGGTCTCGCCGATGTGCATGTACTCCTGCGAAAACCAAGATGGCGTGGTTGGGGATTTCCACCTGGTTCACCTGGGAGCTCGAGCACTTGGTGGTGCAGGTTTAGTCATGGCTGAGGCTTCGGGGGTAAACCCAGAGGGTCGGATCACTCCCTGGTGCCCTGGTCTTTGGAACCACGAGCAGGTTGAGGCTTGGCGCAGGGTTAATGACTTCATTCACCAGCAGGGCAGCGCAACGGCAATTCAGCTTGCACATGCTGGTCGCAAGGCTTCCACCCACCGCATGCAATCTGGTTCCGGGTCTATTTCTCCGAGTGAAGGCGGTTGGCAAACCTACTCCTCAACCGCTGAGGCCTTCCCGGGTTACCTGGCACCGAGAATGCTGGAGACCGATGAGATTCCAGGGTTGGTAACGGATTTCAAAGAGGCAGCTCTGCGGGCCGTAGAGGCCGGGTTCGATGCATTGGAGATTCACGCCGCTCACGGCTACCTCCTCCACCAGTTCCTAAGCCCCATCAGCAATAAACGATCTGACCAATACGGCGGAAGCCTCGAGAATAGAGCCAGGTTCCTGCTGGACATCGTTGACGAGGTCAGAAGCGCAATCGGCAGCGGGGTTCCTCTTTTGGTTCGCTTCAGCGCAACCGACTACGTGGAGGGCGGTTGGGACCCTGAGCAAACCAGTCAGGTTGCCCGCTGGGCCGCTGAGCTGGGGGCAGATTTATTTGACATCTCCTCCGGAGGGCTAATCACCGGGGTCAAGATTCCATCTGGCCCCGGCTACCAGGTTCCCCTGGCCCAGACTGTCCACGAACGCTCGGGTTCATCGGTCGGTGCGGTTGGGCAAATCACCAACGCAGCACAGGCCGAGGCCATCCTGGAATCCGGAGAGGTTGACGTGGTTCTAGTTGGCCGCGAATTCCTAAGAGATCCGTTCCTGGGATTGCGAGCGGCTCACGAGCTAGGCGAAGGTATTGATTGGCCAATCCAGTATGAGCGGGGAAAGTGGCCAACTGCCTAAAGCACACTGGGCAAACTAAACTACTGGCGTTTAGGAGCTGAATGTCCAAGCTGAACTTTTTCACCATCAAAGCGGTTGTGCCAAAGGCCGATCGTCTGGCTTTGATGCTGTTGGCATTTGCTCGTATCGGGGCAAACCTGCTGGACCTCGTTGGGCTGGCTGGAGTAGCGCTCTTGGCAACGGTTTTTGGAGGTTTCACCTCAGGAGGCGCGCAGTCTGTGCTCTCACTTCCCATCATCGGCACGTTGAAAATCACAGAGCGCGAAGCCATTTTGGTCGCGTTCGCGGTGGTGGTTGTTTTTGTCAGCAAATCCCTGCTTTCCGTGTGGCTAAGCCTTGTCTCAGCAAAGCGAGTTGCCAGAGTCGAATCAAAGTTTTCGAGGCAGATGGCGGACCACTTCTTCAAGCACGATGCCTCGAACGAGCAAGATTCACTCAGCGCCTTTCAAAACAAGGTTGTGCGAGCTAGTGAGTCACTTGGAGATTTTCTAAAGGCTCGATACCTTCTGATTTCAGAGTCAGCTCTGGCAGTAGCGATTGTTGGTGCATTTCTTTTTATCAATCCACTGGCTTCTGTCTCACTTTTTGTATTTTTAGGGATTGTTCTTGCGCTCTTGAACCGTCTGTCATCCAGGAAGATTCGGTCAAATTCAACTCGTCAGCAAGCGGGGTACGAAGTTTCTCTGCGCACCACAAAGGACCTCTTCGGCATAAAGCGAGAGTCTCAGCTAGCGGGAGTTTCAGAAGCTTGGCTCGAGAAATTTGCCAAAGCAAGATCGCAAGCTGCTGACGGCTCAGCGGTTCTCTTTGTCCTCTATGGCCTCCCCCGCTACGTGGTGGAGACCTCCCTGATCCTTGGAATTTTTGCTTTCTTGGGCGGGGTAGTCATATTTAGCGACATCCCATCCCAGGCAGTCACCATAGGTGTGTTCATGGCCGGTGGTTTGCGTTTGGTTGCCTCGCTTTTGCCGCTGCAAGCAGCCTGGAACCAAATGCTGAATGGTGCCGCTATCGGTCAAGAGGCCTATGAGATTCTCCTCAAAAAAGAGTCGGCTGAATCAAGGGCTTCACTCGAATCATCAATCGCAGACGGTCCAATCTCCCTAGAGTTCAAAGCCGTTCACTTCTCCTACGGACCCGATGCACAGGTGGTTCGCGGGGTTAGCTTTAGGGCTGAACCGGGTCAAAAGACTGCTCTGGTTGGGCCATCCGGTGCTGGTAAAACCACAATCTTTGATTTAGCACTTGGGTTCCGAGAAGCTCAATCTGGCGAAGTACTACTCTCCGGCAATCACCCAATACACCTGATTGAGGCTCAGCCTGGAATCGTCGGGCTCGTGCCGCAGCGCCCCCACCTGGTTACCGGTTCGCTGTCTCAAAATGTTTCACTGGTTCCGGATGATCAAACTGACAGGGACTGGGCAGCTAGCTGCCTGCAGAGCGCGGGTCTTGGGCATTTTGTGAACGCCGAGGCAGGTTTGGATTTGGAAATTCAGCCCGATGCCGGTCAGTTATCCGGTGGAGAAATTCAGCGCCTAGGCCTAGCTAGAGCCCTCTACCGTAAACCAAAGATTCTTTTCCTGGACGAGGCAACCAGTGCTCTGGATGCAGAGACCGAATCCAAGATTGCTCAGATGCTGGATTCGCTTCGCGGGGAGCTAACCATCGTGCTGATTGCCCACCGACTCTCGACTGTCTTAAACAGCGACAAGATTGTCTATCTCAAAGAGGGCGAAGTGGTTGCCGAAGGAACCTTTGCCGAGCTCAAAGCCAAGGTTCCAGATTTCAACCAGGCGGTTGAGTTGATGGGGCTTAGCTCTTAGCGCCTGGTCGCGTCTTCAATCTCTCCAACCAGTTCCTCGATGATGTCCTCCAGGAACAGGCAGCCGACGATTTCTCCGCTTGCCGAAAAACTTCTTGCGATATGGGCGCCGGAGCGTCGCATCTGAGCGAGTGCGTCTTCGAGCTCAGCGGTTTGCGGGATTGAAATCATTGGCCTGAGGCGCTTTGGTGGCAGGCTTCGGTCAAGCTCTGCCTCGCTCTTGGCGAGCGCGTCCTTGATGTGCCAGTAGCCAATGATTTCACTGGAGCCATTTATCACCGGGTAGCGCGAGAAGCCGTGATCGCTAACTGCTTGCTGAAGCTCTGCTGGGGTTGCGGTGATTCCCAAGCTCACCAGCTGAGATATAGGGACTGCAACATCGGCAACGGTCTTCTCGGTGAACTCAAAGGCCTTCAGGATGGTTCCGGAATCATCCTCCAAGGTTCCGAGCTTCGCGCTCTCGTTTACGATCCCTTCCACTTCCTCGAGGGTGTAGGCGTTGTCTGCCTCATCCCTCGGGGTAAAGCCAAAGGCTCTGAGGATCAGGTTAGAGACGGCGTTAAGGCTCTTCACCAGCGGGCTAACTAGGGTTGCGATTGCAAAGAGAATTGGCGTCAGCGCCAGAGCCGACTTGTCCGGAATAGCGATTGCAATGTTCTTGGGGAGCATTTCGCCCAGCACAACGTGGAGGTAGGTGACCAGTATTAGGGCAGTGCTGAAAGAGACCACGGATACCAGGTCATCGGAGAGCCCAATGGCATGAAGCGGAACCTCGAGCAGGTGGTGTATCGAGGGCTCTGCAATCAACAGGATCAAAAGTGAAGACACGGTAATTCCCAGCTGGGCGGTTGCCAGCATCAGCGAGACCCGCTCCATTCCCCGCAGGGTGATCTTGGCTGCTGTATTTCCAGCTTCTGCCTTGGGTTCAATCTGGGCTCGCCTTGCTGATATCACGGCAAATTCCGCCCCAACGAAAAATGCGTTAGAGATCAGCAGCACTACGAGCCAGACCAGCCCCATCAAATCACTGGACATCATTAGCCTCCAGCGGAACAAATTTCACTCGGTCCACTCGCCTGCCATCCATCCGGATCACGCTTAGCGTGCCGGCGGTTATGGCGACTGAGTCTCCAACCTCGGGAATCTTCTCTAGCTCGCTCATGAGGAAGCCCGAGATGGTGTCGTAGTCTTCGTCTTCAGCAACCGCAAGCCCGTGCTCTCGCAGCTCCGCGGGTCGCAGCATTCCCGAGAAAGTCAGCGAACCGTCGGAAAAACTAACGACCTGGGATCGAGCCTTGTCGTGCTCATCATCCAGTTCACCGACCAGTTCTTCGATGGCATCCTCGAGGGTCACGATGCCGGCTGTGCCGCCGTATTCGTCGATCACCACGCCAAACTGCAGTCCTTTACCGCGCAGCTGCAAAATCAGCGCATCAAGTGGCATGGTCTCTGGAACCCTGACCGGTTCAACCATCAGGGCGGAAATTGGCACGAGTGCTCGGCGCTCAATCGGAACTGATATCGCTCGCTTGAGGTGAACCACTCCAACGATGTCATCCTCATCCTCACCCTCCACCGGGAAGCGCGAGTGACCGGTGCTGCGAGCCAGGTCAATGAGATCTGCCGCGGTCTGAGATCGCTCCAGGGAGTGCATCTTTGGCCTTGGGGTCATGATGTCATTGGCTAAAAGCGAAGAGAGCGAAATGGTCTTTTCCAGTAACTGGGCGGTGTCTTGCTCCAGTGATCCGAGGTGGGCACTGCGGCGCACCAAAGCTGCAAGTTCCTGGGGCGAGCGTGCGGAGGAGAGCTCTTCCTTTGGCTCAATTCCAAAGCGGCGCACCAGCCAGTTTCCATTTTGATTTAGGAACCAGATCAGCGGCTTGAACAGCCAACTGAAGGCAACCTGGAACCCAACCACGAGCTTCAGTACTTTTACCGGGGAGCTCAGTGCCATGTTCTTGGGAACCAGCTCGCCAATCAGGAATGACACCAGGGTTGCGATTGTCATCGCCAGGGCGATGCTGAATCCAGAAATCAAATCTTGAGAAACGCCAATCTCGCTCAGCCAGGGAGTCAGCAGCCTGGAGAGGGATGGCTCTGCCACAAAACCTGTAAGCAGCGTGGTGAGGGTGATTCCCAGCTGGGCAGCTGAGAGGTGGGTTGAGGTCTTGGCAACCGCCGCGATTGGAAGATCCAGGCCCTTTTGGCCATTCTCACGCATCGCCTCGAGCTCGATGCGCTCGACATTGATCAGGGAAAATTCACTCGCGACAAAAAGGCCGGTTCCAATGGTGAGCAGAACGCCAAAAAGTAGCAGCAGGTAATCGGACATTAGTTCCCCTGCTGCCAGTTGCGTTTATCTGGCTCCATTTCATCTCCAACTATAGCCAGCGAGATGGCTAGACTTAGATTTGGTTTGTTGGAATAGTTCAAAGGGGCACCCTTGTCGTCAGTCGACAATCACAATTCCGAATCGGATTTTGGCGCTAACGAGTGGCTCGTTGCCGAGATGTATGGGCAGTGGCTCACCAACCCCGACGCAGTTGACAAATCTTGGTGGCCAATCCTCGAGCGCTATGCGCTTACTCAGCAGCCCCAGGTTGTGCCAGCCCCGGTTTTCGACTCCGGCGAACCAACGACCGGCTCACTAAAAATCATCAACACCGACTCCACCGTGGTGCAGAGTTTTGACGCCTCCGCACCGGCCCCGGTCACCGAGGCAATTACCATTCCGGTCGCCAAGACTTCCTCCCTAGCGCCTTCAAACGCTCCGGTTCCCGCTGACTTGCCAGCTGCCACAGGTTCAATGCCGGTAGTTGGTGCCGAGGATGAGGAGCAGCCCGAGGTCAACATTCTCCGAGGCATGGCCAAGACTCTTGCGTCAAACATGGACGCGTCACTCTCTATCCCCACCGCTACCAGCGTGCGACAAGTGCCAGCCAAGTTGCTGATTGATAACCGCATCGTTATTAACTCTCACCTCAAACGCACCAGAGGTGGAAAAGTTTCTTTCACCCACCTGATTGGCTATGCGGTGGTGCAGGCCCTCAAAGAGTTCCCCAGCCAAAATGTTTTTTACGACGAGGTCGACGGCAAGCCCGCAGCTGTTACTCCAGCCAACATCAATTTCGGACTAGCGATTGACATTCCAAAGCCTGACGGCACCCGGGCGCTGCTTGTTCCAAACATCAAGCGCGCCCAGAAGCTGAACTTCGCAGAGTTTGTCTCCGCCTACGAGACCCTGGTTAGAAAGGCTAGAGACAATAAGCTGACCGCCGAGGATTTTGCCGGCACCACAATTTCGCTAACCAACCCAGGCGGCATCGGAACAGTTCACTCGGTTCCAAGGCTGACCCGAGGTCAGGGCTGCATCGTCGGTGTCGGTGCGCTGGATTACCCAGCGCAGTTCCAGGGCATGGCCGAGGAAATGCTTGCCGAGCAGGGCATTGGCAAGATTCTCACCCTCACCTCCACCTACGACCACCGCGTGATTCAGGGTGCCGGAAGCGGCGAGTTCTTGAAGATCATCAACGAGCTACTGCTTGGTGAGCGCGGTTTCTACGACAAGATCTTTGCGGACATGAGGATTCCCTACTCCCCAGTGGTTTGGGTCAACGATTTCCACTGGGACCTCTCGGACCAAAGTGGCAAGAACACCCGAATTCAGGAGTACATCAACGCCTTCCGCGTTCGCGGTCACCTGATTGCAGATGTGGACCCACTGGAGTACCAGCAGCGCTGGCACCCAGACCTGGATATTCGCTCCTACGGTCTAAGCCTTTGGGATCTAGACCGAACCTTTAAGACCGGTGGCTTCGGCGGTCGCACCAAGGCCAAGTTCCGCAACATGCTTGGAATCCTCAGGGATAGCTACTGCCGCACCGTGGGTGTGGAGTACATGCACATCCAGAACCCAGCCGAGCGCGAGTGGTTCCAGGAAAAACTTGAGCGCCCCTACCAAAAGCCCACCAAGGAAGAGCAGTTCAGAATTCTGAACAAGCTGAACGAGGCGGAGGCTTTTGAGACCTTCCTGCAGACCAAGTTTGTTGGGCAGAAGCGCTTCTCCCTCGAAGGTGGCGAGTCACTGATTCCATCGCTCGATGAGATTCTGCAGAATGCAGCTCATGCTGGCATGGATGAGGTTGCCATCGCCATGGCCCACCGCGGTCGCCTGAACGTACTAACCAACGTTGCCGGTAAGACCTACGGCCAGGTATTCCGGGAATTTGAAGGGTCCACCGACACCAAGAGTGTTCAGGGTTCGGGAGACGTGAAGTATCACCTTGGAACCGAAGGGGTCTTCACCTGCACCGATGGCTCAACCGTTAAGGTTTCCCTGGCTGCTAACCCTTCACACCTCGAGGCGGTAAACCCGGTTCTCGAGGGGATTGTCCGGGCCAAGCAGGACCGACTCGGAAACCCAGAGAACTTCCCGGTACTGCCGATCCTGATCCACGGCGATGCCGCGTTCATCGGTCAGGGCGTGGTTCCAGAAACCATGCAGATGAGTGGCCTAGAGGGCTACAACGTTGGCGGAACCGTCCACATCGTGGTGAACAACCAGGTGGGCTTTACCACCCTGCCCAAGGACTCCAGAACTTCGGTTTACTCAACCGATGTGGCCAAGGCGATTCAGGCACCGATCTTCCACGTCAACGGCGATGACCCTGAGGCGGTAGTGAGAGTCTCCCGACTGGCCTTCGAGTACCGTCAGGAATTCAAGAAGGACGTAGTCATCGACATCGTCTGCTACCGCAGACGCGGTCACAACGAGGGCGATGACCCTTCGATGACTCAGCCGCTGATGTACAACCTGATTGAGCACAAGCGCAGTGTCCGCACCCTGTACCTGGAGAACCTGGTGGGTCGCGGAGACATCAGCCAGGAAGAATTTGACGCTGCTAACGCAGCCTTCCAGGCCAACCTGGAAAAGGCGTTCATTGATGTTCACGAGGCCATGAGCCAGCCAGTCGCTCTGCCAGAGCGCCCAGTTGGCATCGGTACCACAGCTAGCGAGAAGCAGCAGGTTGCCCGCCCAACCGCAATTGCCAGGGAACTGGTTGAGGCAATCGGAAATGCTCACGCCAACCAGCCAGAGGGCTTCAATGTTCACCCCAAGCTCGCTCAACTCCTTCAAAAGCGCGTTGAAATGAGCCGTGAGGGTGGCATCGACTGGGGCTTTGGCGAGCTGCTTGCCTTCGGGTCACTATTGGTTGAGGGCGTAAACGTTCGCCTTGCCGGACAGGACGCTAGACGAGGCACATTCGTGCAGCGTCACGCAAGCTTCCACGATCGACTCACCGGCCAGGAGTGGATGCCGCTGCAGTTCATTAGCGAGCAGCAGGCCCAGTTCAGGGTCTACAACTCACTTTTGAGCGAGTATGCAGCCTTGGGCTTTGAGTACGGCTACTCAGTTGAGCTGCCAGATTCGCTAACCCTCTGGGAAGCTCAGTTCGGTGACTTCGTAAACGGCGCTCAGACCATTTTGGACGAGTTTATTTCCTCTGCCGAGCAGAAGTGGAACCAGTTCTCCTCGGTTGTCCTGCTGCTGCCTCACGGCTACGAAGGCCAGGGCCCGGACCACTCCTCTGCGAGAATCGAACGGTTCCTGCAGCTGTGTGCTGAGAACAACATGACCGTTGCTCAGCCCTCCACGCCAGCCTCCCACTTCCACCTGCTGCGCAGGCAGGCATTCTCCACACCCAAGCGCCCACTGGTGGTGTTCGCACCTAAGTCGATGCTCCGCCTAAAGGCAGCCTCCTCTGCGGTTGAGGACTTCACCACCGGAAGCTTTAGGCCGCTGATCAACGACGAGCAGAACCTTGACCCGAATAAGGTTCAGAAGGTGCTGTTCTGCTCGGGCAAGATCTACTGGGATCTGTTGGCCGAGAGCCAAAAGCGCGGCGATGGCACAACTGCCATCGTCCGGGTCGAGCAGCTCTACCCAACTCCGGTTGAAGAGATGAAGGCAGCCATTTCTCAGTTCCCGAACGCCCAGCTGCGCTGGGTTCAGGATGAGCCACTGAACCAGGGGCCCTGGACCTACATGGGTCTGTTCATGCCGAAATACGGCATCAACTTCACCCCCGTTGCAAGGCCGGCGTCCGCATCGCCAGCATCCGGTTCGGCTAAGCGTCACGCAGCTGAGCAAGCGGACTTGATCCAGCGAGCATTTCAGGGCTGATGCGATCGCTCAGGGTGGTAATTCTCGGTGACGAACTCCTCACCGCGTCTGGCGACCCCAAAGGATTAGGTTGGTTGGGCCGAGTCCAGGCCCGGCTTCCGCAGGGCGAGGACGTGGCATTTTTCCCGCTGGCCATGGTCGGTGAAACCACATCCAGCCTGCTGGAGCGTTGGCGCCGGGAGGCCATGATTCGCTTCACCCCCGAGACCGAAAACTACCTCGTTTTGGCGCTGGGTGCTGCCGACGTGAAGGCCGGAGTCACAATCTCTCGCTCTCGTCTAAACCTGGCATCGCTGCTGGATGATGCGCTGCGGGAGGGCGTAAAGGTATTTGTTGTTGGGCCAACCCCAACCGGAGATGCCCAGCTTGACTTTGAGATTGAGCACCTCTCCAATGGCTTTGAGGACGTTGTAAGACGCCGTCAGATTCAATACGTCGACTGCTTCAAGCCGCTTCGTGAACACGAGGGCTGGCAGCAGGAGACCGCCGCTCACCCGAGGGGATTGCCCGGTCAGGTTGGTTACGGATTGGTTGCTTGGCTGGTTCTAAACCGAGGATGGTTTGAGTGGTTAGGACTTACCGAAACCCAGGGTTAGTTGTGGTCTTGGATTTCCTTTAGGCGCTCCATGACTCGCTGAGCAAGCTCGGCAGCAGGGGCCTCATCGCAAGAACGCTGAATTACCTGGTTGAAAACAATCTCAATGTCGTAGTGCTCTTCACAAGAGTCGCAATTAGCCAGGTGGGCGGTAATTGCTTCATTCTCTTCGGTTTGGATCTCGGCGTGTAGGTACTCGTGAACGCTGCGCTTTACTTCTTCGCAATCAACTGGCTTCACTTTTCCTCCTTATCGACTCGGTATCCTTCCTGGATAGCGTAATCAGATAACAATGTTTTCAGCATTTTCTTCCCGCGATGTAATCGCGACATTACGGTGCCCACCGGGGTGTCCATAACTTCGGCAATTTCTGCGTAGGGAAGACCTTCAACTACGGCATAGTAGACGACCATGCGAAACTCCTGCGGAATCTGATCCAGAGCGTCGCGAATTACCGTTGACGGCACATTATCGATGGCGACCGACTCCGCACTGCGGGTGCTGGTGGAGGTCACTGACTCCCCCATGCCAATTTGCCAATCCTCTAGGTCATCAAGCGCAGTCTTGGCTTGATCCTTGGCACGCTTGTTGTAGAGGTTGATGTGGGTGTTGGTCATGATTCGGAACAGCCAGGCTTTTAGGTTGGTGCCCTGTTCAAATTTTCCCCAGGCCGCAAAAGCTTTGGCAAAAGTTTCCTGCACTAAATCTTCGGCATCGGAGGGGTTTCTGGTCCAACGCAACGCTGCGCCGTAAAGCTGAGGCATTAGGGGTAACGCTTCGCGCTCAAAAGAGATGAGCTTCTCTGATTTTTTGTCAGGCATCAGTTCTGAGTGTAGCCACATTGTTTCTGCAGTCGCACCCTTTTAAATTATCTTTGGGTATCTTTGAGGCTAATGACTTCCTCACACCCGTTTTGGCCAGCGCCTGTGGCGCAAGCGCTAGACGCCGTCGTGAACCTACCAGGGTCAAAATCTCTAACCAATCGCGAACTTGTACTAAGTGCGATTGCTAGCGAACCGACCCTGCTGGTTGCTCCGCTTCGCTCTAGGGACTCAGAACTAATGATCCAGGCGCTGCGCTCGCTCGGTATCGGTTTTGAATGGCAGGGCGAAAATTTGCTGGTGACCCCGGTGGAACTCAGCGGGCCGGCGACCATTGACTGCGGGCTTGCTGGAACCGTTATGCGCTTTGTTCCACCGCTGAGTGGGTTGGCAAAAGGTGACATCTTTTTTGATGGCGATGCCGGAGCCAGGCGTCGGCCGATGCACACCACAATTGAGTCGCTCCGCGCCCTCGGCATTGAGGTGAGCAGTGAGACGATGGGCCTTCCGTTTACCGTCCACGCCAGCGGGTCAGTAGCCGGTGGCGATTTGGAAATTGACGCCTCAGCCTCCTCACAGTTTGTCTCGGGCCTGCTGCTGGTTGCCGCCAAGTTTGAATCCGGGCTAACCCTCACTCACAGTGGGCAAGAGCTACCTTCACTCCCACACATTGAAATGACTTTGGAAGCCCTTAGGCAGCGAGGCGTTAGGGCCTTCGCCCTAAGCGAGCGCAGCTGGCGGGTGGAGCCTGGGGCAGTCTCCGGCGGCACCAAAGTCATAGAACCCGATCTTTCAAACGCCGGACCATTTTTGGCTGCGGCCATGGTGGCAGGTGGCCGGGTGGCCATTCCGAACTGGCCATCTGAAACCACTCAGGTGGGGGCTGAATTCGAGCGAATCCTGCCCATGATGGGCGCCAGGGTTCAAAACAGCTCTGGGGCCTTGGTTGTTGAGGGTTCAGGGATAATCCGTGGAATCGACATTGACCTATCTATCGGTGGGGAGTTGGCGCCAGTCATCGCCGCCTTGGCTGCTCTAGGAGATTCCCCCTCGAGGATCACCGGGATCGCTCACCTCCGAGGTCACGAAACCGACCGCCTGACGGCACTGAGCACTGAGATAAACCGCCTAGGCGGTTCAGTAACTGAGTTAGCGGACGGGCTTGCAATTGAGCCCGCAGAGCTTCACGGGGGCCAGTGGCTTAGCTACGAGGATCACCGCATGGCAACTGCGGGAGCGATTATCGGACTGAAGATCCCCGGGGTTCAGGTGGAGAACATTGCCACCACGGCTAAAACCATGCCTGAGTTTGTAACGCTCTGGGAAAAGATGCTGGAGAGCAAGTGAGCTGGCTTTACGAGCCAAATAACTCCTTCGATCTGGACGAGGATGATGTCCGGATTAGACCAAACCCCAAGGGTTCTAAACCCAGAACCAAACGCCGACCTAATTTTGATGACGCTCCGCTGGGGATGGTCACCGAGGTTCACCTGGCTCGCTACCAGGTACTGATGGAAAACGGGCAAACCGTTACTGCCACCCTCGCCAAAGAGCTTCGCCGCCAGGGCTGCGTCACCTGCGATCAGGTAAGGCTTGACGGGGTGGTTACCGCCGAAAAGGGCACCCTGGCTCGCATTGTGAAAATTGAACCGCGCAGCTCAGAGCTGACTAGAAGCTCAGACGAATCTGACAGCGCAGACCAGACCATTGTCGCTAATGCCGATCAGCTCGTGATTGTGATGGCCGCTGCCAACCCTGAGCCAAGGCCAAGGCTGGTGGATAGATACCTGGTGGCTGCCTTCAACGCAGGCCTTAAGCCAATTTTGGTGATGACCAAGTGCGACTTGGCAGACCCGGGAGATTTTCTAAAGGCTTTTGAGGGTTTTGACCTGAGGATTTTTAAGCACTCCAGCGAAAATCCAAAGCTGGAGCAGTTGATTACTTGGCTAGAGGGTCATAAATCAGTATTTGTTGGCCACTCGGGCGTAGGCAAAACCTCACTCATCAACCTGCTCGCACCAAATTACGAGCGCGCCACCGGAAGCGTTAACGAGGTGACCGGGAAGGGCAAGCACACCTCGAGCTCGGCAAAAGCCATTCCGGCTGCCGGGGGTTGGATCATCGACACCCCGGGAGTTCGGACCTTTGGTTTGGCGGGCATCAACTCGCAGGGAATCCTGAAGGGGTTTGCTGATTTGGCAGAGGGAGCTAAGAGTTGCCCCAGGGACTGCTCTCACCTCGAGAGCGCTCCGGACTGCGAATTGGATGCCCAGCTGCAGCGCGGCGAGCTCTCCGCCCAGCGACTTGACTCCTTCCGCAGGCTTGTAGGGGCCATCAGCTCGGTAGATTAGGTCTGATGATTAGCGATTTGGATCTGGCCCTGAAGCTGGCCGATGTGGCGGATGAGATTTCCCTCAGCAGATTTAGAGCACTGGACCTACATGTCGAATCAAAACCGGATAGGTCTCCGGTCACAGACGCGGATCGCGCTGTTGAGCAAAAGCTTCGCGAGGTATTGGCAAGCTATCGTCCGGATGACTCAATCATCGGAGAAGAGTTTGAGAACACCGGTGACGGATCCAGGAACTGGATTATCGATCCAATTGACGGAACCGCTAACTACCTGCGCGGGGTTCCGATCTGGGCAACCCTGATAGCGCTTCGAGTCAACGGGGTAATAATCGCATCGGTAGTTTCGGCACCGGCGATGGGTAGACGCTGGTGGGCGATGCGGGGAAACGGTGCTTTCACCAAGGACATCGACGGTTCAGTTCGCATCCTGCAAACCTCTGCCATCGCAGATCTGGAGCACTGCTCAATCTCTTACAACAACCTCCAGCTTTGGGATCTAAGTGGCAAATTGCCTCAGCTGATTGAGCTCAGTCGCAAGGTCTGGCGCACCCGCGCCTACGGCGATTTCTACAGCTACATGCTGCTTGCCGAGGGCAGCTTGGAGATGGTGGCAGAGCACGATCTCAAGATTTACGACATCGCAGCCCTTGTCCCAATTGTCGAGGAGGCTGGCGGCCGGCTTACCGATTTGGCCGGAGAACTCAGCGAGCAAAGTTCATCAGTCCTGGCAACCAATTCGCTCACTCACGCAAGTTTTCAAAAAGCCCTCGCATGATCACCACCGCCAAACGCTGGTGGGCGCTGGCAGCGGTAGCGCTCTTGGCCATCAACCTGCGGACGGCGGTTAGTTCCATTAGCCCGGTGGTTAGTTACATCCAGCAGAACATCTCGCTGCCGATCGTGACAATTGGCCTCATGGGTATCGCAGCGCCGCTGGCATTCGCTCTCGCCAGCTCCCTGAGCTATCGCCCAGCGAGGAAACTCGGGGTTGAAAAGACCCTGCTGGTTACCGTTGTCATGATTATCCTCGGGCATCTGATTCGGGCATTCGCCTGGGATGCGACGGCTTTATTTGCCGGCAGCCTCTTGAGTCTTTTGGGAATGGGCATCGGCAACGTGCTGCTTCCAGTTTTGGTTCGCAAGTACTTTCCAACCCAGGTTGGAATCATTTCTAGTTTTTACATCACACTCACCGCGATTTCCGCGACCATGGGTTCGTTTTTTGCTGTGCCAGTTGCCGAAATTTCGAGCTGGCGGTTCTCGCTAGGGCAGTGGGCGATTTTGGCTTCGCTGACCCTGCTGCCACTTGGTTTCCTGCTGGGCAATTCCAGACCTGAGGTGAAGCCCGAATCCGATAGCAGTCAAAAAGCGATTTGGCGCTCCCCCACGGCGCTGGCGATCGCGGGCATGCAGGCGGTCACCTCGGTCTTTGGCTACGTGTCATTCGCCTGGTTGCCGCTCTTACTCTCCGAACACAGCAACCAGAGCGTGATTGCCTCGGGAGCACTGCTGAGCCTGTTTGCCCTGATGGGTCTGCCTAGCTCCCTTATTGTTCCACTGCTCGCGAATCGTTACCCGGCCTCGCAGCAGTGGATTGTGTGGTTCTCGCTGGTTGCAGGTCTTACCGGAACCCTAGGACTGCTTTTTGGCGATCAGGGTCTGACCTGGTTCTGGGTGATAGCGCTTGGGTTTGGACCAACCATGTTCCCGCTGGCACTGACCATGTTTAATCTCAGATCCCGGGAGCGCTCAACCGTGTTAGCTGTTAGTGCATTTGGGCAGGGCGCAAGCTACAGCACCGCAACGATTGCGGTCTTCACAATCGGCATCCTGCGCGAGCTAACGGGCGGCTGGGAAGCAGCCATCTGGCTGATGTTGATCTTCTGCTTGATTTCAATTTTTGTCGCCCTGCAAATCGGCAGGGGCAAAATTATTGACGACGAGCTGGTCCGCTAGATCCAGCGCGAGGCTTGATATTCGGCGAATACTTTCCTAACGGTGCCGCTCAAACCGCGAATCACGATTGATTCGGTGTAGATGATCTCGCCACGCTTTCGCACTCCCGCAACAAGTGGGCCGTCGGTGACGCCGGTAGCAACAAAGAAAGTGTTATCCGAGGCAACCATTTCGTTCATCTCGTAGACGTAGTTGAATTTGAGTCCAGCCGCGGTGCCGCGCTCTCGCTCGAAGTCCTCGCGAGGTGCCAGGATGCCCTGAATATGTCCACCGAGCGCCTTAACGCCGCAGGCGGTAACAATTCCCTCGGGTGAACCTCCAACTCCGATGCACATGTCGATTCGAGAGTCCGCGCGAGCAGCCTGAATGCCGCCTGCAACATCCCCGTCTCGCAGCAGGCGAGTTGCTGCTCCGGCGCTTCTGACCTGGTCAATCGCATCCTGGTTGTATTCGCGATCCAAAATGGCAACCAGAATTTCATCCACCGGTTTGCCGGCACTCTTTGAATACTCGATGAGATTTTCCCGAATGGACATTCGAATATCGCAAACCCCGACCCCGGGAGCTCCGGTCACAAACTTGTCCATTTTGAAGACCGAAGAGGCATCGAGCATGGAGCCGCGGTCAGCCGCAGCGATCACGGAAATTGCGTTTAGCCTTCCGGCGGCGGTGAGCGAGGTGCCGTCGATTGGGTCAACCGCAATATCTACTTTTGGTCCGTTGCCATTTCCAACCACCTCACCGTTGAAGAGCATCGGTGCCTCGTCTTTTTCACCCTCACCAATGACGACTAAACCCTCAAAGTTCACTGTTCCTAAAAAGGCTCGCATGGCATCGACGGCTGCCCCGTCCGAGGCATTTTTGTCGCCCTTGCCGATAAATGGAAAAGCCCTGATGGCGGCGGCTTCGGTTGCTCGCACCAGCTCCATGGCGAGGTTGCGATCCGGGTGAAGTTCAGGCTGGAATTCTGGGCTCATGCCCTGAAGATAGCAGGCAAAACCAGCTAGTTGGAGAAGGTAACTCCAACCGCTTCACAGCGCGTTGCGATCGATGCTGACAACTGGGCCACTTTGTCTTTTGAACTTTGTGCTGAGTCAGTTTCACCCAGGGCAACCAGCAAATCTCCCAGATCCTGGGCCAGGCCAGAGGAGAGCACCCCCTGAACCGAATCTCCGATCAAGGCGTTTAGTTGGTCGAGAATTCCAGAGTCAATGAGCCCCTGCTCATAGGCTTGGGCTGCAGCGGCAATTGTTGATTCGGCTGCCCTACAAGCCGCCGCATCGGCAGCAGCTGAGACCAGATCTCCGGTGCTGCAGCCTGTCAGCAGAACCAGCGGCAGTGAAATGGAAACGAGTTTCAAAAATTTCATAGTGTCGCCAACGCTAACCTGCCGAGCTGAAAGAATCCTTGAAGCTGTGCGTAACCGAAAGTAACAGCGGGAACATTCAGAATTCAATCGGGTTACACTTCAGTAGTTTTAGGGATTCTGGAGAGTACATGCGCGTCTATAACAACATCACTGAGGCCTTTGGAAATACACCGCTGGTGCGATTGAACAAAGTGCTAGATGGCGCGGCGGCAAACGTTTTTGCCAAACTCGAGTTCTACAATCCCTCCTCCAGCGTCAAGGACAGACTTGCCATTGCCATGGTTGATGCGGCTGAGGCTTCCGGGGAGCTAAAACCCGGTGGCACCATTATTGAGGCAACCAGTGGCAACACTGGAGTTGGTCTAGCCATGGTTGGAGCTGCCAGAGGCTACCGCACCATCATCGTCATGCCGGAGTCGATGTCTCTCGAGCGAAAAATCTTGATCCGCGCTTACGGCGCTGAGCTAATTCTTACCCCACCGACCGAGGGAATGACCGGCTCGGTTGCCCGCGCTGAGGCGCTGGGTAAGGAAATCCCAGGCGCGGTGCTGGTTCGCCAGTTTGATAATCCGGCAGGGCCAAAGATTCACCGTGAGACCACCGCCGAGGAAATTTGGCGCGATCTAGACGGCAATGTTGACGCTTTGGTTGCCGGCTCTGGCACCGGCGGAACCATTACTGGAACTGGTCGCAGGCTTCGGGAACTAAACCCCGACATCAAGGTTTTTGCTGTGCAGCCCGAGGCGTCTCCGCTACTGACCGGCGGTCAGGCTGCCGGACACCCACTTGCCGGAATCGGCCCAAACTTCATTCCTTCAATTTTGGACACCTCGGTTTACAACGAGGTGCTGAGCGCTCCAAACGCCTCGGCATTTGAGTTTGCTCGCAGGGCCTCGGCCGAAGACGGCATTCTGGCTGGCATCTCCTCCGGAGCGGCCATCTGGGCCGCTCGCGAGGTTGCTCACCGCCCAGAATTCGCAGGCAAGAACATCGTTGTTATCATCCCCTCCTTCGGAGAGCGTTACGTTTCCTCCACTTTGTACCGCGACATCCAAGAAGAATTTCAAGCTAAGCAGTGAGAATCATCGAAGACATCAAGGTTGGCCTGCAGCGCGATCCGGCCACCAACTCCGCACTTGAGCTTTTCCTAACCTCTCCCGGCCTGCACGCCATTTGGATTTACCGGGTTGCTCATGTGCTCTGGAAGTGGAAGTTTCGCATCCTCAGCAGAATGCTCTCCAACTGGGCCAAGTTCTGGACCTCAATCGAAATCCACCCCGGTGCTGTAATCGGCAGAAGGTTCGTTATCGACCACGGTGTCGGGGTAGTAATCGGAGAGACCGCGATCATTGGCGATGATGTCCTGATGTATCACGGAGTGACCCTGGGGGGCAAGACTCTTGACCCGGTCAAGCGCCACCCAACAGTCGGTGACCGAGTGACGCTGGGGGCCGGTTCAAAGCTGATCGGAAACATTGTGATTGGCAACGACTGCGCGGTTGGGGCAAATGCCGTTGTCACGAAAAACATGCCGGCCGGAACCGTTGCGGTTGGTTTCAATGCCAGGCTGCTAAATCTAATTGGCGATGAGTTCTACGTAATCTAACTACTTGCCGCTGTTTTTGTAATAGAGGCAGCTCCAGCGATCATCGATGCCAACCTGGCGGGTTCCCTTGGGTCCTAACTTGCCCAGCTGCTGCCAAGTTTTATCGCGAGATAGGTCTGTGCCAAGGTGTGGGGCTTTTGGGTAGAAGAGCCAGAAATTGACCTTGCTCTCCCAAAGGCTCAACAGTTCCTCGGCGTTTCGAGCGAGCTGAGCGCTATTTTCCACGAAGTAAAAAAGGGCTGGGGATTTTCCGTCTTGAACCATTTGGCGGGCGGTTTCAACCGATGCTGCCCAGGGGTGAATGTCTTGGAGATCGATGTCGGTGGGTAGGTTGACGCAAGGAACCTGAATGTCCCCCGGGATGTACATTTTTGCTGCAAGACTCACTAGGGAATCCTAAGAAAGCCTGGCTCGTTAATCAGCCGTTAACCCAAAAATTCACTTAGTTACATCAAACCTAAGGTCCGGATAACGCTCCCGGAGCTCTTGAATCCTGATCGCCACAAGTTTTTCCAAAAGCTCCACGGGTAAATCTTCGGTAACGCCAAATTGAAATCCACCGGTGGTCTGCTTGCGCCCCGCCAACTCGTTTTTCAGCTTGGGAATTACATTTCCCGAGTGGGGGAAGTAGCCGAGGTGATTCTTGAAGGCTGCATAGCCGGCAACCGCCTTGCCGCTGAGTTTGATGCAGGGCATTTGGTAGGAGATGCACTCCTCTCCCCCTGGAATCAGCTTCAACAGCTCGGTTCTGAGTCGAGTCAGGGTTTGAGCGTGAGGCTGGGCAGCCCCGCTCAAATAACGGTCGACGTCGCTGGCGCTCATGGCTTGTAGGAGTCGACCTCAATTTCAACCAGCATCTTTGGGTTGATGAACTGAATTCCAGCGAGCATGGTCGCTGCCGGGCGAATCTCAGAAAATAGCTCACCGTTGGCTTTGCCAGCCGCGTCCATGTCCTGGGCTTTTGCCAGATAGATCCTCACCCGCACCACATCGGCCAGGGTGTGGCCGGCTTGAGCCAAAGCCTTCTCAATCACCTGGTAGGCCACCTTGGTCTGGCCATAGGCATCGCCCTCGTGCTGCAGCTCTCCATCGATGGTTGCTGTGCTGCCAGAGACGTGAACGTAGGGGCCGGCAACGGTAGCCCGGGAATAACCAATAACGGATTCCCATGGGCCACCCGATGAAATTAGCTTGTCTGCTGCCATCTTTTTCTCCTTAGACTCCAGAACCGATAAAAAGTGCCCCGAGTAGTACCAGGGCAGGCAGTGCCCAGACGTACCAGCGGGCATACCATTTGGCGGGAAGCTGTGAATTCTCCGCCCCCGCATTGATCATGGGAGGGACGTCAAAGCCACCGTGCTCAGACATGGCTAGACGTTGAACCTAAACTCGACCACATCGCCATCCTGCATGATGTATTCCTTGCCCTCCATGCGGACCTTGCCCTGGGCCTTAGCCTCGGCCATGGATCCTGCGGCATCTAGGTCTGCAAAAGACACAATCTCAGCCTTGATGAATCCTCGCTCAAAGTCGGTGTGAATTACACCAGCGGCAGCCGGTGCTTTCCAGCCCTTGCGGATGGTCCAGGCCCTAGCCTCCTTGGGCCCTGCGGTCAGGTAGGTCTGCAGCCCCAGGGTTTCAAAGCCAACATGAGCCAACTGGTCAAGGCCCGACTGCTCTTGACCAAGTGACTGCAGCAGCTCGTTGACCTCCTCGACGCTCAGGTCAATTAGCTCAGATTCGACCTTGGCATCCAAGAAAACGGCCTTCGCCGGGGCCACTAGCGCCGCCAGCTCAGCACGTTTGGCAGGATCTCCAAGCACTCCCTCGTCAACGTTGAACACGAACAGAATCGGCTTGGCCGTCAGCAGGCCGAGGTCCTTGATGTGGGTGAAGTCCACCTTGCTCAGCGATAGCGGAGTGCCGTCATTTAGTACCTTGATGGCCTCATCGACCACCGCTAGAACTTCAGGGTCAACCTTCTTGCCCTTGACCTCTTTTTCGATTCTTGCCCGAGACTTCTCCAGGGTTTGAAGGTCCGCGAGAATCAGCTCGGTGTTGATGGTCTCAATGTCGCTCTTGGCATCCACCTTGCCGTCAACGTGAATGACGTCAGAGTCGCTGAAGCCGCGAACCACCTGAGCGATTGCATCGGCTTCACGTATGTTTGCCAAAAACTGATTACCCAGGCCCTCGCCGACCGAAGCGCCTCGGACAATTCCGGCGATGTCGACAAAGGAAACCGGAGCGGGAAGCAGGCGCTCTGATCCAAAGATTTCCGCGAGGCGAACCAGTCGCGGATCTGGGAGGTTCACAACTCCAATGTTTGGCTCGATCGTGGCAAAGGGGTAGTTAGCCGCCAGCACGTTGTTTTTGGTAAGTGCATTGAAGAGGGTCGACTTGCCTACGTTAGGCAGTCCCACGATTCCGATAGTTAGAGCCACTGACAAAGTTTATTGGTTCATAATTGGCGAGTGCCCCTGTCTTTCACCGCAATCGACTTCGAGACCGCAAACGGATCACCGGCTTCCCCCTGCGCAGTTGGCCTGGTGAGGGTGGTGGACGGAGAAATTCATGAGTCACTCTCAATGCTTTTTCAACCGCCCTTTCCGCACAATTGGTTTCACGACGGAAACATCCGAGTCCACGGCATCAGACCTGAAGATGTGGTTGATGCTCCAAATTGGGAGGAGGTTCTTCCTGAACTATTGCTTTTTACCGAGGGCCTGACTCTGATCGCCCACAACGCAAGTTTTGACATGGGGGTTCTGAAAGCTGCAGCCGATGCGGTGAGCTTCGACCTGCCAAACCTGAACTACGCCTGCTCACTTCAGATGGCACGCAAAACCTACAACCTCGAAAGCTACCGTCTAAACGCGGTTGCCTATGCAGTCGGTCACGAAGAGTTCAATCACCACGATGCCCTTGCGGATGCAGATGCCTGCGCACGGATTGTGCTTCATATGGCGGGCCGTCACGACGCAGATTCCCTGGATGAACTGCTCGGCGCTACCAAGGGGCGTTTGAATCAGTTATTTGTCTGAGGCCACTGCAATACTTCCAACATGGAAACTGCAATCTGGCTCGCTCTAAATACTCTGATAATCGGCGCCGTAATCGGCGCCGTGGTTGGATTTCGACTCGGGAAATCAAAACAGCCGCTGCAGGATGGCAATCTAGCCATCCGCCTGGCAGCCCTGGAGGCCACCGAGGTGGAGCTGAGATCGCAACTTAGCCGCTCGGAGCAGGCCCTTGACCAGCAGCGTCAGCAGGCCGAGCAAGAAAACAAAGTTTTAGTTCAGCTCGCGCCGGTCAAGGAGCAGCTGGACCTGATGCGCGAAAGCGTAGCTCGGCTAGAAAAGGAGCGAACCGAACAGTTCACCTCAATTTCCGAGCAGCTGCGCTCGGCGATACAGACCGATGAATCGCTGCGCAAGCAAACTCAGCAGTTGGCTCAAGCGCTCAGTTCTAACTCCCTGCGTGGCGTCTGGGGAGAGGCTCAGCTCAGAAAGCTAGTGGAGCTGGCTGGGCTGATAAAGCATGCCGATTTTTCAGAGCAAGCCACAATCTCCACCGAGGCCGGCTCTGGCCGAGCCGACATGGTGATAAACCTTCCCGGCGGCAAGTCCTTGGCGATTGACAGCAAAGTACCATTCAACTCCTACCAGGAGGCCAGTGCGATCTCGGAGCTGGCCACCGGTGAGGAACTTGAGCGTAGAAAGCGACTAATCGACGAGCACGTCAAGGCGGTCCGCTCTCACATCGATGCGCTTGGAACCAAGGCGTATTGGACCGGCCTTTCGGCAAGTCCAGATTTTGTCATCTGCTTTGTTCCAAGCGAATCACTGCTCTCGGCGGCTCTGGAGGCAGACGCCACGCTAATGGAATATGCCTTCAGGAAAAATGTGGCGCTGGCCTCGCCCGTATCACTGTTCTCGGTCCTGAAAACCATCAACTACATCTGGCGTCAAAATGCCGATGAGTCACAACTTCGCAACATGATCAAACTGGGCAAAGAGCTTTACGACAGAGTCGGAAAGATTGCGCAACTCGCGGACAAACTTGGTCGCTCGCTAAACACCAGCGTCAAGGATTACAACGCCTTTGTTTCATCGCTGGAGACTCGAATGCTGGTTACCGCGAGAAAGCTCAACGATTTAGACGAGAACGAACTTGGAATCGAACGCATTGATAGCCCCAAAGAGATCTCAGATGCTGCGATAACAATTACGTCCAAGGAGCTCGAAGGGTAATAGCCAAGGCGTCAATTATGGCTATAGTGGGTTCGGCGCCTACAACGGTGTGAGTGCTAAGTACTTATTTCTCACATCTAGGAGTCCCCGATGGCTGGCTCAAAATCGCCAATCGTTACACTCACCCCTGCTCCAACCCTTGATAGAACCTACTTCGTAAAGAACCTGGTTGAGGGCGGAGTTAACCGTGCTGAGCGGGTGGGTGAGGAGCTCGCCGGTAAAGGCATTAACGTCTCTCGCGGCCTCCACCTGGCTAAAATTCCAGCCCCCGGCATTGTCCCCATCGGAAACGCAGACCCCGGAGTTCTCGAGCGCACCGGCTCTGGCTTTCTCACCCCGCTTTGGGTAGAGGGCACCCTCAGGGTCTCCACCACCGTGGTCGAATATGACGGACCAACCACCAAAATTAACGAGCACCCCAGGCCGCTGAAGCAGAAGGACTGGGACGCCGTCGTGGAACTGACCGTCAAGACAGTGCAGGACAACGATGCGCAGTGGCTGGTCGTGGCCGGCGCACACCCTGAAATCGTTGAGACCGGCGAGGTAATTGACCTGCACCCGCTTTTTGACAAGATGAAGCAGTTGGGCGTGAAGGTCGTGCTGGACACTTCGGGACCCGCACTGCGCTACTGGGCGCAGCAGGGCAAGGCAACCGTCATGAAGCCAAATGCCCACGAGCTAGCCGAATGCGTCGGTCGAGACCTTGAGACCATTGGCGATGTGATTGATGCTGCTCGCCAGCTCAATGATTGGGGGGTGGACTGCGTTATGGCTTCCCTTGGCGTAGATGGAATCGTTGCAATCACCAAGACCCACGCTATCCACGCGTACACCGCACCCGTGAAGGTGATCAACACCGTGGGCGCAGGAGACTCAACCATCGCCGGCTTCCTATCTGCAGTGACCGCTCACCCGGCTGAAGCGGATGATTTCGGTGTTGGTTTTGATGTCGCTGAGGGTATTGCCGCCGCTGTTCAGTGGGGTGCGGCGAAGGTTCAACAACCCACCAGTGGCCTTCATTCAATTGAGAATCTAGTTGAGGCACACGTAGAACTAATTCCAGACCGTTCCCGCCTGCTGGGCGAGCCGGCAAAGGCCTAAAGGAGGCAATCATGGGTGTTGTAAACAGTGCAGAATACACAGAGATGCTTGACCGCGCCAAGAAGGGCGGGTTCGCCTACCCAGCCATTAACGTCTCGAGCTCACAGACTCTGAATGCTGCTCTCGCAGGGCTTCAGGCCGCTGGCTCAGATGGGATTTTGCAGGTAACCACAGGTGGTGCCGACTACTGGTCGGGACCGACCGTAAAGAACCGAGTCTCTGGAGCATTGGGGTTCGTGGCCTTCGCTCGCGAGGTTGCCAAAAACTTCGACATCAAAGTTGCGCTTCACACCGACCACTGCAATCTCGAGCAGCTCGACACCTTTGTAAAGCCGTTGATTGCGCTCTCCGAAGAGAGCGTCAAGAACGGCGGCGAGGCCTACTTCAACTCCCACATGTGGGATGGCTCTGAGGTTCCACTGGCACAAAACCTAGAAATCGCCAGAGAGTTTTTGACCCGAACCAAGAACATCGGTTCCATCCTGGAGATTGAAGTTGGAGCTGTTGGTGGCGAAGAAGACGGCGTCGAAGGTGCGATCGACGAGCATCTCTACACCACCGTGGCAGACGCAACCCAAACCGTTGAGGCCCTGGGTCTGGGTGAAAACGGCCGCTACATGGCTGCGCTGACCTTCGGAAACGTTCACGGTGTCTACAAGCCAGGAAACGTCAAACTGCGCCCAGAACTGCTCAAGCAGATTCAGGATGAAGTCGGGGCAAAATACGGCAAGGCCGCTCCTTTTGACCTGGTCTTCCACGGCGGTTCTGGATCGACCGAGCAGGAAATTGCGGACGCGGTTCGTTACGGCGTGATAAAGATGAACATCGACACGGACTTGCAGTACGCCTTCACCAGACCGATCGCGGACCACATGTTCCGAAACTACGACGGAGTTTTGAAGGTTGATGGCGAAGTCGGAAACAAGAAGGCCTATGACCCAAGGGCGTGGGGAAAGCTTGCCGAGGCTGGAATGTCAGCCCGCGTCGTTGAGGCAGCGAACCAGCTTGGTTCTGCTGGAAAGTCGAAGTGGTAGATAACCACAAAGAGCTAAGCCCGTTCTATAAGAACGGGCTTCCTCGTTTCCGAGGTGAATACCTCGAGGGTGAAATGCACGGACCCTGGGAATTCTTCAGGCTAGATGGCTCGCTGATGCGATCTGGAGAGTTTGACCGCGGTCGTCAGGTCGGGATCTGGCGAACCTATTCAAGAACCGGTGAACTGGTCAGCGAGAAGAGCTTTGGTAATTAGCTAAAGAGTCAGCGTCCAATTTTGTTGCTGACATCCTGGCCTGCGGCCTTGAGGTCTTTGCGAAGCTCTTTGGGAAGTGAGAACTGAACATCCTCTTCCGCAGTTGTCACGGTGCGAACATCACCGAAGTCTTTGGTGGCTAGGTAGTCCAGCACATCTGAAACCAGATCCTCCGGAACGCTAGCTCCAGACGAGACGCCGACGGTTTTTACACCCTCAAACCAGGCGTCGTCGATCTCGTGATAGTCATCTACTCGATAGGCAGCCTTCGCTCCAGCCTCTAGGGCAACCTCAACCAGCCGGACTGTGTTAGATGAATTGGCTGATCCCACCACAATCACTAGATCGCTTTCCGCTCCGACCTTTTTGATTGCAACCTGGCGGTTCTGAGTCGCGTAACAAATGTCGTCGCTCGGAGGATTCTGCAACGTTGGGAACTTCTCGCGAAGTTTGATGACTGTTTCCATAGTTTCGTCAACAGAGAGGGTGGTCTGGCTCAGCCAGATGACCTTGCTCGGGTCTTTGATTTTTGCCTTGGCGATGTCCTTTTCACCATCAATGAGTTGGACGGCGTGCGGGGCCTCGCCGGCGGTACCCTCGACCTCTTCGTGACCTTCGTGGCCAACCAGCAGAATGTCGTAACCCTCTTTGTCAAAGCGCTGAACTTCGCGGTGCACCTTGGTCACCAGCGGGCAGGTGGCGTCAATCGTCTGCTGATTTCTAGCTTGAGCCGCCTCAACAACAGCCGGGGAGACGCCGTGGGCGGAAAAGACCATGATGCAGCCCTCAGGAGCCTCATCCACCTCTTCAACAAAAATGGCGCCGCGCTTTTCCAAGGATGCCACCACGTGCTTGTTGTGAACGATTTGCTTTCTGACGTAAACCGGTGCACCGTAGTGGTCAAGAGCCTTTTCGACGGCAATCACGGCGCGGTCTACACCTGCGCAGTAGCCCCTGGGGGCTGCCAGCAGCACCTTCTTCGAGGTAAAGGTGTCAGTGAGGTCGGTATTGTTGATTGCAGTCACCCTTCAATTCTACGAACCCAGCCAAGGAGGCCGGATTGGAACTTGATTCGGCCACTGATTCCCAATCCAAAGTATCGAGTGAGAATTCCCCCTGGCAGGTATCTCAGCTCTCCCGGTCGATTAAGGACTGGATTGAGAAACTTGGAAAAGTTTGGGTGGAGGGGGAACTTCAGGCCTACTCGGAGAAGCCCGCCGGTGTATTTGCTTCGATTCGGGACCTCGATGTGGAGATGTCGGTTGAAGTTCACGCCTTCATGAACTCTGGTGCGGAGATAGAAATTGGTCTTAGCCAAGGTGACCGCGTAGTCGCACTACTCCAACCTGCCTTCTGGCCCAAAAACGGCAAATTGACCATGCGAGTTCTGAAAATGCACAAGGTTGGTCTAGGAGAACTTCTCGAAAGACTTGAGCGGCTCAAGCAGCAGCTGATCGCCGAGGGTCTTGCCGATTCCGCCCGAAAAAAACCACTGCCGTTTCTCCCCAACCGAATCGGTCTGATTACAGGGGCAAATTCAGACGCTGAGAAAGACATTCTGCAGAACGCCAAACTTCGCTGGCCCGCAGTTCAGTTTGAAATCCACCACACACATGTTCAAGGCGACAAGGCGGTCAACGAGATTCTCTTTGCCCTGGGGGAATTGGATGCGAACCCGGAAGTGGATGTCATCATCGTGGCTCGCGGCGGCGGCAGTTTCCAAGACCTGCTCCCATTCAGCGACGAGCGCCTGGTTAGAGCGGCAGCAAATCTCTCCAAGCCCCTGGTTTCGGCAATTGGGCACGAAAATGATCAACCGCTGCTTGATCTGGTCAGCGACCTGCGAGCTTCAACTCCGACGGACGCCGCCAAGCGAGTGGTGCCGGATGTCGTAGAAGAACTCAGAGGACTCAGCATTGCGAAATCCAGGCTGAGAATGCGAATGGCTAATCTCCTTGATGCCCAGTGGCAACTAGTCAGTGCGATCCGCTCGAGGCCGGTTCTTGCAAGCCCTTTTGGGTTCATCGATGCTCAACAAGAGCTCGTGGTTCAGCTCAAGCGACGCGTGCGAGAAATTTTTGACTTTAGGCTGCAGAGCGGATCACTTGAGGTGTCGCAGCTAAAGGCTCGTGCGCGTTCACTCTCCCCGCAGCTCACGCTGGAGCGCGGCTATGCGGTGCTCACAGATCCAGCGGGAAATCGGGTGGCGACGTTAGCCGCCGGCCAAGAGTTTGTGGTGAAGACCAGCAATCAAGAAATTTCTGCCCAGGCAACCAAGGTTAAGGAGCTGTAATGAAAGACATTGAGAAACTCAGTTACGAGCAGGCGCGTGACGAGCTCCAGAAGGTAGTTGCTGAGCTCGAGCAGCAGAGCCTTTCTCTCGAGGCCTCAATGGCTCTCTGGGAGCGCGGCGAGGCACTTTCTAAGCACTGCGAGCAGTGGCTCAGTGGTGCCCGCAAAAAGCTCGATGACGCAACTAAGGAAGCCAATTGAGCGATTCAGCTGCGAAACACAGAGCAAAGCAGACGATTCGCAACCTGATCTACTCGATGCTCGTGACCTTGGCGCTCACCATTGCGATTGTGCTGGTGGTTCCAAGAGACGACTCAAATCGAATCCAGCCGGTTGATTACCAAACCATCGCACTCAGCGCCTCTGAAAGCTCAGGCCAGTCCGCCCTGGCACCAGAGGTGCCGCAGGACTGGTGGTCCAATGCTGCAAGACTCGAAGAGAGCCTCGGGGTGCAGACCTGGTACGTCGGTTTTGTGACAGCCGATAACCAGTACATCGGTATGACGCAGGCCTTTGAATCAAACCCATCCTGGCTCGCTAATCAACTTCAGGGCAACTGGCAAGACGGCACGTTGGAGATTGCAGGCCGCAGCTGGGAGATCTGGCCAACACTGAACCCGCAAACCCCCAAAGGCACAAAAGAGTACGCCCTGGTTCACAACTTCGGAGCGAGCTCCGTTGTAATCTATGGAACGGCCGATGAAGCTCAATTCCGGCTAATCGCGCAGGAAATCAGCGCAACCCTCAACCAAGGAGACTGAATGCCACGCCCGCAGAACGCCCGCGAAGCATGGAAAGCCCTGATCGACGGCAACCAAAACTTTGTGCACGGAACCCCCGCCCACCCCAGGCAAGACGCAGATGTCCGCAAGGCAATTGCCAACCGGCAGACACCTTTCGCAGCCCTTTTCGGCTGCTCAGACTCAAGGCTTGCTGCCGAGATGATTTTTGACGTTGGACTGGGCGACCTATTCGTGGTTCGAAATGCCGGTCAGGTGATCGCCGAGACCATTCTCGGCTCGCTGGAATTTGCCGTTGAGGTTTTGAAGGTTCCGCTGATTCTGGTCCTCGGTCACGACGAGTGCGGTGCGGTGCGCGCCACCATGGATGCAGCCGATGGCAAATTGCAGGTTGAGGGAGAGTTCATTCACAACCTGGTAAACCGAATCATGCCAACGGTTCTGCGCAGCCACGGAGCTGGAGACACCAGCATCGACGACATAACTCAGCGCCATGTCGCCGACACAATCGAGGAGCTCATGGAGCGCTCAAAGGTGATTTCCGATGCGGTCAAAACTGGCAGACTTGCAGTGGTTGGTGCCAACTACAAACTTGAGCTCGGTGAGGTCCACATGGTGGTCTCACACGGCGAAATCTAAACAGCCAGAGAAGGAAAAAATGGAATACCGCATCGAACACGACACCATGGGTGAAGTGAAGGTCCCCGTGAACGCTCTTTACCGGGCTCAAACCCAGCGTGCGGTGGAGAACTTTCCAATCAGCGGTGCGGGCCTAGAGCGCGAGCACATCATTGCCCTGGCTCGAATCAAGAAGGCGGCCGCTCAAGCCAACACCAAACTGGGCATTTTGGCCCAGGATATTTCAGATGCAATCGTGGCCAGTGCCAACGAGGTAATCGCCGGCTCCCACCTGGATCACTTCCCGGTTGACGTCTACCAGACCGGAAGCGGCACCAGCTCAAACATGAACATGAACGAGGTGCTCGCCACTCTCGCCACCCAGAAACTAGGTCGTGAGGTTCACCCGAATGACCACGTAAACGCCTCCCAGTCGTCCAACGACGTCTTTCCAACCTCGGTCCACGTGGCAGTCACAAACGCCCTGGTAAACGACCTGCTTCCAGCCCTTGACTACCTAGCCAAGTCTCTTGAAGAGAAGGCGATGGCCTGGAAGGAATATGTCAAGCCTGGCCGCACCCACCTAATGGATGCCACCCCAGTGACCTTTGGGCAGGAATTCGCCGGCTATGCCGCACAAATCCGCTACGGCATTGAGCGCGTTCTAGCAGCTCTGCCAAGGGTGGCAGAAGTCCCTCAGGGCGGAACAGCAACTGGGACTGGAATTAACACCCCGAAAGGCTTCCCACAGGAGGTCATTGCGCTACTCGCGAGCGACACCGGCCTTCCGATCACCGAAGCTCGGGACCACTTCGAAGCTCAGGGGGCAAGAGATGGATTGGTTGAAGCCTCCGGTGCTCTAAAGGTTCTGGCCGTCAGCCTCACCAAGATTAACAACGACCTCCGCTGGATGGGTTCGGGACCAAACACCGGTCTGGCTGAACTGAACATTCCAGACCTGCAACCCGGCAGCTCGATCATGCCTGGAAAGGTCAACCCTGTGGTTCCAGAGGCCGTCCTCATGGTCTGCGCTCGAGTTATTGGCAACGATGCCACTGTGACCTGGGCCGGGGCATCCGGAAGTTTTGAGCTCAATGTCGCCATTCCCGTTATGGGCAACGCGCTACTAGAGTCAATTCGTTTGCTCGCCAACTCAATGCGAGTCCTGGCTGACAAGACCGTTACTGGCCTCGAGGTAAACGTGGAGCGAGCAAGAGCGCTGGCCGAATCAAGTCCCTCGATTGTGACCCCGTTAAACAAGTTCATTGGTTACGAGGCTGCAGCAAAGATTGCCAAGCATTCCGTTGCCAACGGCCTAACCGTCAAGGAGGCGACCATCGCCCTTGGTTATGTGGACGACGAGAAACTGAGCATGGAGCAGTTGGAGAAGGCACTCGATGTCCTTCCTATGACTAGACCACCGCAGTAATCAACTCGGTGGTCGGCTGGGCTATCACAGCCGCAAAACCGACAATCAAATAGGGCCCCAAGGCGATCCTCGCCCTGGGGTTTCTAGTTTTTATCCAGACCACAATTGCCCATACTGAGGCTCCGACAAAACCAATTGCCAAGGAGTAAAGGATTAGCCAGGGCGAATGCCAGGCCAGCAGAGCATTCAGCGAAGTCAACAACTTCACATCTCCCATGCCAAGGTCAAAATACTTTACGAGCAGATATCCAAGCCCGAAGGTCAGGAGCCCTGCAACTATCGAGTTGACATAGGGCTGAACTTTCCCAGTGCTTGCTAAGTGGAGAAATAAGCAGGCAAACGTGACGGCAATCAAGGGCAGCGTCATGCGATTTGGAAGCCTGTGCTCGCGAAAATCAGTGAGCATCAGTGAGAGAGCAAATAGCGCAAACAGTGCCAAGGGAACTAGAACTATAAAATCTTCCACCGAGCCAAGTTAGCTCTAGTAAAAAAAGACCGCTCTGAGTTATCCCCAGCTACTCAAGGAGTTGAGTGACTAACGCCGCAATCTCACTTCGCTCGGAGCGAGTGAGAGTGGTGTGGCTAAACAGTGGCTGTCCCTTCAGGGTTTCAACAACCGATGCGATTCCATCGTGGCGTCCAACCCTAAGGTTGTCGCGCTGGGCAACATCGTGAGTAAGGACAACGCGGGACTTCTGGCCAATTCTCGAGAGCATGGTCAGTAGAACGTTGCGCTCAAGCGACTGTGCCTCATCCACGATGACAAAGGTGTCATGCAGCGAGCGACCACGGATGTGGGTGAGCGGCAAAACCTCGAGAATGCCGCGGTTCATAACCTCATCGATCACTTCCTTGGACACCAGGGCACCCAGGGTGTCAAACACTGCCTGAGCCCAAGGGTTCATCTTTTCCGCTTCGGAGCCAGGCAAGAAGCCAAGTTCCTGACCGCCAACCGCGTAGAGCGGGCGGAAAACCATAATCTTTTTGTGCTGGCGTCGCTCTAGGACTGCTTCCAAACCTGCGCAGAGGGCTAGAGCGCTCTTACCGGTTCCTGCCCTACCGCCCAGGGAGACAATTCCAATCTCAGGATCCAGTAGGGCATCAATGGCTAGGCGCTGTTCAGCTGATCGGCCGTGAAGGCCGAAGACTTCGCGATCTCCCCTGATCAGTTTTACTGTCTTGGCCTCGGTCACCCTACCCAGGGCACTGCCCCGCTCCGAGTGGATGATTAGGCCTGTGTTCACAGGTAGCGCCTTGGCGTCGGCGTGAAGAATTTCTTCTTGGTCATAAAGGTCAGCCATTTCATCACCGGAGAGCGCCAGATCAGCAAGGCCGTTCCACTCATCGGTGGCAAGTTCGTGCAGGTATTCCTCGGCGCGCAAGCCAATTGAGGAGGCCTTGACGCGCATTGGAAGGTCCTTGGAAACGATCGTCACATCAAAGCCCTCAGCGCTTAGGTTTGCCGCCACCGCCAAGATTCTGGAGTCGTTGTCCCCGAGCTGAAATCCAGATGGTAGGACGCTCTGATCGATGTGGTTTAGCTCAACCCGGAGGGTTCCCCCATCTCCGACCTCAACCGGGAAATCCAGCCTCTCGTGCTTCTGCCTGAGGTCGTCCAAAAACCGCAGAGCCTTGCGAGCAAAAAATCCAATTTCCAGATCGTTGCGCTTTTTTTCTAGCTCATTGATAACCACAATCGGCAACACGACCTCGTGCTCGGCAAATCTGAACAGCGCCCTTGGATCTGAAAGAAGAACCGAGGTGTCAAGTACGAAGGTGCGAACGTCGGTTGACTTGGAGGATTTGCTGGCTTTGCCGCTCACCGCCTCAGGAGAACCACTCTTGGAAATTGAAGTTTTTGACCTGGGGTTTGAGCTAGCTGGCATCAGCTCTCCTTCTATGGAACTTGATGCGAATCTACGCCCGGGGTTTTGGCTTTTTGAACTATGACACGCCCATTAATCTGAGCTTTACCGAACTGTTTACTTAGCTTCCAAATCTGCGATTTCGACGCTGGAAATCTCGCAGTGCTCTTAGGAAATCTACCCGTCTGAAATCAGGCCAAAGTGCCTCGGCAAAATAAAACTCACTGTTCGCGGACTGCCAAAGCAAAAAGCCACTCAGGCGCTGCTCCCCCGAGGTTCTGATTAGCAGGTCCGGGTCGGGCTGGCCTCCGGTATAGAGGTGCTCGGTGATCAGTTCAGGGGTTAGAACTTCTGCAAGCTGCTCAATGCTCGCCCCCTGCTCCGCATGCTTTTTAACGATCGAGCGCATCGCATCAGCAATCTCCTTGCGGCCACCGTAAGCGATAGCCAGATTTACGTGCGTGCCAGAGTTGTTGGCCGTGCTGGCTTGAACCTCGCGCAACCTGCTGGCGGATTGCTCTGGCAAAGCATCGATATCACCAACTAGCTGCAATCTCCATCTACCCTTTTGCTGCAGCTGCTCAGCCAGAGTGACGATAATTTCGATTAGGTCCGCAAGTTCTTCCTGGTCTCTCCCCTTAAGGTTGTCGGTCGAGAGCAGGTAGAGAGTCACGTGCTTGATGTCAAGGTCGGAGCACCAGCCCAAAAACTCAACAATCTTCTTCGCTCCGGCTGCGTGCCCATGGCCGGCCTTGCCTAGCCCCTGCAAAGATGCCCAGCGGCGATTTCCATCAACCATGACGCCAATGTGCTTGGGGAGCTCTAGGCCCGCAAGGCCCGACTCCAGCTTCTTCTCATAGAAGCGATACAGCACGTTTCGCACCCGTAAAGGTTATTGCAACTTTCCTGTCGTAGGGTTTTCTCATGACCAGCCAACCCGATCCATTGCACGTTCCGCTCTCTGAACTCAAAGGATCGCCGCACCAAGACGAGGAGCGTCCGAGCTGGCGAGGCTGGATCCACACCGGCGTGCTGCCTTTTGTGGTGGCAGCAGGTGTACTCCTAGTGATCTTTTCCGAGGGTTGGGTTGCAAAGACTGGAGCAGCGATTTACTTCGCGAGCTCGGTTTTGCTATTTGGAAACTCTGCTCTTTATCACCGGTTCCGCTGGCGCCCGAGCATCAAGAAACTTCTCAAGCGCATTGATCACGCAAACATCTTCCTGCTGATCGCAGGAACCTACACCCCGCTCTCGCTATCGGCTCTGCCGGCCGAAAAGGGCGGACTGCTTTTGGCGGCGGTTTGGGCGATAGCAATGTTTGGAGTCGGATTCCGGGTTTTTTGGATTGGAGCTCCGCGCTGGCTTTACGTTCCGATTTACCTAGCGCTTGGCTGGGCTGCGGTTTTCTACATCCAAGACTTCTTTGAGGCCAACTGGGTGGTCATGACCCTTGTCATAGTTGGTGGCCTGTGCTACTCGGTGGGCGCCGTGATTTACGGCCTCAAGCGTCCGAATCCAATCCCAAAGCACTTTGGATTCCATGAGATTTTTCACGCGCTAACAGTGGCAGCATTCTTCTGCCACTGGGCTGCCGCCCTGATTACTGGTTTGGATCCGATTCCGGGTTCGCTCGGCTCGGTTTAGCTGGCGGTGCTGGGCGCTCGGGCTTTGCGACCTCTAGGTTCGCCAGCTCCTCAGCGGCCAGCTTCTGCCTGATCTCGGTGCGGTAGCGGGTCCTGCGGACCCTGCGGTTCATGTCAAAGAACAGCCCAACTGCAATTGCGGTGATACCAAAGGTGGCCAAAAATCCGATCGTTCCAGGCGAGTTGTAAGTGTCGTCCGGAACTGGAGTTGGGGTTGTGGTTGCCTCGGTTAGCAGCAGCATCAGGAGATTCATGTAACAAGTATCCCTCACCTGACCTAACCTTGTCCTGTGACCGATCAAGAAAAGCTCCTGCGAGAGCGCTACGGCAAGCGCGAAGGCCTCCCAAAGCGCACCCGAACAGCCCTCGGTGTCTTCGGGGTGGCGCTCATGACCCTTGGCGCGCTCTGGGCTGCGATAGCAAACTACTCGCCCATTACCTTCCAAGACATCAGCTTCACGGTCGTTGATGCCAAAAGTGCAAAGGTTGAATTCGAAGTTTCAAAGCCAAAGGACCAGACCGTAATCTGCAAGGTCGAAGCCCTGAGTGAACAGTTTGCCCAGGTTGGATTCAGAAGCGTTGAAATTGGCCCGCAAGAGACCGAAAAGGTAAGGCTTGAGGTTTCCATAAACACCTTTTCACTCGCCACCACCGCTTTGGTGGATGAGTGCGTGCTGAAGTAAGATTTTTCGCATAGCTCGCTTCTGCGAGCTTTTTCATTAGCCCGAAGAAGTAAGAACCATGACCGAATCACTTTTGCTAACTCAAGCAGCCTTTGACCGCCTGAAGGATGAACTCGAGCGCCTGATCACCGTTGAGCGCCATGAAATCGCAAAGCGTATCCAGGACGCCAGAGAAGAGGGCGACCTGAAAGAAAACGGCGGTTACCACGCAGCAAAAGAGGAGCAGGGCAAGATCGAGGCGCGCATCAATCGCCTCGAGGAAATGCTGGCAACTGCCGAAATCGGCAGTGCCGATGCCAGCGATGGCGTCGTTAAGCAGGGTTTGATGGTCAGCTGCAAGCTAAATGGTAGGCCGGCCGAATTCTTCCTGGGTTCCCACGAAATCTTTGAGGGAACCAAGTTCGAGGAGCAGATCGAAGATGGTGACCTCGATGTCTACAGCCCAGACTCCCCCATCGGCAAGGTGGTCATGGGCACCAAGGTTGGGGATGTGGTGAGTTTTAACGCACCAAACGGCAAGGAAATCTCAGTCGAGATCCTGGCCGTTTCAAACTTTGAGTTTTAGTCTTCGTGCAATCTTGGGCTCAGCCCAGCTGCCTTCAGCGACTTCATAACCTCGTTGCGGTGCTCTTTACCTCTGGTTTCAACGCTGAGATTTAGCTCAACCTCGGAAATCTGCAGGCCGTTTCCGTGTCGAGTGTGCAGTACCTCAACAACGTTTGCCTGAGCGGCCGCTACCGCCTCCGCGGTCTTCACCAGCTGCCCCGGACGATCTGGGAGCATCACGGAAATGTTGGTGTAGCGGTCAGAGGCTGCGAGGCCGTGACGGATCACCCGCTGCAGAAGCAATGGGTCGATGTTGCCACCGGAAAGAACGATTGCCGTGGTGCCCTTTAGTTTTAGCTTGCCCGATAACACTGCGGCAGCACCCACTGCTCCACCGGCCTCAACCACAAGCTTGGAGCGCTCCATAACAGAGAGCATTGCCTTGGCAATCTCATCCTCTGTAACCGTGACAACCTTGTCCACCAGCTCAGAGACAATGTCGAACGGGATTTTGCCAGGCTTTGCCACGGCGATGCCATCCGCAATCGTGGGCTGAATCTTGGTCTCGGTGGGCTTACCAGCCTTGAGTGAACCAGGCCAACTGGCCGCCATTTCAGCCTGGACTGCGTAAACCTTGACCTTGCGGCCAAGCTCCTTGGCTTTGAGCTTGGCTGCAGCCACCACGCCGGCGGTCAATCCGCCACCGCCCAAGCAGACCACAATGTTGTCCACCTCGGGCAACTGCTCCATGATCTCAAGTGCAACGGTGCCCTGACCTCGAATGATGTCCATGTGGTCAAAGGGCGGAATGAAGACCGCTCCGGTGGATGCGGTGAATTCCTTTGCGGCCAGCAGGGTCTCGTCAAATATCGCACCCGTCAAAACCACGTTTGCTCCAAAACCCAAGGTGGCCTGATACTTAGGCAGTGAGGCCCCAACCGGCATAAAAATAGTCGCTTTGATGCCGAGCTCTCGGGCCGCCAGGGCAACACCCTGAGCATGATTTCCCGCCGAGGCAGCGACGACACCGCGCTTTTTTTCCTCGTCGGTGAGCTGGCTCATCAGATTGTAGGCACCTCGGATTTTGTAGGCACCGGTGCGCTGCAGGTTCTCGCACTTAAACCAGATCTCCTGGCCGGTGTGATCGCTAAGCCAGTCGCTTCTGAGCACTGGAGTCTTAATGGCCACCGGGCGGACATTTTCTAACGCCTGGTAGAACTCATTTAGAGTCGGATACTTAGCCTGGGCCATTTATAAACCTTCAATCTCAAGGTGAGAGAAAGTCTAGCGATTAGAAACTGGAACCAATCTGGCTCAAGCGCTCAATTCGCTTGGGAATTGGAGGGTGAGTTGAGAACAGTCGCTCAACCAAACCAGGCTTAATCGGGTCGCTGATATACATGTGAGCCATCGAGGATGAGGCTCTGCGCATGGGCCTGCCGTATTCGCCAAGCTTCTTTAGCGCCGAGGCTAAGCCATCCGGATACCGGGTGATTTGAGCACCGGTGGCATCGGCAAGGTATTCGCGCTGCCTAGAAACCGCTGCGGAAACCAGTGGGCCGATCAACGCAGCGATGATCCAACCCACGATTCCAACGGCGATCAGGACCGGCTGAAGCTGGCCAGCATCTCGATTTCTGGATGCGCCGGAGAACCAGGCCATGCGAATTGCCATGTCGGCCAGAATCCCCACGGCGGAAACCAAACCAAACACGATCGTCGAGACCCGGATGTCGTAATTCTTCACGTGACCGAGCTCATGAGCCATGACGCCCTCGAGCTCACTGTCGTTCATGATGTCCATCAGGCCCGTGGTTGCGGCCACCACGGCGTGCTTGGGGTCGCGACCGGTGGCAAATGCATTGGGTGCCGGATCGTTAATCACGTAGACCTTGGGCATCGGCATCCCCTGCGAGATGCTCAAGTTCTCAACGATTCGCCAAAGTCTTGGGTTGTCAGATTTCTGGATCGGATACGCGCCGCTCATCGCGATGGCCAGCGAGCTGGCGGCGAAGTACTGAAACAACGCATAACCAAACACAAAGGCGATTATCCAAAAAGCACTTGACCCATTACCCGAAGCCATTCCCCACCAGTAGGCGAGCCCGCCGAGCAGGAGAACGAAACCCCCGACGATCAGTATGGTGTTGCGCTTATTAGCGGCGATTGCCGAGTACAAACTGTTCCCCTAGAACTTGACCTGAGGTGGCTCCTGGATAGCGGCTGGGTTCTCAACTTCGAAGAACTCGCGCTCCAAAAAGCCCAGGGCCTTGGCAAAAAGGTTGGTTGGGAACTGCTGAATCTTTGTGTTTAGCTCTCGAACCCCGCCATTGAAGAACCGGCGCGAGGCCATGATCTTGTCTTCGGTGTCGGTTAGTTCTCGCTGCAACTCAAGGAAATTGGTCGAAGCAACCAGCTGGGGGTAAGCCTCGGAAACAGCAAACAAACTCTTCAGAGCGCCCTGCAGCATTCCTTCTGCGGCAGCCGCCTGGGCTGGGTGGGTGAGGGCCTCAGGGGAGACCGTCGCAGCACGTGCCTTGGTGACATTTTCAAAAACCTCGCGCTCGTGAGTGGCGTAGCCACGAACGGTTTCAATCAGGTTTGGGATCAGGTCGGCTCGGCGCTTGAGCTGAATCGTGATGTCGCTCCAAGCCTCGTCAACTCGAACCTTGAGAGCAACCAGGGCGTTGTAGGTGGCCCATAGCCAAATTCCTGCAACCGCGACTAGTCCGAGAATGATCCACAGCGTAATGTCCACAAAATCTCCTAGTTAGAACTCAATAACTTTATGACCGTTTGCTCGGAGAATGCTGGGATTGTGCAAAGTAAAGGCTGTGCCCCAAGTCGGACTCGAACCGACACTGTGACGATTTTAAGTCGTCTGCCTCTGCCATTGGGCTATTGGGGCAAAGCAAAAGGCCCGGTTTCCCGGGCCTTCCGCTTTAGGTAAGTGCTCTACTTACCTGGACGGGCTGCCCAGGTTGAGAAGAATAATCGTGGGTTGCGCACCAGCTCAAGCGAGACCAGGTCGCGGCCAAGCAGGGTGTTCCACAGCCAACCGGATACCACGCGAATCTTTCGCTCCCAGGTAGGCATGGCCAAACCGTGGTAGCCGCGGTGCATGACCCAGGCGATGAAACCAGTGAATGCGATTTTGCCGGACTGGAAAGCGCCGTAGCCGATACCCAGGCCAGCAACCGCACCGAGGTTCTTGTGCAGGTACTGCTTTGGCTCTTCACCGCGGATGGTTGCCACAATGTTCTTGGCTAGCAGTTTGGCTTGACGCACCGCGTGCTGAGCGTTTGGAACGCAGTAACCTCCCACGCCACCGCCGGATAGGTCTGGCACGGCAGACACATCGCCAGCGGTCCAAGAGCCTGGAATAGCCTTTTCGCCCTCAACAATCTGAAGCTTGGCATTGGCCGTGATGCGCATTCTGGTATCTAGCGGGAAAGTGCAGTTCTTTGCCACCGGAGCCGCTGCGACGCCGGCGGTCCAGATGATCAAATCTGACTCAAAGCTTTCACCGGAGGAAAGCTTGATTAGGCCACCTTCGGCAGATTCCAGCTGAGTGTTCAGGTGGATGGTGGCAGCCCTGGAGGCGAGGTTATCGATAACCCAGAGGCTGGTCTCCAAAGAGACCTCGGGCATGATTCGACCCATGGCTTCGATCAGGTGGAACTGGATCTCATCGAAATCAATTTGCGGGTAGTAGCGAAGCAGGTGAGTTGCAGCACTGCGGAGTTCTGCAAAGGTCTCAATACCTGCAAAACCACCTCCTACCACAACGAAGGTGAGAAGGCGCTGGCGCAACTTTGAACCGGCTGGCAGTGCAGCGGCTCTCTCGAAGTTTCCAACCATGCGGTTTCTAACTTCGACCGCTTCCTCAACGGTCTTCATGCCGATGGCATTTTCAGCAATTCCCTTGATTGGGAAAGTTCTTGTAACGGCACCCGCGGTCATAACGATCTGGTCGTACTCCAGGGTGATTGGCTTACCACCCTCGATTGCAATGTTTGCCTTCTTGGTCTTGTGGTTCACCTTGGTCAGCTTGCCGGAAATCAGGTTGGTCTTCTTCAGGTGCTGGCGGTGGGAAACCACTACGTGACGAGGCTCGATTGATCCGGCTGCAACCTCGGGGAGGAACGGCTGATAAGTCATGTACGGCAGCGGGTCAACCAGAGTGACTTCTGCCTCACCGCGCTTCAGTAGCTTCTCGAGCTTCCAAGCGGTGTAAAAACCGGCGTATCCCCCGCCGATGATAAGGATTCGCTCTGGAGACTTCGGAGTCAGAATCTCTTTTGCTACCTCGGGTGGAGTTACTGCCTTAGTTGTCGCTACGGTCATGTTGCGGCTTACCTTTTGTCTTATCAAGGGCTCCAGCCACCTTGCGCCCTCTGCGCAAAGCAAACCAGAGCAACGGTGCAAGGGGTACTAACAGCCAATAGAGTATCGGATTTAGCTCACCATTTGCCCGTGCCGACAAAGAACTTTGGGGAACCAAACTGGCCGATGCTGACAAAGCTTCAGCATTGCTAGCCTGAGGTTTTGGGGTGGCGGGTAGCACAAGCTCCGAACTGTCCTCGGTTGCGCTTGGCCGATAGAGCTCAATCCAGTTTGCTAGCTCCCCGAGTGGATTTGCTTCTGATGTGACAGTTGAATCGATGGCCAAGGCCGGTTGGATTAGGCCAAAACCATAGGCGGCATCAACACCTGGGTCACCTAAGTCCTTAGCGCTCGAAATGAGCCTCGCAATTAGGTCATTCGCGGTCGCAGCGGGGTCTTTTTCTAACATTCGAGCCAGCAGGCCAGAGACCAAGGGGGCTGCGGCCGAAGAGCCATCCCAGGTTCGGTAAGTCTCTGATGGATAGGAGCCGAGTAAGCCTTCGGCGGGAGCAACCACCGCAATGTTCAGGCCCTCCACCGATGCCTCGGCCGGCTCAAGATTTCGGTTCACACCTCCGACCGAAACCACCCCCGGAATCGTGGCGGGGGCCGATGGCCGCCCAGAACCATCCGCCCGGTTACCGGCGGCGGCAACGACGACCACACCGTTTTCAAACGCGTAGCTGAATGCTTCATCCCAAGACCTGGGCCAGACCGGTGAGTTCCTGGTTAGCGAGAGGTTAATGATGTCTGCCCCGTTGTCCACCGCCCAGATAACCCCCTTGGCAATTTGATCGTCAGTGTCAGCTCCGGGAACCCCAAGACCGATCGACACCGAGAGTAATTCAACTCCGGGAGCAGCTCCAAGAACGCCAGACGCCTCGCTGCCCTGACCTGCAATCAGTGATGCAACCATGGTCCCGTGAAAGGCTGAGGGCCCAACCCCGGAGGTACCGCGCGGTGTTCCAAGGCCAGAGAGGTCCGTGCCACCAACTACCACACCCGCTAGATCTGGGTGACTAGCGTCTATGCCGGTATCAATAACAGCCACCACAACACCTTGACCCTGCTGCGGCACCTCGCGGAAATCCTCCAGCCACCAAAGTTGGTCCGGTGTCAAAGACCCCATTAGGAGCGCAAGGCTCAGGGCTAAACGCATGAACAAACCTGAGGGGACCAGGTGAGGGCCAAAAGTGCACGATCGCCCATTGGGTTTACCCCGGGGCCCTTCGCAAGTGAGTGACCAACCAGAGCGTGCAGGCACTTCACCCTGCTAGGCATCCCACCTGCGGAGAAGCCGATGATCTCCTCGACCTGCTCAATTGCCTCGCGCTCAGCCAGGTATTGCTCGTGGGCAAGTTGATACTGCTGCGAAACTTCTTCATCTTCGGCCAGTAGCTGCTGCAATTCGACCATGTAGCCGGCGGCTTCCAAGGTGGAAACTGCCGCGGTAGCAGCCGGTTGAGTTAGGTAGTACAGGGTTGGGAATGGCGTGCCATTTTCCAACCTGGGCTTGGTCTTTACGACGAGCGGTCGACCGCAAACGCATCTGGCGGCGATTGCCAAAATGTCCCTGGCAGGTCTTCCCAGCTGGCGAGTTACCTCTTGTATGTCCTCAGGGCTCACGCTTGATTCAGCCACTACTCCCCCTCTGGCTTATCCAGCGCAGACCTGAGCACCGACTCCAAAATTGAATCAACCCAGTTCTCATTTGCGGCTGCAACCTCAAGGGAAATTTCATCGGCATTGCGCTTTTGGGCCAGCAGGGCGCCAACGGTCTTAGAGGTGTCCGAGAAATCCAAGGAATCCGATTCCATCACCAGGTAGGAAACCTCACCGGGCAAAACGTAGTAGAGCCGGTCTCTGGCCTGAGAGCGAATGTAGACCGGGTCCTGCCAGCGATCCCGCTCAGCCTGCATATCTTCAACGGCTTGCTCGGCCTGCTGGATGCTAAGTTCCATCTCAGCAATCTGGCGCCGCTGATTCAAATAGGTCTGGACATCGGTGGAAATCAAAAACGTGCCGACCACGATCACCAAAATCAGGCTTACGGAGACGCTGTTTAGCTTCACCATGCGCATGAGCATCTTTCCCTGCGAGAGCGCCACCGGAACTTTCGCGTCTCTGGGTTTTAGTGATTTAGCCATGGTTCTAGAAGTTTAAGTGGGAATGCCCGGGGAGGCTGATTGCCTCACCCGAGCATCCCTTTATGAATTACCTAGCCCTGGTAGCGGGGGAACGCGCTGCGGCCGGCATACACGGCAGCATCGGCGAGTTCCTCCTCGATGCGAAGCAGCTGGTTGTACTTGGCAACGCGCTCTGAGCGGGCTGGAGCACCGGTCTTAATCTGACCGGCGTTAGTGGCGACTGCAAGGTCTGCGATGAAGGTGTCTTCAGTCTCGCCGGAGCGGTGAGAGATGATTGCCTTCATGCCGTGGCGCTGCGCCAGTGAAACCGCATCCATAGTCTCGGTCAAAGTACCAATCTGGTTGACCTTGACAAGGATGGCGTTTCCAGCAGCCAGGTCGATTCCCTTTTGCAATCTGGTTGGGTTGGTGACATACAGGTCGTCTCCAACCAGCTGAACCTTGCTGCCCAGTTCAGCGGTGATCTTGGTCCAGCCGGCCCAGTCATCCTCAGCCAGTGGGTCTTCAATGGAGACCAGTGGGAAACGAGCGAGTAGATCTGCGTAGTAGGCGATCATTTCGTCCGAGCTGCGCTGAGTTCCCTCGAAGGAATACATTCCGGTCTTCTCGTCAAAGAACTCGGTTGATGCAACATCGAGAGCCAGAGCGATTTCGGTTCCGAGCTTGTAGCCGGCGTTGCCAATTGCCTGAGCAATCAGCTCTAGGGCTGCAGCGTTGTTTGGTAGATCAGGGGCAAACCCACCCTCGTCTCCGAGGCCGGTTGCCAAGCCCTGCTCGCTGAGCAGCTTCTTGAGCGAGTGGTAAACCTCGACACCCCAGCGAAGCGCCTCTGAAAAAGTCTCTGCACCATGGGGAACAATCATGAATTCTTGAATGTCCACTCCGGTGTCTGCGTGAGCGCCACCATTGATAATGTTCATCAGCGGTACGGGCAGCACGTAGGCGTTTGAGCCACCGAGGTAGCGGTATAGCGGTAGCGAGCAAGACTCAGCAGCGGCGCGAGCGTTTGCGAGCGAAACACCAAGAATTGCATTGGCTCCAAGCTTGCTCTTGTTGTCGGTACCGTCGATTGCGATTAGAGCTGCGTCAACCAATCGCTGGTCAGTGGAATCGAAGTCCACCAGGGCCTCGTCGATGGTGTCAATAACTGCATCCACAGCGTTGAGGACACCCTTGCCCAGGTAGCGGGACTTGTCGCCATCGCGGGATTCGTGTGCCTCAAAAGCACCGGTTGATGCTCCCGAGGGAACTGCGGCGCGACCAAAGCTGTCGTCAGAAAGAAGTACTTCAACCTCTACGGTTGGGTTGCCGCGAGAGTCAAGAATTTCGCGAGCGCCTACAGCGGTGATGATGGACAAGGGTTCTCCTTAGGGTTGCCACGAGGCAAAAATGGGATTGAAATGAAAGCTGAAAACGACGCTGTGTTCGCAGCAGATTCTACTAAAAATTAGCCCAGCGGCTTGAATTCAAGCTCGCCAGCCTGAGTGACGCCTTGGCCAACAATAGCGAAAGAGTTGAAGCCGTTGTGCCCAAGCTGCTCCAGAAGCGCCTTGAGGTTTTTAGGCCTGAGCTCAATTCGAACCCTCATCCCCTGAGCAATCAACTGCTGCTGGATCTCAAGAGCAGTGGACTCTGAGCCGGCATCCATAACGAGCACCACAGCCTCTAAGCCCGATTCCTCCAGCTGAACCAGGTCAACAATCCGCTCGATACCGAGGGAAATTCCAACGGCCGGAACATCGGTTCCAAGCCACTTCCCCACCATGCCGTCGTATCGGCCACCGCCACCAATTGACGATGAAGAGCCCGGGTGTTCAATTTCAAATATCGTTCCCGTGTAGTAGCCCATGCCTCGAACCAGGGTCGGATCGAATCTAAGTCTTGCGCTCTTTGCGCCTAGGCCCTGCCAGAGCGCTTTCAACTGCTCGGGAACCTCGGCTTCTGACAGGGTGCTCAGCCAAGCGGTGGCCCTATCAGCAACTTCGGCACCAAATTTGTCACCGAGCTCTTTTGCAACGCCGACGCTTCCGACCTTGTCCAGCTTGTCGATGGTGATCATGGCGGAAAGGGCATCGGATTCTGCTACACCTAAGGCAGCAATGTTTTCCCTCAGTAGCTCTCGGTGATTCACCCGGATGGTCGCATCTGGAATCCCGATGCTCTGCAGCGCATCCAGCGATGCTGACAAGAGCTCAAGCTCAGCCAGAATGCTGGCGTCGCCAATGATGTCGATATCGCACTGAATGAATTGGCGGTAGCGACCCTTCTGCGGGCGCTCGGCCCTAAATACCGGCCCGGTTTGAATTGCCTTGAAGACTCTTGGGAGTTTTGCGTGGTTGGAGGCGTAGTAGCGGGTGAGCGGGACAGTGAGATCAAAGCGCAAACCTAAATCTGCCAGCTCGTCGCCTGCCTGCAGGGCCTGCTCAAACTCTTCGCCGCGCTTTTGAACCTTGAAAACCAGCTTTTCATTGTCGCCGCCCTGCCCGGAAGTCAACCGGCCCAAATCCTCAAGGATAGGTGTCTCAATCTGTTGGAAGCCCCTTGCCAGGTAACCCTGGACCACCTTGCTGATTAGCTGCTCGCGCTTGAGTTTCTCCTGCGGAAGAAAATCACGCATTCCCCTCGGGGCATTTACCTGGCTGGACACTGAACAAGTTTGGCATACTGCTGCGCAATGTCTTTGGGTTTGACCGCTGGATTGCTAATCTTCACTGCAATGGTTGCAACATACGAAAAGCGTCGAAGAGGTCGCCCGGTCACCACGGACCCCGCTGCGGTTGGTCTGACTGCCCTGAGGTTATTCGACGAGCGCGGGATTGACAGAGTAACCATGGATGACGTCGCTATTGAGGCTGGCATCTCTAGATCCAACCTATTCCGGATTTTTCCCTCCAAGGCCGCAGTCATTTGGGGTGGCATGCATGAGTTCACCGAGGAGCTGGAGAAACAGCTAAAGAAGAAAAGTTCGGACTCCATTGTTAAGCAGCTTCACAACTCCTGGATCGCCGCAATGCAGGTTTTGGACCAACCCCTGGAAACCGTGCGCCTGCGCCTGAAATTGGTGGCAAGCTCCCCTGAGGTCTATGGCTGGGGTCAGGGCCAACTGGAGGAGGCCAGGCTGGTTCTCGAAAAAGCAATTGCCCGGGTTGATGGTGAAAAGGGGGTGCGCCCAAAAATGATTTCGTCGGCTCTGATTGCCGCTTCCATGGCCGTTTTGACCTGGTGGGCAACCTCTAATGACCCCAGGTCCCCCTCTGAGGTGCTCGATCAAAGCTTCAACGATTTTGAAGTGATCTTCTCGCAGCCCAACTAAATGTGGATAACTTTGGCGATCTTTGCCAGTTCTGAAAAATAGCCGCCGCCGTCTTTGAGGTACTGCTGCCTAAACGCCCATGCGATGATGTCTGGAATCCAAAGCAGCGGTTCTGATTTGGTGGACAGCCCAATCACATTCAAACTCGAGGCCGCACCTTTTTCGCGGCGAATCTGCCCAATGATTAGATCGTCATGGGCTTGCATGTAACCCGGAATGCGCTTTTCATACACCACAGTCCCGGTCAGGTAGACGTGTTCTGTCGCAAGTTCAACCAGCAGTGCACGCAAGGCCTTGGCCCTTCCAGCCTCGGCAGAACGGTCGGATTTTTGCAGCTGATCAACCACAACCACTACCGGTTTCACCACAGTCGCCAGGTAGGCAGAGAGCTCTCGAATCTTTTGCTGGCCGACTTGCGAACGACCAGCCTCGGTGGTGTGCCAGGTTCCGTGTCGGACCCTGCGCCGAAGCTCTTTGCGAACCTCCAGCACAATGGCCTTGTCTATTACCGCGGCAGCGACAATGTAAAAAGAGTCATGGTCTTGGCTTGGCGCCCTGAAACTCTCATCGATAAACGCCAGTGGGCCCTTGGCCCTGGCGATGCGGTCAAAAATCTTTGGGGTTTGAAACAGCGATCTAATCTGCAATTCCAACGACTCCGGCGTCTAGGTCGGCATCAATTTCTGCAGCCCGGATTTCAACCTGAAGCTCCTTGGTCGCCTCGCGCAGCGCCCGCTCGGGGTCTAAGCCGGCAGCTCGGGCACTTGCAACGATCGCGAGCAGAAGCTTGCCCAGATCAGCTTCGCTGTCCATGGGGATTGAAGGTGAGTCGGCCTTCTCCAGAAGTCCAATTTTCTCGGCCTTGCCCATCACTTTGCTGGCCAGGGCAAGAGCTGGCATAGCCTGCGGGATACCGTCGAGCACCGAGGTGCGCTCGGGCTTTTCCTTTTTTTTGAAGCTCTCCCAGTTCTGCACGACGTCTTCCCCGGTCTGAGCTCGGAACTGCTCAAGTTCCTCCGCCGAGCCAAAAACATGGGGATGGCGCGAGCGCATTTTGTGCTCCATGTACTGGGCAACATCTTCCAGATCAAAGGGCTCGCCCAGGGTTCCGGTGCTGGCTAAATCAGAGTGAAAAATAACCTGGTACAGCACATCGCCAAGTTCCTCGAGAACCTCGTCACGATTTCCAGACTCGATCGCATCAATCAGCTCATAGGTCTCCTCAAGCAAGTACTGAACCAGGGAGCGGTGAGTCTGCTCCGCATCCCAGGGACAACCGCCCGGGGCTCTGAGTTGATGCGCTGTAGCGATTAGGCTCTCGAGCTTTTTCACTTCTCCCCTTTGGCAAAAACGATCTGAAAAATCTTCCACATCCAGTCAATCAGCTCTTGGTCGCTCAGGCTCTCGCCAACACTCGAACTAGGCGATGGCAGCGTTAAAAGTTTTGAGGTCTTGAGGTAGCGAAGACCTGGGATCTTGTGGCTGAGCGCCACCAATTCGGAATCTTCAATTTCAACCGGAGCAAATTTGGCCTGCAGCCCCAGCAGGTTGACGTCCTTGAGGCCAAGGCGATTTGCCTGCTGCCTCAGGTGAGTCACCTCAATCAGGGTCTTCACCGGTTGCGGAGCCTTGCCGTAGCGATCTTCCAGCTCAGACAAAATTGCATCCAGTCGGCCTCGATCGCTCTTCGCCGAGCTCTCGGAGGAGAGCTTGTGATAGGCCTCAAGACGCAGTCTTTCGGAATCTACGTACTCGGGAGGGATGCGAGCATCCAGCGGCAGCTCGAGCTTGAGCTCGGCCGGGGAAGAGATTTCCTCGCCCTTGAACTCCGAGACCGCCTCACCAATCATTCTGAGGTAGAGATCAAAGCCAACACCAGCGATGTGTCCGGACTGCTCTCCCCCGAGCAGATTTCCCGCACCGCGAATCTCGAGGTCCTTCATCGCCACCTGCATACCGCTGCCCAGTTCATTGTTGGTGGCGATGGTGGCCAGGCGATCGTGAGCAGTCTCACTCAGAGTTTTGCTCGGGTCGTAGAAGAAGTAAGCGTAGGCGCGCTCTCGGGATCGGCCCACGCGGCCGCGAATCTGATGCAGCTGACTCAAACCGAAGGCCTCGGCGCGGTCAACAATCAACGTGTTGGCATTTGGAATATCGATTCCGGTTTCAATGATCGTGGTCGAAACCAGCACATCGAATTTTCGCTCCCAGAAATCGACCACCACCTGCTCAAGCTGATGTTCAGCCATTTGACCGTGAGCAACTGCAATCCTGGCCTCGGGAACCAGCTTTGCAATGTCCGCCGCCACCTTGTCGATGGTTGCAACTCGGTTGTGGACGAAGAAGACCTGGCCCTCTCGAATAAGTTCTCGCCGAATGGCTGCCGCCACCTGCTGCTCGCTGTAGCCGCCGATGTAGGTCAGAATCGGATGGCGCTCCTCCGGTGGGGTTGCAAGGGTAGACATCTCTCGGATTCCAGTCACCGCCATCTCCAGGGTCCTAGGAATCGGCGTGGCACTCATGGCAAGCACATCGACATTGTGTTTTAGATCCTTGAGCTTCTCCTTGTGCTCAACACCAAAGCGCTGCTCCTCATCAATGATCACTAGCCCGAGGTCCTTGAACTTCACCGATTGACCAAGCAGGCGATGGGTTCCGATCACCATGTCAACCCCGCCATTTTCCAAACCTCGCAGAGTCTCTTTGATCTCTTTATCGGATTGAAAGCGGGAGATTGGCTTTGCGGTGATGGGGAATCCGCTGAATCTTGCCAGGAAGGTATCCAGGTGTTGCCTGACCAGCAAGGTGGTTGGCACCAGCATGGCTACCTGCTTGCCATCTTGAATCGCCTTGAAAGCGGCCCGGACGGCAACCTCAGTCTTTCCGTAACCAACGTCTCCCGCCAAAAGCCGGTCCATTGGAATCGGCTTCTCCATATCCCGCTTGACCTCATCGATGGTGGTGAGCTGATCCGGGGTTTCCTGGAAGGCGAATGCCTCTTCCAGCTCATGCTGCCAGGGGGTGTCGGGTCCGAAGGCATATCCCTGGCTTTTCATGCGGGCCGAGTAGAGCTTGACGAGATCGATGGCGATTTTGCGCACTGCCTTGCGGGCATTTCCCTTGACCCGGGCCCAGTCGGTCCCGCCCATTTTGGATAGCACAGGAGCTTCCCCGCCCACATACTTAGTCAGCAGATCAAGTTGATCGGTGGGCACGAATAGCGTGTCGGCTGGGTAGCCGCGCTTTGGCGGAGCGTATTCAATCAGCAGGTACTCTCTGGAGTTTTTGCGATTTCCAAGCGTGGTGGTGCGCTGAATCAACTCCTTGAACCTGCCGATGCCGTGAATCTCATGCACCACGTAATCGCCCTGCTTCAAACTCAGCGGGTCGACCTGCTGACCCCTTCGCCTAGCGAGCTTTCTCTCACCCGGGGCCACGTAGGTGGAGGCGATTCCAAAGAATTCACTTTCGGTGAGGGTGAGCAGCTTGCTTGCCTGGTGGGCAAAGCCGTGCTGCAGGGCTCCAACGGCAACTGTGATGTGATCGGGTGAAAGCTTTCCCAGGGACTGGGTCAAGATTGCCGGCAGATCGGCTTTTTCCAACACCTCAACGATGCGCTCAGCGGTTCCATGACCCAGTGCGGTGATCAGAATTCGATACTGCTGAGTTTTTAGATCCGCCAACCAATCCGTCACCGACTGCTCGGCAGAGAACTTGGGTGCCTCTTTAAAGCCAAGATCTATGGCGCCCTCGCTCTGAAGCGTTGACAGCTCCGCAAGCGAGCGTTTTTTTGCAGCCAAAGATTTGAAAGTATCAAAATCGTAGAAGTTGCCACCGCTGAGATCGATTGGGGCCTGCGATCCGGTTATGGCCGCATCCCAAGCGGCGTGCAAAAACTCCTGGTTGGTTTGGATTAGGTTCTCTGCCCGTGCCTGAATCTTTGCCGGATCCTGAAGAACCACCGTCACTTTTTCCGAGAGGTAGTCGGTGATTGGGCCAAGTTTGCTGGCTAAAACCGGGGCCAGGGATTCCATGCCTTCAACCACAATGCCGTTGGAAATTTTCTCCAGCATCTGGGTGAGATTGGGAAATTCACTCGCCATTTCTCGCGCCTTTGCAGCAACCGCTGGGGTAATCAGCAGCTCTTTGGCGGCGTAGATTTCGATGGCATCAACCTGAGAGGCGATGGACCTTTGGTCCGCCACCGAGAACTCTCTAATGTCTTCGAGCTCATCCCCGAAGAATTCTAACCGAAGGGCATGTTCACTTGTGGTTGGGAAAACATCGAGAATGCCGCCACGAATCGCAAACTCTCCGCGCTTGACAACCATGTCCACCCGCAGGTAGCCAAGCTCGATCAGTTTTAGTCCCAGCTCCGGGAGCAGATAGTCCTTGCCTCGAATCAGATTGAAGGGCGGGTGATCCTCAAGCCCGCCAACCACCGGCTGCAGTGCGGCTCTGATGGACATCAAAATCAGGTAGGGCTGAGAGGTTTTGCCTAATTCCAAGATTCGGTGCAGGGCACGCAACCTTCTTCCAACAGTCTCAGCGGAAGGGCTCAGGCGCTCGTGCGGCAGGGTTTCCCAAGATGGAAATTCCACCACTTCGATTCCGGGGTTTAGCTCTGCGGTGATGGCCGCAATTTCATTGGATTGGCGAGATGAAGCAGTTATTACCGCAAGAGGTTCACGTGAGTCACTGAGCCACTTATTCAGGATGATGCCGTGGGCCTCAACCGGGGCAAAAAAGGCAGCGGCTAGCGATTTTGGGTGCGGCTGACCCACCTCTGAAACAAGTGGGTGGAGGGTCACTCGTAGATTCTAGGCGACAAGGTTCTCAACCTGGTCCGCCGCAAGCTCCAGCAGCACCGGAAGCTCCTTGCGCTCTGATGAGCCAAAATCTTCCAACACAAAATCCGCTACTTCTTGGCGACCCGGTGGCCGGCCGATTCCAAAGCGAATCCTGTGAAATTCAGCCGAGCACTTTGAGATGATGTCCCTGAGCCCGTTGTGACCGGCGTGACCGCCGGAGAGCTTGGTACGGATATCGCCAAATGGAATGTCGAGCTCATCGTGAACCACAATCACACGTTCGATTGGTACGGAGTAGTACTTCATCAGAGCGCTCACTGGAGCGCCAGAGAGATTCATGTATCCCGTGGATTTGGCAAGGATTACCTTGGGAGCCCCGGGGCTCAACCTACCCTCAGCGCAGAGCGCGATGGTTTTATGGCTTTTGAAATTTACGCCGATTCGGCTGGCCAAAACATCCAGGACCTGCTGGCCGACGTTGTGGCGATTTGACTGATAGCTGGGCCCGGGGTTACCGAGCCCAACCACCAACCAAGAATTGTTACTTTGCGGCTGCGCCAGCTTCAGTAGCATCTTCACCCGCTGCACCTGCCTTGGTCTCTACAACCGAGGCTACTAGCTCGTCGGCTGCGAGGTCCATGGTGACACCCTTTGGCAGGGTGATGTCCTTGGCAACGTAGTGGTGACCGGCAGCTGCATCCTTGGAAATGTGCAGCTCTACGAAGTCCGGAATGTGAGTTGCCTCGGCCTCAAGCTTCACAGTCTTGTGCTCCAGGTCAACCACAGTTCCGCCCATAGGCTCGCCAACGATGTGAACTGGAACCTCAACGTGAACCTGCTCACCCTTGACTACCTCAACCAGGTCGATGTGCTCGATGATCTGGGTGACTGGGTCCTTGGCGGCGCTCTTCACTAGAACCAACTCGGCCTTGCCGTTCAGAGTCAGCTCGAGAAGGGCGTTCTTGTGGCGAAGTGCTAGAGCCATCTCGTGAGCTGGGACGGTGATGTGGCGGGTGGCATTTCCGTGGCCGTAGATTACGGCTGGGGTGTGGCCTGCTGCGCGGAGCTTGCGGGCCGCGCCCTTGCCAAAGCTGTTGCGCTCGGTGGCGACGATTTTGATTTCAGACATCTTTTCCTCAAATGATTCTCGCAGCGAGGAAAAGGCACCCCGTCGATTACGGACCTTTGGTCCCTCGCCGCTGTTGTAGGAAGAGCCTAGCTGGTTCGGCCAAGCTTTGCCAAGCCCCAGCGCAACGCCAGCACCAGGGCAAGCACGCAAGATCCGGCAAGCAGTGCGCTCAGCGGAACTGAGATCAACAGAATCAAGCAGAGTGCAAGCCCCAGAAGGTTCAAAAACTTCGGACGCTTGGTCTCGCCGCGCGGTTGAACATAGCCAGCCCAGTTGGCAATTGCGTAGTAGGTGAGAACCGCAAAAGAGCTAAAACCGATTACGAATGCGACGCTCTCAGTCAGCACCAGCGCGGAGGCTGCCAGGGCTATTGCCCACTCCGCAAGATATGGCGTGCCCTTTGAGTTGAGCCTGGCAAATAAGGCTGGCAGCTCGCCGTCCTGAGCCATAGTGGCTGCGGTCCTGCTCATTCCAGCAATCAATGCCAGCAGTGACCCGAGCGCTGCGACAGCTGCAAACACCGAGGCAAATGGGCCCGGAAGCGGAGAAATATCAGCCAGAGGAGTAAGTGTAAAAGCCAGTTCGGTTCCAAGCCTCTTAACCAGCATCACCGATAGCAGCAGGTAAATCGCCAGAACAATTCCGAGGGAAATGGCGATTGCCCGGGGAATGTTTCTGGTTGGGTCCTCAACCTCTCCACCAAGTGTCGCCACTCGGGCATAGCCCGCGAAGGCAAAGAAAAACAGTGAAGCTGCAGTTAGCACCCCAAAGCCGTCACCGGGAGCCGGCGGCATGAAAACCGACCAGGCAAAAAGCGACGTGAACATCACGAGGACCAAGAACCCGATTGTTGTGCTGGCCAGGATTTTCGCCCCCAGGGCGGTTCGATTGATGCCCATGATGTTGATTAGAGTCATGGCGATTATGCCCAGCACAGCAACCACCACCTCGAATCCGGGAGCAAGGTATGTGGCGAAGGTGAGGGCAATTGCAGCCACAGAACCTAATTTTCCAATCAGAAAAGCGGCTCCGGCGGCAAAGCCAACTGCTGGGGAAATGTAGTGGCGGGCATAGGAGTAGGCACCCCCGGATCTAGGCACCACGGCCGCCAACTGAGCGATTGAACCCGCGTTTAGGTAGGCAACAAATCCAGCAATCAATACCGCTAGTGGAAGCAGTGAACCTGCAAAACTAGCCGCCGGTCCAAAGACCACAAACACTCCAGCGCCAAGCATTGAGGCAAGGCCGATATAGACGGCCGAGCTGGTGGAGAGTTTTTTACTCACACCCTTAGATTAGGCGTGGCCAGGAAACAGCGAGTTAACCGAATCGTCGTAGAACACTGCGGCGATAGCCTTGGCGATCAGCGGGGCGATTGAGAGCACGGTCAGAGTTGCAAATTCCTTGTCCGGGGTGATCGGCAGGGTATTGGTAACCACAACCGAGTCAATAACCGGATCACTCAGTCGCTCGACTGCCGGGTGGGAGAAAACGCCATGGGTCGCGGCAACAATCACACGCTTGGCACCATTTGCCTTCAGGGCTTTGGCAGCAGCCAAGATGGTGCCGCCGGTGTCAATCATGTCGTCAACCAAAATGCAGTCGCGGCCGGATACCTCGCCAACAATCTCATTGACCTGAACCTGGTTTGGGCGGTCTGGATCGCGGCGCTTGTGAACGATTGCCAGTGGTGTTCCCAGCCGGTCAGCCCAGATATCTGCTACTCGAACTCGACCTGAATCTGGAGAGACGACCGTTAGGTTGTCGGTTCCAAAGGTCTCGGCAATGTGGTCTGCCAAAAGCGGAAGTGCCCAGAGGTGATCTACCGGACCGTCAAAGAAGCCTTGAATTTGAGGGGTGTGCAGGTCTACCGACATGATTCTGGTGGCGCCAGCAGCTTTGAAAAGATCCGTAACCAAGCGAGCCGAGATCGGCTCGCGACCCTTGTGCTTCTTGTCCTGGCGAGCGTATGGAAAAAATGGGGCAACAACTGTGATCCGCTTTGCGCTCGCGCGCTTCATCGCATCAACCATCAAAAGCTGCTCCATGAGCCAGTGGTTGATTGGAGCTGGGTGAGCCTGAATGATGAAGGCATCCACACCGCGAACACTTCGTTCGTAGCGGACAAAGGTCTCGCCGTTGGCAAAGTCATAGGCCGTGACCGGAACCAGTTCGGTGTTTAGGATCTCGGCAACTTCTTGAGCGAGTGGCTGATGCGCTCTTCCGGAGGCGATGACTAGCTGTTTGCTTGCTGACTTTTCAACTGGCATCGCTGCTCCTTTGTGCTGCTTCCGCTGATTTCGATCCTGGACGCTTGTCCAGAACCCAGCCCGCGAGATTCTTTTGAGGTGTTACGGACAATGCTAACGCTCCAGGCTCGACGTCTCGCCGGATTGTGGAACCCGCTGCCGTGTAGGCACCGTCTCCAATGGTGATTGGAGCAACAAATACGTTTCCGCTGCCGGTTCTCGCCTGCTTGCCGATTACGGTTCGGTTCTTATTTACCCCGTCGTAGTTGGCAAAAATGGTCCCCGCACCAATGTTGCTACCCTCACCGATTTCGGCATCTCCGACATAGGAAAGATGAGGAACCTTCGCACCAGCGGCGATTTTCGCATTCTTGGTCTCCACGAAGGTTCCGATCTTGCCGTCGGCTCCCAGTGAGGTGCCGGGCCTGAGGTAAGCAAAAGGTCCAACGCTCGCACCGTCTTCAATTTCTGAAGCAGATCCTTGGGTTCTCGAGATGGTTACCCCAGACCCAACGCGGACATCGGTCAGATCGGTATCGGGACCAATCACAGAGCCCGCCCCAACCGAGGTGAAGCCCTTTAGCCTCGTGCTGGGAAGAATGGTGACATCTCTTGCCAGCTGCACGGTGACGTCAATCCAGGTGCTCTGCGGCTCAACGACGGTCACACCGGCTAGTTGCCACGCTCTGATAATTCTGGAATTCAGTTCGCTGGCAACATTTTGAAGCTGGTGCCTGTCGTTCACTCCAGCCACCAACCAGTTGTCGTTGATCGGGTGAGCACTGACCTGCTGACCCTGCTCGAGCATTAGGGCGGCTACGTCCGTGAGGTATTTCTCCCGCTGGGCATTCTCTGTGGTGACCCTCTCCAGAGCATTCCGCAGGTGAGCGTGGTCAAAGATGTAAACCCCGGCGTTCACCTCTTGGATCCTAAGTTCCGCCTCGGAGGCGTCCTTCTGCTCCACGATCCCGACAAAGCTCTCTCGAGAGCGAACGATCCTGCCGTAACCGGTTGGGTCTTCAAGCATCGCCGAGATCAGCGTTCCAGAATTTTGATTCTCACGGTGTATTTCCAGAAGTTGCTCAATACTCTGCACATCCAACAGCGGAACATCACCGGAGAGCACAACCACATCGCCGGCAAAATCCGCAGGCAAAACCGAAAGGGCTGCCTCGGTGGCTCTACCGGTTCCGGGAACCTCATCCTGGGCGGCAATCAGAGTGCTGGGGTAGAAGCTGCTGACGTACTGCTCAATTCTCTCGAGCTCATGCCTCAGAACGGCAACCACGTGATCTGCCCGTAGTGAGTGAGCGGTGGCTAAAACATGGCCAATCAGCGGCAGCCCAGCCATCTCGTGCAGCACCTTGGGGGTTGAGCTTTTCATGCGCGTGCCTTCTCCGGCTGCGAGCACTACAACTGCCAGCTGACGCATGACCCTCCCAATAATTTGGTGGCTCCGCCCCTAGGATTCGAACCTAGACCGGACGCCTCCAAAGGGCGCCGTGCTGCCGTTACACCAGAGCGGAACGAGGCTTTTACCTCGGCGACAAGTCTGCCAGATACTTTGACTAGGACTGCAGTTTCTCCAAAGTCTCTAGCCACTGTGTTTCAAATTCTGCAATCTGCTGCGTGAGCTGCTGCTGCCTCAGTGCCAACTCCCCCAGTAATTGGTAATCGGCCTGATCGGCAGTTGCTATGGCCTCGTTCAACTGCGTCAGCTCCGAAGTTCCCTTGGCGATGGCTCTTTCGAGCCTGCCCGATTCCTTCTCGAGGTTTCGCCGCTCAGCTCCCGAAATACTCGAGGTTTGCACGGCAGGTTTTGATATCTCAGGTTCTCTGGTCTGAGCCTTGCGAAGCTCAATGTATTGATCAACACCACGAGTCAGGTGCCTGAGTTTTCCATCGCCGAGCAGAGCGTACTGCTGGTCTGTAACTCGCTCGAGCAGGTAGCGGTCGTGGCTCACCACAATCAGAGTCCCCGGCCAAGTGTCGAGCAGATCCTCCATGGCGGTGAGCATATCGGTGTCCAGGTCATTGGTCGGCTCATCAAGAATCAGAACGTTTGGCTCCGTGAACAAAAGTCTTAGCAGCTGAAACCTTCGCCTTTGGCCCCCTGAGAGCTCGCCAATTGGAGTTTGGAGCTGGGGTGAATCAAACCCCAGCTGCTCGACCAACTGGCCGGTTCCGATCTCCTTCTTACCGACCGTAAAGCTGGTTTTTTCCCGCTTGATCATGGAGAAAATTCGCTCGTCAGCGAACTCATCCAGCTCGCGGATATCTTGACTCAGGGTGGCAAACTTCACGGTCTTGCCAACTTTGATGCGACCTTGGGTGGGCTGCAATCTTCCGGTCAACAACCCCAGCAAAGTTGTTTTACCTGCTCCATTGGCACCGACTATTCCGACCCGATCGCCTGGGCCCAGCCGCCAGGTGATATTGCTGAGAATTTTGTTGCCGTCCGGGGTCGCGTAGCTGACATCTTCAATGTCAACCACGTCTTTGCCCAGGCGTGTGGTCGCAAGCTTGGTGAGTTCGAGGGTATCCCGAGGTGGTGGTTCATTCGCAATCAGATTCAATGCCGCATCGATGCGAAACTTTGGTTTCGCAGTCCTGGCAGGAGCACCTCGACCGAGCCAGGCCAACTCCTTGCGAAGCAGGTTTTGCCTACGGGCTTCAATTACTTGAGATTGGCGGTCTCGCTCCGCACGCTGCTGGACGTATGCGGCATATCCACCCTCAAACGGTTCAATTTTGCCCCCGTAGACCTCCCAGGTGAGATTGCACACCGCATCCAGGAACCAGCGGTCGTGAGTAACCACCAAAAGCCCGCCGGCAGATTTGCTCCAGCGGTTTTGCAGGTGATTTGCCAACCAATTCACGCCGTCCACGTCCAAGTGGTTGGTTGGCTCGTCAAGCATGATGACCTCGTGGTCGGAGGCCAAAAGGGCCGCTAGCGCAACCCTTCGGCGCTGACCTCCGGAGAGTGATCCGACCTGCTGCTCCCAGTCAACATCGGACAGCAGCCCAGTGAGGACATCTCGGATCTTTGGGTCTGACGCCCACTGATACTCAGGCCCCTCACCAACCACCGCTTGCCCCACAGAAAGATGATTGGCAATCTTGTCCACTTGGGTTAGGTAACCAACGCTCAATGAACCACGCCAGGTAACGCGGCCAGCATCTGGGGCCAGTTGCTTAGAGAGGATCTTGAGCAGAGTGGACTTGCCATCGCCGTTGCGACCAACGATGCCGATGCGATCGCCTTCGTTCACCCCAACCGTGACCGAGTCAAAGACCTGTTTGGTTGGGAACTCAAGCTCAATCTGCTCTGCTCCAAGAAGGTGTGCCACTAAACCAACCTGCTGCCCATATTTGACGTTGAGGTCGAAATTGCACTGTGGCCAAGCGCCCTCAGTTCATCTGCCGCTTTCTCAGCATCGCTCTGAGTTTCGCAGCGGTACCAGAGGGTTGGTCCGGATCCGGAAAGCCAGGCTTTCCCAAAACCAAAGTCTTTTTCAGCCAGCTCTTTTAGCTCAGGCATCAGCGAAAATGCAGCTGGGCTAAGGGAATTGTGACCCAGTTGAGAAACCAACTCAGCTAATGAAAGGTCCTCATTGATTTTTTCCCCAAGCCCTAGGGCGTCAAATCTTTCAAACACCGCCGCGGTGGAGAGCGGTTTGGGGTTTAGCAAGAGGACCAGGTGAAGTGGATCAAGGTCAGGCTGCTTGCTGAGCTTTACACCGGTGCCGGTTCCAATGGCGGTCCCACCCATCAGCGCAAAGGGGACGTCAGCCCCCAAGCTAGCCGCGACGGCCATCAGCTGAGGGAAATCTGTGCCAAGACACCACGCCTCGTTGATGGCAACTAGGGAAGCTGCCGCATCAGCCGATCCTCCCGCCATTCCGCCAGCCACAGGAATTTGCTTCTCAACCTCAAAGTGCATCGGCTGCGGATTTTTGATTCCTGCCTGCTGGGCCAGCGCTAGAGCTGCCCTGACCACAAGGTTGCTCTGATCGGTTGGGGCGCCCGAGGTGTCCAGAAGATCCGAGGTTGTGTTGACACTCCAGCTCGAGCTGGGTGTCACGGTGACGGTCTCGGTAAGCGCAACCGCCTGGTAGAGCGAAAGCACCTCGTGGTAACCGTTTTCTAGCCTTGGACCGACCTGGAAGTAAAGGTTTATTTTCCCCTGAGCCGTGGCGCTGGTCACTTGCTACTCGCAATCGCAATGAACTGCTCGATGTTCAGCGCTTCCCCGCGGGCCTGCGGGTCGACACCGGCTGAAATCAAAATTTGCTCAGCCGCCGCGGGCGAACCCGCCCAACCCGATAGCGCCTGGCGTAGCGTTTTACGCCGCTGCAGGAATGCCTGGTCGATTGCCTCAAAGGTCTGCGCCTTTAGAGACTGGTCGCGTTGGGCAGTTCTCTCAAAAAACACCAGAGCGCTGTCGACTCCCGGAACCGGCCAGAAAATGTTTCTGCCTATATTCCCCGCCAGTCGAGCCGGTCCATACCAGGCCATCTTGAGCGAAGGGACGCCATACTCCTTGCTGCCCGGGGCGGCCGCGAGGCGATGGGCAACCTCAGCCTGGACCATCACTAGACCCTTGTTTATGGAGTGAAACTGCTCGAGGAAATGAAGCAGCACCGGGACAGAGATGTTGTAGGGGAGGTTGGCAACCAGTCCGGTTGGCTCACCAGGCAATTCGGTGACCCTCAGGGCATCAGCCAGCACCAAATCGAGCTTCGCTTCGGGGGCATGTCTTTTTATTGTCTCCGGAAGCTCATTTGCCAACCGCTCATCGATCTCAACTGCAATGACCCTTGGAACCGCCGCCAAAATACCCAGAGTTAGCGAACCAAGTCCGGGCCCAATCTCAACCACCAGGTCATCGCTGACAAGGTTGGCCGCTGCAACAATTCGATGAATGGTGTTTGGGTCAATAACGAAGTTCTGACCCAGTTTTTTAGTCGGACGGATATCCAGCTTTTCGGCAAGCTGCCTAATTTCAGCGGCTCCAAGCATCTTCAGAGACCTTCCGACCAGAGGCCGTAAACCCGCTCAGTGTTCTGATTCAATTGCTCCGCCGTGCGGACCTCATCCCAACCGAGCAATTCAGCGATAAATCGCAGGGTGTGAGGGACCAAATACGGGGCATTGGGTCGACCCCGCATCGGTTCCGGAGTTAGAAACGGAGCATCGGTTTCAATCATGAGAAGCTCAGGCGACACTGCCAATAACGAGTCTCTGAGGTGTTGATTCTTTTTGAAGGTGATGTTGCCGGCAAACGACAGATACCAACCGTTCTCCTGGCACATCTGAGCCAGCTCAACATCACCCGAGTAACAGTGAAACACTGTTCGCTCTGGAGCCCCCAGCCGCCTCAGGGTTGCAACCACCTCGGAGTGGGCCTCGCGATCGTGAATCATCAGTGCGATGTCGTTTTCCTTGGCAATTTGAATGTGCTGCTCAAAGGAGTAAAGCTGAGCCTCAAGTTGCTCATCGCCTTGCGTGCGGAAGAAATCTAGGCCAGTTTCACCAATCGCCCTTACCCTTGGGCCTTTTGCCAACTGAGCTATCCCGGCAATGGCTTCATCAAGCTCGGCCCTAGTCGAATACAGCGGTGCCTCATTCGGATGTAGCGCAACGGCTGCCAGCAACATGGGCTCTTTGCTCGCAACTTCTGCGGACCAGATTGAGCTCTCGAGTGTTACCCCAACCTGCACTGCCCCCAGCATGTTGACTGCCCGCATGGCCTCCATGTGATCGGCAACACTCATGGGTTGATCCCCATCGGCAATCTCTAGGTGGGTGTGATTGTCGTAGGTTCCAACCTCGAGTGGCTGAGGTAGCTCCGGGTAGTTTGCCGGCCGGCCAGCTACGCCGTCATAAGACTTACGGGTGCGAATCGGTTCGCTCATTGTTCCTCGACGCGAGGGAACAGCACGTCTAATTCTGCGAGCTTGGTGCCACTTGGCAGCAGTCCCCAGCTGCCATCCTGAATCCGCTGTTCACTGAGTGGACCAAGGTCCAATCCGATGGCAGCCCAGAGCTTTTGAGTTGCTTTTGGCATAACTGGTGAGAGCAAGATGGCCAAGAGCCTCAGGCCCTCGGCGCAGGTGTAGAGCACGGTGGCAAGGCGCTCGCGGTTAGCCTCCTCCTTTGCTAAAACCCAAGGCGCTTGCTCGGTGATGTAGCCGTTGAGCTCATCCACCAGGGTCCAGACCTTGGCTATGGCTTCGTGAATCGCAACCCGATCTAGCGCAGCGTTTGACTCTGTAATCGCAGCTGCGGCAACTCCCTGAACCCGAAGGTCACTCTCTGAGTACTCACCCGGAGACGGAACGAAACCGTCAAAGTACTTATTGATCATGGCAATCGAACGCGAGGCCAAATTGCCGAACCCGTTTGCCAGCTCTGCGTTGTAACGGGCGCTGAGGTCCTCCCAGCTGAAAGATCCGTCAGAGCCGAATCCGATTGCCTTCATGAAGTAGTAGCGGAAGGCATCGGATCCGAAGATGTCGGTAATTTGATTCGGTGCGATTCCGGTGAGCTTTGACTTCGACATCTTTTCGCCACCGACCAAGAGCCAGCCGTGACCGAAGACCTGCTTGGCAGGAGGAAGTCCTGCGGCCATCAGCATCGCTGGCCAAATCACAGCGTGGAAGCGAAGGATGTCTTTACCAACAACCTGGACATCCGCTGGCCAGAGCGAGGCTAGCTTCTGCTCGTCTGAGCCGTAACCGATTGCCGTTATGTAGTTCAAGAGCGCATCGAACCAGACATAGGTGATGTGAGAATCATCCCAAGGGATGTCAATCCCCCAGTCAAACCGCTCCTTCGAACGAGAAATTGACAAGTCACTCAAGCCGGAGCGAACAAATGAAACCACTTCGTTTTTGGCTGACTCAGGTTGAATGAAGGTTGGGTTCTGCTCGTAGTGGTCCAGTAGACGCTGCTGGAACTCACTGAGCTTGAAGAAGTAGTTGGTTTCGTTCAGCTGCTCGACCGGCTTTGAGTGGATGGCGCAGACCGGAACGCCAGCAAAATCACCAGTTCCGGCAATCAGGTCAGACTCGTTTTTGTATTCCTCACAGCCAACGCAGTAGTTACCCTGGAACGAACCCTGGTAGATAAACCCGGTGTCATAAAGCTTTTGCAGAAATTGCTGGACTGCCTTTTCGTGACGCGGCTCAGTGGTTCTGATGAAGTCTTGGTTGTCGATGTCAATCGTTTCAAGAAGCGGCAACCAGGACTCGTTGACCAACTTGTCAGTCCAGCTCTTTGGGTCTGAGTTGTTTCCCAGGGCCGTGCGCAGCACCTTCTCACCGTGCTCATCGGTTCCGGTGAGCAAAAACGAAGTCTCTCCCCTTGCTCTGTGCCAACGGGTCAGCACATCGGAGGCCACCTCGGTGTAGGCGTGGCCAATGTGAGGCGCATCGTTGACATAGAAGATGGGGGTGGTTACATAAAAGGACTTCGACACCCTTGATATCTTAGGCTTTGCGGGCCAAAGCCTCAGCGTAGATTGCACTCTTTGACACCCCGGTGGCGCTAGCTAGTTGAGCGCAGGCCTTGCTCAAACCCATGCCCTCGGCCTGCAGCTCGAGAGCCTGGGCCCCCAGATCTGCCAGGGAGTAGGTCTTTGGTCCCGCTCCCGCAATTACCAAAACCATCTCTCCCTTGGGTTCGGTCTTAGCCCAGCTGATTAGGTCTGCCAATGTCCCGCGCTCGGTGTGCTCAAATTTCTTGGTGAGCTCACGGGATACTGTTGCCGGCCTGCCCTCACCAAAAACACTGGCGGCATCCTCGAGTGAATCCAAAATGCGGTGAGGTGCCTCAAAGAACACCATGGTCCGAGATTCCTGAGCCAGTTCCTGGAATGCCTTCAAGCGCTCCCCCTGCTTGCGGGGCAAAAAGCCCTCGAAGCTAAACCGATCAGTTGGCAAACCCGAGACCGCGAGCGCCGATATCACAGCCGATGGGCCTGGAATGACAACTATTTCGATGTCCAGTGCAGCACAGTCGCGAACCAGTTGGTAACCCGGATCTGAGATGGTCGGCATACCAGCATCACTCACCACAACCAGATCATGAGCTTGGGCGAGCGCGGTGAGCTGATCGGTCCGGTTCTGGTCAGAATGCTCGTGAAGGCTGTAAAGCCTGGCGTGCAGTTTGATGCCCAGCGCTGAGGCTAACTGCTTCAGAGTTCTGGTGTCTTCGGCTGCGATGTGCTCGGCCTGCTCCAGGGTTTGGCGAAGTCGCAGTGAAGCGTCAGAAAGATTACCGATGGGAGTTGCAGCAAGAATCAACACGCTATGCAAACTAGCATCTAAGGGTGATTAGCGGGCTTGTTCAGTGGGTGAACCGAGCATCCTCACACAAAAACTTTTACTGGCTCGCATCGCTATTGATAACCGCACTCGGTGCCCTGTTCAGGTTTATCGATCTGGCAACTCCCAGCACTTTGGTGTTTGACGAGACCTACTACGTCAAAGATGCCTACACCCTGGGGCAGTTCGGCCACGAGAAGCAGTGGCCGGATGATGCCAACCTGAGCTTTGAGGCCGGTCAGCCAGATGTCTTTTTAGATGAGGGTTCGTACGTGGTGCACCCCCCGGTTGGCAAGTGGCTGATTTGGTTTGGCATTCAGCTCTTTGGGGTGACCGATAGTTTTGGCTGGCGCTTCTCTACGGCACTGCTTGGAACCTTGGCCATTCCGCTTTTAATTGCAGTCGCCAATCGGTTAATTGGAAACCGAGTCTTCGCCCTGATGGCCGGTTTGTTCCTGGCCATCGAGGGTCACGCCGTGGTGCTCTCCAGAACAGCAATCCTTGATGGCATGTTGGCCTTCTTCGTCCTTATGGCCTTTTACTTTTTTGTACGAGATCAGCAAAGCTGGCAGCACCGAGTGACCCAACTAGCCCTGGGAGCCCGCGGTTGGCTAATAGCCCCGAGGCCCTGGTTACTGCTCAGCGCGATTTCACTGGGGCTGGCATCCGGGGTCAAGTGGTCAGGAATTTACTTTTTGGCAGCCTTTGGCCTCTGGAGCTTTGTCGCCGACTTAGGCCAGCGCCAGAGACTTGGTGTCAAAGTGTGGCCAGCATTTGCCCAAGCCAGTGTGAATGCCGTAACCATGATCGCTGCTGGTCTTGCCACCTATGTGGCCAGTTGGAGCGGGTGGATTCTGAGCGAGGGCGGCTGGGGCAGGAGCGCCGAACCCGATTGGCTCAGCGCACTCTGGGCCTACCACCAGAACGCCTACTCTTTCCACACCGGCCTGAATTCCGAACACCCTTACCAGGCCAACGCCCTGCAGTGGTTAATCTCCGGAAGGCCCACTGCCTTTTATTACGAGAGCTTTGAGGGTGAGCCCTGCGGAGTCTTGGACAGTTGCTCAATTGCAATTACTGCCATGCCCAACCCACTTATCTGGTGGGGCGGCGTGCTGGCTGTGTTCTGGTTGATGCTGCACTTTCTCAGGCGCTTCGAGCTTGGTGCCGGGATGATTGCGGTTGGCTTTTTGGCAGGCTGGGCACCATGGTTGGCCTACCTCGGTAGAACCACTTTCCAGTTCTATGCGGTGGTTATCTCACCGTTTCTGGTGCTGGCCCTGGTTTATGCGCTGCATCGATTCTGGCGGGTAGGAATTACTCAGTTCCGGCGGCCTCAGCGCGAGCGGGCAATAGCAATCTTTGTGCTGGTAGCGTTGGGACTAGCGCTCTTTTTCGCCACACTGTGGATGGGAATCCCCGTCCCCTACTGGTGGTGGCGAATACAGATGTGGTTCCCGTTTTGGATTTAGGTGTTAGTTGGCAGTAGGTATCAGAAGCCTTAGGGCTGCGCCCGAGGCTATCGGGGTGCTGATCTCTCAGCTGTTTGCCCGTTTCCCCTTTGGCATGCTCTCACTGGCGTTCGTCATTCACATCCAAGCCGTTACCGGCAGCTACGCGATTGCCGGAATCGCACTCGGTGCTGAAACGATTGGCGCAAGTATTTCCGGTCCACTGCTCGCTCGATACATGGCGGTTTTTGGCATCAGAAGAGTTATCGGTCTGAGCACCCTGGTGACGGTGTCATCTCTAATCGCCCTGGCACTGGTGCCTCCGGTGCCGGTCTTGCTGGTCTTCATTGCCTTTTTGGTGGGGCTGTTTTCCCCGCCAATTCAACCGGCTGCCAGATCCATCTACCCCCAGGTAACACCGAAGCAGCTCATGCCGGCGCTTTATTCGCTGGATGCCACCGCACAGGAAATCATCTGGGTACTGGGTCCACTTGTTGCGACTTTGGTGGCAGCAAGTTTTGGAAACGTGGCGATGCTCATTACGGTTGGTGTGATCCAGCTTGCGGGAACCGCTTGGTTTTTAGCCAACGGAGCGGTTGGAAGAGCGAAGATTCCAAGAACTAATTCAAAGCTTGGCAAGGCCCTGCGCAACGGCAAGGTACTGGCCGTCACGGTGCTGGGGCTGCTCTTTGTGGGTTCCTTCGCTGGAGTCGAGGTTGGAGCAGTCGCGCTTTTCGATAAGGCGTTAGCCGGTGTTATGTTCGCGCTGTTCTCGCTGGGTTCTATTTTTGGCGGCCTATTCATCGCCCCGAGAGTCAAGGGCAAGTGGGCCCTGGTCGTGTTTTTGATTATCAGTCTGGTCGGCTACAGCGCGATTCTGTTCGCACCCGCCGACCCCATTTGGGTCGGCTTCAGCTTGTTCTTTGCCGGTCTGGGAGTTGCACCAACCCTTGGACTACTCTCCCTGATGATCGCAACGGGAACCTCGGGTAGCGAAACTGTTGAAGCCTACGGGTGGACCACAACCGGTCAGTTGGTTGGATTCTCAGCCGGCAGTGCTTTAGCAGGGGTTGCTATCGACTCGGTTGGACCATTCGCCGCTCTGCTGGTTTCTGTGGTGTTTGGCTTTTTCACCATTGTGGCAGCCGTTCTGGTGATCAGAACTAGTGAGCAGCCTTCTTAGTTTTCTTGCCATCGTCTCTTGTCACTGCCAGCGACCAGATGGTCGTGATGGCAAGGGTGATCAAAATGACTGCCAGCGAAAGCTCAGTTGAGATCTCAGGGATGATCTCAACGTGCTGCCCGCCATTGATAAATGGCAGCTCGTTTTTGTGCAGGGCATGGATAACCAGCTTCAGACCAATCCAGGCCAAAATGATGCTCAAGCCCACCGACAGGTACTTCAGTCGCTCCATCAAACCGCCGAGCAGGAAGTAGAGCTGGCGAAGTCCCAGCAGCGCGAAGGCGTTGGCTACGAAAACGATGTAGGGCTCATTGGTTAGTCCATAGACCGCCGGGATTGAGTCCAGCGCAAACAGCAGGTCGGTGAAGCCAATCGAAATCATCACCAGTAGCAGCGGCGTGTAAACCCACTTGCCATCGAGCTTCACTCGGTAGCGATTGTCGTGGTAATCGGGTGTGGTTGGGATTAGCTTGGAGATGAGCTTAGTGATTCCGCCAGACTCGTTGCGATCCTCCTCACCCTCATGGAAGGTTTCAATCACAAGCTTCACGGCAGTGAAGATCAAGAAAGCACCGAAGACATAGAAGGCCCAGCTGAAGCGCTCAATAAATGCGGCACCGAGGACAATGAAGACGAATCTCAGGGCAAGTGCAATTGCGATTCCGATCAGCAGCACCTGAGAGCGAAGCTGCTTTGGCACCGCGAACTGAGTGAAGATGATTAGGAATACAAAGATGTTGTCCACCGAGAGGCTGTATTCGGTAACCCAGCCGGCGATGTACTCAGCCGCATACTGCGGACCCCAGACACCACCGACCAAGAACGTGAAGAGCAGGGCCAGCGTGATGTAAATGCTCACCTGGATGCCGGACTCTTTGAAACTGGGCTCGTGTGGCCTCTTCAGCTGAACAATAAAATCAGCCAGCAGGATTGCGACCAAAACTGCGATTGTTGTGATCCAGACCCAGAGCTCTACTTGCATTTTTCCCGTTCGCTATCCGACCCAGCGGAATAATCATGTTCAGACAATTGTAGGTAATGATTACAAGTTCAAAGGTTGGTCATGAAGGTTCTTATTTCTGGAGCGAACGGACTTATCGGTTCTGAACTCTCAAGGCAGCTCAGAAGCGAAGGCCACACCGCAATTCACCTGGTTCGACACCCCGTGAACGGTCCGGATCAGATCTTTTGGGACCCGATGGCCTCAAAGTTTGATCCCGCTGCGATTGAGGGGATTGACGCGGTTGTGAACCTAGCCGGAGCAACAACCGGAAAAATCCCCTGGACTCGGCGCTACATGACGGAGCTAATCGACTCCAGAATCAACTCAACCAAGCTTTTGGTTGATGCAATCAATGGAGCAAAGAACCCTCCAAAAGTCCTCATTTCAGGGTCGGCCTCAGGCGTCTATGGCGATCAGGGCGACAAGTGGCTGGACGAAACATCTCCCAAGGGCGATGGTTTTCTTGCCGACCTGGCTCATCGTTGGGAGCAGGAAGCCGAGAAGGCCAGCTGCCGAGTGGTCTTGGTCCGAACCACGATGGTTATGAGCAAAAAGCTCGGAGCGCTGGGCAAGCTGCTTCCGCTTATCAAGCTGGGAATTGGTGGGGCCTTAGGTTCAGGCAAGCAGTGGTGGGCTTGGATCTCGCTGGAAGATGAGGTACGAGCGATCAAGCACCTGATCGAAACTGAATCTGCCTCTGGTCCCTACAACCTGACCGCACCTGAGCCTGCCACATGCGAGCAGATAATTCGCGAGCTTGGTCGCCAACTTCACAGGCCGACGTTTTTGAAAGTGCCCGCCTTCGCCATGCGACTTCTAATTGGAATCGCAGCAGATGAACTTCTACTCTGCTCGCAGAAAATGACATCCCACCGATTGCAGGAATCGGGGTTTGAATTCAAACACCCGACCCTGGTTCAATCGGTGGGATACGTAATCAGCTAATTACTTAGCAGGCTTCTTCGCAGCAGGCTTTGCTGCACTCTTCGGAGCGGCCTTTGCAGCTGGCTTTGCAGCAGCCTTCGGAGCGGCCTTTGCAGCAGGCTTAGCTGCGGTCTTTGCCGCTGGCTTTGCGGCTGGCTTAGCTGCGGTCTTTGCTGCCGGCTTTGCCGCTGGCTTTGCGGCTGGCTTAGCTGCGGTCTTTGCTGCAGGCTTTGCCGCTGGCTTAGCGGCAGTCTTAGGGGCGGCCTTCGCGGCTGGCTTCTTGGCAGCGGGCTTCTTCGCTGCTGAGGCGGTTGCCTTCTTGGCGGTTGAGGCGGTCTTGGCGACAGACTTTGCAGCCTTCTCAACACCGGCTAGCGCATCGGTAGCGGCCTTAGAAGCTGCCTTGGTGGCGTCTTCTGCAACTACCTTCGCGGCTTTCGATGCCTCGGCGGCGACAGTCTTTGCAGCCTTTGATGCATCCTCGGCTAATTCAGCAGCCTCTTTGGCTGCAGCGGTTGTGGTGGTCTTGAATAAGTTTTTGATTGAGTCCAACAGGCCCATGGTTTTTGCTCCGTTTTTTGTGGGGTGGTTTCGACCCCATTAGCCTACGGCAGAAACTAAATAGCGCGACGTCTAGCGAGTATTGCGTCCAAATCTTTAGCAGCCCAAACTTTTTGATCACGCTTGATTTCAACCACTTCCGCGAGGTTGTCGTTTAGTTCACCCTGGCGCAACTGGTTCAGCGGAGCCGGAATGGGATTTGGCTCCCACTCCCTAGAAACTGGAGCCGGACGTCTAACAAAAGCCTGAGCGCGAGCCTGGTTCCTAGCTGCGTGTTTTGACCTTGCAAGCTCGGTCGCTCGGCGACCAGCAGCACGAGAGACGAAGAGTGCGAGAGCGCTCATGACTATCGCAGCTCCGGCTGCCATGAGCCAGCCGCCATCGGTAACCGAGGCGATGCCCGCGGCTAAAGCGCCGAGAAAAAACAGTGCAAAGAGGACGGAGAAGCCGCGCTGTGTATTAATAAGTCTGGTCAGCTGCTCATCCGCTGTCATTTGAGCAGAAACTCTGTGTTGTTTCGCGTCCTTGCGGACCAGGTTGTTGGTGGCGCGAATTTCACTTCGCTTTGAGAACCCTGGAACAAAAATTGCCAACCAGACCACGGCAGCTACCAGCAGTGTTATGCCGCCAAGCCCGATTGGATTTTCCATAATTCACAAGATATGCCACGCGTGAATAAAACCCGTGATTGGCAGGGCGTGTTACCTCAGTCGGTCCAACATGGAGCCGCTTCGCTCCTCCGAAGTGATTCCAAAAATCAGATGATCACGCCAAGCTCCATCGATGTAAATGAAGCGCTCCTTAAGGCCTTCGTTGCGAATTCCTAATTTTTCAACCACCCGAAGACTCGCCTTGTTCTCAGGTCGAATGTCAATTTCAACTCTGTGTAATCCAGCATCATCAAACAAGTAGTCAATCGCGAGCGCAACCGCCACTGTCGTGATTCCCTTGCCGGCAAAGTTGCTAGCGATCCAGTAGCCGATTGTCGCCGAGGAAACCGAGCCGTGAATTATGTTTGCAACATTTAGCTGCCCGACCACGACGTTTTTGTAGCGGATGGTGAAACCAATTCCACTGCCCTGACGCATTTGGGTTTTCAGAGCACTAACTAACCAACGGGCATCGACACCTTGGCGCAATCCCGGAAGGGTGGCCTCCCACGGTTCAAGCCAGGCCCGATCGGTTTCCAGCAGGTATTGCAACCTCGGGGCATCGAGCCTTCCAACCGCTTTGATTGATACATCGCCGTAGGTTGGTACCCGATTAGGTTTCACGCTGGCAAGATTACCGCTATGGAAACTTCTTCGGGCAAGCAGGGGCTTCGCCGCCAAATTCAAGCGCAGCGCCCCCAGTCCTCTCAGGGACTCACCTCCAACCTGGTGCGGCTAGCCCTGGAACTCAATGCCCAAACGATAGCCAGCTACGTATCGGACCCAAAAGAGCCCGACACCTCAGATTTCAACTCCTGGGTAGAGAGCTTGGGCAAACGACTTTTACTTCCGAGGGTTTCTGGCGAAGATTTGGAATTTGCGCAGGGGCCGCTGACACCCGGTAGTTTTGGGCTCCTGGAGCCCACCTCTGAGGCTGCGCTACTGGGCGAGGCTGATCTGATCCTGCTACCGGCACTCGCGGTCGACAAAGCCGGCGTCAGGCTCGGTAAGGGGAAGGGCTTCTACGATCGCGCGCTGCGGGCAATTGCGGGCATTCCTCTCTACGCAGTGGTTTTCGATTCTGAAATTTACGATCAGCTCCCCTCGGAGCCCCACGACCGAAAAGTCACCGGGGCGATTACGCCAACAGCAATCCACCACTTCAAGGCAAGCGCCTTCGGTTAAAATTTATCCCGGAGGAAAAATTGCCAACCTACTCTTACGTCTGCAAGGACTGCCAGCACAGCTTTGATGCTCAGCAGTCGTTCAGCGATGCCGCATTGGAAATTTGCCCCATTTGCCAGGGTTCGCTGCGCAAGCAGTTTGGCAATCTCGGAGTCACTTTCAAAGGCTCAGGTTTTTACAAAACCGACTCTGCCGCTCCAAGCACTTCAAGCGACTAGCCCCAGTGCGGGGGTCTTTCGTCCCTGAGTCGATCATCATTTGAATCATCCGGGTCGCCCCATGCTCTAGAGGTGTCTTCAAACGCCTTGTCCTCAAATAACGGTTGCGCCTTTCGCTCCAGGTCCACACCCATGGACTTGGCGATTCGGTTTGCCACTTCTTGAGGTTGGGCAAAGATTTCGAGTGCGTGAACCCGGATGTACTGCCACCCCATCGCCCTCAACAAGCCAGGGCGAAGTCTCAGCCTCTCATCCCAGTTCTCGCCCAGTAGGGCCCAGTCTGGATCGATTACCGCAGCCTTATCGCCCAGGGAAACTGCCAATCCGATGCGGCCACCGAAATTCAATGCGACATTGAATCCGAGTTTGGTAAGGCGAAGCGCCAAGTCACTCAGGAGTGGATCTGGTTCACCGGTCTTTAGATCACTTAGGAAGCTTGGAGCTATGAGGTCTTTGAGCCACTTCTGGTTTTCCGGAAGCTTGCCGGCGGCGAAGTCCTCAAAGTTGTAGCACGAGACCAGGGTGAGGCGCTTTCTCGCGGAAACTATTGTGTTTACCATCCACCGTGAAGCGTTAGCAGAGTTGAAATCCCCTAATGTCCCGGATATGCGCCCTTCTGGAGTTCTTCCAAAGCCCACGGAAAAGATGACTCGGTCCGCTAGGCGGTGGGTGTGCTGACTCATGGGACGAACATCGAATTTTTCGCGGCCATGTGCGTCAAAAAATTCAGCCAGCTGGGGCTGTGATGCCACCTCACGCTCAACAGCCTGGGCAACCCGATCAGCATGCGCGTGGGAGGCCGTGACCACGCACAGCGATTGCTGCGGGGTCCAGCGAGCGTGATTGAGGACCAGTTCGGTGACCTTTGCAACTTCAGCATCCAAAGACTCTGTGGCGCCCTCAATTGTGCTGCTGGCAAAGGCACCGTCAATAATTTCAATCTGTTCGAAGTTGTGGGAGCCAAAAAGTTGTCCAGCCGCAGGATCAAGAATTAGCTGCCCCCGGTAGAAGTTTTCGTTTAGATAGCGGCCCAGTACCTGACCTTCGGTTCGGTAATTTCTGCGCAGTGAGAGTTTTGGATAGTTGCGCTCCATGAGATCAAAAAATGATTCCCTCGCGCTCTCGACGCCGGTAACACTCGCCCGAGCTACCGTCTCAAAGCTCTCAGGTGCTGCAACTGCAGAGTCTCCAAAAGCAATCACCTGCTGAGCGCGGTAAAGGCTCGGGGCTAGCTCAGCCACCCCGGTGGAGGCGGCATCGAGCACCATCAATACGTCAAATTTCTCGCGGTTAGCAACCTCTGAGATTCGATAGGGGCTAATCAAGAGGTTGGGAGCGATTAGCTCCCAGAGCCCAGCAGCCTCGTTAGCTGCTGACCTAAGGCTCACATCACGCTGCCTGAGCATGTTTCTCAGTCGGTCAGCCTGAGCCGGAAACTTCACAATGCCGGATTTCCAGGCGGTTGCCAATGACCATTTGGTTGAAGCCAGACCAGCGGCCAGCAGTTGCGAGGCAGCAGCATCAAAGTCCTGCTCGAGCTCGGCGATGTTTGATGCCGAGAACTCTAAAATTCGCGGGTTGCGGTTGACCAGGGCCTCAAGAGCCGATTGCCACCAGCACAATAAAAGTTCGGAGTGCAGGGCGGGAAGCTCAGGTTTGATTTTGCACATCTCATGAGCAAAATCCGAAAGTCCTGCTTGAGCTAGCTCAGATTGGATCGGACCTCTCTCTAGCAGGTGGTCAAGGATCTCCGTCTTAGTTGCCAACTCTTCCAGCATTGCCCCGAGCTGATCAAAAGGAACCTTGGTCAAAAGTGGCTTATCCGGATCGGGGTCCAGGTGGCGCTGAAGTAGTTCGAGGAGCGAGTGGAGTCGCTCGTATTTCTCCTGGACATCGTTGAGGCCAAGTGGAACCTGAGGTGGTGCCTGAGTTTGATTTAGCTCCAACCAAAGCAGGCGCTGCTGTTCGGCAAGCTCAAGAGCGGCATGCAAGTTTGGGACTGAGCTACCTGGGCGGACATACTCCTTTGCGAGCTTCCTAAACCTCCTGCGCTGCGCGCCCGATAACTCTTTGCGCTCAGCTCGCGGGGCGGTGGCCGTGATGAGCTGAGCTAGTGAGCGGTCGTAGATGCTCGGCAGGAATCGGTCAAGGGTTTCCCGAATTCCAATTAGAAGTCGCAGTTGCGTCGCCCAGTCCTCGACGGTGCTGCAGGCAACGAGTTTCTGGTCCGCTAAATAGCGATTGATTTGATAGCTCAGGGTTCGAAACGGCTCTCCGGCAATTGACCGGACCTGCTCCAGAACTCTCGAATTCTCCTCCGAGCTGTTGAATCGTGCGCGATACCACGGGGTATCAGTCGGGCCATAGGCGAATACCTTTGCCTCGTGGGCTCGCTCCACCAACTCACCGACGCGGTCGACCAGACCGGGCAGCAGGTCCTGACGAATTCGCGCCGAATTCTTGGGGGCGTTGGGCAGCACTTCCAGCGCAGCGAGTTCGCGCAGGCAATCGACCAGGGTGATACCCAGCTCCGCGTCTTCGTTGCCGATCACACCAAAGTAATCTTCAATGGCCCGCTCGGCCTTTGCTTTTTCGCTTCTTGCCTGAGCGGTGCTGGACTCGATTGCCTTTTCGTTTCTTGAAATCGCTGCAACCAGGTCAGACCAGGTGTCGGCCTCTCTGATAGCAAGTCCACCAAGGCCAGACTGCGAAAGTCGCTCGGCAACTTCATCCAGAGTCTGCGCTCTAGGCGCAACTAACAGGGCACGCTTTCCCTGGAGGGAGAGATTTGACAGGAGATTCACGACGGTCTGCAGGTAACCGGTTCCGGGCAAAGTTTCAACTAAGAAACTTGCTCCGGATAGCGCTTTTTGTATTACCTCAAGTTGAGAGTGATCGGCATTTTCCACCGGCACAATCGTCGATAGTTCAACCGAGGCCAGCTGCTGATTTGGACCTGGAAGTGCTGGGGGATCCAATGGAGCACTTTGGAATGTGCTCAACAGGTCAGGCACAAAGTTGCCCAGAACCAAAAGTTTTTCTATCTCAACATCAGTTCCGTGCAGCACCTCGCTCACCAGCGAGAGCGCAGAGATCGGAACCAGGTCCCCTTGGCCCACCGAAACCGCCATTAGGTCCTGAGGCCTAAAATCGCTTCGAGCGGAAACTAACAGCTGCAACAGAGCTGGATTCAGCCTGGGCTGCGCATCTATCCGAATCTCATAATCGTCACCCTTGGGAATGATGTGGGTGGGCCACAGCAAAATTGGCAGCTTTTGATTAGCGGTGCGATTTTCCACCATGCCCGCTGCAATAAAACAGGAGGCGATTGCAAAACCCGCTTCGATTCGCTGAGCGTTGTTTCTAATGCGGCGCACGGCGCTGTGGGCCCTAGCCTGAGCAACACCGTCCCGCACCAGGTTGGAAAGCGTTGTGCTGCGGGAGGTAACAAGCTGTGCCAGTCCGCCCGGGTGCGATCGAGCTAGATCAACCTGCCCAAAGCTGGAGAGTTCGAAGTTGGTTAGCGGGTTGCTGCCACCAATGCCAGCCAGCTGCTCCCTGAGAGCGGAAATATCGAGTGCCTCCACGCGCAAATCCTAAGAGCCACCGCCCTGAATCAGCTGACGGCTCTCGGGCGGGGAAGGAATCAGTATGTTTGCCAATGGCGGACAGCAGCCGCGCTCTCTAGGCGGTAACCTATTACTCACATCTTGGCTTCGTAGCTCAGTGGATAGAGCAACGGTTTCCTAAACCGTGTGTCGTAGGTTCGATTCCTATCGAGGCCACCACATTATTGACTAATCAGTCAATAACCCCTAGAATCTTTTCCATGGCCAGACCGAGGAAATTCAACGAGGGTGATGTGATTGCCCTTGCAGGCCAAACCTTTGCAAAACTCGGCTTCCACGGAACCAGCATTGATGATTTGCTGCTGTCCACCAACTTGCAGCGCGGAAGCCTTTATCAGGCCTTTGGCTCAAAGCTCGGGCTATTCAAGATTGTGCTAGCCAGCGCGCTAAACGAAGGTTGGGAGCAAAGAGATCTTTCACTCAACCTGATGATTGTCGCCATCAGAGATCTAGCCGGCGAAGATCGAGACATTAGAAATCTTTGCGTTGAAGCAATTGAAAAGACTTTCAATGACAGCACCTTGGACGCAGCAAAAACATTCGGAATGCAGCTACTGAAAAACCTGGAGGAAACCCATGCCAAGCTATGAATTCACAAACACCCACCTGGTGATTAGATTCAAGCCACTCGAGAAACTAGCTGCACTGACCGGAGACTTGAGTATCCCTTGGGAGAGCGTTCGCGGTGCAACTGAAGACTTTGGCGCGGTCCCGGGAGAGCTTGGAATCAGGGCACCTGGCACCGGCTGGCCGGGATCGATCGCAACCGGAACCTTTTATAAGCGCTCCCGCCGGCAGTTTGTCTGGTGGCTAAAGGGGCACATTCCCGTGATTGTCGAGTTGAAAACCCATCGCTTTGAGAGACTGATTTTAGGTAGTTCAGACCCCAAAAGCCTGGCTCAGCAGATCAACTCCAGGGCAGCGGCCAACTAGGCGGCTTGACGCTGCATACCGAGAAACTCCTGCCACTGCGGCTCTTCTTTCTCGGCACCCCGAACGGTCCAGATCACACCTGAGGGCATTTGGGGGGTGAACTTGAGCTCCCAGCCCATTTCGGCCGGCGTCTTGTCGCTCTTGGCATTGTTACACCTCAGACAGCACGCCACCAGATTTTCCCAGGTGTCTTTGCCGCCTCTGGACTTGGGAAGAATGTGGTCGATGGTGTTGGCGCTTTTTAGGCAGTAACCGCAGCGGAAATTATCGCGACGAAGCACTCCCCTGCGGGAGACTGGAATTTTGCGGGCGCCTGGAATGCGCACGTAGCGCTGCAGCAAGATCACAGCCGGTAACTCAAACTCCTTGGTTGCCGAGTGAACGGTCTTCGCCTGGGCTCCGGCGAGCACGGTGGCCTTTTGGTTGAGCACAAGTATCAGTGCTCGCTTGAAAGAAACCACGGCCAGCGGTTCATAACCGGCGTTTAGGACTAGTGTGCGCAAGGTGTTACTCCTCTAATCGAAATTCCCCGCGCGGCCCGCGGGCTTTCGACTTGACCCCCGGAAACAAAAAACGCGCCGCAAAACGCGACGCGCAAAGTATCCGATGCGGATATGCAGGGGTGCTGGTGCAAATGGACCCAGTTACCGTGCTTGGCTTGCATGTTTACCGGCATAGTGCACCTCCCCTTGAGTATCCAAAGCCAACTCTTGGTCAACAGAGTACGACTGAGCGGTGAAAATTGCGGAAGAAACGCAGAACGAAAAAGTGAAGTTTTGGTATCGAATCAGTTGTCGATATCCGCTAGCCGAATGATGTGGTAGCGGTCAGTGAAAATGGGTGCCAACTTGACTCGGTCACCCGGCTGAGGAGCGTGGTAGAAGTTGCCGTTCCCCGCGTAAATGCCATTGTGGCTGTAGTCGTTGAAGACCACGATGTCTCCGGGGATTGCTTCATCCAGAGAAATTTTCTCGCCAAGCTTTGCCTGCTGGTAAACGCTGTGTGGAAGATCCATTCCAAACTGCGAGTAAACAAACATGACGTATCCAGAGCAGTCAAATCCCGCCGGGGTCTCGCCACCGTAGACGTAGGGAGTGCCCACCAGCTCGGCAGATGCCTTCATGATGTTTCCACTGGTGACGTTGGTAAACCTAGGGTCCAGCACGTAATCGGCAGCCGTTGGTCCGTCGTAGCGGCGGGAGGATGATCTGACTTCAAACTCTGATGCCTCTGCAGGCTGGTAATCCCCGCGGGAGAATTCCACGGCGCGAACCGCGGCCACCGAAAGTCCTTGCGACGGAGCTGAAATTTCAACCATGGTGTTGTCTCTGGCAAGCCCAGACATGGCAGTGGTCTCGGGATCAAATCCATAGGAGGGCAACGCACTGGTCGCCAGCAAACCAGTGGCGGCAACCATGGTCAGGGAAGTCCTGAGCCTGTGGTGCTCCACTTTCTTGGCGACAAGCTGCTTCTGGCGCATCTCTTTGCGAGTAGCGTGATGCAGCGGCGTTAATAGGGTCAAACTGAGGTCCTCCGAGATGTTCATTGGATGTTGACGTCGTAGAAGTATAACCCCGGGTTACTCACACGCGAACAAATGAGACGCTATTACCTCATCTAACAGCATTCCCTCAGCTTTACCCTGGGCGGTAACCAACCAGCTTCCAGCTTGCAGGGACACTTCGATGCGGACCCCGGGCACCAGACCCAAATCTCGAAGCTGCAACAAGAACTCCTGATCAACTTGAATCGGCTCCCCGATGCGAGCCAAGGTGTAATTGCCGGCGGACAGCGAGGAAACCGGGTGGCACGGAATTTGCTCGGGTGGTTGAGTTCCTAATAGCTCTAATCCTGGAACTGGCATTCCGTAGGGAGAAACTGTTGGGTCAGAGAGCAGTGTCAGCAACTTTCGCTCTACCGCCTCGCTCATGACGTGCTCCCAGCGGCAGGCTTCCTCGTGAACCAGTTCCCACTCCAGGCCAATTACCTCTAGCAGTAACCTTTCGGCAAGGCGGTGCTTCCGCATGACCTCGGTGGCTGTGAGTCTTCCCTCATCGGTGAATTCGAGTTGGCGGTCCAGCCCAACCCTTAGAAGGCCGTCTCGCTCCATCCGGGCAACAGTTTGGGAGACCGTGGGGCCGGAGTGATCCAGGCGCTCAGCGATGCGGGCACGCATCGGAGTGATGCCCTCCTCCTCCAGCTCAAAGATGGCTTTGAGGTACATCTCGGTGGTGTCGATCAAATCGGTCATGAGCCCCCTCTGGACACAGCAAGAATAACCGCATGCCAAAGCTAAACTTGTGCCATGGCTGAGATAAAGATCCCTGGTGAACTGCTACCCAAAGATGGTCGATTCGGCTGCGGTCCCTCGAGGACCAGGGTGGAGCAGCTGTCAAATTTCCTAGGTCAGGGCGCCTCTCTGCTGGGTACCAGCCACCGCCAAGCACCAGTGAAAAACCTAGTGGGCGAGATTCGACAGGGCCTCTTGGATTTGTTCAGGGCTCCGCAAGGCTACGAGGTGGTGCTGGGAAACGGTGGCTCCACGGCATTCTGGGATGCTGCAGCGTTTAGCATGGTGGAGAAAAAGGCCCAGGCTTTGGTGCACGGTGAATTTGGATCAAAATTTGCATCTGCACTCACCAACCCGTGGCTGGAAAAACCAGTAGTTGTAAATGCGCCTGCCGGCTCCAGAGGCGAATTTGAACCATCAGCTGACATTGACTCCTATGTCTACCCGCACAACGAGACATCCACTGGTGTAGTCACCGCGGTCAAGCGCGCAGCGAGCTCGGGACTAATGTTCACCGATGCCACCAGCGCCGCCGGCGGCATTGATTTTGAGCTCTCCGAGACTGACGTTTACTACTTCGCTCCGCAGAAGAACTTTGCATCCGATGGCGGTCTATGGTTAGCGCTGCTTTCGCCAGCAGCAATCGAACGAGTCGAGTCGATTGCTGCCTCTGACCGCTACATCCCAGAGTTCCTAAGTGTCAAAACCGCACTGGATAACTCCAGGCTGAACCAAACTCTCAACACCCCAGCCATCGCAACCCTGTTCCTGCTCAACGACCAGATTCAATGGATCAATAAAAATGGCGGCCTGAAGTGGGCGGATGCAAGAACTAAGCAGAGTTCAAACTTGCTTTACCAGTGGGCAGAGCGGACCGAATCCGCCTACGCTTTTGTGGCAAACCCGGATCACCGCTCGCAGGTTGTTGTCACCATTGACTTTGACGAAAGCGTGGATGCCAGCTACATCACATCAACTCTGCGCGCAAACGGGGTGGTAGATGTTGAGCCTTATCGAAAGCTCGGCAGAAACCAAATTCGGGTGGCGACCTTCGTAGCCACCGAGCCGGCCGAGGTGGAAAGACTCATCGCATCAATCGACTACATTCTGGAGCAGCGCTGATGGCCAAACTGTTTGTTAGATTCTCCGAGCGCAAACCTGAGCCTCAGCCCATGAAGGTCAATGCGAAGCTAGCTGTCCTGGTCGGAACTTTGCTCTGGGGAATCGTTTTGCTCGTCTTGATTCCGCTTTACCCGACGCTGGCGGACTCGGGTCTTCAGTGGTGGCTTCACACTGCCGTGACCGGTGTTCTCCTCGGTGGAATCGGCTGGATCATGGTCAGAAAAAGCTGATCGCATTCCCTCTATAAGGGCATCGGCCTCGGCATCAGAACTCGCTTTTCCTTCGGCACGAAGCTGCTTGCGAAACTCTGCGAGCCGCTCTGCCCAAGGCACCCACTTGGGCGCGAGCAGCGCATTCTCGGAGGCCAGAAGATTTATCTCAGCCACCTGTAGAGGTTTGCGCTTGTCGATTTGAGTCAGAGTCACACACCAGTGCCAGTGTGGGTAGGCGGGGAGCTTTGCCTCAAACCTGACCTCGATGACGTTCTTTTCAGTCTCCTGCTCTGAGACCAGCTCACCAACCAGGGCAGAGTCCGTAGTTTCTAAAAGAGCAGCGAGGGCAAGCTCCTGAGGGCTAACCTTCAAGCTCATCGGCAACCCTGCGCAACAGCTGCGCTACCTTCTTGGAGTGAGCGCTCTCGGGATACTTTCCGCGCTTTAGGTTGCCGCCAATTTGGTCGAGCAGGCGAATCAAATCTTCGGTAATAATGGCCAGGTCTTCGGCTGGCTTGCGGTTTACCGAGACCAGGGTAGGCACCTCAATGACTCGAACCGATAGCGCTTGAGCGCCCTTGCGGCCATCGACGATGCCGTATTCGACACGGCTGCCGGGCTTGATGGTTGAGGTTCCCGCAGGAAGTGCAGAAATGTGCAAAAAGACCTCGGTGCCGTCATCGCCCTGAATGAACCCGAAGCCCTTGTCGTCATCGAAGAATTTAACTTTGCCGGTTGGCATACTTCCCACTTTCGTTGTGCGGGCACAAGTGTATCCGAAAGGTTAGAGTTATCGGATGGCTGAAAATCAGAACCGCTCCCAAATTGAGGTGACGCTCGCTTACATGGCCATTGGTGTCACAGCTGCCTCAGTTGTCTCAATGGCCCTCACCCTGATCCTCTCGGTGCTGGGTGTCTCAAATATGCCTGCCTTCCTCGCCCAACTTCCCCTGGTTGGTTTTCCAATTGGGTTTCTGCTGATTATTGGAATGCTAATTAGTTCGATTGTGCGCAAGGGCAAAGAAAATCGGAGCTAATTGTCTGATCTCATTGATCTAGCCGCCCGCCTCAGGAAACTTGATGAGGCCTCTCTGGCCCAGGTGCTCCAAGGGGTTTCCTCAGCCCAGAGCCTAGGTGACCTATTCGACTTGGCTAGGGCTTTACTCTCTAAAAGTCAACTAGAAACCAGGATTCGAACCCTCGACTCAGAGAGCCTGAACCTGCTTCGAAGTGGGGCCTCAAACCATTACCTCAGTGAGAGATTTTTGGGGACCGAGGAGCACTCCTATGAGGCTGCGACTGCCCTGGCCCAAGAACTGCAGCCAATTACCCAAAAGGCTCTCAAGCTCGATTTGAGCTGCGCTGAGCTAACCAACTATGAGACTCAGCTGGCACTGACCGAATTACTGTTTGCCTGCGAACGTCACTACCTGGAGGTCATGCGCCAGGGCCTCAGAGCGGCCGACACCAAAGGAATTGCCCAAACCCTCAAACTTGAGGTTCCAAGACTTCAGCTGATTTTCCAGCTCGCCCAGCTAGCCGGCCTTGTCACGAGCTTCGGAGATCGATATGTCGCCAGCGAAGCCGGGATGACCTGGCTTGAGCAGGATCCAGCCGAGCGCTGGTTGGTGTTAGCAACCGCAATCTGGGATCTGCCGAAGTTGGAAAATTCCCAAGGTCACCTAGGTGCTTTGCTGTCGCAGACCTATCCGCTACTTGATATTGGAAAACTAAATTTTCTTCGCTTCTCACACCTGCTTGGTTTAACGTCCAACCTTGAAATGACGCCCCTCATGGCGGCAGCGAGCGCCGACCTGGCCAATGCTGCAGTTCAGGTGAAGCTGCAGTACCCGGCCCCTGCCACCAGGGTAATTCTCCAGGGGGATTTGAGTATTGTGGCGCCTGGACCGGTGAACACCCAGGTTCACCGTCAGCTGGATCTAGTGGCGCAATCTGAAGACCTGGGACTAGCCTGCCGATTCAGGCTCTCTATGAACTCGGTGCTGCACGCCATGGAGACCGGCCTGAGCGCAGGGGCAATAAGCGATTTGCTCGAGCATTTGAGCTCCAGCAAGCTGCCGCAGCCGATGCACTACCTGATCGGGGAGGTGCAGCGAAAGTTTGGCGAGTTGAGGGTCAGCGAGTTCGAGACCGGTGCGCTCCTGGAGGCCAAGGACCCAATCGTGCTCACTCAAATTTCAAATGAAGCCACCTTGAATTCACTCATGCTAAAGAGATCTGCCGATGGACTGGTCTCTCGCCTCGCACCTGAGTTGATTTACTTCAATCTCCGCGATGCCGGATACCCGGTTGTGATGGTTGATGGAGAAGGGCAAATTATTTCACCTCGGGTTCGCCAGCAGATTGAAATTGCTTCTAATCCTGACCTCAACCTGGCGCTAGCCAAATCACTCATGACGCAGGAGGCGAGAGAGCCGGACGCTGAAGACCAGCTTCGCCAATTGCAGTTTGCCCTGAAGAACAAACTAAAGGTTGGCCTTCGAGTTGACATGCCCGAGGGCGAGCTCGAATTTCAAATGACACCACTTGGGATAGCCGGTGGCAGATTCCGCGGGCGGGATGTTGAGAAAGAGGCCGAGCGAACTCTGCCGCTGTCAAGAATCAAGGCGGTTTGGCTGAGTTAGGCTAGAACGATGTCTTTGGGGCCACTGATCGTTCAATCTGATCGCACTGTGCTGCTGGAAACTGACCATGAATTGGCACAGCAGGCAAGGCACGAGCTGGCCATATTTGCCGAACTAGAGCGTGCTCCGGAGCACATTCACACGTATCGGATCACCAGGCTCGGTCTCTGGAACGCCAGAGCTGCTGGGCACGACGCCAATTTCATAGTTGATTCGCTCAAGCGCTACAGCAAGTACCCGGTGCCAGAGGGTGTGGAGCGGGAAATTCACAGCACTATCGCGCGCTACGGTCGACTCACCATCGACCGAGACGAGGGCGGCCTAGTGCTGCGCTCCGAAGACGCCGCCGTGATAGCGGAGGTTTCCAGCCACAAAAAGATTTCTGAGCTTTTGGAGGCACCGGTTGAAAAGGGATACCGGGTTAAGGATTGGGCGCGCGGGCAACTCAAGCAGGAGCTACTAAAACTAGGCTGGCCTGCCGAGGACAACGCCGGGTTCACACCGGGCACCCCATTTGAAATCTCCCTTGACCAGTCAGGCTGGTCGCTGCGCGGCTATCAGCGGGAGGCAGTGGAGAAGTTCGAAGCTGGCGGTTCTGGCGTCGTAGTGCTGCCCTGCGGTGCCGGCAAGACCTTGGTTGGCGCAGCCACCATGGCGCAAATCAAAACCAACACCCTGATCTTGGTGACCAACACCGTTTCGGCAAGGCAGTGGCGCGATGAACTGATTTCCCGAACCTCTCTGAAGGCCGAGGACATTGGAGAATACTCCGGCTCCACCAAGGAGCTAGCTCCCGTGACAATCGCCACCTACCAAATTCTCACCACAAAGCGAAAAGGTGAGTTTGCCCACCTCGCTCTGCTAAACGCCAGAGACTGGGGCCTGATCGTCTACGACGAAGTCCACCTGCTTCCAGCGCCCATTTTCAAAATGACCGCCGACCTTCAGGCTCGCAGGCGTTTGGGACTAACCGCGACCTTGGTTCGCGAGGATGGCAGGGAGTCCGATGTGTTCTCGCTGATCGGACCCAAGCGCTTTGACGCCCCCTGGAAGGAAATTGAAGCCCAGGGTTACATCGCGCCAGCCGCCTGCTACGAAATCAGGGTTGAGCTTCCGGAAGAAACCAGAATGCAGTACGCGATTTCCGATCAGGACCAGCGTTTCCGAATCGCTGCCACCGCCGCAGCCAAAATGCCAATCATCAAGGCGCTGCTCAAAAAACACGCTGGCGAGCCAACTCTGATTATTGGTCAGTACCTAGATCAAATCGAAGAGGTTTCCGCCGCACTGAACATCCCTAAGCTCACCGGCGAGACGGATGTTGCCGAGCGAGAGCGATTGTTTGCGCAGTTTAGAAGGGGTGAGCTAACCGCCCTGGTGGTTTCAAAGGTTGCCAACTTCTCGGTTGACCTGCCCGAGGCCTCAGTTGCCATTCAAATCTCCGGGGCCTTCGGTTCTCGCCAGGAGGAGGCGCAGCGCCTGGGTCGCCTTCTGCGCCCCAAAGCCGACGGCCGCTCCGCAGCTTTCTACACGCTGGTGTCACGAGACACCGCCGAGCAAGATTTCGCTCAGAACCGCCAGCGCTTTTTGGCCGAGCAAGGCTACTCCTACGAGATCTTGGACTCCGACGAGATTTAGACTTCAGGCGATTCTCAGGAATCTTCCAGATAAAGAGCGCAAAATTAGGTCATGGAAAGCCTAAAAGTTCTAGTTGTTGACGACGAACCAAACATTCGCGATCTGCTTTCGGCAAGCCTTAGGTTTGCAGGGCACCAGGTGCTCTCCTCCCCCAATGGCACAGATGCCATCAACAAGATCATTGAGACTCAGCCCGATATCGTGCTTCTCGATGTGATGCTGCCAGACATCTCGGGCTTTGGGGTGACCAAAAAGATCCGCTCTATGGGCATCGAGACTCCTATTCTTTTTCTAACCGCCAGGGATGACACCGAGGACAAGGTCACCGGATTGACCGTTGGCGGCGATGATTACGTCACCAAACCCTTCAGCCTGGATGAAATCATGGCTCGCATCAACGCCATCATGCGCCGCACCGGCAAGGACGGTGAGGCCGGATCAGTGATTCGGGTCGGTGAGCTAGAAATGAACGAAGATGCCCACGAGGTCACCGTTGCCGGTCAGATAGTAGATCTTTCACCCACCGAGTACCAGTTGCTGCGCTACCTGGCAACCAATCCAAACCGGGTGCTGACCAAGGCTCAGATTTTGGACCACGTCTGGGAGTACGACTTCAACGGCGAGATGGGAATTGTGGAGTCCTACGTTTCCTACCTTCGCAAGAAGCTGGACCCGCTGAGCACAGAGCCGCTGATTGTCACCAAGCGCGGAGTTGGCTACATGCTCAAAGGTCCCAAGGGCTAGTAATTGCCAGGCAAGTTTCTCCAGGTTTGGGAGCGCATATCGCTCCGCGCCAAGCTCACTACATTGTCAGTGGGCCTGATTGGTTTGCTACTAAGCGTCTCAAGTGCCGGAACGGTAGCTCTTCTAAGCACCTACCTGCAGCGCAATACTGACACGCTGCTGATTGCAACCGCGTCGACCCTGGCGGGAGAGAACCCACTTCAGGTTCAACGCCGCGTGGCCAATGGAGATTTGACCCTGCCTGCGCTTCCGTCCGACTACTACATTGCAATCTTGAATGCCGATGGCGAGCAGTTCATCGGTCTGGTCTCCTCCGCCGGCAACGATCGCACGCTGCCTAATTTCCAAAATTTCACCCTAGATGTAGTGCTCGAAACCGAGGGTGTGCCGTTTGATGTTGATGTCACGCAAGAACCCGGACCAAGAGGCGAGTGGCGTCTGGTGGCACTGCCGCTTACCAGGGCAAATGGCTCAGTGGTGGTAGCTCTACCAACCAGCACAAACCGTCAAATCATCACCGAGTACGGCAGCATTGGCGGCCGCTTCGGAGTTTTCCTTTTGGTTCTCTCCGGATTGAGTATTTGGCTAACCATCACCTCGGCCCTGAGACCGCTTCGCGAGGTTGAGCGAACCGCCAAGTCCATCAAATCCGGAGACTTTTCCTCGCGTCTGGTGGCTCGCCACGGCAAGACTGAAATTGGCAGGCTGAACCGAGCATTGAACAGCATGTTGGATTCGGTTGAGGGAGCCGTGCGCGGCAAAGACAAAACCCTGGAGCAAATGCGTCGCTTTGTCTCAGATGCCAGCCATGAGCTGCGCACCCCGCTTGTGACGGTACGTGGCTACGCAGAGCTTTACCGGATGGGTGCGATCAAAAAGCCAAAAGACATTGCTGAGGCCATGGATCGAATTGAATCCGAAGCGATTCGAATGTCTGGTCTAGTGGAGAGCTTGTTGACCCTGACGCGGATGGATGAACTCCAGCAGCTCAACCTTGAAAAGCATGACCTTGCTGACCTTGCAGAGCAGGTGGCCAAGGATGCCCGGGTTGCTAACCCCGCGGTGGAATTCAAAGTGATGTGCCAAGCTCCTATTGAGCCATTTGAGATGGATGGCAATCGCATCAAGCAAGTGCTGACCAACCTGGTGGCTAACGCTTCGAGGTTCGCCCCCGAGGGCTCGGAGGTCTCTATTGAACTTCTCAAGGCCGAAGACAAAGTGCAGGTGAACGTGGTTGACCACGGTGAGGGCATTCCTGAAGCCCTGCAGGAAAAAGTATTTGATCGCTTCTACCGAGCCGATAACTCGCGCAATCGCGAAACTGGAGGCTCTGGGCTTGGCTTGGCTATTGCCCGCAGCATCGTAAACGCCCACAAGGGCAGGATCTGGGTGGAAGCCACTCCTGGGGGCGGAGCAACTTTCAGCGTTGAACTGCCAATGGCCAGGTAGCTGAAAAGGTTAAAACAAAGAGCCGGGGTGGATTTCCACCCCGGCTCTTTGTTTTGAATCTTTAGAAGTCCATTCCTGCGCCTGCGTCAGCGGCTGGAGCAGCAGCTGGCTCTGGGCGCTCGGCGACAACCGCCTCGGTGGTTAGGAACAGACCTGCGATGGAGGCCGCGTTCTGCAGGGCAGAGCGGGTTACCTTCACTGGGTCGTTGATGCCGGCCTGCAGCATGTTCACGTACTCACCGGTTGCAGCGTTTAGACCGTGACCGTCTGGCAGGTTGGAAACCTTTTCGGCAACCACACCTGGCTCTAGACCTGCGTTGATAGCAATCTGCTTCAGCGGAGCAGAGATGGCAACAGCCACAATCTTCGCACCGGTAGCCTCGTCGCCAACTAGGTTCAGGTCGTTGAACGCAACCTTGCCAGCCTGCAGCAGTGCAACACCACCACCGGCGACAATGCCCTCCTCGACCGCAGCCTTGGCATTGCGGACTGCGTCCTCAATGCGGTGCTTGCGCTCCTTGAGCTCAACCTCAGTTGCGGCACCAGCCTTGATAACTGCAACGCCACCGGCCAGCTTTGCCAGGCGCTCCTGCAGCTTCTCGCGGTCGTAGTCGCTGTCGGTGTTTCCGATCTCGCGGCGAATCTGCTCAACGCGGCCCTTGATCTGGTCGGCGTCTCCCGCACCCTCAACGATGGTGGTCTCGTCCTTGGTGATTACCACCTTACGAGCGCGTCCCAGCATTGCGAGGTCGGTGTTCTCTAGCTTTAGGCCAACTTCCTCGGCAATTACCTGACCACCGGTGAGGATTGCGATGTCCTGCAGCATGGCCTTGCGGCGGTCACCAAAGCCTGGGGCCTTTACGGCAACCGACTTGAAGATTCCGCGGATCTTGTTTACAACCAAGGTTGCAAGGGCTTCACCCTCGATGTCCTCGGCAATGATCAGCAGCGGCTTCCCGGCCTGCATAACCTTGTCAACGATCGGCAGCAGGTCCTTCATGTTTGCAATCTTGCTGTTGGCGATCAGAATGTAGGCGTCCTCGAGGATTGCCTCCTGGCGCTCTGGGTCGGTGACCATGTAAGCGGAGACGTAACCCTTGTCAAAGCGCATACCCTCGGTCAGCTCAAGCTGAATTCCAAAGGTGTTGGACTCCTCAACGGTTACAACACCTTCCTTGCCGACCTTGTCGATGGCCTCGGCGATGATCTCACCGATGACTGAGTCTCCGGCAGAGATTGAGGCAGTAGCAGCGATCTGTTCCTTGGTCTCAACTGGGACTGCCATCTTCAAAAGAGCCTCGGTAACCGCAGCAGAAGCCTTGTCGATTCCGCGCTTCAGCGAAATTGGGTCTGCTCCAGCGGCTACGTTCCGTAGGCCCTCCTTGACCAGGGCCTGAGCCAATACGGTCGCAGTGGTGGTGCCGTCACCGGCAACATCGTCAGTCTTCTTTGCAACTTCCTTGACGAGCTCTGCACCAATCTTCTCGAATGGGTCGCTCAGCTCAATTTCCTTGGCGATCGACACACCATCGTTGGTGATGGTTGGGGCGCCCCACTTCTTCTCCAGCACGACGTTGCGTCCGCGTGGACCTAGGGTCACCTTTACGGTGTCAGCCAAAATGTTGAGACCGCGCTCTAGTCCGCGACGTGCCTCTTCATCAAAGTGAATAATTTTTGCCATTTGGGTTTCTCCCGTTTGCATCTAAAGAGTTTGGATTAGCACTCGAGGTTGTTGAGTGCTAATACATTTTTAGCACTCTCCACCCCAGAGTGCAAGCGAAAGGCCGATGTGCAATGCACATCGGCCTGACTTAGGTCTGTTCTATTAGAGGACGGAGACGTTCTCGGCCTGAGGGCCCTTGTCTCCAGTCTTGACGTCGAACTCGACTCGCTGGTTTTCCTTCAATTCGCGGTAACCATCAGTCTGGATTGCGGAGAAGTGTACGAATACGTCTGGACCGCCGTCCTGTGTGATGAAACCAAAACCCTTTTCAGAGTTGAACCACTTTACGGTTCCTTGTGCCATTGTTGCTCCTGATGCTTTGTAAACATCCGCGAGGTCCGCGAATGCATCGGGTTTCAACGCAAAGTTCCATCCGACTAGATAAACCTTACGCAAGACCGGGGATTAAACAAGGGAATTGCAATAACTGGTAAATGTGTTACTAAAGGGTTATAAAGCTTATTTTTCCTGGAGGAATTGATGTACGAAGTCTATAAAACCGATGAGCAGTGGCGCCAGGAGCTCTCAGAGTTTGAGTACCACGTGCTTAGGATGGCAGGCACAGAGCGGGCTTACACCGGAGAACTGCTGGACGAAAAACGCTCCGGCAGCTACCACTGCCGCGGCTGCGACGCCTTTTTATTTGAGTCGGATACCAAGTTTGATTCGCACTGCGGCTGGCCTTCTTTTTATGAACCGCAGGGCAATGAAGCAATTGAGTACATCGAAGATCGATCACACGGCATGCTCAGAACCGAGGTGCGCTGCTCAAAGTGCGGTGGTCACCTTGGTCACGTATTTGAAGACGCACCCCAAACTCCAACCGGAAACCGCTACTGCATTAACTCTGTGAGCATCACCTTCAAGCCAGCCCAGTAGTGTTTTCGCATGGCTAAAATCACTCCGGAGTCCGGATCCCTTTACGGTTTGGGCTTCATCGGCGCAGCGATTTACTACATCTCAACCGCCACAGACTTTTGGACTGGCGCCTTGGGTGTGCTGAAGTCTCTGGTGTGGCCAGCTTTTCTGGTGTTCGAACTTCTAACCTCGCTGGGGGCCTAGCTCGGTGGGAACCATAATCAACGTCCTTGCCATTCTGATCGGCAGTTTCGTCGGAATGCTGCTTGGTAACCGGCTTCCAGAGAAAATGTCCAGAACCCTCACCGATGCCATGGGCCTTGTCGTCTTGGTAATCGGCGCGATGAACTTGGCAGATCTCTCAAACGAAGATTTCAAGGCTGCCACCGGAATCTTCCCGACGATTTTGGTCGTTCTAGCCTCTCTGCTCATCGGCGGCATCACTGGATCGCTGCTAAAAATCGAGCAGCGTCTTGAGGGATTCGGATCTTGGCTGCAGAGCAAAACCAAGTCCAAGGGAGATCGAGACGCCTTTATTCAGGGATTCGTCAACGCCTCGCTGCTCTTCACTATCGGTCCGATGGCGGTTCTAGGTGCGCTGCAGGATGGCCTGGGAAACGGCATCGACATTCTGGGTTTGAAATCGACCCTCGACGGTTTTACTTCGGTGGCTTTTGCAGCGACCATGGGCCCTGGAGTTGCTTTCTCCGCAATACCAGTTGGCTTATGGCAGGGACTCCTCACTGTGTTGGCCATGAACGTGGGTGAGGTTTTATCCAGCGCTGCAGTTGCATCGATAACGGCAACCGGCGGTATTTTGCTGCTGGGAACAGGTTTGAGAGTGCTTCAGCTGAGGATGGTCTCGGTTGCCGATTTGCTTCCCTCGCTGATTGCTGCACCCCTTCTCACGATCGTTATTTCCAGCTTGAGCTAAATACTTTTCCTCTCTGACCGTAAATACCAAATTCGTTGCTTAGACTTTGGAAATGACCGCCACCTTGAGCTCCAGGGCAACCACCCGTTTTCACGATGTATTGACCCTGGTTAAGGCCGAAGGTCTTCTGGCAAAGCGCCCTTCCTTCTACATCATTCGCCTTGTGGTGCTTTCAATTGTCGCTGCGGGGTTTTGGAGCCTCGCGATCCTTACCGGATTTGCCCTGGACCAGAGCCAGTGGTGGATTTTGCTTGCGTTTGGACTTGCAGCCCTGCTTGGAATCACCAGCGCTCAGTATGGATTCATAGCTCACGAGGCAGCTCATCGCCAGGTGTTTAGAAGCAACCGTGCCAACGACGCCCTGGGGCTGGTGCTAGCGAACCTATTCGCAGGTTTGAGCTATGGATTTTGGTTGCGCAAACACAACAAGCACCACCAGCGTCCAAACCAGATTGGCGAAGATCCAGATATCGCTATTCGCGTGTTGAGCTTCACGACCGAATCAAAGCTTGCCAAAAAGGGCGTTGAGCGCTGGTTCTCTGACCGCCAGGGCTACCTATTTCCCCTGCTTTTGTTCTTCACCGGCTTTGACCTACTGCTGGATTCCATGCTCGCCCTGGGTAGGACTGAGCGCCCCTTGAAGACTCGAATTTTAGAGTTCTCCCTAATGGTGGTTCGCCAGGTATTGCCCTACATCGCCATGGGACTCATTTTTGGCTGGCTCTGGGCCATTGCCCTCTGGTTTGTGATGATGCTGACTTTTGGGTTTTTCATGGGTGCGGCCTTTGCGCCCAACCACAAGGGCATGCCACTGATTGCCAAAGACTCCAAGATTGACTTTTTTGAGCGCCAGGTGCTGACCTCCAGAAATATTCGAGGCAGCTGGCTCAAAGATAACCTCATGGGAGGTCTGAACTACCAGGTCGAGCACCACCTGTTCCCCTCCATGGCACGCCCCTACCTGCGCCGGGCCCACGAGATTGTTGCTCAGTATTGTAAGGAGCATGACATTACGCTGGTTGAAATGAACCTGATTTCCAGCTACCGAGTCATCATGAAGCACCTAAACCAGGTTGGGCTCTCTGGAAACAGCAACCCCTTTGCCTGCCCAATGGTTTCAGAGCTTCGTCCGAGAAACTAACTACCGGTTAGCCCTCGGATATCACCCAAGAGCTCGTCAAAGCTCTCGTTGGTCAAAAGTCCCAGCGCAAGCCCGGCTTCCCGAACGCTGCAGTTGTGGGATTGAGCGTATTTAGCAATCGATGCGGCTGCCTCATAGCCCAGGGTTGGAGCCAGCGCGGTCACCAGGCCGATGGAGTTCTCCACCTCTGATCTCAGGAACTCGCGGTTGGCGGTAATGCCGTCAATACAGAAATCCGCCAGCATCCGGCAAGCCCGCCTCAGATAGACCAGGTTCATCATCAGGGATCGAGCGATGATGGGTTCAAAGGCATTTAGCTGCAGCTGTCCCGCCTCTGATGCCATGGTCACGGTGAGATCGTTTCCGATTACCTGGAATGCCACTTGGTTGACGGCCTCAGGTATTACCGGATTTACTTTGCCGGGCATGATCGAAGAGCCAGCCTGACGAGCCGGAAGATTAATTTCCCCAAATCCTGCCCTTGGGCCAGAAGATAGCAGCCTGAGGTCATTGGAGATTTTGGAGAGCTTGATCGCTAGGCGCTTGAGCACACTTGAGGTTGAGACAAAGACTCCAGTGTCGCTGGTCGCCTCAATGAGGTTTTCGGCGAGGCTGAACGGGTGCTCACACAACTCACTCAGTATCTTGACAACGAGTTCGGCATAACCGTCGGGGGTATTCAGCCGAGTTCCAATGGCCGTGCCGCCCAGGTTGAGTTCGCTAAGTAGTGGAATGATTTCCCTCAGCCTGGACTGGTCTTCACCCAGGGTCAGGTCAAAGGCGGCAAACTCCTGCCCCAGGGTCATTGGGACCGCATCCTGCAGCTGGGTCCTACCCATTTTCACAACATCGGAAAATTCGCTGGACTTTTTTGCCAGCGCGGTTCTGAGCTGAGTAACGGCCTCCAGCAGAGCGAGAATTTCAATGATTAGCGAAACCTTGATGGCGGTTGGGTAGACGTCATTGGTCGACTGCGATGCATTGACGTGGTTCAGCGGGTGGATTTGGTCGTACTCACCCTTTTGAAAGCCCGCTATCTCCAGGGCTCGGTTGGCAATCACCTCGTTGGCATTCATGTTGGTTGAGGTTCCGGCACCACCCTGAATGGCATCCACCGTGAATTCGGCATCCCAGAGTCCGTCTCGAACCTCTATTGAGGCCGCAGCGATTGGGGTCGCAAGATCCTGGGTGATAACACCGAGTTGGAGGTTGGCCTTGGCGGAGGCCTCTTTGATAAACCCAAGCCCTCGGATTAGGGAGCGGTAGTGCCCAATAGGCACCCCGGAGATGTTGAAGTTTTCTATCGCCCTGAGGGTGTGAATACCCCAGTAGGCGGAGCTTGGAATTTCTCGCTCACCAAGCAAATCGCGTTCTAGCCTCGTTGCTGACACCCTCCAAGTATGGCTCATTTTTGAGCGCTAGAGTGGCGGCATGGAACTATGGGAAGCAACAAAACTAGCCTTCAGAAACTATGCAAGTTTTGCCGGCAGAACTACTCGCGCGGACTACTGGTACTTCATCCTGGCACTGTTCATCGCCCAGGCCGCACTTAGCGTTATTTCTGACGATGTTGCGAGAGTTTTCAGCATTGTCACGCTGCTCCCCTGGCTAACCTCAACCATCAGAAGGCTGCGGGATGTGCGGCGTTCCCCTCACAGCCTGTGGTGGCTGCTGCTACCGATCGTGGGCTGGATCATCCTGATTGTTCAGTTGGCAGAGCCAAGCAAAGACTAGATAAAACTCGCGATGATGGCACCCATCGCTGCTAGTGACACGATGTCTTGACCAACCTCGAGAATCCAAACCTTCAGGCCAAAACCGCCAAAGAGCTTGTGACCGATTGAGGTTGCCGCTGAGAAACCAACGCCCAGTAGTGCACCAAATGCGAGGCCCTCATACCAATCAAGACCACCGGTCGCAGTCTCGGCAAGCGATACGGCTACGGCCATAACCAATGCCTGCACAAAGGCACCAGCAAAGGTCAAACCAAAAACCATTCCCATGGACTCAGTGCCCGGGTTGTCCCCGGGGGTCTTGCCCATCAGCTTCCACCAGATCGGGAAGAAGGTTTTGGGGCCAAACCAAATGGCTCCGATCATTCCGCCAGCAATCGCTGCAATGACCACCGACAGCCAATTGATTTCCATGGATTTCCTTTGAGTTAGGTATCCCCCAGAGCCGACCACGGGACTCGAACCCGTAACCCCCGCATTACAAGTGCGGTGCGCTACCAATTGCGCCAGGTCGGCATTTGTTTCGCGTAAAGCCTACCGAATCAACTGCATTAGCCTAGAAACGTGCGGTTATTTCAAAGGCAATGGTTTCGGACATTTCTCACCTACTCCTCGCTGTTCCTGGTTGTTTACATCGGCTACCTGATTTACGCCACCGATCGCACGGCACCAGCCCTCGAGAGTTTCGTGGTTTCCACCGAAATCCTGGACCCAGCAGCTGGCTTGGAAACATTTGAGTACTCCGGCAAGATCACCGATGCAAGAAGTGTTTCAAAAGCCGAGTTTTACTGCACCTCAAAAACCGGTGATGAGTTCGTGCTAGTGCTAGTGACCTCAGGTGCAAATAAATACAAGGTTGGCTTTGGCAAGATCAGCAGTTCACCCGATTGGCTGGGCCGCTGGGATGGCACCAAAACCGAAGTTCAATTCGAGGGAATTGGACGGCTTCCCAAAGGAACGCAACCGCTCGAATGCGACTGGGTGGCCAAGCTCGCAGACAACCTTGGAAATCAGACTGAGATTGAGACCGGGCTGAGTCTTTCGATTATCAGCCCAAAACCCTAACTACTCAGCCATTGCGGACTGGACAAACTGAGCAAAGCGCTCAGCTGAGACCAGCTCTTCTCCGGTTGCCCAGGTGTACTGGACTCCGTTGACCAAGATGGTCGGGGTGCCCGTCACGGAGATCCCCTCCTGTGGCTCACTGAGGACCTTCTGAGTGTGCTGTTCGATGTAGTCACCGAAGCTCTTGGCCTGGATGCAGCCCTTCACCTCTTCGGTTCCAGCACCTGCCTCATCGGCAGCCTTGAACAGTGCGTCGTCATCTGGACCCTCGGTGCCCTCCTGAGGCTGGTTGATCATCAAAATTTCGTGCAGGTCGAAGTAGCTGTCAGGTTCAAAGTTTGCAACACACATGGCTGCGTTCGCAGCCCTTGAGGAGTACTCATTGAGCGAGGCGCGATCGAGGAACGAGATCGGGCGAATTTCAAGAGTTGCCGCTCCGGTGTCAACCCAGGAGCGAACCTGAGCGGAGTTTGGTAGGTCAAAAGCCTGGCAGATTGGGCACTGGTAGTCGACGTAAACGGTGATAGCAGGAATTTCCTCGGCACCCGCCTCAGCGGTTGGAGTCTTCTCATCGGTGAAGGCTTGCAGGCCAATGCCCATCTTTACGCCACCCATTGCGGTGAGGTTGGCAGGAACTTCGTCAACCACCGGGGCCGCCACCTGGTTGGCATTCTCAATCGCAATCAATGCGGCGACTCCGCCGACAATTCCTAGCGCGACTAGCACAACCGAAACCTGAAGGATCAGCTTTGAGCGCTTGGCCTTCTTCTGGTTCTCCTCGCGAAGGGCCTTGGCCTTAGCTCTAGCAGCATCGCGCTGCTCGGAACGGGTTGGCTTGTTTGGAGAGGTCATTTTTCCTGCCTAGTTTCGGTATCAGCTTGATTACGAAGCTCGGCAATTGTAACCCAGGTGCCATACTTATAAAGTTCGCCCAAACCAGAGCGTTCACCCTCACAACGGATCGTCCGGCACGTACCTGCCGGTGAAGGAGAAAATCATGGCATCAGTGTCATTTCGTAATGCAACCCGCCTTTACCCCGGCGGAACCAAGCCAGCTGTAGACAAGCTGAATCTGGAAATTCAGGATGGCGAGTTCCTGGTCCTGGTTGGCCCCTCGGGTTGCGGAAAGTCCACCTCCCTGCGCATGCTCGCAGGTCTTGAAGAAGTAAACGAGGGTGGCATTTTCATTGGAGACCGCGAGGTTACAGATGTTCCTCCAAAGGATCGCGACATCGCAATGGTGTTCCAGAACTACGCTCTCTACCCACACATGACCGTTGCAGAGAACATGGGCTTTGCCCTGAAGATTGCCGGCGTTTCGAAGGAAGAGCGCGCCGAGCGCGTTCTTGAGGCAGCCAAGCTGCTGGACCTCGAGCCTTACCTCAACCGCAAGCCAAAGGCACTCTCCGGTGGTCAGCGCCAGCGCGTCGCCATGGGCCGCGCAATTGTTCGCAAGCCTCAGGTGTTCCTGATGGATGAGCCGCTTTCCAACCTCGATGCCAAGCTCCGTGTTCAGACCCGCACCCAGATTGCTTCGCTCCAGCGTCGCCTAGGGGTAACCACCGTTTACGTGACCCACGACCAGGTTGAAGCTATGACCATGGGTGACCGCGTAGCAGTTTTGAAGGACGGTCTGCTGCAGCAGGTGGACACCCCTCGTAACCTCTACGATCGCCCAGCAAACGTCTTCGTGGCCGGCTTCATCGGCTCCCCAGCGATGAACCTGGTTCAGCTACCAATCATTGACGGTGGTGTGCAGTTCGGTGACGCCGTGCTTCCAATCTCACGCGAGATTCTGGCCAAAGCATCTTCAAACCGAGTAACTGTGGGTATTCGCCCAGAGAAGCTAAGCCCAGCCGCTCACGGCCTAGAGGTTGACGTAGACGTAGTGGAAGAGCTCGGTTCAGACGGCTACCTATACGGACGCGCCGCGCTAGACGGCACTGAGCACAACGTGGTAGTTCGCGTTGACCCAATTGACCACCCACGCGCCGGAGACAAGATCCACCTGCAGGCAGATGCCGCATCGGTTCACGTCTTCGACGCAGAGAGCGGCGAGCGCCTGAACTAAGGCCTCATGCCCTCGCAACTGAACATCACGGCTGCCACGGCAGAACCAGCACTGCTGGATCTGCCGTGGCATTTGCCATTGGAGAATTGGCCGAAGGAGAACATCGCTTCGCTGCCCAAGGGGCTCTCCCGTCACACAGTGCGCTTTGCGCACCTCGGCGATCACGTCATAGCCATCAAAGAGACGCTTTTTGATCTAGCCAAGCGCGAGTATGAAATGCTGCGCCGCCTGGAGAAGCTTTCAATCCCCTGCGTTGAACCGTTTGCAATCATCAACAACCGTGCCGATGAAAATGGTGAGGAGCTTCCTGCCGTTCTAATCACCCGCCACCTCAAGTTCTCGCTTCCCTATCGAGCGATGTGGTCGCAGGGACTTAGGGAGCAGACCGCTAAGCGTTTGGTGGATGCCCTGGCGCTACTGCTGGTTCGCCTCCACCTGGTGGGTTTTTTCTGGGGGGATGTTTCGCTCTCCAACACGCTATTTAGGCGCGATGCCGGAAAATTTGCCGCCTATCTGGTGGATGCCGAAACTGGCCAGCTCTACGATTCAAGACTCTCCAATGGACAGCGCGAGAATGACCTTGAAATTGCCAGGGTGAATATCGCGGGTGAGCTGATGGATCTGGTTGCCTCAGGAAAAGCCGCGAGCGAACTGGACCCGAGAGAAATTAGCCAGCGCATCGTGGATAAATATCATGAGCTCTGGAAAGAGCTGACCGCTATTGAAACATTTGCGGATTCCGAACGCTGGAGAATCTCCAGGAGGGTGCAGCGACTGAACGAGCTCGGCTTTGACATTGAAGAGCTCAGCATGAGCCAGGATCAGGATCTACACACCGTAAAGATTCAGCCCAAGGTGGTCGATGCCGGACACCACGCCAGAAGACTGCTGCTGTTGACCGGGTTGGACGTCGAGGAGAACCAGGCAAGGCGACTGCTGAACGACATTGACGAGTACCGCCTTGCGAATCAGCGCCCAGGCATTGATGAGGAAGTGCTCGCTCACCAGTGGCTCAGTGAAGTTTATGAGCCGGTAGTTGGAGCCATTCCTGCTGAGTTCACCGGACGTCTTGAGCCCGCAGAGATTTTCCACGAGGTGCTGGAGCACCGCTGGTACATGTCTGAGAAAAAAGGTAGCGACGTCCCGCTGATAGATGCTGTTCGCTCCTACGTCGCCGAGATTCTCTCCAAGCGTCGCGACGAGGAGGCGCTGATCGCCACCACCACCGAGAGCATCACGTTGGCTGAGGCTGTCCCCTCCGGGCTAATCGTGGTCGAAGACGACGACGATTCTTCGGACTGGAGAGACAGGGTTTAGGAGCGTTGGCTCGAAATCTGGTAGAGCGCAACCGATGCTGCGATGCCAGCATTCAGAGACTCAGTGGCCTTTGAAATCGGAATCGAAATTATTTGGTCGCAGTTCTCAGTAACCAGGCGAGAAAGTCCCTTACCTTCAGATCCAACAATGACCAACAGGGGCTTGTCAGCAAGGGTGAAGTTCGGCAGCGAAACATCTCCATCACCATCCAGCCCAACCACAAAAACTCCGCGCTGCTTATATTCCTTGATGGTCTGGTTCAGGTTTGAGGCTAGAGCCACCGGGATTCGGGCTGCCGCTCCGGCGCTGGTCTTCCAAGCAGCTGCCGTAACGCCAACGCTTCTGCGCTGAGGCAAGACCACACCGTGACCGCCGAAGGCCGCAATCGATCGGATAATTGCACCCAGATTCCTCGGATCGGTAATGCCGTCAAGGGCAACAAGCAGCGGTAGCTCTCCGGTCGAAAGTGCTCTATCGAGCAGTTCGGTTGGGTGCTTGTAGTTGTAAGGGGGAACCTGAAGGGCAATGCCCTGGTGCACGCTGTCGCCACCGGTCATTCGGTCGATTTCAGCGCGGGTGACCTCAGAGAGAGGAATGCCACGGCCGTTGGCGATGGCGATTGATTCCTTGACTCGGTCGTCCATTTCGATGCGCTGGGCGATGAACAGAGCGGTTGCGGGAATCTTGGCCTTGAGCGCCTCGGCAACAGAGTTTCTGCCGGAGAGCACCTCACCAGAAATTGCCCTGGCGCCCATCCCTGAGCGTCCTGAGACGAACTCGCCCTTCTTGGATGTCCTGGCACTTGCGGCAGGCTTTACACCCTTGGCAGCCGCCTGCTTGGCCTTGAATGCCTTGTGGTAGGGGCGGTCCTCAGCCTTGGGAGTTGGGCCCTTGCCCTCTAGAGCCTGGCGGCCGTGGCCGCCGGTACCCTTGGTTGCACCCTTTTTACCTTTGGCCGCGCCGGGCCTTCCCAGTTTTGCCATTAGCTCAGACTCCAGTGTGTTTGATTTTGTGAATCCGAGAGCTCAATGCCGCTCTGGGATAGTTGGTCCCTAATTCGATCGGCGCTGGCCCAGTCTTTGCTCTCGCGGGCCAGGTTGCGCTGCTCGATAAGTTTTTGAATAAGTGCATCGAGGGCTCGGTGCTCATCTGACACTTCGCTTCCCCACTGCTTGGGTGATAGGCCCAATATCTCCAGCATCTTTAGCGCCTGATCGCGCTTGGAGCTGGCTTCACGAATTCGATTTTCATCCAGGTCGGCATTGCCTGAGCGCACCAGCTCGTGCAGGACTGCAAGTGCGGCAGGAACGTTTAGGTCATCATTCATCGCAGCAGCGAATTCTGAATCAAGCTCAATTTGTTCTGAGACCTGAGCAAATTGCGTTGGCGCGAGTTCTCGAGCGGCTCTTGAAACAAAGCCCAGAATTCTCCCAAGAGCTGCATCGGCCTCCTGCAGGACGCTGGGCTGATAGTCGAGCACTGAGCGGTAGTGCGCGGAGAGCAGGTAGTAGCGCACCACCTGGGGGCTTGCCAAAGCAAACAGGTCCCCTGAGAAAACTGAGTTGCCCAGGGACTTGCTCATCTTCTGTCCCGCAACGGTCACCAGCGAGTTGTGGACCCAGTGGTTGGCGAAGTGGTGACCGGCCGCCTGTGATTGAGCGAGTTCATTTTCGTGGTGCGGGAATCTCAGATCTAACCCGCCACCGTGGATGTCAAACTGCTCACCCAGGTAGTAGCTCGCCATGGCAGAGCACTCGATGTGCCAGCCGGGTCTGCCCCGTCCATACTTTGAATTCCAACTTGCCGAGATTGGCTCAGAGTCTTTGGCGGCTTTCCAAAGGGCAAAATCTTGCGCACGCTTCTTATCGGCGGCTACCTCTGCCCCTTCCATGTCCGCTGGATCCTGGTTCGTTAGTTCCCCGTACTGGGGCCAGCTGGCCGTATCGAAGTAGACATTCGCCGAACCATCCAGCGCCTGATAGGCGTGGCCGCGCTGGATAAGAAGATCGATCAGTTCGAGCATCTGGGTGATGTGGCCGGTGGCCCTGGGCTCAACGCTCGGAGGATTGATTCCAAGCCTTGCAAAATCAGCGGAAAAACCCAGCTCGTTTTCGTAGGCCAGCGCAAACCACTCTTTGTTTTGCTCCTTGGCCTTTTCTAGAACCTTGTCGTCAATGTCAGTTACGTTGCGAACCAGGGTGACGTGGTTTCCAAGGTGAGTGAGCCAACTGGCCATCAGGTCGTAAACCAGAGCGGACCGAAGGTGTCCAATGTGCGGAGCAGATTGGACTGTTGGGCCGCAAACGTAGATACCAACCTGCCCGGGCCGAATTGGCTGAAATTCAACCAGTGCCTGGGTGCGGGTATCAAAAAGTTTCATGGTCAAAGCCTAGCCACGCGCCCTAAGCAGCGCGGTTGCAACCGCAGCCACGCCGCGAGAGTCGCTGAGAAAACCAAGGCCATCCGTGGTGGTCGCACCAATTGAAACCGGGGCTCCTACGATGCGCGATAGCCTTTGCTCAAGCTCAAGACGCCGAGGTCCAATCTTTGGTCTGTCCGCTACCACCTGAACTGCGATGTTTACGAGTTCGTAGCCGGAGGCTGAGATTAGATCCAGGGTGGCGCTAAGGAATACCTCTCCGCTGGCACCGGAATACTCTGGGCGATCAACACCAAAGTTCGTTCCGATATCACCAAGGCCCGCGGCCGAGAGCATGGCATCGACCATCGCGTGCGCGATGGAGTCGCCGTCTGAATGGCCCTCGAGCTTTGGAAGCCCCTCCCAGCTCAGGCACCCAAGCACCAGAGTGCCATCCCCAGAAAACTTGTGGGCGTCCGAACCGATACCGGTGCGCTGGTTGGTGGTGCGCTCTCCAAGATCGGCAATCGTTGTGATTTTCTTGCTCAGCGGGGAGCCCGTCACAAAGCTCACGGAGTGTCCGGCACTTTGCATCAGTGCAGCCTCATCGGTGAAAACCTCAGTGCTCTGAGCGATTGCCGCTTTTAGCAGGTTGGTGTGGAAGCCCTGCGGAGTTTGCGCAGCTCTTAGCTGGTCTCGGTCCTCTGTGCCCAGCACCTGATCCCCGGATACCCGCTTGATTGTGTCGGTGACCGCCAGCGCGGGAATTACGCAGGGAGAGGTTTCCAAACCCGCTTGCACCGCGTGAAAAACCTCTGCAGGAGTAAAGCAGCGAGCAGCGTCGTGAACCAGTACCAGCGCGGAGTCAACCAACTGAAGACCGTTGGCCACCGAACCCTGGCGAGAGCTGCCGCCGGGGACAACGCTAAATTTCCCAGCGTAGGAGTTTTGAACCAGCTCCTGGAATTCCGGAACTCGGTCTTCGTGGGCAACGACCACCAGCTGATTGGGCTGAAAACTAGAAACAGCTTCTAGGGAATGCTCGAGGATGGTTTTGCCGTCAATTTGCACCAGGGCTTTGGGAAGCCCCAGGCCCAAACGCTCGCCGTTACCGGCGGCAACTAAAACCACCGCAACGCTCATTTTTTAGGAGGCCAATACCTTGTCGAGTTCGGCCGAGGCCTTTACCTCATCAACCTTGCGGGCTAGCGCGAGCTCCGAAATCAAAATCTGGCGAGCCTTAGCGAGCATGCGCTTTTCACCCGCACTCAAGCCGCGATCCTGATCGCGGCGCCAAAGGTCGCGAACCACCTCAGAAACCTTCACTACGTCTCCGGAGGCAAGCTTTTCTAGGTTGGCCTTGTAGCGTCTGGACCAGTTGGTGGGCTCTTCCACAAACTCGGCTCGCAGTACATCAAAAACCTGCTGCACGCCCTTTTTGTCAATTACGTCTCTAACGCCAACCATCTCAACGTTGGCGGCTGGAACCTGAATGATTAGGTCGCCCTGGGCAACTCTGAGCTTCAAATAAGTCTGGGTGGCTCCGCGGATGGTCTTTTCAGAAACCTCGATGATCTCAGCAGCGCCGTGGTGGGGATAGACGACAGTTTCGCCAACTTCAAATTTCATGCGCTTCTTTCGACTCCAAAACCCTAAGTTTACCACAGAAACAGGGGTTTTCCTAGGCTAGACTTGCGCTCGCTTAGTCGTTTGGAGAGCACTCGTGAACCTCAAGAAAATTACCTCCGTATCCTTGATTGCCCTGTCGGCTTTGGCGCTCACCGGGTGCTCGCTATCGCGAGAGGTCACCTCACTAGAGCCCTATGCCCCAAGTGACGGCGTTCAATTGGACATCCAAGACCTTAAGGTGCGAAACCTGATCCTGATTCAGGGAACCTCAGGCAAGGCAGTTTTGATTGGCTCATTCGTGAATTCCAGCAAGAACGATGTGCTGGCAACTTTGACCACCAAGGATTCCAGTGGCGAAGAGCTAAGGGTTGAATTCCCAGTGAGCGCTGAGAGCAAATTTGACATGGGCTACAACGGCACCGAGCCGCTTGCCTTCCAGCTCGATCTAGTTCCGGGCCAGATGCACAGCGTCTACGTAAACGCGGGGCAAGACCCAATGGAAATCTTGGTTCCGGTGGTTGATGGTGCTCTCGCCGAGTACCGCGAATACGCGGAATCGCTGGGCTAAACCTCGAACTTATAACCCAAGCCGCGAACCGTCAGCAGGTGGCGTGGACGAGCAGGGTCTTCCTCAATCTTGGAGCGAATGCGCTTCACGTGAACATCCAGGGTCTTGGTGTCACCAAAGTAGTTTGAACCCCACACGCGATCGATGATCTGACCACGCGTAAGCACTCGGTTCACGTTTTCCATCAGTAGCTCCAGGAGCTCAAACTCCTTCAGAGGCATTTGAACCTTTTCCCCGTTGACGGTAACCACGTGACGTTCGATGTCCATTACTACCGGTCCTGCCTTCAGGACACCAAACTCAGCCACCTGAGGCTCCGCTCCGCGACGCAAAACCGCCTTCATGCGGGCTAAGAGCTCTCGAGTTGAGTAGGGCTTGGTCACGTAGTCGTCCGCACCAATTTCAAGTCCAACAACCTTGTCGATTTCCGTATCTTTGGCTGTCACCATGATTACCGGAACCGAGCTCTCGGCACGGATGGCGCGGCAAACTTCATTTCCCGAAAGCCCAGGCAACATCAGGTCCAGGAGCACCAGATCGGCACCCATGCTCTGGAACAGCTCCAGAGCGGCATTGCCGTCTTCCGCTTCAATGACGTCATAGCCCTCACGCTGAAGCAGATATACCAGCGGCTCTCTCAGGTTGATTTCGTCTTCAACTACCAATACTCGGGTCATTTAGCTCTCCTGATTTTCAATTGGTACTCGGAACGTAAAGGTGGAGCCTATCCCCACCTTGGAAAACAATCTGACCTCGCCGCCATGGTTCAGCGCGGTGTGCTTGACGATGGAAAGTCCTAGCCCGGTGCCACCGGTTTCCCTCGAGCGAGAGGGGTCAACCCGGTAGAAGCGCTCAAAGATGCGCTCCTGCTCGCTTTCAGGGATTCCAATACCGGAGTCGGTGATAGCAATTTCAGCTATGCCCTCAACCTCACGAAGCCCGACTCCAACCTGTGAACCAGGATTGGAGTAGACGATGGCGTTTTCGATGAGGTTTCGGATTGCGGTGGTCAGCATCTCGTAGTCCCCGCGAATTTTGACGCCAGGTTCGGCTGCTGAAACCACCTTGATGTTGCGCTGCTCAGCCAGCAGGTGGTTGCGCTCCACGGCATCGGTGATGGCGGCGGCTAGGTCAATACTGACAGTGTTCTCGCCGAGTTTTGCACCCTGGACCTTAGAGAGCTGGATCAGCTCCTGCACTAGGTTTGCAAGGCGCTGGGATTCCTTCTGCATGGAACCGGCAAACTTCTGAACCATCTGAGGGTCATCCGCAGCTCCCACAATTGCCTCGGCCAGCAGTCCGATTGCTCCAATTGGGGTTTTGAGCTCATGGGAAACATTCGCCACAAAGTCTCGCCTGGTGTCCTCGAGTTTTTTTGACTCGGTGCGGTCTTCAACGATCAGCATCACGTAGTTTTCGCCGAACCTTGCAGCTCTGGCATCGACCCAGACCTGGTCTCGGCGCAGTCCGGTCTCCAAGACAACATCCTCTTTCACCGCACCAGAGGAAATGCGAGCGCGGTCGACGAGTTTCACAAGGGCCGCGTGAATCAAGCGGCGGTTTTGCACAAGCCCAAATTGAACGGCACCGGGAGATGCTCGCACCACGTTATTGAACTGGTCTAGCACAACCCCTGCGGTTGCAATTACGTCCACGACCTGAGAGGCAACAGTTTGAAAAGCTTGGAACTCAGACTCAACCTCTTTGGCAACGCGGCGGGCTGCAATAAATCCCACTCGGCACCTCTTTTCTCGCACTGGGCAATGTTTACCAGGTTAACTAATCTGTTCCGACTCTAGACTAGAGAGCAAGCGAGAAACTGCTTGCGGTGTTTGAGTTGGGTTAGCAACAAGTTAACTTTTAATTCTTCTTCCGCTGGAAGGCTCTCGACCACGTCAACGATTTGGAGGGGCCATGAGAAACATTTTCCAGCAGGAGCTTTCTGAGGTTCAGATTAGGCTCATCACTCTCGCAGAAACTGCCGGGACCATCATGGACAAGGCATCTCGTGCCTTTTTGAATTCAGATGTGACCCTCGCTGACGAAGCACTGGCGCTGGCTGAGGCAAATGAGTCTCGCGCGCTGGACTTGGATGAACTCGTGATTCGCGTGCTCTCCACCGAGAGCCCAGTCGCACGAGACCTGAGAATATTGGTTTCTGCCCTGAGAATGTCGGCATCGCTGGAGCGCATGGGTTCGCTCGCCTCCCACATCGCGGCCATTGCTCGCTACCGCTACCCAGGAAGTGCCATCCCAGAGTCACTTCGCAAGACTTTTGAAGACATGGCTCGACTAGACCTTGAACTGGTTGCCAAGGCGGCCAAGCTGCTGGCAAACACCGATCTGGATCTAGCCCGCGAAATCCAGGCTCAGGATGAGGCCGTTGACCGCCTGCACCGCAGAGTATTCGAGGTTGTGCTAGCTCCAGACTGGAAAGAAAATGCGATGTTCACCGTTGATGTGACGCTGGCCTCACGCTACTTTGAGCGCTTTGCGGACCACGTGGTTGACATCTCCTCGAAGGTCAGCTTCCTGCAGACCGGCGAATGGACTGACAACTAGGTCTATTTCTTTCCCTGGTTCGCTACCGCGGCAGCTCCGGCAGCTGCAGCCTCAGGGTCTAGGTATTCCCCACCGGCAACCAGCGGCTTCAGGTTTTCATCCAGCTTGTAGTGAAGCGGAATTCCAGTTGGAATGTTCAGCTCAGCTATCGCATCGTCACTGACACCATCGAGGTGCTTAACCAGAGCACGCAGCGAGTTACCGTGGGCAGTAATCAGAATGGTCTTACCAGAAACCAGCTGCTTCGAAATGTTCTGCTCCCAGTAGGGCAGCATACGAACCAGCACATCTTTCAGGCACTCCGTCTTTGGGAGATCTGCGCCGAGGCCCGCGTAGCGCTCATCATGAGCCTGTGAGAATTCGTTGTCATCGGCAATTGGTGGTGGTGGAACGTCATAGCTGCGACGCCAAATTTGAAATTGTTCTGCCCCATACTTCTCGAGGGTTTCTGCTTTGTCTAGACCCTGGAGCGCGCCGTAGTGGCGCTCATTGAGCCGCCAGGTGCGCTCAGTTGGAATCCAGTTTCGATCGATTTGGTCCAGCGCGATGTGAGCGGTGTTGATAGCTCGCTTCAAAACCGAGGTGTAGAGCAGGTCGGGCTTCAGTCCAGACTGTCCTAGCAGCTCTCCCGCCCGCTTGGCCTCTTGGCGACCCAGGTCGCTGAGGTCAACATCCACCCATCCGGTGAAGAGGTTCTTTTGATTCCAGACGCTGTTGCCGTGGCGCAGCAAGATGAGGTTGTAGGTCATGAGAGGAAAGTTTAGTCAACCTTTGGAAGCAAGCCCCGAGCGACTTCGCCCGGCATACCGGCTGCCATTGCGAGGTCAACCGCCATGGGGCGCAATTGCATCAGCACGACCTTGTCACCGAGCGTCAACTCCAATCCAGGAAAATTGGGATCCAATTCGCGAATCAGTTTTTTTAGGTACTTCTGAGCCTTGGCACGAATCGAAAAGTCATCGATACTCTGCTCCAGCAAATCCACCGCTGCGATAAACCGCGTGACCAGTTCGGCTAACTCTCTTCGCGAGCGCTTATCCTCCATCAGGAAATCAATTCTTCGGGTAACAACCCTCAGGTTTCGAGTGGCCAGATCCATGCCTCGCAGCAGGATTTTCTGATCTCGCATCTGTTTATGCGCCCAGCGGTAAAAAGGGGAAACCCGACTAATTGCCTGGGCGCTCTCCAGAGAGCTTTTCCAGTTGTCGATCAGTGGCTGGGTTTGACGGATTTGAGCTAGGGCATCGTCCGCAGCCTGACCGTCTCCCGAAATCAGAACCGTCCGCAGCTGGGCCAAAGTGTTCTTGAAAACCACAAAGAGCGCTCTGGAGTCCCTACGGATCAAACGGATCGGGTTTCTTGGGGCGAGTGCAGTAACCAGTAGCGCCACCAAGGCGCCAATTATGCCGTCAATCACCCGGGCAAACACACCTCCGGTTGGCGCCGTGAGAAGCTGCACCAAAACCGCCTGGATGGCAACGGTGATTGCGAAGGCCGGATTTGGGGAAATCACCCTGGCGATCAAAAGCGCCAGCGAAATAAGGACCCCGAGCTGCCAAACACCAGGCCCCAGAGTGAGTAAAAAGACTTCACTCAGCGCAACGCCGATAATCATGGCCAGAGCGGTTGTTGCTACCCGGCCCGGCCTGGTATCTCTGGCAAAGCCGAGCGATGAAATTGCAACCGTTACTGCAAGTAAGGGAACCGGGTGACCAAAACCTAGAAAAGCAATTGAGTAGGAAGTGATGGAGGCCAGCGTGATCAGCATGACTTGCCAGAGCGAATCCACCACTCTGTGAATTACCACTCTAGAGTCAGCCTTCATTTTTTGCCGCTGAGCTTAAACGCGCTTGGTCTTGGAAGGTTGGCTACCTTACCAGCATCCGGAGGCACCACTACGGTTTGGCTTGCAGAGAGATTTGCCACAGTGAGGTCACCAAATGGCGTCACGCGGCTAACCAAAGCTAGGGCAATCGAACCGTCCTCGAAATGCAGGCCGCCGGCAAGAATCTTTCCAACCTCGCGATCTCGGTGGTAGACGCTCTCGCCTTTGGCGGCCAGGGTGTCCCCCACCTCAAGATTGAGCTGAATTAGCCTTCTGGGAGGGTGTCCGAGATTGTGAACTTTGGAGACGGTTTCCTGACCTCGGTAGCAGCCCTTGGAGAGGTGAACCCCAGTGGCCAGCCAGTCAAGCTCGTGGGGCAGGGTTCGCTCATCAATGTCAGAAATCTCTGGCCTGCCGGCCGCTATTCGCAACGCCTCATATGCAAGCATGCCTGCCGGCTGAAGGTCAGTGGGTGCCGCATCCAAAACATACTCGCGGTAGCCAAAAAGTTTGGCCTCAGCCGCATACCTAACGCTGCCCACTGGATCGAAACCAAAGCGATCGATCCAGCAGCGGCCATCAAGTTCTTTGAAGCAGCCAAATACGCGCTTATCCAGCACCTTGATCTCGATCTTGTGCCTGAAGCGCATGCTCGATAGCCAACTCACTAGCGCCTCGGAGTGCGCTGCGGCGGTTATCACGAGGGCTCCGACGTCAGTTGCAATGACCTTGAGCTGATGTTCGATGTGGCCGGTTGGACTGAGCACAAGGGATTCGGCGGAGTCGCCGGGCTTGAGGTTGATCAGGTTTTGCGAGGTCATTGAGTGCAGCCAGGCCAGTGTTGTCGGACCTGTTAGCTCGAGTACAACTTCATCCTGGCGCTCCACATAGGCCTTGCCCTCAAGAAGGAGGCGCTGCTCGTTTAGCGGGTTACCAAAGTGACTACTCATCGCGGGTCAGTCTGGCAGAGGCGTGTGACTTTAGGGGGTTTCCCATGGCAGCCATGTCCCAGGCCCAAAGTAGAGCTCCTTCGACAAGGCCAAAAATTCGCTGACCGGCCGAGTAGTCCTTGGCATTGGGTGACCGCAAGACCGCATCGGTTGCAATGTCAATTCGAGCACCTTTGATTTGACCGAAGTAAAGCTCGGCGATATTCGAGGGTTGAATGATCAGGGCCTCAATATCGAATCCGCCCGCAGAATTTCTCCACAGCTCCAGGTCCTCCCGAACGCTCAGCAGTGGGACGCCGGAGCCGGGAAGTAATCCAGGACCAGCATCACTCTGGCTAGCGGGTCTAGCGAGTGACCAGAATCCGCGTTCTTGAACCAGCGGGGCTCCCGCGGCATCGAAGGTATTGGAAACAAATTCCAGTCTCGACCCAACCGGCATGAAGCTCAAACGCTGGGTGAATTCGATTCCAGTCGGATCCGACTCGCTCGAGGAGTAGCTAATGATGCCACTGCCCCGCCAAGCACCAATCAGGAAGGTGAACGGGGTTAGCTCAATTGGAAGGTCATCGGGGATGACAAACAAACTAGCGCTGCCCCTTGAATAGCTTGAAAAGCACCAGGGCGGATACTCCGGCGATAGCGATTGAGGTGAGCACCAGCAGAGAGGTGAAGAAGATTTCGATGGCGAGCAGCATGGCTAAATCCTAACCCAGAAGGGAGATCAACGTGAGGGTTGCCAAGATTGCAAAAGCTCCCGCAGAAACATAAACCTGCTGACGCACGGTGTCCTTGGCCGAGGAGGAAAGCAGGTGCTCAATGCTCACCAGCGCAATGGCAGCAGCTGCGATAGATGAGAACAGCAGGTAGCGGGCACCTTCAGGGGCTAAAGCCAGGGTGGCAATACCTGAAATCAAAACCCCAATCCAGATTGCTACGATCTGGCCCCACTGCTTAGTCACGCCTAGAACTCTATCCACCCCAAAGCAAAAGCTCGGTATCATTTTGCAAAGCGAAGGGCGGGTAGATGGCAGGAATTTTGCTCATAACGCCCGCTGAAGACAACCCACTTCCAGCTCTGGACTTTTTAGGGCACCAAATCTCCCGGGTGGATTTTGATCCTGCAAAGCTTGCCGCTGCCCCCAGGCACGATCTAACTTTCTTGGATTGCCGCCACCAGCTCTCTGGAGCCAAGTCGGTGGCCAAGATTCTTGAGGCTGCGGGCTGGCAGACCCCTTTGGTGCTGGTAATCGGGGAAGGCTCGCTAGCCGCCATTAACCAAGACTGGGGTCTTACGGATTTTCTGCTCGAGGGTGCCAGCATCGGCGAAGTCGACACCCGAATTCGCCTGGCGCTGTCGGCTCAAAGGCAACAGCAAAGCGGCGGCGTTGACACTGGTTTGAGTATCGATGAAAGCAGCTTCACGGCAAAAATCAATGGCCGCACCCTGGACCTCACATTCAAGGAATTCGAGCTGCTTCGTCACCTCAACGACAATCCAAACCGGGTTTTCAGCCGCGAGCAGCTGTTGAGCGAGGTTTGGGGTTATGACTACTTCGGCGGAACCAGAACCGTTGACGTTCACGTCAGGCGGTTGCGAGCCAAGCTTGGTGAGCACGAATCGCTGATCGGCACCGTAAGGAACGTCGGATATCGACTGGATCCCCAGGGCAACGCAAGCGAATAGTTAACCTCTTGCTAACCCTGAGGTGAAAAGATAGGACCCATGTCAGAAGAGACCACAGCAATTTTCTTGCCGGAGAGCCAGCCAGATCTGCCTGCTGATCGCTTTCTCGATCGTGAATTGAGCTGGCTGGACTTCAACAAGCGGGTTCTGGATCTTGCTGAGGATGAGTCAGTACCCCTGCTTGAGCGGATCAACTACCTGAGCATCTTTGCGTCAAACCTGGATGAGTTTTTCATGGTTCGGGTTGCTTCTTTGAAGCGCAGAATCGCAACCGGTATCGCCGTGATGTCAGCATCTGGACTTAGCCCCCAGGAAGTGCTCTCCCAAATCTCTGAGCGAACCCTTGAGCTGCAAAAAAGACATGCCAATCTCTACACCCAGACCCTTGGTCCCGCACTGGCCGCACACGGCATTCAGATAGAACACTGGGCATCGCTGAGCGACGCGGAGAAAAATGGCCTTCGGGATTACTTCATATCGCAGGTGTTCCCAGTTCTCACCCCCTTGGCGGTTGACCCTGCCCACCCATTCCCCTACATCTCGGGGCTTTCACTAAACCTGGCCGTCGTGCTGAGAAACCCAAACTCCAAGGCGGAGCACTTCGCCAGAGTCAAGGTCCCGCCACTTTTGCCCAGATACGTGAAGGTTTCAGGCAGCGAGTCTCGCTTTGTTCCTCTCGAGGACGTTATGGGACAGCACCTGACCGAACTGTTCCCCGGAATGGAAGTACTTCAGCACCACACCTTCCGCGTCACCCGCAATGAGGATCTCGAGGTGGATGAAGATGAGGGCGAAAACCTACTCATTCAGCTTGAGAAGGAGCTGCTGCGCCGCCGCTTTGGTCCCCCTGTGCGCCTGGAAGTCGCGCAGGACATCGATCCTCAGGTCCTGAGCCTGCTACAGCGCGAACTTGACATCGAGCCATCTGACGTTTACCACCTGCCAGAGCCGCTGGATCTAAAGAGCATGAGTGCATTTGCATTCCTGCCTATCCCCGAACTTCACTACGAGGCTCACCCAAAGACCACCAACCGCTATCTGGAATCTGACCCAGACGAGGCAGCCGATATCTTTGCTTCGCTGCGGGAGCGGGAGGTTTTGGTTCACCACCCCTACGAATCATTTGCCACCAGTGTTCAGGCATTTTTGGAGCAGGCCGCTGCTGACCCTCAGGTTCTTGCCATCAAGCAGACCCTCTACCGCACCAGCGGTGACTCACCAATTGTCGATGCTCTGATCGACGCCGCCGAGGCCGGCAAGCAGGTGCTGGCACTGGTCGAGATCAAGGCTCGTTTCGATGAGCAGAACAACATCGGCTGGGCTCGCAAGCTCGAAGCCGCTGGCGTTCACGTGGTTTACGGAATCGTGGGTCTGAAGACCCACTGCAAGCTCTCCCTGGTAATTCGCCAGGAGGGCTCTAACCTAAGGCGCTACTGCCACATCGGCACCGGAAACTACAACCCGAAGACCGCCAGGTTCTACGAGGACTTTGGTCTACTAACTTCAAGGACCAACGTTGGAGAAGACCTGACCAAGCTGTTCAACCAGCTCTCCGGTCACACTGCAGCGCCGGATTACCGAAGCCTGCTGGTCTCTCCAAATGGCGTCAGAGATGGGCTAACCGAGCGCATCCGCCGCGAAATTGCCAACCACCAGGCAGGGAAATCCGCACGAATTCGCTTCAAGATGAACTCCTTGGTTGACGAGCAGATCATCGACGAGCTTTACCGGGCCTCAATGGCCGGCGTCAGCGTGGAAATTCTGGTGCGCGGAATGTGTGCTCTCAGACCTGGGGTTCCTGGGCTATCAGACCACATCCGAGTTCACTCGGTGCTGGGCCGCTACCTGGAACACAGCCGAATTTTTGCCTTTGATAACGCAGGCGATCCGGATGTCTTCATCGGAAGCGCCGACATGATGCACCGCAACCTAGACCGCAGAGTCGAGGCGCTTGTCAAGATTGCGCAAACCGATCAGATTCGACAGCTGCACGAGATTTTTGATTTGGGTATGAGCGAATCGGTTGCGGTTTGGGAACTGAAGGCAAACGGGGGTTGGTCGCGCGAGACGCACAACGTTGTTGGGGAAAAACTTTTGGACATGCAGGATGTCCTGATGGAAAAGACCCTAGCCAGAAAGCGCCTTCGATAGTGACCATTTACGCCGCCGGAGTTGTTTGCTGGCGAGAGCACGAAGGCAAACTGATTGTCGCCCTCGTGCACCGAGAAAAGTATCAAGACTGGGGCTTCCCCAAGGGAAAGCTCGATCCGGGTGAGTTCTTGCCGCAGACCGCAGTTCGCGAGGTCGAAGAGGAAGCAGGATTTAGGGTTCGGCTCGGTCGCAAGCTTGGAGTGATTAATTACCAGGTTGGCAATGGGCAGGACAAAGAGGTCCACTACTGGGCATCTCGAGTTACCGACAAAGCACTGAACAAGCAAAAATTCACGCCGAATCAAGAAATTGCCAAGGTGGAGTGGATTGAGGCCAAGCAGGCGCTGACACTGCTGAGCTACGAGCACGACCAAAAGCTGATGGCAGACGTTATTGCCCTGCACAAGAAAAAGGAGCTCGAGACAAGAGCGCTGATAATTCTGCGCCATGCCAAGGCAACCCCCAGGGGCGATTGGGCGGGTCAAGAGGCAAAGCGTCCACTGCTTCCCGAGGGACTCCAGCAAGCCCAGCGACTGATCCCCTTGATTGCCGCCTACGGTCCTAAGCGCGTGATCACCTCTCCCTGGCGACGCTGTCACGACACCATCGCCCCCTACGCGCAGAGTGCAAAGCGCACCCTGATTGAGCGGCATCAGCTGACCGAGTTTTCTAATCAGCGCAAGCCCGCTCGCACCCTGGACGTGGTGATGGATCTGATTGGAACCAGTCGATCCGGCCTAATCTGCACCCACCGCCCAGCACTGCCCAGCGCGCTGAGGCCCTTTATCTTGTCCGCGCCCAAAGAGCTCAGAGAGCAGATAGCCCAGGGTGCAACCCTAGCCCCGGCAGAATTTTTAGTGCTTCGCCTTTCTATCAGCGGAAAGTTCCGAGTTGTCGGAGTTGAGCGTTGTGGCCTAGAGCAAGAGGTGAGCGAGGAAGCCGAGCATTAGTCTTTGACAATGTCAAAAACGCGCTTGGCCCTGATTGCTCTGCTCGGGGTCTGCTTCACCTGGGGTGCAGCGTTTGTTTTGATGAAGGACGCCATTGAGAAGCAGCCCTACATGGACTTTCTCGCCATGCGCTTCACGCTCGCGGCTCTCGCGATGTTTTTACTAAGACCAAAAACTTCCGCCAATTTTGAACGCGGGGATCTAAAAATTGGTCTTTCAATTGGCGTGGTATTGGCCTTTGGTTACATCACCCAAACCATTGGTTTGGAGCTAACCACTGCCGCCACAAGTGGATTCCTGACCGGCCTCTACGTAATCTTCACACCGTTGATGGCTTGGATTTTTTACCGAGCCAAGGTCTCAGGGAAGCTCGCAATCGGTGCAGCTATTTCACTCGTTGGATTGGCGGTATTTTCCGGTGCTGCCGAAAGTCTTGAGTTTCAGATCGGCCAGCTCTGGTTGGTTTTGGGGGCAGTGCTCTACGGGCTCCACATTCTGCTGCTTGGGAAATATGGCCACGGAAGAAATGCCTATCGCTTCGCGATGGTGCAGATTTCAGCGGTTGCGGTTATTTGCTGGGGATTTGCGATTGGTGATGGCATCCAGTGGCCACCATCGGATGACGTCAGGGTGGCGATCATTTTCACCGCAGTGCTTTCAACCGCGGCAGCTTTCTGGATTCAGACCTGGGCCCAAACCCTTATGGACGCCTCCAGGGCGGCACTAATCATGACCAGCGAGGTTGCCTTCACCGCCATTATTGCCATCGCAGCCGGTCAAGAACCAATAACGGTAGCCGTCACGGTCGGCGGGGCACTCATGCTCGCTGCGATGCTGATTGTTGAGTGGCCAAGCAAGAAAAACCCTCTGGAACTAGAGCCCCATATCCACTAAAGCACTCTGCAACTTTGAGTTTTCGGCAATTTCTGCAGCGCTTCTAGACATTGCAATCGGTAGTCGGCGGCGAAGCAAGTCCTCGCGGGTTAGCACATCTTCGGTCTTCGCCACATACCGAAGCTCACCAAAGCTGATTCCCAGACCCTCAAAGACCTCAACCGGCTCATCGGTTGCAAATTCAAAAGCTCGTTCGCCGTGCCGGCGCCACATCCCCTCGACCAACCGGGTCCGAACAACTGCGTCAACTCCCTGCCGCTCAAGTATTTGATCCAGCTCAGTCCTTCTGGCCTGGGAGCCCTCCCCAAACCACTTCCTTGGAAGTTTGGCTTGCAGACCTAGTCCTCGAAGTTCAGCTATGACCTCTGCGCCGACATTTAGACAGTCGGTGAGTTTTCCGCCCAGAATGGTGATTGATGCCTTGGCCGGGTTGGCCTCAATCACGTGCTTGCGCGAGAGCTGGTGCCAGTCTTGGTTTTGCGACTGCTTGCCGTCAATCACCAGGGGTCTAACTCCGCTTCGCGAGGCAATAATCTCCTGCCTTGTGATCGGCTGTTCCAGCCCCAGCTGGTCATTTACCTGCTTGAGAACAAAATCGATATCTTGGTCGTTGGGCTCGGTGCGGGGGTTATCAACTCGAGTGTCGGTAGTGCCAATAATGGATCGATCCCCCATAGGAAGCACATAGAACAAACGCTTCTGCTCATCCCAGAGGGCCAGCACACGATTTTGGCTGGTGAGTCTGCGATTGATTGTGAAGTGGACCCCCTTGGAAAACACCAATCTGGCGCGAGTGGGGCTCTCCAGCAGCTGAGATACGTCTTGGGCAAACGGCCCCGCCGCGTTGATTACGGCGCTGGCGGAGACTGTCCGCTTTCCCTCGGCAGAGCTAAGTTCGAGACTCCAGCGCCCGCTTTCATGGCTCGCCCCAACCAGCTCTGTGTAATTCAGCGCGGTAGCGCCTAGCTTTTTTGCTCGCTTGATAAAGCCGTAGACAAACCTTGAATCGTTGTCTGGCAGATAGGCATCAAAGTATTCGACTGCTTTGAGGCCGCTTTTTAGGGCGGGCTCCATGGATTTGGCCCGCTTCGCGGAATAACTCGCAGGGATGGTGGTCCCTGCGGTTCCGATGAACCAGTAGAACCAGGTGCCAAAGATTCCCAGCAGTCTTCCGAATGGAGCGTTAGGCCCCAGCGATGCCAAGAATCCAATTTCCTGAATCTGATTTGGGTAGGCCCTAATCAACCGGTTTCGTGCCTGGCAAAGTTTTGCCACCAGCGCGAACTCATAGGTCTGCAGATATTTGATGCCGCCCCACACCAGGTTGCTGGACTCTTGGGAGGTGAAGTTTGCAAAGTCGCCGCGGTCAATAATCAGGACGCGCAGGCCTGCCGCCTGTGCAGCGGCAGCCGCCACCGCACCGTTTATGCCAGCACCTACGATCGCGACATCGAAATCGTTTTGCTCGAAATTGTGTGATTTTGTTTGTTTTTGTAACATCACAGTGAAAGCATAAGTTATTAGCTGCGCATTTTGTGCTGCTTTGGTTTCAAGGAGGAGACCTTGTCGATTTTGGCGATCGATGCCGGCACGACCGGCGTTACAGCTCTGGTGGTTTCCAACCGTGGCCAAATCCTCTCTCGCGGCTACCAGGAATTCGAACAGCACTTTCCGAAACCCGGCTGGGTCGAACATGACCCAGAGCAAATTTGGCAGGCGGTCCTTGCGGCCTGCTCCAGAGCTCTGGATCTCTCGGATGAGGCTCCAACCGCCCTGGGTATCACCAATCAGCGCGAAACCGCGGTGATGTGGGATGGGGTTACCCTTGCCAGTCCAACCAACGCAATCGTTTGGCAGGATCGTCGAACCTCAGACCTCACGAAAGAGTTGCAGCAGCTCAACACCGATGATTGGATTCGCGCCAGAACCGGACTCAATCTCGACCCTTATTTCACCTCAAGCAAATTTTTGTGGTGGAAGCGCAATTTGCCTCAGATCTGGAGAGAAGTTGAGTCCGGCAAGCTAAAACTGGGAACCGTTGACAGCTACCTGGTTGCGCGCCTTAGCGGCGGAGCCTTCCACATCACGGATTGCTCAAATGCCTCCAGAACCCAGTTGATGAATTTGGAGACAGCAAACTGGGATTCGGAGCTGCTAGAGGCATTTGGCATTCCCCTGCACGCTCTCCCGAGAATCACCTCGAGTTGGGGGGAACTGGCGAAAACTGACCCCGAACATTTTCTGGGCTTGAGCCTGCCGATTTCCGGAATCGCAGGTGATCAGCAGGCAGCACTGTTCGGACAGTCTGCTTTTGAAAAGGGTGAGAGTAAAGCCACCTACGGCACCGGTGCATTCATTCTGACTAACACCGGAGAAGAGATCGTTCGCTCCAGCCACGGACTGCTAGCAACCGTTGCCTGGCAGGCTCCCTCCGGAGCGATTACCTACGCATCAGAGGGCAGCGTTTTCGTGGCGGGCGCAGCCGTGCAGTGGCTCAGGGATGGCCTAGGGATCATCGAGCGATCCTCAGACGTGGAGCAGTTGGCCCGCAGGTCTGGCTCTAGCGACTCGGTGGTCTTTGTTCCGAGCCTCACCGGTCTGGGGGCACCGTTTTGGAATGCCGACATTCGAGGATCATTGCTTGGCATCACCCGAGGGACTTCAAGTTCCAACATCGCCTTCGCTACCTTGGAGGCCATCGCCTTCCAGGTGAATGCCGTGCTGGGCGCCATGCAGCAGGATTTGGGTGAGCCGATTGCCGCCATGCGAGTAGACGGCGGGGCTGCGGCTAATGACCTTCTGATGCAGCTACAGGCCGATTGCTCGGGACACGATGTGGTCCGGGCCCGAGTCCTGGAGTCGACTGGTTTTGGGGCGGCCCTGCTGGCTGGACTTGGTGCTGGCATCTTTGAGGATCTTGGTCAGTTGCGCGCTCTCAATGAGACTGAGAGACGCTTCACCCCGGAGCTGGACCGATCTGAGGATTATCGGCGCTGGCTCAAGGCCGTCGAGATCACTGCCAGCTTCAGCTAAAACTAAGCTGGAGTCATGTTCGACCCTGAAAGCAAGCTGGCAGCGCAATCGCTGAGCGCAGGCTACGCCGCTGACCAGGTCATCGAAAATTTAGATTTGACCATTCGCGGTGGTTCTATCACCGCGGTCATTGGCCCAAACGGCGCAGGTAAAAGCTCTCTGCTCAAGGCGCTGGCCCGCAAAATCAAGAGCACCCGCGGCGCAGTGCTGCTCGATGGGGTCTCAATATCCTCGCTCTCCAGAGCTACCCTGGATGCCAAGATCGGACTGCTCGGAGCAATGCCCGCAGCCAGGGGAAACGAGAGCGTCTTTGAGCTGATTGCCCGCAGTGCCATGGTTTCCCAGCAGATCTCTCGGGTTTCTCCAAGGCTCGGCAAAGAAGTCGATGAAATCATTGAGCGCACCGGCCTGACTCGACTTCGAGACAAAAAGATTGGTGAACTTTCAACCGGTTCCAAGCAGGTAGCGCTAATTGCCGCTGCGCTGGTAAAAAACCCAGAAGTCCTGTTACTCGACGAACCAACTAACTCGCTGGATTACAGCCACCAGCTTCAGGTGATCAACCTGCTGTCCTCACTCAAGCGCGAGCGGGGCATGACCATAGTCACAGTCATCCACGACCTAAATTTGGCGGCTCGGTTTGCCGATCAAATAGTGATTTTGAATGACGGCAAGATTCTCGCCCAGGGAATCGCTGCCGAGGTCATCACTCCGACTAACCTCGCGAGCGCCTTCCACATCCTGGCCCGTGTTCTCGAGGATCCGGTCGGTAAAACTCCGCTGGTCATCCCAATTCGACAGCTGGACTAGCCAGAAAAATTCGCTCACCGGTGCCATACTGGAGGGGTAGTTCATTCGTGAAGGCGCAGTTACTAGCAGTGACGCCAGAGAGGCTTGCGCCTACGTTGAATGAGGGCAAGGACTGGGCCCACTTATAAATCGGTCATGTTTGGTTGTGAAAATCCATGCGTATCTTGCTCGTTGGAGCGGGCGGTGTTGGCGATTCCATTGTCAAGATTGCTGCAAACCGTAATTTCTATGAACTCATCGTGGTGGCCGACTACGACCCTGCTCGCGCTCAGCGCAGTGTTGACTGGGTCACCGACAACCGGAGGGATGTCGCTCACCGCTTCATAGCGACCTCAATCGACGCCTCAAATTCGCAAAATGTTGCGGCCCTGGTTGCCGAGCACAAAATCACTCACGTCATGAACGCGGTCGAGCCAAAGTTTGTGCAGAGCGTGTTCCAAGGCGCTTTGGACGGCGGTGCAAACTACCTGGACATGGCAATGAGCCTCAGCCACACTCACCCCACCGATCCCTTCAACACGCCTGCGGAAAAGCTTGGTGACTGGCAGTACGACAGAAGCTCCGAATTTGCTACCAAGAACCTGTTGGCTCTGATCGGAACCGGTGCAGAGCCGGGAATCTCAAACATTTTTGCCCGCTATGCCGCTGACCACCTGTTCCAGGAAATTGATGAGATCAAAATCCTGGACGGTGGCAATTTGGTTGTGAAAAATGATGCTGGCGAAGAAATTTTTGCACCTTCTTTTTCGATCTGGACAGTTATCGAGGAGTGCCTAAACCCGCCACTGATCTGGGAAAAAGATCGCGGATGGTTCACCACTCCGCCCTTCAGTGAGCCTGAGGTCTTTGAGTTTCCAGAAGGCATCGGAGCGGTTGAATGCGTAAATGTGGAGCACGAGGAAGTAAACATGCTCCCCCGCACCATGAAGGCCAACCGAGTCAGTTTTAAATACGGACTGGGAACTGAGTTCATCAATGTGCTGCAAACCCTGCACGCCCTGGGGCTGGATCGAATCGAACCCGTTTCGGTTCGCTCACAAGCTGGCCGAGTTAGCGTGGCTCCGCGAGATGTGGTCGCGGCCGTGCTGCCCGATCCAGCTTCACTCGCATCCCGCATGACGGGAAAGACTTGCGCGGGAACCCTGGTTACCGGCACTGGCACAGACGGGAGTCCGAGAGCGACCTACCTCTACCACGTTGCCGACACAGAATGGACCAACGAGCACTACGGCTCCCAGGCCGTGGTCTGGCAGACCGCCCTGGTTCCTGTGATTTCCCTTGAGCTGCTGGCAAGCGGCACTTGGTCGGGAACCGGAGTCATGGGACCGGAGGAGTTTGACGCCAAGCCGTTCCTGGATCTGCTGCGCGATGATTACGGTCAGCCCTGGGGGTTAGACGACCGTGATCCACAGAACCCTGGAAAGCTCTAGAGGGCAGGAATAAAAACTTTTCAGGCTTTGTTTATTGGATGTAGTCTAAAAATTAGGTAAACGGGACTTTTATAAGGGTTTTCCCAGTTTCCTAACCTAGGTTCACAGAAGTAATCCTGAAGGGGTCCAAGTTGAAAATTTCCAAGCGTTGGTTGCCAGCAGTAATCACTCCAGCTGTCATTGCAGCAACTGTGATTGCGGTCCCGCTGCAGGCGAATGCGGTTGACCTGCCGGATTTGACGCCGCAGCAGGTGATGCTTCTGATGGAAGAGCCGATTACCGGGTTCTCCGGAACCGTGGTGAAGACCACTGACTTGGGGCTCCCTGCGCTCGAAATGAGCTCAATGGTCTCCGAAGACATGGCTCAGGAAATGGCAGACAAGATGCCCGAGGGCATGGAGGACTTTGTTCCCCAGGTGCTGGAGTCCAACCTGGTAACCCAAGCCGTTGAGCTGATCGCCGGAACCCACAAGATGCGCCTGTATGCCTCTGAGGCTGGGATGCGAGTTCAGGTACTGGACCCGATGAGCGAGCGCGACCTGATTGTCAGCGGCAACCAGTTCTGGATTTACGATGCTAAGAACGCCACCGCAACCACTGGAGAATTTGAGCTTCCGACCGAAGCCGAGCTCGACCAAGCCAAAGCTGAGGCTGAGCTAAAGCTCGATGAGCTCTCAGCCGAACTTCAGCTCGATCTTGCTAACCCAGAGGCGGTTGCCGACTACCTGCTCGCTGAGGCCCAGAAGACATCAACCATTTCGGTCGGCAAGGATCACATGCTGGCCGGCAGGACCGCCTACCAGCTGATCGCCGAGCCCAAGTCCGAGCAGTCCCTAATCGACTCAGTGGTAGTTTCTGTGGATTCCGAGACCGGCATGGCATTAGATGTCAAGGTCTACTCGATCGAGCAGGAAGAGCCAGCAATTTCAATTGGATTTGAGTCCATCAGTTTTGAGACTCCCGATGCTTCGCTGTTCAATTTCACCCCGCCAGCCGGAACAACCGTTCAGCAGCTTGAGCTCCCAGCAGAGCTGGAAGAGCTAAAGACTGAACTTGAGGCGACCAAGCCAACCGAGGCAGAGATCGAAGCCAAAAAGGCTGAGCTCGAAGCCAAGTACGCCGATGTTGCAAAGCCGGAACTTTTGGGTGAGGGCTGGGACAGTGTCGCCTACCTTCCAGAGCTGCCAGCTGACCTTCCGCTAGAAATGCTTGAGAACGAGCTGTTTGCCGACTTGATGACCGAGGTTGAGGGAGGCAGAGTCTTCTCCACCCCGGTTATGAACATTCTGCTAACCGACTCCGGTGAGGTCTACGCAGGCAGCGTCAAGGTCGAGTACCTGCTCGAAGTTGCAGCTCGCTAATTGACCGACTGGGCAATTAGGACCGAAAACCTCACCAAGGTTTTTGGATCTCAAAAAGCAGTTGGTGGCATTTCTCTCGAGGTACAGCGCGGCTCCATATTTGGATTCCTGGGTCCAAACGGCTCGGGTAAAACCACCACAATCCGAATGCTGTTGGGTTTAGCCGAGGCAACCTCCGGCGAGATTCAACTGCTGGGAAAGACCATCCCCAAAGAGCTTGACGCTGCACTGCCCAGAGTCGGCGCATTGGTTGAGGGACCTGCCTTCTACCCATACATGTCTGGCCGCAACAACTTGCTGCGGATGGATGCCGCCGATCGAAACAGTGACCCAGCAACCCGCGAGCGCCGAGTCGACGCCGCACTGGAGCGGGTCGGGCTGTCCAACGCGGCCTCAAAAAAGGTTCACGCCTATTCGCTCGGCATGAAGCAGCGCCTTGGTCTTGCCAACGCCCTGCTCAAGCCCCGAGACCTATTGATTTTGGATGAGCCAACCAATGGTCTGGACCCCCAGGGAACCAGGGAGGTTCGCAACCTCATCCGCTCCCTGGCAGCCGAGGGCATCACCATTTTCCTCTCCAGCCACCTGCTCAGTGAGATAGAGCAGCTCTGCTCTCACCTCGCCGTCATGACCGCTGGCAACATTGTTGCCCAGGGTTCCCTTGAAGAGCTCCGAGCCAAAGGTGAGACGCGCTTGGTGATTGCCGGAAGCGGCATTGAGCAGGCCTTGCGAGAGCGCGGATTGAATCCGAAGGCAAGAACGGGTGAAAGCTTTGTCTGCGAAGTCTCCGGAGACTTTGATGTTGCGGCCTTGAATTCTGAATTGGTTGGAGCTGGGCATGCCATCACGGAAATCAGACTCGAGCGCCCGAGCCTCGAAGAGTATTTTGTTGATCTAACCGGTGAGGGGTTTGAAGTTGTTCGCTAAGTTGGGCTCCTCCCTGATGCTCTCTGAGCTCAAGGTGATGTTCACTCGTCGCCGGACTTGGGCCATGTTGGCTGCCATAGCTCTCATTCCCATTCTGCTTGCCATTGCGGTGGCACTAACCGCGGAGCGGTTGGCTCCTGGCGAGGGTCCGCCATTTCTAGATCGAGTCACTCAGAACGGTTTGTTCACCGGCTTCACCGCGATGCTGATGGCAATGCCGCTGTTTCTTCCGCTAACCATTTCAGTGGTGGCAGGCGACACTATCGCCGGTGAGGCAGGACTTGGAACCCTCAGGTACCTGCTGATTGCTCCGGTTGGACGCTTTAGGTTGCTGGTGGTCAAGTACCTGGGGACCCTGGCTTTTACCGTGGTTGGAACCCTCACCCTGATGATTGCCGGTGCGATTATCGGAGCCATCTTGTTTCCGGTAGGTCCGGTTACTCTGCTCAGTGGCGACGTGATCCAGATTCCAGAGGCGCTGGGGCGCATGGCGCTGGTTGCCCTCTACACCACCATCTCGATGATGGGCATGCTGGCGCTGGGCCTATTTATCTCCACCCTCACCACGATTCCGGTGGGAGCAATGACCGGAGTGTTGGTCGCCAGTGGAGTGAGCCAAATCCTGGACAACCTACCTCAGTTGTCCTGGCTGCACGAGTGGCTATTCACCCACTACTGGCTGGATTTTGCCGATATCCTTCGGCAGCCGATGGAGCTGAGCTCAATGGGCTCTAACTTGATTCTCCAGCTCGGCTATGTAGCCGTCTTTGGTTCTCTCGCTTACGGCAGATTTAGCACCAAAGACATCCTTAGCTAGCTGTTAGACTTCATCCTCGTTAGGGCCTCTAGCTCAGTTGGTTAGAGCAACGGACTTTTAATCCGTGGGTCGTGGGTTCGATCCCCACGGGGCCTACCGAGAAACCACCCCTACGGGTGGTTTTTTCTTTGGGCGCCCCAAATACACTTCAACCATGGTTTTTCCGCTTGTCACTGAGCGTCTGGAGATTACTCCCCTAGCTCGTAAACATTTGGCCAGCTTCGTTCGCTATCGACAAGATCCGCTGGTTGCCAGGTATCAAAGCTGGGAGCCAAGCTATTCGGATGAGCAGGCCCTTGACCTAATTGACTCCCAGACTGGTGTCTTGTTTCCCGCTCTTGGTGACTGGCTGCAACTGGCGATTGAGCTTCGAGAAACCCATGAACACATCGGAGACTTAGCCCTGCACCTAGTTGAGGGCGGGGTGTTTGAGATCGGATTCACACTGGCAGCTGAGCACCAGGGAAATGGTTACGCCAAAGAGGCTGCCACCAGACTTCTGGAATATCTATTTGACGAGGCTAAAGCCGAGCTAGTTTTTGCGACTCCAGACGAAAGAAACCTCTCATCGATTCGGTTACTCAGGGCATTGGGCTTCCAGGAAGTGCCGGAGAGAAGTTGGGTCGAGGAATTCAAAAACGAGACCGTGACGGTCAGCTATTTTGAGCTCAGGGAATCTAGTCGCGCCTTCTGAATTGCCGAATTAGGTTGGAAGCCAAATACGCAAGGACGATTGCGATAAAGCCGTAGACAAGGTACTCGAGTAGCTGGGCAAACTCCTCACCCTGCTCCCAGTTTTCACCAAGGTTCATGCCGATTGTGATCCACAAGGTGTTCCAGGCCAGGATGCCGATGGTGCTGAAGAGGTAGAACTTAGCGAGGCTGAGCTTTACGAGCCCAGCCGGAATGCTGACCAGTGAGCGAATGATTGGAAACATTCTTCCAAAGAGCACAAGCGGTCCCCCGAAGCGCTCAAACCAATCCAGAGTGCGCTTGAGATCTCTGACCGGTAGCCCAACGAACTTTCCATACTTCGCAGTCAGTTGCTCCAGTCGCTCCTCGGTAAAGGCCCGACCCAACCAATACAGCAGGCTGGCACCAAGGAGCGATCCTAGAGATGTTGCGATTATGGCCTCTAGGTAACCAAAGGTTCCGGTTGCAACATTAAAGCCGGTGAGCAGCAGGATCGCCTCACTTGGAATCGGGGGAACCACCACCTCGAGTGCGATCACCAACGCTGCGCCCAGCAGGCCGATTTGGTTGATTACTGAGACGGCAAATTCGATCACCTATGAACCCTATCCAGCGACCCTGCGAATGCTCTGCAGAATCTTCGGGAAGCAATTTGATGCTGCGTTAGTTCCTCTGAGCATGAGTGAAAAGCAGGTGACCCTAATTGGTGTCTACAAAGCCAACGGCGGTGTGGTTGGGGAGCTTTCCTATTTCTTTGGCCACCTGGTCGGTGTGCGAAGCTGCAGCCTGTGCGATGTGACCCACTCACCAGTAATGAAAAAGGCCAAGTTCAAAGATTTGGAGAAGCGGCTAAAGGCCGAGCTTGGCATCACCTTCAAGCTCGTCCACATGAACGAGCGCAATGCCGAGGAACTCAAGGCTTCGTCCGGTAGAGAGCCCTGCGTGTTGCTGCGCTATGACGATGGTGGAATTTCCATGCTGCTGGATTACGTCGAGCTAAAAGCCATTGATGGCAGCGTGGAGTCTTTTGAGAAGCTGCTCAGGTCGAGGCTAGATTTCTACCTCTAGCTCTCAGTAGCGCTGCATCCTTGAGAGAAACTCAATGGTTCTTGGAAGCTTAGGGTTGGCAAAAAACTCTGCCGCTTCCCCCTGCTCGTAGATTTCACCGTGTTCCAAGAATATGACCCAGTCGGCAACCTCTTTGGCAAAAGACAACTCATGGGTGGCCATCAAAATGGTGGTTCCACCTGACTTGAGCTCTCTGATCAGATCCAGTACCTCACCGACCAACTCTGGGTCCAGCGCACTGGTGACCTCATCCAGTAGCAATACCTTTGGCTCCATAGCCACTGCCCTGACGATGGCAGCGCGCTGTTGCTGGCCACCTGAAATCTTGTCTGGGTAGGAATCTCCGCGATCTCCGAGCCCAATGCGCTTCAACCAACCCAGCGCAATTTCCTCAGCCGATGCCCTGTCCATTTTCTTTACGTGCCTGAGGGCGAGCGTGATGTTGTCCAAAATACTCAGGTGTCCAAAAAGGTTGAAGGACTGGAACACAAGCCCAATCTGAGCGCGAATTCGATCCTGATCAACGCCCGGTGCCGAAACTTCCTCGCCGTCCAGAAAAATCTGTCCGTCAGTAAGTTCCTCGACTTGATTCACGCAGCGCAGCAGCGTTGATTTACCGGAACCAGAGGAGCCAATCAAGGCAACAATTTGTCCCGGGTAAACATCCAGGTCGATACCATTGAGCACCTTACGATCGGTGTAGTGCTTTTTTAGACCGATGACCCTAAGTCTTGGCTTATCCCAATCGATCACAGTGCCACTCCCTGCTGTTCGCGGGCGGCAAACTTCGCTGAAATTCGATCTGCCAATCGAATGGTTGGGATGGCAAGCAAAACGAACAACAACCCAGCAACCACGTACGGGGTGAAATTGGCAAACTTCGCGACCTCAATCTGTGCCCCTCGAACGGCGTCAATCGCGCCTAAGACAGAGATTAGGCCGACATCCTTTTGCAGAGCAACCAGGTCATTCATTAGCGGGGGAACAACCTTGCGAACCGCCTGCGGAAGCACCACCAGGCGCATCGACTGCGAGTAGCTCAGCCCGAGGGAACGTGCCGCCAGTCGCTGTGAAGGGTGAACCGATTCGATTCCTGCTCGGAAAACTTCTGAGACGTAGGCGCTGTAGGTGATTGTGAGGGCTGCAATACCCAAGACTTCAGCGGGGATCCTCCCCAAAAATTCCAGACGCAAACCCGGTATCCCAAACCCGACCAGGTACAGCACGATGATCAGGGGAAGTCCTCGGAACAAATCGACGTAGCCCTTTGAGAGAACTCTGAGCGGGAAAAACACAGGAGCCTTCAGGGTTCTAAAAACCGCAAGCATCAATCCAAAGATCAGCACCAGCACGGCCGCTACCAATAGGACTCGGAGATTCAGTAGCAGTCCGTCAATCACCCTCGGGAAGCTGGCAACCGCAACCTCCCAGTTGAAGAACGATTCCTCGACTCTCTGCCAACCCGGTGTGGCAAGTAATCCAAACCAAACCAGCGCGGCAAATGCCAGGGTGCTAGCCAGCGAAATCCAAATCGAGCGCTTGCGCCGCTGCTGGCGAAACTCGCGCCGGGCTTGTTCTGCGGGCGAGATCTCTTGCTCTGATAGGGCCATAATCATCCAAATGAAATAGGTGGGGCGTTGCCGCCCCACCTATTTAACTCAACTTTTTACTACTTCAGTACCGGGGCACCCGCGTAGTCGGCAAGCCAGGTGGCCTCCAACTCAGCAAGCTTGCCGTTTTCACGCAGGGCGTCGACGGCTGCGGAAACCGCCTCGGTCAGTGGTGAATCCTTGTCTAGAACCAGACCGAAGCTGTCTCCGGCCTCAGCTCCCTCAAGTTGACCCAGGATGATTCCGCCGTCTAGTTCGACTGCGGTCAGGTAGAAAGCGGTAGGTAGGTCCACAACAATGGCATCGACCTGACCGTTTGCCAGAGCAGCCTTTGCATCATCATTCGAGTTGAAGGCCTGAGCACCGGCGGTTGGCTTGATGATCTCTTCAATGGACTTGAAGCTCGTGGTTCCAGTGGCGGCACCGATGAGCAAGCCCTGGAGGTCTGCCAGGCTCTTTGCCTCAGCTGCAGCACTACCCGCTACCGTGATTACGGTCTGTGCGGTGTAGTAGTAGGGGCTGGAGAAGTCGATTGCGGCCTTGCGCTCCTCGGTAATCGAGTACTGCTGAAGGTTGAAGTCAAAAGTCTTTGCTCCCGGAGCAATCGCCTCATCAAAGGTTGTGCGGACCCAGATGACATCCTCTGGAGCAAAACCGAGCTGCTCGGCAACTGCGTATGCAACTGCCGCCTCAAAGCCCTCACCGGACTCTGGAGCATCTCCAACAACCCAGGGCTCGTAGGCTGGGAGGCCGGTTCCGATGGTTAGTTTGCCCTCGGTAAGGGTTGGAAGCACCTCAACAACAGCTTCGGTGTTTTCGGCAGCGGATGTTTCCGCTTCTGTGGTGGCTGCTGGAGCGCAACCAGCAAGACCCAAGGTAAGGCTTGCGGCAGTGAAAATGGCTGCAGAGGCAGCCTTGAATGAGAATTTAGACAATTTGTCTCCTAGGTAAATGTGCGGGGGTTCTGGTGAAAGTGTGCATTAGGAAGGCACGAAAAAAGTCTAAATGCCCAATTGTTACAAAGCCCGCTGAAATTTACGCTGGTGCAGAAACTGAGACCAGATTACAAATGACAGCCAGAGGACCTGCATCACTGCAATGACTCTCTCCGAAAGCCCAACTATTGGTTGGCCAGGCTCGAGCCAGGTGAGCAGGAACCAAAGCGTGGTTAGGCCCAGCACCACGGTTGCCGAGATTGCGCCGATAGGCCTCAGGCTCCAGTGGTAACGCTTGTCGAAACGCATCGCCAAAAGTGGCCAGGCGGAAAACAAGACAAAAGCGAAGGTTGCAAAAAGTCGATGTAGATCTGAGTAACCGGCCTGCGACGGCGTTGCAAACACCGTGTAACCGATGGCTGCGATTCCAGCTAGTCCCAGCGCTATGCGACCTGGAACAGCGAGTGCCTTGGCGTTCCAAGCCCCGATGAAGGTGAGCAGGGCGCCAAACAAAAAGAAGCTTGACTGCAGCCACTGCACCGGCGAATCGTTGGCGGCTAAATCACTGATGGTCTTTGCGATCGGGTCATAACCCGGAACTAGGGCCCCTGAAATTGACCAGCCCAGCACGTTTTGAATCGGACCCAGCGTGGCCGCAACCAAAGCCCAGATTCCTATCAACTGCATGTTTCCTAATCTAACGCCCCAGCCCCAACAGCTGGTGTCCAGCAGGTATCCTTGACGGTATTGCGCAGGCCTGCGCTTCAAGCACCCCATAAAAACACGGAGCATCCTTGCACCTGCATGAAGCTAGAAAAGTGCCGCTGACGCCCAGGGCGGCAGAACTGATGGACGCGCTCAGCCAGCGCGTTGTAATCGCCGATGGCGCCATGGGAACCATGCTGCAGGACCAAAAGCCGACGTTGGATGACTTCCTTGGCCACGAGGGCTGCAACGAGATTCTGAATGTCACCCGCCCAGACATTGTCACCTCGGTTCACGATGCCTACTTTGAAACCGGCGTGGACTGCGTTGAAACCAACACCTTCGGGGCGAACTGGTCAAACCTTTCGGACTACGGAATTGATGATCGCATTGAGGAGCTAGCTCGAGCTGGTGCAGCTCTTGCGAGAGAAAGCGCCGAAAAGTTTTCTGCGCGAGACGGCAAGACCAGGTGGGTACTTGGATCCATGGGTCCGGGCACCAAACTTCCCTCTTTGGGTCACACCACTTACGCTCACCTCAAGGACACCTTCGCCCTGCAGGCCAAAGGCCTAATTGAGGGTGGCTCGGATGCCTTTATGGTGGAGACCAGTCAGGACCTGCTGCAGACCAAGGCGGCCATCAACGCTTGTCGCCAGGCGATCGTGGACACTGGGATCAGGCTCCCCATTTTTGTTGAGGTTACGGTTGAAACCACAGGCACCATGCTGCTGGGCAGTGAAATTGGTGCTGCACTAACGGCCCTGGAGCCGCTGGGCATCGACATGATCGGGTTGAACTGCGCCACCGGTCCAGCCGAAATGAGTGAGCATCTTCGCCAGCTGAGCCAGCACTCCCAAGTTCCAGTCATGGTGATGCCAAATGCTGGTCTGCCGATTCTCTCGGGCGACGGGGCGTTTTACCCACTGACCCCTACCGAGCTAGCCACAGCCCACGAGCAGTTCGTGAAGGAATTTGGCCTGGCCATGGTTGGTGGCTGCTGCGGAACAACCCCCGCTCACCTGAAGGCGGTGGTTGACCGCCTTGCCGGCACCAAGGTTCCAAATCGAAAACTTGAAATTGAGCCTGGAGTTTCATCGCTCTACCAGCACGTCCCTCTCAAGCAAGACAACACCTACCTCGCAATCGGTGAGCGCACCAATGCCAATGGATCGAAGGCTTTCCGAGATGCCATGCTGGAGGAGCGCTGGGATGACTGCGTAGAGATTGCCAAGAAACAGGTCCGCGATGGCGCTCACCTACTCGACGTGTGTGTTGACTATGTAGGAAGGGATGGTGTCAGAGACATCACCGAGATAGTCTCTCGCTTCACCACGAGCTCGACCCTTCCGCTCGTAATTGACTCCACTGAACCCGAGGTGATGCAGGCCGGTCTTGAACTCATCGGCGGTCGCCCGGTGATTAACTCGGTGAACTTCGAGGATGGCTACCACGAGGGTTCTCGATTCAGACGCACCATGCCACTGGTCAAGGAGCACGGCGCAGCCGTGGTGGCCTTGACGATTGATGAGCAGGGTCAGGCGAGAACTAAGCATGACAAAGTGCGCATCGCCTCAAGGTTGATCGACACCTTGATGCAGGACTGGGACATGAGAGTGGAAGACATCATCGTTGACTGCCTAACTTTTCCAATCGCAACCGGCCAAGAGGAAACTCGTCGCGACGCCATCGAGACCATCGAGGCGATTGCCGAGGTGAATCGCAAGTACCCGGGAGTCCACACCACACTTGGTGTTTCAAACGTCTCCTTTGGACTCAACCCCGTTTCGCGTCAGGTTTTGAACTCCGTATTTCTTCACGAGGCCACCCAGGCTGGCCTGGACACCGGAATTATTGACGCGGCCAAGATTGTTCCGCTGGCCTCCATTCCCGAGGACCAGAAGAAGGTAGCGCTGGATCTGATCTATGACCGCCGCGCCTATGACGAGACCGGCAACATCACCTACGACCCGCTCCAGGCAATGCTGGAGCTATTCGATGGTGCGAGCTCTGCAGGTCTGAAGGATGCCAGGGCAGCTGAGCTAGCGGCACTGCCAGTGACAGAACGACTTCAGCGACGCATCATCGACGGAGAACTCAAGGGTCTGGAGGCAGACCTCGAGCTTGCAAGAAACGATGGTTTCGCTCCGCTTTCGATCATCAACGACTTCCTGCTTGAAGGCATGAAGGTAGTGGGCGAGCGCTTTGGCAAGGGTGAAATGCAGCTCCCATTCGTGCTGCAATCGGCCGAGGTTATGAAGAGCGCCGTCGCGCTTCTGGAGCCATTCATGGAGAAAACCGATGAGGGTGGCAAGGGCACGATTGTGCTGGCTACCGTGCGCGGTGATGTCCACGACATTGGAAAAAACCTGGTTGATATCATCCTGACTAACAACGGCTACAACGTAATCAACATCGGAATCAAGCAGCCGATGAATGAAATCATCGCGGCTGCCGAGGCTCACAATGCCGACGTGATTGGCATGAGTGGACTGCTCGTAAAGTCGACCTTGGTGATGAAGGAAAACCTTCAGGAGCTAACCAGCCGAGGTCTGGGAAAACGCTGGCCGGTGATCTTGGGTGGTGCTGCGCTAACCAGGTCGTTTGTGGAGGATGACCTCGCCGGTCAATTTGATGGCGTTGTTCGCTATGCCAAAGATGCTTTTGAGGGACTTGCTCTAATGGAGCCGCTGGTTCAGATAGCCCGCGGTGCGGATCCTGAATCTGTAGGGCTTCCTGCACTGAAAAAGCGCATCCACGCTAAGTCCACCCTCACCCTTACAGAGCCGGAGAATCTTCCAGCTCGCAGCGATGTCTCACTAAATAACGAGCTGCCGAACCCTCCCTTCTGGGGGACTCGACTGGTCAAGGGAATTAAGCTCAACGACTATGCCGCCCTGTTGGATGAGCGGGCCACCTTCATGGGTCAGTGGGGCCTGAAACCCTCCAGGGCAGAAGATGGTGCGAGCTACCAAGAACTTGTTGAAACCGAGGGTCGCCCCAGGCTTCGCTACTGGTTGGACAAGATTTTGGCCGAGGGCGTCTTTGACGCATCCGTTGCCTATGGATACTTCCCCGTTTACTCCGAGGGAAATCAAGTTGTCGTGTTGAACCATGCCGACGATCCAACCGGAATCCTGGGACGTCCAGGACTTCTAGCGCCCGATGGCGGATCCGGCGAAATCGGAACCGAGCGACTGCGGTTTGATTTCCCCAGGCAGCGCAGGGACCGGCACCTCTGCCTAGCCGATTTCGTTCGCAGCAAAGAGTCCGGCGAAATCGATGTGCTGCCAATTCAGTTGGTCACCGTTGGAGCAAACGTCGACAAGTTCACTGCCGAACTGTTCGCGAAAAATGCCTACCGCGAATACATGGAGCTGAATGGTCTTGCGATGCAGCTGACCGAGGCACTGGCCGAATTCTGGCATTCCAGAATTCGAGCCGAGCTTGGCTTTGGCAGCGAGGATCCGTCAGAGATAGGCGACTACTTCGACCTCAAATATCGCGGAGCCAGGTTCTCACTCGGCTACCCGGCTTGCCCAGAAATGGAAGACCGCAGGAAGGTCGTTGAGCTTCTTAAGCCCGAGCGACTGGGCGTTGAGCTCAGTGAGGAATTGCAGCTGCACCCGGAGCAGTCAACCGATGCCTTTGTGTTCCATCACCCAGAGGCGAAGTACTTCTCGGTCTAGAGGCGATAGCGATTCAGGGTCAGCAGCACCGGCTTGCCCACCAGCAAAATAACCGCCGCGGTGCTGATTGCCCGAAGGGTGTCCCAGGTGAGGGTTGAACTCAGCAGCGTATAGGTGAGGAAGCTGACCAGGTTTTGAGACAGCCCAGCATCTGGCTGATAGCTGATTGAGGTGGTGGGGCCAACCGCAAAGGGCCAGAACCACAGGTTCATGATCAAGCCAAAAACATAAGAGGCAAAGAAGCCGTAAGCAGCCAAAACCAGAGGTTTACGAAGTGCTAGCTGAGCACCAACTGCCCCTGCGCCGAATCCCACCCAGCCCACAGCAAACATCTGAAATGCTGTCCACGGTCCAATGCCGCCAAAAAATAGTGAGCTGAGCAGCACCGAGCTTGCTCCAAGGAGAAAGCCGAACCTAGCCCCAAGAGCAGCGGCTCCCAGAATGACAATCGCAAAAATCAGCTCGAATCCACCAACGCCGGATGTTGCAATCCGGGTAGCGGCAGCCAGCGCCGAAAGAACGGCCAGCATTGCCAATTTTCGAGGACCCGCTATGGGCCCCTGGTTCAAGGATAAGGCCGCGATTAAAATCAGCGGCATAAGAGCCAAAGCCATCCAGCCGCTCAGGTCTGTGTTGGCGGTAGCTGGAATCCATAGAGGCCAGGCGAAACCCACCAGTCCAATTGCAAAAATGCCAGCCAGCAGCGAACGCTCTAGATAAGCCTTCAAGACAGCACCTCCTGCACCGGAGACAGTGTTCGATTAGAAATCTCTAGCCTGGTGGCGTTGAGACCCGCTATGAAATCCTTATCGTGGGTGGCAAGCAAAATGGCGCAACCCGTTTCCTGAACGCACTTGAGCGTGTGTGAGATCAACTCCCTGGCTACGGGGTCAAAGCCCTTGACCGGCTCATCAAGCAGCAAAACCTTGGGCTTGTAGCTCAGCTGCATCGCGATAGCCAGGGCCAGTTGGGTTCCGGCCGAGAGATCTCTTGGGTGGGTCGATAGATTCGTAGGTAATACCGGAATTATCGAGGCCATCGTGTCTTTTGTGAATCCAGCGGGCACCTTGGCTAACCGATCAGCTCGAGTTAGCTCGTCCTCGAGGCTGGTAGTCACAAAAAAATCTGACGCCAGCTCGGGCACCATGGCAATCTCCCGGGCTTTGGCACTCGATGCGATGGTTTTGAGCAGAGTGGTTTTGCCCGAACCGTTTGGGCCCTCAATAGCAATTAGCTCGGACTGATGAACCTGAATCTCAACTTTTTCAAGCAGAAGATTTTCCCCTGCCTCAATTCTTTGCCGCAGGTAGTCAAGCACCAGGTCATGCCCCACAACCATAGGTTTGAAATCGAATGCGGGCTTTGGCGGCTGCAACCCCAAGGTCAGTCGCCTAGGTGCTAGAGAGTTGTAAAGCTCTGGGCGGTGTTCGGCGACCACCACCGTGCCGCCGTTTGATTGGTAATGCGCAAGTTTTTCAATTAGCTCGCGGCGAGAAATTTCGTCTAGAGCCGCCATTGGCTCATCCAACAGCAACAGTTTTGGATCCTGCCTAAAAGCGACTTCAATTGCAAGTAGGACCGCTTCACCCTCGCTCAGACTCTCAACTGAGAAACGGGTTTTTCCCTTCAGTGCCGAAAAGCTCGGATGAGAAACTTCGTCCTCGACCCTTGGACCCCAGATCGAATCTCTTGGCTGCTGCTGAACCAAACTGGGGCGCCCAGGAGTAATAATTTCCCCGGAGAAGTCCATACCCATCTCTCCAGCGGTTTGGCTCAGGGCGAGCAGCAAGCTGGATTTTCCCGATCCGGTTGGGCCCTCAATGACCATAATCTCTCCGGAAGCAAGCGAAAAGCTGATTGGGTCGCTGCCAAGGCGTGATGACCTAAAGTCACTTACCTTTAGACCTTCTGCTGTAACAGCTCCTGAGGGTCTTGCGAGGCGCGTAGCCATGCCCAGAGCACGGGCAACCGTCGTTTCAAGAATCGGAACGAGCATGCGGTGGCGCTTCTCACCACGAAGCCTTCTTGCAAACTCAATCCGGCGCAGAGCGGAGGCAAGACTCGGCAGCTGGGCCCAGCCAAGAGCAATGGCCGAAAGTAGGTTTTTTAGAAACCCCGAGCGATTGGCCAGTGACAAAAAGCTAGCCGGGCGAAGGAAACTTGCCAACACTCCAAAACCAATAATTGCCAGCGCAAAGGGCAGTGCCGAGAGCAGATTGGCATAAAGTCCTTCGAGCGCTATCGGGCCGAAGATTTGGATGTGTGAGAAGGGTGCAGGAAGTCTAAATTGAGGCAGATTTACCAGCGTGGTGCTTCCGCCAGCTCCCCCAAAAACCACAGCGTAAGCCAGGCGAGTGAAAACAAACGCGATGGCCAGCAAGCTGGCCATTCGAATTTGCCTCGCCCGATATTCCACGCTAGTTGTCGGGGGTCGGAGCTTCTTCACCGCTTGCAAACGCCAGGCCAATGGACTGACCAGGTTTCAGTTTGAGCGTGCTGGCACCCTCCATGGCGTATTCCCAGCCGATTTCAGAATCGTTCACAACCCAGAGTGCCCAGTAGGCAAAAGCCGGAGGCATGTCAGCGCATGACTCCAGGTGGGGCTCCTGACCCTCAACCTCGATTGGCTCAGTGGCGCTTGGCAAGCCGTTTACGCGGCAGACAATTGCGTCCGGATAGGTGAGGGTTCCCTCTAGCTCAATACCCGAAGCAGCAAGTGCGTCGCTAGCGAGAATCTCAGATTCGGTCACCTCAACACAGTTGCTAATCGGATCCTGGTTGAGGATTCCGAAGTTGACCTTGACCTCCACGCCTTCACAGGCAGCTGGAGCTGAAACTGTCCCTTCAGAACTGCAGCCGGCAAGCAGGAGTAGGCCGATGGCCGTGATTGCAATTTTTTTCAAGGGGTCTCTTTCCTGGGGATTACCGAAAGTTTACTTTTGCCCACTGACTAAATTGACTGTGTTTCGAAGAAATACAGTCTGCGGGGTAAGGGTTGAGAGGAGCATGGACTTTTCAGGTAAAAACATTCTCGTTGTTGGAGCCTCCGGCGTGCTCGGAGCTAACTTCGTCGAAGCGCTCAGCCAAGCTGGGGCAAACCTCTACGGCACGGCAACCAGTGCAGAATCGGCCCAAAGGATTCCTGCCTCCGCAAACCTGAAACTACTGCTCGATCTAACCAGTGACGAGTCAATTACCACGTTGGCGAACTACCTCAATGCCGAGGTGCCGCTGGATGGAGTGATCCTCAGCGCAGGTGTAGTGGGATTTGGACCAGCTACCGAGGCTAGCCATGACCAGGTTGAGCGAATGAACCGCATCAACTACCTGGGACAGGTGAGGCTTCTCAACCTTCTGAAAGACAATCTCGCAGGACGCGAACAAGCCTTCGTGCTCAGTGTTACAGGCATCGTGGCGCAAACTCCGCTGCCAAACATGTCTCACTACAGCTCATCAAAGGCCGCTCTGCACGGCTTCTTGACCGCCGTAACCAGAGAGTGGCGCCGCGATGGAGTTCAGGTAGTCAGCTCCGTACTCGGCCACACCGAAACCGGCTTGGCTTCGAGGCCGCTATTTGGAACCGCGCCAGCTTTCCCTGCCGGACTAGAACCTAAGGCTGCTGCGGCAGAATTGCTGGCCACAATCAACTAGACCGTAAGGTCAATACTCACCTTGGTACCCCCGCGAATTGGCGAGGTCCAAAGGATTTTGCCGCGGAGCTCGGATTCAACCAGGGTGGTAATAATCTGAGTGCCCAGGCCTGAACCAACTTTTCCTTCGGGTAGACCCACGCCATCATCGAACACCGTGATGCCGAGGTGTTTGCCCTCTCGGTTGGCTTCCACCGTGATGGTTCCACTTCTATCTGACAGGCCGTGCTCCACGGCATTAGCGACAACCTCTGTTAGCACTAGCGCCAGCGGGGTCGCTCTCTCAGCGGAGAGATCTCCGAAGCTTCCAACAAATTCAGTCTTGACGGTGGTGTGATATCCGGCAATCTCTGGAACCAGCAGCAAAATCCTCTTGAAGATTTGATCAAACGAAGTTTTCTGGTCAATTCCCTCCGAAAGGACATCGTGCACCACAGCGATTGCGCTGACTCGGCGCATTGCCTGAGCAAGTGATTCCTTCACCTCCACCGAGTCGGACTGTCTGGATTGAATTCGAAGCAGGGATGCCACGGTTTGCAGATTGTTCTTGACTCGGTGGTGAATCTCTCGGATTGTCATGTCTTTGGTGATCAGCTCACGCTCGCGGAAACGCAGTTCTGAAACATCGCGACACAGCACAATCGCGCCGGTTCGTTTGCCACCCTCACGAATCGGAATCGAGCGCACCGCAATGGTGAGCCTGGAAAACTCCATGTCCGTTCGCCAGGAGCCCTTGCCGGTTAGCACCAGCGGCAAGCCCTCATCAAGCGGCGAGTTGTTTGCCCCGAGTGCACTCACGGTCTCGGCAAATAATCTGCCCTCAAGTTCACCATCCACACCCGCACGGTTGAAAAGTGAGAGAGCGTTGGGGTTGGCAAAGACCACTCGACCGCTCTGATCGAGTCTGACGAAGCCATCGTGGGCGCGCGGTGCTCCGCGCTTGGTTGAGGTGCCCCCCTCAGCAATAGGAAACTCTCCGGCGGAGACCATGTCCAAGAGCTGGTTCGCCACCGCCAGGTAGTTCAGCTGGATTCGGTTTGGGACTCGAGATTCTCCAAGGTTGGTGTGGCGCGTAATAACAGCCAGCGGCAAATCATCCGAATTTCGGTTTGGAGAAAACACCGGGTAGGCGGCAAACCTGGTGTTAATTCCCTCGTACTGTGAGGTTCCCTCCGGGATGAAAGGAAGTCCAGAGTTGAATGCCTCTGAGATTGCGCTCTCCCAATCGAAACGAGAAGGAGAACCCGCAATATCGCGGTAGAAGAGTGTGGCCGCAGCCGCCGGTCTGGCGTGACCTGCCGCTTGGAAGGAGTTTTTGACGGGCACCCAAAGCACCAGATCTCCGAACGCTAGGTCAGCTATCAGCTGCCACTCGGACACCAACGTCCTGAGCCACTCGCTAAGGGCTGGCTTATCACTCACATGCCAGAGTTTAGCGTTGCGGCCCGGCTGTCAAAAAGGTCGAGCGCCAGCAGTTTCAGCGCTGCAGCTAGCTTGGATGACTTGCTCATAAATCTCAGCGGCTTGCCATTGAGTAGGGACCAATGGGCGGAAACTGAATCATCTGGGAGCATAGCTCGCGGCGTGATTCTCCCGAGCTTTGCCATACTCTCTCGAATTTGACGCTCCGGATGCTTTCCAATTGTGGTTGGTGTCACCCGATTGGCAATCGGCCAGTAATCAAAACCAACATCACGAGCCTCAAATAAAAAGCGATTGATCCCCACTGGGTCCGCTGCAAACACGCCAAGCACAACATCCGCGGTCTCTGTAAAGAAATTAGTGGCGAGATTCCGCTCGCCTTCCGCTCGAGAGGAAATCAATCCGCTCTCTAACTCATCATTGAGGTCAACAATCACAAAATCATGAACTTCTCCCGCCACCTTGAGCAATGCCTCAAGGCCTGGCTTATCCAACTCTGGCCAGCGGTTTGGGATATTCAAGCCCGTAAGAACGTCAAGTGTGTGGTTTTCGAAGCGGATTTCTGTGCAGAGCCGACGTAATTCGGATTCGTCCAGCCTGCCCTGTCGTCCAAGCCGGGTAACCGCCGTGATTCCCGGACCACTCTCGACCAGGTTCATCAGCGCAGCGATGCTAGGTCTTCGACCATCGGCATCGACAAGCAGCACCGAAGTCCCTAGTTCAGCCAATTCAAAAGCCAGGTTGCATGCCACCGTAGTCTTGCCCGAACCTGCTGATCCCCAGACCCCAACCACAAAAGCTGACCTACCTGATACTGGTTGACCAAAGGTAGGCAGAACAATTTCCGGTGCCTCGGTCCTGCTGATCATGGCCGCCTCAACAGGTAAATTTCGTACTCGGCAGTAATGGCATCCATAAGCAAAGTTGCGGAATCAACATCCAACAGCAGCTCAACCTCAGCGGTGTCGTTGGCGAACAGGCCATCTGGTGCAATCACCTGGGTGACCTTTGCTCGCTCCACGAGCTGCAAGGTCGTGATTTCTCCCTCAATTTCAAAGGACTGCCAGACTCCGACGTAAGAACCTGGAACTACAGCTAACGAAACCGGCAGCGATGGTGTAACTCGAAGTGTTGTCAGATTTGGATCGAGTTGCGGGGTCAGTCGGGATTTTGGAAGTAGCTCGCCCGCAGGTATTGGGTCAATCAACTGCATGCCCGGCTCAAAGTTTTCAAGAGTCACGTAGGCTTTGGATGCCTCCCCCAGCTCCAGTGCGGCCGTTTCAAAATCAGAGATTAGAACAGTTTGACCTGCCGAGAGGTTTGAGCTTGCGATTAGATAACTTGGCAGTGGCCGATTCAGGGCGACGTAACCAACCCCAACTAGCCCAACCCCAAAAAACAGCGTCAGCAGAAACCAGCGCGGCACTGCCCGCCTAAATACTTTTGCCATCTGAACCTCCGAAGAAGAAAGATGCCAAGAATCCAGGATCTTCGCTTGAGGTTATCCACAGGTCTTAGAGGTTGCCCTATCCCAAATTTTACAGATTTTGAGAAGTTATCCACAGCCCCAAAAGAAGGGCTTCCCACAGGCCCCACGCTACGGAGAGACTTCAAGCAACCCAAAGGCACTAACGAGGAGGAAACCATGGGCCAAGACAAACATGTTCAAAATCCTGAGCTGATCAAACTGTTCGCGGAAATCTCTCAGGCCTACATTGAAATTTTGGTTGGCCTGCGCCGACCAGAGCAGCTGGCGAGATGGCTATCCGACAAGATTTACTACGAGGTTTGTCAGAAGGCAAAGCAGGAGGCACGCCAGCGGGCCCTGAGCGGCTCCGGGCCAAGACCCGACATCACGCTGCGCAAGTCAAGGACATTCCTGAGCGATCCCGAAGGCTACGAAGGCGTAGTGCTATTCAGAGTCTCGGGGTCAACCAAGGCGGTCTCACTTCGGGGCGAGATGATTCACGATCGACTTCGCATTACCGAGCTGGTGTTGATTTAGTTCTTGAAAAACGCGCTTCCCTGACCACCCTTGTTGGGCTTGTTCTGCTTGGGTACGGAGTCTTCCCTGTGAACGTCAACTTCACCCTGCTCGGTTGGGGCCGAGTAGGTGAGCTGCTGCGGCTGAGCCTCAACCACCTGAGGCTCAGCCTGCTTCAACTCAATGTTGAACAGGAACTGGACTGCCTCTTCTCGGATTCCGACCATCATGTCGGTGAACATGCCGTAGCCCTCGCGCTGGTATTCGACCAGTGGGTCACGTTGGGCCATTGCCCTTAGGCCAATGCCCTCTTTGAGATAGTCCATCTCGTAGAGGTGATCGCGCCACTTGCGGTCGATGACCGAAAGCATCACGCGGCGCTCCAACTCACGCATGACCTCTTCGCCCACCTCTTCGGTCCGCTTGCGGTAAGCGATCTTTGCGTCGGAGAGAATTTCCTCGATGAGCCAGTTTCGAGTCAGCTTGGCTCGAGAACCGACTGCCTCCAGCACTTCGGAAATCTCAATTCCAATTGGGTAGATCGTCTTCAACTGCGTCCACAGCGACTCCAAATCCCAGTCCTGGCTGCTGCCCTCCGGAAGATTATTGGCCACTGTGTCTTTGACTGTCTCCTCCAAGAAAGCGTGGAAGGTACCGGAGATATCCTCACCCTGCAGGATGTGACGGCGGTCGGTGTAAATAGCCTCGCGCTGACGGTTCATGACATCGTCATACTTCAGAATGTTCTTGCGAATTTCGGCGTTACGACCCTCAACCTGACCCTGGGCCGATGCAATTGCCCTGGAAACCAACTTGGATTCGATAGCTGAATCATCTGGAACCGATGAGCGGTTCATCAGCGCTGCAGCCGCTTGCGAGTTGAAAAGCCTCATCAAGTCATCAGTGAGCGAGAGGTAGAAGCGCGATTCACCCGGGTCACCCTGGCGACCGGAGCGACCACGCAACTGGTTGTCGATTCGCCTGGACTCGTGACGCTCAGTGCCAAGCACATACAAACCGCCAACGGCCAGCACCTTTTCCCCTTCTACCGCGACTTCGGCTTTGACTTTGGCGAAAACTTCATCCCAGGCTGCCTCGTACTCCTCGGGCTGCTCCTCCGGGCTCAGCCCAAGCTTGCCCATCTCCTGAACGGCTAGGAATTCGGCGTTACCACCGAGCATGATGTCCGTACCACGACCAGCCATGTTGGTTGCCACGGTTACCGCACCAAATCGTCCTGCCTGAGCGACAATCACTGCTTCGCGAGCGTTGTTTTTGGCGTTCAAGACCTCGTGACGAATGCCTGCCTTGGCCAAAAGCTTGGAGAGGTATTCGCTCTTCTCAACGCTGGTGGTTCCAACCAGAACCGGCTGTCCGGTGGCGTGACGGGCGGCGATGTCTTGCACCACCATGTGGAACTTGACCTCTTCGTTTTTGTAAATCAGGTCTGCCTGGTCGATACGAACCATTGGCTTGTTGGTGGGAATTGGAACCACACCCAGTCGGTAGGTGGACATGAATTCGGCCGCTTCGGTCTCTGCGGTTCCGGTCATTCCCGAAAGCTTCTCGTAGAGGCGGAAGTAGTTCTGCAGGGTTACGGTCGCCAAGGTCTGGTTCTCAGCCTTGATCGCCACACCCTCTTTGGCTTCAATTGCCTGGTGCATTCCCTCGTTGTAACGGCGGCCCGGGAGCAAGCGACCGGTGTGCTCGTCAACAATCTGAACTTCACCGTTTACCACTACGTAGTCGCGGTCCTTGCGGAACAGCTCCTTGGCTCGGATCGAGTTGTTCAAGAAAGAGATCAGAGGCGTATTTGCGGTCTCGTACAGATTTGAAATGCCCAGGTAGTCCTCGACCTTGTCGATTCCGGACTCCATAACACCGACGGTGCGCTTTTTCTCATCGACCTCATAGTCCACGTCAACCTGCAGGTTCTGAGCCAATTTGGCAAAAACGCCAAACCAGCGATTAACGTCTGCGGCAGCGGGACCAGAGATGATGAGCGGGGTTCTCGCCTCATCAATCAGGATTGAGTCAACCTCATCCACGATCGCGAAAAAATGGCCGCGCTGAACCAAATCGGCTCGATTCAAAGCCATGTTGTCCCTGAGGTAGTCAAAGCCAAACTCGTTGTTGGTTCCGTACGTGATGTCGCAGTTGTACATCTCACGGCGGACCGCTGGGTCCTGACCACCCAGGATGCAGCCTGTGGTCATGCCCAGGGCACGGAAGATTCGTCCCATAAGTTCAGACTGGTAACCGGCAAGGAAGTCATTGACTGTGACAACGTGGACGCCTCGTCCCGGGATGGCGTTGAGGTAGGCGGCAAGGGTGGCAACCAGAGTCTTACCCTCACCGGTCTTCATCTCGGAAATATTGCCCAGGTGCAGCGCTGCTCCACCCATCAGCTGCACATCAAAGTGGCGCATTCCCAGGGTTCGAACCGAAGCTTCGCGGACCGCGGCAAAGGCCTCGGGAAGAAGATCATCCAGCGATTCACCCTCGGCGTAACGAAGGCGCAGCGCCTTGGTTTCGTCGTGCAGCTCAGCATCGCTGAGAGACTGGAATTCCGGCTCGAGGGCATTTACCTGATCGGCAATGGCGTGCAGCTTTTTTAGTAGCTTGCCCTCACCGGCGCGAAGCAGTTTGTCAATCAACGATGCCAATAGAAACTCCTTGGGTTCGGGAGCCATTCTAGCTGCCGAACCTAAAGGCTAGACGAGTGAGATGACCCCGTAGCTCCATCCCTTTCGGCGGTAAACCACCGCCGGTTTATCCGATTCTGAATCGTGAAATAGATAGAAATCGTGACCAACCAATTCCATGTGACCAATGGCTTCGTCCTTGGTCATAGGAGTCTTAGCAAATTCCTTGGATTTGATCACCACCGGAGATAGGCCGTAGTCAACTGACTCCTGAGCTTCTGCCTCAAGGTTTGCTCCAGTGATTAGGTCATGGTCGGCTGGCCTGATGTCCAGGGACGCAAAATCCGTAGCAGCCAACTCCTGGGCCGAGGGGTTTTTGTGGCCGCCTCCGCGGTGCACCTTGTGCTTGTCGGCGTAGCGCCTCAAACGCTCAACCAGCTTCCCAAATGCGATATCAAAAGCGGCAAATTTGTCACTGGCCCTGGCCTCTGCACGAACCACGTGGCCCGGCTCGTAAACCGTAATCTCTACCTGGTCCTCAACACCGGCATGCTTGGAGTGATCATGACGGGTCACCTTGATGTTTAGCTCCTGCGGGCGGTGGGAGTAATGCTCAACCTTGCCGGCTTTTTCAGAGACATAATCTCGAAATCGATCCGAGACATTGAGGTTTTTGGCTGTAATTTTTAGTTCCATTTTTACCTCCTGTGTAAAGCAACGCTGCTTACGAATTCACGATACGCCGATTCACCGACGAGTGCGCAGCATTTTCTAAATTCTTTGAGCCAACACCCAGCTTGCTGCCACCTGAGCACCGGAAGCTCGGGATGCCCTTGCCATCTCCAGCATGGTTGCACCGGTCGTACAAACGTCGTCAAACAGCAGCACCCGTCGTCCACTGAGGTCCCCGGCATAAAACGACATAGCAACATTCTCGATTCGCCGCCTGGCACTCAAAGTCCGCTGATCCTGCAGTTTTCTGGTTGCCCGAAACGACCTGACGATGTTGCGACCACAACCTCCCCTTGCGATCTCAAGGGCAGGGTCAAACCCGCGTTTGCGATAGTTTTTGGAGTTTCTCGGTGGCACCATCACCAAGTCAAACCTTGGTGTCTCAGCCCGTGCAAGTTGCAGTCTTAAGAGCTCAACGAGCGGCGGCTTGAGGGAAACCAGATTTTTGTCCTTGTAGCCCTCAAGTAGGTTTTTGAAACTTCCCTCAAATTCCGTCAGGGCAGTTAGCTGCTGCTCTCCGCGAACAAAATGACTTGGTGCAAAGACCGGTTTACACCCTGAGCAAACTGGGTCTCTCCCCTGGCCGCAAGCCACGCATTGGGTTGGAAATAGCCAATTCAGAAGTTTTTGCATCGCGAGAGCATTTCATCGACTGACAATCAGTCGACTCTGAAAGCTGCAACCTGGGGATAACTAAGCCGTTAGCCGTCCGTGGAAAGCGCGGTGGCATTGGTTCCCAACCTCCGCCACGCACTGCCATTTAGGACCCAGATTTCACCCACCTCAGAGAGCAGATAGGTGGATAGACCGGAGGGTCCAGTTGCCAAGGTGGTTCCTGCCGTTGGAGGCATAGACAGCTGTGAGCGAGGTCCCGTGACCGGGTAGTCGCTCACTGCGGTTAGGCCCGAAGTGGTGCGCTCCAAAACCCGAAGCGTGGAGTTTTGCTGCCAAGTTACGTCTATTGCTTCCCCGAGAACGTTGCGGACCCTCAGGGAGCCCAGAGTGCTCACGGGCCAACCTCTGCTGTCGCGCAGAAGGCCATGGACGCTCACCTCCGGACCGGCGTCACCGGTAATCAAAGTGGCTAGTCGAATTCCCTCTGGGCTCAAGCTGTAGCTGATTCTTTGATCGGTTGCGCCATCTTCAAATTGCCGAACAGAGCGATCAGGCCCGATTACCTCAATGGCTTTATTCGCAGCAGCTGGAACCAGCCACAGGTATCCCCAGCTGTCAAAAAATAGGGATGCTAGGTCGGTTTGATCTGAAATCAATACCGAGCGATTGGAGAGCCCGGTAGTTTGGCTGAGATAAACACCCTGGTCCGTCGCGATGGCAACTGACTCGCCACCCTCCTCAACCGCAAAGTCATATGCCCCCTCGCTTGCAAGCAAGTTTGTGGTGCCGCTCAGCGGGGTGCTGGAGGTTCCGTTGACCTGGAAAATGCCATTTTCAGATTCGAAGTAAACCAAACCTCCGGGATTCGTGCTCTGCAGATCTGCGGGGATAATCTCCTGGGCTGAGTTGTTAATCGAAACTGCCACATCGGAAACTCCGGAGAGCTGCAGAAGTGTTGCCCTGAGCTGAGAGAGCATCAATCGCCTCTCGAGTGGATCCGCTTCAAGGGCGGTGCCGTCAAAGTCCACCAGCGCAATTCCCTGCTGCACGTTTACAGCCTCGATGGTCAACCGGGTTGCAGGGGGAACCGCCGTGGTGACAGCCTCTCCGAGCCACTTCGAGGGCCCTGCCAAAAGCGCGTTCACCAGCCTGGTTCCGGTTGATGCTCGGGTGGGGAACCAGCGCAGGTCTGGCACCAGCTGGGACCTCGAGGCATCCAAAAAGTAGATCGGGAAGGCGTTGAATACAACGGCAAAAACCGGCGGAGTTACCACCGTGAGGTTTGGGGCTGACGCGATGCGCCACTCTCCCCCTTCCAGAACCAACTGGAAACGAAGAGAGGTTTTTTCTCCCAGCTCCGAATCGTTGTATCGCCCGTGTTCATCGATTCGAGCGGCGATACCAATCTCTACAATTTGCAGCGTGTTCCCTGCGGACTCAAAAACTGGAGCTCCGGTACGAACTATTACGCCAGAGTCCGGACTCCAGCGCTGCGCGAATGAGTCGGTCAGAAATTCGCGAGCCACCGCGTAATCGTTTTGCGGCCCCGTGCCGGCGGCTAGAAAGCCAGAGACGATTCCCTGGGCTGAGTCACCGGCGATTGGCCCTGCCGGAGTGTAGTAGCTCAAATCAACCTGGTCTGACTCAACCAGCTCTGGGCCGCTCTTGATGTCAATCCGAGTCGGAAGAGACGCGCAGCCGGTGAGAAAAAGTAAGAGTGTGACTGCGAGGAGTTTTTTCATCACAGCTCCATGGTTCTTGGTGGTAGTGGCAGTGGGGAATTGGCAATCACCGAGTCGGTTCGGCGGGGAAGCGTGAGCCTAAATGATGAACCGCGCTGGGGTTTGGACCAAACCTGAAGCCAGCCGCGATGGAGAATGGCGTCTTCCTTGCTAATTGCAAGTCCGAGCCCCGTTCCCCCCACGCTGCGCTGGCGGGCAGGATCGGCTCGCCAGAACCGATCAAAGATTCGTTCCAATTGCTGCTTGGTCATTCCGACTCCCCGGTCGGAGACGCAAACCGCGACCGCCTGATTGTTCTCCCCAACTTCAACCACGATTGGTTTGCCCTCGCCGTGTTCCACAGCATTCGAGAGCAAATTGCGCAGCAACCGCTCAATCCGTTTGGCATCAAACTCAGCCTGCACCGGTTTTCCGGGAAGCTTGACGACAATCTCTGTCTGCTTGCTATTGGCCAGAGGCTCGATGCTTGCAATGGCAGCTCCAACCACGGCATTGAGATCTTGCAGCTCCATGTCAGGGGTTACCGCACCGGCGTCATAGCGAGAGATTTCCAGCAGGTCCGCCAGTAACCGCTCAAATCTCTCAATCTGGTTCTGCATCAGCTCCGCGGAGCGCGAGAGGGCAGGGTCAAGCTTTTCTCGGTTTCCAAAGATAACCTCGCCGGCCAGTTTGATGGTGGTCATCGGGGTTCGAAGCTCATGCGAGACGTCAGAGACAAAGCGGCGCTGCATTCGGGACAGCGAGTCCAACTGCTGAATCTGCTGCTGCAGGTTATTGGCCATCTTGTTGAAGGACCTGGCCAGCACGGCAATAACGTCACTGCCCTTTTCACCGAGGCGAACATCCAGCTTGCCCTCGGCAAGCGCCTCCGCGGCAGAGGCGGCCTGCTCCACAGGCTTAACGACGGTCCTGGTGACGAAGTAGCTCACCAGGGAAATTGCCAGCAACAGGATTACCCCTCCCAATGCCAGGGCATTTTGAACCGTCATTAGCGCCTGCTGCTCGGGAGCTAGGTCGAAGACCAGGTAAAGCTCAAAGGATCCAGCTAGCGGCAGGGTCAGCGGGGCACCAACTGTGATACCCGGCACCACTTGACTGTCTCTAACCAGCGAAACCGGGGTATAGGTCAGGATTCCACTCGATTCCCTCACGGCCTCGCGAAGTTCTGAGGGGATGGTTGCCAGATCTAAATCCGCAGAAATTGGTGACTGGAAAAGCTGCAGCTGAGGCTGGCCTGGGCTTCGAAGCAGTGCAACTTGGCGAGATCCCGAACCTCCGGAAATTTCCAATGATGGAACTACCGAGTTGATGAGAGTCTGAAGCGCTGTCTCGTCAGTGAGTGAGGCGGCTGCGATAGTGCCCTGAACTGAACCGACCGCACGTTCTGTCTCGCTCAGCACCTGAGCCAAGCGGTTTTGGTAGAAGTTATTGGCGAGGGAAAACGACAGGAAGCCGCCGAGGGCCGCCAAAGAAATGGCACTTAGTGAAACGGTGGCAAATACGGTCCTAGCCGTCACCGACCGCCGCAGCAGGTTAATCACAGAGAGTCAGAACCCGCCCGGTAACCGTGACCGCGGACTGTCATAACAATCTTTGGGTTCTCCGGATCTTCTTCAACCTTCGAGCGAAGTCTCTGGACGTGAACGTTCACCAGTCGAGTGTCTGCCTTGTACTGATATCCCCAAACCTGCTCCAGAAGCATCTCCCTGGAGAAAACCTGGTTGGGCTTGGAGGCGAGAGTGTGCAGCAGCTTGAATTCCAGCGGGGTCAGGGAGAGTGCCGTGTCAGCCCGCTTTACCTCGAAGGTCCTGGGATCCATGGTGAGCGATCCAACGGAGATGATTCCACCGTCCCCACCCAATGGGCGCAGCCTGGCTTTCACGCGAGCGACCAGTTCGGCACCATTGTGCGGCTTGACCACGTAATCATCCGCTCCGGCCTCAAGCCCAACCACAACATCTTCGGTGTCGCTCTTGGCGGTCAACATAATGATCGGGACGCCGCTCAAGGCGCGAATCTGCCGGCAAACTTCAATGCCGGATTGCCCAGGAAGCATGATGTCAAGCAAAACCAACTCGGGCTCAGAGGACTTGAAGACCTCTACGGCACTCAGGCCATCGGCGGCAAAGACCGGGTCGTATCCGGCGCCTGAGAGCACCAGCCCAACCATCTCCCGCAGTGCATCATCGTCATCTACAACAAGAATCTTGTGTGACACTGCGGATCCTCTCCCTAGTATCGGTAGTGATCGACCTTGTATGGGCCTTCTACCTGCACTCCAATGTAGCGTGCCTGACGCTCTGAGAGTTTAGTCAGCTTTACCCCGAGTGCGTCAAGGTGTAGCAGCGCCACCTTCTCGTCAAGCTCCTTGGGCATGATGTGAACTCCCAGCGGGTAGTGCTCCACGTTCGTGAACAGCTCGATCTGTGCGAGCACCTGGTTGGAGAAGGAGGTTGACATTACAAAGGATGGGTGACCAGTCGCGTTACCGAGGTTCATCAGGCGACCTTCAGACAGGATCAGCACGGCTCGGCCGTTTGGCAGGCGCCACTCGTGAACCTGAGGCTTGATCTCGATCTTCTCGATGCCTTCGATGCGAGCGATGCCAGCCATGTCGATCTCGTTGTCGAAGTGACCAACGTTGGCCAGAATCGCGAGGTTCTTCATCTGAAGCACGTGCTCGGGGCGAATGATGTTCTCGTTGCCGGTTGAGGTCACGAAGATGTCGATCTCAGAGATTACAGACTCCAGGGTGGTTACCTGGAAGCCATCCATCGCAGCCTGAAGTGCACAAATTGGGTCAATCTCGGAGACAATGACGCGAGCGCCCTGACCGCGAAGCGCCTCGGCGCAACCCTTACCAACATCACCGTAGCCGGCAACGAAGCAGACCTTTCCGCCCATTAGGACGTCGGTGGCTCGGTTCAGGCCATCTGGAAGCGAGTGGCGGATTCCGTACTTGTTGTCGAACTTCGACTTGGTAACCGCATCGTTTACGTTGATGGCTGGGAACAGCAGCTTCCCGGTTTTTGCAAAGTCGTAGAGGCGGTGCACTCCTGTGGTGGTTTCCTCGGAGACGCCCTTGATCTCAGGGGCAACGCGGGTGAAGTAGCTCGAGTCGCGCTTCAGGGACTCGCGCAGGGTCTCCAGCACAATGCGGTACTCCTCGGAGTCATCGGCCCCAGCCGGAGGAACAGAGCCTGCCGCCTCAAACTCGACGCCCTTGTGGACCAGCATGGTGGCATCGCCGCCGTCATCCAAAATCAGATTTGGGCCGTCGAACCCTTCGGAAGAAAAGTCAAAAATCTTCTCGGTGCACCACCAATACTCCTCCAGAGTCTCGCCCTTCCAAGCAAAGACTGGAGTGCCCTGTGGGTTCTCGGCAGTTCCCGAACCAACCACAACGGCCGCGGCTGCCTCGTCCTGGGTCGAGTAGATGTTGCAGCTTGCCCAGCGGACCGAAGCTCCCAGCGCGCGCAGCGTCTCAATCAGAACCGCGGTCTGAACGGTCATGTGGAGTGAGCCGGCGATGCGAGCGCCCTTGAGAGGCTGTCGAGGACCGAATTCCTCGCGAAGTGCCATCAGGCCGGGCATCTCAGCCTCGGCCAGGCGAATCTGGTGACGGCCAGATTCAGCCAGTGCCAAATCGGCAACTTTAAAGTCAATTTGAGTCAGAGTTTGAGACATCGATCGAGGCCTTTCGTTCGCGAAACCTATCAGTTTCGAATTATTTGGATTGCTTTATCCCGAATCTCAACCATCAAGGCCTCGTGGTTGGATTCTGCGTTAAGTCTAAGCAATGGTTCAGTGTTTGACGAGCGGACATTGAACCAGAACCAAGAATCTTCAGTAGTCGAACTAAAAGTCAGCCCGTCGTATTCCTCGATGCTGCACTCAGGGAACGCTCTGCGAAGGCGCTCCAGCGCAGCGGGAACATCCGAGACGGTTGAGTTGATCTCCCCGGAGGAAAAATAGGGCGTGAAAGCGGCGGAAAGCTCACTCATGGCTCCGTCGAATGCGCCTAGTTCACTGATCAGGTGAAGCGCCGCCAGCATGCCGTTGTCGGCACCCCAGAAGTCGCGGAAGTAATAGTGGGCAGAGTGCTCTCCGCCAAAAACCGCACCGGTTGCTGCCATCTGCTCTTTGATCAGGGAGTGTCCAACCTTGGTCCGAACCGGCTTCGCCCCAGCGGCCGCGATGCGCTCCTCAACGACTCTCGAGGTGAGCAGGTTGTGAAGCACCGTTATGTCGGTTTCCCCTAGCGCCCTCACCCGGTCGATCTCACGGACCGAAACAATGGCAGAGAGTGCGGATGGGCTGACCAGCCCACCTTTTTCATCTACCGCAAAGCAGCGATCGGCATCTCCGTCAAAAGCCAGCCCCAAGTCCGCACCGTGCTGAACAACCGCCTGCTGGAGGTCTCTGAGGTTTTCGACCTGAAGCGGATTGGCCTCATGGTTTGGAAAACTTCCGTCAAGTTCAAAATAGAGCGGAACGATCGCCAGGTTTAGCGCCTCAAGTCCCGCAGCATCCTGCAGCACCAAGGGAACGGTAAATCCGCCCATGCCATTGGCAGCATCGACCACAATTTTCAACCGTCTGGTCTGGCTTAGGTCAACCAGGGATCTCAGGTAGCTGACATACTCCACGGTCAGGTTAAGTGCCTTCGAGAAGCCACGGTTTTCAACCGCTTGAATGCCATCGGCGAAATACTCCTTGGCCGCATCTCTAATTTGGGCCAGTCCGGAATCAAGACCAATGCCCTTTGCTCCAGCTCGCGAAAACTTCATGCCGTTGTAGCTGGCAGGGTTGTGACTCGCAGTGAACATCACTGAGGCAACGTCTAGCTTGCCCGATGCAAAGTAGGTCATGTCCGTGGAGCACAGGCCCATCATCAGGGCGTTGGCACCGCGAAGGCCTGCTCCCTCGGCAAAGGCCTCGGCGAAACTCTCTGAGCTTTCCCGCATGTCGTGGCCAATTACAAATTCTTTGCCCTCGAGCTCAAGCACATCGCAAAAGGCGGCCCCAAAAGCTCGAATCACCTCGGGAGTTAGCTGGCTTCCGACGAGTCCACGGACGTCGTAGCTCTTGACGAAATCTTCAAATTTGATCACTGAATCCAGCCCCTGAGTTTGCTTTAGCCTGCCAAGAATACAATGACCACATGGGTTCCTTCTCAGCAGCACATCGCGACCGCCACGGTCGTGGCCTTCGAAGGCCCATCCCCAGCAAGCTGTTTCACCACGGCCTAGCTCGACAGGGCTTTTTCGAAAGCGTGGTTTCTGACACCTGCGAGTACCTGAGGGAAACCTATCCGCAGGATTTTGAAAAACTCAACTGGCAGATCCAGGACGTGCCCGCGATTATCGAGGGTGAACCGGTGAAGCGCTGGAGCGCCAAGAAAGCCTCCATGACCATCACGCTCTACCGAATTCCTATTGAAAGATTTGGCAAGCAGCGCCTTCCAGATCCACGCATGCACATTGAACACGCGGTGTTCTCTGCAGCAGCTCACCTAATTGATAAGGACCCCTGGGACCTGCTCCACCCGCACTAGCGAACTGCAATCTCCAAATTTGAACCCAGGTTAAGGTTTTCTGCTGGCGCCAACACAGTAAAGCCCCGGTCAGAAACCAGTTGCAGAGTCGCCGAAAATGCCCCCTCGCCCTGGATTAGAACCTCACCGGGCAATACAGAAACTCGAGCGTTGGACAGTGCAGGCACCGTCACGCTTTGATACTGCCCGGAATTCAAAACCGAAAGGTTTATCGGATCAAGATTTGTGTTTGCAAGAATCAAATCGGTCTCTAGCTCCGGCACTGCAAGAAGAATGGCATCAGTAAATTCACTCATCGGGTTGAGCCAGGCGAAGTCCAAGCGCTGGGCCAAAAGTTGAGACCATATCGAGGCGGCAATTTCGGCATCGGCGCTCAACTCGACGAAGTATTCGCCCGCAACAAGGTCTAATTCCAAATTGGTCAACTGACCAGCAGGCAGTTGCAGTTCAAGGACATCCGAGCTGTTGCCAACTCCGTGAAAAATAACCCGAGCGGTGGCATCTTCTGAGCCGGGATTGAGAACTGAAAGCTGAGGTTTCTCAAATTGGTTTTCAAACACCCTAAAGCCCGGTATGAAAAGGCTGGAGGCAACAGCGGTGGGGGCTACCAACTCGACTCCGGTGGCATTTAGGCCGCTGGACGTCCGGTTCTGCAAGTAAGCCGAAATGCCCGGTCCGTTGGTCAGGAAGCCCAGACCAAAATTGGGTTCCGCATCCGCTAGCGCCGCCAAAGAAATTTGTGAGTCCTCGCCCGGTGCCAAAGTGACAATCTGCGACCTAGTCTCGGATGGAAGGAATATCGACAGGGTTATTTGCACTTCGGAGCTGCCAGGATTTGCCAGGTGAAGAATTGACTCTCGACCGAGCGAGGCCATGCCGTTGGCAAAGTAACCGCTGGTCTGAGGCTGACTGCAATAGGCGGAACTAAGGCCAGTCATCCTCGGCCTAGTTACGGATTGGGTCTGCAAAACACTCAGGGCCAAAGTCGTTTGGTCCGTGGAGCTTAGATTTAGAGGAAGGCCCAGTTCAATCTCTACTGGCACCGCCTCGGGGAACTGGGCGCCTGCGCCCCAAACTTTTGCTTTGCCAATTAGCGCAAGATTCCCTAGCTCAGTGCCATCTTTACCCCCGAGCTCCGCAAGCGGCCCAGGGCAGTAAACAGCAAGAGGCAGTGGTGTAGTGCTGGCACTCAAAATCACTTCGCCCTGCAATTGCCTCTCCAGCGCAGGATTTTGATAGTTGAGATAACCCAGGGCAACCGCGGATGCAGCTGAAATCACCAATGCTGTAATCCTTAGGGAGAGGCTCATTTCTTCGCCTTTCTGACCCTACGAGATCCCCTGATCGCAGCCGGAGTTGGAACGGCTAGGAGCGCAAAGACAGCGAGAGTTGCCAATTGCAGATTCTTATGTTCGTAAGTTTCGATGCTAGGGGTATCGCCCTGGAAAGAATTTTCAACCTTCCACAGCGACCCGAAATTTGATTCTCCTGCTGGCTGCAAGGAGCTAATTGAATCGATTGCGACCTTTAGCTCTGGTTGCTCACCCTGCAGTAAAACAAAATCGATTCGAAGGCCGCTCAAGGCGTTCTCAAAGCCACTTTGGTTGCCGGCTACCAAATTGGCCGTTGCGTCGGCAATTCGTTGCCGAAACTGGGTGGAGCCCTGGTGATTTCTTGCCAAGAGCGAACTGCGCTCAAAAGTCTCGCCCGCTCCCCACACGTAAGCCGCACTCAACCCGTCTGAGGAGTCAATCACCAGGGTACGAATGTTCGGGTCTTGATTACTTGCAGCTGTTACCAAAGCTGGCAGCAAACGCTCTGCCGAAAATTCAACGCTGGCAGGATTCGAAATCGAGAATAGAACCGCGCTGGATCCGACCCCCACGGCCAAAATGCTGCCTGCGATGGCGCCAGCTGCTCTGCTACCAATCGCTGAAAGCGCCATTCCAGCCAAGACCAGAAGTGGCAGAAGCGAAAGAATCATTGATAGCTCAGTCACTTGAGCCATTGGAATCAGCCCAATTGCCAGTGCCGCCAAAATCGCTACCCAGAGGGGCAAAGCCTTTCGGATGGGGGCCTTTATCCAAGACAAAGCTGCTGGGATCAGCAGCAGTCCCAGCACAATCGCGTCGGTCAAAACATCGCTGGCCCCACCTGAGCTAAAGACTGATGACTCAGCTAACAGGCTTAGGTCTCCAACCTCAACTGCGTGCAATGCCCATGGCCAACCAAGGGCAAGCCCAGGTAGAGCCATCCAAATCAAAATACCCAAGCGCCTGGGGTGCGCAAGGCCGAAGAGCAGTGAGGTTAGGACCGCAAAACCAAAACTCACAGGAGACAGGGTGTAGAGCACAGCAGCCGAAAGTCCCGCCAACCCAAGCCAGCGCCAAGCTCGAGCGGCAGAAAACGATGTGGCCACCTGAGCCTGAAAATAAAGCACCCAAGGCACTATCGCCGAAGCGAGAAGCTCAAGGTAAAGGAACTGCTGCTGAAGTGCTAAGAGCTGCGGGCTTAGCGAGTAACCAAGGGCAATCAGTGAGATTACCCAGGGCTTAGCGATGAACAGTTTTCCGAATTGCCAAGCGCCAAGAAAAGCAATCGGCAAGGCTAGGAAAACAGCCCAGGCGAAACCCAATGACGGATTCGCGGGAGACAGCGCAGCCATGAAAAGTGCGAACCATGCCGCTGGGTCAGAAGGGAACTCCAGCCCGTCCAGAGCGGGTAATTTGGAAAGCGAGACTGCGTCATAGACCGAGGCTAGGTCCTGACCCATTGCAGGGTACCCACCGGACACGAGTGTGCCGGAGGGAAAGAATCTGTAGGAGAGCAGCAGCGGGACCAATGCCCACCAGATTGCACCGCTTCTGAATAGCCCTGGCAAAGATTCATTGGCTTCCGGGGATTCAAACTCCAGGCTCGCTCGCCTTCTAGAGCGAATCTGCTTGGGGGTGGCCATCAGGCTCCGCAGTGATTTGGTATCGCCGTCTTTTTTGAAGCGAGATCTGGCCTGAAGACGAGCAGGCAAAGTGCCCCAAGTCCAGAGCCACCCCAACAGCTGCCCAAGAATGCGACCGGGTTGCTTTCTCAAGATGTGCACGGGAGCCGAGGCCACAACCAGAGCCGGCATAAACAGGATCAGGGGAGCCAATAGCCAAGTGGGAAGCAGCAGTAAAGCGGTGTGGATGTGAGCCTTGGAGAGCGCCTGCTGGACAGAGCCACCAAGCCACCTCCTGGGGCGTTTTCCCCTAAGACTTAGTCCCGCGTGTTTGACTCTCGCTGTTGCCTCAACGATAACCCGATACCCAGCAGCCCTTGCTCGTAGACCGAGCTCCAGGTCTTGAGCCAGCACCGGACTGTCATCATCCAGCCCTCCGAGTTGTTGCCACACCCCGAGCGAAACCAACATCCCAGCGGTTGAAACAGACAGGGTGTCACCAGCGCGATCATGCTGACCCTGGTCGTATTCCTTTTGGACCAGCAGAAATGGCTTTCCGGTCTTTGTGGCGGTTAGCCCCATCTGTTGGATTTGAATCGGATTATCAAGTTCGAGAAGCTTTGGTCCAATCAGCGCAACGGAGGGCGAGACCTCAGCGGCTCTGGCCAAATTGGTGAGGGCGTCGGGTTCGGCAATTGCGTCGTCATGAATGATCCAAATCCAACCCGGCGTGCTTCTCAAACTAGCGATGCCGGAGTTGATTGCCTCTCCCAAACGTAAATCACCGGGAGAAATGGCAGAAAATCCAAATGAACTAGCCAGCTCGAGGCATTCGGCATCGGCTGCGGTTTCGACAACGACCACCTGCTCGAGTGGGTGGGTTTGAACAGCAAGAGCCTCAAGCGATTGAGCTAGATACTCGGCTTTGCCGTGGGAAACGACGATGGCCGCTACTGAGAGCGAGGCCACGGTGGACTAAGCGCGCCTGCGCAGACGGCGACGCTCGCGCTCGCTCAGGCCACCCCAAATCCCAAAGCGCTCATCGTTCTTGAGCGCGTACTCCAGGCACTCACTCTTCACGGTGCACTGAGCGCAAATTCGCTTGGCGTCTCGGGTGGAGCCACCCTTTTCAGGGAAAAATGCCTCGGGGTCGGTCTGGGAGCAAAGTGCATCCTCTTGCCAAGCTAGGGGGTCCGACTCACCTTCTGAATAAGCTCCAGCTACCCCCAGCTTGAGCACATCTACGAACCAGTTGGCAGGCACCTGACTGCGTTGTTCCATGCCTTGGACCCCTTATCTTGTGAAACTCATTGCTGTAATTACAGCGTTGTAATTATGCCCGTGTCAAGTCCGAGTTTTTACCGCTGAGTCAAATTGTTAATAAACCTTCAAGGTAGCCTTAACACATGAAACTTTTGGTTACGGGCGGCGCAGGCTACATCGGCTCTCACGTCATCAGGGCAGCGCAAGCAGCCGGCCACAGCACAGTAGCCATCGATAACCTGTCAACCGGGGTCTCCAATCGGATCAACTGCCCGCTGATTGAACTTGATCTGGCCTCTCCAGGGGCGCAGGGCGAGCTGATAAGCCTGATGAAGAGTGAAAATTTTGATGCCGTAATCCACCTTGCAGCCCGCAAGCAGGTGGGGGAATCGGTGCAGCAGCCAGAGGGCTACTTCCTGGATAATCTCGGCGGCCTTGGAAATTTGTTACTCGCCATGCGGGCAACTAACTTGAAGTCTTTGGTTTTCTCATCCTCTGCCGCAACCTACGGTATGCCGGATGTGGAGAGTGTTTCCGAAGACGAGTCTCCAAAACCGATTAACCCCTACGGTCAGACCAAACTCATCGGAGAGTGGATGGTCAAAAATGCCCAGGTCTGGGGACTCAAGGGTGTCAACCTGCGCTACTTCAACGTTGCCGGCACCGCAACCAAAGAGCTAAATGACACTGCAGCACTGAACTTGATTCCAATTGCCATAAGGGCTTTGAAGAACTCTGAGGCACCCAAAGTGTTTGGTGCTGATTACGAAACTCCAGACGGCAGCTGCATACGAGACTATGTCCACGTAGCGGATCTAGCCGAGGCACACATTCGCGCCGTCGCCTACCTAGACCAAGAGCAGCGTCCCTTTGACACCTTCAATGTCGGGACCGGAAATGGAGCCTCCGTGTTTGAGGTTCTGCAAGCTCTCCGGAAGGCCAGCGGGGAAAACTTTGCATGGGATGTTCAGGGCCGTCGCGCGGGAGACCCGCCAAGGCTGGTGGCTAACGTCACGCGCATCGAGCAGACTCTGGGATTCACAACCAAATTTGGACTCGAGGAAATTGTTCAGTCTGCTTGGGACGCTAGCTAGGGATCTTCAGGACCTGGCCAACTCGAATGTAGTTGGCGTTGTTTATGCCATTGAGCTCCGCCAATGCAGTTGAACTGACACCAAACTTTCGCGCGATACCCCACAACGTGTCACCGGATTGAACCGTGTAGGTTTTCACGCTCGCCGTCGGGGCAGGGGTTGGCGAGGGGGTTGGAGTCGGTGTGGGTGTGGGAGTTGGCGTCGGTGAAACAGTTGCACTCGCCGAAGTAGCCGAAGGAATCTTCAATACCTGGCCAACCTTGAGAAGACGAGGATCCGAGATCTTATTGAAGCTCTGCAGCAGGGTTGCTGATATCCCAAACTTCTTCGCGATGGCATTCAGGGTGTCACCGGACTTGACCGTGTAGGTGGTCGGCAGTGAAGGCGAGGCAGTCGGGGTCGGTGCTGGCGTTACCGTTGGCTTTGGTGTTGGGGTTGGGGTTGGGGTTGGCACCACAATCTCAGGAACCTGACCGATGAAGGTAAAGTCGTCAAAACCCCCGGTTGGTGGGTTATCAAAATCAGCCAGCTGGACAGTGGCTGGAGCCTTGCCGGCGAGTGGAATTTTAGAGACAAAGTAGTTGCTGGCCTGGATGTAGCCTGGGCCTTCACCCTTTAGCGTTGCGAAGTGAGCCCAGGAGGTGACCCGGGAACGCTTTCCATCAGCAACCAAATAGATAACGCCTTTGGCATCACGAACAAATTGACCGACCGGCTTTGAGGCGACCTTCATGGCTGCGCAGGTAGAGGTGGCTAGAGCAAAAGACTTGCCAGGATATTCCAGCGCTGCTTCAGCGGTGATGGGATACAGGATTCCCTTGTCAATTAGGTAGTCTCCCCCGCCACACTGAACCTTGGCAGAGGTAAATCCGGTTCGAGTTTCCAGTTTCGCCAGCTCGGCTTTGTCAAAACTGAAGATCTTTGAATCCGAAACATTTGCCGCCTGATCGGCTGAGGCAAGTTTTACCTTTCGGTTTAGGTCATCAACCAGGTAAATGGTTGAGAGGCCATTGGCCTTGACTAGCGCTCCAGGGGCATATCCGTTGCCAACACTGGGCACCTGGTTGATGGCGGACTGCGGCAGCGTGATGGTCTTGGGCTGATCGATCAGACTCAAGAAACGCTCTGCCATGGCCGCAGACGTAATGATCCTGCGCTCACCACCTTGAACGAAGTAGGAGAGCTTGTTTCCCTTGCTGGTGACCACGGCGGGGCTAGCGAGCTGACCCTCGACGTTTGGGATCGCGTCTAGAACAGCTTGAGGGAGACTGGCAACCTCATCGGACCAGCTTGCCGGATCACTCAGCGGTAATTTGCCCTCCGGGGTCAGTGCATACCCCGCACCGTTGGAGGCCTGGACCAGGCCTCGAATAGTCACGGGGTCCAGGGTTCCCGCGATGGCGGACTCCGCAATGGTTACCGGTGACTTCTTGAACCATTTGCTTAGCCCAATTGCAGAATTAAGTGACGCGCTGAAACGGTAGGTTTTCCCTCCGGACGCCAGTGCAACATCTGCTGAGTTAGAGATTCCAAACAGAGTTAGCTCTGACGCCAAAGCTGTTCCTGCATTCAAATTGGTGATTTGGTCGACCGCCAGTTTGCTGACCGGCAAAGACTCGGCGCCAACCGATAGCAGTGCCAAATCATCAACCACAGCGCGCTTGGTGGCTCCTTCAATCCAGTACCTCACCCCATCGGTGTTCTGCACCAGGCGTGAGAGTGTTCCGCCATCGACAAACACCCCAAGTTGAGAATCGGTCAGAACGGTCGCGAGATCGCAGCTCTGGCCAAACTGCTGCGCCACGGTGCAATCCGGGACCAGGTATTTGACTCCGTCAACCAGCAGGTACAGCGAACCGTTAGAGCTGTGCTTCACAAGCTGAGAAAGATCACCGCTGGTGGTAAAGCTGTCAAGGTAGGCCTGACTGATTTCTCCAAGCGGGCCAAGGGGTCGGACCGAGGCAAGGATGGCCGGGTTGGTGACCCGGTACTTCTTGCTGTCGACGATCAGGAAGGTTTCGGTTCCAGCGGCCTTGAGCAGGTAACCGCCACCGATCGGCGATCCAAACCAGTCGTGGTAGAAGCGCCAGAAGTTTCTATTTCCGTAGGCCGAGCAGCTGTCTCCGGTGCCGTAGAGGTTATTCAGCGCTGCGCTGTTCGGGGTGTAGGGGGTGTAATAGTAGAGGTTTGCAGTCGCCTGACTCTTGAGTTCAAAACTCTTGGTGCCACAGGAAGACTTGGGGTTGTAGCGCATCGCAACGGTGCGACCTGGCTTCCAGTAGGTGAAAGAACCGGCTGGGTTGCCATACCAGCGGAACTGCTTTGCAGCACGGTAAACCTGATTGAAAAGACCCGTGTAAACCTTGCCGCAAATTCCGGGATCGCTGTCCGGGCAACCAAAACCCATGGCCGCTCGATACATGTACTCGGTGGGCTTGGTTGAACTAACCAACCCCTGCTCTTTTTGGAGCGTGACAATTAAGACCTTGGGGTTTATGCCGCAGGCGTTGGCAATCTCATAAATAATTTCGGCGGCGGTGGCTGAGGACTTTGCGGCGATAGCCTTGCATGGGCCAACCTCATTTCCCACTGTGGCTGGGGTTTCCGGGATGGCGGTTTTGTAGTTCTTTAGGCAATCAATCGCCGGGTCCGTTGCTCGACACTCAGCCACTTTTGAATCGAGCACCGCTTGAATTTGCGGCAGGGTCATTGAGCCAAAATCAAAAAACACGCTGTCGGAGATGATCAATCCGGGGTCAAACGCACTCCCCGGAGGGGCAGCCTCGGCAGGTTGAACGCTGAGTGGTTGCGCGACCAATCCCACTGCCGACAATGCGGTAGCTAACATCAGGCTGAGTAGGCGTCGCATTAGCCAATCACCACTGAAACCGGAGAAGAGGTTCCAAAGTGACCCTCTGACTCATAGCTAACGGTGACCACCCCGTTTCCCTTGGGAAGTTCGCTCAATGGAAATTCAATCGGGAAGCACTGGGTGTAATCGGAAGATGGCTCGGCCTTAACCTCGAGTGATTTTTCAACGTCGCCGCCGATGAACTTGAAAATGCACTTACCGCCGGACTCGCTGAGCTTTGGCAACTGGGCGATAACCGTCAGCACGCCGTAGTCGGGCTCGGGCACCGCCATGATGATTTCGACTTTGGTTTCTACGCGGGAAACCGTTGGGGTTTCGGTTGGAGTCGGTTCTTCGCTCTGGGTCGGTTCCGGTTCTGAAGTTTGTTCTTCAGTGGGTTCAGCGGTGGCGCTCTCTGAAATCGAGATGGTCTCGGTGGGTTCCGGTAGTGCGGTGGCACCCCAGTTTGGGTAAAAGACGCTGCAGCCGCCAAGGGTAAGGGTGGCTAGGGATAGCGCAAAAACCGATACAAATCTGGGCACAATTCACCTCCGACCACCCCCAACCCTAAGTTGGGAATCTCAAAATCAGCTGAGTGACAGGCTGGTTTTGAGGATTAGCAGGGGTTAGAGGCTGCTTTTGAGTTTCTGGTTCTTGGCCTCAACGGAGCTTTCCAGCTCCACCCGATAGCTATCCATGCGGGCCTGAATCTCCGGATTGGAACTGCCCAGGATTCTCAGCGCTAGCAAGGCTGCGTTCTTGGCTCCGTCAATCGAAACTGTTGCCACCGGAACGCCAGCAGGCATCTGGACGATCGAAAGCAGGGAATCCATACCATCGAGTTTTGATAGTGAAACCGGCACACCAATCACCGGAAGCGAGGTCACCGAAGCGACCATGCCGGGTAGATGAGCAGCACCGCCAGCTCCCGCAATGATTACCTTCACGCCCCGAGAGGCAGCGGCCTTGGACCAGGCAATCATTTTTTCGGGCGTGCGGTGGGCGCTGAGCACCTCAACCTCGTGGTCCACCTCAAAGGCCTTTAGGACATCTGATGCATCAGACAGCACGCGCCAGTCTGAATCTGAACCCATCACGATTGCAACCTGAGCCATTTGGACCTCCCTGAAGCTAAATCTACTGGTTGTAGAGGATTGCCCTGCAGTTCCGACCCGCGACTAAAAGCTCGTCCAGGTTAGAACCGGTCAGGTTTAGGTGACCCATCTTGCGACCACCTCGAGGAGCCTTTTGATAGAGGTGGAACTTCACCTGGGGAAAAGAAGCCATGGCGCTTGGGTAATGCGCGAGAAAGTCGTTTTTCTCGTCCACACCCAGCAGGTTAATCATCACGGCGAAATCGAAATTGAGCGAAGTATCGCCGAGGGGAAGATCCAATACCGCCCTCAAATGCTGCTCGAACTGCGAAGTTTTGCAGCCGTCCATCGAGAAGTGCCCCGAGTTGTGCGGGCGCATCGCAAGCTCGTTGACCAGCAGCTTGCCCTCGGGAGTTTCAAAGAGCTCGACTGCCATCACGCCAACCACCTCAAGGCTTTCGGCAATCGCCCTGGCGATTTCCTTCGCAGCTGCAAAGTCTGCTTGGGGTGCCGGGGCAATGACCTCGGAGCACACTGAATTTTCCTGAATGGTTTGAGCTAACGGAAAGGTTTTGAATTCACCACTTGGCCTCCTAGCCGATAGCTGAGCTAGTTCTCGTGAAAAATCAACCTTCTGCTCCAGTAGCAACTCACCGCCGAAGCTATCAATTTTCCCGAGCCAATCCGCCACTTGGGCGGCATCGGAAACTACCCGAACACCTTTGCCGTCATAGCCACCGATGGGAGTCTTTACGATGATTTTTGGTCCGTGCTGAGCGATAAATGCCTCAACGTCTTCAGCACTTTTAGCAGCCGCCCAAGCCGGTTGCGGTAACCCGAGTTCGGCAAGTTTTCTGCGCATCACCAGCTTGTTCTGGGCGTGAATCAGGGCTTTGGGTCCTGGTCTGACGGCTATGCCGTCTTGCTCGAGCTCACTCAACAGGTGGGTTGGAACGTGCTCGTGGTCAAAGGTGATGGCATCGCAGTCAACCGCAAAGGCTCGCAGCTGTTCATAGTCGTTGTAGTCACCGATGCTGGTGGCGCTCAGCGCCGCCGAAGAGTTTTCTGATTCGGCAAAGACTCTAAGTTCAAGGCCCAGATTTATTGCAGCCGGTTGCATCATGCGGGCCAGTTGCCCGCCCCCAATTACACCAACTATCGGCACCGCAACCCGCTTTCTCTCTGCACTAGTTTCTCAGATGCCAAACATCGGCGGCAGACAGGGCAATTTCCTCCGGGGTTGAGAGCACAAGTTGACCGCGATCATCGATGTCTTTAGCAAGACCAATTACCTGCTCCCCCGAGGGGAGCTCGGCTCGAACCTGGAGACCCAAAGTTGCGGAGTGCTGCTTAATCTCCTCCCTGGTTTTTGCAACCGTGGCAAGTGGATTGGCCTCAAACAGGCCCCAGCGCGGCAAAAATGCGCTCAGAAAATGACTGAGAACCGAGTCAAAATCCTTCGGTCCACCCAGCTCCCCCAAAGACGTAGCGGTGTCAGGGGCACCTACCTGGGTTGCCAAATTTATACCCACGCCCAAAATCAAGGAGCCATCGGACTGCAACTGGGCCAGAATCCCTGAGATTTTTCTTCCATCAACCAGCACATCGTTTGGCCACTTTACCTTTGCCGACCGTTGCGTTTGGGCTGCAACAATCTGCCGCACCGCGGCGGCGGCCATTAGGGTGGCCCAGGCTAGGTGCTCACGGTGTTCGGAGCGCAGCAAGAGTGAAACTGACAGTGAGGTTTCTGGCTCTGAGACCCAGGTGCGACCGAGCCTGCCCTGACCCGCGCTCTGCAGTGCCGAGGTTAGGACGCTGAGACTCGGCAGCGCCGAGATCGAATTTCTCCGCCCGAGTTCGAGATTGGTGGAATCCACCGAGTCCAGAAAAACCAAATCGGGGAGGATTGCTAACGACTGCCTAAGCTCCATGCCAAAACCGTATCGCACGGCCAGAGTTTGTAGCTTTCAACGATGAATTCTGGTTTTACTTGTAGTTTCTATTCAAGAAATCCAGACTCTTGGGCAATAAAGTTAGGAAGCACCTAAGGAGCCCGCATTGTCCGAACCGCTTGACCTGTCCACAACCGCCGGCAAATTGGCAGACCTCCGCAATCGCTATCACGAGGCTGTTACCCAATCGAGTGCAACCGCAAAAGAGAAGCAGCACGCCAAGGGCAAGAACACCGCACGTGAGCGAATCGAGATGCTGCTGGATCCAGGTTCGTTTGTAGAGGTTGACGAGTACGTTCGTCACCGTTCCAGCTCTTTTGGCATGGACGCCAAGCGCCCCTATGGCGACTCGGTTGTGACGGGTATTGGAACCATCCACGGTAGACAGGTCGCCGTTTACTCCCAAGACTTCACCATTTTCGGTGGCTCACTCGGTGAGACCGCTGGCAACAAAATAATCAAGATTATGGAACTTGCCATCAAGACCGGTGTCCCACTGATTGGAATGCTGGATTCGGGTGGAGCCAGAATCCAGGAGGGTGTCATCGCCCTTGGAAAATACGGTGAGATTTTTAGGCTGAACACCATGGCTTCGGGAGTAATCCCGCAAATCTCCATAATCATGGGTCCAGCCGCCGGAGGCGCGGTCTACTCCCCAGCACTCACCGATTTCGTGATCATGGTGGATAAGACGTCAAACATGTTTGTCACTGGGCCTGATGTCATCAAAACCGTAACCGGAGAAGATGTCGGCATGGAAGACCTCGGTGGGGCCAGAACCCACAACGAAACCTCCGGAGTTGCACATTACCTCGCAGATGATGAGGCTGATGCCATTGACTACGTCAAGTCGCTGGTCGGCTACCTGCCAGAAAACAACCTCTCAGAGAGCGTTACCTACCAGTCTGAGTCCGAACTGGAAATCACCGAGGCGGATCTCAAGCTCAACACCGTGATTCCCGACTCCCCAAACCAGCCCTACGACATGCACGGCATTATCGAGGCCCTGGTTGACGAGGGTGAATTCCTCGAGGTTCAGCCGCTTTTTGCTCCAAACATCATCATTGGTTTCGCTCGAATTGACGGTTCGAGTGTTGGAATCGTGGCTAACCAGCCGCAGCAGATGGCGGGAACCCTGAACATTGACGCGGGTGAAAAAGCCGCTCGCTTTGTCAGGTTCTGCGATGCATTCTCCATCCCAATCTTGACTCTGGTTGACGTGCCCGGATACCTTCCGGGAACTGACCAGGAGTGGGCCGGTGTAATTCGTCGCGGCGCCAAATTGCTTTACGCCTACGCCGAGGCAACGGTGCCGCTCGTAACCGTGATCACCCGCAAGGCCTACGGCGGCGCGTACATCGTTATGGGTTCAAAACAGCTCGGAGCTGACATCAACCTAGCCTGGCCAACCGCTGAGATTGCCGTGATGGGTGGTCAGGGAGCAGTAAATATTCTGTTCCGCGACAAGATTCGCGAGGCCGAGGCTCAGGGCCTAGACATAGCAAAAGTCAGGGATCAGCTTGCCAAGGAGTACACCTACAACGTGGCCAGCCCCTTCCTTGCAGCAGAGCGCGGTGAGCTAGACGGAATCATCGAGCCGGCAGCAACCAGAACCGCTGTGATCAGATCACTGCGTGCTCTGAAAACCAAGCGTGCCAATCTGCCTCCCAAGAAACACGGAAACATCCCACTCTGATGAAGCAGTACTCCTACGACGAAATTTTGGAACTTCTCGCGGTCAGCCCAGCTGATGAACTGGAGCAAGCGGCCGCGCTTGCTGTGGTGGCAGCTTCAATTCGAGAGTCCAGAAAACTTGGCCGCATCGCCCTGGGTAAGCCAAGGTCCTCCTGGCACAAGAACCAGGACATGCTCAGAGCTGGGCTTTCAGGAAACTGGTCAAGCCCGCTTCGCTGAGGACAAGCTGTCCCCCAAAAAGCTATATAACGTTGGTGTTAAGGGGCTTCAGTTCCGCAGACAACGTTGCTTTACTTGGACTAGGTTCCAAAACTACACAAGGGGTAGGGAACTTACTGGGGATGACTGGGCGGAATAACTTCCGCCCATCGTCATTTCTGGCCTACAGCCGAACGAACAGGTCGGGGCTCTCGGATTCTTTTCTCAAAGCCGCAACTGTAATGCGCCACTTTTCTCCCTCTACGGCCCGAATGACGACCTTGCCCCCCTTGACGGTTTTCAGGTGTAGGGCTACCTGGTTGAGCAAATCTATTCGCTTTCCCTCGGATAGACCGTTGAGGCCACCGTCATCGAGGAGCTGGACCTCAATTCCTCTTGCCCTGGCCGCTCGAATCTCTTGGGAGAGCGTTGGGCTAACCAGCATCCGGCCGCGAATTTGGTCCCTGAGGTTTCCCTCAATCAGGACTGATTCGGTTCGCTGGGAAAGTGTTAGTTTTCCGCGCCTAGCGACGATTAGCTGCAGCTGAGGCAGGGCTGCCTGCAGGGCCATCGCGACTCTGCCCTGGCGCTCCCGCCGAGCGGCCGTCATGGCGGCGGTTGCGGCCCGGTTCTCAAGTTCTTGAACCCTGAATTCGTTGCCTGCGCGCTCACTGGAGGACAAAACCTCTGCCGCTGCGCTGGCGGCCGCCACCAGCATCACGGCACCAATTACTCCAGAGTTGAAAAGAATGTCCAGTCCACCCCAAACCAGCACCTCGATAACTGCGATGCTCACAGAAATCCAGGCCAGTATTCGGTGCTGTCGCACCGCGGTTATCGCCATCAGAGTTGCAATTCCAGCCACGTGCCAGGTTGCATAACCTGAGAAGTACTGAGCCTCGATCGCGCTGGCCATAAGCAGCGGCACAATCAGAGCAACGGAGAAATTCAGGTAGGCGAGGCCACTTTTCAGCCGAAGTCCGGGGCGATCCAGCAAAGTCCACGACAGGGCCGCCAGGTAGATGGCAATCGCCAGCACGGCGTATAGGGGACGGTCATAGTTGAAGTAGTTCAGCCAGCCCAAGACAGCGTGATAAAGCCCAAAAGCCAGGGCAAAGGCCGTTAGTGCGAATCTAGGCAGCCTTATCATCGGGACCACCTGATCAGAATTCTGGTTCCCGCTCCGGGTTGAGAGATTATGGACGCTTGGGCTCGAACAAGTTGAAGTCTCGCGGTAATAGAAGTGCGGATTCCAATTCGATCTCGGGCAATTCGATCAACTCTGAACCCAATACCGTCATCGGCAATCTCAATTTCCAAATCGTGCTCAGGGGTCGAGGAGAGCCGAAGCGTGACCCTGTTCGCTTTTGAATGGCGAGCAGCGTTATCAAGGGCCTGAATTGTGGCCTCAGTAATGGCTTGGGCGACATCGCTCGGGAGTTCAATCAGACCACCGGTTTCCGTAATAACTTCGATATTGGGAATCAGCCGAACCGCGGCCTTACGAAGCGCACGATACAAACCCAGCAGGGTTACCTGCGATCTCTCCGGTGGCTCTTGGGCCGCTTGCTCGAGGGATGCGATGGCTTCCGAGGCCATGTGGGTCACGCCCAAAAACTCAGCCTTGGTTTGCGCATTGGCCGAGAGAACCAGGGTGTTTAGAACTCGGTCGTGCACCAACGCGTCAATTCTTTGGCGTTCGCGCTCCACGGCATCAATCTGAGCTTGTTCGATCGCCGAGGCGAGCGCTAGCGAGTTGGCCTGATCGGCTCGCTTGGCAGCTTGGCGCGACATCAGGATCAGGCCCGAAACACTGCCGCCTAAAAGGAAAACGTAAACCGAGTCTTGAATCGACACCAGCGGATCCGAGGTGCCTCCAAAATAGCTGGTGTCTAGCAGGAACCACGCCACCGGCACTAGAACCAAGAATCCAACGCCAAGCCAGCGCGGGGCCGTTACTCCCACGGAGATCACGGCCATGCCCACACCCCACCAGATCCAAGGTTGGTACTCCGCGGGAAGAGCATCGCCGTCAACCACAACCCAGGGCCACATCAGCATGGCGATCAACACACTGGCACCGTGCAGATAAGGCCACCAGACCAACTCGTCCTTGGTCCAGGCCCAGATGTTCATCGCGACTATTGGGACTAAAACTAGGCCGACCAAAAACCAGGACCAGCTGTTGAGATATTGCGACTGAAAAATCGCGTTGGCTATTAGTTCAGAGCTGGTGGCGAGTAGCACACCAGCATAAATTTTAGAGAATGAGCGCTCCAGGCGCCCGGAAGCGGCCCCCGAGAGATCGAGGTCGCTCACCTACAGCAGCTCTCCGGAGAGAATTCCATCTTCGATTGCGCGCTTGAACAAATCAACTTTGGTTGCCGCTTCACGACCCAACTTGGCGTACTTTACGCGAACCCTGTCAATGTGCTCTTTGGCGCTGGACTGCTTAATCTGAAGCTGGTATGCCACCTGTTTAAGGCTCATTCCGGAGGCGTAGAGCGACAGCACCTCTCGCTCCCGGGTGGAGAGATTGGCGTCTTTGAAGAACTTATCGGCGTCAATCAAAGCGCTTGTTTCAGAGTTGTTGATGATGATGCCTTGGGATGCCAGGCGGATTGCCTCTGCTAGATCAGCCATCGGTTGAGACTTTGGCACAATCGCAGTCGCCCCAGCTTTGACTGCCGAACGCATTAGAGAGGGTTTGTCAGCAATTGAGAAGATCAACACGGCGGTGTTTGCTGCAATCAGGCGCTCAACATTTTCTTGGACCAGAGAACCATCGGCCAAGGAGAGATCGGTGACCACAACCTCGCAGTCTTTGCCCTCGATCTGAATCAGTAGCTCTTCTACCGTTGGCGCCGAGCCAACCAGATCAAAGTCAAACTGCTCACAGGTTCCCGCGAAACCAAGGCGAACTGCCTCGTGGTCGTCAACTATTGCTACTCGGACTTTATCCATGGTTTTAGGTTAGCCAAGACTCAGCGCCGCCACAGCCTCAAAGTGGTGGGTGTGAGGGAAGATATCGAAGGATTCCAGTCCCCTTAGTTGGTAACCGGCCTCCACCAGGTTCTTCAAATCTCTGGCAAGGGCAACCGGATCGCATGCCACATAGATCAGATTGCGAGCGCCGAGCTTGACGACCTGCTCAATCACCTTGTTGGCCGCTCCCGAGCGCGGTGGATCAAGAACAACGGTGTCAAAGTGGCCGGGTTTGGTATCGAGATGCCTCAGGTACTGCAGCACATCTGACTTCACAAACTTCAAGTTGGTGAGGTCTCTTGCCGACTTGCTGCCGTCGCTCACCGCCTGCTTGCTGTTTTCAACCGCCGTGAACTGAGCTCCCGGGTAGCTGTTGCTGAGTGTTGCGCTGAACAGTCCGGCACCGGCGTAAAGGTCCAGGTTCGGACGAGTTGGGTCAAACCCAAGCTCACCGCAGGCCTTTGCAACTGCGGCTGTCAGTAATCCGGCGGCATCCTTATGTACCTGCCAGAAAGCTCCAGAGCTGAGCCTGAAAGTTCTGCCACCGACCCGCTCAACCAAGCGCTCGGATCCGTTTACCTTGTCGTCGACCATCCACTGCAGGTCACCGGTCGAACTGGAGGCGATAGAAATTCGCTTGACCCCGTTGAAGTTCTTGAGCTGCAAACCGAGCTCTTCAATTTCCTGAACCGCGAGCGGCAGGGTTTTGGTAAAGACTGCCTGGTTAGTTCTGGGCTTGAACGGACCTGCCGTTCCAGACTGATCCACATTTAGCTGCACGCGGGTTCTGTAGTGCAGCCCATCGCCGTCTAAATCAGAGGGGCAGCTCTGCACCTCAACCTCAGCTTCGATGCCAGCCATGCGCTGCAGCGCCTCACTCAGCACCTGAGACTTGAGAGTGCGCTGGTGAGAAAGTTTGATGTGACCAAACTCTGCTCCGCCGGCTCCGGCAATTGCAGCTGGCCAGAAGTGTTTTTGGCGGTGCTCAGATTCTTCTAGAACTTCGACCACGTCGGCCCTGAGGAACTTTCCGGAATCTTCCGAAACCTCGACATCAACTAATTCACCGTCGATTGCGCCGGAGACAAATATGACTCGACCCTCGTGACGGGCAACAAATACGCCACCGTGGGCAACTTTTTCAACTCTTACGCGCAGTTTCACCTGCAAAGTGTTTCACAGCTAACCTATGAATTGTGACCAAACTGCTTCTTGCCTCCACCTCACCAGCCCGAAATGTGTTGCTAACCAACGCAGGCTTGGCCTTCGATGTTGCCTCTCCAGGAGTAGACGAAGAGGAACTGGTCGCAAAACTAAACCCTCAGACTCCACAGGAGCTAACCCTGCTTTTGGCAAGGGCTAAGGCTGAGGCGGTTGCCTCAGATTCGTTGGTGTTGGGTTGTGACTCGGCGCTGTTTTTTGGCGGCGAAATCCTGGGTAAGCCGCATGAACCCGAGGTTGCGGCAGCGCGTTGGAGACAGATGCGCGGGCAGTGGGGAGAGCTTTACTCGGGTCACTGGCTCCACGATAGCCAGACTGGCCAGGGCGTTGGCAGAGTTACCGCCACGAAGGTATTTTTTGCCAACCTGACTGACCAGCAAATTGATCGCTACGTCGCCACCGGTGAGCCACTAAAGGTCGCAGGGGCTTTCACGATTGATGGTTTGGGTGGGGCCTTCATCGAGCGCATCGAAGGTGATTACCACACCGTGGTTGGCCTCTCATTGGTGGCGCTTCGAGAACTAGTGACTGAACTGGGCCACGATTACCTTTCGTTGTGGAGATAACCGAAACGAAACAGCAATTTTTTTGTCGTTTTCTTCCAAAAGGCTGAACTGGCTGGGCAATAAGCTTTTGGATTATGACCGATCGCCGCATCAAGAAACTTCTAATTGCCAACCGCGGCGAAATCGCAGTGAGAATCATAAGAGCCGCTAGGGATGCGGGCATCTTGACCATTGCCGTCTATGCCGAGGGCGACCGCAATGCGCTGCACGTGAAGTTGGCGGATGAGGCTTATGCGCTTGGCGGCGCGACCGCTGCAGAGAGCTACCTGGTCATCGAAAAACTTATTGCCGTAGCGAAGCGCTCCGGTTCTAATGCAGTTCACCCCGGCTACGGATTTCTCTCTGAGAACGCGAGCTTCGCCCAGGCAGTACTTGATGCGGGTCTGATTTGGATCGGACCGAGCCCCGCATCCATCGAGCAGCTGGGTGACAAAGTTTCCGCTCGCAAGGTAGCCGAATCCGTCGGTGCACCGCTGGCTCCGGGAACCATAAACCCGGTCGAGAGTGTGAAGGAAGTCGAAGACTTCGTGGCCGAATACGGATTGCCGGTTGCTATCAAGGCCGCCTACGGCGGTGGGGGCCGAGGAATCAAAATTGTGCGCGAGGCATCTGAAATTGCTGAGCTGTTTGAATCGGCAACCCGTGAGGCAATTGCCGCCTTTGGCCGGGGTGAGTGCTTCATTGAGAAGTACCTGGACAAACCCAGGCACGTTGAAACTCAGTGCCTCGCAGACCAGCACGGCAATGTCGTCGTGGTCTCCACGCGAGACTGCTCGCTTCAGCGAAGGCACCAAAAGCTGGTCGAGGAAGCGCCAGCGCCATTTCTTTCGGCCGACCAGGTAAATCGGCTCTACGAATCCTCGAAGGCAATCCTGAAGGCCGTTGGCTACCAGGGGGCTGGAACCTGCGAATTTCTAGTTGCCCAAGACGGAACCATCTCATTCCTCGAGGTCAACACCAGGCTCCAGGTTGAGCACCCAGTCTCTGAAGAGGTCACCGGCTTGGATTTGGTGCGCGAGCAGTTCCGCATCGCCGAGGGTGGGGTGCTTGATTACCCGGACCCTGAGGTGCGCGGTCACAGTTTTGAGTTCAGAATCAACGGCGAGGACCCAGGTCGAAATTTCCTACCGGCTCCCGGGCCAATCCACCAGTTCATAGCCCCCTCTGGTCCTGGTGTGAGAGTGGACTCCGGAGTGGTTTCTGGAGATGTGATCAGCGGAAACTTTGACTCCATGGTTGCAAAACTGATTGTCACCGGCGCCACCAGGGAAGAGGCCCTGGCTCGCTCTCGCAGAGCGCTCGAGGAAATGCAGGTTCACGGCCTCCCCACAGTTCTTCCGTTCCACCGAGAAATCGTTAGCCACAAGGCTTTCACAGCCCAGGATGGCAAGTTTGGTGTCTACACCCGCTGGATTGAAACCGAATGGGAAAACAATTTTGAGCCTTGGTCTGGGCAGGCCGAAGGCCTTCCAGAACCAGAAGCCCGCCGAGAAGTTGTGGTTGAGGTTGCCGGAAAGCGCCTGAGCGTCAGCGTTCCTAAGCGATTGCTAGTGGGAGAGATCGGCTCTGCAGCAGGCCACGCACCCAAGCGAGCAAAGTCCTCCGGGTCCTCTTCTCACACCGGAGCCAAGGGCAACAGCCTGATGGCACCGATGCAGTCCACGGTTGTGAAGCTGGCGGTTGCCGAAGGTTCTCACGTTGAGGCCGGCGAACTAGTCGTGGTTCTTGAGGCAATGAAGATGGAGCAGCCGCTAACTGCTCACCGCTCGGGAACCGTTAGCTCCATTGGGGTTGCGGTTGGCACCACGATTTCCGCAGGCACTCGGATTTTAGATATCGTCGACTAGTCGATTGGCTGGTGCAGGGCAGAGGCTGCCTCTGCAATTGAGCCTGAGATGGACGGGTAAACCGTGTAGGTTCGCGCCAACTGATCAACCGTCAGGCGGTTTTCAATCGCAACTGCAATCGGGAATATCAAATCCGAGGCCCTAGGGGCGACAACAACTCCACCGATCACGGTTCCTGAACCAATCGAAGCAAACAGCTTGATGAAACCTTCGCGAATGCCCTGCATCTTGGCCCGGGGATTGGTGTCCAGCATGACCTTTTCAATTTCTCCGCGCACCAAGCCCTGCTCGATCTCGGCCTGTGACCAACCTACCGAGGCGATTTCTGGGGCGGTGAAAATGTTGGATGCCACATTGCGCATTCGGGTTGGAGCCGCAACATCTCCCATGGTGTGGTAAACAGCAGTTCGGCCCTGCATTGCGCTCACCGATGCCAACGGCATCGCCGTCGAGCAATCTCCCACGGCATACACGTTGGCTCTTGAGGTTCTGGCCACCTTGTTAGCGATCACGTGACCGGATTCGGTGAGCCTGATACCCGCCTCCTCTAGCCCGAGACCCTCAGTGTTGGGTATCGCACCGACTGCCATGAGGCAGTGGCTGCCCTCAATAACTTTGCCGTCTTCCAGGGTTACTCGAACTGAGCTGCCGGTGTTTTCCACCTTGGCAGCCCTGGACTTATTCATGATGTTCATTCCGCGGCGACGAAATACATCCTCAATAAGTTCCGCAGCGTCCATGTCGCTTCCGGGCAAAACCTTGTCGCGGCTGGAGATAAGCGTGACCTCGCTGCCAAGCTGAAGATAGGCAGAGGCAAACTCAGCTCCGGTGACACCGGAGCCAACCACAATCATGTGCTCGGGGAGCTCTTGCAGGTTGTAAAGCTGTTTCCAGGTGAGAATCCGCTCCCCGTCTGGCCTGGAGTTTGGAACCTCACGAGGGTGAGCCCCTACCGCAACGATGATGGTTTTAGCTTCGATGCGCTCTGACTCCCCGCCGAGGGTAGGTTCAACAATTACGTGGTGGTTGCCATCTAGCCGGCCTCGACCAGAAATTATGCGAACACCCTCTTTCTTCAAAGTGGTGAGCATGTCATCAGACTGTGATTTCGCCAGCGCCATCAGGCGCTTGTTGACGGCCTTCATGTCGATCTCGACCCGCGGCCGAACTGCCTTGCCCGCAATTGAAAAATTTACTCCGAGGGTTTGCGCGAGAGAGACCTGCTGGGCCGCTTCCGCGGTAGCAATCAAAGTTTTGGAGGGAACCACATCCGTCAATACCGCGTTACCGCCGATGCCGGCATCCTCGATGAGAATGACCTCTGCCCCGAGTTGTCGACCAGCTCTTGCTGCTTCGTAACCACCGGGGCCACCACCGATAATCACAATGCGGTGCAGGTCAGACAAGGAATTGTTCACTGCTTTATTCTCGCCTAACAATGCTCTAGAAATGGTTAGTTAGACTGAAGTTTATGGTTCATCCACTCAACGCAGAGGGCAGCAATCCCTTCGAAATCGCCGCTAAAGCCGCCGATCAAATTCGTGAGAAATCCGGAATTCAAACCCACGACATCGCACTGACGCTTGGCTCGGGCTGGGCGAAGGCCGCAGACCTGATTGGCGAAACCGTTAGCGAAATCCCGGGCAGTGAGATCATCGGCTTCTCCAAACCAGCGGTGGTTGGCCACGTCGGGACGATTCGGTCAATTCGGCTACCAAATGGTAAATTCGCCCTGGTGATTGGGGCCAGAACCCACTTTTACGAAAACCACGGGGTCAGGGCAGTTGTGCATTCCGTGCGAACCGCAGCCGCCGCCGGAGCCAAGACAATGATTCTGACCAATGGTGCAGGTGGCATCAAACCTCAATGGCAGGGTGGTGCGGCAGTTCTGATCTCAGACCACATCAATTTGACCGCCTCCAGCCCTCTGGAAGGCGCCAACTTCGTAGACCTCACCGACCTTTACTCAAAGCGACTGAGGGATTTGGCACGCGAGGTCGACCCCACCCTGGATGAAGGGGTTTACGTGCAATTTCGCGGCCCGCACTACGAGACGCCAGCCGAGGTCCAGATGGCCAAGGCCATCGGAGGGCACATTGTGGGCATGTCAACTGCGTTGGAGGCTATTGCCGCAAGAGAGGCTGGCATGGAAATCCTCGGGCTGTCTCTGATCACCAACCTCGCAGCTGGAATCCAAACCACACCGCTTTCTCACGCTGAGGTTATTGAGGCTGGTAAGAATGCCGAATCAAGGATTAGCGCACTAGTTGCTCAAATCGTCTCAAAAATCTAATGAACTTGATTTCAAACGCACAAGCCTGGTTGGACCAGGATCCGGATCCTCAAACTAGGTCTGAACTCTCCGAGCTGATTGGGCTTGGTAACACGGCTGAACTCGAGTCAAGATTTGCAGGCCGTTTGGAATTCGGCACAGCCGGACTGCGTGGGGAACTCGGTGCCGGGCCGAATCGCATGAACCGAGTGGTGGTTGCTCAAGCTGCTTTGGCGATAGCCCAGTTTCTAAAAAACAGCGGTGACACCTACCTGGACTCCGAGGGAAAGCTTTCGGCGGTAATTGGTTATGACGCGAGGGTGAACTCAGACATCTTTGCTCGGGATACCGCGGAAATCTTTCAAGCCGCAGGAATCAAGGCAAAACTTTTCTCCCTCGCGGTCCCCACTCCGGTAGCCGCATTCACGGGGAAGCGCCTGTCCGCAAGCGCAACCATTGTGGTGACGGCGAGCCACAATCCTCCGCGCGATAACGGCTACAAGGTTTACCTCGGTGGACCTAACGGCTGCTCTCAGCTCATTAGTCCGCAGGATGGCGAAATAGCAGCGCTGATTGAAAAGATTGCGCTGGAGACCACCTTCGCCGCAATTCCAAAATCCAGCGACTACCAAATTCTTGGCCAGTCGGAAGTGGATGGCTACATTTCCAGGGCCGCAGAATTGGTGATGCATCAGCGTCCGGGCAGAGGCGAGCTGGGCATCACCTACACCGCGCTGCACGGGGTTGGCTATGACGTTGTCGCAAAACTCTTCGCTCGGGTTGGATTCCACATCGATTCAGTTCCTGAACAGCAGACGCCAGACGGCTCTTTTCCAACCGTAAAGTTTCCCAACCCTGAGGAACCCGGCGCGATGGACTTGAGTTTTGAGCTTGCAAAAAAACTCCAGAGCGACATCATCATCGCCAACGACCCAGATGCAGACCGACTGGCTGTTGGCATAAGGACTGATTCGGGTTATCAAATGCTCACCGGTGACCAGGTTGGCTTATTGCTAGCCGAGGCAACTGTTTCTTCGGGCAAAAAGGGCACCGTTGCGAACTCGATCGTATCCGCGAGCCTTGCGCCACTGGCCAAGCACTACGGGGTGGAATACCGCCAAACCCTCACCGGCTTTAAGTGGATCTCAAAGGTCCCAAACCTCAGCTACGGCTATGAAGAAGCCCTGGGTTACTGCGTTGACCCCAGCCACACCCCGGATAAGGACGGCATCTCGGCGGCCCTGATAATTGCCGAGCTCGCAGCTGAGCTGAAGCAACAGGGGCGCAACCTGAAGGACCTTCTGGCAGAACTGGCCGAGCGCTACGGTCACCTCGCCACCGGGCAGGTATCAATTCGAGTCTCTGATCTAAGTGTGATTTCGACAATCATGGCCGGCGTAAGAGCGAACCCGCCGGTGAAAGTCTTGGGAGCTGAGATTGGTTTTGAGGACTTGGAATCCGGAAACAGGTTCCCGCCAACCAACGGCGTGATTTTAGAGTCAGATCAAATAAGGGTCATCATCCGCCCATCGGGAACCGAACCAAAGCTCAAGTGTTACCTGCAGGCCACCGCCGACAGTGCCAAGTCAGCCGAAGCGCTGTTAGGAAACCTAAAAGTTTGGGCCAGTGAGTTGCTGGCTAGCCACCAATAAGACGCTGAACACTTGCGGGGACTGGAAGGCCAGCAGCCTCGTCATCCGCAGGAATCGCTTGATCCCAGCCCTGTTTCAGCGGAACGATCCCGGCCCAAACTCCCTGGTTTAAATCGTCTTCATCGTCATCAACCTCATTGACGGAAATCTTCACCGAGGTCTCATCTAGTTGCACGGCGACGATGATGGTCGCTGCGAGTTCCTTTTTCTTGCTTTGCCTCACCTCGGAGACTCGGCCCGGAATCATGGCATCGCTTAGGGCATTTAGAGCCTGATCCTTCTCATCGTCAGACACCAGCCTTGCCTCTCCGAAAATCACAACCGAGCGGTAGTGCATTCCGGAGTTGAAGGTGCTGCGAGCAACTTTCAGGGCTCTGAGTTCAGTGATTGAAACGCAGACCGCGGGTTCTTGCTCCAGGGCGCGCATTAGACGCGAACCAGACGAGCCGTGGAGATAGAGGGTGTTCGCTACTCGGCCGTATGCCATGGGGATAACCAGGGGGCGCCCCTCAAAAATGATGCCGACGTGAGCCACCAAATTGGCATCCAGGATTGAGTAGAGGTCCTCGGTAGAGTGCGAGGCCTTGTAGCTCAGACGATTGAGTTTTGTTCTCTCGGTTTCACCAGGATTTGCCATCTGGCAAGCCTAGCCGAGGGATTTAGTGAGTTTCTCGGAGAGTTCGGCTAGATCAAAAATGTTATTTATGACCACTACCTCAGAGCGAATTCCATTGATCTGGGATTGCAGTTCCGGGGTGATGAAAACCAGCTGAGCGGGTGAATCGTCGGCCATCGCGGCCGAGACAGAGACCGCCTGAACCTCAGCCTCAATGCCCAGAGATTGCAGAACGCGATCGACATTGGACTTAAGTAATACCGAGGTGCCGATACCCGCACCGCACACCGCATAAATCTTCACGTCGCTATATAACCAACTCAGTCCAGTAATAGCTTCCGAAGTTCAACAGAATTACTGGCATTTAACAAAAGATTCACCATTTCACCCCTACTCATTACGGCCGCAAATTCTGACAGCAGCTCGAGGTGGGAGGAAGGGTCCTTAGCGCAAAAGCCAAAGAGTAACCTAACCGGATCGTTCGCTGAACCCGATTGAGTGCCACTCTGCAGTTTTAGTAGTGAAAATCCCGTGGCAATCACGGATGAAGATGGGGCCGCGTGAGCGATGGCGATGTGGGGCGCAATTACAAAGTAGGGGCCATGCTTGGCGTTAGCTTCCAGGACCTCATCCAGATAGGACGCCTTGACCTGGCCGGCTTGCTCGAGCAAATGAATGGTTTGAGCAATTGCCTGCTCCCAGCTCAGGGCATCAGCCTGAACCGAAATTGAGTTTGGACCAAAGGCCTCTGCAAGCACTAGCGCTGGCTTTCGAAACCGATCTCAATCATGTCCATGAGCTCCTCGCGCTCAGGAAGTCCCTGGAATGCAGCCTCAGCAGCATTGAGCTGGAACTGCTCGAGGTCCTCAAGGGTGTAGCCGAAGGTCTCAACGAGAATCTCAAGCTCTTTGGTGAGGTTGGTTGCGCTCATCAGGCGATTGTCGGTGTTCACCGTCACCTTGAATCCCAGGTCATAAAGAATGTCAAATGGGTGGTCCGCCATGGTGTCACCGAGCATCTCAAACGCGCCGGTTTGAAGGTTCGAAGATGGCGAGACCTCCAGGGCGATGCCGCGATCGTGAACCCACTGCGCAACCGGACCAAGCACCACCAAGTCGGTGTCGCCCTCGGTCCGCGAGAACATAATGTCTTCAACCAAACGGACTCCGTGTCCCAGTCGCAGTGCGCGTCCCGAAACAATGGCATCGCGGATAGATTCGACTCCGTCGGCCTCTCCGGCGTGAACAGTACAGGGGAAAAGCTCCTCGGCTAGGAAGTCGAAGGCCGCCTTGTGCCTTGAGGGCATGAAGCCCTTTTCAGCCCCGGCGATGTCAAACCCAACGACTCCATTGTTTCTCTGGCGCACTGCCAGCTCGGCTATCTCCATGCCGCGATCGGCATGACGCATCGCAGTTACCAGTTGGCCGGTTCTGATGAAACCGCCCCTGGCCTCAACATCCTGCATGCCTCGCTCTAGACCATCCTGAACCGCCTCAACGGTCTCATCTAGACTCAGGCCACCTGCCAGGTGCTGCTCTGGGGCCCAGCGAAGTTCGGCGTAAATCACGTTTTCCTCGGCTAGGTCCAATACGGCCTCGTAGGCCACTCGCTCCAAACCCTTCCGAGTCTGCATCACCGCAACGGTGTGATCAAAGGTTTCCAGGTAGCGAACCAGCGATCCAGAATTTGCAGACTCGGCAAACCAGGCACCAAGTTCAATGGGGTCGGTGCTGGGCAGAGTGTGACCAACCTCTGCGGCGAGCTCGATGATCGTCTGCGGGCGCAATCCACCGTCGAGGTGGTCGTGCAAAGAAATCTTTGGAAGGGATTTGATGTCCAAGGGGTTCCTAACTGATCTTTCCGAGGATGAGCTTACGTTCCGGGGCGTGGGATGCTGAAATCGAAACGGCACCCTGCGCTAAAGCCTGCGCTCTCTCAAACTTTTCCTCGGTGTCGGTGAATAGCGTCATGAGCGGAGCACCGGCTTCGACCCACTGGCCAAGTTGAGCATGAAGCTCGATTCCCGCCCCAAACTGAACCGCGTCTTCCTTGCGCTCTCTTCCAGCGCCAAGTCTCCAAGAGGCAACGCCGAGCTCGAGAGCATCGAGCCTAGAGATGTAGCCGGACTCTTCAGCCGTCAGCTGGTGCCAGTGCTTTGCCTTTGGAAGTTCAGCATCCGGGTCCCCGCCCTGGGCCGCAATCATTTTGCGCCAGACCTCATAGGCCTTACCGTTAGATAGGTTTTCCCTCGGGTCAACATCGCTCATGCCAACGTGGTGGAGCATTTCTCTCGCCAATTCAACGGTCAGCTCAACAACATCCGAAGGTCCTCCTCCGGTTAGGACCTCAATGGACTCTTTAACTTCGAGAGCATTGCCGATCTTTAGTCCCAGTGGAGTTGACATATCTGTTAGTAGCGCTGAGGTTTTTACACCGGCGTCCTGCCCGAGCTGGACCAGAGTTTGCGCCAACTCCTGGGCGCGGTCGAGGGTCTTCATGAAGGCTCCCGAACCCACCTTGACATCCAGAACCAGCGCCGAGGTTCCCTCGGCAATCTTCTTGCTCATGATTGACGATGCGATCAGCGGTATCGCCTCAACGGTTCCCGTGACATCCCTGAGCGAATAGAGCTTGCGATCTGCCGGTGCCAAACCTGAACCGGCGGCGCAAATCACCGCCCCAATCTCTGCGAGCTGCGAATAGAGCTCGGTGTTGGAGAGCGAAGCCTGCCAGCCCGGGATTGACTCCAGCTTGTCCAGCGTTCCACCGGTGTGACCCAGGCCCCTGCCGGAAAGCTGCGGAACCGCAACCCCGTAAGAGGCAACAAGCGGAGCCAGGGGCAAAGTGATCTTGTCCCCAACGCCACCGGTTGAGTGCTTGTCGGCAGTAGGGGCCGCTAGGCCATCGAAGCTCAATCGTTCACCGGAGGCAATCATTGCCAGCGTTAGGTCTTTGATTTCCCGACGGTTCATCCCGTTGAGCAAAATCGCCATCGCCATAGCGGACATCTGCTCATCCGCGACGCGGCCGGAGGTGTAGTTGGCAACCAGCCAATCAATTTCAGCTGTGCTGAGCTCCCCCCGCTCGCGTTTTTTGATGATTAGCTCAACGGCTGAAAAACTCAATTACTTCTCCAAATGTTCGGGACCAAAAGCGTCCGGCAAAACCTGATCCATGCTCTTGATGCCTGAAACGGTTTCAAGCAGCATGCCCGGCGCACGGTGTTCGTAGAGCAACTGTCGGCAGCGTCCGCAGGGCATCAGGGTGTTTCCGTCACCGTCAACGCAGGAAAATGCGACTAGTTTTCCGCCGCCGGTTCGGAACAGCTCACTCACCAGCGAGCACTCGGCACAAAGCCCCACACCATAGGAGGCGTTCTCGACATTGCAACCAGAAATTATCTGACCCGAGTCGGTAAGGGCAGCCGCCCCAACCGGAAAATTGGAGTACGGGGCGTAGGCCCGCTGCATAGCAGCAATGGCCTCAGCCTTAAGTGCAACCCAGTCGATTTCCACCGGCTACCCCTTCACGTAAGGAATGGCGAGGGATTTTGGAGGTCTGGATTGACCAACAAAACCGACCACCGCGATGATGGTGACGATGTAGGGAACCATGGTGATGAAGTCGGTTGGAATACCAGGACTGACCTGGTTGGCCCAAACCCTGAGGATGATTGAGAAGCCAAACAGCAGCGCCGCAAGAGCGGCCGAGATGGGGTGCCAGCGACCCAGGATAACCACTGCCAAAGCAATGAATCCAAAGCCTCCAGACATCTCTCGCCCGAATGCACCGGCGTTTCCGACCGTGAGGGCCGCACCGCCAAAGCCAGCGATGGCGCCGCCAATGGTGACCCACCAGAACCGAGTGCGCGACACATTGATACCTACGGTGTCAGCAGCCAACGGGTGTTCGCCGACCGCTCTGGCTCGCAGCCCGAGCCTGGTCTTGAAGAGCACGAACCAAAGGGCAGGGACAATCAGCAGGGCCACGAATACCGTGATGCGGTTCTCGAAAAACACGGGGCCGAGCACCGGAATATCGCTCAGCAGCGGAATCTTGACGATATCGAGGGTGCCAGGGAAGTTAACGTTCTCCCCGTCTTCGGTCAACCACTGCTGATACAGGAAGTTGGTGATACCGATCACCAGAACGTTCAGAACAACACCGACGATGATTTGCTGAGCTAGGAACTTGATGGCAAAGACCGCCAGCACCATGCTCATCAGCGCTGCGGTAAACATTGCCGACAAGATACCCAGGGTAAAGCTGTCTGTCAGCGAGGTCACCACGGCGGCCATGAAGGCTCCTGTCAGCAGCTGGCCCTCAATGGCGATGTTGGTGATTCCACTGCGCTCACTCATCACACCGGCCATGGCGCCCAGCATGATTGGAACAGCCAAGACCAGGGCTGTGCCGGCAATGAACACCACAGGAACGGTGTTGCCAGCTGCCAGCCAACCCAGCAGCGCCACAACTCCAATGAAGCCGAAGCTGGTTGATATCCAAAGCGGTGTGGGCTGATTTTGAGCTGAGCGATACAGAGCAAATCCAGCGATCAGCAGCATCAAAATGCCAGAGATCAAACCCAGGGTTGCCGATTCGATTGGGAGCGCTGGGATTTGCACTAAATCCTGCTTGCGCGAGAGTTCGAAACTCGCCTCACCCTCGCGACCTGCGATGCCGAAGAAGTAAAGGACTAGAAGACCAAGCGCCCCCATGATGCCGGGGGCCTTGAAGCCGACTCGCTCGTCCTTAGAAATACCCTCGAGAGCCTTGAGCATCACTTGGCACCTCCCTTGGCAAAGATTCGATCTCGGATCGCCCCGAGCGCGTTGGTATTTTGAGGTTTTGGCAGCCCAAAGATTGCCCGAATCAGCGGAGGAGCGGCAATGAACAGCACGATCGCCCCCTGCACGATTCCCAAAACCTCTGGCGAGATTCCAATCACCTGCATTGCTGGTGCCCCGGCCTTGAAGGCCCCGAAAAGCATGCCGGCGAGCAGAATTCCAGGTGCTGAACTACCACCGAGAAGCGCCACGGTTATGGCGTCAAAACCAATGTTTGCGTGGGTCGATGGGGTGACACCGATGGCCGAGCCAAGGGCTTGGTTCGCGGCTGCAACGCCGACGAATGCAGCCGAAAGACCCATGGCTAGAACGTAGGTGCGATTGACATTGATACCTGCGGTTTTAGCGGCATCCGGGTTGTATCCCACCATTCTCAAGCGGTAGCCAATCGTGGAACGCTCCATCAACCACCAGTAGAGGATCACCGCGGCCAAGGAAATTATCAGGCCCCAGTGCAGCGAGAACTGATCCCCAAATAGTGCTGGGAACTGAGCCGTTTCAGCAGCTGGATCAGCCTTGGGGTTTCCGGTTGCCCTCTCCTCCTGCAGTAGGGCTGGGTCCCTCATCAAGAAGGTGAAGAAATACAGCGCGATGTAGTTGAGCATGATGGTCAGGATGACCTCGTGGGCTCCGGTTCGGGCCTTTAGGAAGCCGACCAGGGCTCCCAGCAGGGCAGCTCCCAAGATTCCAGCTACTAGCGCCACCAGGGTGTGAATGACAAAGGGAAGTTCAATGCGAGTGGCGACCCAGGTGGCAAAAATCATGCCAAAAATCAACTGGCCGGTGCCGCCGATGTTGAATAGGCCAACCCTGAATGTCAGGCCGATTCCCAGTCCTGCGGCAACCAGTGGTGCGCCCAGGCGCAGCGTCTCAGTTAGCGGACGAATTGCCTTTTCAAAGGTTTCGGCCTCAGCGTTGAAAATTGCGCCACGGAACAGCGCGCCATAACCCTCGCTGACCACGGTCCAGGCCGCTCCAAGCGAGTCTGTGGGGCGAGAGAAGAAATAGCCCAGCCCCTCGAGGAACTCCTTATTGGAACCGATCATGAATAGGGCGCCCACCAGGAATCCGAGAATCACCGAGAGCAGAGTCCTGGTAAAACCACCGGCCAAGATTTCTTTCACGGCCTGGGAGAGTCGTTCTTCGTTTTGAGAGTTGTTACTCATGCGCTTACTCCAGCCATCATCTTGCCCAGCTGCTCCCTAGAGGTGGTGGGGGGAACAATTCCAACTATTTCCCCTCGATACATCACAGCAATTCGGTCAGCCAATGCCAAAACTTCATCCAGCTCGGTGGAAATTAGAATCACAGCCTTGCCGGCATCGCGCTCAGCGACTATTTGCTCGTGGATGAACTCAATCGAACCCACATCCACCCCTCGGGTGGGCTGCGAGGCAATCAGCAGATCAACATTCCTGTAAAGCTCCCTAGCGACCACGACCTTTTGCTGATTTCCTCCGGAGAGCTTTCCCGCCAGAGCCTCAGCCGAGGGGGTGCGGACGTCAAAACGGGAGATCAGATCCTTCGCAATTCGCTTGCGAGCGGAGAAATTGATACTGAGGCCCTTGGTGAATTCGGACTTGTAGGAGGCATCCAGCATTAGGTTTTCAGCGACCGAAAACTCCGAAACCAGTCCGTCCTTCTTGCGGTCCTCAGGGATGAAACCGACACCCATTTCAAGCACCTCGCGGACGCTTGGCTGGGCCTTGAGGTACTGATCCTTGATTGCGATAGCGCCCATGCCGCGCATTACCGGCCTGAGCCCAAGCAGTGCCTCGGCCAGTTCGGTTTGACCGTTGCCCTGCACTCCGGCAATGGCCAGAATTTCCCCGGCGTGAACCTTGAGGCTCACTCCCCTGACAGCTCGCTGGTTGCGATCGTCGAGGACATTGATGTTTTCCAGTCGAATGACTTCGGCCCCTGGTTCGGCCGATTTCTTCGAAACGGTTAGGTCGACTTCGCGCCCAACCATCATTGAGGCCAGCTCTGAGGTGGAATCCTCGGGAGAAGCACTTCCGACAACTTTTCCTAACCGGATAACGGTAATGCGGTCGGCAACTTCCTTTACTTCACGAAGCTTGTGGGTGATAAAAACAATCGAGGTTCCGCTCTTTGCCAGCTGGCGCATAATCGCCATGAGCTCATCGGTCTCCTGCGGAGTAAGCACTGCAGTTGGCTCGTCGAGGACTAAAACTTTGGCGTCTCTTGAAAGCGCCTTAATGATTTCAACTCGCTGCTGAACACCGACCGGCAGATCTTCAACCAGGGCATCGGGATCTACGTTGAATCCGAATCGGTCGGAGATTTCGATGACCCGAGCGCGGGCCTTTGCAAGATTTAGAGTTCCCAGAGCCGAGGTCGGCTCATTTCCAAGGGCGACATTCTCGGCAACCGTGAAGACGGGAATGAGCATGAAGTGCTGGTGGACCATGCCGATGCCCGCGGCCATCGCATCGCCGGGACCGGAGAATTTTTGAACCTTGTCATCCAGCAGAATCTGACCCTCGTCTGCGGTGTAAAGGCCGTAGAGCACGTTCATCAGGGTCGACTTACCCGCACCGTTCTCTCCCAGCAGCGCGTGAATCTCACCGGGGTTGACGGTCAAGTCAATATGGTCATTGGCAACCAACTGGCCGAAGCGTTTGGTGATGCCTCGAAGTTCTAATTTCAATCTACGCACTCCTTCGTGCCAGGTTCTATTCTGCCAAATAGTAAGGGCCGCAGATTCCTCTGCGGCCCCCAACTATTTTTTCAGACTAGCTCAGTGGGTCGATCTCACCCGCGATGATGCCGGCCTCTAGCTCTGCTAGACGTGCCTTGGTTGCGTCATCAATCTTGGAGTCGAACTCGTAGAACGGAGATAGTCCGGTTCCACCGTTTGCCAAGGTGCCGAGGTATGCGTCGCCTGAGAACTCGCCACCAGCGGAGAGCTCAGCCACGATGTCGTAAACAGCGTTGGTCATGCGCTTCTCAGCAGAGGTCAGCACGTATGGTGCGTACTCTGGGGAGGTTAGGGCTACGTCCTTGTCAACACCGATCATGACACCGGCGATGCCAGCTTCCTCGATTGCCTGAGAAACTGCACCGAACTGGTCTCCACCAACTGGGAAGATCACGTCAGCGCCGTCGTTGATCAGGGCTGCAGCAATCGACTTGGAGGTTCCGGAGTTTGGAGTGAAGTCACCGATGAACTGACCGGTGGCTGCGGCTGGGTCCCAACCTACAACCTTGACCTCGGCGCCGTTCTCTGCACCCCATGCCATAGCTCCGTAGTAGAAGCCGTTCATGAAGTCAGTAACTGCGTCGATCTGCATTCCACCGTAGGTACCAACGACCTTGGTGGTGGAGTAGGCAGCTGCCAGGTAGCCAGCAAGGTAGCTGGACTGGTTCATTGCGTAACCAACTGGCTTTAGGTTGGCGTTACCCTCGCTCCAACCGTCAATGGTTACGAACTGGGTCTCTGGGTTAGCTGCCGCTGCAGCGTTGACATCGGCAACCAAGTTGAAGCCAACTGCGAAGGTGATGTCACAGGCCTGGTCAACCATGGCCTGAAGGTTTGGTGCGAAGTCCTCGGCAGAGTTGGACTCTGCTTCGGCAATCTGAACACCGAGCTCTGCCTCGGCCTTTAGCAGACCGTCGTAAACAGACTCGTTGAATGACTTGTCGTTCCAGCTACCCTCGTCGGAAACTGCACAGGCTAGGTAGTCAACGCTTGGCGCTGCTTCCTCGGTTGCGGTCTCAGACTCGGTCGCGGTTGGCTCTGCCTCTGGTGCAGCGGCGCAACCAGATAGCACTAGAGCCGAGGCGCCTAGCAGGGCGAATGCGGCTGATGCATTCTTTAGTTTCAAGGTTTCCTCCTGATTTGGAATTTGGTGCTCTCAGGCACCGGTTCGCCCATCACTCTACTCCGCTATTTGCGCGCAAACGCGAGGTAAACGCCAAGATTTACGGGTTTGAAACAACTGTTATAAAAGCTCTGAGTGACCGCTCTGTTTCAAGACATCGACGAGTGACTTTACTTTTTGAGCATGCTCTTTGGTCGTGATGAGAAGGGCGTCTGGAGTATCAACCACGATTACATCCTCGAGGCCAATCAACGCAACAAGTCGGTCGGTATCTGAGATCAAAATGCCAGAGGATGAATCGGAGAGCACTCTGGCAGAACCCAGCACTGCAAGGTTTCCCTTGCGTCCCTGGGATTGAAGTTCGGCGATTGATGCAAAGTCTCCAACGTCGTGCCACTCAAACTCGGCCGGGACAACTGCAACCAGTCCCTGCTCGGCAGCAGGTTCGGCAATTGAGTAGTCAATTGCAATGCGCTTGAGTTTTGGCCAGTTGGCTTTGAGGACTGCCTCCCGGCTTGGCGTGTCCCAAGCCTGCGCAATTTTGTCGATTGCAGCGTGTAGCTCGGGTTCGGTTCTTTGCAACACCTCAAGCAGCAGCTTGGCCGGGGCTATGAACATTCCGGCATTCCAGAAATAGTCTCCGGACTCGACGTATTGCCTGGCCAATTTGATGTTTGGCTTCTCGACAAACTTCAAGACTTCGCAGGCGTTTGGGTAATCCAGCGGATCACCCTTTTGGATGTAGCCGAATCCGACCGAAGGTTCGGTTGGTCGAAGTCCAATGGTGACGATTTTTCCGGATGCCGCCACCGAGACAGCCTCTTTGACGGTGGCCAAGAACTGGTCGGTGTCCAATATCACGTGGTCGGCCGCAAAGGATCCGATGATTACCTCGGGCTCCCGGCGCATCAAGACCGCTGCCGCCAAAGCAATCGCTGCCGTGGAATCCCGGGGTGAGGGTTCGAGAATGATGTTGGCATCATCGAGTTCGGGAAGCTGCTGCTCCACGGCATGGGCGTGAACGTTTCCCGTCACAACCATGGTTCGACCTGCGGAGATCGGCTGCAACCGATCCCAGGTGTCCTGGAGCAGAGTCTGACCACTGCCGGTCAGATCGTGCAAAAACTTTGGGGCGCTCGCTCTTGAAAGAGGCCAAAGCCTGGAGCCCACGCCTCCGGCAGGGATAACAGCGTAAAAGCGCTCCAGAGCGGAAATTTCAGATTTCACCCTTCAAACCCTAGATGTTTATCTGGTTTTTGGGGAAGTGCGCGGGGTCAAGTTGGTTAGACTTTAGCTATCCCGAAACTATCCATGGAGGCTAGCTTGGCAACTCGGCCAGCAGGAACCCTGTACCGCGGCAAGGTGGGCATGTGGTCCTGGGTTTTGCACCGCATCACCGGTGTCGCAATTTTCTTTTTCCTTCTGGTCCACGTGTTGGACACCGCCCTGGTCAGGGTTAGCCCCGAGGCCTACAACGTGGTCATCGAGTCCTACAAGACGCCGATCATTGGACTCGCAGAGCTTGGCCTGGTCGGAGGCATCCTCTTCCACGGTCTAAATGGCCTACGAGTAATCGCCGTGGACTTCTGGTCCAAGGGAACCAAGTACCAAAACCTAATGTTCTGGGCAGTAATGGCGATCACCGTTATCGCAGTAGCTGGCTTTGCGCCCCTGCACCTAGCTCGAGTGTTCGGAGGTCACTAAGTGGTAGTTATCGAGACTCCAGTTCAGCCCAGAAGCCGCAAGGCTGCCAACTGGGAGAAGTACGGCTGGCTCTTTATGCGTGTCTCCGGACCGCTGCTGGTCGTCCTTATTTTTACCCACCTGATTGTCAACCTGGTTTTGGGTGATGGCATCAAGGCAATCGACTTCGCATTCGTAGCTGGAAAGTGGGCAGATCCGTTCTGGCAGGTTTGGGATATGGCCATGCTGTGGCTAGCCATGATTCACGGAACCAACGGAATGCGCACCATCGTCAACGACTACACCGAGAAGGAGAGGGTCCGCGTGGGATTGAACTACACCCTGTGGATTGTTTGTGCCCTTCTGATTGTTCTAGGAACCCTGGTGATCTTCACCTTCGACCCTTGCCCCGCTGGTGCAGCTGCAGAGCTGTTGCCTTCGTTCTGCCCAGCAAACTAGTTAGGAAATCATGGCCAACGACAACGTGACCTATCACTCTTACGACGTAGTTATCGTGGGTGCTGGCGGAGCCGGTATGCGCGCCGCGATTGAGGCTGGCCCACACGCCAAGGTGGCTGTGGTTTCAAAACTTTTCCCAACCCGCTCTCACACCGGAGCCGCCCAGGGTGGTATGGCTGCTGCTCTTGCCAACGTTGAGGAAGACAGCTGGGAGTGGCACACTTTCGACACCGTCAAGGGTGGCGACTACCTGGTTGACCAGGACGCCGCAGAAATTCTGGCCAAGGAATCGGTCCAGGCGGTTATCGACCTGGAGAACATGGGATTGCCGTTCAACCGCACCCCGGACGGCAAGATCGACCAGCGCCGTTTCGGTGGTCACACTCGCGATCACGGGAAGGCGCCGGTTCGCCGTTCCTGCTACGCGGCAGACCGCACCGGTCACATGATCCTGCAGACCCTCTACCAAAACTGCGTGAAGCTGGGCATCGAGTTCTACAACGAGTTTTACGTTCTTGACCTGGCCATGAACGACGGCAAGCCTTCGGCGGTTGTCGCCTACGAGCTAGCGACCGGAGACATTCACGTGTTCGCGGCCAAGAGCATCGTGTTTGCAACCGGTGGATTCGGAAAGATCTACAAAACCACCTCCAACGCTCACACCTTGACCGGCGACGGCGTTGGAATCATCTTCCGCAAGGGCCTTCCTTTGGAGGACATGGAGTTCTACCAGTTCCACCCGACCGGTCTTGCCGGACTGGGAATTTTGCTCTCCGAAGCAGCCCGAGGCGAGGGTGGCATTTTGCGCAATGCCTCCGGTGAGCGTTTCATGGAGCGCTATGCCCCGACCATCAAAGACCTAGCTCCGCGTGACATGGTTGCCAGAGCGATGGCTAATGAGGTCCGGGAGGGTCGCGGTGGCGGACCCAACAAGGACTATGTATTCCTTGACCTGACTCACCTGGAGCCCGCCGTAATTGACGCAAAGCTCCCCGACATCACCGAGTTTGCCAGAACCTACCTGGGTGTTGAGCCTTACACCGAACCGGTTCCGGTTTTCCCAACCGCTCACTACGCCATGGGTGGTATCCCAACCAACATCAAGGCAGAGGTGCTCAGCGACAACGACACCGTGGTCCCAGGGCTATACGCCGCCGGCGAGTGCGCCTGTGTCTCGGTTCACGGCGCCAACCGACTAGGAACCAACTCACTGCTGGACATTAACGTCTTCGGTAAGCGTGCCGGCCGCTACGCGGTGGAGTACGCGAAGACCGCCAAGCAGGTTCCGGTTCCAGAGAACGCTGCCGACGAAGTGCTGGCAATGCTGGAGAAGGTTCGCAAGGCAAAGGGTAAAGAGAAGGTGGCCCAGCTGCGCAAGGAGCTGCAGGAAACCATGGACAAAAACGCCCAGGTTTTCCGCACCGAGGAGACCTTGAACGAAGCCTTCGACAAGATTCAGGAGCTGCGCAAGCGCTACGAGAACATCTCAATCCAGGACCAGGGCAAGCGCTTCAACACCGACCTCCTGGAGGCCATTGAGCTTGGATTCCTGCTGGATCTTGCAGAGGTCACGGTAATCACCTGTCGCGAGCGCCGCGAGTCTCGCGGAGCTCACCTGCGCGAGGACTTCCCAACTCGTGACGACCAGAAATTCATGGTTCACTCCATGGCCTACAAGACCGAAAACACCGACAAGGCAACCGGCACCAACATTAAGTTGGGCTGGAAGCCTGTGGTTATCACCAACTACCAGCCAATGGAGCGTAAGTACTAATGGCAGAGCAGAAGATAGCTGAGGTTGCCTCTTTCCAGGTAACCCTGATGATTCGCCGATTTGACCCGGAGACTGACTCCGAGCCGAAGTGGGTGGACTACGACGTCGAGATGTTCGGCACCGACCGCGTGCTGGACGCCCTGCACAAGATCAAGTGGGAGCAGGACGGTTCCCTAACCTTCCGCCGCTCCTGTGCCCACGGCGTCTGCGGATCGGACGCCATGCGCATCAACGGTCGCAACCGACTAGCCTGCAAGACCTTGATCAAGGATCTAGACATCTCTCAGCCGATCTACGTTGAGCCAATCAAGGGCCTTCCGGTTGAAAAAGACTTGATCGTGGACATGAACCCCTTCTACCAGGCCTATAAGGATGTCAACCCATTCCTAATTGCCTCGGACAAGCCCGAGAAGGAGCGCCTGCAGTCCCCTGAGGACCGCGCCCGCTACGACGACACCACCAAGTGCATTCTCTGTGCGGCCTGCACCACCAGCTGCCCAGTTTTCTGGACTGATGGCCAGTACTTTGGCCCGGCCGCCATTGTGAATGCTCACCGCTTCATTTTTGACTCACGTGATGAGGCCGCCCAGGTTCGCATCGACATCCTGAACGACAAAGAGGGTGTCTGGCGCTGCCGCACCACCTTCAACTGCACCGAGGCTTGCCCCAGAGGTATTGAGGTAACGAAGGCCATCGCAGAGGTCAAGCAGGCCATCCTGCGCGGAAAGCCATGAGCCTAACTCGCCGTGCGGCTCTCGGGGGAATAGCTGCCAGCACCGTGGTCCTGGCAGGCTGCGCAGCGGCCGAGGAAACCGCCACTCCGGTCGCCTCTGAGACTCAGGCCGCCACCTCCGGCGCAATCATGCTGGCGATGGTCAATGAGGTCCCGGTTGGCTCGGGAACCAAGTTCCCGGTGGATGAGATGCTCACGGTTTTGGTGACTCAGCCAACCGAAGGTAACTTCAAGGCTTTCAGTGCCACCTGCACTCACTCCGGCTGCATCGTAAACGGGGTTGAGGAGACGGAAATTGTCTGCGGTTGTCACGGCGCCCGGTTTGACTCTGAATCTGGAATGGTGCTAGCCGGGCCGGCCAAAACTGCGCTCGGGAGAATCCCCGTTGAGATCCGCGGTGAGGAAATCTGGATCACCCTCTGATGAAAACCATCACCACGGTAAACGTGAACGGTGTCAGGGCTGCCGCAAAAAACGGCATGGGGGCATGGCTCAGTCAGGCAAAACCCGACATTCTTTGCCTGCAGGAAGTGCGTGCTCCGCGATCTGAGCTTGATGCGCTAGCGGTCGATGGGCCTTTATCTGTAGCGCCCGCCTGGCACATCTACAACCACGAGGCAACCGCCAAGGGGCGAGCTGGCGTAGCGATCCTCTCTAAGTTTGAGGCGATAGAAACCCGCACCGAGTTAGGACCAGAAGAATTTGACTCAGCCGGTCGCTGGCTCGAGGCCGACTTTGAAACTGCTGCCGGGCTCCTTACGGTGGTGAGCGTTTACGTTCACTCGGGCGAGGTTGAAACCCCCAAGCAGGTTGAAAAATACAAGTTTTTGGAAGCTATGCAGGAGCGGATGGCGTGGTTGATTGAGAATCGTGAGCTCGCTCTGATTGTCGGTGATTTGAACGTTGGCCACACCGAACTAGACATCAAGAACTGGAAGGGTAACCTCAAAAACGCCGGGTTCTTGCCTCAGGAACGCGCCTATTTTGATAACTTCGCAGCCCAGGGCTGGGTGGACCTTGGTCGCAGTGCGCACCCTGAAACCCCCGGCCCCTACACCTGGTGGTCTTTCAGGGGTCAGGCGTTTGACACGGATGCCGGTTGGAGAATCGATTACCAACTAGCCTCGCCAAAGCTTGCCCAGCTAGGGCAGAATTATCGGATTGATCGGGCCGAGAGCTATGACGCTCGCTGGAGCGATCATGCCCCCGTAACGGTTGACTTTCAACTTTAGGAAATGATGTCCAAACCCAATCTGCTCTCTGGAATGCAGCCGAGCGCCTCAAGCCTGCACCTTGGAAACTACCTGGGGGCGCTAACCCAGTGGGTGAAGATGCAGGAAGACTTCAACGCCTACTACGTCATCGTCGACCTCCACGCCATTACTGTCCCCCAGGAACCTGCGCAGCTGAGGGAGAACACCAGAAGAACCGCGGCTCAATACATTGCCGCAGGGATTGATCCGGAAAAATCGGCGCTGTTTGTCCAGTCCCATGTCCCCGCCCACGCCCAATTGGCCTGGGTGCTGAACTGCATCACGGGTTTTGGTGAAGCGTCGCGAATGACTCAATTCAAGGACAAGAGCCAAAAGGGTGGGGCGGACAACTCCTCCGTCGGGCTTTTTACCTACCCGATCTTGCAGGCCGCAGATATTTTGCTTTATCAGCCAAAAGCCGTCCCTGTTGGAGAGGATCAGCGCCAGCACCTTGAGCTCACCAGAGACCTGGCGACTCGCTTCAACTCCAGATTCGGTCAAACCTTCGAGATCCCCGAGGCTCACATCCTCAGGGAGACCGCGAAGATCTATGACCTGCAGGAACCAACGGCCAAAATGTCCAAGTCCGCTGCCGACCCCAAGGGTCTAGTGAACCTGATGGATGAGCCAAGCGTGATCGCTAAAAAGATTAAGAGCGCTGTCACCGACACCGATGGTGAGATTCGCTTCGACCGCGATGCCAAGCCTGGTGTTTCTAACCTGATTGGTATCTACAGCGCTATCACTGGCGAGAGCATCGACTCCTTCACCGCTTCACTGCAGGGCCAGGGGTATGGCGCACTCAAGACGGCGGTAGCGGATGCAGTTGTGTCGGCACTTGATCCAATTCGCAATCGTGCTCAAGAACTTCTCGGCGATCCCGCTGAACTGGATCGCCTGCTTGCAAGCGGCGCTGCAAAGGCCAACGAGATTGCCGAGCGGACCCTCTCAGACGTCTATGACCGTTTGGGATTCGTTCGACCATAATCCAAGGGGAATTTCCCAGCCCCGGAGAGTATTGTTCTTAGTAACACAGTTCTTCGGGGTCAGTGAAAATCTGAGCCGGCGGTTAAAGTCCGCGACCCGACTGGGAGCTTGGCAGCCAGCTAAGTGACCTCAGGCGGTTGAATCGGTGAAATTCCGATACCGACGGTTAAAGTCCGGATGGGAGAAGAACCGGGGATGCCTTGGCGTCCCTTCTTTTCGCGCCCCCGGCGTGCTGTGTTGGCACGCGGAAGGGCAAGCATGAATCACACTGATTACGAGAGCGCGATGAAGCGCGCGCTCGAGCTTGCTCTCAGAGGCCCGGCTGCTGGCGTGAACCCGCAGGTTGGGGCCGTAATCCTGAACGATTCAGGTGAGATTGTTGCCGAGGGCTGGCACCTTGGTTCGGGTACCGACCACGCCGAAGTGATGGCCCTGAAAAATCTCAGTGCAAAATTTGAAACGCTTCCCAAAGGGCTAACGGCAGTTGTGACGCTGGAGCCCTGCAATCACACTGGCAAGACCGGTCCCTGCGCGCAGGCGCTGATCGCAGCTGGAATTTCGAGAGTTGTATATGCCTCAAGCGACCCGGGTGACGCTTCTTCCAACGGAGCCCAAACTCTGAGGGATGCCGGAGTCGAAGTAATTTCCTCGGTCCTTGAAACTGAGGCCGATTTCCAAAGCCGAGTTTGGTTGACTGCTAATCGCCGCCGCAGTCCCTTCGTCACGCTGAAGTGGGCAAGCTCTCTAGATGGCAGAAATGCTGCGAGCGACGGCAGTAGCAAGTGGATTTCAGGGGAAGAGTCCCGAGCCCACACCCATCTGCAGCGCAGTCAATGCGATGCGATTGCGGTCGGCACCGCCACCGTCTTGGCAGATGATCCAGAGCTTTTAGCCCGTAAGTCTCCTAACGAGTACTACTCGAACCAGCCCCTGCGAGTTGTGATCGGGAACTCTGACATCCCGGCTTCAGCCCGGGTGCTTCAGGGTGGGGACTCTGTTCAACTGAGAACTAGGGATTTGCAGGCAGCACTTTCCGAGCTTTGGGCACGCGGAGTGAAGCATCTGCTGGTAGAGGGTGGTCCCAACCTGGCAAGTGCCTTCGAGGAAGCTGGTCTGGTGGATGAGTACCAGATCTATCTGGCACCGGTGCTTCTTGGTGGGCCGCGCACTTCACTGACCGACATCGGAGTGGAAAACATTTCCCAGGGTCACCGCCTGGAGATTTTAGAGACCGCCCAGCTGGGCACAGATTTATTCATTAGAGCAAGGAGAAAGTAATGTTCACCGGAATCATCGAAGAACTTGGAAAAGTAAGCGGCATCGAGCAGCAGCAGGACGCCATCAGGCTCACCATCTCCTGCTCAAAGGTGCTATCGGACCTAAAGCGGGGCGATTCCATCAGCTGCTCTGGGACCTGCCTCACCGCCATTGAAATTGATGGCACCTCCTTCACCGCAGACGTGATGCTGGAAACCCTGAGGCGTTCCAGCCTGAGCGAAGTGCAGGTGGGTGATGTCATTAACCTCGAGCGGGCCATGAATCACGACACCCGCTTTGGAGGTCACATTGTCCAGGGACATGTTGACGGTGTCGGCGAATTTCTCTCTCGCGAGAAGAGTGATAACTGGGACTGGGTCAAGGTCAGCATTCCGCAGGACCTCATGAAATACGTGGTGATGAAGGGCTCAATCACCATCGATGGCATCTCGCTGACAGTCAACGAGGTGGGCGAGGACCACATCGCCCTGTCGCTGATCCCAGAGACCCTCGAGGTCACCACCCTCGGCTACAAGAAGCCCGGCGACAAGGTAAACGTCGAGGCAGATGTCCTTGCCAAGCACATCGAAAGGCTTATGCAGGCTAAATGAGCGAACTTTCCACCATTGAAGAGGTCTTAGCAGCCCTCCGCGCCGGTAAACCGGTGCTGGTTTCGGATGCCGAAGATCGCGAGAACGAGGGCGATGCCATCATCGCAGCTGAGTTTGCCACTACCGAGTGGCTGGCCTGGATGATTCGCTACACCTCCGGCTACATTTGCGCCCCAATGAGCAATGAGCGGGCAAACGCTCTCGATCTACCTCTGATGTGGGTAAACAGCACCGATCCGCACCAAACTGCCTACACGGTCACGGTTGACGCAGCGAATAGAGAGTCCACTGGAATTAGTGCATCGGAGCGCGCTTTGACCGCCCGAGTGCTAGCTGATCCAGCTTCCGAACCCAAGTCTCTGCTTCGCCCAGGGCACGTAGTTCCGCTTCGGGCAAGGGATGGCGGGGTGCTCGAGCGCCCCGGTCACACCGAAGCTGCGGTTGACCTGATGAAGCTTGCCGGCCTTCAGCCGGTCGCCATGATGGCCGAGATGGTGAACGACGATGGAACAATGATGCGGTTTGGGGAATTATTAGCAACCGCTAAGAGGTTTGAACTACCTATGACTACCATCGCGCACTTAAAAGATCATCTGGGCAAGCGACAGGGACAAACCCCTGCCCCGGCAAACAGAATCAGGTTTGAGGCCGAGGCAAACGTCCCGACCACTCACGGAGACTTCCGCCTTCGCGGATACTACGACGTAGAGACCACTGCAGACCACGTGGCTCTAATCTCTGGCAACCCAACCGGTGCCGAGGTAATGGTCCGCCTGCACTCCGAGTGCATAACCGGAGAAGCCTTCGGTTCGCTGAAGTGCGAATGTGGTCCACAGCTAGAGGCTGCGATGGACGAGGTTGCCAAGAACCCAGCCGGCGGCGTGGTTATTTATCTTCGTGGCCAAGAGGGTCGCGGAATTGGACTTTTGAACAAGCTCAAGGCTTACGCGCTACAGGAAAAGGGTTACGACACCGTAGATGCCAACTTGGCACTGGGTCTGCCCTCTGAGGCCCGCGAGTACGGTGCAGCCGTTGCGATCCTGAAGGACCTGGGGATCACCAGCGTTCGACTGATGACCAACAACCCTGCCAAGAGCAAGTACCTAATCGATGCTGGTATCCCAGTCACCGAAACCGTTCCGCTGGTCGTAGGCCTAGCCAAGGAGAACCTGGGCTACCTGCAGGCAAAGCGCGAGCGCATGGGACACCAGATTCCCGCTAACCTGTAGGGGTGAGTGGTTTAGGAGCCCCGGAGCTGCGCTCCGACGGCAAGGGTAAAAAAGTTGTTGTAATTGCCACGAGTTGGCACACCCAAATCATGGATGGCCTCATCGCGGGAGCATTGCGAGAGCTTGAAGCAAGTGGTTGCCAAGACTTTTCGCTGCTTCGCGTCCCAGGAGCATTTGAGCTTCCACTTGCTGCCCAGCGAGCCGCAGCTTCTGCGGATGCTGTGATTGCCCTGGGCGTTGTGATTCAGGGTGAAACCCCTCACTTCGACTACGTTTGCTCAGCTGCGACGGACGGCCTAACCAGAGTTCAACTCGACACCTCAGTCCCAATCGGATTTGGGCTGCTGACGGTTAACAACGAGGCTGAAGCGCTTGCCAGGGCCGGGCTCAGTGGCTCCAAAGAGGACAAGGGTAAGGAAGCTGTACAAGCCGCCCTGTCCATGGTCCTGCCCAAAATCTAGCGCTCAGCTCAATCCCAGCTTCCTGGTTTTCTGGCCGATAGGCTTCAGGCATAGGAGGCGCAATGCAACTCACAGCAGAAATTCTTAGAAACTCCCTGGTGGTTCTTCACTTCATAGGTCTAGCTTCGCTACTCGGTGGCTTTTTGACTCAAATGAAGGCCATGGGCAAGGGAACCGCCAAGATCGTGCCAGCCATGGTTCACGGTGCCTGGACGATGCTCATCACCGGATTGCTCCTGGTCGGAGTGAGAGAGTGGATGGCGGCCATGGAGTGGGCAGGCGAACTAGACAACATCAAGGTTGCAGTCAAGTCGATCGTGCTGACGGTCATTCTGGTTTTGGTTTTGCGTTTCAAGAAAAAAGACGCCGTAGCTCCAAGGGTGTTCGGCATCATCGGTCTGTTGACCATCGTGAACGTCGTTTTGGCAGTGTTCTGGTAATCAGCGCATAAACAGTGCGCGCAGCCGGTGAGTGGTGAAGGCTAGCCCCAACCCAATCATCACCATGAAGTAGAGAATGTGCCACAGCACGCTCAGGTCCACAATGCCCAGCATCAGTGATCGCACCAAATCCACGCCCTGCCAGAGCGGCAGAGCTTTTACGATGACCTGAATCCACTCGGGATAAACGCTTACCGGAAAGAAAGTTCCGGAAAATAAAAACATCGGCAGCAAAACAAAGTTGACCCAGTTCATTTGCTGGAAGTTACGCATGTATGAGGTGATTGCCATCCCCAGGGAAGCGAATCCAAATGCAATCAGGGTTGCGGCCGGTATCGCCAGCAGACCCCAGGCGTTTGTCACAAGTCCCAGCGGCGCCACGATAGCCATGAAGCCGATTGAGTAGGCAGCGCCGCGCATCAGCGCCCAGGCAATCTCACCCAGCGCAATGTCCATCGGGCCAAGTGAACTTGAAAGCATCACCTGGTAGACCTTGCCGAAGTGCATCTTGAAGAAAACATTCCAGGTTGAGTCGTAGATTGCCCCGTTCATGGCGCTGGTGGCCAGAAGTGCCGGGGCGATATACGCGGCGTAACTGACAGGGTTTCCGCTGCCATCTTCAATGTCTCCAATCAGCTGCCCGATGCCAAAGCCAAATGCCAGCAGGTACAGCACCGGCTCAACAAAGCCCGAGAGGATGACCAACCAGTTTGAACTCTTAGCCGCGTAGAAACCTCGCTCGATCAAAACCGCAGCTCGGCCCGCGTAAATTGCGGCCCCTGGGCGTTGAGCTCGCTTCTCAGCGATCGCGACCGCCTGGGTGAGGATTGTCTGGGTAATCATCTAGCCAGCCTCTCCTTGAACTTGGGATAGACAAAAGCCATCCCAATAACTCCCAATAGAGCCAGGTAGCCGAGGTGCAGGAATATCATGCCCTCGCCAATTTCAAGACCGTAGGACAGGTTTCTGCCAATCTGCGTGGCGTGCCAGAGCGGGGAAACCCAGCCGATCGGCTGCAGGTAAATTGGCATTTGCTCCAGCGGGTAGAAGGTTCCCGAGAACAAAAACATAGGTGCAATTACGAATCGGCTGATAAGGGCAAAGTAGCCCTCATCGCGCTCGAGTCGAGCGGTAATCGCCAGCATTACCGCTGCCCAGCCCCAGCCGGCCAGCATTGCAGAAAGAAGCAGCGGCACCACTGAACTCAGCGGAATTGCTCCGAAAGCCAGCAGAATTCCCAAATACATCACGGCTGTTAGAAGCCCTCGACCGAGCGCAACGATCATCACTCCGTCCGCGATCTGCCTCGCGGAGACGCTGGTGGCATTGATGGCAAAGAAAAGCTTGTCCCAGACAAAGCCGTCCATGGTCGGGAAGGTCACCTCGTCCATCACTCCCTGAATTGCAGCTGAAGCCAGCAGGGCAGGGGCAACAAACTGGATGTAGCTCACACCCAAAGTGTTTCCACCGGCACTGGCATCAACCAGTGCTCCAATTCCAAGCCCAACCGATAGCAGGTAGAGGATTGGGTTACCCAAACCGTAGGCAATTACCGAGCCGATCCACTTGAACATTGAGTAGAACCGGTACTCGGCAACCCTAAGAGCACCCCAACGAACCGCGCGCTTGGGGTCCACCGCCTTTCCAGGCTTGAATTCCAAAGTCATCAGTCGACCAGCGTCCTACCGGTTAGCCTCAGGAAGACATCCTCAAGCGAAGACCTTCTGACCAGCGAGGTGATTGGGTGCAGACCCGATTCGATAATCTCTCCGAGCAGCTTCTCGCCCTGCTCGGTGTAAATCAAAATTCGATCCGGCAGCAGCTCCAGGCGGTCACCCTTGCCCTTTAGCTGCTCGGCCACACCTTCGTTTTTATCGGTTCCAAAGCGCAGCTCCACAACCTCTTTGGAGGAGTAGTCCTTGATCAGTTGAGCAGGGGTCCCCTCGGCCATGATTTGGCCCTTGTCCATCACGATTAGGCGATCGCAGAGCTGCTCGGCCTCATCCATGTAGTGGGTGGTGATGACCAGGGTCACGCCCTGTTCCTTGAGTCTAAATAGCCTGTCCCAGAGGATGTGGCGGGCCTGCGGGTCCAACCCGGTGGTTGGTTCATCCAGCAGCAAAATCTCCGGCTCGTTCACCAGCCCCCTAGCAATGGCTAATCGGCGCTGCATGCCTCCGGAGAGGTCGTCTGCCTTCTCATTGCGCTTTTCAGTTAGCTGAGCAAATTCCAATAATTCGTCAACCTTGGACTTGAGCCACTTCCTGGATAAACCAAAGTAGCGTCCGTAGGTGAGCAGGTTTTCCCAGACCCTGAGTTCGCGGTCGAGCATATCCTTCTGGGGAACCACTCCCAGGTGGGCACGAATCTCAGGACCGTGAGTGTTTGGCTCTTTGCCTAAGATGCTGAGCTCTCCCCCGGTTCGCTGCGAGACCGAGGTAATCATTTTCATCGTGGTGGATTTACCCGCTCCGTTAGGTCCCAGCAGTCCGAAGGACTCCCCGCGGTAGACCTCAAAGTCGATGCCGTTGACGGCAACAAAATCTTTGTATTTTTTAGTTAGACCGCGAGCGCGGATTACAGCCTCGCGCTCATTCTGAATAGCCAATGGTGCTCCGTCTCATGCCCCAATTAGGGCAGCCCTTCAGGGTATCAATGCCCCCGCAATCATTACGTAACGAAACTGCAAAACGTTTCATTACTGATAACTGATATCTTGAACCGGTGCAGAAGCTTGGGAATCGCAGGGTCACCGGAACCGAGCAGTACTACACACCTCCCGAGCTTGCCCGAGAGCTCACCGAAGTTCTGATTCAGCAGGTTGGAACCGATCGCAGTTTTTTGGAACCAGCCGGGGGAAACGGCTCCTTCATCAATGCCCTGCAGGGCTTGGGAGTCAAAGACATTGAATCAGTGGATCTTTATCCCAAGCACCCGCTCGTTAGGCAGGGTAACTTCCTGGAATTCCATCCTGGTAGCCGTGAGTTTGTAACTGTGTCCAATCCACCATTTGGGCGAAACAACGCACTCAGCGTGCCATTTTTCAATCACGCCGCGACCATGAGCTCTCACATCGCCTTTTTGGTCCCGCGCTCGTGGCGAAAGTGGTCGGTGCTGAATCGCCTCCACCAAAACTTTCATTTGAAATCCGACCTCGATGTTCAGGTCAACTACCAATCGGACACTGGTGAGCCGATTGGGTCTAGCAACGAACTCAGAAGCTGCTTTCAAGTCTGGGAGCGCCGAGCAGAAAACCGCGGACTGATTCACGTGAGAGATCAGCACCTGGTGGAGAAAACCAATCCCGAGGATGCCGATTTGGCAATCAGAGTTTTCGGCTTTGGTTGCGGGAATGTGCTCAAGAGTTTCCCTAGGACCAAAAATACGACCCTGATGTTCCTGAGAGTTTTGAATCCGAAAGTAATGGGAGTGATTGAGGGTTTAGATTATGGAAGGTTCATCAACAACACCGCCTACACCCAGGCTCTAGCACTTCCAGAGTTGAACTACCTGCTCAACGAGGCAATTTTTGGTGATCCGATGATGGAAATTGAGGCTGCGCGTGAGTGACTACAGAGATCCGAGTGAAAACCCCCGCTCGAGAGAATACAAAGGACCCCGGGCCTCCCTGAAGGACTTGTTTCCCTATCTGGCCGAGCACAAAAAGGCGCTGGTTTTTGCGGTAATCCTCTCAATCATCACCTCGGTGCTGGCGCTTGGCCAACCGCTTCTTATGGGTCAGGTAATTTCTGCAGTTGAAGACGGAGCGGACTTCACCGGTTTGGCAATCGGAATTGTGGTTTTGCTCGTCTCGGCAGCGCTTATCAATGGTTTTCAGTACTACCTGCTCTACCGAACCGGTGAGGGTGTGGTGCTCACCACTCGCAGAAAATTAGTTGCCAAGCTATTGCGGCTACCCATCAAAGAGTATGACCGAAGGCGCATCGGTGACTTGGTCTCGAGGGTGGGAGCGGATTCCACTCTGCTGAAGGCTGTTCTCACTCAGGGCCTGGTGGATGCAGTTGGTGGACTGCTGCAATTCTTTGGCGCGATCATTGTGATGGCATTCATCGATCCGGTACTACTGGGGTCAACTCTGCTAGTGGTGTTCATTGCTGTGACCGCCATTGCTGTCACCGGAAGGCAAATCCGAAGCGCCACCACCAAGAGCCAGCAGAAGGTTGGAGCAATGAGCGCCGCCGTAGAGCGCGCTCTCGGGGCCATTAGAACAATTCGTGCCAGCCGGGCAGAGGAGCGCGAGACCGGTGCCATTGAAAAGGATGCGACCGCCGCATTCGACCAGGGTGTAAAGATTGCCAAGCTCAGTGCGATTGTTGCTCCAATTGCCCAGGTTGCCTTCAACGCAGCGTTCATCATTGTTCTCGGACTGGGTGGGCTCCGCGTTGCCACCGGGGAAACCACCATCGCAAACCTGGTGACTTTCGTGATTCTGCTGTTCTTTATGATCGGGCCGCTAATCGGAGCCTTTGGTGCCTACACCTCTGTGATGGGGGCCCTAGGTGCTTTGGCTCGAATACAAGAGATTATGGTGCTGGACGAGGAAAACCCTGGAAGGGGTGAGCCTCAACCGAAAAACCAAACAGCCTTGGAATTCGAAGGTGTTGAATTCGGCTATGAGCCAGAGCCAGGCGAAGAGCTAAAACCAATCCTGAACGGTGTTTCCTTCGCCATTGAGCGCGGCAGCCGAGTGGCGATCGTTGGACCCTCCGGAGCGGGTAAATCGACAATTTTCTCCCTGATCGAAAGGTTCTACGAACCAACTTCCGGGCAGATCAAGCTCGATGGCCAGCCGGTCAGTGAAATTTCTCTAACTAGCCTTCGCGGTCAAATTGGCTACGTAGAGCAGGATGCTCCAGTGCTGGCCGGATCCATTCGCGAGAACCTTTTGCTCGGACGCTCAAGTGCCACCCAGGAACAGCTCGTGGAGGTATTGGCTATGGTCAACCTCAGCGATGTTCTCAATCGAGACGCCAAGGGACTTGATGCCGAGGTGGGGGAAAACGGCATCATGCTTTCCGGTGGTGAGCGGCAAAGACTGGCGATTGCAAGAGCCCTGCTTGCGGCACCGCCGATCCTGCTGCTCGATGAATCAACCAGCGCGCTCGATGGCCCGAATGAGCAGCGGATGCGTGAGGCCATTGATGCGGTTGCCAAAAACCGAACCCTGATTGTGATTGCTCACCGGCTGTCAACGGTGGTGGACAGCGATCAAATTATCGTTCTGGAAAGCGGCCACGTGGTTGGCAGTGGAACCCACTCCGAACTAATTAGAAGCACCCCGCTCTACGCTGAATTAGCAAAGCATCAGCTGCTGGTTTAGCCGCTAGAGTGAAGCCATGAGTCTGGCTAACCCCCAGCCCTCGGCAACGCAAAGAAGCTTTGCAGAAGCGTTAGATGCTGCCGACCCGCTGGCTAAATATAAAGAACAATTCGTCATTACGGATCCCGACCTGTGCTATCTGGATGGCAATTCGCTGGGTCGCCTACCCAAAAAAACCATCGAAGCAATCAATGCCTTTTTGACGCAGGAGTGGGGTTCGGAACTGGTGGATGGCTGGAGCCACTGGATTGACCAGGCTCAACCCGCCGGTGACCTGCTGGCTAGAAGCGTGCTGGGAACCCAGCCCGGTCAGACCCTGGTTTGTGACACAACAAGTGTGAATTTTTATCAGCTCTGCGTTGCGGTTGTTAGGGCTCGGCCAGATCGCAAAACGGTAATTATCGACTCTGCCAACTTCCCAACCGATCGCTACATCCTGGCTGGAATTGCCGAGCAGTTTGGCCTGAATCTGGTAACTCTGAACAACGACGGGATGGGTGGTCCCGGTTCGGTGGAGGTTGACCACGACCACGAGCTGATCTCCCCTGAAGAACTTGAGAAACACCTCAGTGCGGATGTCGCCTTCGTTACCCTGCAAGCCATCCAGTATCGCTCCGGATCTAGACCTGATATCAAGGGCATAACTGAGGTTGCGCGCAAGCACGGTGCGTTGGTGATTTGGGACTGCTCCCATGCAGCTGGAGCCATTGATCTGGAATTCGACAAGAACGGTGTTGATCTCGCGATTGGCTGCACCTATAAATACGGTAATTCCGGGCCGGGGTCCCCGGCTTGGCTCTTTGTTCGAGAGCAGTTGCAGCACCAGTTGCAGATTCCGATTCAAGGCTGGTTCTCAAATGAGCAGCAGTTTGCCATGGGTCCGTTTTATGAAAAGGCCAAGGGCATCCGCGGATTCCAAATCGCCAGCCCATCCATCATCGGTATCCGCGGGGTCGAGACCGCCTTTCAGATGATTGAACAGGCCGGCATCCAGAACATTGAGGCGAAAGCCGCTCAGGGCACTGAGCTAATGATCGAACTCTTCGATGCTTGGTTGGCCCCGTTGGGCTTCACCCTTGGAACTCCGCGCAATGCCAAAAAACGCGGTGGTCACATCATCGTCATCCACCCGGATGCCAAACAAATTGCCCTGGCACTGAGAAAACTCAAGAACGTTATTCCCGACTACCGAGAACCTTCTGCTGTCAGGCTAGCTATCTCACCGCTAGCCACCAGCTACACCGAGGTCTACGACGGATTCGCAAGACTTAGAGATCTAGTTGCCTCCGGTGACTACAAGTCGGTTGAGCTAGATGGAAACCGCGTCACATGAGTCACGATAAGCACGTCAGCTACACCTCATACCTGAAGGTTTCGGAGCTTTTAGCACTGCAGCAACCGCTGAGTGATGGCCCTGAGCACGATGAACTGCTGTTCATCACAATCCACCAGGTTTATGAGCTCTGGTTCAAACAGATTCTGCACGAACTCTCCGCCACCCAAGTTGCACTCGAGGCAGGAAACACCCACCGCTCGCTCGCGCTACTGGGGAGAGTCAGAACCATCATGAAGACCTGCGTCTCGCAGCTTGACATTTTAGAGACCATGACCCCGCTGCAGTTCAACTCATTTCGCTCAAGGCTCTCGAGTGCCTCCGGCTTTCAATCGGCTCAGTTTCGCGAGCTTGAGGCAGTGCTGGGAAGACGGGATCAGGCCGGAGAAAATGCCGATAAAAATACCGGCATGGGAATGGCAGATCACCTGCAGCCAGGCTCTGAGGCTCGCGAAAGGGTTGAGCGGGCAATGAGCCGGCCATCCCTGTGGGATTCAGCCCTGGCCTACTTCAACACCAGGTCACCTATGCCCAAGAGCGCGCTGGAGCGCGATGTGAAGTTCACCTGGGAACCAAACCCTGATGTGCAGAGCGTGCTCGTGAAACTTCACAGAACCGATCCTGAGGCTTCAATGGTTGGTGAATCGCTGGTGGACCTGGATGAGGGCCTTCAGGAGTGGCGCTATCGCCACGTCAAGATGGTGGAGCGAACCATCGGAAGAAAGATGGGGTCAGGTGGCTCTTCCGGGGCTGGTTATCTTGCTTCCACTCTGTTCAATCCGGTTTTTCCAGATCTGTGGGCGATTCGCTCTCAGTTCTGAGCGGCTAATACAACGTTTTTTAGCAGCATGGCCCGGGTCATGGGTCCAACACCGCCTGGATTCGGCGAGAGAAAACCTGCGACTTGAGAGACCTGCGGATCGACGTCCCCTACCAGCCCAGCATCGGTTCTAGTTATCCCTACGTCCAACACTGCTGCCCCGGGCTTAATCCATTCTGGTTTTACGAAGTGGGGGGAGCCGATGGCAGCCACCACAATGTCGGCCCGCTTGACTGCCTCCGAGAGGTTTTTTGAAGCACTGTGCAAAATGGTGACCGTTGAGTCAATACCCTTTCGGGTCATCAGTAGGCTCAGCGGCCTGCCGACCGTGAGACCTCGACCAATGATTGCAACCTCAGCGCTCCGGGTTGGAACCTGGTAGCGCTCTAAGAGCTCAACGATTCCGCTGGGGGTGCAGGGCAGCGGGGACTTCATCTCCCCCGACACATTCATCACCAGCTTGCCAAGGTTGGTGGGGTGGAGCCCATCGGCGTCCTTGGCTGGATCAATAAGCTCGAGCATCGAGTTTGCATCCATGCCGGAAGGCAGCGGCAACTGAACGATGTAACCAGTGACTTTTTTCGCAGCATTTAGCTCGGCTATTGCGGCTCGAACATCGTTCACCGATGCACTGACAGGAAGGTCAATTCGGATGGAGTTGATGCCAACCTCGGCGCAGTCCCGGTGTTTTCCCCCGACATAGGAGTGGGAGCCTGGATCATCTCCGACTAGAAGCGTGCCTAGCCCAGGAACAATGCCCCTAGCTCGAAGGTCCTCGACTGCAACCTTGAGCTCGGACTTGATGGCCTTGGCGGTAGCCAGGCCATCGAGCACGATTGCGACCAAAGAATTACCAGTTCTCGAGGTTTGAGTAAAGCGGAATGCTGTCGGTTAGGTTGTGGACGCGGGCCCTCAGAGCAGCCAGATCCGAGCCGGGAATCAGGGCGTGGGCAATGATGTCTGCCACCTCATTGAACTCCTTGGCGGTAAAGCCGCGAGTTGCCAGGGCCGAGGTTCCGATGCGGATACCGGAGGTCACCATTGGTGGCCTTGGGTCGTTTGGAACCGCGTTCTTATTGACGGTGACGCCAGCCTCGTGAAGCAGGTTCTCCGCGGTCTGGCCATCAATCTCAGAGTTACGAAGGTCAACTAGGACCAAGTGAACATCGGTTCCACCGGTTAGCACTGAGACGCCGGCCCCAACCACGTCTGGCTGTCCCAGACGCTCCGCGATAATTCTTGCGCCCTCGATGGTGCGCTGCTGGCGATCAATGAATTCAGGCTGCATGGCTGCCTTGAAGGCAACTGCCTTGGCGGCAATCACGTGCATCAGAGGGCCACCCTGCTGACCTGGGAAAACCGCAGAGTCAATCTTCTTGGCGTACTCGCTCTTGCACAAAATCAATCCCGAGCGCGGTCCACCCAGGGTCTTGTGAACGGTGGTGGAAACCACATCGGCGTAAGGAACTGGGCTCGGGTGCAAACCGGCCGCAACCAACCCGGCGAAGTGCGCCATGTCAACCCAGAGTTTCGCACCAACCTCATCCGCAATCGCGCGGAAAGCTGCAAAGTCTAGGTGGCGAGAGTAGGCGGACCAACCGGCAATAAGAACCGCTGGTCTAACCTCTAGGGCTCTGGCGCGAACTGTCTCCATGTCAATCAGGAAGGTCTCTGGGTTTAGTTCGTAGGCGTGCGCCTCATACATTTTGCCCGAGAAGTTCAGCTTCATCCCGTGGGTCAGGTGGCCACCGTGGGCAAGAGATAGTCCCAAGATACGATCGCCTGGGTTTGCCAATGCCATCATCACTGCGGCGTTCGCGGTTGCTCCAGAGTGAGGCTGCACGTTGGCGTGCTCAGCTCCGAAAAGCTCTTTGGCTCGGTCTCTTGCCAAGTCTTCTGCGATGTCCACGGCTTCGCAACCGCCGTAGTAGCGCTTGCCGGGATAGCCCTCGGCATACTTGTTGGTGAGCACCGAACCCTGAGCCTCAAGGATTCCACGCGAGACAAAGTTCTCACTGGCGATCATCTCTAGGGTGTGGCGCTGACGGTCTAGCTCCTGCTGCAGCACGGCTGCAATTTCAGGATCGACCTCGGAAAGCGGGGCGCTGAAAGAACTTGACTGAGTGGACATGGCCTGAGTTTACCAGCCCTCCGGGGCTATTTGGCCGCTGCGCGTCAATAGGATTGAGGGATGTCTGCCTCAAAAGAACACTGGGTCCTCACGTTCGTATGTCCTGACCAAAAGGGCATCGTGCACGCCATCTCCGGGGCTGTGGTCGAAATTGGTGGAAACATCACCGAGAGCCAGCAGTACACCTCTTTAGACACCGGCCGCTTTTTCATGCGACTGCAGATTGAGGCCAACATAACCAAGGAAGCCTTCGGGAAGCAGTTTGAGGAAATTGCCGCTCGGTTCAACATGACCTACGTTTTGGATCACGTAGGTAGAAAAATGAAAACCCTGGTCCTGGTTTCCAAAGCCGGCCACACGCTCAATGACCTACTGTTCAGGCAGCGCTCCGGCCTACTGCCGATTGAGATTCCGCTCGTGGTTGGAAACCACCCTGACCTGGCTTCAATGGCCGAGTTTTACGGCATCAACTTCGAGCACATAAAAATTGATTCCGGGGTTGACAAGGCTCAGTTTGAGAGGCACCTGCGTCAGGTCATCGAAAAGGAAAACATTGAGTTGATCGTGCTGGCCCGCTACATGCAGATTCTTTCTCCGCAGTTCTGCAGTGACTATGCGGGGCGAATCATAAACATTCACCACAGCTTCCTCCCCGGCTTCAAGGGCGCCAACCCCTACGCTCAGGCCCACGCCAGAGGCGTGAAGCTGATCGGTGCAACCGCCCACTTCGTCACTGAGGACCTTGATGAGGGTCCAATCATTGAGCAGAACGTCACCCGAGTGGAACACTCCGATTCCAAGCAGCTGCTGGTGGAAATCGGACAGGACGCGGAGTCGAAAACCCTAACCCAAGCGGTCAAGTGGTTTGCCGAACACCGCGTCCTGCTGGATGGTCAAAGAACCATCATTTTCCGCTAAAGCGCCATAGGCCCAACCCGAGCAGCCCCGCTACTCCGATCCCAAAGATCCAAACCCAGGGAAACTCCGGCTGAGAGTTTTGTTCAATGGCTGGGCCAGCGACGGTTTGAACCGGGAGATCCGTTTCAATTTCAGTGGGCTGTGGTTCGGAAACCTCCGTCGCAACGCCTGCATCAACAACCGAATCTGATTCAGGCACATTTTCTGGCTCTGGCTGCTGCTCTTGGCGTTTTGCTGGGGCAGCTTCGGCTAGCGAGCCCGATGGCAATTTTGGAACCGAAACTATTTGGATAATTTCCTCAATCAGTTCGGCTTCCAGCTCCGGTGAAATTGCTGTCTCCGGACTTTCAGTGGGCTCGCTCACAACTTCAGATTCAGTGACCTCATCACCTTCACTAACCACGGGTACTGGAGCTACTGACTGCGGCTGAGGGATTTCCGGTGCAGGCTGAACCGGAACCACAGGTTCCGATACGGGTTCTGGAACAGAAACCGGAGCTGGAGCAATTACCTCAACAACTGGAGGCGGCGCAATGGGCTCGAGGTTACTAAAGCTCACCCTGGTGCTTTCCAGGGGCCCAAGATTCCCCATGAGATCCTCCGCGCTCAGAGCGGGAACACTCCAGCTACCATCACCAAAACCACAGTTTGCCTGTAGGACCCAGGCTGAAATGGTTGGGCTAACCGTGGTTTCGCAAACTGCACTCGAGGTAAAGGAAACGGCCTCAATTGAAAAACTAATCGGCTCAGAGAATCTCAGGGTGGTGGAGTAGGTGAAAGGCCCATTGCCTGAAATCTCAACCGGTGAGAACAGCGCCACCGGTCCCGACTGATCAACCACAAAACTAAAAGTTAGGGGTGAAGTCGGTGTGAGGTTCCCCCAGCTGTCTTGCAGAGTTAAGGGCAGTAGAGCCACCTCAACAGACCCAAGACAGCCGGAAACCGATACCGCGGGTGATGAGGATACATACTCCAGAGCAGAGCAGCCAACCACCGCGAAACTCTGAGAGCTGAGCGTAGAAACGCTATCGCCAAGGTTGATCTCGACAACCAGCTCGGATTGGGTGGTGGTCATCGGCAAGGTGACCCAGTTAGCCTCTGGGCCAGTTGAATCGAAGTCGAAACTCGCCACTGCGGCTTCTATGGGTCCAGTAACCAAGTCACCTATAGCCCCGGCGGCCAAACTCACCTGACCCGGGCCAGGTTCGCATCCCACAAGGTCAAATCCAGCGGCTAGTCCGATCACGCTCAGGTTCTCCAACTGACAGGTGCCGGATGGTGTGAAGTCTGCAAGCTCCAATCCGGTTGGCACCTGAGAGAAGGTAATAGAACCTGAAAGTTTCTGACCGTCAACCTGTGCAATTGCAAAACTCTGCACCGAAGGAACCAGGGTGTAGCGCAGAATCACGCGACCGTGACCCGATTGCACGCCCTTGGCGTGGGTCACATTCGAAGTAAAAGTTGCAGAGGTATAGCTGGAGCCACCTCCTCCACCGCCACCGTCGGAGCAGCAGTCATCGTCATCGGGACCACCGCCACCGCCGCCATACCATCCGCCACCGCCGCCACCGCCACCGGCATTCCAGCTCGAACCGCCGCCACCGCCTGCTCCGAAGACACCAGCGGAACCCGGGCTACCACCATTTGAACTTCCAGCCGATCCGCCAGAAGTTTGCGTGCCACCGGCACCTCCGCCACCCTGCCCAGATCCTCCGGAGTCAGCGGATAGCCCGCCACCTGCGGCTCCGGCCGCACCGGAATAACCGCCACCTCCGCCGCCGCCACCGGCGACAACAATGCGGGATTCAAGCGTCGAAGCGATTCGGATGTCGCTCGCACCTCCACCGGAACCCTCATTGCCTCGGTTACCACCGGCATTGCCACCACCGTTGTAGCCGCCCGGTGCTCCGCTGCGGACCTCGCCTGCGCCGCCAACCACAATGGTCAGGGTGGGTGAGTAGCTGATGATTTTTCCAGTGACCGAGCCGCCACCACCACCTCTGCCACCCGAGGCTCCAAATACTTCAAAGCGAATATTGGTGGCCCCGGCTGGAACGCTCCAGAGCTCTGGTGCCCCAGAGTAGGCAAACTCCACGGTGCATTCGGCACCGATGCAGGTTTCAGTGGCACCGGCCGAAAGAGGAAAAACAGTTGCACCGGCCAGCAGAGCTGCCGATGCCAAAGTGAGAACTTTTTTGATCATGCCGGCAAAAGTAAAACTCCCTGCAATTTCTTGCAGGGAGTTATCCACAGGCCGGTAAAGGCCTTAGTTACTAAGCGAGGCGAGCCCTCAGGTTCTGGGCCAGGGTGGCCATGAACTCCTCGGTGGTCTGCCAGGACTGCTCCTTGCCCACTAGGGCAGCCAGGTCCTTGGTCATGTGGCCAGCCTCAACAGTCTTGATGATTACGTCCTCCAGCACCTCTGCGAAGTGCTGGACTTCAGGGGTGCCATCGAGCTTGGCGCGGTGCATGAGTCCCCTGGTCCAAGCAAAAATCGAAGCGATTGGGTTGGTGGAGGTCTTCTCACCCTTTTGCCACTGACGGTAGTGACGGGTAACGGTTCCGTGAGCTGCCTCTGCCAATGCGGTCTTGCCGTCCGGGGTAGTTAGCACCGAGGTCATTAGCCCCAGCGAACCAAAGCCCTGGGCAACTGTGTCGGACTGCACGTCACCGTCGTAGTTCTTGCAAGCCCAGACGTAACCGCCCTCCCACTTCAAAGAAGCTGCGACCATGTCGTCAATCAGACGGTGCTCGTAGGTGATGCCGGCTGCCTTGAATTTGTCAGCGTACTCGGCGTCGAATACCTCCTGGAACGCATCCTTGAAAGAGCCGTCGTAGGCCTTAAGGATGGTGTTCTTGGTGGAAAGGTAGACCGGGTAGTTACGCATCAGTCCGTAGTTAAAGGACGCTCTGGCAAAGTCACGGATCGAATCCATGAAGTTGTACATACCCATTGCGACACCGCCGTTTTCTGGATACTCAGCAACCGTCATCGTCTGTGGCTCTCCACCATCGGCTGGGGTCCAGGTGATGGTCACGGTTCCCTTGCCGGGAACCTTAAAGTCAGTTGCCTTGTACTGGTCTCCGTGAGCGTGACGACCGATGATGATCGGCTTGGTCCAGCCCGGCACCAGTCTCGGCACATTAGAGATGATGATTGGCTCGCGGAAAACTACACCGTCCAAGATGTTACGGATGGTGCCGTTTGGGCTCTTCCACATCTTCTTCAGACCAAATTCTTCAACGCGGGCCTCATCTGGGGTGATGGTTGCGCACTTCACGCCGACGCCGTGCTTGCGAATTGCGTGGGCTGCATCAACAGTCACCTGGTCATCGGTGGCGTCACGGTTTTCAACAGAAAGGTCGTAGTACTCCAGGTCAACGTCTAAAAAGGGAAGGATTAGGTTGTCCTTGATGTCCTGCCAGATGATGCGAGTCATCTCGTCGCCGTCTAGCTCGACGACCTTGCCAACCACCTTGATCTTGCTCATTTTTCTCCTGAATTTTGCGCTAAATAGCCTCGGATAGCCTATCGGTTAGCATTGCCCTCATGCGATTTGCCCTCAAACCAACTGCGGCCCTCACAGCACTGGCCCTGCTGCTTGGTGGCTGCGCCAGCCCAGCCACTGAAACCGAATCCGACCGGTTTGAAGATCAGGTTGGAGTCCAGCTGTTTATGTGGGGCTGGGACGCCATCGAGCGTGAATGCGAATTCCTTGGCGAGAGCGGAATCGATTGGGTGCTGACTTCCCCACCTCAGGAGCATGTTGCGGGAGCTCAGTGGTGGACGGTTTACCAACCCGTTAGCTATCAGCTTGAATCCCGCCTTGGGACCAGGGATGAGTTTGCGAGCATGGTGCAAACCTGCAAGGAAAATGGCGTTGAAATTATTGCGGATGCGGTGATCAACCACATGACCGGTCGTGATTCCGGGGTTAGTTTTGCGGGAACTGAATTCTCCAAGTACGAATACCCGGGGCTCTACTCGCGGACAGATTTTCACGACTGCCAGCTGACTGTTGATGGACAGATTGCGGACTATCAGAATGCCGAGCAGGTCCAGACCTGCGAGCTCTTGGGCCTTAGCGATCTTGATCAATCAAGACCTCAGGTGCAGCAGAGAATCGTTGCCTACCTGCAGGACCTACTCTCCCTGGGCGTTGTGGGTTTCCGAATTGACGCCGCCAAACACATGGTGGCCGCCGATCTCAAGGCCATCAAAGACCAACTACCTGAGGAGACAAGATTCCTTCACGAGGTAATCAAAGGTGCTTCAGAGCCAATTCAACCATCGCAATACCTAGACTCGGGCAACGTCTTCGAATTTAGCTACGCTCGAAATCTTTCCTCTTACATTTCATTCGAAATGCCCCCGGCGGATTTTGCAACTCGCATCCTGGAGCTTGATCCAAGCTCGCAAGCTATCGCCTTTGTTTCAAACCACGATACCGAGCGCAATGGTGAAACTTTGAACTACGCGCAGGCAGCCGATTTTTCCCTCGCCACCGCTTTCATGCTGGCGGATGACTTTGGCCAACCGATGCTGTTCTCCTCCTACGCCTTCTCTGACTTTGATGCCGGACCAACCAAACCAGCTAGCTGCACTGAATTTGATGCGGCTCAATCGAGCGATGTTCAGGACGGTGATTGGCTCTGTCAGCACCGACAACCCGCAATCCTGAACATGATCAAATTCCGCGATGGCGTCTCTGGGTCTCCAGTTGCCGAAGAGTTTTACTCCGAGGGCGTCTACGGATTTGCCAGGGCGGGGCGAGGTTACTTCATCGCAAACTTCTACTCCGATACCCAAAGCGAAGTGAGTGTAAATACCACCCTCCCAGACGGCGAGTATGAGGATTTGATTAGCGGTTCAAGCCACCGGATCACCGACGGAAAGCTGACATTGACCCTGCAGCCAAAAACTGCCTTGGCCCTGATGGTCAAATAGCCCAGCTGCTAAACCAGCGAATCTCGCCAAGCCTTGTAGAGGGCGGCAAACTTTCCACCTGACTTGGAAAGCTGATCAGGGGTTCCGTCCTCAATCACCTTGCCGTGCTCCATGACCAGCACGCGACTGGCAATTGAGACTGTTGAAAGACGGTGGGCGATAATCACCGCGGTTCGACCCTTGAGCAGAGTCTTCAGGCCCTGCTGCACCAGCCGCTCCGATGGGATATCTAGCGAGGAGGTTGCCTCATCGAGAATCAGCACGGCTGGATTCGCGAGAAATGCCCTGGCAAACGAGATCAATTGGCGCTGCCCAGCGGAAACTCTGCCACCGCGCTTGTTTACATCGGTTTGGTACCCGTCTGGCAATCGCATGATGAACTCGTGGGCTCCGACAGCCTTGGCTGCGGCTATGACCTCAGTCTCGGTTGCATCGGGCTTTCCAAGTTGAATGTTTTCGGCTACCGATCCAGAGAAGAGGTAGGCCTCTTGGGTGACCATGACGACTTCGCGACGCAGGTCGTGGTTGGAAATCTCCTGCAGATCGTGACCATCAAGACGGACCACTCCCTCAGTCGGATCATAAAAACGTGAAATGAGTTTGGCGAGGGTGGATTTTCCAGCACCGGTCGTGCCAACAAGAGCGATGGTTTGACCGGCCGGAATCTCCAGATCAAACTTCTGAAGCACCGTGCCGCCGGTTGAGTACTTGAATTCAACACCCTCGAAGCTGACCCGACCCTCTGCGCTCTTGAGCGTGACCGGATTCCTGGTATCTGGAACTGAAGGCTCCTCCTCCAATACCCCGGAAATCTTCTCCAGGGCTGAAGCCGCCGACTGGTAGGAGTTGTAGAAGATGGCAATTTCTTCCATCGGATCAAAGAATCTCCTGGCATACAAAATTGCAGCCGTAAGTACTCCAATGCCCAAGGATCCCTCCAGCACACGGAACCCGCCGAAGAGCAAAACTGCCGCCACAGTGACGTTGCCGATGAAAATCAGCCCGGGGTCATAGATTCCGAAGAGTTGGATCAGCTTGGCGTTGTAGCCCCGATAGTCCTCAACTAGACCACCAAAGTGCTGCTCGTTTGGTTTCTCCTTGCGGAAAGCCTTAACGGCGCGAATACCGGTCATGCTCTCGACGAAGAACTGAATCAACCGCGAGGACGCCACTCGCTGAGCGCGGTAACCGCGGTTGGTCTTCACCTGGAACCAGCGCGTCAAAATCCCAAGAGGAATCAGGGCAATCAAAAGAATCAGGAAGCTCTGCGGATCGATCAGCAGCAGCGCTCCAGCGGTGAAGAGCATAAACATTCCACCGACCACCAGTTCACTCAAACCACCGGAGAGCAGCTCCCCTATTGACTCCAGGTCCGAGGTCTGCCGAGCAATCACTCGGCCTGCGGTGTAGCGCTCGTGAAACTCAACGGAGAGCTTCTGGGTGTGCACAAACATTCGATTGCGCAGGTCAAACAGCATGGCCTGGGAAACCCTCGCGGTAACCATCAGGAAGTAGTAGGTGAGCAGTGCGGTCAGGATAGCTGCACTGAGGTAGACAAAAACTGTCAGCCCAAGGGTTGAATAATCCCCAACCAGGGCTTTGGGCAGGGCCGAGTCAATTCCAAAGGCAATGAGCGCGGGGCCCGAAACGCGCAGTGCGGTCGAGACAACAACCAGTGCCACCGCCCACAATATCCTCGCCCGCAATGGCAGCAGCAGGGAGCCCAGCAGTCTTCTGGAGCGAGCCCGAACGTATCGGGACTCCTCTTTATTTAGGTCGGTTCTCTCTTCGTCGTTAGTTCCGTGCAGACTCACAGGTTCACCTCCCTGGCCTTCTCGGCGGCATCCAGCGAGCTGATTACAAATCGATAGTGTTCGGAATCTCGAAGCAGATTCTGGTGGGTGTCGTAGGCGACGATTTTTCCGTCCTGCATCAGTGCAACCTTGTCCGCCAGCATCACGGTCGAGGGACGGTGGGCAACAATCAGGGCTGTTGTTGTGGTCAGCACATGCCGCAGGGCATCCTCGACCATGGCCTCGGTGTCAACGTCCAGCGCGGATAGCGGATCATCCAGCACCAGAATCTTGGGTTTAGCTGCAACCGCTCTGGCCAGAGCGAGACGCTGGCGCTGACCGCCGGAGAGTGAGAGTCCCTCCTCACCAATCTTGGTGTCCAGACCCTCGGGCAGATCGTAAACAAACTGGGCCTGGGCGATTTCCAATGCCTGAGTGAGGTCCTGTTCTGAGCCGAGGGCATTTCCAAGCAGCACGTTATCCCTCACCGAGGAGGAAAACAAAGTCGCGTCTTCAAACGCCATCGCGATGTGGGTTCTTAGTTCCGCGCGGGTCAGGTCCCTGATGTCTACCCCGTCAATCAATACCGCACCGGAGTCAACTTCGTAGAGTCTGGTGGTGACTGCGGTGAGGGTGGATTTTCCGCATCCAGTCAACCCAATCAGTGCAACTGATTCACCGGGGGCAAGCTTTAGGGAAAGGCCTGAAATCAGCGGTGGCTGGTCCTTGGGAGCATCCGGGTAAGCGAAGGAAACGTTTCTAAATTCCAGCTCACCCTTTGGATCCGTGATGGTTTTCGGATTCTCCGGGTCGCTAATGAGTGCCGGCTCGTCAATCACTTCGAAGAATCGGGTAACCGCAGTCTTAGCCTCGAGAGTCATGCCCAGCAAGAAACCGAGAGACTCGGTGGGCCAGCGCAATACCATCGCGGTTGCGACGAATGCCACCAGGGTCCCCACGGTAATTTCTCCCTGCGATACCAAAACCACTCCGGCCAATAGAGCTAGGCCGAGAGCGATTTCTGGCAGCAAAATTAGCCAAAGCCAAATATTTGCTACCGCTCTGGCCTTCCGAAGTTCGGTGCCCCGCAGCTCGTGAGCCTGCTCCGAGAACTGTCTCGCGGCATGCCCCGCGCGACCAAAAGCCTTCAGAACCCTGACGCCGTGGACCGCCTGCTCGACTCGGGTTGCCAAATCGCCCGACTGATCCTGCGATAACCGCGCAACCTCGCCATAGCTTTTCTCAAATGCGAAGCCAATGATCAAAATCGGCAGCGAAATTGCCAGGTAGATCAAACCGAGCCAGAAGTTGAAACTGAATAGCACAACCAAACCAACCACCAGGGTCAGCAGGTTTGCCACAAATAAAACCAATCCGAAACTCAGCCAGCGGCGAATCAGGTGAAGATCAGACACCGCTCTACTCAGCAGCTGACCAGAGGGCCAACGATCATGGAAAGCCACCGGCAGATCTTGAAGTTTTGCAAACAAAGTGTTGCGCATGTATGCCTCAACGTGGGTTCCCGGAGTTAGCACCAGCCACCTGCGAAGCAGCACAAAGGTCGCTTCTGCGACGCCGAGCAAAAGAATCAGGCCAACCGCAGGCAGCAGCGCATCAACGCCGCCGGCGACCAAAGAGTTGACCAGGTTCTGCAAATACTGCGGAATGCTCAGGGCAAACATGTGAGCGGCGATGGCGGCACCCATGCCTAAGAAAATTCTGGGTAGTGCTTTTTTAGCGAACGGAACCAGCCGCCACAGGGTCTGGATCGTATTTTTTTGCTCTGTCATGCTTCACTTTCGCCGCCCCCAAGGCAGCCCTTCAGACTATCAGTAACAAAAATTCACATTCGACTGATTGTTCAGGTTTGGGAGTTAGGTTCTCAGAACCCAACAAAGGAGAACCATGTCAGTAACTGATGAATTTCTAAAAAACAACGAAATCTACGCTCAGACTTTTCAGGGCCCGCTCCCTCTTCCGCCCGCAAAGCACATCGCGGTTCTGGCCTGCATGGATGCCCGCATCAATGTCTACGCAGCCCTTGGCATCCAGGAGGGCGAGTCTCACGTAATCCGTAACGCCGGTGGTGTGGTGACCGAAGATGAGATTCGATCACTCGCAATCTCACAGCGGCTACTGGGAACCAAGGAGATCATCCTGATTCACCACACCGACTGCGGCATGTTGACCTTCACGGATGATGCCTTTAAGCAATCCATCCACGAGGAGGTTGGCGTGAAGCCAGCTTGGGCCGCAGAGGCTTTCAGTGACCTGGACGCTGACGTGCGCCAGTCGGTTGCAAGAATCAAGAACAGTCCCTTTATCCCTCACAAGGATTCGGTCCGCGGTTTCGTATTCGACGTCGCAACCGGAAAGCTGCGCGAGGTAGCAACCGCCTAGTGGTAGAAGTGGCGCTCCGCGGTGAAGTACATGGTGATGCCTGCCTCTGAGGCGGCAGCAATCACCTCTTCATCGCGGACGCTACCGCCGGGTTGAACCACTGCGTTTACGCCGGCATCAATCAAGACTTTCAAGCCGTCGGCAAACGGGAAAAATGCATCCGAGGCTGCGACGCTTCCAGCAACCCGCTCTCCGGCGCGGTTTACTGCAAGGTGGCAGGAATCCAAACGATTTACCTGACCCATGCCAATTCCAACCGCAGCCAAATCCTTAGCCAGCAAAATTGCATTTGATTTCACAGCTCTGACTGCCCTCCAGGCAAATTCCAAATCAGCCAGCTGCGTTGCAGAGGCTGGAGCTCCGGTTACCAGCTGCCAGCTCTTTGGGTTTAGGTTCTCAAAACCGTCAGACTCCTGAACCAGCAATCCACCGGAGACCTGCCGAATCTCCTGGGCTGGGCGCTGATACCCACCGGAGAGCTCGAGAATTCTCAGGTTTTTCTTCTGGCTCAAAATCGCAAGTGCCTCAATATCAAAACCCGGGGCTGCGATTACCTCGGTGAAGACATTCGCGACCGCCGCCGCCATGGCCTTGGTGACCTTGCGGTTAGCGGCAATAACTCCACCGAACGCCGAAACGGGATCGGTGAGGTGGGCTTTATTGTAGGCATCGGCAATCGCATCAGAGCTAACCTGATTGCCCACTGCTACTCCGCAGGGATTGGCGTGCTTGATGATTGCAACGGCGGGGTCGTTGAAGTCGAAGGCTGCTCTGAGCGCGGCATCCACATCCACATAGTTGTTGTAGGACATTTCCTTGCCACTCAAGAGCTTGGCTTGAGCCACGCCCGGAACCGCGGCAGTGGATCGGTATAGAGCTGCCGCCTGGTGTGAATTCTCGCCATAGCGCAGCACATTTGCCATCTTGAAGTGAAGCTCCAGATCAACCGGAAGATTCTGAGCTCGCCCTTCCAATTGCTCCCCGCCCGAGAATTCGTTTGCCATCCAACTGGCCACAGCGCTGTCGTACTGCGCGGTGTGGGTAAAGGCGGCCTGGGCAAGTTCACGACGCATTTCCAGTGATGTACCGCCAGCCTGCAGGGCTTGAACCACCCTGTCGTAGTGAGCCGGGTTCACCACAATTGCAACGTTGGCGTGATTCTTGGCAGCGGCGCGGACCATCGCGGGGCCCCCGATATCAATCTGCTCTACGGCAGCATCTCCCCTGGCCCCCGCAGCAACCGTAGCCACAAACGGGTAAAGGTTCACCACTACCAACTCGAATGGCTCTATGCCCAGCTCGGCAAGCTCACTGCGGTGATCCTGCAATCTCAAATCTGCCAGGATTCCGCCATGGATTTTTGGGTGAAGGGTCTTGACCCTGCCATCTAAAGATTCTGGAAACTGGGTTACCGAAGAAACTTCTGTCACGGGAAAGCCCGCCTGCGCAATTTGAGCCGCAGTCGAACCGGTCGAAACCATCTGCACTCCAAGCGCGGCAAGTGCACCGGCAAGCTCCAGCAGCCCAGTCTTATCGGAAACCGAAATCAGGGCCCTGCGAACCACAACGGTGTCGCGGTGGGAGTATTCGTTAGCGGATCTTCCGGAAGCCATCAGCGACCAAACCTCTCTAGCTCTAATTTGCCCTCGGCAATTTCCCGCACGATGGATACCAGGTGCTCTCTCTCAATCTCTTTGATCTGCTCGTGCAGCTCAGCCTCGGTAATCCCGGGGGTGACATGCAGGGTGCGCTGCGATATCACGGGTCCAGTGTCTACACCCCCATCAACTATGTGAATTGTGCTGCCGGTTTGGGTTGCACCTGCAGCCAACGCATCCCGCACCGCATGTGCTCCTGGGAATTCAGGCAAGAGAGAGGGGTGAAGGTTAATGATTTTTGGACTCAGGGCGGAGACAAATTTCTCGGGCAGCACCCTCATAAAGCCAGCTAGCACAACCAGGTCTGGTTTGTGAAACAAGACATTGGAGAGCAAGACCTCAGCCCAGTGCTCTTTGGACTGGAATTTTCCCGGCTCAACCACAAATGTTGGAACCCCGAACTGCTCGGCGTGAGCGAGGCCCTCGGCGGGCTTATCAGAGCCAACAGCTAGGACTTTGGCGGGAAATAGCGGGTTATCGCAAGCGTCCAGCAAGGCCTTTAGATTGGAGCCGGAGCCAGAAACCAAAACCACCAGAGAGAGCATTGCCAAAGTCTACTTTCGTCGCTGTTCAGCATCGGTGTAAGGCTTGATGGTAATCAGTCCCGCCAGGAAACTCGCCAGGGAAACCTCTAAAAACAGCGCTAGCGCCAAAATTGGAGCGTTGATTCCGACCTCCGCCAGCCTCCCGGGACCAAAGCTTCCCGATGCAATCAGTGCCAGTGCAAATCCAACCAGCGCGCTGATGGTTGCTGCCGTGAGGGCAAAAGCCAACGCCGCGGAGAACCTTGTTGCATACTCCCACCGCATTTCGTCCGTAAACCTACGAACCAGAATTGTCCCGACAAACGCCACAAGAACAGGAATCAGAACGAAGAGAATGCCCCTGTCAAGACCCGAGGTTGGTATTGCCACGAACATTGGAAGCGCTGGAACCGGCCCGAGCTGAGTCCCCAGTGCGGTGACAGAAGATCCAATGCCAATCGAGAATCCAGGACCTGCAATCCAGCTCATCGAATAGATGATCAGGTTTGGCAGAAGTGCCAGCTGGGCGAGAGTGAGCATCACTCCACCCAAAATGCTTACGTGCAGCGATTCGTAGAGCGCAACCACCTGAATCCAACCAAATCCAAGGGCAAGCGCGATGGTTGCGGCACCCACGGTCAACATGGCGGCAATCACCGCCAACCCCACGCGGGCCGCTGGAGAGAGCACGGTGGCGATGCTCCAGTGCAGTTTGGAGTGCAAGGCTTTTACCTGGCTGCGCACCCAGATGCGCTCCTTCGCCTCGGGATGATTTGCACCTTCAAAGAGCTCAAAGCGCTCCCCCCACACCGAGGATATAAAAAGTAGACCTGCAAAAAATAGCGCTGGGGCAACTAGCGGTGCCCACTCCCCGACGGTGACGGCATCGTTCTTGGCCAGCATGGAGACTCCAAGTCCGATTCCGCCAAATGCCAAACCGCCCCCCAACCAAGCCGGCCAGAGCGTTGAGGCCGCGGACAGGCGGTGACCAACCCGAATTATGAGTAGACCCATCAACAGGGTTAGCCCCAGCGGTAACGCACTGAGCGTGAACGCGGGAAACTCAACCCCAACCAATTCCCCAGCGGCAAACTGCAGCGGGACACCACAGGCCAGCAAAAAGGAGAAGCTGGCAACAGCGAATGCAACAATCCAGTCAACACTTCCGTTGCCCTCGATAAACCAGGCCAGCGTGAGCGGCGCAATTGCCAGGCCAATGGTCGTAGCGGCGATAATCAGCGCTTGCAGCGCTGCTATCGCAAAGCTAAGCCCCCGGTTCAACTGCTACAGCTTGGAGATGATATCGCGCATCAGTGCGGCGGTCTCGGAAGGAGTCTTGCCGACCTTCACGCCCACAGCTTCAAATGCTTCCTTCTTTGCCTGGGCAGTTCCAGCAGATCCCGAAACGATTGCTCCGGCGTGACCCATGGTCTTACCCTCAGGAGCGGTGAAACCGGCAACATAGGCGACAACTGGCTTAGTAACGTGCTGGGAAATGTAGTGGGCAGCCTTTTCCTCAGAGTCGCCACCGATCTCACCAATCAAAACAATTGCCTTGGTTTCTGGGTCATTTTGGAATGCCTCTAAGGCATCGATGTGGGTGGTGCCGATTACAGGGTCTCCGCCGATACCGATTGCGGTTGAGAAACCGATGTCGCGCAACTCAAACATCATCTGGTAGGTCAGGGTTCCAGACTTTGAAACCAGTCCGATGGGTCCCTTTCCAGAGATGTTCCACGGGGTGATTCCGGCGTTGGACTGCTCAGGGGAGATGATGCCCGGGCAGTTTGGACCGATGAGTCTGGTCTTCTTGCCCTTCTCAACGTTGTATGCCCAAGCCTCGGCGGAGTCGTGCACCGGAATGCCCTCGGTGATCGCTACCGCAAGCTCAATCTCAGCGTCAATGGCCTCGATGATTGCAGCTTTTGCAAAGGCCGGTGGCACAAAGATGACTGACACATTCGCTCCGGTGGCGGCCATAGCCTCCTTGACGGTTCCGAAAACTGGAAGTGACTTACCAGCTACCTCAACCGACTCTCCAGCTTTGCGAGGGTTAACTCCACCAACGATGTTGGAGCCTCCGGTGAGCATGCGGGTGGTGTGCTTCATGCCTTCGGCACCGGTCATGCCCTGGACGATGATTTTTGAATTTTTGTCTAGGTAAATTGCCATTGGTCTCGCCCTTACTTATTTGCCAACTCGGCGGCCTTATCGGCTCCGCCATCCATGGTCTCCGCTAGCGAAACCAGCGGGTGGTTGAACTCAGAGAGGATGCGGCGACCCTCTTCAACATTGTTTCCATCCAGTCGAACCACAAGTGGCTTGGTGGCACGGGATCCAAGGGTGTTCAGCGCCCCAACGATTCCGTTTGCAACTGCGTCGCAGGCGGTAATTCCACCGAAGACGTTCACAAATACGCTGCGAACCTGAGGGTCGTTCAGGATTACGTCCAGACCCGCTGCCATAACCTCTGCTGATGCACCGCCACCGATGTCCAGGAAGTTTGCCGGCTTGACCTTGCCGTGACGCTCACCCGCATAGGCAACAACGTCCAAAGTGCTCATAACAAGTCCGGCACCGTTTCCGATGATTCCGACCTCGCCGTCAAGCTTCACGTAGTTCAGGTCCATTTCTTTGGCCTTGGCCTCTAGAGGGTCCAGCTGATCGCGCTCCATTGCCTCGCGCTCGTGGCGGAACTCAGCGTTGTCATCCAGAGAAACCTTGCCGTCAAGGGCAACGATCTTGCCCTCTTTAGTCAGCACCAGCGGGTTGACCTCAACCAGTGTCGCGTCTTCCTTCTTAAAGACCTCGTAGAGCTTCACGAAAACATCGGCGACCTCGTCAAGGAGCTCCTGAGGGAAGTTTGCTGCCTTGGCAATCTCGAGAGCTTTTGCCTTGTCGATGCCGGAAACAGCAGAAACTGGAACCTTGGCGAGTGCTTCTGGGCGCTCAACTGCCAGCTGCTCAATCTCCATTCCACCCTCAACGCTGCAGAGCGATAGGAAGGTGCGGTTAGAGCGATCAAGCAAAACGGAGAAGTAAAATTCGCGGTCAATCTGGGCGCCCTGCGCAACCATGACGCGCTTCACGACGTGCCCCTTGATGTCTAGTCCGAGGATGGCTTCAGCCTTCTCGCGGGCCTCCTCTGGAGTGTGGGCAACCTTCACTCCACCAGCTTTGCCTCGGCCACCGGTCTTCACCTGGGCTTTGACAACAACTGTTCCACCAATAGCTCTGGCAGCAGCTTCTGCTTCTTCTGGGGTGTCTGCGATTTGACCGGCGAGAACGGGGACTCCGTATGACTCGAACAGGTCGCGCGCTTGATATTCAAATAGATCCACGGGGAGTTTTTTCCGTTTCTAGATTGAGGCGGACAACCCCTAAAGTCTAGTGATTTGAAAGGGCTAAACCTTGCCTAGAGCTTGACAATTGGTGCCATTTTTACCAACAGTCGCTTGGTGGGACCAGATTCGAAGCGCACTTCAGCAGTTTGCTTGGGCGGAGTACCGGAGACGGCAATTACCTTTCCAGTACCAAAAGTGTCGTGCTGCACTCGATCGCCGACCTCGAGGGTTAGATCCTTGTTGTCCCTAACCGCTGCAACCGTGTTGAGCGCACCCTGCCAGCTGGTCCTCGGGGCTTGATAGTTGGATTCCCTAAGCGCTCGTCGCTCCTGGCCCACCTGCTCGCAGAGCTCCTGCGGAATATCGTTTAGGAAACTCGATGGAACAAACGACGAGGTGTTTCCAAACAGCGTGCGCTGAAGAGCGTTGGTTATGTAGAGCTTCTGCTTGGCGCGGGTCATGCCCACATACATCAGCCTGCGCTCCTCCTGCAGTCCGCCCGGTTCATCAAAGGACCTGATGTGCGGAAGGGTTCCCTGCTCAAGACCAATTAGGAAAACGGTGTGATACTCCAACCCCTTGGCGGTGTGCAGGGTCATGAGCGAAATCGTGCCGGATTCATCCTCAATCTCATCAGCTGCAGCCGCCAGGGTTACCTCTGCTAAGTAGTCTGAGAGCGTGCCCTCCGGGTTGACCGCCTGCCACTGGTAAAGCTGACCCAGAAGCGCATCGAGGTTCTCAATTCGAGCCTCGTCCTGCGGATCTCTGGAGCCTTCCAGGGAAGCCCGGTAGCCGCTGCGCGTCAGCAGTAACTTCAGAACTTCGGCCGGACCCTCGGCTGCGCTCAGCGCCTCAAGTTCACTGAGCATCTGGGCAAACTCTTCAATGGTTGCGGTCAGCTTTGGTCCCAACCCAAGCTCTCCGACTCGAGCCAGTGCCATTCGAAACGGCAGGTCATTCTCCCTGGCAAACTGGGCAATTTTCAGCTCAGTCTTTTCCCCAACGCCGCGGGCAGGAATGTTTAGCACACGTCTGGCGGCCTCATCATTTCGGGCATTGGAAATGATCGAGAGGTAAGCGAGCGCATCTTTGATTTCCTTGCGCTCAAAGAACTTGAGGCCACCGATCACGGCGTATGGGATGCGCTGGGTTTTTAGTTCGGCTTCCAATGATGGGGTGAGTGCGTTGGTGCGATAGAGCACTGCCATATCCCGGTAATTGGTGCCCTGGGTGTGAAGCTGCTTGATTTGATCAACCACATAAGCCGCTTCATTGCGCTCGTCATAACCGGTGAAGACCGAGATGAGCTCTCCGCTTCCAGCATCGGTCCAGAGGTTCTTTGCCTTGCGATAGGGGTTTTGCGAAATCACCGCGTTGGCCCCGGAAAGAATGTTCTGGGTCGAGCGATAGTTCTGCTCCAGCAGGATGGTTTGAGCCCCTGGGAAATCTCGTTCAAACTCGGTGATGTTGCGAATGTCAGCGCCGCGGAAAGCATAAATCGACTGGTCAGAATCACCCACCACGGTCAGCTCGGCTGGGGGTATCTGCTCACCGGTGCGGTCATCGAAGATGGCGTATTCGTCAGGCATCGGTCGGGTCAATTCGCGAATCAGGGCGTATTGAGCGTGGTTGGTGTCTTGATACTCGTCGACCAAAATGTGCCGAAAGCGCTTTTGATATCGACCACGAACCTCAGGGTGAGCGCGCAGCAGGTGAACGGTCTCGGAAATCAGGTCGTCAAAGTCAAAGGCGTTATTGCGCTTCAGTTCGCGCTCATAACCTTGAAATACCTCCGCGACAATGCGCTCTTTGGGGTTGGAGCGGTCCGCATTTCGGGCAAAGTCCTCTGCATCTTTTAGTTCATTTTTGGCATTCGAGATGATTGCGGCAGCCTGCTGCGGCTTGATGTCGGCATCTTCGGCACCGGCCTCGCGCAGCAATCGCTTCAGAAGCGCTCTGGAATCAGAGGTGTCGTAGACGGTGAAGTTTGAGTCGTAACCCAACCGGTCCGCCTCGCGGCGAAGAATTTGCAAGCAGGCGGAGTGAAAGGTTTTGATCCACATGCCTTCGCTTGATGCGCCAATCAGAGATTCAACGCGGTCGCGCATCTCACTGGCGGCCTTGTTGGTGAAGGTGATGGCGAGAATCTGCGAGGGCCAGAGCTCTTTGGCCGCCAGAAAATGTGCGATTCGGTGAGTCAGGACTCTGGTTTTGCCAGAACCCGCACCGGCGACTATTAGCAGCGCTTTTCCTCGGTATTCGACAGCCTGACGCTGCTGGGGGTTGAGGTTGGCCACCAGTGCGTCTGGATTGTTGTCCTGGAAAAGGTCGAGCTGCATCTGAGGTAGCTTAGGCCAGCGTCGCGACAGTTTTGCGAAGCACATCGGGCTGGTCGGCAAAGATGCCGTCCACTCCGCTGCGAGCAAGCTTTTCAAACCAGGTTGCAACTTCGCCCTGGGCAGTTTCCACCCGAGCGGTGTAGCAGTAGAGGGTCAATCCCAAATCTTTTGCCCTGCGCACCAGTTCATTTTGAGAAACCATTTCTAGGGCAACCGAGACGCCGTCAAACTCCTGCGCAATTTCCTCGAGCAGGTCATCATCGAGCTGGGTCCTGCCCTCTGGCAGCATGTCCGGGGCGGAGAGAAAGACGTAGTCGATGCCCGCTCCAATTACAGCCTTGGCTTTTCTCAGGATGCCAAATTCAAAACACTCGATGGTTAGCTTCAAGCCTCGCTGTTGCCAGTTGGATTCAGTGAGCACTTTTTGAACTGCGGCAATTAGATCCAAACCCCGAGCTAGGAAATCGGCCCCGTATTTCAGCTCAATAATCAGGTGCTTGCCGTCGAAGGCTGGATTGTTCACCACCTCCTGCAGAGTGGGGATTTGGTACTTTCCGCTGTGAAGGTGGGACTGGGTCCGAGACTGTGGGTATCGCTCGACAACCCTCAAGTTGCCAAGGTCCGCCAGGGTGATCTCGGCAACCTGAGTCGGGAGATCCGGATGCTCAAGAACATTTGTGGTTTTGGTCAAATCTGCATCGTGCAGGATCACCGGGTAACCGTCACGGGTCATAACGACATCGAATTCGATAGCGTCCGAACCTAGTTCAAACGCAAGCTCAAATGAGGGCATGGTGTTTTCCGGAAGATATCCGCAGGCACCGCGGTGCCCAAAAACTGCTACTCCCACTCGATGGTTCCCGGTGGCTTGGAGGTGATGTCCAAGACCACTCGGTTGACATCTGAAACCTCGTTGGTGATTCGGTTAGAAATGCGAGCCAGCAGATCGTAGGGAAGCCTTGACCAGTCAGCGGTCATCGCGTCCTCGGAAGAAACCGGCCTGAGCACAATAGGGTGGCCGTAACTGCGGCCATCTCCTTGAACTCCAACCGATCGAACATCTGCCAGCAGCACCACTGGGCACTGCCAAATTTCGGCATCCTGTCCGGCTGCGCTGAGCTCTTCCCTCACGATTGCATCTGCCGCTCGCAGCAGCTCCAGGCGCTCTTTAGTTACCTCGCCGACGATGCGAATCCCGAGACCCGGACCTGGAAAAGGCTGACGCTGAACGATTTCGTGAGGCAGGCCAAGCTCCGCCCCAATGGCCCTAACCTCGTCCTTGAACAGTGTCCGCAGTGGTTCGACTAGCTCGAACTGCAGGTCCTCAGGTAGTCCGCCAACGTTGTGGTGAGATTTGATGCCGGCTGTCACACCACCGCCAGACTCCACAACATCCGGGTAAAGGGTGCCCTGAACCAAGAATTTGATTGGTCGGTTGTCAGCCTGAGCCTCAGCCACCAACTCACGCTCGGCCTGCTCGAAGGTCCTGATGAACTCACGACCGATAATCTTTCGCTTGGTCTCCGGGTCCGATACTCCTGCCAGTGCGGTCAGGAATTTTTCCTCGGCGTCCACCGTAGTCAGCCGGATGCCGGTTGCCGCCACATAGTCGCGCTCTACCTGCTCGCGCTCACCCTGGCGCAACAGCCCGTGATCCACAAACACCGCAGTGAGTTGATCACCCACGGCACGGTGAACCAGTGCGGCAGCCACCGCAGAGTCAACTCCTCCGGACAGCCCGCAAATCACTCGAGCATCGCCAACCTGAGCCCGAATCTTCTCCACCTGCTCGGCAATCACGTTGCCAGAATTCCAGGTTGGTTCAATGCCGGCTCCGCGGTAAAGGAAGTTCTCCAATACCCGCTGGCCCTGCTGGGAGTGCTTTACCTCGGGGTGCCACTGCACTCCGTAGATTCGCTTTTCCTGCGATTCAAAAGCCGCTACCGGCGTGGTATCCGTGGAGGCCAAAACTTTGAACCCCTCGGGGGCTTCCATCACCTGATCACCGTGGCTCATCCAGCAGACCTGCAGCGAAGGCTGGTCGGCAAGCAGCACACCTGAGTCATTCAGCTTGAGTTCGGTGGCCCCGTACTCACGCTTCCCGGTGCGGTCAACCCTTCCACCCAGGGTCTGAGCCAAAACCTGAAAACCGTAGCAAATACCCAGCACTGGAATTCCCAGCTCCAGCAGCTCCGGATCAAGCTGCGGCGATCCGGTTTCGTAAACGCTGGACGGACCACCCGAGAGGATGATTGCGGCCGGGTTTTTAGCCTGAACCTCAGCTGCCGTGATGTTGTGGTGAACAATCTCGGAGTAGACGTTTGCCTCGCGAACACGCCTAGCAATCAGCTGGGCGTATTGCGCCCCAAAGTCAACAACCAGTACCGGCTTCATGCCCTCTCCTGAGCTTGCGCGATTTCGGCTTTCGCCATCTTGGCGTAGCGGGCCTCGGTGTAGAAACTCAGTAGCGGAACCACTCCACCGAGGGCGATGAACAGGAATCTGAAGAACGACCAGCGCATCAGAGTCCAAACCCGAAAATCCGCAAACAGGTAGAGCACGTAAAGCCAGCCGTGCACAACCAAAATCGCCGTAGTCAGGCTAAAACCAACCTCCGGCAGACCCTCACCCTCGAGGCCATACTGCTCGAAAGTGATGAAGCCGCCCGGCCCCATTGCCCAGAGCTCATACCCCAAAAACGGCAGTCTCCGAATGCCCCAGGTAATCATCAAAAGCAGCAGGAAGATACCGGTTATGTAGCTGGAAACTGAGAACAGTTTCACAGCCTTGCTGGCAGCGGTTATTTGGCTTTTTGCGGGACCGGTCAAGTTTTACTCCTGGGCTATTTTGGCTAGTGCATCTAGAACCGCTGCCTTGCAGTTCTCCGCATTGTTAGATGAAAGTGCCACCTTGGCAACCTGCTGAGCCTGCTCCAATGTCACCGACGATAGCGCTGAGCGCACCGCCCCAACCTGAGACCTTGAAGCCGAAACGGACTTGAACCCCAGTCCCGCGAGGACAACCGCGAACGCTGGATCAGAAGCCGATTCACCGCAAACCCCGGATGAGACTCCAGCTGCCTCAGAGTCCTGAGCGATCTTCGCCAGCATGCGAATCAACGCGGGCTGCCATGGATTCAATAGCGCCCCGAGGCCAGCATTCATTCGGTCCGCTGCAAATAGGTACTGCGAAAGATCATTAGTGCCGACCGAGATGAAGTCGAGCTTGCCCGAGAGGTCACCCAATGCCATAGCGATTGAGGGGGTTTCGACCATGATTCCGACCTTGTAGCTGCCGGAGGATCTGGCGAGCTCAGCAAAGTCGAGGGCCTCCTGGGCGGTTGCGATCATGGGTGCCATGACCCAGACCTCTCTGCCGGATGCGACTCGGGCAGCCTCGAGAGATACCAATTGGTCAACTAGGAAATCTCTGTGGTCGGTAATTAGCCGATAGCCGCGAATACCCAGGGCAGGGTTTTCCTCGTGAGGCATGTGCAGGAAGGGCACTGGCTTATCGCTTCCGGCATCAATTGTTCGCACCACAATTGGACCTTCGGGGGCCGCGCTCAAAATCTCGGTGTAGGCCTTGGTCTGCTTTTGCCTCGAGGGAACTGTGTTCTCCGAAAGGTAGAGAAGTTCGGTGCGGAACAATCCAACGCCATTGGCTGCGGTAGTGGCTGCCTGAATGGAATCCTCCAGAGAGCCGATATTGGCCCTGACCGGAATGATCGGGTCAAGGCTCTTAGCGACAAAACTGATTGCCTTCGTGATCATGGTGTCATCGCCGCCAACCACAACTCGGTCCCCAACCGGGTCAACCAAAACTTCCATACCGTCCAGCAGGCCCTCGGCTTGCGCGCAGGACACAACCGCGGGAATCGACTTGGAGCGACAAATGATCGCGGTGTGGGAGGTGGGTCCACCCTTGATGGTGATTACCCCGACCACCGCATCGGTGAATTGGGCGGTGTCTGCCGGTGAGAAGTCCTCACCCACAATTACAAATCTTCCGCTTGAGGGCAGATCAAGCCCTAGGGATACGCCTGCGATGTGGGCGGCAACCCGCTTTGCAAGGTCCTTGAGGTCAACCAAGCGCTCCATGAATGCGTCATCGCCAGCAAAAATTTCCTCTAGGGAATCTACGGCTGCGATGAATGCCGTGCCGGCATTCCAGCCAGCTTCAATCTCCGCGGCGGCGGTGTCAAAAAGGTCTTCGTCCTCTAGCAGCATGGTGAGTGCCTCAAAAATCTCAGCGCTGGTTTCGCCTGCTTTTTCCGATAGCTCGGCGAGGTGAGCCGAGACTGCACTAATGGCGTTTCGCAGCGTGAGCTTCTCTGCCGCTGCGTCGCCAGCATGCTTGGCTGCCGCTGGCAGTGCAGCCTGAGGCTTTACGCGAAAGACTTCGGCGCGAACTGCATTTAGACCAACACCGAGACCAGAAAGTACCTCCACCGCTATCCCTTGAGGAAGTCTTGAATCTGGGAAATCAGGGACTGCGCCAGGGCCTCGTCTTCGGTGTCGATTTCCACCAGCATTTCCTCGCCGGTCTTAGCCTTCAACGCCATCATGCGCAGCGGGGAGTTAGCCAGTACCAACTCTTCTCCTGCTTTACCCATGCGAATCGTGAGGCCCGATTCTTTGACCAATTTGACAATTTGGCCGGCTGGACGGGCGTGCAGGCCGATTGGGTCCTGAATCACGACGGTTGCGGAAATGGTTGACATGGGGACCTCCCTAATTACAGGTATGAGAATAACAACTTTCCCCAGTCCGCAAAGGCCCGGGCGCCATTTACTCGGCTTCGCGCTCGCGCTGCACCTGGTCCATCACCAAACGCCACCAAAGGTAGAAGGCAGCCAGAGCAAAAAATGCCCACTCAATGGCATAGAAGGCGGTTAGCCAGTTGATCTCAACCTGTTGCTGACGAATGCCAATGGTGATGGGTTCAAGTCCGGTATCCAAGCCCGACTCCAAGATCACATAAGCCGGAAATGCGTCAATCGGCTCAGCGGAGTAAAGATTTATCAGTTGAGAAAGCGCCACCGAGCCCAAGGCTTCAGGGGTGGCCTCTTTCACCGCCTCAGTTGGTTCAACAAAACCAACGGCCTCAAACTCTACGGGTTTCAGTTTTGCGAGCGCCGCCTGAGCAATTGCGAGGTCCCTGGTGAAACCCAGGGCCAAGGTAAGCCATGCACCGTTGACCTCTGAGTTGCTGATCAGCCAGTAACCCCGAACACTCTCACCGGTCTCTGTCAGCTGCAAACGATCCGAAACCACATGAGCGTTTGACGGATCGAGTCTTGCCTGGAAGCTGACCCTGCGGTCAAAAACCGCCGACTGAATCACCTGGTTTGGGGTCAGCAGTTGGTCGATGGGGACCGGCTGAGATTGCTCAATCGAAACGCCAACGGTGTTGAAGGTTCGGCTGAGTTGCCACTGCATCAACAGCGAGAAGGTGATAGCCACCAACATCGCCAGCGCGAGGCCACCTATCCACTTTGGCCTTCGAGCAACTGCCCAAAAGTTAGGTCTTGGCATTTACTCGTAGGGGTTGACTACCACGTCAACTCGCTGGAATTCCTTGACGTCGGAATACCCGGTGGTTGCCATGGATCGCTTGAGCGCACCGATCAGGTTGCTGGTGCCCTCCGCATTGTCCGCTGGCCCGAGCAAAATGTTCTCAAGCGGAGCGTGAGAGCCAACCCAAACCCGGTTTCCCCGGGGAAGTTTTTGGCTAACTGCTTCCTGACCCCAGTGCCAACCGCGACCGGGAGCCTCGGCAGCCCTGGCAAGGACTGTGCCCAGCATTACGGCATCGGCACCGCAGGCGATTGCCTTGACGATATCCCCAGAGGTTCCAAGACCGCCGTCGGCGATTACGTGCACATAGCGCCCGCCGGACTCATCCATGTAGTCACGCCTTGCTGCTGCAACATCAGCAACCGCTGTCGCCATCGGGGCGTGAATGCCCAGCACCTTGCGAGTTGAGGATGCCGCGCCGCCGCCAAAGCCAACCAGGACGCCGGCTGCACCGGTGCGCATCAGGTGCAGTGCTGCCTTGTAGCTGGCCGCCCCACCAACCATGACCGGCACATCTAACTTGTAGATGAAGTCCTTGAGGTTCAGCGGTTCTTGATTCTGTGAAACGTGCTCCGCGGAGACTGTGTTTCCGCGAATCACAAACAATTCGACGCCCGCCTTTAACACCACCGAGGAAAACTCCTGGGTGCGCTGCGGGGAAAGCGCTCCGGCAACCGTCACTCCGGCGGCTCGAATCTCGGCCAGGCGAGCGGTGATGAGCTCAGGTTGAATCGGCTTAGCGTAAACCCGCTGTAACACCGACGTCGCATCCTCGGCCTTGGCGCTGGCAATCTCCTCCAGCTGCTGGGTTGGATCCTCATACCTGGTCCATAGTCCCTCAAGGTCCAAGACTCCCAGGCCGCCAAGTTTTCCAATCGCGATTGCGGTGGCCGGGCTCATAGCGGAGTCCATGGGGGCGGCAACTATTGGCAGCTCAAATTTGTAGGCGTCAATGGCCCAGGCGGTTGAGACATCCTCGGGGTCGCGGGTGCGTCGAGTTGGAACCACCGCGATGTCGTCAAACGCGTAGGACTGGCGGGCGCGCTTGCCCCGGCCGATTTCGATTTCAGTCATGCTGGCCTCCTAGCGAGTGCCGTAGTTAGGTGCTTCGATGGTCATCTGAACATCGTGCGGGTGAGACTCCCTCAGCCCAGCGGCGGTAATTCGAACAAACTTGCCCTTGGCCTGCAGCTCCTCGATGGTGCCGGCTCCCACGTATCCCATGGATGCCCTGAGGCCTCCGACCAACTGGTGCACAACCGATGCAACGGAGCCGCGGTAGGGCACTCGACCTTCGATGCCCTCGGGGACCAGCTTGTCCTCGCGCAAAACATCGTCTTGGAAATAGCGGTCCTTTGAGTAGGAACGCGCCTGGCCTCGCGACTGCATGGCACCGAGCGAACCCATTCCGCGGTAAGTCTTGTATTGCTTTCCGCCAACAAAGGTGATGTCTCCTGGAGCCTCATCGGTTCCGGCCAAAAGCGATCCGAGCATCACGGAGTTTGCCCCGGCAACCAACGCCTTTGGAATATCTCCTGAATACTGCAGTCCGCCATCAGCGATCACTGGCACCCCGGCAGCCCTGGCTGCCTGCGCAGCCATGTGCACGGCGGTGACTTGAGGAACACCGACTCCGGCCACCACGCGGGTCGTGCAAATCGAGCCCGGACCCACGCCCACCTTGACTCCGTCAGCTCCGGCATCAACAAGCGCCTGGGCTCCCTCGCGAGTGGCAATGTTTCCGCCGACGATGTCGGTCATTTTGGCAAATGGTTCGGCTTTGAGCTTTCGAATCATGTCTAGAACTGCCGTGTTGTGACCGTGGGCGGTGTCCACTATCAGCATGTCAACGCCGGTCTCCACCAGCGCCATGGCACGCTCCCAAGCATCTGGGCCCACGCCAATGGCGGCTCCAACCAACAGTCGGCCAGCGCCGTCCTTGGATGCATTCGGATACTTCTCGCTCTTGTCAAAATCTTTTACGGTTATAAGTCCCCGAAGCTTGCCGTTGTCATCAACCAGAGGAAGCTTCTCGATGCGGTGCTGGGCCAGCATGGCCATGGCCTCGTCAGGGTTGATGCCGACCTTTCCAACAATCAGTGGCATAGGTGTCATCACATCTTTAACCAGAGTCGTGGTGCGCTGCACCTCTAAAACGAATCGCATGTCGCGGTTGGTTACGATACCGACCAGCTTGCCGTCCTCGTCTACCACCGGAAGGCCCGAGACTCGATACTTGCCGCAGAGGTCATCGACCTCCTGGATGGTGGCGTAGGGGGTTGTTGTGACCGGGTGAGAAACCATCCCGGCCTCACTGCGCTTGACCAAATCAACCTGGTTGGCCTGCTCGTCAATAGAGAGGTTGCGGTGCAAAATCCCCAAACCACCCTGGCGAGCCATGGCAATTGCCATTCTGGCCTCTGTCACGGTGTCCATGGCGGAGGAGATCAGCGGGACTGAAATAGAGATGTTTCTGGAAACCTGGGTCTTGGTGTTTACCCCGGAAGGGACCACATCGGATTGGCCGGGGAGCAGGAGCACATCGTCATAGGTGAGACCGACGAGGGAGAAAGGGTCGTGAAGCTCCAATTGATAATCCTTCGGCTTGCGGGTGGATTCGTCTCACCATCCTACCCAAGCTGGAATCTGGCGTCTAAAGCGAATTCCGCAAGCGCTTTCGAATTGGGATAACAATCGTTTACATTCGAGTATTACCAAAAGGTGAACTTTGGTAATGTTTTCGGGTGCGCGCCAACTCGGTGCGCTTCGAGCAAGGTAGCTCAAACGATTTGGAGGACACGTGCATTTCCTCTCTGCTCGCAACCCTAAGCGGTTGCTTGGCTCGTTGCTATTACTTATTTCTTTGCTATTAGTCGGCATGAGCGCGGGAACCGCAGCTCTGGCGGACAGCGTTGGAGAAGAGTACGAGCGCGGGATTACGGGAAACGTAAAACTTGACGGCGAACCGCTTTCTGGCATTCGCATCACCGTTGACGGCGGCGGATACAGCGCTGAAACCGTAACCGGTGCTGACGGCAAGTGGTTTATCGGAGTTCCTGGAACCGAAGGTGATGCCTACAAGATCACCCTGGACCAGACCACTCTCCCGGAGGGAATTGCTGTAACCGAGGGTGGCGCAACGCAGGAAAAGGTGCTCGGCAAGGGCACCACTGTGGTGCAAAACTTCTTTATCGGTGAGGGAACTCGCGTCACTGTTTCCATGTTCGACCAGGTTGTCGCTCGCCTGATTTACGGCATCAACTTCGGTTTGATGCTTGGACTTGCGGCCGTTGGTCTGTCCTTAGTCTTTGGAACCACAGGTCTTTCAAACTTTGCACACTCCGAGATGGTGACCTTCGGTGCCATCATGGCCCTAGTTCTGGGAACCGGCCTCCAACTGCCGATTTGGCTGGCCATTCCAGCTGCGGTTCTTCTCTCAGGTGGCCTCGGTTGGGCGCTGGATGCTGGATTGTGGAAACCACTTCGTAAGAAGGGTCTCGCACTCGTGCAGCTGATGATCGTTTCAATCGGCCTCTCGCTAACCGTCCGCTACCTGTTCCAATACTTCGTTGGCGGTGGAACCGAGCAGCTTCCGGGCGCAGACTCGACCCTGGTACCACTATTTGGTTCGGTTGCCCTTTCGGTTACCGACCTGGTTTCGATGGGAATCTCGATTGTCGTAATCGGTGGCTTCGCATGGTGGCTACTAAAGACCAAGACCGGAAAGGCAACTCGCGCCATTTCCGACAACCCAGACTTAGCCGCAGCATCAGGAATTGACGTAGACAAGGTTATCCAGACCGTTTGGATCATCTCGGGTGCACTGGCCGGTTTGGCTGGAGTGCTGTGGGCCTACTTCCGCCCCGGAATCAAGTGGGACATGGGTGCTCAGATTCTGCTACTTATCTTTGCCGCGGTTACCTTGGGCGGTCTCGGAACTGCATTCGGCGCCCTGCTTGGTTCTCTTGTGGTGGGCATCCTGGTCGAGACCAGCTCGCTCTTGATCCCAGCCGACCTCAAGTACGTGGGTGCACTGGTAGTTCTCATTGGAATTCTGCTCTTCAGGCCTCAGGGCATCTTGGGCAAGAAACAACGGATTGGTTAGGAGGAGCAAAAATGGATTGGGGATCAATTCTGAACAACACCCTGGCTGGTTTGCTAACGCCAACCACGCTGGCCTTTGCTCTGGCAGCCCTTGGGCTCGCCATGCACTTCGGTTTCGCTGGCCTGCTGAACTTCGGTATTGCCGGATTCATGGCGGTCGGTGCCTACGGGTACGCCATATCCGTGTTGACCTTTGGACTGCCCTGGTGGGCTGGCATGATCGCCGGAGTTGCAGCATCGGTTGTCTTCGCTCTAATCATGGGTATTCCAACCCTGAGGTTGCGCGGCGACTACCTTGCTATTGTGACAATCGCAGCCGCGGAGATCCTTCGCCTGCTGTTCCTAACCACTGCTTTTGAGCCGGTTACCGGTTCGGCTGATGGTCTATTTGGCTACAACAACAAGGGTGGCTTCTCTGCGGCCAACCCGTTCCCGTCCGGCACCTACGGCATCGGCCCATGGACCTACAACTCCGAAACCCTTTGGACTCTGACTTTTGGTTTGATTGTTTTGGCCTTTGCAGCTCTGCTGCTGTGGTCACTGATGCGTTCACCTTGGGGACGAGTAATCAAGGGTATTCGTGAAGATGAAGACGCGGTTCGCGCACTTGGAAAGAACGTCTTTGCTTACAAGATGCAGGCCCTAATCATCGGTGGTGTCTTCGGAGCTCTCGGCGGAATTGTGCTAGCGACCAGCACCAACGTCTCACCCGGTGTCTACGTGACCTCACTGACTTTCTTCCTGTGGACTGCCTTGCTTCTAGGTGGCGCTGCCACAATCTTCGGGCCGATTGTCGGTTCGGTGATCTTCTGGGTGCTCCAGGCCTTCCTAACCAACGTGCTGCCAGCACTAGCCACCTCAGGGATCCTTCCGGTCTCTGGAATTCAGGCCGCAACCCTGCGATATGTGCTGGTTGGAATCGGATTGATGCTCCTGGTGATTTATCGTCCGCAAGGTATTTTCGGAGACAAGAGGGAGATGACCTTTGTCCGCTAACCCAACCCCCCAGAAATCCACCAACCTCCACGTTGGTGACGCAAAGCCTGGCTGCAAGAAGAACGATCCGATTCTGGTAATCGACAATGTCAAGAAGACCTTCGGTGGTCTGACCGCGGTTGATGTTGAGCACCTAGAGATTCCGCGCGGTGCGATTACTGCTCTGATTGGCCCAAATGGTGCAGGCAAGACCACGCTGTTCAACCTGCTAACCGGCTTTGACACTCCTGACACCGGAACCTGGTCGTTCCTAGGAAACCAGCTCGCTGGCGTGCCGTCGTTCAAGGTTGCTCAAATGGGTCAGGTCCGCACCTTCCAGCTGACCAAGGCGTTGAGCCTATTGACCGTGCTTGAAAACATGAAACTCGGTGCCAAGAACCAGGCCGGTGAGAAGCTGATCAACGCCCTAATCCCATCCCGCTGGAAGAAGCAGGACCAGGAATTTGAGGCCAAGGCAATGGAGCTGCTCAAGCGCTTCAAGCTCGATGCCAAGAAGGACGACTTCGCAGGTTCGCTATCCGGCGGACAGCGCAAGCTCTTGGAGATGGCTCGCGCCCTAATGACCGATCCAACGCTGGTAATGCTCGATGAGCCAATGGCTGGAGTCAACCCGGCCCTCACCCAGTCGCTTCTCGAGCACGTGCTCAACCTGAAGAACGATGGAATGACCGTACTGTTTGTGGAGCACGACATGCACATGGTGCGCCACATCGCCGACTGGGTTGTGGTTATGGCTGAAGGCAAGGTGGTGGCCGAGGGCGCCCCCGACACCGTAATGCGCGAGCAGGCCGTGATTGACGCCTACCTCGGCGCCCACCAGGACACTGACCTGGGCGTTGTGACCGGCCGCATCCAGGTGATTAGCGAAGAGGATAAGTAAATGACCCGCGTAGTTGAAATCAAAGACCTGGTCGCCGGATACCTTCCCGGGGTAAACATCCTCAATGGCGCCAATCTTTACGCCGACAAAGGTGAGCTAATCGGAATCATTGGACCCAACGGTGCTGGAAAGTCCACCCTGCTCAAGTCAATCTTCGGACTGGTAAAGGTCAGGGAGGGTTCAATCACCCTGAACGGTGACGACATCACGGGACTAAAGCCAAACCAATTGGTTTCCAAGGGTGTGGGCTTCATTCCACAGACCAACAACGTTTTCCCTTCGCTAACCATCGAGGAAAACCTCCAGATGGGCATCTTCCAGCAGCCAGCCAAATACAGTGAGCGCCTGGACTTCGTGGTGTCCATCTTTGAGGAGCTAGGAAAGCGTCTGAAGCAGCGCGCAGGATCTCTATCCGGCGGTGAGCGACAGATGGTTGCCATGGGTCGTGCCCTAATGATGGATCCAGCGGTCTTGCTGTTGGATGAGCCATCCGCAGGTCTGTCACCTGTTCGTCAGGATGAGGCTTTCCTAAGGGTTTCTGAAATCAACAAGGCCGGTGTGACCTGCATCATGGTTGAGCAGAATGCTCGCCGCTGCCTTCAGATTTCAGACCGTGGTTACGTCCTAGACCAGGGTAAAGATGCGGTCACCGGAACCGGTAGAGAGCTACTGAATGACCCACAGGTCATTGGTTTGTATCTCGGAACCCTGGGTGCCTAAGAAAGCACCCGCTGGGACCTACATCGCCATTGGTGCCGGAGTTGGAATTCCATTCGGCCTGCTGTTTGGCAATCTCGCCCTTGCTATGGCGTTTTGTGTTTTTGTGGGCGCCGTCATCGATTGGTTGAACCGGAAACGATAAGGATTAAAGAAGAATCCCCCGGCCAATGGCCGGGGGATTCTTGTTGGAACTAGTTACTATCCACGGATGGTGGAAGGAACGTTGTTTCCGTCGAACTGCTGAATCAGGATGTTACCGTCGGTTGGGTCTCCAACCTCGTTGAAGGTAACGTTGCCCGATGGGCCGTCGTAGTCGGCGGTTCCACCAGCGTTGATGATGTCAGCACACTCGGCGAAAGTGGTGCACTTCTGGCCGCTGCCGGATCCACCGGAAACTTCCTGAAGCTTTGCAGACATGTTGGCACCCTCGGTGCTGCGTGCCTCAAGAGCTGCAAGAGCTAGAAGTACAACTGCGTCGTAGGACTCAGGACCGTAAGCGTTTAGCTCAAGTGCTGCGTTGCCCTGTGCCTGCCAGTTCTCGTCCATGCGAGTGATGAAGTCACCAATCTTGGACTCGTTGACACCTGGGTAGGTTCCCTTAGCGCCCTCTAGGGTGCCAGCTGGGAAGTCTGCCGAGTAGTCAGTCAGGTTTCCGTCAACGAAGTACAGCTTGTCGCCAGGGAACTGAGCGGTGATCTCAGGAACGATGGTCTTAGCCTCGTCGAAGGTGATCAGTACAACAGCGTCTGGTCCAGGAGCCAAAGCTTCGGCAATCTGGCTTGAGAAGTTGGTGTCACCGGTGTTGTAGGTAGGTGCAGCTAGAACCTCGCCACCAGCAGCCTCGAAGGCCTTGGTAACGAACTCAGCTAGACCAGTTCCGTAGGAGTCGTTCAGAACGATCATCGAGATCTTCTGGTGTCCGTCTTCTGCGATCAGGTTACCTAGAACCTCACCCTGTAGGACGTCTGATGGAGCGGTACGGAAGTACAGACCCTTGTCCTCGTAGGTGGTGAAGGCAGCTGAGGTGTTAGCTGGGGAGAACTGGATTACACACTCTGCAACCAGGCGGTCGATGAACTGCAGTGAGGTACCGGACGATGCGGCACCTACAACAGCCTCAACGCCAGCGCCAAGTAGACGTGGGATCTCAGTGTCGTAAGCCTTGTTGTCGGTGTCACCGGAGTCACCCAGGGTGGCCTCGATGGTGATGCCCTTTGCGGCGGAGTTGACGTCGGCGATAGCTAGAGCTACACCGGCCTCTTCTGGTGGGCCGAGGAATGCGAGGTTACCGGTTAGAGGTAGGGCGGTTCCTAGCTTTAGAACTAGGTCTCCGTCCTGCTCTGGACCGAGCTCACAACCGCCAGCGGTGGTTGCAGCGCTGCAGCCAGTCAGAACTGCTGCACCGAGTGCAAGTGCACCCATAGCAGCGATCGACTTGACGGCAAAGCGTGACTTCTTGTTTTCAGTCATTCTTGCTCCTTGAAATAGCAATTAGATGGCGAATGCGTGCGTCGGTGCCCGCATTGCTTCCAAAAGTTTAGCGATTTCAAGCGGAAAAACGAGCTTTTCAGTTCCGCAATCACCAGCGGGTGAGGAGAAAGAATGATGTTTTCGAAGATTTGAGGGGCTTTTAGCTTCTGAATTCGTTGAAAATTGAGGACCTATCTGGCCAAATGGTCAAAAACGGGCCTTTGTTAGCGGTGCGTAACAATTAGATTTCAACTCTGAGCGCTGGCAACATGCGCTCTTCTTCTGGCATTCAGCATGTCAACGGTCAGCACAATCAGTGAAAGCCAAACGATGCTGAATCCGATCCAGCGGACCGTGGGCATTGGTTCTTGCAGTATGAAGATAGCTGTCAAAAACTGCAGGATTGGCGTCATGTACTGAATGAAGCCGATTGTTGAGAGCGGAATGCGCGAGGCTGCAGCGCCAAACAGAATGAGTGGGACTGCCGTCAGGATGCCAAAGCCAATCAGGACCGCGGTGTGCAGGGGGGAGCTTGTGAGCATGATGGGCGTCAGACTCGCCACAACAAGGAACTGACCGATAGCAATCGGAATGATCAGCATGGATTCTAAAGTGAAGGACTCCAGGGCGTTGATCTTCCCGCCCACCTTATTTTTAGCCAACGAGTAGATAGCAAAGCTCAAAGCCAGCACCAATGCGATCCAGGGCAGTCGCCCGTAGTCAAAGCTCAACACCAGAACCGCCACTAAGCCAAGAGTGAGCGCCACCCACTGCGCCGGGCGCAACCGCTCTTTGAGAAATAGCACTGCAAACAGAATTGTGATCAGCGGGTTTATGAAATACCCCAGTGAGGTTTCAATGGTGTTTTCGGTGGCTACCGCAACGACGTAAACCTCCCAGTTGATGAAGATGAATACGCTGGCGACAAATAGCCAACCCAATTTCTTTGGGCTTTTTAGAAGAGCGCCGATTGAACCCCAGCGGCGCAGCGCAGTTATCAAAACGGCGGCAAACAGGAAACCAAAAACTACTCGCCAGGTAACGACCTCAAAGGGGTTGGCGAATTTCGTTTGGTTGATGATCAGCGGAAAAGCGCCCCAAATCAGGTAGGCACCCAGGCCCATTAACAATCCGACCGATTGACTCGAACCTGACTTCACGCCTAAAGCCTAGGCCAAAGCAAAAGACCCCGGGCACCAGCCCGGGGTCTTCCTTAGGAATTGTTTAGCGCTCGATGATTGCCAGTACGTCGCGAGCAGAAAGCACCAGGTACTCCTTGCCGTCGTACTTCAGCTCAGTGCCGCCGTACTTCGAGAAGATGACGCGGTCGCCGACCTTTACGTCGACAGGAATACGGTCACCCTCGTCGCTGAAGCGACCAGGACCAACTGCAACTACCTCAGCCTCCTGTGGCTTTTCCTTAGCGGTGTCTGGAATGACCAGACCGGATGCAGTAACCTGCTCAGCCTCAATTGGGCGAACAACAATGCGATCTTCGAGTGGCTTGATGGAAACCGACACTTTGACCTCTTCTTAGTCTCAAGATTGATTTGAATTAGCAAACTCGGTGTTCGAGTGCTAATAGAACTTTAGAACGAAATTAGCACTCAGTCAAGGCGAGTGCTAGTTAGTGGCGCGATAGCCTTGGGGCATGCATCCGATCCTTACCCCCGAGGCAATTCGCCTGCTGGCGCAGGTCGGGGAAATCGACTCGAAGACGGACCTGCTCTCAGTGATTTCAAGCCTTAGAAAGCAAGGTCATGATGCTCTGCTGGTGACCGAGGTGGTGACGCAAGCAAGATTGCGGTCGAGAGCGAAAGCTAAATTCGGTGACTTTGCCGCTCAGCTGCTTTTTACCGAGGCCGCCCTTGAGCAGGCAACTCGGCTTGAGGTTGCCGCCTTGCATGCCGAGCGCTTCAAGTCCGCGGGGCTGACCAAAATTGCTGACCTGGGGGCTGGAATAGGTGCCGACTCCTTGGCCATGAGCGCACTGGGGCTGACCGTAACGGCTGTCGAGCAAGACCCACAAACCGCAGCTCTGCTGGCATTTAACCTTGCTATGTTTTCCGATGCCACGGTGCTCAACCAAAGTGCAGAGGAACTAGGTCTTGAAGATTTTGATGGCCTGTGGCTCGATCCGGCTCGAAGGAATCTGGACCGCAAATCTGAACGTCACATCACCCTAAAACCCGAGGACTTCAGCCCAAACCTCAACTGGGCCTTTGCACTCGAAAAGCCAAAAGGCATAAAACTTGGACCGGCATTTCCCCTGGAGCTCATCCCTTTGGACGCCCAAGCCCAGTGGGTTTCACATGCCGGTGACCTTGTCGAATTGGTTTTATGGTTTGATGCGCTTCGCACTGAAGGTCAGCGGGTGGCGACCATGCTGAGAGCTGGACAAAGGCATGAGTTCAGCGGTTCCGGATTGGTACAGGCCCCAGTTGGTGAACTTGGTGAATTCATTCACGAACCCGACTCAAGCCTAATTCGCTCCGGCTTGATGGGGGAATTTGCACTCAAGCACTCCCTGAGTGCCATCAGCGACTCGATCGCATACCTCAGCTCAAGCTCCGAGTTCCGAAGCCCTTGGCTAAAGACCTATCGGGTCATCAAAGTGTTGCCGCTCGATGAGCGTGAAATTCGAAAGGAACTTGCGGCAAGAAACATCGGCATATTGGAAATCAAGAAGCGGGGCGTAGACGTAACGCCCGAAGAGCTGCGGCCAAAGTTGAAGTTAAAAGGTGAGGGCGCCGCCACCCTGATTCTCACCAGAGTAAGCGGCGCCCGCAAAGCACTGCTTGCTGAGCCAATTCGCTAGGTGGCTCTCCTAGCGAAGTGACCTAACGGTCCTGCCACATGTGCATGCCGTCGAACCCGCGATGGAATTCCATGAATTCAGGTCCCATGGGCTGGAGTCCCATTCCCCCTGAAAACATCAGTGCCTGAGCAATAACACCAAAGACTCCAAAAATAATCCAAAGCGCAATGTTGACGTAGCCCAAGACCAGGCCGGTGACCGCCATGGCCTTACCGTTCTCACCGGTGCGCTTGATTTGCGCCAGCGAAATGTGTCCGGTGATCACCGCAACCAAAGCGGCAAAACCGCTGATGGCGCTAGCCAGAGAGACGACCGCGAGAGTGTTCAGGGAAGACCAGTCGAACTTGGCCTTCGGTGCGACGGTGGTTGAGGTCGATGGAGCTTCCTCTGCCGGGGTGTTTTCCTCGGAACCCTCAGTGGGCTCCACTTTCTTGTCTGCCATTTGAATCCTTTATTTCGGGGGCGAGAAGTAATCTGGCAGATAAGGCTCGGAGTCTGCTGGATGAAAGCTGGGAGTTACTAGGGAGTCTGAACTTCTCGAATATCGAGGGTGGATTCAGCGCCGAATCCCAGGGAACTTGGCTGCCTACCCGCCATCACCAGCTGAGCTCCCAGCGCCGCAATCATCGCACCGTTATCTGTGCAGAGGGCAAATCGCGGGATTCTCAGCTCGATGCCTTCGGCATCGCATCGGCGCTTAGCCTCCTCACGCAACCGGGCATTCGCCACCACGCCACCACCGAGCAACAACCTAGGGATCCCATAATCGCGGCAGGCATTTAGCGCCTTGGTGAGAAGGACATCAACGACTGCCTCGCGGAAACTTGCCGCCACATCCGGCTTTGAATATTCAACTCCCTCGGCTTCTTGCTTTTCAACGTGACGGGCTACCGCAGTTTTTAAGCCGCTGAACGAAAAGTCGTAGCGATGTTTTTCCAGGTCTTTGGGAAGCGATAGGCCTCGAGGAAAGCGAATAGCTTTTGGGTCACCGTCTTTGGCAAGCTGGTCGATTTGTGGGCCACCGGGATAGGGCAAACCAAGCACCCTGGCAACCTTGTCAAAGGCTTCACCGGCGGCATCATCAATGGTTTCACCAAGTAGCTCGGCGTCTCCAAGCAAGTCTCTGGCCAGCACCAGGGAGGTGTGACCACCGGAGACCAGCAGCGCGATGGTTGGCAGCTGAACCGATCCCCGCTCGAGCACATCCGCACCAACGTGTGCCACCAGGTGGTTCACCGCGTAAATCGGTTTGCGGTTGGCAATCGCCAGGCCCTTGGCTGCACCAATCCCAACCATGAGCGCTCCCGCTAGGCCGGGACCATTGGCAACCGCCACAGCGTCAATATCCTGCATGGTCAAACCCGCTTCACTCAGGGCTTTGGAAAGCGTCGGGCCAATGGCCTCGAGGTGAGCACGCGCCGCAACCTCCGGAACAACTCCCCCGTATTTTGAGTGCTCATCCATGGAGCTGTGCAGGGCGTTAGCCAGCAGGCGATTGCCCCTGACTATGCCAACGCCGGTCTCATCACAGGTGGATTCGATGCCTAGCACCACCGGCTGGTGAATCTCAAGGCGCATGATCAAGGCATCAATATCATCGGGTTGGTAGTAGCGCTTTCGCGTATCGATGTGTTCAAAACCAAGAGATTCATAGAGCTTTATTGCTGCAGGGTTGTCGGCCCTCACCTCAAGCATGACCTGCTCACTGCCCAGGGACTTAGCTTTGGCGATTAGCGACTCGGCCAGTTTGCGCCCTAGCCCCTGGCCTCGATAAGCCTTTTCAACACCGATGGTCTGAATGTCAGAGCTGAATGACCCCGGAATTGAGCTGAGGCCGGCGTAGCCAACTAAGCCAACATCAAAAAGACCAAGGTAGTAGGTGTTTGAAGATCTGAGCTCGGCAGCCATGCTGGCCCCTGACCACGCATCCGTGGGGAAGAGTTTGTGCTCAAGGTCCATCACCTGAGCGAGCGCAGACTCGTCAATTTCTCTAATTTCCACCGCTCACCTTCTTTCCCGGAGAGGGTGCGACATCGGGGGATCTCAAGTAAAGAGCAGAAATTTCATCCAGCTTTTCACCTCTAGCGATGGCATCTGCGGCGAATCGTCCAATCATTTGCGCATCGCAAACCTGAGTAATCTCCTGGTAATCGGAGAACCTAGTTAGACCTTCAGGCCCCACAACCTCGGGTCCAAAAACTCGCTCTCCGCGCTCGTAGGCGGCGACAAAGAATTCTTTGCGCTTGGCATCCGCCACCACGACGCATCGCTCAAGCCCCGACGCAAATGCAACAGCATCCAAGGTGATGACTCCGTGCAGGGGAAGGTTCAATGCCTCTGCTAGAGAGGTTCCAGCGGCCATGCCCACCCGCAGTCCGGTGTAGGGGGCAGGTCCGCGGCCGATGGCAACTGACGTGAGTTCCCCCGGTGATATTCCAGCCTGGTCTAGAGCCTGAGCGATCGCGAGACCAATGTTTTCGGCATGGCCAAAGGGATCCTCGAAGAGCACAAATGACTTTAGTGCTCCACCCTCATAAACAGCTGCCGAGGTACCGGCTGAGGTGTCAATCGCCAAAAGCAAGCTGCACACCTCTCCAGCGTTCCCCGTGACCAGTAACCTCAACTAGGCGCTGCTCATCTGAAGCACTTCTGTCTATGTTCACGCTCAGCCAGCTATCGGCAATGCCATCGACGTAATCCCTTGCCCACTCAACCACAACTATTGAGCGCTCAAAATCAATGTCCAAGTCATCCAGCTCCAGTGCGGAACCTAGGCGGTAGGCATCAACGTGAACCAGCTTTGGGCCCTTTGCGGTTCGATGCGTTCTTGCCAAAACAAACGTTGGGGATTGCACTGTCCCCAAAGCACCCAGGCCCTCTCCGATTCCGCGCGTCAGGGTGGTTTTTCCCGCCCCGAGCGGACCATTGAGCAACACCAGGTCCCCGGCTTGCAACCGGCCGGCAAGCTCAACACCTAGGCGATGCATGTGTTCTGGATCAGTTATTTGAATTTGCATTACTTCTTGTAAACCCGCTGAGCCCTGCCACCAATCCTGGTGACCACTTCGTAGTTGATGCTGCCGTAACTTGCACCTAATTCCTCCGCTGTAGGTTCGCCATTTTCTGTATCACCAAAAATCACTACCTCGTCGCCGATAGAAACTTCAAGGTCTCCGACGTCGACCACAAACTGATCCATAGCTATCCGGCCACTAATTTCAAATGACTTGCCAGCCACCAGCACCTTGGCCCCCTGGGCTATCCGTGGCATGCCCTCGGCATAGCCAAAGGGGACCAGAATCAGGTTGGTTGGTCGCTGCGTCACATATCGATAGCCGTAGGAAACACCCTGCCCTGCCTCGACTCGCTTGAAGTTTGCCACCCTGGCCACAACTCGCATCGCAGGTCTAAGCCCAAAGGTTGCAAATTCGCGTTCGTCAGGATTTAGCCCGTACACCCCAATTCCCACTCGCACCATCTCGTAGCGCATTGCCGGGTAGCTCAGGGTTCCAGCGGTGGCGGCCAAGTGGCGTTCAGTGACCTCTACCCCGTGCACACTGGCAACCTCCAGGGCAGCCTCAAACTCAGCCTGCTGCTTCAGGTCCGCCTCTTCCGAGGTGTTGGCAAGGTGAGAAAACAGGCTGATGCTTTTTCCAGCGAGCGCCGAAAACAGTCGCTCCCAATCTGCCTGAACAAAACCATTTCTCCCCAGACCGGTGTCAACTTTGACGTGAAGGTGATGGACACCAACCTCGAGGACTTTTGTCAAAACTTCAAAACTTGATACCCCAAGTTCAATCTCCAAGTCTTTAGCGAGTTGGAAGTCGTCACTTGGCTGCAACAGCCAGCACATAATGCGAGTTTTGATCCCCGCCGATCGCAACTCGATGGCTTCGTTTAAATCGGCAACGCCGAGTGCGTCAACGCCAATTTCCTCTAGAGCCTGGGCAACCACGTGCATGCCGTGACCATAGGCATTTGCCTTGACCACAGCCATCACCTTTGCCGGTTGGGCCAACTGCTTCAGGGTTCTGTAATTAGTTTGAATTCGACCCAGGTCAACTTGGATTTCGCGCATCTAGCTAGCCTCCACCACTACGAAAGCCGACGCAAGTTCTTGCTCGTGTGAGAGCGAGAGGTGAATCCGCTGCACACCCACTGACTCCAGGTTCTTGGCGGTTTGCCCGTGCAGCACAAAACCAGGTTTGCCCAACTCGTCCTTGACGATTTCAATTTCCACCCACTGCATCAGCCGTGGGTTTCCCAATGCCTTTGCCAATGCCTCCTTGGCTGCAAACCTTGCGGCCAAAGAATTCACCGGGAGCCCAAGTTCTGAAGGGTGAAAAAGACGCTGAGCGAGGTTGGGGGTTCGCTCCAGTGATTCACTGAGGCGAGCGATTGAGCACAGGTCGGTTCCGACTCCGAGAATCAACTACTCGACCGTAACGCTCTTGGCCAGATTTCTAGGCTGATCAACATCCAGCCCCTTCGCACTCGCCAGCTCAAGCGCAAATGTTTGCAGCGGAATGACCGCCAAGACCGCAACCGTGAAGGGGTGGGCGTCTGGGGTGTAAAACACCTCGTCGGCATACTGCGAGACTTCCTGGTCGCCCTCAACCGCAATTGCGATGACCTTTGCACCGCGAGCCTTAATCTCCTGGATATTGGAGACGACCTTGGGGTGCAGGGAGTCTGGGCCTTTAGGTGAGGGCACAATGACAATCACGGGCTGGCCGCTCTCAATCAAAGCAATCGGCCCGTGCTTTAGCTCACCGGCAGCAAAGCCCTCGGCATGGATGTAGGCGAGCTCCTTGAGCTTAAGCGCGCCCTCCATTGCGATCGGGTATCCCACATTGCGCCCTAAAAACAGCACAGATTTGGCCTGGGAGTACTCGCGCCCAAGTTCACGCATGCGCGGTAGCGATTCCAGAACTTGCTTGACCTGGCGTGGGAGTTTCAAAAGCTCAAGCCCAAGTTCGTTTAGTTCGGATTTGGGAAGCGACTGGCGAAGCGATGCTAGCGCAAGCGCGACCAGCAGCCCCGCTGTGATTTGAGCGGTGAAGGCCTTGGTGGAAGCCACCGCCACCTCGGGACCGGCATGGGTGTAGATGGTGGCGTCTGACTCTCTTGCCAGGGTGGCGCCCTGGGTGTTGCAAATGCTGAGAACTTTTGAGCCGCGCTCTTTGGCATACCTTGTGGCCATCAGGGTGTCCATGGTTTCACCAGACTGGCTAATGGCTATCACCAAAGTGTTGCTATCTAGCACCGGGTCGCGGTAACGAAGTTCGTGAGCTAGTTCTACCGAAACGGGAAGTTTGGCCCACTTCTCAATTGCGTACTTAGCAACCTCGCCCGCATAGGCCGCGGTTCCGCAGGCAGTAATGATGATTCTGGTGACATCCGCCAATTGGTCAAGCCCCTCAAACTCACTGAGTCGAACGTTACCCTCGGAGTCAATGCGGCCCATCAGGGTGTCTCCCACGGCCTGAGGCTGATCGGCTATTTCCTTGGCCATGAAGGATGGCCAGCCACCCTTTGAAGCGCTCGAGGCATCCCAGTCCACGGTGAACTCTTCAAATTCCACCGGGTGACCTGCGAAGTCAGTCACCAAAACCGAGTCTCGACGAAGCTCAACAATTTGGTCCTGCCCCACAGAAACCGCACGCTTGGTATGTTCTACAAACGCCGCAACGTCACTGCCCAAAAAGTTCTCGCCATCGCCCAAGCCGATAACGAGCGGAGAGTTGCGCCTAGCGGCAAGAATCAAATCTGGTTGGTCCTCGTGGATGCAAAGCAGCGTGAAGGCTCCGTGTAGGCGGTTTACCACGCGCCTAAATGCTGCCGTTAGGTCCCCGGTCTCTTCGAACTCTCTGGCCACCAGATGTGCAGCAACCTCGCTGTCGGTCTGAGAGGAGAATTTCGTCCCCTGAGCCAGTAGCTCAGCCTTGAGCTCTGAGAAATTCTCGATGATGCCGTTGTGAATCAGCGATAGTTTTTGATGGGCGCCTCCGAGGTGAGGGTGGGCATTGCCATCGGTTGGAGCCCCGTGGGTGGCCCAGCGGGTGTGGCCAATTCCGATGTGGGCGTCCTTGATAGGGCTAGCGGATAAATCCTCTACCAGCACGTTGAGTTTGCCGGCGCGCTTTCTGGTTTGAAGGCCGGCTTCGGGGTCGATTACTGAAATACCAGCGGAGTCATAGCCTCGATACTCAAGGCGCTTTAGACCACCGAGTAGCACATCGAGTGTTGACCCCGGACCTACATATCCGACGATTCCACACATGGCCACTAATCTACGGCAGAATAGCCAGTTATGAGCGGAGCACAGGGCCTTGGAGAGCTATCTCCATACCTTGCCATTGAACGTGATGACTGGGCAGAGCTTGGCAAAAACACCCAGCTTCCACTCACTGAGGCAGAGCTGAACAACCTTCGCTCACTGGGTGATTTTCTAGATCTAAAAGAGGTCTCCGAGGTTTACCTCCCGGTCTCACACCTGCTTTCCCTCTACGCGACCCAGACCCAGGACTTGCATCGGACCTCGTCAGAATTCCTCAATCAAAAATCCGACCGAACCCCTTTCATAATCGGGATCGCCGGATCGGTGGCAGTGGGCAAATCCACTGTTGCAAGACTTCTCAAGGAACTCATGTCGCGCTGGGCCGGAACTCCAAGGGTCGAGCTGGTGACCACCGATGGCTTTTTGTATCCGAACGCTGAACTGGAAAGACGCGGGATTTTAGATCGCAAGGGATTCCCCGAGAGTTACGACCGCAAAAAGCTTTTGAAGTTTGTCAGTGACATTAAGTCCGGTCTGTCCGGTGTCAAAGCTCCGGTTTATTCACACCTCTCCTACGACATTGTTCCCGGGGAGTTTGCTGAGGTCACCACCCCGGATGTTCTAATTCTTGAGGGCCTGAATGTCCTGCAACCACCTTCGATTGGCCAAGAGCTGGCACTGAGTGACTTCTTTGACTTCACCATTTACATCGATGCCGAACCTAAAAACATCGAGAAGTGGTATCTATCTCGGTTTATGCAGCTCTGGACCAGTGCATTCACCAACCCCAGGTCCTATTTCCACCGCCTAACCAATGAGCTCAACCAGGAGCAGGCTGTTGATAGAGCCCAGGGCTTTTGGCGCGACATCAATCTGCCCAACCTCAGGGAAAACATTGAGCCGACTCGCTCTAGAGCAACTCTGGTGATGCGCAAGGGCGACGAGCACCGTGTTGAGCGAGTGCTACTTCGAAAGATCTAGCGCCTCAACAAAACCGATTTCACTGCTTTCAATGCACTCGGGAAAACTCTCGAATGCTGCCGCGCGTTCCGCCGATGCGGCATAGGCATCCTGAACTTTCAGAAACTCAGCCTCGTCACCGGGCAAACTCACACACCAGATGAATCGATTGGCCTTGGTTTCAATCAGCCGAAATTCAATTTGAAAACCAAATTGCTTTCGAACCGGAATCAATGTTTGGTCCAGCCAGGCTGTGAACTCGGGCATTTTTCCTTCGGCAATGTCGTAGCGCCGAAGCTGAAAGGTTCGCACCTAAAGCCCCAGCCGGCGCTCAACGGCAACCGAAATGCGCTCCGCCCAGGACTGGGCGGTGCCGAGGTCGCTAGCCTCGACCATTACTCGAACCAAAGCCTCAGTCCCTGATGCTCGAAGCAGCACTCGACCAGAATCACCAAGCTCTGCTTCGGCCTGGGCCACCAGATCGTTGAGCTCTGGGTCTAGCTTCACTCGCGACTTATCAACACCTGGGACGTTGATTAGTACCTGGGGATAGTTCGGCATTACCGCCGCTAGCTCCCTGAGCGTCTGACCAGAGCTGGCCACCTTGGCAGCCAGGTGAAGTCCGGTGAGAACTCCGTCGCCGGTGGTGGCGTACTGCGCAAAGATGATGTGACCGGACTGCTCGCCCCCGAGTGAGTAGCCACCCTCGCGCATAGCCTCGAGCACGTAGCGGTCGCCAACGGCAGTCTCAATAATGTTGATCCCCGCACCTCGCATCGCGACCTTTAGCCCGAGGTTGCTCATTACCGTGGTGACCAAAGTTTCCCTGGCTAGCCGGCCTGATTCCCTTAGGCTCAGGGCCAGGATGGTCATAATGTGGTCGCCATCGACAATCGCGCCGGTGTGGTCGACGGCAAGGCAGCGATCAGCATCGCCATCGTGAGCGATACCAAGATCAGCCTTGTTAGTTAGAACGGCCGCCTGAAGGGCTGATAGATGGGTTGAGCCACAACCGGAGTTGATGTTGTTGCCATCCGGGTCATTGCCGATCACAATCACCTTCGCGCCGGCGTCGGCAAAAATCTGCGGGGAAATAGCGCTCGCTGCACCATTCGCGCAGTCAATAACCACCTTTAGGCCATCCAGTCGATTCGGCAGAGTACCGAGCAGGTGAACCAGATAGCGGTCTTCGGCATCCGCAAAACGCGTCACCCGACCAACCTCGGAACCAATTGGACTGAGTGCCTGGCCAATTGCCTGCTCGATCAGGTCCTCGACTGAATCTTGCAATTTGTGGCCGCCGCGGGCAAAAAACTTGATGCCGTTGTCTGGAGCTGAGTTGTGGCTCGCTGAGATCATTACGCCGAAATCGGCATCGAGGTCAGCGGTTAGGTAGGCCGCGGCCGGGGTCGGCACCACACCCGCATCAAAAACATCAACGCCCGAGGAAGCAAGGCCGGCGGAAATTGCAGCAGAAATAAAATCTGAAGAGATTCTGGGATCGTGAGCAATGACAGCCCTGGGGCGATCTCCGCGTTTCCGGGCATCCTCCCCTAAGACAAAAGCCGCAGCCTGCGCTAGTTCTAGCGCAAATGCTGCGGTTATGTCTTTGTTCGCTATGCCACGAACGCCATCAGTGCCGAAAAGCCTGCCCATGGCGCAAGCGTATCTTTAGCGCTTGGAGAACTGAGAAGCCTTGCGGGCCTTCTTCAGACCAGCCTTCTTACGCTCGATGACTCGGGAGTCACGGCTCAGGAAGCCAGCCTTCTTCAAGGTTGCGCGGTTGTTGTCGGTGTCGATCTCGTTCAGTGCGCGAGAGATACCGAGACGAAGCGCTCCAGCCTGACCAGCGATTCCACCACCGTCGATGCGTGCGATGACGTCGTATGCGCCCTGCAGCTCCAAAACGGTGAATGGGTCGGTGATGAGCTGCTGGTGCAGCTTGTTTGGGAAGTAGTCCTCAAAAGCACGGTCGTTGACGGTGATCTTTCCAGTTCCAGGCAGCAGGCGGACGCGAGCGACGGCCTCCTTGCGGCGGCCGGTTCCGGCACCGTTCTGGGTTAGGTTGCCGCGTGAGCGCACTGGCTTTGCAGGGGCGCTCTCGGTGGTGTAGGAGGTCTCAGTTGCCTCTGCTACTAGCTCTGTGTTCTCAGCCAACTTGTTTTCCTTACTGGGCAATCTGGTCAATTACGAACGGCTTTGGCTGCTGGGCAGCGTGTGGGTGGGCAGCGCCCTTGTAAACCTTTAGCTTTCCAAGCTGCTGGTCGCCGAGGGTGTTCTTTGGCAGCATGCCGCGAATGGCCTTCTCGACCGCGCGCTCTGGGTTCTTCTCCAGAAGCTCGGAGTAGGTGGTGGCGGTTAGACCACCTGGGTAACCGGAGTGGCGGTAGGCCTTCTTCTGAGCCAGCTTGGAACCGGTTAGTGCAACCTTGTCAGCATTGATGATGATGACGAAGTCACCGTTGTCCATGTGAGCGGTGAAGGTTGGCTTGTGCTTGCCGCGCAGCAGAGCTGCTGCGTGAGTGGCGAGACGACCCAACACCACGTCGGTGGCGTCGATGACGAACCACTCGTGGGACAGCTCACTAGCCTTAGGCGAATAAGTACGCACGCTAAATTACCTCGTAGTTTCTTTTGTGTGATTCCGCTGGAAAGTTGCGGTTTCAAACCCTTTCGGCCATGCCGAACCAAGGTGCAAGTTTAGGGGATTGTTTACCCATTGGTCAAACAGAAATTTCCCCCGCATCGCGCTTATTTCGCGCTTTTTCCGCTTGCAGGGACAATTTGTCATCGCTGGGGTAACTAATCCCACTCAAACTCAAGCCCCTGGGATCAACCACCTTGAATTTCGAAACGCGTTTGGCCTGAAGTTGAATCTCTAAAAGCTCATCAGGGGTGAGCTTCCCTAGACCAACCGCAATCAGCCCGCCAACCAAAGCTCTCACCATGTTGTGGCAAAAAGCATCAGCTTCCAAAAAGACGCTGATCACCTCATCTTTATCTCTTGCAAGCTCGAGCTTCCTAAGCTCCCGAATCGTGGTTGCACCCTCTCGAGGGCGACAAAATGCCCCGAAGTCCCTAAGGCCAATCAGCAGTTTGGCCGCCTTATTCATATCTACGAGATTCAGTTCACCCTGCTGCATGAGCACATACCGCGACAATTTAGGGTCTGGGGCAACCTTGTCATCGGCAATTTGATATCGGTAACTCCGGCCGGTAGCGGAAAACCTGGCATCAAAACCAGCTGGAGCAACTGCTACCCCCAGCACCCGAACGTCTTCCGCCAAAAGGCCATTTAGTCTTTTGGCACTGAAACTCGAGCGCCCGAGCCTCGAAAGCTGCGCTGGGCTCAGATCAACGTGGCAAACCTGGTGATCGGCGTGGACGCCGGCATCGGTTCTCCCCGCCACTCGCATTCCGAAGTCAGAGTCGTCTGGCCCAAATATCTGCTCCAGAGCGCTGAGTAATTCCCCCTGAACGGTCCTCAAACCAGGTTGTTTGGCCCATCCGGCGAAGTCAGTGCCGTCATAGGCGAGGTCGATCCGGAAACGAGAAAACCCGCCGGCAACACCAGCGGGTTCACTCATAATCTTTTCCTTATTCAGCCTTAGGCTCTTCGGCGGCAGGTGCCTCTTCGGCCTCAGCAGCAGGAGCCTCTTCGGCCACAGCCTCAGCTGCAACCTCTGCGGTTTCCTCTGCAACAACCTCGGTGGTCTCCTCAGCGGCAGTCTCAACTACCTCTTCGGCTACAACTTCCTCGACAACTTCCTCAACTGCAACTGCAGCAGCGGAGGTGGCGATGTTGTTGGTGACCTTGACCTTGTTGGACTTGGGCTTGGCGTTGACTGCCTCGAGCACTAGCTCAATGACTGCCATCGGAGCGTTGTCACCCTTGCGGAAGCCGAGCTTGGTGATGCGGGTGTAGCCGCCCTGACGCTCTGCAACCAGAGGTGCAATCTCAGTGAAAAGCTCGTGAACGACGCCCTTGTCCAGGATCTGGGTCATGACGCGACGACGGGCTGCTAGGTCTCCGCGCTTGGCGAAGGTCACTAGGCGCTCAGCAACTGGACGCAGGCGCTTAGCCTTGGTCTCGGTGGTGACAATGCGCTTGTGCTTGAACAGCGAGGTCGCCATGTTGTTTAGCATCAGACGCTCGTGCGCTGGTCCGCCTCCGAGGCGTGGGCCCTTTGTTGGGGTTGGCATTTCTTTCTCCTTGTGAGTTTTCTAAGCGTTAGATCTGGTCGTCGTCGAATCCGCCACCGAAGTAAGCGCTGTCGAATCCTGGGACGGCGTCCTTGAAGCGAAGGCCGAGCGAAGCAAGCTTCTCGCGGACCTCGTCAACGGACTTGGAACCGAAGTTGCGGATGTTCATCAACTGGTCCTCGGAAAGAGCAATTAGCTCAGAGACGGTGTTGATGCCCTCGCGCTTTAGGCAGTTGTAGGAACGAACGGTCAGGTCCAGGTCCTCAATCGGTGTGGAGAGCTCGTTGGATGCAGCAACCTCAACCGGAGCTGGTCCGATCTCAATACCCTCTGCCTCTGCGTTTAGCTCCTTGGCCAAACCAAACAGCTCAACCAGGGTGGAACCTGCGGATGCAACGGCATCGCGAGGAGCAACCGAAGGCTTGGTCTCAACATCAACAATTAGCTTGTCGAAGTTGGTGAACTCACCGGCACGAGTTGCCTCAACACGGTAAGAAACCTTGAGCACAGGGCTGTAGATCGAGTCAACCGGAATGACGCCGGCCTCAGCGTCTGGGTTGCGGTTCTGGGATGCCTGGACGTAGCCACGGCCGCGCTCAATGATGAACTCAACCTCTAGCTTGCCCTTGGCGTTCAAAGTTGCTAGCACTAGCTCTGGGTTGTGAACCTCAACGCCAGCAGGAACCTGAATGTCGGCAGCGGTGACTGGGCCAGCCGCGCTCTTGGACAGGTGAGCAACCACAGGGGCGTCGTGCTCGGAGGAGACCACCAGGTTCTTGATGTTCAGGATGACCTCTACGACGTCTTCCTTGACACCTGGAATGGTGGAGAACTCGTGGCTAACGCCCTGGATGCGGATGTTGGTAACCGCGGCACCCGGAATGCTCGAGAGCAGGGTGCGGCGCAGTGAGTTACCGAGGGTGTAGCCGAAGCCTGGCTCCAGTGGATCCAGGATGAAACGTGAACGGTTAGGACCTAGAACTTCTTCGTGCAGGGTTGGGCGCTGTGCAATTAGCACTATTTGGTTCCTTTCATCTGAGTACCCGCTATTTGATACTCGTCTTTACACTCAGAGGGTGAGCTGAATGCTTTGAATCTTTAGTTTTGGTTGGGCGCTTTAGCGCAGGTTAGACACGGCGACGCTTTGGAGGGCGGCATCCGTTGTGAGCCTGTGGGGTCACGTCGGAGATTGAGCCAACCTCAAGACCTGCTGCCTGCAGCGAGCGGATTGCAGTCTCACGACCAGAACCTGGGCCCTTAACAAAAACATCAACCTTCTTTAGGCCGTGCTCCTGTGCCTTGCGAGCTGCAGCCTCAGCTGCCATCTGTGCGGCGAACGGGGTCGACTTACGCGAACCCTTGAAACCAACGTCACCGGAGGACGACCAGGAGATAACTGCTCCGGTCGGGTCGGTGATGGTGATGATGGTGTTGTTGAAGGTCGAGCGGATGTGAGCCTGACCTGCTGGAACGTTCTTCTTATCCTTGCGGCGTGGTTTGCGAGCCGCTGCGGATGCCTTAGGTGCTGCCATTTTCTATCTCCTAGATCCTTAGCCGCTACTAGCGGGTTGCCTTCTTCTTGCCGGCCACGGTGCGCTTCGGACCCTTGCGAGTGCGGGCGTTGGTCTTGGTGCGCTGGCCGCGGACTGGAAGTCCCTTGCGGTGGCGCAGACCCTCGTATGAACCGATTTCAACTTTGCGACGGATGTCTGCGGCGACATCGCGGCGCAGGTCACCCTCAACCTTGTAGTTCTTCTCGATCTCGTCGCGGAGGGCAACCAACTGGTCGTCGGTAAGGTCCTTGACGCGAACGCTCTCGTCAATCTTGGTGGTCTTTAGAATCTCGCTCGAGCGAGTACGGCCAATGCCGTAGATGTAGGTAAGGGAGATAACCACGCGCTTGTCGCGAGGGATATCTACTCCAGCAATACGTGCCATTTGGAATTTCTCCTGTTTGAAAGAAGGTCTTCAGCATCATCATCTCGATCTGGCGGATCGGGCCCCGGCCTTCTTTCCGGGGGTTAGCTTGCGCTCGATGTTGCCTTGGTATTTAGTTGTGGTTTAGGGCAATTAGCCCTGGCGCTGCTTGTGGCGAGGGTTCTCGCAGATAACCATCACGTTGCCGTGACGACGAATCACCTTGCACTTGTCGCAGATCTTCTTAACGCTCGGGTTAACCTTCATGCTCTTACTTTCTACTTGTAGCGGTAGATGATTCGGCCGCGGGTCAGGTCGTAGGTGGAAAGCTCTACAATCACGCGGTCCTCGGGGAGGATACGGATGTAGTGCTGACGCATCTTTCCCGAGATGTGGGCTAGGACTAGGTGTCCGTTGGTCAGCTCTACCCTAAACATTGCGTTAGGGAGCGCCTCAACGACCGAACCTTCGATCTCGATTACGCCGTCTTTGTTGGCCATGCACTCACTTATTCACTACTTTTTGTAGCGTCACAAACACGCGAAAACTTCACAGAGATTCAGAGGATTTCACGTTAGAAACGCCGAGGAACAATCCTAGGGGTAAAACCAGGCGAATGCTAGTGCCTAGTCCAAAGATATTGGGGTAACACCGAACCGAGCCAGTCCGGACACTCCACCATCAGGTGCAGTCAGCACCCAAATGCCTTTTGAGTGAACCGCCACGGAGTGCTCCCAGTGAGCTCCGTCTCCCCCATCTCGGGTAACCACGGTCCAGTCATCCTCAGCAACCGAAGTGTTCTGCTTGCCGGAGGTAATCATCGGTTCAATTGCCAGGCACAATCCGGGTTCAACCTTTGGCCCCGCATCGCGAACTCGGTAGTTGAAGACCGCCGGGTCCTCGTGCATGGATCTACCGATGCCGTGACCGACATACTGCTCCAAAATACCCCAGCTGCCTCGTTCGGCGATGTAGTCCTCGATCGCCACACCAACCTCGTTCAGGCGCTTGGCCTTCGCTAGGGCAGCAATTCCAGCCCAGAGCGACCCTTCGCAAACATCAGACTGAAGTTGGCGTCTGGCGGCAAGCTCAGCATCGCCACCGGGGACGACCATGGAAAAGGCGCTGTCGCCATTCCAACCATCCACCTCAGCACCGCAGTCAATCGAGATTAGGTCTCCCGGCTGCAGGGTTTTATTGGAGGGGATGCCGTGCACCACTTCGGAATTGATGCTGGCGCAAATCGTGTGATAGTAACCGGGAACGAGCTGGAAGTTGGGCCTTCCACCCCCATCGCGAATGGTTTGCTCGGCGATTTGATCCAGTTCCAGAGTCGTTACTCCCGGGACAATCGCCGCTCGAACATTTTCCAGGGCCTTAGCCGTCAAAAGACCTGCGACCCGCATCTTGCGGATTTGGTCTTCGGTTTTTAGCTCGAATTTTTTACGCATCGGCAGTCAAGCCGCGAGCCTCGAGCACCTCGATGATTCTGGCGGTTACCTCGGAGATCTCTCCCAAGCCATCCACCATCGCAACGAGACCGCGGGCCGCGTAGACGTCGATTAGCGGAGCTGTTTGCTCGTCGTAGACATCGAGTCGGCGGCGGATTACCTCAGGGGTGTCATCGGCCCTGCCCTCGATTTGCGCCCTACCAGCCAAGCGGCGAGCAAGCTCCTCATAATCGGCAGTGAGCTGAACCACGACATCCAGGCGCTTACCGCCATCGGCCAGGATCGAGTCAAGCTCGTTCACCTGATCGATGGTTCTCGGATAACCATCCAGCAGGAATCCTGCCTTGGCGTCCTCGTGGGAGAGCCGGTCGCGAACCAAAGCATTGGTTAGTGAATCTGGCACGTACTCACCGCGGTCCATGAAGCCTTTGGCCTCAACCCCAAGAGGAGTTTGGTTCTTTACGTTGTAGCGGAAGATGTCTCCGGTGGAGATGGCTGGAATGCCAAGGTGTTGAGAAAGCAGGGCAGCCTGGGTCCCCTTACCGGCGCCCGGAGGGCCGATCAGTAGGAGCCGGCTCACTTCAGAAGACCCTCGTAGTTGCGCTGCTGCATCTGAGCGTTGATCTGCTTCACGGTCTCAAGACCAACACCAACGATGATCAGAATCGAAGTTCCACCAAACGGGAAGTTCTGGTTGGTTCCAATTGCGGTGAAGGCAACCAGTGGAACTAGAGCGATCAGACCCAGGTAGATTGCGCCAGGGAAGGTGATGCGGCTAATCACGTACTCGAGATACTCGGTGGTTGGTCTTCCGGCACGAATACCCGGAATGAATCCGCCGTACTTCTTCATGTTGTCGCTGATCTCCTCAGGGTTGAGGGTGATTGCAACGTAGAAGTAGGTGAAACCAACAATCAGAGCGAAGTAGACCGCCATGTAAAGCGGGTTCGAACCTGAAGTTAGGTAAGTAGAGATGAAAGTCACCCATGGTGCTACCTGACCGGTGGTTGGGTCTGGCTGGCTGAACTGAGCAAGCAAAGCCGGCAAGTACAGCATGGATGAGGCAAAGATAACCGGGATAACACCTGCGGTGTTGACCTTGACCGGAATGTAGGTTGACTGCCCACCGTAGGCCTTGCGACCTACCATGCGCTTGGCGTACTGAACCGGAATGCGGCGCTGCGACTGCTCAACCAGAACAACAAGTCCAACAACAACGAATCCGACCGCCATGACGATCACGAAGATCTCGATGGTGCGGGTCTGAAGAATCTGAAGCAGCGAAGCAGGGAAGGTCGATGCAATCGAGGTGAAGATCAAAAGCGACATTCCATTACCAACCCCGCGCTCGGTGATGAGCTCACCGATCCACATGATTAGACCGGTTCCCGCAGTCATTGTCATCACCATCAGGGTGATGGACAACGGATCGGTGTTCACCAGGATCGGCAGGGTGCAGTCAGCTCCGAAGAGCGCTCCCTGACGTGCCACGGCAATCAGGGTGGTGGCCTGCAGCAAGCCCAGGGCGATGGTTAGGTAACGGGTGTACTGAGTAAGTTTCGCCTGCCCCTGAGGTCCCTCTTTGTAAAGGGTCTCAAAGCGAGGAATCACAACGCGCAACAGCTGAGTGATGATCGAAGCCGTGATGTAGGGCATGATGCCCAGCGCAAAAATCGAAAGCTGGAGCAGCGCGCCACCGGAGAACAGGTTAACCAGCTCGTACAAACCTGAGGTGGACTGGCTCTGAGCCAGACACTGTTGAACGTTGGAGTAGTCAACGTTTGGGGAGGGGATGAAGGATCCGAGACGGAAGATGGCCACCATGCCCAGGGTGAATGCAAGTTTGTTGCGCAAATCCGGAGTGCGGAAAGCGCGTGCAATAGCCTGGAACATGGTGAACCTCTCCTAGTGAATCTTCTTAGGCGTTGATGCTGCCGCCGGCAGCTTCAATCTTGGTCTTTGCTGACGCGGAAACCTTGTCAACAGTGACCTCAAGCTTAACCGAGACCTCGCCGTTTCCCAGCACCTTGACTGGCTCGCCCTTGCGGACTGCACCCTTGGCGACTAGGTCGTCTACGGTAACCTGACCACCCTTTGGGTAGAGGTCGTTTAGCTTCTCCAGGTTTACCACCTGGTACTCAACGCGGAATGGGTTCTTGAAACCACGCAGCTTCGGGGTGCGCATGACGAGGTTAACGCCACCACCCTCAAAGCCCAGGCGGGTGGTGGTGCGAGCACCGGTACCCTTGGTTCCACGACCTGCGGTCTTACCCTTGGAACCCTCACCAAGACCCTTACGAGTCTTCTCCTTCTTGGCACCCTTGGCAGGGCGAAGGTGGTGAAGCTTCAGAATCTGGCTCTTCTCAGCCTTCTCCTCGGTCTTCTTCGCAGCAGGCTTGGCAGCGGCCTTAGGAGCTGCCTTCTCGGCGGCTGGCTTAGCAGCAGCTTTCTCAGCAGCTGGCTTGGCAGCGGCCTTAGGAGCGGCAGTCTTTGCAGCAGCGGCCTTTGGGGCAGCCTTAGCGGCGGCTGGCTTTGCAGCCGCAGTCTTTGCTGCAGGCTTTGCAGCTGGCTTGGTTTCTTCAGCCATTAGTCGATCTCCTCAACCTTTACTAGGTGGGCAACGGTCATCACCAGGCCGCGAACAGACTTGTTGTCTTCCTTCACGACGATGTCACCGATGCGCTTCAGGCCCAGGGTGCGAAGTGAATCGCGCTGGTTCTGCTTGCCACCGTTGGAACTTTTTACCTGGGTAACCTTTAGACGAGCGGCCATTAGGCACCTGCCTTTTCAGTCTTGGCTGGGAGTAGGCGAGCCGGAGCTACCTCTACCAGGGCCTTGCCACGGCGAGCTGCAACAGCGTTTGGCTCTTCGAGCTGACGCAGTGCTGCCACGGTGGCGTGAACAATGTTTAGGGTGTTCGAGGAGCCGAGCGACTTGGAAAGCACATCGTGCACTCCAGCGCATTCCAGCACGGCGCGAACTGGACCACCGGCGATAACACCGGTTCCCTCAGCAGCTGGGCGCAGTAGAACCACACCGGCAGCAGCCTCACCCTGAACTGGGTGCGGGATGGTCGAGCCGGAGCGTGGGATGCGGAAGAAGTTCTTCTTCGCGTCCTCAACGCCCTTGGCAATCGCAGCTGGAACTTCCTTGGCCTTGCCGTAACCGACACCAACTAAGCCTTCGCCATCGCCAACCACAACAAGTGCGGTGAAGGCAAAGCGACGACCACCCTTGACTACCTTGGCAACACGGTTGATGGTTACAACGCGCTCCAGGAATGGGCTCTTGGTCTCCTCACGGTCACGACGCTCAGTGCGAGGGCCGCGCTCACGCGATCCACGACGCTGCTCGCGCTCGTTAGGGTCAACGGTTGTGGCATCTGCTGCCACGGTAGCTTCTGCCACTTCCAGTTCCTTCTTCTCGTCGCTCACAGTGCCAGTCCTTCCTCGCGAGCTGCGTTTGCAATTGCTGCAACGCGGCCTGCATAGCGGTTACCGCCACGGTCGAATACAACTTCGGTGACACCGGCCTCTTTGGCGCGGGCAGCGATTAGCTTGCCAACCACTGCTGCCTTGTCGGTCTTGGTGCCGTCGGCCTTGCGAAGCTCAACCTCCATGGTTGAGGCCGAGGCAAGGGTGTGACCCTTGGCGTCGTCCACTACCTGAACGAACACGTGACGTGCCGAACGGGTAACAACCAAACGAGGACGAGCTGCAGTGCCCTCAATCTTCTTGCGTAGGCGGCCGTGACGCTTGTCACGAGCAGCTGATTTTGACTTAGTAGCCATGATTACTTACCACTCTTTCCGGCCTTGCGACGAACCTTCTCGCCCTCGTAGCGCACACCCTTGCCCTTGTAAGGCTCTGGCTTGCGCAACTTGCGAATGTTTGCAGCAACCTCGCCGACGGCTTGCTTGCTGGTTCCGGTGACAACAATCTTGTTGTTTCCCTCAACGCTCAGGGTGATTCCTGCTGGTGGGGTGACAACTACCGGGTGGCTGAAGCCGAGTGCGAGCTCAATGTTCTCGCCCTTGGAGGCAGCGCGGTAACCGGTTCCAACGATGTCTAGAGCCTTGCGGAATCCGGTGGAAACACCGTGGACATTGTTGGCGATCAAAGTTCTGGTTAGACCGTGCAGAGACTTGGACTTGGCCTCGTCATCTGGACGGGAAACGATCACGGTGTTCTCATCAAGGGTTACCTTGATTGGCTCGGAGACGGTGAGCGAAAGTTCGCCCTTAGGTCCCTTGACCAAAACATCCTGACCGTTGATTGCAACGGTTACACCCGCTGGCAGCGGGATTGGCATCTTTCCAATACGTGACATGCGTGATTACCAGACGTAGGCGATGACTTCTCCGCCTACTCCCTTCTTGGCAGCCTGACGGTCGGTTAGCAGACCGGATGAGGTGGACAGGATGGCGATGCCCAGGCCGCCGAGGACCTTTGGCAGCTCGGTGGACTTGGCGTAAACGCGAAGACCTGGCTTGGAGACACGCTTGATGCCAGCGATGCTGGACTCACGGTTTGGGCCGAACTTCAGGTCAACCGTCAGGGTCTTGCCGACCGTGGCGTCCTCAACCTTGAAGTCCTCGATGTAACCCTCGGACTTCAGGATCTGAGCGATGTTGCCCTTTAGCTTGGAGTAAGGCAGGCTCAACGACTCGTGGTGAGCGTTGTTAGCGTTGCGCAGCCGGGTCAGAAAATCTGCTACCGGGTCTGTCATTGTCATTTATTTATCTTCTTTCTCGAGGTGGTTTCCCAGCGCTTTACAAGCTCAGGGACCTTTCTCAATTGGGGGGTTTATGCCTTGAACGGGAAGCCGAGCGCCTTCAAAAGCGCACGACCCTCATCATCGGTCTGGGCGGTGGTTACGACTGTGATGTCCATTCCGCGGACATTGTCGATCTTGTCCTGGTCAATCTCGTGGAACATGGACTGCTCTGAGAGACCAAAGGTGTAGTTGCCGCGGCCATCGAACTGCTTTGGCGATAGTCCGCGGAAGTCACGGATACGTGGCAGTGACAGGTTGAGCAGGCGGTCTAGGAACTCCCACATTCTGTCGCCACGCAGGGTTACGTGGGCACCAATTGGCTGACCCTCGCGCAGCTTGAACTGAGCGATGGACTTCTTGGCGACGTTAACCATCGGCTTCTGGCCGGTGATGGCGGTTAGATCGCGGATTGCACCCTCGATCAGCTTGCCTTCCTTGGCTGCAGCTCCGACACCCATGTTCACAACGATCTTGGTGAGACCTGGAACCTGCATTGGGTTGGCGAAGTTGAACTCTGCCTGAAGCACTGGAACAACGTCCTTGCGGTACTGAGCCTTGAGGCGAGGAAGGGCCTTGACCTCGGCAGCAGCCTTCTTAGTTGCGGTTGCCATTAGATGTCCTTCCCGCTCTTGCGAGCTACGCGAGTCTTGGTGACCGAGCCATCCTTGGCCTTCTCAACCTTGAATCCAACCTTGGTTGGCTTCTTGGTGCTTGGGTCTACCAGAGCAACATTTGAAATGTGAATTGGAGCTTCCTGGGTGACAATGCCACCGGTCTTGCTGCCGCGGTCAGTCTGGCCAGCCTTGAGGTGGCGGGTGACAACGTTTACACCCTCGACGATTACGCGGTTCTGCTCAACTAGAACAGATAGCACGTGACCCTGCTTGCCGCGGTCTCCGCCGCGGTCCTGCTTCTTGCCGGTGATGACCTGTACCAGGTCACCCTTCTTGATTTTCGCCATGATTAAATGACCTCCGGTGCTAGCGAGATGATCTTCATGAACTTCTTCTCGCGAAGCTCACGGCCGATGGGCCCGAAAATACGAGTTCCGCGTGGCTCGCCATCGTTCTTGATGATGACAGCTGCGTTCTCGTCGAACTTGATGTAGGAACCATCTGGACGACGGGTCTCCTTCACGGTGCGAACGACGACCGCCTTGACGACATCACCCTTCTTGACGTTTCCGCCTGGGATTGCGTCCTTGACTGTGGCAACGATGATGTCACCTAGACCTGCGTAGCGACGGAGCGATCCGCCCAACACGCGAATGGTCAGCAACTCTTTGGCGCCGGTGTTATCGGCAACCTTGAGTCTGGATTCCTGCTGAAGCACTTTTTTCTCCTTGTTGTTTGGCTAACGATTTCCGACCGTTAGCCCTAGGGGTTTGTTACTTGGCCTTCTCGAGGATCTCGACTAGGCGCCAGTTCTTGGTGGCCGATAGTGGGCGGGTCTCGCTGATTAGCACGAGGTCGCCGATACCTGCGGTGTTGTTCTCGTCGTGAGCCTTGATCTTCTTAGATAGGCGCATAACCTTGCCGTAGAGCGGGTGCTTCTTGCGGTCCTCAACCATGACAACGATGGTCTTGTCCATCTTGTCTGAGACCACGTAGCCACGACGTGACTTGCGGTAACCGCGCTCTTCAGCGACAACTTCCTTGGCAACCTTTGGCTTTGCAGCCTTTGGTGCCGCGGTCTTTGCGGCAGCCTTTGGGGCGGCCTTAGCTGCAGTCTTCTTTTCTTCAGCCATCTTTATGCCTCCTCAGCAGGCTTCTCAGCCGCTGCCTTCTTGGTGGTCTTCGGGGCTGCGGCCACTGGCACGGCACGAATGCCGAGCTCGCGCTCGCGCAGCACGGTGTAAATACGAGCGATGTCACGCTTCACGGCCTTTAGGCGACCGTGGTTGTCTAGCTGACCGGTTGCAGACTGGAAGCGCAGGTTGAACAGCTCTTCCTTTGCCTTGCGCAGCTCCTCAACTAGTAGCGAGTCCTCGATCTTGTCTAGGTCCTCAGGGGTGAGGTTCTTGGATCCGATCATTATGCGTCACCTTCTTCACGCTTGATAATGCGAGCCTTCAGCGGGAGCTTGTGGATCGCACGAGTCATGGCCTCACGGGCGATGGTCTCTGATACGCCTGAAAGCTCAAATAGAACTCGGCCAGGCTTGACGTTTACTACCCACCACTCCGGTGAACCCTTACCGGAACCCATGCGAGTTTCGGCCGGCTTCTTGGTGAGGGAGCGGTCTGGGAACACGTTGATCCAAACCTTTCCACCACGCTTGATGTGACGAGTCATTGCAATACGGGCAGCTTCGATCTGACGGTTGGTCAGGTAAGCAGGGGTTAGTGCCTGGATACCGTACTCACCGAAGGAGACCTTGGTGCCACCGGTTGCGTGACCAGCACGCTTTGGGCTGTGCTGCTTACGGTGCTTTACTCTGCGAGGAACTAGCATTCTTAGCCTTCACTTCCTGCTGCTACTGGTGCAGCGTCAGGGCGTGGGCCGCGACGGCCAGCGCCAGCTGGGCGAGGACCGCGCTGGGTTGCCTGCACTGCTGCAAGCTCCTTAGCGGTCAGGTCACCCTTGTAGATCCAAACCTTTACACCGATGCGGCCGAAGGTGGTCTTGGCCTCGTAGAAGCCGTAGTCAATGTTCGAGCGCAGGGTGTGCAGTGGCACACGGCCTTCGCGGTAGAACTCGCTGCGCGACATTTCAGCGCCACCGAGACGACCCGAGCACTGCACACGGATTCCCTTGGAACCGCTGCGAAGCGCTCCCTGGATTCCCTTGCGCATGGCGCGACGGAAAGCAACGCGGGCAGCAAGCTGCTCGGCGATTCCCTGGGCTACCAGCTGGGCGTCGGACTCTGGGTTCTTCACCTCGAGGATGTTCAGCAGAACCTGCTTGCCGGTTAGCTTCTCAAGGTCTGAACGCAAGGTCTCAGCCTCGGCGCCGCGGCGACCGATAACTAGACCTGGGCGTGCAGCGAAGATGTCGATGCGAACACGGTCACGGGTGCGCTCCAGCTCAATGCGAGAGATACCTGCGCGGTCCAGCTTCTCCTGCAGGAATGCACGAATCTTGGTGTCCTCAACTACGTAGTCTGCGTAGCGCTGACCCTTCTTCGCGCTGTCAGTGAACCAGCGGGAACGGTGGTCGGTGGTGATTCCTAGGCGGAAGCCGTAGGGATTGACTTTCTGACCCATTACTTGCCTGCCTTCTTGAGCTCGTCAGGAGTTGCAACAACCACAGTGATGTGGCTGGTGCGCTTGTTGATACGGAATGCGCGTCCCTGAGCACGTGGGCGGAAACGCTTCAGCGTCACACCCTCGTCCACAAAAGCGGCAGAAATAACTAGGTCGTCCTCGTCCACAATGGCTCCGACGTTCTCACCCTTGACCTTGGCGTTGGCAACCGCAGAGGCAACGAGCTTGTAAATCGGCTCGGATGCTGCCTGTGGGGCAAACTTCAAGATTCCCAGGGCCTCGGTGGCCTGCTTGCCGCGGATCAAGTTGACGACACGGCGAGCCTTCTGCGGAGTCACGCGGATGTTACGCACCTTGGCGATAGCTTCCATCGTTCTGTTCCTTCTCTCTAGGCGCCCCGGCTTAGCCGCGGCGACCCTTCTTGTCGTCCTTCACGTGACCACGGAAGGTGCGGGTGGGTGCGAATTCGCCAAGCTTGTGACCAACCATGGTCTCGGTGACGAAAACTGGAATGTGCTTGCGACCGTCGTGCACGGCGATGGTGTGACCCAGCATGGCTGGGACGATCATCGAGCGGCGAGACCAGGTCTTGATCACGTTCTTGGTGTTGGCCTCGTTCTGTACGCGCACCTTCTTCATCAGGTGCTCGTCGACGAAGGGGCCCTTCTTCAAACTGCGTGGCATCTAGAGTTCTCCTACTTCTTGCCGACGTAACGACGACGAACGATTTGCTTGTCGGATGGAAGGTTTGGCTTACGAGTGCGGCCTTCCTTCTGACCCCAAGGGGTAACTGGGTGACGACCACCGGAGGTCTTACCCTCACCACCACCGTGTGGGTGGTCAACCGGGTTCATAACGACACCACGAACGGTTGGGCGAACGCCCTTCCAGCGCATGCGGCCAGCCTTACCCCAGTTGATGTTGGACTGCTCAGCATTTCCAACCTCACCGATGGTGGCGCGGCAGTTTGCGTCTACGTTGCGGATTTCACCGGAAGGCAGACGAAGCTGTGCGTTTGGGCCATCCTTGGCAACCAAGCGAACCGATGCACCTGCGGAACGGGCCATCTTGGCACCACCGCCTGGCTTTAGCTCGATAGCGTGGATCACGGTACCGACTGGAATGTTGCGCAGCGGCAGGTTGTTACCCGGCTTGATGTCGGCGTTTGGTCCCTGCTCAATTGCATCGCCCTGCTTTAGCTTGTTAGGAGCGATGATGTAGCGCTTGGTGCCGTCGATGTAGTGAATCAGCGCGATGCGAGCGGTACGGTTTGGGTCGTACTCGATGTGCGCAACCTTGGCTGGTACACCATCCTTGTCATTGCGACGGAAATCGATCACGCGGTACTGGCGCTTGTGGCCACCACCGATGTGGCGGGTGGTGATGCGACCAGCTGCGTTGCGGCCACCGGTCTTAGGCAGTGGCTTCAGCAGTGACTTCTCAGGGGTCGAGCGGGTGATCTCTGCAAAGTCTGCAACAGATGAACCGCGGCGGCCCGGAGTCGTTGGCTTGTATTTACGGATTGCCATTTGTCTCTCCCTTAACCGATGTAGGTAAAGATGTCGATGGAGCCCGACTTCAGGGTCACAATGGCACGCTTGGTGTCCTTGCGCTTACCTAGTCCGAAGCGGGTGCGGCGGGTCTTGCCTTGGCGGTTCAGGGTGTTGATGGTGTCAACCTTCACATTGAAGATCTGCTCAACAGCCTGCTTGATCTCGGTCTTGTTCGAGCGAGGGTCCACCTCGAAGGTGTACTTACCCTCGTCGATGAGCGTGTAGCTCTTCTCCGAGATGATTGGCTTGATGATTACATCGCGTGGGTCTTTGTTGATGGCACTCATGCGCTGACCTCCTCAGTGCGGGTAGCGGCCTCGACGTACTGAGTCATGGCGCTGGCGGTGAAAACGATGTCGTCGGCGTGCAGCACGTCGTAAGCGTTCAGCTGGTCAACAGCTAGGACGTGGACGGTCTGCAGGTTGCGTAGCGACTTGTAAGACAGCTCGTCTGAGCGGTCCAGCACGACCAGGATGTTCTTGCTGGTTGCAACCTGAGCCAAGAAAGCTGCTGCTGCCTTGGTTGATGGCTGCTCTCCCAGAGCAAACTGGTCAATGATGAAGACGCGGCCGTTACGAGCGCGGTCAGAAAGTGCACCGCGCAGAGCAGCCACAATCATCTTCTTTGGGGTGCGCTGCGAGTAGTCGCGAGGCTTTGGTGCGTGGATCACGCCACCACCGCGGTGCTGAGGCATACGAACCGAACCCTGACGGGCGCGGCCGGTACCCTTCTGCTTGAAAGGCTTCTTACCCGAACCGGAAACCTCGCCGCGGCGAAGCGCGGACTGGGTTCCCTGGCGAGCAGCTGCCAGCTGGGCAACCACTACCTGGTGGATTAGCGGGACATTGGTCTGGACGTCGAACAGTGCCTCTGGCAGCTCAACGGATCCGGACTTCTTGCCCTTCACGTCAATAACGTCAACGGTAGGCATTACTTGCTCTCCTTCACGGCGTTGCGAACAAACACCAGCTGGCCCTTAGGACCTGGGACGGCACCCTTGATCAGCAATAGGCCTCGCTCGAGGTCTACGCCGTGCAGGGTTAGGTTCATGGTGGTGACTCGGTCAGATCCCATGCGGCCAGGCATCTTCTTACCCTTGATGACCTTGGCTGGGGTGGTACCGGCACCAACGGATCCAGGCTTACGGTGGTTCTTGTGAGCACCGTGCGAGGAGTGGATACCGGCGAAGCCGTGGCGCTTCATGACACCGGCGAAGCCCTTACCCTTTGAGGTTCCGACGACGTCGACCTTGGTGCCGACCTCGAAGATGTCAACGCCCAGTGCCTGACCAACTGCGTATGAGTTGGTGTCAGCGGTGCGGATCTCTGCTAGGAAGCGGCGAGGGGTGGCTCCGGCCTTAGCGAAGTGGCCGGTGGTTGGCTTGTCAGCCTTGCGTGGGTCAATGGCGCCGTAGGCAATCTGAATTGCCTCATAGCCATCGGCCTCTAAATTCTTGATTTGGGTAACGATGTTCTCGCCAGCCTCAACGACGGTGATGGGAACAAGCTTGTTGTTCTCATCCCAGCCCTGAGTCATGCCGAGCTTGGTGCCCAGCAAACCCTTTACGGTCTTAGTCTCTGCAGTCATTTCTAAATCCTTAGAGCTTGATCTCGATGTTGACGTCTGCTGGTAGGTCCAGGCGCATCAGCGAATCAACGGCCTTTGGAGTCGGGTCGATGATGTCAATGAGGCGCTTGTGGGTGCGCATCTCAAAGTGCTCGCGGCTGTCCTTGTACTTGTGTGGCGAGCGGATGACCGTCACAACGTTCTTCTCGGTGGGCAGTGGAACTGGGCCAACTACCTTTGCACCGGCGCGGGTGACCGTGTCGACGATTTTGCTCGCCGACGAGTCGATGATCTCGTGATCATACGACTTCAGTCGAATGCGGATCTTGTTAGCCGCCATAATGACTCGCTTCCGTTTTAGGTGACCTTTCGGACACACAGGTTTTGGGTCAGGTCCGTCCGCGGATGCGAACTCTACTGACCGCCGTGATGCTGATGCACTGTTCTTCTGTCAACGCCCTATTTCTAGGGCTCGATCCGACACCTTGACTCGGGCGTGTCGCAAGAAATGAACTCGCGAGTTACCGGAGAAAGATCTCAGATAAGTTTTTTGGTCCTTAGCTGCGGCCGGCCCAGTTTCCTGTGCACACTGCCTGCAGTGGTTCATGCCAAATGGCACGAATGCTCGTGAACCCCACAATCCTGCCACAAGCCAAAGGTGAAGTGCAAGTTAAATCCGACCGAATTTTGAATGATTTGGCAAAGCAAAACCCCCTCGGTTTCCCGAGGGGGTTTTGACTGATTCCTTACAGAATTACTTGTTGATCTTGGTGACGGTACCGGCACCTACGGTGCGGCCACCCTCACGGATAGCGAAACGCTGTCCCTCTTCCAGCGCAATCGGCTGGATTAGCTCAACGGTCATGTTGGTGGTGTCACCAGGCATAACCATCTCGGTACCGGCTGGCAGGGTGATAACACCAGTTACGTCAGTGGTACGGATGTAGAACTGTGGGCGGTAGTTTGCGTAGAACGGGTTGTGACGGCCACCCTCATCCTTGGAAAGGATGTAGACGTTGGCGTCAAAGTTGGTGTGAGGGGTAACCGAACCAGGCTTTACAACAACCTGACCGCGCTCAACCTCTTCACGCTTGGTACCGCGGAGAAGTAGACCTACGTTCTCTCCGGCCTCTGCGTAGTCGAGTAGCTTGCGGAACATTTCGATTCCGGTAACGGTGGTCTTCTGCTTGTCGCGGATACCAACGATCTCAACTTCTTCGTTCACCTTGATCTGGCCACGCTCGATCTTGCCGGTGATAACGGTTCCACGACCAGTGATGGTGAAAACGTCCTCAACAGGCATTAGGAATGGCTTGTCGGTGTCGCGAACTGGCTCTGGAACGTTTGCGTCAACAGCGTCCATTAGAGCTAGTACAGACTCGCCCCACTTGGCGTCGCCCTCAAGAGCCTTTAGACCGGAAACGCGCACTACAGGAGCGTCGTCGCCTGGGAACTCGTACTGGTTTAGCAGGTCGCGGACCTCAACCTCAACGAGCTCTAGGATCTCCTCGTCATCAACCATGTCGGACTTGTTCAGTGCGACAACGATGTAAGGAACACCAACCTGGCGAGCAAGAAGCACGTGCTCCTTGGTCTGAGGCATTGGGCCGTCGGTTGCTGCTACTACGAGGATGGCACCATCCATCTGTGCAGCACCGGTGATCATGTTCTTGATGTAGTCAGCGTGGCCTGGAGCGTCTACGTGTGCGTAGTGGCGCTTCTCGGTCTGGTACTCAACGTGGGAGATGTTGATGGTGATACCGCGCTGCTTCTCCTCTGGGGAGTTGTCAATCTGGTCGAACGCGTAAGAAGCGTTCAGGGTTGGGTACTTGTCGTGAAGTACCTTGGTGATTGCCGCAGTCAGAGTGGTCTTACCGTGGTCGACGTGACCAATGGTTCCGATGTTGACGTGCGGCTTGGTGCGCTCGAATTTCGCCTTAGCCATTGTGGGTCCTCCTGATGGATCCGTAGTAAATCATCGACCAGGTGGCCGACTCTGATTTGGGGTTTACAGACTTTCTATCTTAGTCAAAAGACCAGTAGCTTGACTACTCGCCCTTTGCCTTCTGAACGATCTCGTCAGCGACGTTCCTTGGAACCTCGGCGTAGGTCTCGAAAGTCATCGAGTACACAGCGCGTCCAGAGGTCTTGGAACGAAGGTCACCAACGTAACCGAACATCTCGGATAGTGGAACCAGTGCACGGACAACCTTCACGCCACTGGCGTCGTCCATGGACTGGATCTGCCCGCGCCTGGAGTTTAGGTCACCGATAACGTCACCCATGTATTCCTCAGGGGTACGCACCTCAACCGCCATCAACGGCTCGAGCAGAACTGGGTTGGCAAGACGAGCGGCCTCCTTGAAGACCATCGAACCTGCAAGCTTGAATGCCATTTCAGACGAGTCAACATCGTGGTAAGCACCATCGAGCAGAGTCGCCTTGACACCAACAACTGGGTAGCCGGCTAGCACACCGGACTGCATGGCGTCACGCATACCGGCATCAACCGAAGGAATGTACTCGCGAGGAACGCGACCACCGGTAACGGCGTCTACGAACTCGTAGGTCTTGTCACCCTCAACCTCCATAGGCTCCAGCTTGATCTGGACCTTGGCGAACTGACCAGAACCACCGGTCTGCTTCTTGTGGGTGTAGTCGTGCTTGTCGACAACGCGACGAATGGTCTCGCGGTAGGCAACCTGAGGCTTACCTACGTTCGCCTCAACCTTGAACTCACGGCGCATACGGTCAACCAGAATGTCTAGGTGAAGCTCACCCATTCCGGAGATAACGGTCTGGCCGGTCTCGTGGTCGTGCTCAACGCGGAAGGTTGGGTCCTCTTCGGCCAACTTCTGGATTGCAAGGCCTAGCTTCTCCTGGTCACCCTTGGTCTTTGGCTCAATAGCAACCGAGATAACTGGCTCTGGGAAGGTCATGGTCTCCAGGACAATCTGGTTGTCCGGGTCACACAGGGTGTCACCGGTGGTGGTGTCCTTCAAACCGATGGCAGCGTAGATGTGACCTGCGGTTACCGAGTCCACTGGGTTTTCCTTGTTGGCGTGCATCTGGAATAGCTTTCCGATGCGCTCCTTGCGGCCCTTGGTGGAGTTAATAACCTGGGTGCCGGACTCAGCGTGACCGGAGTACACGCGGATGTAGGTCAGGCGACCAAAGAATGGGTGGGTCATAACCTTGAACGCCAGAGCAGCAAAAGGCTCCTTGGTGTCAGGCTTGCGGATTAGGCGCTTCTCCTCGTCGCGAGGGTCTCCACCCTCGGTGGCAGGAACATCCAGCGGCGAAGGTAGGTAGTCGATAACCGCGTCAAGCATCGGCTGAACACCCTTGTTCTTGAAAGCAGAGCCACAGAGAATTGGGTACATCAGGGAGTTGACGGTTAGGTGGCGGATACCAGCTTTGATCTCGGCGACGGTTAGCTCCTCGCCGGCAAAGTACTTCTCCATCAGCTCTTCGCTGGTGTCAGCTACGGCCTCGATCAGCTGGGCACGGTACTCGTCAGCCTTGGCCTTGAGGTCCGCAGGGATCTCCTCAACCTCGTACTTGGCACCCATCTCGACGTCTCCGCGCCAGGTTAGAGCCTTCATCTCGACCAGGTCGATAACACCCTGGAAGTCGCTCTCGGCACCGATTGGAAGCTGAATAACCAGAGGCTTTGCACCTAGGCGCTCAACAATGGTCTTGACGGTGAAGTAGAAATCTGCACCCATCTTGTCCATCTTGTTGACAAAGCAGATGCGAGGAACGTCGTACTTGTCGGCCTGGCGCCAAACGGTCTCAGACTGAGGCTCAACACCTTCCTTGCCATCGAATACTGCAACGGCACCGTCCAGCACGCGAAGTGAACGCTCAACCTCAACGGTGAAGTCCACGTGACCTGGGGTGTCAATAATGTTGATCTGGTTCTTGTTCCAGAAACAGGTGGTAGCAGCCGAAGTAATGGTGATACCGCGCTCCTGCTCCTGCTCCATCCAGTCCATGGTGGCGGCACCGTCGTGCACCTCACCGATCTTGTGAGTGATACCGGTGTAGAACAGGATTCGCTCAGTGGTGGTGGTCTTACCGGCGTCAATGTGCGCCATGATGCCGATGTTGCGAACCTTGTTCAGGTCGGTGAGCACGTCTTGTGCCACGGTGTCCTCCGAAGTTTGAGTTTGTTTATCTGGTTAATGAATACATCCGCCAGTGAAACGCTGGGTAAACAGCTCTGGCGGATGCTTGCTGGATTACCAGCGGTAGTGTGCGAAGGCCTTGTTGGACTCTGCCATCTTGTGAGTGTCCTCACGACGCTTCACAGCAGCACCTAGGCCGTTGGATGCATCGAGGATCTCGTTCATTAGACGCTCGGTCATGGTCTTCTCGCGACGGTTCTTGGCGTAGCTGACCAACCAGCGCATAGCCAAGGTGTTGGCACGGTGGCTCTTAACCTCAACTGGAACCTGGTAGGTGGAACCACCAACGCGACGGGAGCGAACCTCAACGGTTGGACGAATGTTGTCCAGTGCCTTCTTGAGGGTTACCACTGGGTCGTCACCGTTCTTGCGGTTGGTGCCCTCTAGGGCACCGTAAACGATTGCTTCAGCCAAGCTCTTCTTGCCGTGAAGCAAGATCTTGTTGACCAGCTGGGAAACTACTGGTGAGCCGTAAACCGGGTCGGATACGACTGGACGCTTAGCGACTGGGCCTTTACGTGGCATCTAATTACTTACCCTTCTTTGCACCGTATTGGCTGCGAGCCTGCTTACGGTTCTTTACTGCCTGGGTGTCTAGTGCGCCACGAACGATCTTGTAGCGAACACCTGGTAGGTCCTTAACACGGCCACCGCGGACAAGCACCATCGAGTGCTCCTGCAGGTTGTGGCCCTCGCCCGGGATGTAGGCGGTTACTTCCACACCGTTGGACAACTTCACACGAGCTACCTTACGAAGCGCAGAGTTTGGCTTCTTAGGGGTGGTGGTGTACACGCGGGTACACACGCCACGCTGCTGTGGGTTTGCCTTCAGTGCAGGTGCCTTGGTCTTAGTGACCTTCGGGCTCCTACCCTTGCGAACCAACTGCTGAATTGTTGGCACTATTTCTCCTTATTTAGGCTTCCTTCGGCGCGCAGGAATCTGCACAGTTTCCGAAGATTTTTGACCCCGCCTCAGCGACAAGAGGTTCTGGGCCTAATTCGCGTCTTCACACGAACCTCGCCAAGCATACATTCATTAGTGACGGGTGGTCAAATAGTTTTTAGTTGACTTTGGACACCTTAATGACATCGCCAAAGGCCCCGGACTCAAGGACCTCAATCTTCCATCCATCTGAGGACACGGACTCACCTGGGTCAAGCGCTGCGTCCAACGCCCAGTCCATAATCGGCTTGCTTCGCTTGGGGGCCAAAACGTCTACTGGTTTTTTCGTGTCGGGTGAATAGATCTTGGCCGAAGTGTCAATTCGGTAGGCGTAAGCGCCCTCCGACTCCTTACCGAACAGGGCGTCATAGCCCTGGCGACGCCTTGATTCCACAACGATGACCTCGTGATCTGAAACCGGTATGACCACAGCCTTTTTGTAATCACCAACCCACGCAACCGGTTGAACTAGGTGAATCGATGATTCTTGATCAGTCTTGCAATCAACCTGTGAATCCTTCAGCACGCCCAGCAGCCAACGGTTCCAAGCTGCAAGTTCGGGCGAGCCATACCAACCCCACATAAGATCAAACCCATTCTTGGAGCCAACCTGCCAGTTTCTGTCAGGTAGTCCGAAAAGGTGGCCAAATTCGTGCAGCCAGTTTGGAACATCTCGACTCTCATCATTGCCAGTGACTAACAGATTGAGAATTTGACCTTCATCCGAGTAGAGTCCGTCACTTTCGCCTGCTTTGCCCGGGGCATGCGGAATAAACATTCCGTGTTCCGCATCCGTGACGGTCCTTGGCTCTTCAATGATCACAGCATCGTATTTTGAAAAGTCGTAGTCCTTATCGACCAAATCAATGGCCGCCTGCAGGTACTTACGGTAGTTGGTCCAAAAGTCGGTGTTGAAAGTTTTGTCGAACTCAATCCCAAGCTTGAAGGAGTCAATCGACTTACCCATTTGGTAATAGGAGTCCGGGATGGTCCAGTCAAAACTAACCGGAACGCTGGAGGCGCGAGTGTAGAAGTTTGTGAGCGCCGAAACCACGTCACCCATGTCATCGGCGGGTTTGTTTTTGGTCAAGTGGTCGGTGAATTGAACCGGAATCACAAGAATCTTGAAGTTGGGTTTTAGGTCCGCACGAAGCTCTGGCAATGGAAAACCAAATCCTTTGTCGAGCGAACCATCGTCACCTGCGGCCACCTTGCACTTTGAGTAGTCCGTGAAGGAACCTGCGGACAAAGTTGTTTTGGGAGCGGTGGTGACCACCTTGGGGACGATGTAAAGATTTGGCGAGTAGCCAAAAAGGGATTTGGTTGGCACAGTTTCCGGTACCAGGGGTTTGCGAGTAACCGGGTCGATTTTTGGCATTGAGCTGTCCAATTGGAACAGACCGCTACCCCCCGATTTCATCGCACACTTCAAGTAAGCCGGCTTGCCCTGGGCATCATTGCCCAGCACCTGCCAGCCAAAGCCGCCTCCGCAGGGTTTTCCAACCTGGTAGTTCGGGTTGATTTTGAAAGTAATGGCTTCGGTCTCAACCATTTTCACGGCCGGTTGATTAGCAGTAGTGGTCGACCAGCGGAACTGCAGTTCTATCTGACCTGAGTCCTTGGCTAAATTGGTGTCTGCGGTAATGACGAACGTTCTCAGATCGCCATCCAATTTTTTGAGATAGTCGCAGGCGCTTTTTGCTCGAGCCCTGGCGTACACAGTGTCCTTGGACTTTTGAACCAGGGCCAAGCAATGAACGGTTTCGGCCAGCGGATATTTGCTCCAAGCTTTTTTGATTAGTGCTGCTTGGCTAGAACTAAGTTTTACGTTGGTTCCCGAAAACCCCGCCACAAACTGGACCTTGGTCACAGTTGCCGCCGTTGCTCCCTGACTCTGAAAGCCAGCGAGCAAAAGTGCTGCCAGTGCCATGGAAATAAAACGCTTCATCACTACCCCCGTATGAATTTCAACCCAAAATTAGCAAAGAAAAACGCCTACCGTAACCGGTAGGCGTTCCCCTTTTTTGAAGCGTTAGTTCTCGTCGATTGAGAACGGATCTGCGATTGACATCGACAGCTCTTGAGAGCTCAGGTCAGCGTCATCGAACGATGCATCCGACCAGATACGGTTCGGGTAGCGCTCTGCCTTGGCCTCTTCGGTGCCGTCCACCTCGAAGTCGCGGTGAGCTAGCAGACCGGTTCCGGCTGGGATTAGCTTTCCGATGATGACGTTCTCCTTCAGTCCAACCAGGCGGTCTTCGCGGCGGTCCAGAGCGGCCTGAGTTAGAACTCGGGTGGTCTCCTGGAACGAAGCGGCAGACAGCCAAGACTGAGCAGCAAGCGATGCACGGGTCATACCCATCACCTCTTGACGAGCTGACGCAGGCTTTAGGCCCTGAGCAACAGCTGCACGGTTCTGAACTGCGAAGCGCTGGCGGTCGATGATCTCACCCGGCAGCATTTCGGTGTCGCCGGAGTCGATGACGGTTACCTTGTTCAGCATCTGACGAACAATCACCTCGAGGTGCTTGTCGTGCAGCGGAACACCCTGGGAGCCGTAGATCGCCTGGACACCGCGAATGATCTCGGCTGCTGCTTCACGAGCACCCTTGATCATCAGCACCTCGTGAGGAATTGGGGTTCCATCCACGATGTAGTCTCCGGCCTCAACGACCTGACCCTTCTCGACAACCAGGTCACCGATGTTGGTGACGGTGGTGATTGGGAGGTATGGGCTTAGCTTCTTGAAGGTCTTGGAAGCGGTGCGGGAGAAGCTGTACTGCAGAGCCAAAGACTCAGCTTCCTTCTCCGCAGCCTCACCCTGTGGGCGGACGTAGACATCGAAGCTCTTTGCGCCGGTGGCGGAGACCTTCTCGATGATGTCGACCTTTCCGTTCCAGAAGGCCATAACTGCAACCTTGCCAGCTTGACGCCAACCAACGCGGGCCTCAAGCAGGTCGGTAACACCGTTTAGACCCTGGGTGATGTCATAGGAGATCAGACGCTCAACACGAACCTTCTGACCACCGATGGACTTCAAAATGGTCTGCTTCTTAGCCTCGGATGCGGCACCACCGGTGTGGAAGGTACGCATGGTCAGCTGAGTTCCAGGCTCACCGATCGACTGTGCGGCGATGATACCGATGGCCTCACCGACGGTTACCTTCTGGTTGGTAGCAAGCGATACGCCGTAGCACTGAGCACAGATGCCAGCCTCAGCCTCACAGGTCAGAACGGAACGAACGTTGATGGTCTCAACGCCAGCTTCCTTCAGTCTGCGCACGGTGGCGTGGTCGATGTTCTCGCCGGCCTTGACCAGCACGTCCTTGCCAACCTTGACGTCAGCGAGGTTGGTGCGGCCCACGATCGATAGCTCTACCTGGTCGTCGTCCAGCAGGTCCTTCTCTAGACCGCGGCTGGTGCCACAGTCATCGATCTGGATGATGACATCCTGAGCCACGTCAACCAGACGGCGAGTTAGGTAACCAGCGGCCGCAGTCTTCATGGCGGTGTCAGCGTTACCCTTACGGGCACCGGTGGCGTTGATGAAGTACTCGTGCGGGGTTAGGCCCAGCAGGTAGTTACCCTTCACAGGCATCGGAGCGAAGTCACCGGAGGAGGTGGCAACCGGTCCACGCATACCCATGATGGAACGAATCTGCAGCCAGTTACCGCGAGCACCCGAGGTAACCATCTTGTAGATGGCGTTGTCGTGTGGGATCGATTCCTGTAGCAGCTTCTGAATTTCGTTGGTCTCCTTGAACCACAGCGCACCCAGCTCGTCACGACGCTCCAGGTCAGACTTCAAACCATTGTCGAAGGCTTCCTGAATCTTGGTGTGAGCCTTCTCAGCCTTGAGAATGCGGGTTGCGCGCTCCTTGTCAAACTCGCCCTTGGGGTCGAAGTTTGCATCGGAGATGGACATGGAAACACCTGAGCGGGTTGCCCAGTAGAAACCTGCATCCTTCAGCTTGTCCAGTGCCTGAGCTACCTCGGTGCGGCTGAACATCTCAACCAGATCGGAAACGATCTGACCGAGCTGCTTCTTGCCGACCTGCATCTCAACGTATGGGTAAGCCTCTGGCAGGGTCTCGTTGAATAGAGCGCGACCGAAGGTAGTCTCCTTCAACTCACCCTCCAGGCGAATGCGAACCTTGGCACCTAGGTCTAGGTGGTGCAGGTCAAACGCCATCTGAGCCTCAGCCATCGAGGTGAAAGCCGAACCCTCACCCTTGCCGCCAGGAACTTCTGCGGTCAGGTGGAACAGACCGATGATCATGTCCTGGGTTGGGGTGGCAACTGGGCGACCATCCGAAGGCTTCAGAATGTTGTTCGAAGCGAGCATCAAGATGCGGGCCTCAGCCTGAGCCTCAACCGAAAGCGGCAGGTGGACAGCCATCTGGTCACCATCGAAGTCAGCGTTGAACGCGGTACAGACCAGCGGGTGCAGCTGAATTGCCTTACCCTCAACCAGTACCGGCTCAAAGGCCTGAATACCTAGGCGGTGCAGGGTTGGTGCACGGTTCAGTAGCACTGGACGCTCGCGGATGACCTCTTCGAGGACACCCCAAACCTGTGGGCGTGAACGCTCAACCATGCGCTTTGCGCTCTTGATGTTCTGGGCTAGACCCAGGTCCACCAAACGCTTCATCACAAACGGCTTGAAGAGCTCAAGAGCCATCAGCTTTGGAAGACCACACTGGTGCAGCTTCAGCTGAGGACCAACCACGATTACCGAACGACCCGAGTAGTCAACGCGCTTACCCAGAAGGTTCTGACGGAAACGACCCTGCTTACCCTTGAGTAGGTCAGAGAGTGACTTCAGTGCACGGTTACCGGTTCCGGTAACGGCACGACCGCGGCGACCGTTGTCAAACAGTGCGTCCACAGCCTCCTGAAGCATGCGCTTCTCGTTGTTCAAAATGGTCTTTGGTACCGCTCCGAGGTCAACAAAGCGCTTTAGGCGGTTGTTGCGGTTGATCACGCGGCGGTAGAGGTCGTTTAGGTCAGAGGTCGCAAAGCGGCCACCGTCCAGCTGAACCATCGGGCGAATCTCAGGAGGTAGCACCGGCAGCACCGAGAGCACCATTGAGGTTGGCGGGGTCCCGGAGGACAGGAAGCTGTTCACTACCTTAAGACGCTTGATGGCCTGAGTCTGCTTTGAGCCCTTGGTGGTTGCGATCTCGGCGCGCAGCTCTGCAGCAGCACCCTCGAGATCGAACGCGGCCAATACCTGCAGCACTGCCTCAGCACCGATCTCGGTGATGATGTAGTCAGAGAAGTAGTAGTCGAAGTGGTCAAAGACAACGTCGTTTGGCAAAAGCTGGCCAACCGAAGCGTTCAAGAACATGCGCCATGCCAACTGCTCCTTGTGGAGGTTGGATGGGCGCTCCAGACGAGCGTACTCGCGAACGATCTTGTCGGTCTTCTTCTTGAAGTCCGCCATGAGCTTCTTGATCTTCTTGGTCTCATCCGCGGTGCGGACAACTGCGTCGTCCTGCTCCTCATCAGTCTCCTGGGCTAGCGCGCGAGCGGACCAGAATGCGTCGGCATCCTTCTCCTCAGCCATGATCAGCTGCTCAACGGTCTTAGCAAACTGCTTCTCAACCCAGCGCGGGGTCTCCCAGAACTTGTTGGAGACCTGAAGCTCAAGGCCAAGCTCACGAAGTTCAGCTAGCTCTGCACCTGCAGCAGCCTCGAACTCCTCGTCGCGAGCGTCAACCAGCGAGCGAATGCGGGAGACGTACTCCTCGCGAACTAAGTCGTACTCGCCGTCCTTGAGCTCGTGGTCAATGTCCATGACGCGGTAAGCGGCGAAGTAAATGATCTTCTCGAGGTCCTTTGGCGCCATGTTGAGCAGGTAGCCCAGGCGAGAAGGAACACCCTTGAAGTACCAGATGTGGGTCACTGGAGCGGCAAGCTCGATGTGGCCCATGCGCTCACGGCGAACCGAGGACTTGGTTACCTCAACGCCACAGCGCTCACAGACGATTCCCTTAAAGCGGACGCGCTTGTACTTACCGCACGAGCACTCCCAGTCCTTGGTGGGACCAAAGATCTTCTCGCAGAACAGTCCGTCCTTCTCGGGCTTTAGGGTTCTGTAGTTGATGGTCTCAGGCTTCTTTACCTCGCCTGAGGACCAGGAGCGGATGTCCTCGGAAGTTGCAAGACCAACCCGAAGGGCACTGAAGTTTTCTACTCTTACTGACATTTCGTTAGTTTTTCCTTATTCAGATTCTTTATCGGGTTACTGGTAGGTGTTGAAGTCGGTCTCGGCAGCGAGGTTCTCGTTGCGAGATAGGTTGATGCCCAACTCCTCGGCGGCGCGATCGGTCTCGAACTCTTCGTCCTTGAGAACCACGACTCGACCCTCACCGTCCAGCACCTCAACGTTTAGGCCGAGGGACTGCATTTCCTTGGCTAGAACGCGGAAGGACTCTGGGATACCGGGGGCCTGAATGTTGTCACCCTTGACGATGGCTTCGTAGGTGCGAACGCGACCTGCGATGTCATCGGACTTGATGGTCAATAGCTCCTGGAGGGTGTGCGCAGCACCGTAGGCCTGCAGTGCCCAAACTTCCATCTCACCAAAGCGCTGGCCACCGAACTGAGCCTTACCACCAAGTGGCTGCTGAGTAATCATGGAGTAAGGACCGGTCGAACGAGCGTGAATCTTGTCGTCAACCAAGTGGTGGAGCTTCAGCATGTACTTCACACCGACAGCGATTGGCTCTGGGAATGGCTCACCGGAGCGGCCATCGAACAGACGTGCCTTACCGCTGGAGTCGATGAGGCGCTTGCCATTTTCGCCAACCAGGGTGTGGTCCAAAATCCCAGCAACCTGGTTCTTGGTCGCACCATCGAATACCGGGGTGGCAACCTTGGTGCCAGCCTCAGCCGAGTAGAGCTCCTTGGCCATGTTGTCTGCCCACTTGGCAACGCCCTTGACATCCCAACCCTGGCGGCAAGCCCAACCGAGGTGAGACTCCAGAACCTGTCCGAAGTTCATGCGGCCAGGAATACCCAGCGGGTTCAGAACGATGTCAACCGGAGTTCCATCCTCCATGAACGGCATGTCCTCAACTGGCAGAATCTTGGCGATAACACCCTTGTTTCCGTGGCGGCCAGCAAGCTTGTCACCCTCGGTGATCTTGCGCTTCTGAGCGATGTAAACCACAACGCGCTTGTTAACGCCAGCACCCAGCTCGTCACCCTGCTCGGCGTCAAATACCTTGACGCCAATGATGGTGCCCTGCTCGCCGTGAGGAACCTTCAAGCTGGTGTCGCGAACCTCGCGGCTCTTCTCGTTGAAGATAGCGCGCAGTAGGCGCTCTTCAGCGGAAAGCTCAGTCTCACCCTTAGGGGTTACCTTTCCAACCAGAATGTCTCCCGGACGAACCTCGGCACCAATGCGGATGATGCCGTTCTCATCCAGCTGGGCCAGCGCCTCGACTGAGATGTTTGGCAGGTCAGCAGTAATTTCCTCTGGTCCCAGCTTGGTGTCGCGAGCATCAACCTCGTACTCCTCAATGTGGATTGAGGAAAGCACGTCGTGCTTCACAATCTCCTGGCTCAGGATGATTGCGTCTTCGAAGTTGTAACCCTCCCAAGGCATGAATGCCACGAGCAAGTTCTTACCGAGCGCCAGTTCACCGTTCTCGGTGGAAGGACCATCGGCCAGCACGGTGCCAACCTCAATTCGGTCTCCAACGCTCACGATTGCGCGCTGGTTGATTGCGGTGCCCTGGTTCGAGCGGTCAAACTTGCGCAGCAGGTAGCTCGAGCGAGAACCATCGTCGTTCATCACGGTGATGTTGTCTGCATCGATTTCCTCAACCACACCGGCTGCATCGGCAACCACAACGGCTCCCGAGTCAATCGCAGCGATGCGCTCCATACCGGTTCCAACAAATGGGCTCTCGGCGCGCAGCAGTGGAACTGCCTGACGCTGCATGTTTGCACCCATCAGCGCACGAGAAGAGTCGTCGTGCTCAAGGAACGGAATCAGCGAGGTGGAAACCGAAGCCAGCTGGCGAGGGGATACGTCTAGGTAGTCCACATCCTCAGCGGCAACCTCAGTCATGTCGCCGCGGAAGCGAGCAAATGCACGAGGGCCAATCAGGGTTCCATCTTCAGTAACCGGAGTCTCAGCGGCTGCGATGACCTTGCCGTCTTCGCTGGCTGCATCCAGGTACTCGATCTTTGAGGTGACCTTGCCATTTTTGACAATGCGGTAAGGGGTCTCAATGAAACCAAAGGTGTTGATGCGGCTGAATGCGGTTAGCGAACCGATAAGACCGATGTTTGGACCTTCTGGGGTCTCCACCGGACACATGCGACCGTAGTGGGAAGGGTGAACGTCACGAACCTCCATCTGGGCACGCTCACGAGCGATACCACCAGGTCCCAGTGCCGAAAGACGACGCTTGTGAGCGAGGCCGGCCAGTGGGTTGTTCTGGTCCATGAACTGCGACAGCTGGCTGGCTCCGAAGAACTCCTTGATTGCAGAAACCACTGGGCGCAGGTTGATCAGGGTCTGAGGGGTTATTGCCTCAATGTCCTGGGTTGACATGCGCTCACGAACCACACGCTCCATACGGCTAAGACCGATGCGAACCTGGTTCTGAATCAGCTCACCGACGCTGCGAATGCGGCGGTTGGAGAAGTCGTCAATGTCGTCAGGACGAACAACGAGGCTAACCTTCTTGCCGTTCATCTTGGTGGTGAACTCAACGTTCTGCGCGGTGGCCTGAACGCCGTTTGCCAAGGTGATGTCGAACAGCAACAGGTACTTCAGGGTTGCCACAATGTCAGCCAGGGTCAGGGTGGTGATGTCAGCACCCTGCTCAATGTTTAGCTTGCGGTTTAGCTTGTGGCGACCCACGCGAGCAAGGTTGTAGCGCTTGTGCTCGAAGTATGTGGAGCGCAACCAAGCCTCAGCAACCTCGGCACCCGCGGTCTCGCCGCGGACCTTGCGGTAGACCTCGCGAAGCGCGTCTTCCTTGCTCAAAATTGGGGATGCGAAGACCTTGGACTCGTCATACTCCAGGGTGCGCTCAATGATGTCCTCGTCAAAACGCAGGTTCAGCGGGTTGGCGTCAACCGAGGCCTTCAGGTCCGCAAACTCAGCGCGAATCTCGTCCTTGGTCATACCGAGGGCCTTCAGGAAGATGGTTGCCGAGACCTTGGTTTTGCGGTCAACCTGAACCTGCAGAATTGGCTGGCCGAAGCGAGCCGCTGGCTTGCGCTCGTCCTTGACCCACTCGGTCAAGAACTCCAGGTAGGAGCCGCGGCTTGGAATGATCTGAGCCTTGTTGTTGCGGACGTCGAGGTTACCGGTGGTGTTGGTGGACACCGAGAAGTAAACACCTGGGGAGCGAACCAGCTGGGATACAACCACACGCTCGGTGCCGTTGATGATGAAGGTTCCCTTGCCGGTCATTACCGGGAAGTCACCCATGAAGACCGTCTGGCTCTTGATCTCACCGGTTAGGTAGTTGGTGAACTCAGCCTTGATGTAGAGCGGCTGGGTGTAGCTCTTACCCTTCTCCTTGCACTCATCAGGGGTGTAAGGCGGGTCAAACAGCATTGGCTCCGAGAAGGACAAGCCCATCTTTGCATCCTGGGCAGCGTTCGAGCTGTCCTCAATGGGGCTGATCTCCTCAAACACCTCGTCCAGACCGGTGCGGGCATCATCGCCAGCGATTGCTCGCCACGCAGGTGCGCCGACCAACCAGTCAAAGCTCTCGGTCTGAAGCGAGAGTAGATCTGGGATCTCGATTGGGTCTGGGTGCTTTGCAAAGGTTGGACGCAGTGCAGAGCGCGAGTTGGAAGTGGACTTTTTAGCGTTTTTCGCAGCAGCCAAAGTAATAACCCCTAGGGAATTGTGATGTAGGCGGGAAATTCGCGTTCCTAACACTTACGTGCCACCATTTGCTACGCGCCAAACAACCACAATATGAGGTTCGGCATGGGTTAGGGATGCAAACCTCAATCCTAAGGGGTGCGAATTATGGTCTGCAACTTAATTTTTTCCAAAGACTTTACTTTTTTGTGACCTAAAAGTTTCTGGTCTTCTGAGCCCTGATGGCGGTATTCATCTCGCGCTTTGCGTCTTTCTCCTTGAGAGTCTGACGCTTGTCGTAATCCTTTTTACCCTTAGCCAGGGCAATCTCAACCTTGGCATAGCCGTCTTTGAAGTAGAGACTCAGCGGAATCAGGGTGTAGCCCGATTCCTTTACCTTGCCGGCTAGCTTGTAGATCTCCTGGCGGTTGAGTAGAAGTTTGCGTTTTCTGCGAGTGAAGTGATTGGTCCAGGACCCCTCAAAGAACTCTGGAATGTGAACGTTTTCCAACCAGATCTCGCCGCGCTCGATTGAGGCGAAGCCATCAATCAGCGAAGCCCTGCCAGCCCTCAGGGACTTAACCTCGGTTCCGGTTAGCACAAGGCCGGCCTCATACACGTCCTCAATGTGGTAGTCGTGTCGGGCCTTGCGGTTCTGGGCAACTAGTTTTTGCCCACGCTCCCTTGGCATGTTTTTCCCCTGTTAGGTCCTGAGGTAGCGGTGGATGGAAAGGGCCGAGGAAAGAATTGCCAGGGCTGATCCAACGCCAATCAGGTAGGGAGTAATCATAAGGGCATCCGCCACAGTAAAGAAGCTGGTGAACGCCAGCTGCTGAGCCAAGAAGCCGGTCACAAAGTAGTGGGTGATGGCAACCGTGACAGCGGATGCCAAAGCACCGCCCATAACCGCAGCCAAGAGTCCCTCCAGCACAAACGGCAGCTGAATCGAAAACTTTGATGCACCAACCAGGCGCATGATGGAAATCTCACGCCTTCTGGAGTGCGCGCTGAGCCGGATGGTGGTTGCAATCAGCAGTGTTGCACTGAGCAACATCACGGCCGCTACTCCTCCGGCAAGGAGGCTTCCGGCATTGAGGAAACTAAAAATCTCATCGAGGTAGCTGCGCTGATCCTTGATTTCCTCAACGCCATCTAAACCCGAAAAACTCTCAACGATTAGCTCAGATTGGGTTGGGTCTTTGAGATTAACCCAGTAGGCCTCATTGAGCTGCTCTGCGGTTATGTACTGCGCCGCCTGGGAGTCAGCAAACTGCTCTATGAACTTGGTGTAAGCATCGTCCTTTGACTCAAAGTAAAACTCTTCGATGTAGGGGCTTAGGACATCGGACTGCAGCTGCTGCTTGATTGCAATCTTTTGGGTTTCGGTTACACCACCTGCCGGGCAGGCCTCCTCAGGAGAGAAATCACTGCACAGGTAGACCGCGACCTGAGCGCGGTCATACCAGTAGGTCTTCATCTGGGTGATCTGTAGCTGCAGCAACAAAGTCACGGCCAAGAAAGTCAATGAAACAAAGGAAACCAAAATGATCGAAATGATCATCGAGAGATTAGAGCGAATCCCCGCCCACATCTCGGAGAGTATGAAACCTAGCTTCACGCTTCACCGCCAAAACCAAATGGGCGGTCTTGAATCAAATCAATCGCATCAGAGGGAATCTCTCGATAGGAAGCGGTTTGAGCATCTCGGACAATCTGCCCAGCTCTGATCTCAATCACTCGCTTTTGCATGCGGTCCACAATCCCACGGTCGTGAGTTGCCATCACTACAGTGGTGCCGGAGAGGTTAATCCGCTCCAAAAGGTTCATAATTTCGTTGCTGGTTGCAGGGTCCAGGTTTCCAGTTGGCTCATCAGCCAAAAGCACATCTGGGCGATTCACCAGCGCCCTGGCTATCGCCACTCGCTGCTGCTCTCCACCGGAGAGCGCACTTGGCAGCCGGTCCGCTTTTTGGGCCAGGCCAACCAGCTCTAGAACATCTGGAACCGCGGTCTCAATAAACGCCCTTGGCTTGCCAATTACCTTCAGGGCAAATGCCACGTTTTGGTAGACGCTCTTATTTGGCAGCAGCCTAAAATCCTGAAACACCACTCCGAGCTTTCGGCGGAAGTGAGCCACCTTGCTGCTTGATAGCCGATTGAGGTTCTCCCCGAGAACTAACACCTCACCGGAGTCAACGCGCTCCTCACGAATCATTAGGCGCAGCAGGGAGGACTTCCCGCTCCCCGAGGTTCCAACCAGGAACACAAACTCCCCGCGCTGGATGTCAAGCGAAACCCCACCCAGGGCAGGTGCGTCAGCACCCTTATAGGTCTTGGTTACGTTCTCTAGGCGAATCATGCTTTGAAAAGACTAAACGGCGCTAAAGCTATTGCTCGGTTGCCACGGCCTAGCGGCCGATGCCCGCCCGCCACTTCAGCCCCGCTGAAATGAAACCATCCAGATCACCATCAAAAACCGCATCCGGGTTATTTACTTCGTATTCGGTTCTGAGGTCTTTGACCATTTGGTAGGGAGCGAGAACGTAGGAGCGCATCTGCTCGCCCCAGCTGGCCTTAACGTCTCCAGCCAGCTCTTTCTTCTTGGCATCTTCTTCAGCCTTCTTGACGGCAAGCAATCTCGACTGCAGCACTCTGAGAGCGGATTCCTTGTTCTGTAGCTGGCTCTTCTCGTTTTGGCAGGAGACCACGATTCCGGTTGGGAGGTGAGTGATGCGAACCGCTGAGTCAGTGGTGTTCACGGACTGACCTCCAGGCCCTGAGGACCTAAAGACATCAATTCGGATATCCCCCTCAGGGATATCGATCACATCGGTGGTTTCAATAAGCGGAACAACTTCCACGGCAGCAAAAGAGGTTTGTCGCTTCCCTGCAGAATTAAACGGACTCATGCGAACTAGGCGGTGAGTGCCGGACTCGACAGAGAGTGAGCCGAAGGCAAATGCCGCATCCACCTCAAAGGTTGCGCTCTTGATCCCAGCCCCCTCGGCATAAGAAATATCAAGAACAGTGGTTTTCATGGACTGCTTTTCGCAGTAGCGCAGATACATCCGCATCAGCATCTCTGCAAAGTCAGTGGCGTCGTCTCCCCCGGCACCAGAGCGAATGGTGACAATCGCCCCGCGCGAGTCATACTCACCGTTCAACAGCGTCTCAACCTCAAGCGAATCAATGGCCTGTGTCAGCAGGCGCAGTTCATGTCTAACTTCAGCCTTAGCCTCAATGTCATTTTCAGCATTGGCCAGCTCCAGCAAAACCTTTAGATCATCAAGCCTTGAAACCGCACCGTCTAGCTTTTGACGCTTAGCCTTGAGCCGAGACAGCGCACTGGTAACGCGTTGGGCTTTCTCCTGGTCATTCCAAATGTTGGGATCCGCTGCCTCAGCCTCCAGGGCATCAATCTCAGCCGCAAGCTCGTTGGGCTTAGACACAGCCAAGACCGAGGTGAGCACCGATTCGAGTGCTACAAGATCCTCGGTGAGGTCTAGTTCTGCCAATTGCAATCCTTAAACACCAATGGAGAAAGCAGCTTGCTTTCTCCAAATCTGATGGCGGTGACGGTGGGATTTGAACCCACGGTGGACTTTCACCCACACAACTTTTCGAGAGTTGCACCTTCGGCCGCTCGGACACGTCACCGGGGGAAAGCTTAGCAAACCTCAGCGTTTAGCCTCAAAGAACTCTTTTAGCACCCTGGAGCACTGCTCCTCCAAGACGCCGGGGATAACCTCGAGGGGCTTTCCCAGCCTGGAATCTCGCAGCACATCGTAGATTGAGCCAGCAGCCCCAACCCGCTCGTCCCACGCCCCAAAAACCACCCTCGGAATCCTGGCTGCAACAATCGCCCCCGCACACATGACGCAGGGCTCCAACGTCACAAACAGTGTGGTTTCCTCGAGCCTCCAATCTCCGCCAGCAGCGGCAGCAGCCCGAATGACCTCAATCTCGGCATGAGAGGTTGGGTCTGACTTTTGCTCCCTGAGGTTATGGCCAACAGCAAGCACCTCACCGGCACTGCTAACCAGCACGGCACCAACCGGCACTTCGCTGCCCGCTAGGGAAGCCTGCTCTAGGGCAAGGTGCATGTATTTCTCTAGGTCCACTCATGAATCCTAAGGTTTAGTTCTTCTGGGATACCATCGACCAGTGAGCAAAATAGCCTTTGTCATCCCCACCGCCTACACCAGGCCGGAGTATTTGCCACTCGCTATAGATTCCATAATCTCTCAGCAAACCAGCCACGAAATCAAAGTATTGATTGGTTGCCCCCAGTCAAAACTCGAGCAGGTTAGGGCAGTCCTGCCAGCGGGTGTTGATCTGGTGGCAGAAGACCCAAACGGTGGTCTGGCATCAAAACTTCACAAACTTTTGCTTCAGGCCCTGGTCGGTTGCGACTTTGTCGCCTGGCTCGGTGATGACGATCTGCTCACCCCAGGAAGCGTTCACGCGGCAATTGCGGCTCTAGAGCAAAACCCAACGGCAGCAATGGTTTACGGAGGCTGCGACTACATAGATGCTCAAGGCAAAAAAATGTTCACCAATGCCAGCGGCCCCTGGGCCGCCAAGATTCTAAGTTTTGGACCCCAGCTGATTCCGCAACCGGGATCAATCATGAGATCCAGCGCCTATCTGGAATCCGGTGGGCTCAGTGATGAGTTCAATCTGGCATTTGATTTTGATTTGTTCTTAAAGCTCTCCAACGTGGGGCCAATCATTTTCACCAACCAGGTGCTCGCCCAGTTCCGTTGGCATCCAACTTCCCTCTCCGTGAGAAAACGCATGACCAGCGTCACCGAGGCAAGCAAAGTCAGGCGTAAGCACTATGGACCAGCAATGAAGCTGCTCTGGCCAATCTGGGAACCGTGGGTAATCCTAGCCACCTGGCTGGCAGGCAAGTTGGTCAACTTTAGATTTAGGTAAAAAGCTGGCAGAGTATCGGCATGCAGCTTCTAATAGCCAACCACCCACTGATCTCCCACAAAATCAGCATCCTACGAGACATGGCAACCCCATCTCCAATCTTTAGATTGCTGGTTGAGGAACTCGTCACCCTGCTGGCTTACGAGGCGACCAGAGACGTGAGGGTAGAGAGCGTTGAAGTTCAAACTCCGCTCACCACAACCAAAGGCCTCAAGCTCTCCAAGCCCAGGCCGCTAATTGTCCCCGTGCTCAGAGCTGGGCTTGGAATGCTTGAGGGCATGACAAAGCTGCTCCCAACCGCCGAGGTTGGGTTCTTGGGGATCAAGCGCAACGAAGAAACCCTGCAGCCCTACACCTATGCGAATCGACTTCCAGATCAGCTGGATAACCGACAGGTGTTCATTATTGATCCGATGCTCGCCACGGGTGGAACACTGATTGACTCAATCGACTACATCTTTGACCGCGGAGCATCGAGCGTCACCTGCGTATGCCTGCTGGGGGCCCCAGAGGGCGTTAGAGCGGTTGAAGAGCACCTAGCCAGCAAGTGGCAGGGACGAGAGGTAAAAATCGTTCTGGGTGCCCTCGACGAGAAGCTAAATGAGGTTGGCTACATCGTTCCAGGCTTAGGAGACGCAGGCGATCGCCTCTACGGCCTAGCAGACTAGAACCGACTGCGGTAATCGGCGATAGATCTTGCGATTCCCTCACGCAGTGAGGTCTTTGCCTTCCAGCCCATTGACTCAATGAGGGAGACATCGAGAAGCTTTCTGGGGGTTCCATCCGGCTTAGCGGTGTCCCAAAGAGTCTCGCCCTCGTAGCCAATGAGCTCGGCTACCATTTCGGCCAATTCTTTGATGCTCAGGTCTTCGCCAGAGCCAACATTCACATGGCTGGCGTCGTCGTAATTCTCCAGAAGAAACAACGCAGCCTCTGCAAGGTCATCAACATACAAAAACTCTCGCAGCGGTGTTCCGCTGCCCCAGTTCGTCACAGTTGGAGCACCGCTAAGCCGAGCCTGCTCGTATCTGCGTATTAGCGCCGGAAGAACGTGAGAGCCCTGCTCCGAGTAGTTATCGCCCGGTCCGTAAAGGTTTGATGGCATGGCAGAGATCCAAGCTCTGCCATGCTGGCGGCGGACCGATTGAACCTGGGTGATTCCAGCAATCTTGGCAATCGCATAAGCGTCGTTTGTGCTCTCGAGGTGACCAGTGAGCAGAGCATCTTCGGGAATGGGCTGCGGAGCAAACTTTGGGTAGATGCAACTTGATCCCATGAACAAAAGTCGCTCAACACCATGCTGCTGGGCAGCGTCCATAACATTCACTTGAATTTGCAGGTTCACACTCAAAAAGTCTGCAGGGTAGGTGTTGTTCGCCAGAATCCCACCAACCTTGGCGGCAGCCAAAACCACATACTCTGGCTTGTGCTCAGCAAAGTACTCAAAAGTTGCTAATCGGTCAGTGAGGTCTAAATCTCTTGAGCTCTCACCAATGACTGAGGTGAATCCTGAGGCTTCAAGGTGACGTTTGATTGCCGAGCCAACCATGCCGTTGTGGCCAGCAACATAAAAGGTTGCCGAGCGGTCAAGAGCAAACTGTGGCATCAGAGAAACTTAGGCTTATCAATCCAGTGAGAGCCCTCATGGCTGAGAGCCTCGACATCTGCCTCAACCATGATCTTTGCCAAATCTGGAGTTAGAGTCTGAGCTTTCCATCCAAGTTCTCGTTCAGCCAAGGAAGCATCTCCAATTAGAGCGTCAACCTCGGTTGGGCGAAGGTAACGGGAATCAAAATCCACGTAGTCCTGCCAGCTCAATCCAATGTGCTCAAAGGTGTAGTCAAGGAAGTCCCTGATGGTGGCGGCATGACCAGTTGCCAGCACGTAGTCCATTGGCTTATCGTGCTGCAGCATTCGCCACATTCCTTCAACGTATTCGGGGGTGTAACCCCAGTCTCGAACAGCATCAAGATTTCCAAGGTAGAGCTTGCTCTGCAGACCAGCCTTAATCTTTGCCGCGGCCCTAGTGATCTTTCGAGTAACAAATGTCTCACCACGGCGAGGTGACTCGTGATTAAACAGAATGCCATTCACAGCAAAGAGTCCGTAGGCCTCTCTGTAGTTCTTGGTCATCCAGTATGAGTAAACCTTCGCCGCACCATAAGGAGAGCGTGGGTAAAAAGGCGTCTCTTCGTTCTGAGGCGGAGGAGTAGCGCCAAACATCTCAGAGGACGAAGCCTGGTAGAAACGACTCTGGGGTGAAACCAGCCTCACAGCCTCAAGAACTCGCGTGGTTCCGACTCCGGTGATGTCACCCGTGTACTCCGGCTCATCAAAGGAGACTCTCACGTGAGACTGAGCGCCAAGGTTGTAGATCTCATCTGGCTGTAGTTCAGCAATCAAGGACACCAATCTTGAGCCATCAGATAGATCACCGTAGTGCAGGAGCAATCGAGGAGAACCGTCATGGCGATCCTGATAAAGGTGATTTATACGAGAGGTGTTAAATGTCGACGCACGGCGGATCAGACCGTGAACCTCGTAGCCCTTATCCAGCAATAGCTCGGCGAGGTAAGAGCCGTCTTGGCCGGTAATTCCAATAATCAGTGCTTTTTTCAAATCGATGTCCTTTGGAAACTGGTTCAAGCCTACAAGGCAACGAAAAACATTAAATGGAAACCGGGTGGGATTGCTCCCACCCGGTTTCGGTTAGTTCAATTACTTGATGGTTAGGGTCTGGTCGTTCTGCAGCTGACCGTCAACCCACACCTTGACCGGCACAGTTGCGCCGACCTTGCTCTTGCGAGAGAAGGTGTAGTTGTCGTTCAGTGAGACGTACTTGTACCACTTGCCACCGACCTTGACAGTAACGGTTGATCCCTTGGCGTTCTCAACACGGACTGCCCAACGGCCCTGGAAGGAACCGATGACTGCGTTGGCCTCCACGGTAACTTCCTGGACCACGATGGTCTTGGTGGAAGTGATTGCGGCCTTGGCAGTTCCATCTCCATCGCCATCGTAGGAAGCAGTGAATACAACGCTGCCCTCATCCTTCGAACCAAGCAATACGTTAAGGGTAGCCTCACCGGTCTTGCTCAGCTTGGTTGGAATGGCGCTGACAAATCCAGGGCCGGTTACGGTCACGGAGAATGCCTCACCGTTGGCGTCATCTGCTGCAACTGGGTTGCCGAACTTGTCAGTTAGCTTCACAGTTGCGCGGATGGTGGTGCCTGGGGCTGCAATGTCACCGGTAGCGTTAGTGGTTACTGCCAAGACGGTACCCGACGAGGTTGCAGCAGCAACGTAGTACAGGTCAACAGCCTTGGTAGCTGCACCAGATGCGATGGTTACGGTCTTCTTGCCGGTCTTCTGAGCGTAGACGGTAGCTGAGTATGATCCAGCAGCGTCAGTTACTACAGTCGCGGTGCCAGTGGTGTAAACCAAACCAGCAACGTTGAAGAACAGGTCAGAACCAGTAAGGGTCACGGTTGCACCGGCAACAGCGTTTCCACTTGCGTCAGTCACGATACCGGTCAGCAACTTGCCCCCGTCAAGAGAGGATGCAGCTGACTCACCTAGGCGAGTGTCAGCGTTCTTCCAATCCTTGGTGGTCAGGGACAGGGTAGCTGCGTCTGAAGTTCCAAGACCAGTCGAGGTCTGCGAAACAGCTGCAGGTACTCCAGCGGACGACACCTTCAGGGTAATGTTCTCAGCGGTTAGGCCGCTCACCAGGGCGCCATCTTTGGTGACATTAGCAGTCAAGTTGTAGGTGGCAGCTGTCGAGTAGCCTGGGAAGGTAACAGTTGCCTTTCCAGCGGATACTCCGTTGGAAACGGTGATTGCACCCTGGTCAACACGCACAGCGTAGCCCGATCCAGAGATTAGGGCACCGTAAGTGTCCAGAACTGCAAAGGTCAGGTCAACGGCGGTGCTCTTGGCAACGACGATTACCGGGGTAACGCCAGTCGCAATTGCAACGTTGGTTAGCTTGACGGATGCAGCTTCTGCTTCCTTGAAGGTAACAGTGGTGGTTACTGCTGCAACACCAGGGGTGGAAGCAGCAACGGTGAACGAAGTGTCCTTCTTGATTCCTGCAAGGCTGATTTCGATGGTAGCGATACCGTCCGCGTCAGTCGTAGCGGTGAAGGAACCGTCCTCGATCTTTCCAGTGTTTGGGAACTTGATGCTGGTGGAACCAACGGTCAAGACGCTACCTGCGTCCATTCCGGCTGCACCAACTTCGGTCACCTTGAATGTCATGGTCTGATCCTTGACTCCAACGGCACCTGAATCCGTAAGTGCTGCTGCGGTCAACTTCAAAGTGGTTGCAGTTGGCGAAACAGTGATTCGGCTGCCAGATACCTTGGTGTTGGTGGTGGTTGCAGATGCGCTTACGCCGTTGATCAGTGCAACGGAAGTTGCACCAGTCTGGCGAACGATTTCAGAACCGATGTTGGTCAGAGCGGAATCAACCACAGACGTGTAGCTTGCAGAGGCTGCGTAGCTGTACTTCGCGGTAGCAGAAACCGAACCGGAGGACGAGAACGAAGTTGCATTCACTCCCCACGAAGCAGAAGTCGCAGTTGCCTTGAACTTGGCTGCTGTGGTGTTGTAGGAGGCGGTAACTGCGTCAGATCGAGTTGCAACTTCCTTGAAGGTGAAGTGAATGGTTCCATTCAGAGCCTGCATGTTGATGTCGTTTGATGAAACGAATGCATCGATGCTGGTTGCACCTAGGGCAGGAGTTGCGAACTCAGTGGTCCAGGTGATGTTGTCACCGTCTACGAAGTTCACAGAGATTGCTGAGGACGCATAGGTGTCATCCACCTCGCCGTCACCATCAGCGTCAAGCCAAGCAACAACAGTTACTGTCTCAGAAGCAGAGGTGTAGGTTGCACCATCGACAGCCAAGGACAGCACGGTGGCGACACCGGCAGACTTGGTGACCGAGGAAATCACGTTGCTGGTGGTTCCAGCAGACAGTGCGGTCGCGTTGGTGTTGCCAGCTGGGCTGGCAGTTGCAGTGTTGTACTTCAAGGTGATTGAACCATCAGTGGTGACCTTGAACTTCAGGTTTGAAATTAGGTCCTGGGAGATGCCATCGGTGTAAACCCTGATGTCCATGCGGTCGTTAACTGGCACCGCATAGGTGGAGCCCTTGTTCGGCTCTACATTCAGGCCTACAGCCGCCTGTGCAGGAGCAGAAACAGTCAAGCCTGCGAAGGCTAGGACTGCTGCAGCTGCAGCGGCAATTCCCTTACGAGAATCGGTCTTGAACATTAGTTCTCTTTCTTTCTTGGTTTCCCTAATAAACATGGGTCTAGAAGGGTTGTAAGAGCGCGTTACCACCAACCAAGCAGGAGATACCCCACCCTTACAGTGTTAGGTAACCAGAGGGGGGTTGGAGTCGTTACTAAGGGCTCAGTACCTCAAACTGGACTTGTCTATTTGTTGTCTGGACAACACCGAAATGGGGGACTCACCCGCTCTCGCCTTGTCATTTTGTCCGTGCAACAGTTCTTACATGGCCATTACGACCCCCCCCCAGCGGCTGGAGGAGCCTTGCCCACTGAATATGAATTTGATCTAGTAGAGAACTACACCGACCTGGTGACCGCATCTGTTTCGGCATCCGAAATGTGTAAAAAGCTTGTGCACTCAAAGCTCTCGGGAAACCAGACGGTTGGGGCACAACTGCTAGCCATCGACAACCAGGCTCGTTTCGGCCTGGTTGGAAGCTACGGAAAAACCGTCCAGTTTGGAAACCTCTCAGTTTGGGACGAGCACCCGTTCAGCGAGACAGTAAGAAATGGTGAAACCAACCATGTTTCACACCACGAGCCAGATGGCTCTGAAGTCAAGGTTTTGGCGATTCCGCTGTTGAAAGGCCAAGAGCCCGTCGGCCTAATGGCCGTGGTCTCAAACCCTTCAGCCAGCGAGCCTCCCTTTGGAAAGGTTTCGACCCTGGCGCTCAAGACCCTTTCGAAGATCACAGCGCTCTGGCTTGACTCTCTAGGCCTTGCCAAGTCGAGCGGAAGCTTCTCAACGCAATCCGGAGGTTTTGAGCAGGCGTCTCCTGAGACTCTCACATCGAGGCAGATGCTGATCCTTCAAGGCTTGGCAGATGGCAAGACCAACGCCCAGATCGCTCAGGAGATGATTCTCTCTGAGTCAACTATTCGCCAGGAAACCGTGAAGATCTTCCGAGCTCTCGGAGTTCACGGCAGAGCGGAAGCAGCTAAGCGCGCCATTCACCTCGGGCTAATCCTAAAAGCTGCCATTTAAAGTGCAGTGCCCCTTGGCAATCCAAGGGGCACTGGGTTTAGTAACTGTAATTACTTGATGGTTGTGGTCTGCTCGTTCTGCAGCTCACCGTTGACCCAGACACGGACCAATACGGAAGCGCCGACCTTGCTCTTGCGAGAGAACACGTAGTTGTTGTTCAACGCGGTGTAGCGGTACCACTTGCCACCGACCTTGACGCTTACAACCTGACCCTTGGCGTTCTCAACGCGAACTGCCCAACGGCCCTGGAATGAACCGATTACAGCGTTAACCTCTGCAGCTCCGACCGTTACGGTCTTGGTTGCGGTTACTGCTGCCTTAGCGGTTCCAGTGCCATCTGCGTCGTAAGTTGCAGTGAATACAACCGAGCCAGCGTCAGCTGATCCGAGTAGAACTGCGACAGTTGCCTCACCGTTGCTGTTTAGCTTGGTTGGCATTGCTGCTACAGCAAAGCCAAGCCCGGTTGCGGTTACTGAGAAGTCCTCGGTGCCAGCGTTGTCTGCAGCAACTGGGTTGCCGTACTCGTCAACTAGCTTGATGGTTGCAATCAGGGTTACACCTGAGTCAACACGGTCGTCTGCGGTAACAGTCAGGGTCTTACCTGCGGTTCCAGCAGCAGCAGCCGGGGTGATTACGGTGGTCTTGGTTGCGGTTCCAACGGTGTAGGTCACGGTCTTTGCACCGACGGTCTTTACGTATGCACTTACAGTAAAGTGTCCGCTTGCGTCAGTGTTCAGGGTGATCGAACCAACCGAAGTTGCAGTGTCGCCAGTCTTTGAGAACTCAACACCGGTTCCGGTTACGGTAACGGTTGCACCGGCGTTGTTTACAGAACCAGTTAGCTCAACTGCGTTGTCTAGCTTCACACCGCTGGTGATTGCACGCGAAATGGTTGCGCTTGCAGTTGCAGCAGGAGAAACGTCGAATGCGTCAGCGGTGCTGGTAGCCAACAGAGCGATTGCCGAAGCGGTGGTTACACCAGCTACGTCAGACCAGTTCAGCGTGCTGCTGTCCTGAGACTGAATCGAACCGTTGGTTACGTTTGAAGACACGTTGTTCGAGGTGGTAGCAGTGAAGCTCACTGCTGCCTTGCCACCGGACAGGTTGGTGTACTTGGTGGTTCCGTCGTAGCTAGCAACAACGCGGTAAGCGTTGGTGGTTAGCGCGCCCCACTGGTCCTTGACCTGGTAGTTCACGGTTACAGCTGCACCAGGTGCTGCCTTTAGGTAGCCGTGATCGGTCGAAGATACGGTCCAGGTTGGAGTCGCGAACGAAGCAACGAGGTTGTTGGTGGTGTTGTTCTGGCTCTTCACAATGAAGGTGACAGTCTCGGAGGTTACGAAACCAGCTGGGGTTACGTTGACCAGTGCCTCACCGTTAGCGTCGGAAGTCAACGAAAGAGTTGGCAAGCTGGCGTTTGTGGTGTAGGTGGTTCCGTTGACGGTCAGGCTCTTGGTGCTGGTCAGGGTCGCGCTGGTCGATACCTGAACAGATACCGCAGCACCGGCCACTGCAACTGCACCAGAAGCTGAAGAGGAAACGATTGCCTTGACAGCAAATGCGCTGTTTAGACGAGCAATAACAGCGTCAGAGCCGTTTGCCTTCAAGTTGTCTCCGACAACACCAGAGGTGGTGACGCGTAGAACGCTCTTGTTGGTAACGGTCATGGTTGCTGAAGAAGCACCGATCTTCACCGAGCGGTAGCTAACAGCTGCCGAAACGGTTGCGTCCTTGGCCAATGACAGGCTGTCGGTCGAAGTAAATACTCCGCTCGAAGCAGCAACTGCGGTAGCTAGGTCAGATCCGCTAACGGTGAACTTGACGGTGATGTCAGAACCGGTTAGCTGGTCGGTGTTGATGTCGGTCAGAGTCGCGGTTGCCTTGACGGCGGTGTCGCCCTCTGCACCCTGAGTTACAGCCACGGTTGAGGTGACGTCAGAGTACTTCTTGAAGGAAACGGTGCGCTCTGCTACGAATTCGCCAGAGTCTAGGGAGTCGTTGCTGTTTGAGTCGATGAAGGCAGAAACCTTTACGTCAACTGATGCAGAAACGGAATTTGCGCCAACAATTGCAATGGATAGCTTGTTTGGCACGGTTGCGGAAGTCGCGGCCGGAGCAACAACGAAGCTGGTGGTGGCAGATGCGATTGCATTTGCGGAGCCAACTGCGGTTACTGCAGAAGTGGTTGCGGTAGCTGAGTAGCTAACTGCAGATCCGCTTGCCTTCTCGATCTTGTACTTAAGCTGGGCAATGTTTCCAGCTACCTGTCCAGGAGCGAGGCTAGCGAGCAGATCGAACTTCTCGGTCACGAACGTCGTGGTGGAAGTACCGGCTAGGGGAGCTAGGACAACTTCGCCAGCTGCCTGTGCTGGTGCAGAAACTACACCGGACAGGACCAACGAGAGACCTGCACCAATAGCTAGACCCCTACGAGTCGAGTTCTTGAACATTCGTTCTCTTTCTTTCTTGGTTTCCAGGAACCCATATGGAGCGCCTGGTTTGAGAGCGAGCAACCACCAACCAAGCAGGAGATTACGCACCCTCTAGACAAAGCTAACGGACTTGTTGTCCGGACATTACGCAATTGTCCGAGATTCACCAAAAAAGATTTGGAGGGTTTTTAGCTGCGTGGGGTGAGGTTAAGAGATGAGGAAATCAGGTTTCCCTGCGGGTCAACCTTTATGACAATCTGAACTCCGGACCTTGAGACCTGGGAGTCTTCGATTGCCAGGTAGCCGAACTTGCCTTCGGTGTCACCAATCAGCAGGTCAGTAGAGATGTATGAAAGGGTCGTAATGCCGGACTCATCAACCTTTTTCTCGGCGAAATCTACCTTGGGCACAGCGGCGAAGGTGTTCCCTCTGACGGTTATCGAGAACCAGGTGAACTGAATGCCCGCCTCGGTGCCGAGGTCATAGGCCACATTCGCACTGAGGCCCTTGTCGTTGGTGAGGGTCAGGGTGCCCGAAGGAGCAATCTGCTGGCTGGAAGCCTGGGTTTGACTTGCGCTACTGAGAGTCTTGACCGCCAGCCTTCCGAGCTGAGTCTGCATGGCCTGAATATTGGGGTCAACCTTGGATACCTCGGTTGCCTCAGCCGCTGGAGCACTAACAACTGAAGCGACCTGCGCCACAAACACTTCCGTCTCTTCAGCTGCAACCTCAGTTACAACCTCTTCTGCTACTTCAGTGCTCTCGATGGCAGCCGGCTCTTCAGCCGGGGCTGCAGGTTCAACCGGTTGCTCAGCAACCGGGGTTGGCTCTGAGGCTGCGATGATCTGCTGGGTTTGACCCGAAAGGTTTGGCACAACGCCGATGGCAATTGCTAGGACAAGAAGGAATGCTCCGGCAGCCGAGATGTATTTGCCGCTCTCGGCAGCTGCCTTTCTGGCAGCGATTGACAGGATTTGAGAAATTGACTTGCCCTGGGTCTCGGCTTCTCCGACCAGGGCCTTCTTGAAGGATGCGCGGGAGCGGAACAGCAGCTGGCGGAAAGCGTTCTCGGTGAGGCCCATCTGAGCGGCAACAACCTCGGTGCTCTTCTCTTCGTAGAGGGTGGCGATCAGGGCTTCGCGCTGACGAGGCTGGAGCTTGGCAAGAGCGAGGCTGACGATGGCGGCATCATCGGCGTGCTCAAGGCCCTCGCTCATCTCAGGGAGTTTGGCTGCAAATTCTGGTTGCTCATCGATAGGTGCAAAAGATGCTCGGCTGTTGGCCCGAATAACATCTAGGCAGAGCAGCCTGACTTTCCACTTAAGGAATTTCAATACTCCAAGCTCAGAATCGAGCTCAGGGAGTGTGGTCATGAGGTATAGGAACGCATCCTGCACCACCTCTTCAACCTGAGAGGGGTTTACGAGAAAACGCTTCGCGTGGCGCTCTAGGTGCGGGCGAAAGCGAACGTAGATGCTCGCAAAATCCTTGGCAGTCCAGTCCTTGAGAACCGCAGGGGTGAGCGAATCAGCAAAGTGATCCTTGAACTCGGGTAGCCCAAACTCCTCGTCAGACTCCTGGTCCAGGAGCTGCTCGAGTGGATCTTCTGCGTAGAGATCTTCGTTTGGATTTTGATTGGCCATCGCTTCCAATATACGCAAGCTGTCAATAGCCGTTACGGTCAGCTAAAAGTTTGGGTTTGCCAAGTAAACTCTGGCCTCGTGAAGGTAACAGTTATTGGACTTGGTTATTTGGGGGCCACACACGCCGTTGCAATGGCGGAGCTGGGTCACGAGGTGATCGGCATTGAGCCAGATCCCCGCAAACTATCGGCGCTTAGCCAGGGAGTGCTGCCCTTCCACGAACCCGGTCTGGACACCGCGCTGACCAAAACGCTGGCCACCGGAAAGCTCACCTTCAAAGCCGCACACGATGCCGAGTCGGCAGCCTCAGAGATTTTCTTCATCTGCGTCGGCACGCCGCAGCGCGCCGGCAGCGATGCTGCCGACACCTCATATGTGATTTCAGCTGCCGAGGATTTGGCCCGCTGGGTTGGCAGGGATGCGGTTGTGGCGGGAAAGTCAACCGTTCCGGTTGGCACCGCGGCCGAGCTAAAAAAACGCATGGACGCGATTGCCGGATTTGATGTTCACCTGGCGTGGAACCCGGAGTTCCTGCGAGAGGGCACCGCACTGGAGGATTCGCTTCGACCAGACCGGATCGTGGTGGGGACCTTTGACCAGCACAGTGTTCAGGTAATCAAGAACGTATACGCTCCAATCCTTGAGAGTGGCACCCCCTTCCTCGAACTGGATGTCCCAACCGCTGAGCTTGTGAAGGTTGCGGCCAACGCGTTTCTGGCGACCAAAATCAGCTTTATTAACGCCATGGCTGAGGTGGCGGAAGTTTCTGGAGCGGACGCCGTGGCACTTGCCAAGGCGATTGGTTACGACGAGCGCATCGGGAACAAGTTCCTGAGAACGGGAATCGGTTTTGGTGGCGGCTGCCTCCCCAAGGACATCCGAGGCTTTATGGCTAGGGCTGACGAGCTTGGAGTTGGTTCGGCAGTTGAATTCTTGAGAAATGTGGACCAGGTTAACCTGCGCCGCCGAGACAGGGTTGTTTCCTTGGCAAACACCGAGCTGGGCGAGGTTTCCGGCAAGGCGATCACCATGCTTGGCATTTCGTTTAAGCCAGATAGCGATGACCTCAGGGACTCCCCCGCCCTGGAGATCGCACAGCGACTCCAGGCTCAGGGCGCCCATCTAACTGTGCACGATCCGGTTTCACTTGTGCCGCTCGCTTCGCGAGCGCCGGAACTTAGCTCCGAGCAGGATCTGATGGCGGCGGTCAAGAGTGCAGACCTGGTGATTCTGGGCACCGAGTGGAAGCAATACCGCGAGGTAGACCCCGCAGAGCTTGGTGAGCTAGTAAAGACCAAAACGGTCATTGATGGCCGCAATGTACTTGATGTAGCAAGGTGGCAGCAGGCTGGCTGGAAGGTCATTGCCCTGGGACGAAACATTCAAAATGGCTAAGAAGCTGGTGAATGTCTCCTTCGTTATGCCGGTGCTCAACGAGGAGCATTACCTAGCCCAAGCCGTTGACTCGGTCTTCACCCAAAAGCTCAAGGGTGAGATGGAGCTGGTTGTTGCCCTGGGTCCCTCAAAAGATCTCACCAACGAGGTGGCAAAAAAACTAAAGCGCAAGTACGGCGCCAAATTGCAGCTGGTTCACTCAACCGGCCTCACCTCAAGGTCCCTCAACCTTGCGATTGAAAAATCTAAATACGAGGTGGTGCTAAGGGTTGACGCCCACTCCGCGCTGCCTGAGGGCTACGCCCAACTGGCAGTAGAGATCCTCAACCAGACTGGCGCTGCAAATGTGGGCGGCATGATGGTCGCCAAGGGTAAGACGGACTTCCAATCCGCTGTCGCCTACGGCTACAACAACCGCATCGGCTTAGGTGGTGGGTCATTTCACATCGGCGGTGAAGCCGGCCCTGCCGAGACCGTTTACCTCGGAGTCTTTCGTAAGTCGGCGCTGCAGGAAGTGGGCGGGTTCTCCGAGTCTTGGGTGCGAGGGCAGGATTGGGAGCTAAACCAAAGACTGCGCGCCAAGGGTTTGGTGGTGTGGTTTGACCCGCGGCTTCAGGTTGACTACTTCCCCAGAAGCAACTGGGAGTCGCTGGCTAAGCAGTTTTTCAAGACCGGCATGTGGCGGGGGGCGCTGACTCGAGAGAATCCTGCCGGAAGCTCCATCCGATACTGGATTCCACCGATACTCGTGATGGTTACCGTGTTTTGGTTCCCGATTTGGATTTACCTGCTTGCGATCGGCTTTGTTGCGCTGCGAGCCATGGCGATCACCATCAACCAGAAGCTCTGGTTGATGGTTGTGCTCCCAACCATGCACTACGGCTGGGGCGCGGGTTTTTGGTGGGGGCTATTTAGGGGTATTAAAAGGCCCTAGCTGGTAGATTTCACGCGTGAGTAACCGCGACGTAGTGATCTGTAGTTTCTATACCCCCGATGAGTATTACGGCGGTCACGCCAGAGAGCTCAGAGAGCAGCTAACCGCCATCGGCGTTGGCCACGAGCTACTGGAAATTCAAAAGAACCCAGGTGAAGACTGGGCCGACGTCACCCGCCGCAAGATTGGCTTTATTCGCGACATCTGTCACAAGCACCCCGACAAGATGGTGTTCTGGATCGATGTTGACTGCCGCATCACTCACCTACCGGACTACATCTCCAACACCACCGCAGACCTAATTGGTTTCCAGCGCAGCTTTGGTTCTCCGCTGCAGATTGGCTACCACAACCGCACCAGGTTTTGGGAGCCTAGCTTCTGGGGCGTAAACGCTACCGAGCAGGGCCGCAAGCTGGTTGAAGATGCCTACGAACTCGAGCAACGCGCCGATATCAAGGCCACCGACGACTACTTCCTTGAGGAAGCTTGGCGAGCAAATGCCAAGAAGCTCACTTTCCAGATGATCCCCGCAACCGCAATCGTTCGCGATCGCAAACTGGTTGAACCTGGCTCGAGAGACTCCTTCTTCGTCTTTGGCTCCTCGGGCAACGTGGCTGACTTCAAGGACAAGGTGGTGCAGCACGGCACCGGGTCCAAGACCTCAACCAAGAAGAAGCTCTTGAAGCAGGCCAAGAAGATTGAGAAGGCACTGCCGGACTCAATCAAGAAGCCACTGCGCAGACTTGCCGACTCAACCGGTGTAACCGGCCTACTCACCTCGGGCAAGGCCAAGAGCATTGACCCAGAGCGCTCCCGCATGGTTGGTGAGATGCTCGGTGGCGGTATCAAGGGTGACGCCCAACTCTTTGTGAAGGCCAGGGCTGAGTTTGAAAATAAGTACATCCCCAGCTTTGGTGAAGCTTCCATAATTCACGCCTCCGAGGCGTTCCTGAGCTATGCGGGTAAAGAATCCGACGATCTGATTCGCCTGGCCTGGTGGTCAAAGCCATTCCCCGGAAACTTTGGTGACTGGCTGAGCCCGCTGATTGTCTCCCACTACACCCCGGCCAGGATTACCCTGCAGTCCCCGGTGAAGCCAGCGGCCAAAAAGCACATCATTGCCCTGGGCTCAATTGGCCGCTTCATAAAGGCAAACTCCGTGGTCTTGGGAACCGGTATTTCAACAGATGACGTTGAGCTCAACCGCAAAGCTGACTACGTCTCGGTCCGCGGCCCAATCACCGCTCGGGTACTAAAAGAATCTGGTGGACCATCGGTTGAAAACTTTGGAGATCCTGGTCTTGCCCTCTCCAGAATCATTCCCGTGACCAGAGGTGAGACCAACGGTCGCATCGCGTTTATCCGCCACTTCTCTCACACCTCAATTCCAATGCAGCTGCCAGAGCACATGGATGAGCTTTCGGTCTTGATGTCAAAGCCCGACACCATTGCAGATTTCGTTGCAACCCTGGCTAAGTACGACAAGGTCCTCACCTCAGCAATGCACGTGATGATTACCTGCCAGTCCTACGGCATCCCCTGCGGTCTGGTTACCTTCGAGGGCTACGAGGAAAACGTTCACGGCTCAGGCATCAAGTATGAGGATTACGCACTGGGTGCCGGAGTTGAGGTCATGAATCCGCAGGTGGTTGGGCTTGACCTAAGCCGTCAGAACCTTGACAACCTGATCAGGGATATCCGGGTCAGCGAGGCAAAGAAGGATGAGGTCATTGAGCACATCCACCAGGCCCTTTCGAGGTTTGGGAAGAAGTAACCCTTGAGGAAAATCTTCTCCGAGCTCTTTGGTGCGGTAAAGCTCCTGGTGCCAACCAAGAGCTACCGCTTTCAGCTCTGGCTGTTGGTTTTCATTGCCGCTTTGATTCCAGTGACAGAACTGTTAGTTGCCAAGTTGTTCACGGACCTGGTTATCTCTGGTTCATCACTACCAACCGGTCAAATCATTCTTCAGCTCGGACTCTTTGCGGTGCTGTTCATTTCCACCAGAACCATCAACTACCTGCAGAAGACCTACCGCGTGAAATTCTTTGACAAGGCGTTCGGTGCCGACACAAGGGAGAAGAGCTCAACCAAGGAGTCTTGGGAGTGGGCAATGGGCCTTGAGCTGGTAAACGTGCTCTCGTTCATCACCCAGCTGCTGGTGATTGCAAGCTTCCTGGTGTTTCTCTCGCCAAACTTTGGCGCACTCAACTTTTTGCTGATTGCCATCGTGCTGCAGCTGATGGGTGTCATTTTCAAACGCCAACTCAAGAAGCAGCGCGGTTTCGTTGAGAAAAAACGAGCCAAGAAAGCTGTGACTCCAGCGGAGCGACTCGGTTCAAGAATTCAGCAGGCTGAGTTTGCGACCCTGATGGCTAGCTTCGGAGTTGTAGTGCTTTTGGCTGTGCTGATCTGGTTCAGCCTCGAAGGCTGGGTATCGCTCTCTAACTCCATCGTGCTGTTCCTGGCCCTAAGGCTGCAGAACACCACCTTCAGCTCGGTCTCGTCATCCCTGATGCGCTTTGCCAGGGCGAAGGCAAACAGCTTCTAATGATCAAGCTCACCCTGGGTTACTCGACCCTAGCCTCAAGAGTCGAGAGCATAGTTGAACCCCCGGTTCACGATAACTGGGAGAGTGTGCTGATTGTCCAAAACCCAAGCGGAGAGGCTTGGGAATCTAATCGAAGCAAGCAGCTAGCGTCTCGAGCCGACACCAGCTTCGAAATTCTTCAATCCAAAGGAGTGGCGAAATCTCGCAACCGGGCGATCTGGCTGGCTAGAGGTGAGTACCTGGTTTTCAGCGACGATGACATCACGTTTAGTGAGTCCGGCCTGGAGACTGCGCTTGAGTTTTTAGATCAGCATCCCGCCTACTCACTCCTGCTTGCCCAGGCGGTTGATGAAACTGGAGCCTTGCGAAAGCGCTATCCTTCCGGGGTGGCCGAGCTAAACAGCTTCAATAGCGCACGAGCCGCCACCTACGAAATGATCATCCGGGTCGATGCGGTTCGGCGCTTAGGCGTGGTCTTTGACGAGCAATTTGGGGCCGGGGCTGAGAACTACCTGGGTGATGAATACATTTTTATTGTTGACCTGATGCGCGCCGGGGGAAGGTGTGTCTTTGCTCCAATTACCATCGCCACCCACCCGACCGAGTCCTCGGGTTCGCGCTGGGGTTCGGACCGGGACAGAGTTGCAAGAGCAAAGATCTTCACCCGGGTGTTTGGTGTCTGGGCACCGTTTGTCAGGTTGCCTTTTGGCATCCGGAGGCTCAAAGAGCTGGGTGGGCTGGGAAATCTTCTGAAGTTTGTGTTTGCTAAATAACTACCTGGTCAAAACCTGGGTGCTTTTTAGCTTCACGCCATCGATGTAGACATCGACCGCAATGTTGTAACCGGCTCCGGTGAAGCGCTTGGTCAGGCTATAGCTCTTTCCCGCTTGGTTGGTGATCGGGTTGACAGTTAGCCACTTGCCGGCCACCTTTGCGGTGAGCTTGCTGCCCTCGTGGCCCTGGGTGTAGATCGCAACGTAACCGTTGTAGGCACCAACGGTGATTTTCTGCTCAACCACCGGGGCAACCGGTGCCTCGTTGATTGGAGTCTTGGCAAGCAGTGCCCTGGCCGCAGCCAAGTCAACCATTGGAACATCCTTGCGGACTACGTCATCAATCTTTTTGCCGGAGAGTTTCATGGCGCTGAGGATTACCTCGGAGTTCTGGTCTTTGAACTCCTGCTTCAAAAGCGCAAAACTGGCTGCCACCGAGGGGGCGGCTGCCGAGGTTCCGCTGGCCTGGGCATAGCCGTAGGTGCTGGCACTGATGGCGTATTCGGTTGCAAGCAGCTCGACCTTGGTGCTCATGGTGTTGTAGACAGCTATGTTTCCTGAGGAGTCAACCGAGCCAATCGATACGGCCTCGTCCAGGCAGGTTGGTGCCCATGACTCAGCGGAGTCAAGGTAGAAGCCGTTACCTGCCGCTGCGAAAGGAATGATTCCAACACTTCGCAGTCTCTTTAGCGATGCTCTAACGCCTGCGTAAACGGGGTTGGTGTTGCAGTTCAAAAGATCCTGGCGCGAGGACAGGCCGAGGATTCCAAAGCTCATTGAGACCGCAACGATGTTGTGCTTTTCGCGGTTCTCGTAAATGTAGTCAAGGGCTGCTACCACGGAGGCCGGTTGCATATCGGTGTTGGCCATCAGGAGCTTGGCCTGGGGGGCAATTCCTCCGGGCGCCAGCGTATTGGGCTTTCCGGCAACGATTCCCGCCACCATGTTGCCGTGGTCTTCCTCTTCGACCAGCCAGCCGCGAATTGCGCGCTGAGAGGCAGCTGCTACTCCGGTTTGAAAGCGCGTGCCGTTCGGGCAGCGCGAGGAGGAGTTGGACTGATAAACGCAAATTCCGTCTACGACTTGACCCTGAAAATATTCGTGATTCAGATTGACACCCTGGTCTATCAGGGCGATTGTCACGTTCTGGCCGAGATAGCCGGCATCCCACGAGGAGCTCACGTTCAGGGCGTCGTAGGCGGGCTCGTTTGTTAGAGCAGTGGCCGGGGCAGCGACGCCAAGCAAAACCATGACCGTGGTGACCAAACCGCCTAAAAATCGAACGAGCAAACGCTTCCCCTATGTCAGATTTGAAGAAAGACTAACTTTCATACATCAACATTTCCTGAGAGTTGAGTCTAGGCTTTAGCCATGACTCAGGGACGTTTTCAAGTAAACAAGGCTGTAATTCCGGTTGCAGGACTCGGCACCAGATTCCTCCCGGCCACCAAGGCGATGCCAAAGGAAATGCTCCCGATTGTCGACAAGCCGGTTATCCAATATGTGGTTGAGGAAGCCGTAACCGCAGGCCTGGCGGATCTTTTGATGATTACCGGAAGAAACAAGAATGCCCTGGAGAATCACTTTGACCGGGTGGCCGAACTAGAGCACGTGCTGGCCAAAAAAGGCGACGAGAAAAAGCTATTCGCCGTCCAAGAGTCTTCGCAGCTGGCTGACATCCACTACACCCGACAGGGCGACCCGCGCGGCCTCGGGCACGCTGTCCTGAGGGCCAAGAGCCATGTTGGTGAGCACAGCTTTGCCGTTCTTCTGGGTGATGACGTAATTGACACCAGAGACCCAATCCTTCCTCGCATGCTCGAGGTTCACGAGCAAACCGGCGACAACGTGATTGCCCTGATGGTTGTGCCAAAGGACCAAATTCACCTCTACGGCTGTGCATCGGTTGATGCCACCGATCAGTCCGATGTGGTTCAGGTGAACGGTCTGGTCGAGAAGCCAAAAACCGAAGAGGCGCCTTCAAACCTCGCCGTGATTGGACGCTATGTTCTGCGTCCAGAGATGTTTGACATTCTGGAGAAGACCGATCCGGGTCGTGGCGGGGAGATTCAACTAACCGATGCTCTCGAGTACGCGGTTGAACACCCTGAGGTTGCTGGAGGGGTTCGCGGCGTGGTCTTCACCGGTAGGCGGTATGACACCGGTGACAAATTGGACTTCATCAAGGCAACGCTCAAGATTGGTATTGACCGCGAGGACATTGGCTCCGACCTGCGCGGTTGGCTAAAAGAGTTCTCTAAAGATCTTTAGTCCGCTTGCACTTCTCAGAGCAAAACCGCACCTGATCCCAGGTCTTTTCCCACTTCTTGCGCCAAACCATGGGCCTGCCGCAGCGCTCACAAGGCTTCTCCGGGAGATTCTCTTTTTTGACTCCGCGCAATTGAAATCTCCAGGGTTTGTGGGCTTTAGTAACTTCGAAGCAAAGTTACCCCAGCTTTTTGCCCGGAGCCGGAAAGCGGCGCAACCACCGCTTCGGTCTTCAGATCTGGCCGCAACTTTTTCGCCGCTGCACAAACGGCAGTGGCTTGTTTCAGTGCCAGTTTGCGGTTGGCTTCCGAGCTAAATATCGAGGTGCAGGTTAGGCCAGCATTCTTCTGGACAGCCTTCAAGGTCTTAGAAAGCGCGGCTGCCTGCGACTTGCCTAGAGTTGATGAATTACTCGCAAAAGGCGCCAGAGCAGTAAGTGCGGGCTGGGTTAGTTTGACCCTAATTTTCTTTTGCGAGTAGGTGAAATTTTTAGCGCTGAGTCTGACGAAGCCCTGAGACTCGGAAACGAGTGTGGTTGCCACCACCTCTTTCCCAGCATCTGAAATCACCTGGACAGTGGCGGATACCGGTGCTTTGCTGAAGCCGTAAAGGCACCTGGCCACATCGGAGCGGAGCTGAAGGTCATACTCTCCGAGATTTAGGGTTTTGCCATCCTGTTTGTAGTGCAGCCCTGCAATGTCGTAGGTGAGGTAGCCAAAATTGTAAGTCGGGGGCGTGGCCTGGAATATTGGAGCATTTGAGGTCACCATCCCAAGTAGTCCCTTGTTGGGACCTAGGCAATCAGACCCTTCGTATCTTCCAATACCGAATGACCACTCAAAGTCGTCAAGGTAGGAGGTATCTCTGTGGTGCGCGGCGAAAGCCTGAACAATAGCCAAGGCTGATGGGGCCGAGGATAGATAGTTCCTGGTGCCGGTTGACCCCTTTTCCATGGGTTGGCACCAACTTGTTCCAAAACACAGAGCCTTCTGCTCTTTGTCGCCAAATTTGTCCCAGTCGATTTTGAAAAACACGCGGTGAGTTTCGCTCGGCTTAGCGCTAACCGAAACCACCTGAACCCCACCCTGCTTCTTCACGGTTAGGAGCGGGTCTGTGAGCCTTCCCTTGAAGAAACCGCTCCATTTGGTCGATAGGTGCAGCACAAGGTCAATTTGCCTTTTCGCAAGACGTTGGCGATCTTCGACATAGCAGTGGTAGCCATCGGTGTAATAACAGGTTTGATCTGCGGTGGCAGGAGAGCCGGATGCGGCTGATGCCCCCTCCTTGAGATTGAGACTGACCGCAGTTTCCACAGGGACTACGTCTACATCGAGAGCCCTGGTGAGGAAGTAGCGCTTATCTCGATCGTATTGGTACTCACCTCTGGAGCTCACGATAAAAAGCTCATCTCCGATGGAGGCCAGTGCTGGGCCTGAGCCACTGGGGAGAGTGTGGGCGGGTGAACCCGCCGTTTTTGCGCCGTCGAGGAAATATAGCTGTGCCTGCTGACCACCAATCACCACCGATTGGACGCAGTCGAATTTTTGAGTCTCGGAGCAAACTTCAAAGTTTAGGTTTGCCGAGATTTGCCTTTCATTAGTTCGCTCCAGCGAACATATTCCAGACCAGTCGCTACAACGCTGAGAATCATTTTTACCGCCGTAAGAGGTTATTCGAGAATCCCAGGGGCCAAAAGAGGCATCCTGCAGAGAGATGTACTGGTACTTGCTGGTGTCTATCTCCCCAGGCCCTAGGGCTCCAGTTGCGTTCGATACAGCCGGAGCAATTGGCAGAAGTCCCGCAACTAAAAGTGCCGACAGGAAGATTTTTTTCACGCTGCCCCCTCAGGCGATGATGTTCCTGAACGATAGCACTGTGTTACTCGCTCACGACCTCAGGTTCGGTGATTTTCAGCTTGGACTTGGGTAGGTCCATCATCTCCACCCAGGTATTTCCAATGGCAAGCGTTAGAGGTTCGCCACCCTCTAGGGAGAGCTTGATCGGGGCTTCACTTCCGGCCTTGGACCAGGTTCCCCTTAGGTAAAAACCGTCAGAGAAGACGTGCGCTACACCCTGGTTCTCAATCAGTTTGGCCTTTGGAATGGCTCCGTACTTAGGATCAACAAAGCTCAGGTCGTGCTCAACTTCCATCACCACTACGTTCTTTGCCACCACCTGGTCTCCACCTTCTTGAAGGTGCTCTGAACCATCCATCCACCTGATCCAAGCTGGCTCTGAGGAGGCTCCCCATGGGAAGGAGGCTGTACCGGGCATCCATGTTGAGCGAAGCTGCGGGTACTTGACTTCAAATTCAGTCACCGCTGTCCCCAACGAGACTGCGCTGGGAATCGCCGCAAATTCAAAACCTGCTTGCGGTGGGGTTTGCTCTGGATGCATTGACTGAAGCAGTTGCGCCCTGAAGAAGAGGTTCCAGGGGGCAACTCGGGACTTCTCGCGGTAGTAGGTGTCGTTGCTCTGCTCGGTGTCCTCGTCACTCATAACAAGGCCGGTGTCACGTGCAGCATTTTTGAATGGGCTCTGTCCACCGGAGTAAACAAAGACTCCGGAGTAGGGGTCAATGATGCTGGCATCCACTGGACGAACCGAACGAACCGGTCCAATGCTCTCTGGCATTCTCGAGTGCCAGACGGGCAGCAACCTGGTCATGCCACCTTCAACCCTGGTTACGTAAACTACGTCGGCATCGTTTAGAGCGAGCTGAGGCCGGCCGTTATAGGTGTTGTCAATCTTTGCTGAAACAGCAGGGAGCAATAGGTATGGGTTAGTGCCTTCGAGGTACTCAACACCGGTTAGCGGTGCTGTCAAAAAGACCGGCTCTGGTGTTGGCTCCTCGGTGACCGTTGCCGTTGGACTTGCGGTGGCGGTCGGTACGGGCTCCGGTGCTGAGCAGCCTGTTAGAACCAGGGCGGAGAGGACTAAAGCGGCGATCTTTGAACCATTTTGCATTTTTCCAAGTGTAGAGATGAAAGCCAGCTGAGTTTGCCCAAACACTCGCGGGGTAGACTTAGGCGGTGTTTCTAACCCCCTTCCGCGCCTCGGTGACCGACGACATCGTTGCTTGGTTTGACGTAATTGGGCCTGTGCTCTTTTACCTCGCGGTCTTTGGTTTGGTTTTCGCTGGAACCGGCTTGTTTGTTGGAGCCTTTATCCCCTTCATCACGGGTGACTCCCTAGTATTTGCCGCAGGCCTGATAGCCGCCGCCCACCAGGACAGCATCAACATTTTTGTAATGGCCATTGGAGTTGGAATGTCGGCTTGGCTTGGAGATCAGGTTGGATACACCCTGGGTCGGCACTTTGGCCGGCCATACCTCGATAAGCGCGAGGGGAAGTGGCTCAAGAAGGCGATTATTCGCTCGGAGCAGTTTTATGACCGCTACGGCTGGTGGTCGGTAGTTGTGGCCAGATTCGTTCCCTGGGCCAGAGTCCTGATTCCCGCAATCGCCGGCATCGGCAAAATGAACTACTACCAGTTCTTCAGCGCCAACCTGGTTGGGGCTGTGCTGTGGGGAGTTGGACTAACCCTCTCGGGATTCTTTGCCTACTCAATTCCATGGGTGAAGTCTTTTGTCTACGTGATCGCAATCGTGGTTATTTGCCTGAGCCTGATTGCCGGTTACCGAACCTGGAAAGCAAACCGCGTCAGCTAGTTAGCCTGATCTCTGCCAACGACTCAGATTTTTCCTGCTGATAAAACACATCCTCTTGCGCGGCCCAAATCGCCCAGTAATCATCAAAGCGACCCTGGTCACGCTCCTGCCAGCGCTGTTTTCTAAGTTGGTCATCCGCTTCGAGAAAAATCCTCAGGTCCGCTAACTCTGAACTTGCCCGCGAGAGGGCTCCGCAACCCTCGACGATCAGTGGTGTCCCGCCTTCAAACTCTCGGTGGCCATCCCCCGGCTCTGCGGGGTTGCCGCGCTTAGATTGCTCCCAATTCCAAATCTGCCAGTGGGCGATTTCGCCCTTTGCCAGTGGTGAGAGGATTTGCCTCACCAGGTAGTGAGAACCAGCCTCCAGTCCTTCCCAGCCCGGGTAGAGGTCATCCATGTGAATTACCCGGGGCGCCTGCTCAAGCTCTTTGAAAAGCCGGTTCTTTAGCTCTTTTGCGAGGGAGGATTTTCCGCTGGCAGCTCGACCGTCAATCAAAATCACCGGTGTGAGTTTTTTCTCCACCAGGCTAAGAACCCGCTTGGTTATGGTGTCTAACCCCTGGTGGAAATCTTGCATCTTTTGAGTCTAGAGCTCCTCGATTAGGACATCGGGGTGCTTATCGAATCGGTAACCCTGACCACGAGCGGTCCGAATCACGTCTTCGTAGCCCTCAATCTTTCCGCGTAGTCTTCTGACGTGGACGTCTATGGTTCTTGCGTTCGGGGTTGGTTCTCCGCAGCGTTCCGAGATGGCCGCGATCTCCTGACGAGTCACGGTCCTGCCGGTGTTCTCAATCAGGAAGGCAAAAAGCTCAAATTCCTTGCAGGTGAGCTGAGCGTTACGGCCATCAACAAACAGGCGGCGCCTAACCAGATCAACCACCAGTCCTTTGGCGGCTTCCTGTTCGGCTGCCTTGGTTTCTTTGGTTGCGGTGGCCTTGGGCTCTTTCAGTGCAACGCGAGTGATGTCTAGGTTTCGCCCGGTTACGCCCTCCGGAGCTAAGGCCAGGGTGGCATAGGTTTCGCTGGCTTTTTCGGGGAGCAGGCGAGCGATGGTGGCACGAAGTTCGGTGGCAATTTCGGCGAGGCTCAGGCCAGCGGCCTCGGCGTCCTGCTCTGAGATTCCAACGTAGAGGGCGAAGCCTTTGGCTTCCAGCTTGGTGGTGGTGAGGTTTGTCATTTTTAGGTCCTTAGAGTGTGTGCGGAAACTGGTGCACGAATCACGTGCGTTTGTTGGGGTGCTGGTGCCGTTGGCTGAATCGAACTAGCTGGGTCGATTAGCGGCACATGCGCATGCACATACACATCGAGCAGGACATCATGGCGCTGGTAACCAGCGCGATGGACTTCACTCGAGTAGACATTGCTGAAATCATCCATAACTAAAGGTCAAAAGTCAAATTTGATGCTGAATGTTTCCACAGCGCTGTGAACATTTACCGGCAGTCAACCAACACGAGGGTTAGTGGAAACCTTTGGTTCACCATGCAAACGTTCCATGGTGTCGTGATTGGTAAGCCTTACCGCTCCTACGTGGCAATCGGAGATTCGCTCTCCGAGGGCCTGGGTGACTTCACCTTTCAAGCTGACCGCTATCACAACGGCTGGACCGATCGCCTAGCAGGCATTCTCGCCCGCGAAGCCAGCGATTCTAATTACGAATTCCACTATGCCAACCTCGCGCTCAGAGGATCCAAGCTCTCAAAAATCATGACCGAGCAGTTGCCGGCGGCGCTCAACCTTCAGCCAGACCTGGTAACCGTTATGGCGGGCTCCAATGATTTGATGTCAAAGCCCCAGTCGCTTCCAAAGCTGCGCGAACTGCTCAGGGATGGAATTGAGCAGCTGCTGGCCGCCGGCTGCGACGTAGTGGTGGCAAATACCATCAACCCGCTTCACCTTCGAGTTTTCAAGCCACTGCGACACAAAGCCGAGTTGTTTTCTACCCTGATCGAAACTGTCGCGGACGAATTTGACCTGCCGGTCCTGGATGTTTACGGAATTAGAGATTTTGAGCAGTTGGTCTTCTGGGCCGATGACATGGTTCACTTCTCGGGCCACGGCCACATCGCGATCGCCAACCAGGCCGCTGAACTGCTAAACCTCAACTACCGTTTCCCCCAGCCTGACATAAGCCAGCTCGCGCCAGTTTCGAGGGGCCTAATTGAGACGGTGCGGTGGGTTGGCAGAGACGTGATTCCATTTTTTGATCGCCGCCTCAAGGGCAAGACCTCAGGGGATGGCATGCTGCCCAAGCACCTGCAGCTAACCCCCTATGCGCCCAAGGACCAGCACCCAACCTGGGAGTTGGTTAGCGCTTAGTTTTGCGCTGGTTGATGTTCTTGGCCAGCCGATCGCGCAGCAGCTCAATGGGCAAAAGCAGTGAGGTTCCGATGATGATCAGAATCACGGTGGTCTCAAGGTTTTCCTTGATGTAAGGGATCTGCCCGAGCCAGTAGCCGGCCAGCATGAAAACCCCAATCCAGAGAGTTGCTCCCAAGAGGTTCAGTCTGGTGAAGCGCTTGATGTCCATCCGCGAGATGCCCGCGAGCATTGGAATTAGGGCCCTGAGGATCGGCACAAACCTCGCCAGCACGATTGCCCTGGTTCCATACTTCTCGAAGAACTCGTGGGTGCGGTCCAAGACTTTTTGATTCAGGATGAAGTTTCGGTTCTGCTCAAACAGCGGCGGTCCAATTTTGTAACCGACCCAGTAACCGGTTTGAGTGCCCAAAAATGCAGCCAGCCAAATCAAAATAAACCCAACCCAGTCCGGCAGCCACGCCGTTGAGGTGGCGAGGGCAAGACCGGTTAGAAACAGCAGTGAATCGCCAGGCAAAAATGAGGTGAGAATGAAAGCGGTCTCGAGAAAAATGATTATTGTGACGGCGATTGCGACGTAGTCACCAAACGCGTTGATGATTTCTTGCGCATCAAGCCAGTTCAATTTGCTCCGCTCTCAGCTCAACGGTTTGAGCCAGCGCATCTCGGTAATACTGCAAGAGTTTAGCGTTATTGGCAGCCCATGAGCGGCCCTCCACACTTCTCACAGCTCCCGTTGAGATATCGCGGCGCAAACCATCACTAGCCAAGAGCTCAGCAACGAGTTTTCGATAGGAATTTGGTTTGGTTGGATCAGCCAGAAATCCCGAGACACCGTGGCGAATCAGGTGCTTCGGGCCGCCAACATTGGGGGCGACAACCGCTAAGCCGGAAGCTTGCGCCTCCTGAATAGTCTGCCCAAAGGTTTCCTCGGTGCCAAAGTGCACGAACACGTCCATGGCCGCGTAGGTTCTTGCCAGCTCAAGGCCGCTGAGTGCACCGGTGAAGGTGACCGGGAAGCCTGCGAACTGCTCCTGTAGGCGCTCACGCTCCGGGCCATCACCCACAATCACGAACCTGGTGTTGGGGAGTCCAAAGAGCTCTGCCATGCGGTGGACCTGCTTCTCGGCCGCTAGGCGTCCGACGAAGCCCACCACCTTGGAATTGTCGGGAGCGATGCGAGACCTGATGGCTTGGGTCTCGGCATCGTCCACGTTCTTAGGGGTGAATAGATCGAGGTCGACCCCTCTGCCCCAAACCTTTACTCGACCGCCACCGATGCCTCGCAGGTACTGCGCGGTCTCCTCGGTGGGGGCGAGATTTAGAGTGGCTCCGGCGTGAATGCTGGCCACAATTCTCTCCAGCACAGGCTTGGCAAAAGCAAGGTTGTAGCGCTCCAGATATCCGGCAACATCGGTCTGGTAGATAGCAACCGTCGGCACGTTGTTGCGCTGGCCCCAGGCAATCGCTTGAGCACCGATCATGAAAGGTGCTGCGACGTGAATCAAATCCGGCTGAAATTCATCGAGGTAGCGGGTGATGCTGGGTCCGGGCATTGCAACCGGAAACTGCAGCAGCGGAAGCGCAGCGGTGGTTTGGACCTTGAACCCAAGATGCATGCTCGATGGCGAAGTTGGGGCGATGACCACCGCTTCAATCTCGTGCTGCTTCAGAGTCTCCAGGACTCTAACCACTGAGTTGGTGACGCCGTTAATCTGAGGCAAAAAGCTCTCTGTAACGACTGCAACCCTGGTGACCATCCCCAAAGGCTAGGTTTACCAGGTTTACCCGCGGTGTTTCGTGGGTAAATGTCCGCTGAACGGCTAGTTACCAGCCTTGGCGTCGATCTTGGAAATTAGGTCCTCAACCATGCCGCGAATCTCATCGCGAATTGGACGAACAAAGTCGACTCCCTGACCAGCTGGGTCAGCTAGCTTCCAGTCAAGGTAGGTCTTCCCGGGGTAGAACGGGCACTTGTCGCCGCAGCCCATGGTGATGACGTAGTCGGAGGCTAGAACTGCCTCGTCGGTCAAAATCTTTGGGGTGTTGCCAGAGATGTCAATGCCCTCTTCCAGCATGGCCTCAACCACCGCTGGGTTCACGGTGTCGGCAGGAGCGGTTCCGGAGGAGCGAACCTCTACTCGGTCTCCGGCCAGGTGCTGCAGGTAAGCGGCTGCCATCTGGCTGCGCCCAGCGTTGTGGATGCAGACGAACATTACTGATGCGATTGGGTTTGACATTTTCTTCCTTACTTAGAGCTGAATACCAATTTGAAAAGACCTAGAGCGGCTAACCCAGCAACCAGCTGGACCCCCACAAAAGCTGGAACCGAGCCCCACTCGATTCCAGTCACCGAACCAGAAAGGGCTCGGCCGAAGGTCACTGCTGGGTTTGCGAATGAGGTTGAGCTGGTGAAGAAGTGACCAGCGAGAATCCAAAGCCCTACCGCAGGAGCGATCAGCGCACCCTGATTGAGTTTTATTAGCGACAGCACAATGAACACCAGTCCCACCGTTGCAACGAACTCGCCAATCAACTGTCCAGTACCACCGCGAACCGTCCCATTGGCACCAATTACCGCCTGCTCGTACATCAGGTTTGCAGTCGCAGCGCCGGCAACGGCTCCGAGCAGTTGGAATGCGACATAGAAAATTGCATCGCGCAGCGAGATCGACTTTTGAACCAGCATCACCAGTGTCACAGCCGGGTTGAGGTGTGCTCCCGAGATCGGACCAAAGATCGAGATCACGATGAAAAGCACGGCAGCAACCGCCATGGCAATCAGTGCCAGTCCAACCGCCGGTTCGGCACCCAGGTTAGAAACCATGAAACCCGCACCGAGGACGGTGGCAACGATTCCGGCGACGCCGAGTAACTCGGCTAAATACTTTGCAAAAGGCACAGGAAGTTCCTAACTTTCATGGTTTAGGGTAGTTGAGCGCATAGATGATTATCTATCCAAGAAGGTTAACACATGGTGAAAAACATCCCGCTCGAGTTACTGGAGTGTGCCCCGACGGCGGGCTCCAGCCCACTCGCGCGCGAGCACGCCGAGACCACCGCCGCCACCCTCAAAGCCATTGCTGATCCGACCAGACTCCAGATTGTTGCAATGATCGCCAGGGGTGATCAGCAGGAGGACTGCGTCTGCAACCTGACCGGACCCCTTGGCCTAACTCAACCAACCGTGAGCCACCACCTCAAGGTTTTGGTGGAGGCTGAAATTCTGAACCGCGAGCGCCGCGGAACCTGGGTTTGGTACTCGCTCAACAAAGAACGCTGGAACCGAATTGCCGAACTCTTCAGCGCCTAAACACACCTCATTTGGGGTGCTGATTCAGGAATATGACTTTCCGGTATTCAACGAGCGAGCTATTCGCGGAGCGGCTGGACTGCTCTTTGTGCTCGGTTTTGCCGGCTGGCTAATCGCATTCACCACCGGGGATTTTTCTCTCATGAGATTCTTTGGTGCAGTGTTCATGTTCGACATGTTCCTCAGGCTTTTTGCCGGTCAGCGCTTTACCCCAAGCCTGGTGATATCAGACCTCCTCGTCAGAAACCAGCGCCCGGAATGGGTGGATGCAAAACCCAAACAAACCGCCTGGGCCATTGGATTTGTGATGGTTCTAATCGCCTGCTTCGCGATGGGTTGGCTAGGCATTCGAAATGAGATTGTGCTGGCGTGGTGTGGGCTCTGTTTATCTTTGCTATTTGCCGAAGCCGCCTTTGGTTTTTGCGCGGGATGCTGGATTCACATGAAATTTTCCAAAGACAAACCTAGGCTTTGCTCAGGAGATGTCTGCAACTACAACCACAGGGAGCACGAGTGACCAAGCTAGAAATCAAAATTGACGGAATGACCTGCGGGCACTGCGCCATGACCATCACCAACGAGCTGGCAACCCTCGAAGGTGTCATAAGCGTCAAGGTTGACCACACGGCAGGTAACGCAGTCGTTGAGGCTGAGGGCGTGAGCAACGAGCAACTCTCCGAGGCCGTGGCCGAAGCTGGCTACACCGCGACCGAATTTATCGAGCTGAATGCCTAAACCTGAACTTCTCGAACTCGATATCGAGGGAATGACCTGCACGGCATGTGCCAGGCGGGTGGAGAAGAATCTTAATCGGGTATCCGGGGTTACCGCATACGTTGACTTTGCTACTGAAAAAGCTCACCTGCAGCTGAGCACCCCGGTTGACCTAAACACCATCAAGAGTGCCGTTACAAGTGCCGGCTACCAGGTTGGTGAGGGTAGGTCTGAACTTAGTTCGCTTTTGCCAAGGCTCTGGGTGGGTGGGTTACTCTCCACCCTGGCGATGCTGCTGGGAATGGTCGAGCAGCTGAAGTTTGAGGGATCGCACCTGGTGGTTTGGGCGGCCGCCACCGTAGTTTTGGCCTACGTTGCCTACCCATTCCACAGCGCTGCAGTCAAAAACCTCCGCCACCTGGACACCACCATGGACACCCTGGTGTCACTGGGTTCTCTGGTGGCCTACGGCTACAGCGTCTACCTAATCGCCCAGGGCCACACCCACAACTACTTTGAGGTTGCCGCGGTAGTTCCAACCGTTGTGCTTTTCGGACGTTTCATTGAGGTCAGAGCCAGGCGCAGCGCGACGGATTCGGTTCGGGCACTGTTAGCAGCCATCCCCGAAACTGCAACCATCATTCGCGATGGCAATCGCGAGGTGATTGCATCCTCCGAGGTGAAGAAGGGGATGCGAGTCCTAATTGCCTTCGGGGAGCGACTGCCCGTTGATGGAACTTTGATGTCCGATTTCGCACAGCTCGATACCTCGACCCTCACCGGAGAATCGCTCCCGGCGCAGTTCAAAGCGGGCGACACCCTAAGCGCCGGAACCACAGTTGTGGGCGGAGAAATCGAAATTGAGGCTCTCGGCAGTGCTTCGGTTTCGCGACTAAGCCGCATCGCCGACCTGGTTCGGGAGGCTACCGCCCAGAAAACCAAGTTGGCCTCGCTAACCGATCGCATCTCGAGTGTTTTTGTGCCAGCTGTGATCGTGATTGCTTTAGTAACTCTGCTGCTCTGGTTAGCTTTCGGGGCTGAGTTGGACTTTGCCGTTCAAGCAGCAATTGCCGTACTGGTAATTGCTTGTCCGTGTGCGCTGGGAATCGCAGTTCCGATGTCCCTGGTGGTTGCAACCTCGGTTGGCACCAAGCGCTCGATTGTGATTCGAAACCCAGACTCCCTTCGCCTTCTCTCAAAGGTGACCAGGGTGGTTTTTGATAAGACCGGCACCCTCACCGATGGCAAGCTCAAGGTAGTTTCAGCCATCGGGTTGGGTGGGGTTTCGAAAGAACGCGCCATCGCCATGGCGGCTGCTGTAGAACGCAGTTCAAAGCACCCTGTGGCGCTGGCGATTGCTCAGCTTGATGATTCACTGGCAGCCAGCGAAACCCGAGAGATAGCGGGCCAAGGTTCTGTGGGAATGGTAGATGGTCTTAAGGTCAGCGTTGAAAAACCTGGGCAGTACACAAACCAGGTAGAACTTGACGAGGCTCTAGTGCTTGCCGGTCCCAACACCTTGGTTGTGGTGGCTTGGGAGGGTTGGGCGCATGCGCTAATTGAACTTAGCGATGAAATTAGACCCGGAGCCAAGCAGGCCGTATCCAAGCTTCAAGAGATGGGGCTTGAAACCATGTTGCTCTCGGGCGATCAAAGCGCCAGGGTCCAATTTGTGTCGGAATCACTTGGCATGGATAGCTTCCGAGGTGGGGTATCTCCAGAGGAAAAGCTTGATCTACTGAAGGCTGCCGACGAAGTGACCGCAATGGTTGGCGATGGCATCAACGATGTTGCGGCCCTGAGTGCTGCAGACGTTGGAATTGCAATGGGATCGGGAGCCCACGCGGCTCAGGCTGCCAGCGCGATAACCATTCTGGATGATGATCCGAACTCAATTGCCTTTGCCCTGAAGCTCGCCAAAAGAACACATCGCAACATTCTGCAAAATCTGGGCTGGGCTTTTGGCTACAACGTCCTGCTGATTCCGTTTGCAGCCCTGGGACTATTGAACCCGCTACTGGCTGGTACGGCCATGGCATTTAGCTCCGTGTCTGTAGTGGTGAATTCACTGCGTCTGAAGTGGCAGGATATAGGGGCACAAAGGAGTGGCAGTTGATTACCCCAGCCGATGAAAAAAGAGTTCTAGACCTAGTCCCCACCCAGCTATACATAAACGGTGTTTGGCGGGATGCCAGCGACAATAAAACCTTTGAGGTCCACGATCCGGCAACCGGAAAAGTCCTAAAGACCATCTCCGATGCCTCCTACGAAGACGGTCAGCTGGCAATCGATGCGGCGCATCAGACCCAGGCCAGCTGGGCGAAGACCGCACCCAGAGTCAGAGCCGAGCTGCTGAGAGCGGCCTTCGAAAAATTGATTTCCATGCAGGATGACTTTGCCATTCTGATGAGCCTCGAGATGGGAAAGCCATTCCTAGAGGCCAAGGGTGAAGTTGCCTACGGAGCCGAATTCCTGCGCTGGTTCTCTGAGGAGGCGGTTCGCGTCAACGGTCGCTACCAGACTGCTCCAGATGGTAAAAACCGACTAATGGTCCTCAAGAAACCGGTTGGACCAGCCCTGTTGATTACCCCGTGGAACTTCCCGCTTGCTATGGCGACCCGAAAGATTGGGCCCGCAATCGCCGCAGGCTGCACCTCAATTCTGAAACCAGCTGCGCTGACTCCGCTGACCTCTCTGCTGTTCGCCAAGGTTTTGGAAGAGGTAGGTGTCCCGGACGGAGTCGTGAACGTGATTCAGACCTCTCGAGTCTCGGAGGTAACCGGTCCAATAGTCAAAGATGCCAGGCTGAGAAAACTCTCCTTCACCGGCTCAACGCCGGTTGGCAAACGACTGATTGCCGACGCTGCAGAGCAGGTGCTCAGGGTCTCCATGGAGCTTGGCGGCAACGCACCGTTCCTGGTGTTTGAGGATGCCGACGTTGATGCCGCCGTGGAGGGCGCGATGTTGGCCAAACTTCGCAACATGGGAGAGGCCTGCACCGCAGCAAACCGTTTCATCGTCCACGAGTCGGTGGCTGGGGAGTTCTCCGAGAAACTCGCTGCCCGCTTCTCGAACCTCAAGGTGGGTCGAGGGGTTGGTGAGGGTACCAACATCGGTCCGGTAATTGATGAAAAGTCTCGCAGTGGGATCCACGCCCTAGTTAGAGACGCCACTGACCGGGGTGCGAAGCTACTGACCGGTGGTGCAATCCCCGAGGGTGAAGGATTCTTTTATCCACCAACCGTGCTGGTCTCAGTGCCCGAGAGCTGTGAAATTTTGCAGAATGAGATTTTTGGACCGGTCGCTCCCATCTGCACCTTCAGCACCGAGGACCAGGCGGTTCAGATGGCAAACAACACCGAATATGGTCTAGTTGCCTACGCCTTCACCAAGGACCTCAACCGTGGACTGAGGTTGGCCGAGCGCCTAGAAACCGGAATGTTTGGACTGAACACCGGCTTGGTCTCCAATCCGGCCGGACCGTTTGGTGGCGTAAAGCAATCCGGTTTAGGCCGCGAGGGTTCCCTCGAGGGAATCGAAGAGTACCTGGAGACCGTTTACGTCGGCATTGCCGACCCCATGGCTTCCTAGCTGGTCAAATCAATCACATTGCTGAGTCCAGCCTCAACAATTTCTAGATCTGCCGTGACGAAGGTTAGCCCTCGGTTTTTGGCCTGAGCAAACAGCAGAATGTAAAAGGGGTCCCTGGTTGGCAACTGCACAAGTCCTTCTAAATCTGCTGCCGTAAAGGGAATCTCCCTGAAACCCAGTTTCACAAGAGTCTTCGCTCCGAAACCAAGTCGAAAACCAATGATTCGGGCTTCTTTCAACCTAAGCTCAGCCAAGCTGAGTGAGGAAAAGTGCAGCTCACTTCGATCCAGAAGGGCCCTGGTCTTTGGCCCGATCTTTCGCGAGTTGGCCAAGTATGCGATCAGGGCGTTTGAGTCAAGCAGCAGGCTGCTCATTACTCTCCTTGGCCAGAAGCTCCAAAAGCATCTGATTCTTGCGGGAAAGGTTTTCCTCCCAGCCCACTCCAGGCCGCGAGAGGTTCTCGCTGCCGGTTAGCTCAGGAATTATGGGGATAAATTCTCCAAGTTTGGGCCTTGGTGTTTTTGTCTCGGGGGTCAGCCGTGCAACCCGAACGCCGTCGCGAGCCAAAATCACCTCTTCACCGCTCTCCATAAGTTCGATCAACCTGGAGAGCTTGCTTTTGGCCTCGTGCATATTGAAAACGTAGGTCATGAGTGAATTGTAACTTAGCTAAGGCTAGCTAAGTAAGTGCCGATTGAAGACTGTGGATAACTTCACCTAACCTTTTACCGTGAAGAAAGTACTTCTGCTACACGGTTGGACCAACAAGCGGCCAGAGGGTCACTGGCTCAGAATTACTGCCGCTGCACTCAGAACCCAGGGCCACCAGGTTTGGTATCCGCAGTTTCCCAACCCCGACACCCCAAACCCCAATGACTGGCAAGAGCTTCTTCGTCAGGAGGCCAACATGATGGATGAGGTTGACGGAGGAGAAAAGATTGCAATCGCCCACTCGCTCGGGACCATCAATTGGCTCCACGGTGCGATGACCAACCTCTTCAATAGGCCCTTTGATCGAGTTTTACTGGTGGCAATTCCAGATCCGGTGATGACCTCTGATGCCTCCGGAATCGAGGGGGAACCCATGAACTTCTCAGTCCCCGGGCTTGCTGAGGCAGTTCTTCAATGGGGCAGTGATGTATCGGCAGTTGCAAGCGACCAAGATCGCTGGCAGCCCAACGGCATTGATTTTTACCGGGGCCTCAATATCCAGTCCACGCTGTTCCCCGGCGCGGGCCACTTTTCCCTCGATGATGGCTGGGGACGCTGGAGCGGTTTAGAGGCCTGGGTTGAAAGTGCTAATTCTCAAGACCTGATGCGGCGCTGAACTGCGGGTCAACCGCACTCCGCCTGCGATGCAGCGTGCTGAGCAGAACCAGTAGTACCAGGGCCATGGCACCAACCGCCATGCTGACCGTCACAGCCAGCTGAGCGCTGACAATGAGCATGGCGGTGATCAGCGTCGGGCTGAGCGCCGAAACAATCTTGGATGGCATCATGATGTAGCCCTGGCGCTGGCCGTAGCGATCGGAACCAAAGAATAGAAGCGGCAGTGATCCTCGAACATACGGGTTCAGGCCAACTCCAACTCCCTGAAGTATTACAAACCACAAAATTGCACCCTCACCAAAAATCATCAGGAGAGCGACGCCCAGCGGGTGAGCGACTATTGATATCCCGGCTATCTGCATCGGTCCCAAGTACTTTCCAACCAGCATCAGCAGAACCCGAGACAGCACCTGAGCTGGGCCCAACACCACCGAGGCCAACAGCACCAAGTTGGTGTCCGCGCCCAATCCCCCAACCAAAACCGGAAGCGTGGTGTTGATACCCGTCACGATGAAGCCCTCCAGGGCAAAAATCAGGGCAAATACCAAGGTGAGCGGATCGAGCTTGAACCTGCGCCGCATAACTTTTTTGATTGGCCCGGTGACCGCGGGAACCTCACGGGTTTCAACCCTCGGAAGCGAAAGGTGAATCGGCATGGCAACAAAAATGTGCATGGCGGCCCAGAACCAAACTGCACTCTGCCAGCTAAATTCAGCCAGCAGATAACTGGTGAGTGGCCAAGAGATGCTGGATGCAAAGCCAGAAAACAGAGTAATTCCAGCAATTACCGGATTGGCTTTTTGCCCGAGGTGCCGAACGGCGGTCGCGAAAGCTGCGTCGTAGTTTCCAACCGAGGCTCCGAGTCCGGTAATCATCCAGGCGGCAAACAGCATCCAAACCTCAGAGGACATTGCCATCAGACTCAAACCAGCGGCAAAGACGATATTGCCAATCGGCATAACTCTTCGACCACCGAATCGATCTATGGCCCTGCCGACCCTCGGTCCAACCAGGCCTGCAACCAAAAGCGAGAGCGTGAATGCCCAGAAGAAGATGTCCTGGCTTATGCCGAGGGAAGCGGAAATAGGGACAGCCAAAATCGCAGGTAGGTAGAACCCCGAGCCCCAACCGATGATCTGGGGTATGCCTAATTTGAGCATCAAGGACGTGGGGAGCTTCAAATTAGCCTGCTTCGAGCGGTATTCCATTAGTTTATCCAGACCTTTTGAGGTAACTTCTTGGTGTGAATCCCCACGCAATCATTACCGGTGCCAGCTCTGGCCTTGGTTTGGCCTCGGCCAACGCTCTGGCTGAGAAGGGCTATGACCTGACTCTGATTGCCCGCGGGGCGCAGCGCCTTATAAACGTGTCGGATTCGCTGAGGTCGCAATACCCCAACCTGCAAATTCGCGAGGTGGTGCTAGACATCTCAAACCTTGACACCGTGCGTGAATTTGCCAACCACGTGAATCAACCAGTGGATGTTCTCATGAATAACGCCGGGCTGATGGGACCAGATTTTTCGCTTTCCATCGAGGGCATCGAATCCCAGATGGCCACCAACCACATCGGGCACTTCCTGCTCACCGCCCTGCTCTGGGGAAGGCTCAATGAGGCTAGAGACCCAAGGGTGATTTCTCTGAGCTCGGTGGTGCACCGAAAAGGCAAAATCAATACCGCCAGCATCGAAGAAATCCGAGGCTCTAACCCTGCCAGCTACAACCGTTGGCAGCGCTACGCGGACAGCAAGCTCGCTTGCCTGTATTTCGCCAGGGAACTAGATCTGCGGGCTAGGCTCACCGGCTCAAAGGTGAAGTCCATAGCTGCTCACCCCGGCTGGGCCAGAACCGGTCTGCAGGCAAACTTCCCCCACCCACTTGATCCCATGGCGCAAGATGCTCAGACCGGTGCTAGGTCCCAAATCCTGGCGGCGGTGGATGCGAATCTGAAATCTGGAGATTTCATCGGTCCCAAATTTGAACTCTGGGGCGACCCAAAAAACATCCGAGGGTCTCGACGCAGTAGAAACTTACAAATCTCTGCGGCGCTGTGGAAAACCAGTGAGGATCTCACGGGAATAAGGTTTCTGCCGGATTCCACCCCCAAGCCCAGCTTCTAGACTTAGCTCATGACCTACCGAGGCTTTTCCCGCGAACAAATCGCAAGCTACATCGACCACACCGTGCTAAAACCCGCGGCCTCCGCAAAGGATATTGAAAAGGCGGTAGAAGTTGCCTTGGAGGCCAACGTGGCGGCAGTTTGCTTTAGGCCCTCAGACCTGACCCTCGCCAAGCAGCTCCTGGGCGATTCCGCACTGGGGCTGGCAACTGTGGTGGGGTTCCCACACGGAACCAATGAGACTGCCGTAAAGGCTTTTGAGACCAAACTTGCCGTGGCTCAAGGGGCCACCGAAATCGACATGGTCATCCACTACGGTCACCTGATCGAAGGTCTCGATGCTCAGGTTCAAGGCGACATAGCCGCCGTTGTGGAAGCTGCCCAGGGCGCGCTGGTGAAGGTGATCCTGGAGACTTCAGAGCTCACGCATGACCAAATTGTCAGAGCTTGCGAATTGTCCAGGGCAGCCGGTGCTCACTACGTGAAGACCTCCACCGGGTTTGCCTCCGGCGGAGCCACCCCTGAGATCGTCAAGCTCATGGCCACAACCGTCCCAGAGCTCGGGGTCAAAGCTTCGGGCGGCATCAGGACTTTGGATCAGCTAATCGACATGGTTGAGGCTGGCGCCACCAGGGTTGGTGCCTCTGGAACCGCGGCCATCCTGCAGGAGTTTGACGCTAAGTCAAACTAGTTAGAGGTTGGCCTACCGCCAACAACCGTGACCGCTTTGGCGGCAAACCTAACAGCTGCTTGGGCGGATGTGCTCAGGCTGTTGCCTCCAAGAATCTGCTCCAACAACTTCGCCGCAAAGGCGTCGCCTGCGCCAGTGGCGTCAACTATGTCTGCTGGGATCGCCTCGACCAATTCGGTCTCCTCACCTTGCGACAGCTGAACACCAACTGAACCAAGAGTCAAAGCGACCATCGGGAATCTCCTTGCCAGCAAACCCGCGATGACCGATGGTGCTGACTCGGCCGTGAGAATTCTGCCCTCTTCCAGCGAGGGCGTTACAAGGTCCACGCCTTCGAGTCTGTTTAGAAATTCCAGTACCGAGTGGTCGGCAATGTAGCCGGCGGATCCCGGGTCACAAACCACCAGCCCAGGCCTTGCTCTCTCAAACAGACTCTTGAGATCTTTGGCCGCCTGATCCAAAACGGAATAACCGGAAATGTAAAGCGCATCACCAAACCACTCAAGGTCAATTTGGTTTAGGTCAAGGTATTTATTGGCTCCGCGATCGGTTAGAAACGACCTGGTTTGACCCTCGACCAAAACCACAATCTTGCCGGTTTGGTGAATCGAATCCGATTGCAGGTGAGGGATCACACCAAAGGCAGCGAGAGATTCAGAGTGCCGCTCCAGATCCGCTTGCCCAACCCTGCCAACGAAGTGAGTCTCAACACCCAGGCTTGCAAGCCAGCAGGCAAAGTTAGCCCCCGAACCCCCGGGAGCACTGGTTATCTCACTTGTGGTGTCGGTGTCATTTCGAATCAGCCCAACCGGGCGAACCAAAATGTCATCAATCACATCGCCAATGACCAGCACCTTTGGCATTTAGAGTCGGCACCACGCGGTTGCGATATCGGCAGCCACCGAAACGTTGTTTCGTGCCAAATCGAGATTCACCTCGAGGCTCTTGCCGCCCGAGGCTTCGACGATGTACTGAAGTAGGAACGGCGTGACATCCTTACCCCTTACTCCAGCAGCCTCGGCAGCAGCAAAGGCGGTTGCCAGCACCCGGTCATGCTCTTGCTTTTCCCAGGCCTTTTCAGTTGGCACTGGATTAGCAACCACGATGCCGCCCTGGCTTGAGCGTGCCTGCATGATTCGGGCAATTTCCTCAGCGGAATCCGCCTGGTACTCGAGTGTGAAGTCTGATTTTTCCAACCAGAAACTTGGGAAGATGTTGGTTTTGTATCCGATGACTGGGACACTCAAGGTTTCCAAGCGCTCCAGCGTTGCCGCAATGTCTAGCACGCTCTTTACTCCGGCGCTAACCACTGCCACCGGAACCTGAGAAACGATGGTCAAGTCTGCCGACTCGTCAAAGGTTTCATTTGCTCCGCGGTGCACACCGCCCAGTCCGCCGGTGGCGAAGACTCGAATCCCGGCCTTGGCAGCCAAAAATGCTGTGGCGGCAACCGTGGTTGCCCCGGAAAGACCCTTGGCAGCGAGAATGGGCAAATCGCGGACCGACGCCTTGGCTATGTCTTGGTTTGCAATTACATCCAGGGCGGCTTCGTCCAAACCAATGTTTGGAACGCCGTTGATCACGGCAATGGTTGCCGGAACCACGCCCTTGTCCCTCAGAATCTGCTCGAATTCAAGCGCTGCCTCGTGGTTTCGAGGCCTTGGCAGTCCGTGGGAGATGATGGTGGATTCCAGCGCTACAACGGGACGGTTGCTGTTCAAGGCATCTTGAACATCGGAGTGGATTTTGATCACTTGAGATTACCCTCTGGTTCTAATCAGTTACGAAAGCTATTCCGGCTGAGGTGAGCTCCTCTGGCGGAATTCACGACCACTGTTTGTAGGGTGAAAGAATATTTTACCGCCTGGGAACACTTGCGTGGCTCAAGCACTAGCGTTTATCCGATAGAGCAGAGGCAGCATGAAAAGACCGTGGTTACTCACCCCCAAGGGGCAAAGAGTGAGCATGCTGGTTGGAGTAGTGCTCTCAATAATCAGCCTGATTCCCCTGGGCTTTCAATTTCAACTTGAGGCAAACCGGCGCGAGGTCTCACAGCTCGAACTTGGCAAGACCGTTTACTACCCTCAGCAGTCCTGGGGCAGCATCGAAGAGCTCGATGGCCTGGAGGTTCTCAGCGAGCCAACCCTGGTTGAAAATGAGTTCGCAACCACCGTCACCTATCAGGTGATAAACCACGGCAGGCTTGAGGGCAAGCGAGAGGTTTGGGCCAAAATCTACAGCCCGGAGAACAAACTCCGCGAGGGCATGAAGATTTGGTTAGAGCTCAAACCCAAGGGCAGAAACTCACTGATTTTTACCTTCACCGGAACCGCTACCGAGTTCTCGCAGAGCCGGGTCGAACTGGGTTTTTAGCGTAGTGTGGTGAGGTGCCCGAAAACCTCACCGCCGAGCAGTGGCGTAGCTTTGTAGCCTCTCGCAGGACCACTCGAGACTTCCTTCCAACGCCGGTTCCTCAGGAGCTAATCGATCAACTTTTGACCGACGCCATGACGGCCCCTTCCTGGTCTAACACTCGACCCTATCTGGTTGCGGTTGCCTCGGGTCAGGCCAGAGATCGAATCTCAACAGAGCTCCTAAACCGCTGGGACAGCGCCGCTAAGGCGCTGGCCGGAGGACTCTGGGGCAAGATCAAAATCTTTATCACCAGGTACGGGCTGCCGCAGAGCGATTACAAGGTCAACCGAAAATACCCGGCGGAACTCAAGCCGAGAAGCGCGAGGGTTGGAGCAGAGCTCTACGGTCTGTTGGGAATTGCAAGAGATGACCATGAGGCTAGAAGAGCCCAGTGGGGGAGGAACTACGAATTTTTCGGAGCCCCGGTGTCACTGTTTATTTTCACCCACCGCGGCCTGGGGGAATACTCGGTATCGGATGCCGGACTAATGATGCAGAACCTTATGCTCTCTGCCCACGCTCACGGACTCGGCACCTGTGCCCAGGGTGCAACTGCTCTGTGGGCCAAGCCAATTCGAGATGAATTCAACATCCCCAAGGATTACAACCTGCTATGTGGGATTGCGTTGGGCTACCCCTCCGATGACAAGGTCAATACCTTCAAAGCTGACCGCCTCCCCATAGAAAAAATCAAACTGCTTCCAAAAAATGCTTAGTTTCCAAGATCCAGAGTTCGTTCAAGATCCCTACCCGGCGCTCAAAGAGCTGCGCTCACACCAAAGACCGATTTGGAGTGAAGAGCTGGGAGTCTTCCTAGCCGCCACCTACTCGGATGCGAATGCGGTGCTGCGAAACCGCTCGTTGGGACGAATCTTTGAACCCAAGGCTCCGGCCGAACAGTGGGATACCTTTAACTGGTTGCACGCGGACTCAATTTTGGACTCCGAGCCTCCCAAGCACACTCGGCTTCGCTCACTGGTTATGAAGGCGTTCAACCCAAAGCGCATCGAGCAGATGCGGCCGGATGTTGAGCGCATCACAAACCAGCTGCTCGATGATGCTCGAGAGAAACTTGCCGGTGGGTCTTTTGACCTGATCGCAGATTTTGCCGAACCGCTTCCGGTTAGAGTCATTGCTTCAATGCTCGGGTTTCCCGCCCAGGAGGAACACCTGCTGAGACCTTGGTCGCAAGCGATTGTCAAGATGTATGAGGTTTCACCCAGTGAGGAAGACAAGTTAGCGGCCCAGCGGGCCTCGAGCGAATTTGCTGACTATGTCCACAGCCTCATGGTCGAGAGAAAACAGCACCCTGGAACGGATCTGATTTCTGAACTGGCCGCAGTCGAGGAAGACGGCGAAAAGCTCAACGCTCACGAGCTGATTGCAACCTGCGTACTGCTTCTCAATGCCGGGCACGAGGCAAGCGTGAATGGATTCGGTAATGGCTTTGTGGCGGCGCTAAACACCCCCGAGCAAATGCACTTGCTGCTCACGCAGCCTGAGGAACTCGCCGCCACCGCAGTGGATGAATTCTTAAGGTTCGATGCCCCGCTGCACCTGTTTGAAAGAACCGCGACCCAAACCACTGAAGTCGGCGGCGTGGTGATTGAGCAGGGGCAGAAGATTGCGGCACTACTGGGGAGTGCGAATCGAGATGAGAGCGTCTTTAGAGATGCTGAGTCGCTCGATCTAAAAAGAGATCCAAACCCTCACATCGGTTTCGGAGCCGGCATCCACTTCTGCATTGGAGCGCCTCTGGCTCGAATGGAAATGACCACCGCACTACCCATGGTGATGCGAAGGTTTCCAAACATTGAATTGGTTAGCGAGCCAAAGCGACGCCAAACCTTTGTGTTGCGAGGCTACGAAGCGGTTTTGGTGAGCGCTTAGCCCTTGGTGGCGCCCAGGGTCAGACCCGAGACAAACTGCTTGCGCAGCACAAAGAAAACCAAAAGCGTTGGAACGGCTGCAATCATGGCTCCAGCTGCCAGCAGGTTGTAGTCGGTTACGAACTCACCCTGCAGTCGACCAAGTGCCGAGGTGATTGGTCGCTTGCTGTCGGTGGACATAAGAACCAGCGCCCAGAAGAAGTCGTTGTAGATCCAGGTGGTCATCAGCACACCGAGCGAAGCCAGCGGCGGTCTAAGTAGCGGCAGCATGACTCGGAAGAAGTGGGTGAACACGGAAGCCCCGTCAACCATTGCCGACTCTGAAATCTCTTTTGGAATCGTCTTCATGTAGGAGCTGAGGACGAAGGTGGCAAAGCCCATCTGGAAGGCAACGTGAATCAACACCACGCCCCACGGGGAGTCATACAAGATCCTGCGATCGCCAACCAAATCACCGATGGCCAAATACATCTTGAATACCGGGATAAACACCAGCTGGGCGGGGAGCATGTTTCCGGCTGTGAAGAGCAGCAGCATCGCAACGTTGAATTTGAATGAATATCTGGTCACCACAAAGGCCAGCAGAGAACCGAAGAACAGGGTGAGGAAGACTGCCGGAATGGTGATGATCGCGGTGTTGTAGAAGTAGCGCGCCAAGTCCATGCGCTCAATAGCGTCAACGTAGTTGTCGAAGTTCAGTTCGCTCGGCCAAGACAGTAGGCCGTTGGCACGAATGTCCTTGTAGGGGCGAAGCGAGGAAAACAGCGTCCAGACGATCGGGAAGAGCCAAACCAGAGCAAAGATTCCAATGAAGACCGAGATGATGCGATCTTTGATGATTTGCGAGTTCTTGGTCTTCTTGTCTTTCACAACCGAGGTCATCGGACATCCTCCTTGAACTGCTGCTGGAGGTAAGCGATGATCGGGACAATCGAAAGCAAGAACAAAATTACCGCGTAGGCAGCACCCTTCATGGAGGCTCCCTCTCCGGCAATGTTTTCAAAGACCAGCACTCCCAGAATGGGCAAACCACCGCGCCCACCGTAGATGATGTAAACCATGTCGAAGGCCCTGAGGGACTCGATGATGGTGATCACGATCACGATGATGTTGACAGGTCCCATCGCAGGGAAAATTACTTTCTTGAAGGTTTCCCACTCAGTCGCACCGTCAATCGCGGCTGCCTCGCGCAGCGTCATGTCAATTGCCTTTAGGCCAGCTAAGTAAAGCAGCATGATGTAGCCGATGTGGCGCCAGGAAGCCATGACCAAGATCACCCAGAGGTTGTAGCGGTCATCGCCAAAGAAGGAAATTGCCTCCGAAATGGGCAACCCCATTAGCCCGTTCACAAAACCGTCGGGGCGAAGCAGGAAGTTCCAGATGATTCCGATTACCGCTAGTGAAAGGACAACCGGCAGGTAGTAGGCGGACTGGTAAAAAGTGTGGCCGCGGATCTCGCGGTCAATTTGATAGGCCAGCAAGATGCCCAGCGGGGTGGCGATCAATGCGAACCAAGCCAACCAAATTACGTTGACTCGAACGGCCTCCCAGAACCTGGGGGTTTCAAAAAAGATGTTTTCGTAGTTTGCCAACCCGGCCCACTGGATATCCGAGATGTGGATACCTGTCCAGTAGGTGAAAGAGAGAAAAATGGTGGCGAGCGCCGGAAACCAAACCAGCGCGATGTGAATGAAGGTTGGGACTCCGATGAAGAATCCGAGGGTTACCTTGTCCCTGCCAGAAAAGGTACGGCGGCGACGTGACTTAGTTGTCTCCGTCGCCGCCATACTCTTCACTGATTTCTAATTGCGTTTACTGCTTAAAGAGCAGGTAGAGCATCCCACTGCGACTGCAGCGACTCAAGGATCGAGTCGGTTGAGGATGGGTCCTTGAACCAGCTCTGGAATGCAGGTCCAACAATTGGGCCGGCAAAGTCAGGGCGGGTGTCGCGGTCTAGGAACTGGGTGATGTACTTGGCCTCGTTCATAACAGCAAGCTGCTGAGTCTGGAAGGCGTCGTAGCTGGAGCGGTCCTGACCGTTGTTAGCGGAGGTCATTGGGATACCGGTGTCAAGCATGGCCTGAACACCCTCCATGTCTCCGGCAAACTTGGCTAGGTCCTTGCCGCCCTCATTGTTCGCACCGTTCTTCGCTACGCAGAAGCCGTCGATAGGAGCATCGATGGTGTCGCGAGCGTAGTCAGGGTTGATCTCTGGGAATGGCACGATCCATAGGTCGTCGTAGTCTTCCTGGCTCTGCTCTAGGAAGTTTGCGCCGAACCATGAACCGTTGAAGAAGAATCCAGCCTGCTTCTGAAGCAGCAGCTGCATTGCGCCGTCCCACTCCAGGTCAAGCACGTTGGTGTTCATGTATGGCAGCAGCATCTCCCAGTGACGGAAGACTTCCTTGACTCGGTCATCGGTCCACTTCTCGCGGCCTGCAAGCAGGTCAACGTGGAACTGGTAGCCGTTGATGCGGGCGTTCAGGATGTCGAAGGTTCCCATTGCTTCCCAGCCACCCTTGTCAGCTGAGGCTAGACCGATTAGGCCCTTTGCCTTCAACTCACCGAGAGCACCCATGAAGTCATCCCAGTTGTATAGGTCTTCTGGGTTCATGCCGATCTCAGCCATGGTGGACTTGCGGAAGTGCAGACCCCATGGGTACCAGCTCTGTGGCACGAAGTACTGCTTGCCGTCAAGACCGGTTGCTGCAATCTTGTAGGACTCGTTGTACTGGTCACCGATCTCGTTCCAGACGTCAGAGAGGTCTACGAGTAGTCCCTGCTCTGCGAAGAACTGCATGCGGTAGCCGGCCATCCACTGGAAGCAGTCGTCAGGAGTTCCCTGAAGGTACTGCGAGAGGTTGTTCTGGAAGGCGTTTGACTCAGTTGCGTTGTAGGTAACCTCGTTGCCAGTCTTGGCAATGTAGGCGTCAACCAATCCCTTTAGCTGGATGGTTGGAGACTCGTCAACGGTGCGAGCACCGAAGGAAATTGGACCGGATGACCCTGGGGCGCAACCAGCCAGCATTGTGGCGCCTGCAATACCTAGGCCACCAGCTGCAGCGCCTTTGAGAAGCAGACGACGGTCAACCTGGTGACCGGCGATTTTGTTCAACATTGAACCTCCTGTAGATGGACTTTGGTATGAGGATAGCTCGCAAAAATTGGCTCAATAGACCATTAACATAACGAAATAATCACAAATAGACAGAAACGAACAAGTTCGAACATTTTGGGACAAAAGTCCCGGGCTAGCCCTGAGCTAAAAGCTCTCTAACCCTGGGCACCACCTTGGTTGCGTAGAGCTCAATAGAGTGCATCAACTTGGAGTGCGGCATCGGCCCGTTGGCGTATTTGAAGTCGAAACGATTGGCACCGACGCTCTGAATTGCGTGCACGATCTTTCTGGCAACGGTCTCCGGTGAACCGACATACATCGACCCACCGTTGACCTCGGAGATGAAGTGCATCTTGGTGGTCGGACCCCAACCGCGCTCCCGGCCGATCCGGCCGAACATCTCCTGGTAGTGCGGCCACTGCTCTTCGACTGCCTGCTCGTCAGTATCTGCAAGGTGACCCGGGGAGTGGATCGAAACTGGTAACTGCTCACGGCCAAACTTCTCCAGGGCCTCCGAATACAGCTTGCGAAATGGCGCAAACCTCGCCGGGTCGCCACCGATGATTGCAAGTGCCATTGGAATCCCGAGGCGGGCAGCTCGGATCACCGAGTCTGGTGATCCGCCAACGCCAACGCGCAGCGGCATGGCTCCCGACTCAGTCTTGGGGTAAACCTCCTGGTTGTTAAGTGCCGCGCGCATGGTGCCGGACCAGGTGACCGGCTTTTCCTTGAGTAGTTCCACCAACAACTCGAGCTTCTCCTCGAAGAGCTCTGAGTAGTTATTTAGTTCATAGCCAAAGAGCGGGAAGGACTCGATGAAGGAACCGCGTCCCGCGGTGATCTCAGCCCTACCGCCGGACAGCGCGTCGATGGTTGCGAAGGCCTGGTACACCCGAACCGGATCCTCAGAGGACAAGACCGTCACGCCGGATCCGAGTTTGATGTTTTTGGTTACGGTAGCGATTCCAGCCAAGACGGTGTCCGGGGAGGAAACTGCAAAGTCATCGCGGTGGTGTTCGCCGATGTTGAAGCTGTCGAGGCCGAGTTCATCCGCCAGCTTGGCTTGCTCAACCACATCTCTAATGACCTGCCCGGCTGACTTTGGATTGCCGCTGTCATCCAGTGACATATCGCCGAAGGTATCAAGGCCAAAACGAATTGATTCGGGATTCATGCATTTAGTCTAGGGGGTCTAGACAGAAATTGCTAGTTGGCAGCCGCTAGCTGCCCGCAGGCCCCATCAATTTCCTTGCCGCGGGTGTCGCGAAGCGTGGTGGGGATGCCGTTGCGGTCCAGGATGTCAATGAAAGAGTTGATCTGCTCCTTCGTTGAGGAGGTCCAGATGGAGCCCGGGGTTGGGTTCAGCGGAATTGGATTGACGTGCACCCAACCCTTGCCGCGGTCATTGAGCTTGTCTGCCAAAAGCTGAGCTCGCCAGTCGTGGTCATTCATATTGTGGATCAGCGCGTATTCGATAGAGACTCTGCGCCCGGTCTTGTCGTAGTAGGCCTTTGCAGCATCCAAAGCCTCATCGACCTTCCACTTCGAGTTCACCGGGATCAGCTCATCTCTTAGTTTGTCGTCTGGGGCGTGCAGCGAGAGGGCAAAGGTTAGGGGCAGGTCCTCTTGCGCCAGCTTCTCTATGCCGGGTACCAACCCCACCGTGGAGACCGTGATCTGTCTGGCACTCATGCCAAGGCCGTTGGGTTGAGGCTCAACCATGGTTCTGATGGCGTCCATGATCTTGGAGTAGTTCGCCAGTGGTTCGCCCATGCCCATGAAAACTATGTTGTTAACCCGCTCGTCCTCATGGCGATTTGCTCCAAGTTCACCGGCGCGGATAGCGCGGTTGGCCTGAACAATCTGATCCACAATTTCTGCCGCAGACATGTTTCTGGTGAGCCCGGCCTGCCCAGTGGCACAAAACGGACAGTTCATTCCACAGCCCGCCTGCGAGGAAATGCAGAGCGTAATGCGGTTTGGGTAGCGCATCAAAACGCTCTCCACAAGTGCTCCGTCAAAGAGCTTCCAGAGGAATTTGATGGTGTCGCCCTTATCGGTTTGCAACCGCTTGACCTGGGTTAGCAGCGGTGGCAAAACCTTGGAAACCAACTCTGCTCTGCCCTCTTTGGGCAGATCGGTCATGGTCTCGGGGTCGGAGCTGTAGTGGGTGAAGTAGTGGGTGGAGATTTGCTTTGCTCTAAACCCCGCAATGCCGAGCTCTTTGATTCGCTCAGTTCTATCGCCTATAGAGAGGTCAGCGAGGTGAACCGGAGGCTTGCCGCGTTTTACCTCGGCAAACTGCAATAGCGGCTTACCTTCGGCGTCTTTGCGCTGGGTCCAACCCTCAGTCTTTGGCCTTACCTGTTTGCTCTCCACAACCGATAAGTCTAGGAGGCGGCCCAAGCTAAACTTCGAAGGGTGAAAATCCTCGTTATTGGCTCAGGTGCCAGAGAGCACGCCATTGTGAAGGCGCTGATCAGAACCGGCACCCCGGCCCAGAGCATTATTTGCGCACCGGGCAACGAGTGGATTGCCAAAGAGGTTGAGGTCAGACCCGAAATCGTGGCAACCGATTCTTTAGAGGTCGCAAAGCTAGCTCTGTCGGAGCAGGTGGACCTGGCCGTCATCGGCCCCGAGGCACCGCTGGTTGCGGGAGTTGCCGATGCACTTCGTGCTCAGGGGATAGCAGTATTTGGTCCAGATAAAGCGGCGGCTGCCCTTGAAGGCAGCAAGCAGTTTGCCAAGGAGATCATGGCAGCAGCCGATGTTCCAACCGGCATGGCCCAGCAGTGCAATTCAATGGCGGAGGTAGAAAACGCCATGGACCTGCTCGGAGCCCCCTATGTGGTGAAGGCCGATGGCCTGGCCGCTGGCAAAGGAGTGATTGTCACCTCAGACCGCGAAGCCGCGCTGGAGCATGCTGAAAGATTCATCGATGGCGGGGTGCTGGTTGAGGAGTTTTTGGATGGCCAAGAAGTCTCACTGTTCTTCCTCTCTGATGGCAAGAGCGTCATGCCTCTGAGCCCGGCTCAGGATTACAAGCGCGCACTGGATGGCGATCAGGGACCGAATACCGGAGGCATGGGAGCCTACTCGCCTCTTCCCTGGTTACCAGAGGGCTTTATTGAAGAAATTACCGAGCGGGTTGCTCAGCCAACGATCAATGAGATGCGCAGGCGTGGAACTGAATTTGTCGGTCTGCTCTACTGCGGACTGATTGTCACTTCCAAGGGCGTCAAGGTCATTGAGTTCAACGCGAGATTTGGCGACCCTGAAACCCAGGTGGTGCTGCGCCGGCTCAAGACCAATCTGGCGGACCTGCTGATGCGCAGTGCCACGGGAAGGTTAGATGTTGGGCCGAGCGCCGAATTCACCAGCGAGGTTGCGGTGACAGTGGTGCTGGCCTCGGAGGGTTACCCCTCGCAAAACGCTCCGGTCCGGGAAGTTACCGGCATCAGCGCTGCCGAGCAAGTTGAAGGTGTTGAGGTTTGCAAGGCCAGCCCAACCGGCAGAGTCCTTTCGGTTGTCGGTTTTGCCAACAGCTTCCAGCAGGCCAGAACCCTGGCCTACGAGGGTATGGCGCGGATCACCCTCGAGGGCGGCCACTACCGACACGACATTGCCCTGAAGGTTGCCCTGTGATTGAGCTAGCGGGTTTCAAGCACATCTACTCCGGCAAGGTGAGGGAGCTCTACGCCCCCGAGGACCCAAACTTTGCGCACCTGGTGCTGATTGTTGCCAGCGATCGGGTGAGTGCTTTTGATCACATTTTGCAGCCCGAGATTCCGGGCAAGGGGGAAAACCTAACCTCCATGACCAACTGGTGGTTTGACCGAATCGAGACTCCCAACCACCGCAGTAGCGAACTTGAGGTTCCCCTAGCGGTTCAGGGCCGAGCCATGGTTGCCAAGCGACTGCAGATGTATCCGGTGGAATGCGTGGTGCGGGGCTACCTCTCGGGTTCGGGTTGGAAGGAATATCAGGCCACCGGCAAGGTTTGCGGAATCTCGCTACCTGAGGGTCTGGAGTTTGGAGCCCGACTCCCCCACCCGATCTACACTCCCGCCTTCAAGGCCGAGCAGGGTGAGCACGACGAGAACATTACCTACGAGCAGACCGTAGAGCTGGTCGGCAAGGCAGTAGCCGAACGGCTCAGGGATGAGTCACTGCGCATCTTTATTGCCGCCAGCGCCCTAGCGGAGCGGGCCGGCCTGATTCTTGCAGACACCAAGTTTGAATTTGGAAACGATCCCAAAACCAATCTGCTGACCCTGGGAGACGAGGTCCTTACCCCGGATTCCTCCAGATACTGGGACAAGGCTCTCTGGGAGCAGGGAGTTAGAGATCAAAGTTTTGACAAGCAAATTGTCAGAAACTGGCTTTCGGCACACTGGGACCAGATCGGAGAACCACCGGCTTTGCCTCCAGAAATTGTTTCCCAGACTTCCGAGAAATATCAGGCCCTGAGGCAGAAATTAACTGCCCTTTCTTAGGGGTAGAGTGGAGTGGTGCTTACGACACCACTCAATGAAGAGCATGTAGCGCTGGGAGCCAGCTTCACGGACTTCGGCGGCTGGAACATGCCAGTTAGATACGGTTCAGACTTAGCGGAGCACCACGCGGTGAGAACCTCCGCAGGTCTGTTTGACATCTCCCACATGGGTGAGTTGCGGCTGAGAGGCCCCGAGGCCACCAAGTTTCTAGACCAGGTCCTGGTCTCCAACATCGCCATCCTAAAAATCGGCCAGGCCAAGTACTCGCTAATTTGCTCAATGGATGGCTCGGTCATTGACGATCTGATCGTCTACAAACTTGCCGAGGATGACTACCTGGTGGTGGCAAATGCCTCCAACCGCCATGCGGTCATTACTGCGATGCAAGATCTGATGGACTACGGCTTCAAGGTTGAGCTCGAAGACCAAACCGAGGACTGGGGCCTGATTGCAATTCAGGGCCCCAAGGCCGCAGGCATTTTGCAGCGCGTGGTCGATGTTGACCTGAGCACCCTGAAGTACTACTCAATTGCCGAAGCCACCCTGGACGGCGTAAAGGTATACCTAGCCCGCACCGGCTACACCGGCGAAGACGGCTTTGAAATCTTTGTCCCCGAGGCTGCCTCGGTCTCAACTTGGCGCAAGCTTTTGGAAGTTGGTGGCGAGGAACTAATGCCTTGCGGGCTAGCATCCCGAGACACATTGCGTCTTGAAGCCGGAATGCCGCTTTACGGACATGAGCTCTCCCGCGAGATCACAATTTTTGAAGCCGGTTTAGGCCGAGTGGTTGCCTTTGACAAAGGGGAATTCTTTACCCGCACTATCTTGTTCAAACAGGCAAGTCAGCTGAAGCACAAGCTCTACGGTTTGGTTGGCGATGGCAAGCGAGCCGCAAGGGCTGACTATGAGATTTATCTCCCAGGTGGAAGCGAGCCAATTGGCAAGGTGACCTCCGGGGCGCTGAGTCCCACCCTGGGTTACCCGATTGCCATGGCAATGCTGAGAGCCGATTTGGATTTGCCAATCGATTCAGAATTAGAGGCAGATGTTCGAGGCACGAGAGTGCCCTACAAGGTAGTGAAACTTCCGTTCTACAAGCGAGAGAGATAGAGAATGGCTAACCCTACAAACCTGCAGTACACCAAGGAGCACGAGTGGGTGCTGGTCGAAGGCGATGTTGCCACGGTCGGTATCACGCAGTACGCCGCCGATGCGCTGGGTGAGATCGTCTACGTTGACCTGCCGAAGGTTGGCTCAAACACCGCGCACATGAAGATTTGCGGTGAGATTGAATCCACCAAGAGCGTTGGAGAGCTTTACGCACCAATGGATGGTGAGGTGGTTGAGGCTAACTCGTCACTGACCTCAAGCCCGGAAACCGTAAACCAGGATCCCTTTGGTGCTGGTTGGCTCATCAAGATCAGATTCACCGCACTACCTGAACTTCTAACCGCTGACCAGTACAACGCACTAATCGGAGAGTAATAGTTGCTAGCCAAGCATCATCAGTTCCAGCTAAGACACGTCGGTCCAAGCGCTTTCGAGCAGCAGGAAATGCTCCAGTACCTGGGGATTTCCTCGCTCGAGGAGCTGATGGAAAAGGCTCTGCCAGATTCCATTCACTACCGTGGCGCCAGCAGCCTGCCGGCACCAATCAGTGAAGAGGATGCGCTGGCGAGGCTTCGTGAAATCGGCGGAACCAACCGCCTGACTCAGAGCTTTATCGGGCTTGGCTACTACGGCACCTACACTCCCGGGGTCATCAAGCGCAATGTGCTGGAGAACCCAAGCTGGTACACCGCCTACACCCCCTACCAGCCTGAAATCAGCCAGGGTCGCCTCGAGGCAATCATCAACTTCCAGACCATGGTCACCGAACTAACCGGCATGACCACCGCCAACGCCTCGATGCTCGATGCTCGATGAGTCAACGGCAGTTGTTGAGGCCATGATGGTTGCCAAGCGCAGCTCAAAGAGCGAAGCCAACGTCTTCTACGCACACCACGACCTTTTCCCCCAAACCAAGCAGCTGCTGGAGCACCGCTCGAAGCCGCTGAACATTGATATTCGCTACTTCAGCGCTCCAAGTGAGATGACCGAGCAGAGCTTTGGCATGGTCATCCAGTACCCCGGTGCGACTGGCTCCATTTCAGACTTCGCATCCGCTGCCGATCGCATTCACGAGCTGGGCGGCATGGCCATTGCAGCCGCCGACCTAATGGCGCTGACCCTGATTACACCTCCGGGTGAAATGGGGGCAGACGTGGTTTGCGGAACCACCCAGCGCTTTGGTGTGCCAATGGGCTTTGGTGGCCCACACGCTGGTTACCTCGCTGTCAAGCAGGGCCTAGAGCGCATCATGCCTGGCCGTCTGGTGGGTGTATCGGTGGATGCCGAGGGAAACCCTGCCTACCGGCTAACTCTGCAAACCCGCGAGCAGCACATCCGCCGCGAGAAGGCAACCTCAAACATCTGCACCGCTCAGGTGCTGCTTGCGGTAATGGCAGGTATGTATGCCGTCTACCACGGACCGCACAACCTAAAGGCCATCGCAACTGAAATCCACCACAAGGCCAGTGCACTGGCCAAGGTGCTCAGTGCTGCCGGACACAGCTTGGTCAGCGAGAACTTCTTTGACACCATTCGCGTGGTGAGCAGTGACGCCAAGAAGATTTACGAGAGCGCTAGGGCCAAGGACCTAACCATGCTGCTGGTTGATGACTCAACCCTTGGCATCTCGGTTGACGAGAGCACCTCCTGGCAGCACCTGGCAGATTTGGCGGCTTGCTTTGGAGCCGCAGCTCCAGTGGCTGCCGATGCAACCGATCGGTTGGTAAACCACCGAAACTCCAGCTACCTGGAGCACCCGGTCTTCAACTCCTACCACTCTGAGACTGCCATGCTGCGCTATCTCAAGCGCCTTGCAGACTTCGACTACGCGCTGGACCGCGGCATGATTCCGCTGGGTTCCTGCACCATGAAGTTGAACTCGGTAACCGAGATGGAAGCAGTCACCTGGCCAGAATTCGCCTCGCTGCACCCCTTTGCACCTCGCGAGGATGTTCAGGGCTACATGAAGCTGATCGACGAACTGACCTCTTGGCTCAGTGACATCACCGGCTACGAGGCAGTTAGCCTGCAGCCAAACGCCGGTAGCCAGGGTGAACTGGCTGGCCTACTGGCCATCCGCGGCTACCACCACTCTCGCGGTGACCTGCAGCGCAACATCTGCCTGATTCCATCCTCCGCTCACGGCACCAATGCCGCGAGCGCCGTGCTTGCCGGCATGGACGTAGTCGTAGTGGCCTGTGATGAGGATGGCAACGTAGACGTTGCAGACCTCAAGGCCAAGATTGCCGAGGCCGGCAACGAGCTATCCGCACTGATGATCACCTACCCTTCGACCCACGGCGTTTACGAAGAGGCCGTCGTTGAGATTTGCGAATTGGTTCACCAGGCCGGCGGTCAGGTCTACATCGACGGTGCGAACACCAATGCGGTCGTTGGTTTTGCCAAGTTCGGTGTATTCGGTGGCGATGTCTCGCACCTGAACCTGCACAAGACTTTTGCCATCCCACACGGTGGCGGTGGCCCTGGCGTTGGTCCAGTGGTTGCCAGGTCTCACCTCAGGGACTTCCTCCCCGGTCACTCGATGGCTCAGGGAACAGTTCCCAGCTACGGCCCGGTATCCTCAGCTCCTTACGGCTCGGCAAGCATCCTTCCAATCTCCTGGGCATACATCCAGTTGCTTGGAACCGAAGGTGTAATGGCGGCGACTTCCGTTGCGGTTCTGAGCGCCAACTACGTTGCGAAGCGACTGGCTCACGCCTACCCGCTGCTCTACACCGGAAAAAACGGTCTGGTCGCCCACGAGGCCATCATCGACATCCGCCCAATTCAAAAGGATGCCGGTGTTGCCAACGACGACATCGCCAAGCGCCTAATGGACTATGGCTTCCACGCCCCAACCATGAGTTTCCCGGTTGCTGGCACTCTGATGATTGAGCCGACCGAGTCTGAGCCAAAGCACGAGCTAGATCGCTTCATTGAGGCAATGCTGTCGATTCGTGCAGAGGCCCAGCAGGTTCAAGATGGAGTCTGGCCACAGGACAACAACCCACTAGTTAACGCCCCGCACACGGCCAGCCACCTGGCTTCCGAATGGAATCACCCCTACTCGAGAGAGTTGGCGGTCTTCCCAAGCCCGGACCAGCACAAGAGCAAGTACTGGCCACCGGTTAGAAGAATTGATGGTGCCTACGGTGACAGAAACCTAACCTGCACCTGCCCACCGATTGAGAGCTTTGCGAGAAGCTAGCTAATTGAAGCCATGTGGCGAGCGATGATTTCAGAGGCGGCTCTTAAATCCAGCTTGTCAGTTGCAACCCCGATTGTCAGGTCGAACGCAGTCTGAGTAGTCATCTCCAGGAAATAGCCGTTGATGAATAGAAATGTGTTCAGGACCAACCAAGAAGTGCGTTTATTGCCGTCAACCATTGGGTGATTCTTAATAATCGAATGCATCAGCGCGGCAGCCTTACGTTCGAGCGACGGGTAGGCATCCTCTCCGAAAATTGTCGTTCGTGGCCTTGCTAGCGCCGAGTCAAGTAGACCAGGATCCTTGACAAAAAATCCCAACCTCTGGACCTGCGCTATCACAGACTCCAAATCCAAGTACTGGGTCATGCGTCGGCTAATCGTTCCAGCAGCTCTTTGTCGCGCTCTAGAACCAACTTGGTGATGTATTCAATTTGTTTTTCTCTATGCGCTTTGGCATCGAAAGCCTCTAGGGCCCTAATGACGGCCTGGTGTTTTGAGCAGTTGAGCTCTTGAGCAATTTTCGTCAGGAGCTCATCCTGCGATTCGGAAAGTCTTAGTGTCATGGCCATAACGGTAATGGTATCAAACTGGTATCAATATTGAAAAGGAAAATCTGTGGATAAGCCATCGATCTTGACTGCTGCGCAAAGCCAGGTAGTGACTACAGACTCGAGTCCCTCACAAAGTCAAGACCTAGGTCAAGAAGTCGGCTGTCGGATGTGAACAGATCCAAACCATCCTGTGCAGCCTGAGAGAGAATCAAGAAATCCAATGGGTCGCTGCCTCTTAGAATTCCAAATCTCTTGGCCTGAAATGCAGCGGCTGCGGTGAGTGGGAGCTCTTGAAACCCCATCTCAACGCTGAACTTGGTGAGCCTTTCCGTATTGGTTCCTAGGAAATCGTCTTTTTGCAGCCATTCAAAAATAGTGATCGGTGAGAAATAGATGGCCACGGCACTCTCGAGAGATTGGCGGGTGCGCGGTCCTATCCGAGCGGGCTTGAGGTGCAGATGTGTCAGCACATTGGTGTCGAGCAGGGACCTCAATTTCCGAGCCGCTCAATCTTCTGCCTCCAAGCGGCCCAAGACTCATCCATGTGGCTGCTGTCGTCAAAGTTAATTTCCGCCCAGTCCTTTGACAGCTTCCCCTCCAGCAACCCATAAACCAGCTTTGGCTTTTCATAGGGCACCAGCTTCACCACCGGCTTGCCGTGCCTAGTGATGATTACCTCTTCTCCCTCCAGTGTCCGATCAATCAGTTCTGAGAGTTGTGCTTTTGCCTCGGTAAGTGCCACAAATTTCACCATTTCTAGATTCTAAAAAATTCAGGTCATTTTGACCAGAATTATGTGCCCAAATGCAAGCTACCGACCCCGGGGTTTACCGGTAAAAGGGATTTGGGTTCCTGTTGATAACGAGGCATTCTGCAAGTCTGTGAATAGCCAACTAATCCCTCGCTAAACTGTTGACATTCACGCAATGCGGCGCGAGACATCTATCCATCCCGAAACTGGAAGCCCAGCAAACCGAAGGGGAAAAGTGCCAAAGATCATCGTTGAGATCATGCCCAAGCAGGATCTGCTAGACCCCCAGGGAAAAGCCGTAGCCAATGCCCTGCACCGCTCGGGCCACACTGAAATCTCAAACGTTCGCATCGGCAAGCGCATTGAGATTCACTTTGAGCGCGAAGTTACCGAAGCGGATCTCGCCAGTGCCAGAGAGATTGCCTCCTCATTCCTCTCCAACGACGTCATCGAAGACGTAGTTGCAATCACCAAAGAGGACTAATGAAGATCGGCGTAATCACCTATCCGGGCACTCTGGATGACCGGGATGCTCAGCGAGCTATTCGCTTGGCGGGCGGAACCCCGGTTCCGCTCTGGCACGCAGATGAGGATCTAAAAAAGGTTGACGCCGTCGTGCTACCCGGCGGATTCTCCTACGGCGACTACCTGCGCTGCGGAGCGATTGCGGCCAAGGCCCCCGCGACCAAAGAGGTGATCCGGCTTGCCGGTCAGGGACTTCCAGTTTTGGGGATCTGCAATGGCTTCCAGGTGCTGGTCGAATCTCACCTGCTACCGGGTGGGCTAATCAGGAACGAACACCAGCACTTTATCTGCCGCGACCAAAGACTGAAGGTTGAAAACAACCAAACCTCCTGGACCAACCTCTTTGAGGTTGGCGATGAGATCACCATCCCGTTGAAAAACGGGGAGGGTGGCTACATCGCAAACCCTGACACCCTTAAGATGCTTGAGGCCGAAAACCGAGTGGTGTTTCGCTACCTAGATGTAAACCCAAACGGCTCAATGAACGACATTGCCGGCCTAACCAATGAGCGCGGCAATGTCGTGGGGCTCATGCCCCACCCCGAGCACGCGGTTGAGGCGGGCTTTGGACCGGACACCGATCTGGCGATGCGCAGCGGCACCGACGGTTTGAAATTCTTCCAGTCAGTACTGAAGGCACTGGTGAAAAGCTAATGGCAATCCACATCGACACCGTTGAGGCGGCAAAGAACGACCCCGATAAGGTTCAGCCCTGGAAAGAGCTCGGGCTGAAACAGGACGAATACGAGAGCATCAAGCAGATTCTGGGCAGACGTCCAACCTCATCCGAACTTGCGATGTATTCGGTGATGTGGTCTGAGCACTGCAGCTACAAATCCTCCAAGATCTACCTCCGCCAGTTTGGCGAAAAGGTCACGCCGGAGATGAAGAAGCACCTCATGGTTGGCATGGGAGAAAACGCCGGCGTAGTTGACATCGGTGAGGGCATGGCGGTCACCTTCAAGGTCGAGAGCCACAACCACCCTTCCTACATTGAACCCTTCCAGGGTGCCGCCACCGGAGTTGGCGGCATCGTGAGAGACATTCTCTCCATGGGCGCCAGGCCAATTGCGGTTATGGACCAGTTGAGATTCGGAGCCCCCGAGAACCCGGACACCGCAAGAGTCGTTCACGGCGTAGTTTCTGGAATCTCTTTCTACGGCAACTGCCTCGGACTACCAAACATCGGCGGTGAAACCGTATTTGATCAGGTTTACCAGGGCAACCCGTTGGTCAATGCACTGGCGATTGGTGCCCTGAAACACGATGAGCTAAAACTTGCCAAGGCCTCTAACGCCGGTGACCTGGTGATCCTGTTTGGCGCTAGAACCGGAGCCGATGGCATCGGTGGCGTCAGCGTTCTAGCCTCAGAAACTTTTGAGTCAACCGGTCCAACCAAGCGCCCTGCGGTTCAGGTGGGAGACCCATTTGCCGAGAAGGTGCTCATCGAGTGCTGCCTGGAGCTATTCAATGCCGGCGTGGTAGCCGGCATTCAAGACCTCGGTGGTGCCGGCATCTCCTGCGCCACCAGCGAGCTTGCCTCGAACGGTGGCATGGGCATGAAGGTGCAGCTCAAGAATGTCTTGCTGCGCGATGAGAACCTCACCCCGGAAGAGATTCTGATGAGTGAGTCGCAAGAGCGCATGTGTGCGATTGTTCCCAAAAAGCACCTCAAGGAGTTCAACCGCATTGCTCAGAAGTGGGAGGTGGAACACGATGTAATCGGTGAGGTAATTGCCGAAGACCGCCTCTACATCAACTGGGGTGAGGAAGAAATCGTGAACGTGCCACCGAGAACCGTGGCTCACGACGGACCTGTTTACCAGCGCCCAGTTGAATACCCCAAATACCAGGACGCCCTGAACGCCAATTCCTCCTCAACCCTGCCGAGAGCAGAAACCGCAACCGAGCTCGCCACCCAGCTGATGCAGCTGGTGGCATCTCCCAACCAGGCAGACAAGAGCTGGATCACCGCCCAATACGACAAATACGTCATGGGCAACACAGCGCTTTCAATGCCGGATGACGGCGGCATGGTTCGAGTAAAAGAAGACTCTGGTCTCGGTGTAGCGCTCGCAACCGATGCCAACGGCAAGTACTGCTACCTAGACCCTTACGCCGGGACCCAACAGGCGCTAGCCGAGGCTTACCGAAATATTGCGGTTACCGGCGCTGAGCCAAGGGCGGTAACCAACTGCCTAAACTTTGGAAGCCCCGAGAACCCAGAGGTGATGTGGCAGTTCAAGCAGGCCACCGCGGGCCTTGCCGATGCCTGCCAGGAGCTGGGCATTCCAGTCACCGGTGGAAACGTTTCCTTCTACAACCAAACCGGTGACGTCGCAATCTACCCAACCCCGGTGGTTGGTGTCCTTGGCGTAATCGACAACGTAGCCAGAAGAATCCCCTCGGGTTGGCAGGACGATGGCAACAACCTCTACCTGCTCGGCACCACCTTTGACGAGCTTGACGGCTCCGCCTGGGCAAAAGACATTCACAACCACCTCGGTGGTTTCCCACCCAAGATTGACCTGCAAAAAGAGAAGCTGCTCGCAGAGCTGCTTCATGGAGCAGCGATCCAAGGACTAATCGCCTCCGCCCACGATATCTCGGAGGGCGGCTTGGGTGTGGCAATAGTTGAATCAGCACTGAGGTTTAACGTCGGCGCCAGAATCTGGCTGGACGAGCTAATGGAGCGCGACGACGTTGACCAAACTGCAGCGCTGTTCTCTGAGTCTCAGGCCAGAGTGCTAGTGAGTGTCGGCCGAGAGGACGATGTGAAGTTCCAGGCCCTCTGCGAAGCTAGAGGAGTTCCAGTGCTTCGCATCGGTGTCACGGACAAAGCCTCCGAAGCTATTGAGATTAAAGACATCGCAAGCCTTGAACTGAACAGGGTTCGCGAGAGCTGGAAGAACACACTGCCTGAGCTATTTGGCTAGCGCTGAGTGAGTCAGTGGTTGCCACTTGAGTACCCGACAAAACTGCACCATTATGCTTTCCCGATAATCAAAGGAAACGATGAAACTACTCCCTCTAGCTCTTGCGCTTTCTCTCTCCCTCACCGGTTGCGCAGCAACCGTTGAGCTAACCAGCGCTCAGAGCTGCGAGCAGATCTCCAAAGAAATCGACTCCATGATCAGCACCTTCGAGGACCAAAGTGCTGGGGAGGGGGAGATTCGCCTAACCCTGAGTAACGCCTCAGGAGCACTGGCCCAAACCGCAAAACAGTCTCAATCAGACCTTGCCCCTTGGGCCACAGAACTGTCGGAGATTTCCAGCAAACTGGCCCAGGCAATTGCAGATGGTGATGGCAACACCACGCTCCTAAGTGTCAACGAACTCTTCACCAGCTTCGAAAAAGAGTCTGAGCTCTGCCCCGCCAAATAAGTGGCTTGCTGCTATTTCAGGTAATCCAACAGCCGAAATTCGACGTCTTCAAGCATTCGTGCAACGTGCACTAAAGCTTGGACGCAATCCTCTTCAGAGGCTGATTGCCTTGCTGGGTCAAAGTATTCGGTTTGATTTCGTAGCTCCCGCATCCAATTGAGCGGCAGCCAAATCTCTTGGTTCACCAGCGAAGTTCTTGCTACTAAGACGTATGTGTAGTGGTTGCCTCTGGGCGGTTTTCTCACCCGATAACCGTGAGCCGCCAATAGGGCCTGAAGAGCCTTCCTAGCCGAATCATAAAGAAGTTGAAAAGCACCTTCTGGGTCAACAGTCAGAGAGCGTCTGGCCGTGGCATAGTGACGCTTAGCGATGTCAATTTCATGGATAACGGCTTCCGGAGTTTGAACCATGGAATCCAGCTGCCCAGCACGAATCAGTGGCTGTAGCTCTTTAGGAATCACTTCGGATCACAGCAATCATCGGTTTACCCCTTACGGTTTTAGCAAACGATGATTCTGACTTATCCCAGTCCTCCCTGCGGAAGTTATACACAGCCACCGCTTTGCCAATCATGGCGCTGGCACGCTGCGCTAAATCAAAACTTTTGGCTCTGTCCACATCGCCTATTACCAACAGATCAATGTCACCGGGATCAGCCCCTGCTATCGAAGAATAGCGTTCCGCCCAAGATCCATATATCCAAGCCTCTTCAAGACCGGAGAGTTCAACAAAAAGGTTCTTCAACACCTCAATCGGGCCAAAGCTGTAGAGAACTATTTCGGCAAGGGGCTTGAAGAGCTGATGCTCAATGTTGGTTCGAACCAGCTGCATGTTTCCCATAGGCCGCACGGTAACAAAACCAACCTGTTCAAGTTTTCTTATCTCACGCAGAACTGTCGGCAGCGAAGTCCCGACTCGCCCTGCAAGATCCGTCATTGAGAATTCCTGCTGGGGATTCACAATCAGTAGCGCCAGCAATTTCCCCTGCACCGCACTTCGCAGAATCGGCATAAGGGGCACAGTCGTATCTTTCATAAATTGAAAGTTATCATACGCTTTCTGTAATAACTAGAAGCCAAAGAGCTCACGTAGTCCAGTGCGAACACTCAGATTAGAAGCCGTCAGCACCGCGGAGAGGCTCAGGAGGTAAAGAATCCTGAAAGTTTCTTCATTTGTTCTGAGGTAAATGCTGAGGCAAATAGCCAATTCGCAGGTGCTGGGCAAATTTAGAAAGTTGACTCACTCTTTTGGGGTCTTCGGAGACTCGAACCCCCAACCTTCTGATCCGTAGTCAGATTGCCATCTTCAAGAAATTCTTTATTTCAAACCACTAGTTTGCACACCTAGTCGCAAGACCACTGAGCTGATTGAACTCAGCCTGGTCAACTGTTAGCTCCCAACGGATCTTGACCACCATCCAGTTCTCTATGTAGTCGCAGGTGTAGTCGGTGTTGGTTGGTAACCACTCATTGGGGTCTCTATCTGATTTTGACCTGTTAGACCCGGCACTCACAGCAATAAGAGCTTCATCAATCCCGAGGTCGTTAGCAAATGCTCTGCGCCTGTCCGCATCCCAGGCGTAAGCCCCAGAACCCCAGGCCTCTTTCAGGGGAATGAAGTGATCGATGTCTAAGTCTGAAGGATCGGTAAACACCCTGCCGTCATAGCTGGAATACCAGTTACCACTCAGCACCTTGCACCGGTCTCCAATACTGACCTGCTCGAGAGACTCTGCAATCAGAACCTCTTTCCTGGTGTCGCAGCCATCACCATCGTTGTCCACCCAGTGCCTAAAGAGATCTCGGTCATAACCGTCATTCATCTCAGGGGTAATTTCTAGGGCTGAGAGCAGGGCGCTGAGCTCGGAGGCCTGCGCCACCTGCTCGGCAGCCTCCGTGGTGGCTGCCGGGGTTGTGGTTGGCTCTGGTGAAGTGGTTCTCTGGGGTGTGCTGGTACCTGGGGCAGGCCTGGTTGCTAGCGGTTTACTCGAGGTTTGCTCGGGCTGAACGGCCGTGTCGGACCCTGAGAAAAATGAACCGACCCAAAGGACTATTGCCCCGATGACGATCGTCCCGGGTGTGATCTTGAACTTTGCCACAACCCCCTCGGCCATCTCTTATCAATGTTTCACTTGCACACCATTCAACCCCATCGTCAAAGCCTTCATGCGGTTTGGGGTTCGGAGTGATCATGGTGGACGAGGCGAAGGCTCACAAGCAAAACCTCGCAAGCGAGGGTATTCCCGAGTAAAACAGGAATCCCGCCCCAGCCTTTGGGCTGGGACGGGACTCCTTGGTTTGGTTTTACTTCTCGATTTGGTGGATGGAGATGGTTCCACTCAGTTCGTAGGAGGTAATTACAAGGGCCTTCTTGTTGGGCGACTTGTTCGCTGGGATGAACACAATTCCCTCTGGGGACCACTTGTCACCCTTGAACAAGTTGCTGGTGGCGGTGGTATTAGTTGGCATCAACTGCTCCCACTGGATAACCTCTGGCTCCTCTGGGTTGGTGATGTCGAAGAACACCAGGGCGCTCATGCGCTCTAGGCCAAGAACCGCAACTCGGCTCGAGCCAACCATTCCCACTGCCACGCCTTCAGGCTCGGGGCCCTTGTCGTCGGAGCGGTCCTGAGCCTTGTAACTGATGGTGCTGGCAGTAAGGGAGTGTGAACCGTTGATATTAGCTACACCGAACTGCTCAATCTGGAGTTCTTCCAGCAGGGCTGCGCTGTCGTAGATGCGCTTGCCATCCTTGAAGATTGACATCGAGCGAGATCCGAGCAGGAAGAACTGCTCATACTTGCCATCGCCGTCTGCATCACCGATGTTTGGGTTCACCTTGGATCGCCCGAGCTCAGCGTCGGTCTTGAGCACATCCCAGGTAGGGAACGCGGTGGTGTTCGCGTCCAGGTCCTTCACGCGTGCATCATCAATGGCGCTGAAGCAGGTCCAGTCGGCACGGTCATCACCCTCGTTGGCGGTCACAACATAGGTTGAGCCCTGAGATGTGTAGGAGGCGATGGTGTCTGGCATCGCAAGTCCCTTGACGTTGTTGTAGGTGCGAAGACCTGCGGAGGAATCCTTGTCTGAGGAGTCAAAGGGGACGACGGAACGATCGGTTGTCCCAGCGCTGTAGATCTTTGTAAATTTTCCAGACTTAATGTCCAGCTCAGCGATGGCGTTTGCTTCCTGGAGGGAAACGTAGGCTTTGAGGTTGGTTGGGGCGGTGACGGTTTCTGGCTCCAGGTCAACGGCAGGGTTAGTTGAGGTCAAAGAAATAACTAGGCCCTTTGCCTTGAGTTCATCGGCGTCAAAGTTGGAGAAACCAGCCAGCTTTGCCTTGGCGGTTCTTGGCTTGCGTGCGTCGATGATTGCAACCGCACCACGAGGGTCCTTTGCCAATGCATAGTCGGTAGATTCGTCAACACCGGCGGTAGCAGGGTTGTCCAAGGCGCAGATTGGCTCACCCTCGATTGCGACCAGTGCGGTCAATCCATCTGGGGTAAAGGTGACAGCATCCGGCTGGACTGCTCCCAGGTCCACACTTCTAATTAGCTTTCCGGAAGGGTACATGAGCACAACTCGGCCGGTGTTGAGCTTCGGCGTTCCATCGGCGGCAAAGGTAGCCTTGCGGGTTACCGCCACAGCAATCACGTTCTTTCCAGCGGCAACCGAGGTGATGCCATCACCGAAGCTGTCCATGGAAACGGAGGTCACCTTCAGAGGGGATTCCGGGTCAGAGATGTCATAGATGTCAATGGCGTTCTTGACACCGTTGGTTGCAAAGATCTGCTTAGAGCCGGCGTGGTAGGTGGGGATCTCTGCGCCACCCTCGCCAGAGCCAGAATCCATAATTGAAAGTTCGGTGACCAAGAAGTCGGTTTCAGCAACCGCTGGAGTGGACAGAAGAAGCACACCGGTCAAGCCGGCTGCGATAAATGAGACCAGTGTAGTTTTCATGTGGTGAACTTTGTCGGTCAACATGAAGTTGACAAGGACGAAAAGTAAACAGACGATGAGACGATGAGAAATTTCAGGCTACTTAAATTGCTCAAAGGATTTGGCTTCGCCAAAGACCAGTGCATGGACCCCCGGCTCCGGTGGGCCTAACTCTCATCCTCATTCCACTCAGCATTCTCGTCAAAGCCTGAACCGTATTGGGTTTGCGGATAGGCAGTATTTGGCGAGTAGCCATGTGGTCCAGAGTGATAGTCACCCTCATCCATTGTTACCGGTGTGTTGGTTGGGCTGATGCTTGTGGTTCTAGAACCAAAGTCAAAACCAAATAGCCACTTCAAGAATCGAATCATGTCTCCCCCTAGCTTGCTCCTGAAGGCTAGCTAGGGGGTCTGACATTAGTTTCCTTTGAGCTGGCTGATTACGTATGGGGCTACCTTGACATAGAGCTGGTCCAAGGTGAGTCCGTAGGACTTTTCGGTGGCCTGGGCGAAGCCAAGGGACTTAATTGTCGTTAGGTATTCAACCCAGTGATCAAAACCCTTCGAGGCAACCAAGGCCTCGGTCAGGAACATGCCCAGAGCGTAGCCGCTGGTCTGAATTTGCCCGGGGGCTTGGCTTCCTTGAAGATCCTTGAAGCGCTGCACAATTGCGTTGGCATCCGCAGTCCTGACGGCGTCTCGGATTCCCTGATCTAGTCCACCGGTCCACCTGCCGACCGTGAACGCCCGAGTTCCTTTGAACTCTCCGGCGCTGTTTCCACCTACGTGAATTCCCACAAAGGTTGCAGAACCCTCGATGAACCAGTGCGGAAGAGAGGACCAAGTCATTGTGCTGGACTGAACAGTGTGGAAATACTCGTGGGATGCAGTCTCGGTCTCGTGAGTTGCGGGGGCACCCTTGAGGCACTGATTTATGTAGGGGCCTTTTGAGCCAATTCCGGCATTACCCATGTTGCAACTGTTTAGGCTTCTAATCCACGACGAGTAGCTTTCCCTGGTGGGGGTGGCATTTGGGTTTGCGCCGGAATTCCTGATGGCATCGTCAACCCAGTCAGCATCAGCGCCGGTGAACCAATTCACATTCACCTTTCAGGCAGCACAACAGGTCGAAACAGCTTTACGGCAGTCAGAACGGAATTTTTGACCGGCCCGAGGTCCTGTTGGCTGAGGCTTGGCCCGGACTGGACCGACAGTAGAGATTCTGAAACTGGAGAGCTGCTGGCGATGGCGGCAGCAACTAACTGCTGGGCGACTAGATTTGTGGCCTTCGGATCAAGGGCATCGAGGGTGATGACTGGAAGAGGCTGCTCCGTTGGAACTGGAGCTGGGATGGGCTTTGCAACCACCTTGGGTTTCGTAACCTCGCAGGCTATGCCGTCTTTGTCAGCATCCTTTGATTTGTTGGCCTTGTAAAGAGCAGGGGAAACTTTTGGAGTGAAAATTTGGTCATTACCCTTGTTGGCTGACTTCGAGCTGAGGGCGACACCGTACTTGTAGGTTTTCCGCAGATCTGTGCAGTTCTTAAACGTCTTAGCCTCGCTCGGCAGCATCGCTCCGAGACTCAGGATGGCTGCTAAAGAAATGGCCGCAATTATTTTGGATTTCATGAATTCCCCCAAATTCTAGAACTTCAATTTATCGGACAAAAAGCCAGACTGAGCCCTCGGGGTTTACCGAATCCAAGAGTTAACCCAACTCTCAACCACCTACCACGTGCCTGCGACTGAGCGGCTGCAGTTGTCGTGCTGTGGATAAAAGCAAGCCAAATTTAGAAAAAGCTAGTTGAATGTTTAGTGTGAGTTTGGGTGCACAATCGACACACAAGGAATAGTATGACTAGCACTATGGCAAAAGAAGAACGAATCCACATTCGAGCAACCAGCGAGCAGAAACAGCTGCTGGCTAGAGCTTCGCAAATCCGGGGCAGAAGCGTCTCGGACTTTGTTTTGGAAAGCGCGGTCGAGGAAGCTACCAATGCTCTTTTGGATCAGCGGGTATTTGTGTTTAGCGAGGAAGACTACGACGCATTTTTGACCCGGGCCAATGATGTTGAGAAGAACCGGGAAGTTATTGCGGGGATCCTGAATGTAAAGAGCCCGTGGGAGGGATGACCAAACCCGAGCCGCTTGGCCCCGAGCACCACCTTTGGGGTTTTGACTGCGGTTCAAACGTGATCAACTCGTGGCTGCAGAACTCTGCGCTCAAAGCCCAACTAGCTAACAGTTCAAGGACATTTGTTGTGCTCTCGGACAAAAAGGTGGTTGGTTTTTTCTCACTCGCTACCGCCTCGCTGCTCTATGCAGAACTGCCCCAAGCGCAACGAAACAACCTTGGCCAGCATCCGGTGCCGATGATGCTGCTAACCCGAATGGGAGTTGACAAGTCGTTCCAGCACCTGGGTCTTGGAGCTGCCATGGTCAAGGACGCCGTGATCAAGTGCCTAGCGGTTCAGCAAGCAGCCGGGCTGGTTGGACTTATGGCTCATGCCCTAGATGAATCAGTTGCCGAGTTCTATCTCAAACTTGGCTTCGAGCGGTCTCCAGCAAACCCCCTTCTGCTCTCGCTTGGATTATTGCTGCAGGGGGATTAGTTCGGAGACTACAAAGCTAAAGAGCTGATGCACGGCCCACACAGCCAACTCACCCAAGTCTTGATCTTGTGAATTGTGTTACCCTCCCAGAATGCGGAAATCAAAGTTGATTGCAGGCATTGCGGCCGGAGCGTTGGTTCTGGTCGCTGGTGCTGGACTGTTCCTCGGTGACTATGTCTACACCTCTGGCACCAAGGTGCCGTGTGCGATAAACGCAGACGATTTAGAAAACACTCCGCAGCAATTCTTTGTGGCCGGCTACAACTCTGGCCCGTTCCCCGGGGATGGTTGGAACAAGTGGGTGGGGCATGACCTCAGTGACTGGTGGTTAGAAAATGCCAAGGTTGAGGATGTTCGGATTGATGTTGCAGAGGGTGTAACGCTTGCCGCCTGGTACATACCTGCCAGCCAAGAAACCAACAAAACCGTAATCGTCACCCACGGCATCGGAACTTCAAAGCGAGACTTCAACACCCTGCTGCCAACCGCAATGCTGGTCAAGGGTGGGTTCAACGTGCTGCTGGTTGATCAGCGAGACACCGGAGAGTCCACCTGCACCGATGGTCGTCACTCGGCAGGGCAGGAAGAGTCCTCGGACTTCGCCCAGGTGGCCAAGTGGTTGAACACCGAGAAGGGCATCCCTGCCTCATCACTTGGCATGTTTGGAGTTTCCGGAGGCGCGATTGCAACCTCCCTGCTTCCCGCAAAGACAGACCTGGTGTCTGCCTTTGCCATGGAGGGAACCATCTTTGATTTCAATGCGGCAGCTACCAAAGAGGTTGAGTTCCAGGGTTACCCGGGATTCCTCTGGCAGTTGGCCCTGGTTTCAGCCCAGCTGTTTCACGGGGTGAATTTGGCCGAGACTGCGGTAACAGATTCCATTGAGGCTGCTGGTGTGCGGCCGATGCTCATCCTGCACGGGGACATTGACCAGCGCTTGGATTACCAGTCCTCGGTTGATTTTTACAACTATGCCAAAGGGGTTGGAGCCAACATTGAGTTGGAGACCTTCACGGGCGCAGACCACACCGAGGGAATGCTCTCGGAGACTGACCGCTATGCCCAAACTCTGGTCTCGTTTTTCTCCGAGCATCTGAACTAATAGGCTCCCAAACCTAGTTCCGGAGTTCTAGTTTTTCCCGGGTGAGATGACCGGGATGCCGGCTGAGCTCACGGCACCTGCGAGCCTAAGGTCATAGGTCACAAAACCCTCGAGATCCTCCGAGAGCGCTCTGGCGGTTGCAAGGTGAATTGAATCAAGAGCACCCACTCCCAAAAGCATGGCATCGCTAGCACTTTGAATAATGTGCGATTCAACCGGAATTAGCAGCATGGTTCTAAAGAGTGACCTCGCGAGATTGGTTTCAATTCCAAATTTCTGAAGGTTCCCAATTACCTCCAGCTGTGAGAGTTCGCTGGTTAGAAGTGGTCCTTCAACCTGGGCTAGGAAATCAGACACAGCGCTGGTCTCGGCTTCTAACTTGAAAAGTTTGAGGATTGCCGAGGACTCAACATAGAGGAGCTTCAAAGCCGATCCCGCCGCAACTGCTCGAGGGACTCGAGCACGGTTGGTGCCCCAAGGGGAAGCTCAGTCGGATTGATCTGGGCTAACACGGCACTCGAAGGCTGCTTAGGCAATTTCACCCGACCGGAGTCGACCAGCTCCTCGAGGAAGCTCTTTCGGATTGGCGATAGTCGAGCCACCGGCTTACCGCGCTCGGTTATGACAATTTCCTCGCCAGCTTTGACCTGTGACAAAACCGCAGAGGGGTTTTGCTTCAGCTCTCTGATGCCCACACTTTTCTCCATGTTCTACAAAGTAGCACTTTGCTTGCTCGTTTCCAATCAAATTTTGCTGACTCCAAAGCTGTGGGGGTTCTGCTTCTCTGGAGCTGTGGAAAACCTTGGGGCATGGATTATTTACCCAATGGTGTTTAGATAGTGGGATGAAGATTTCTCACGCTCTTGAAAAAGTGCTGTTCCAGGCTCGTTGGCTGCTAGCTCCGCTCTACCTGGGTTTGGTTGGAGTGCTGGTCCTGGTGATCTATCGCTTTGGCGTGGAGTTCATAAAGCTCGTCTCCCACACTTTCATGGGCGATGGTCATGACTTCGTGCTGGACCTACTGGCGCTTTTGGACCTGGTGCTGCTCGCGAACCTGATTCTGATTGTGATTTTTGCTGGCTACGAGAACTTTGTCTCAAGGATTGACGAGGCGCACGAGTCGGTCGACCGCCCACACTGGATGGGCACCATCGACTTCTCCGGGTTAAAGATGAAACTCATCGGCTCACTCGTGGCAATTTCCGTGATTGAACTGCTCAAGGACTTTATCTCGCTCAATGGCGTTGAAGAGGTGGGCGAGGGCACAGTTTGGCGCGTTGCGATTCACCTGGTGTTCGTGATCTCGGGTGTGCTGTTTGCCGTGATGGACTTCATCGGAGATCGCCACAAATCTGAAGCGAGAATCCTCAAAAAATCTGAGCTCTACAAAGAGTAGTTAGCGGTGACTGGGCTTTGGTTCCAGCTCCGATGAGTATTCGGCTTGCTCCGGCAGATTCTGGTTGATGCGTTCAAAATCCTGGTCCGTGAGCTCAATTTCAAGAGCCGAAATGCAGTCCATGATGCTCTCTACCCGAGTTGCACCAGGGATGGGCAGGACCGAATCCGATGTCCGCATTTCCCAGGCTAGAGCCAGGGCAAAGGGTGAGGCTTTGTAACTTGGGGCCAGTTCCTCGAAGACACTCTGGTTGGCAATCTCGGATTTGGTTCTCACTCCGCCAAGAGGTGACCACGGCAAGAAGACAATGCCGTATTCCTCGCAAAGCGCTAGGACATCGAGGTCATAGCGGTAGCGGGGGCTGAATTCATTTTGAATTGAGACGATACCGCCCTGATTGGGGCCGCCCAGCATATCGATGGCAATTCTTAGCTGCTTAGCGTCGTAGTTGGAGACACCGATCTGGTCAACAATCCCACGCTCTCTGAGCACACCGATGTTTTCAACCTGCTGCTCAAAACTCAAAGCCGGGTCAAGTCTGTGGTGTTGCCAAAGATCAATTTTGGTTACACCTAACCTGCCGGCTGATGCCTCAGCTGCTCTAAGCAAGTAATCCAGGGAGGCGTTCCTGCCCCACTTTTCTCCTGGCTGCCTGGTGATGCCGGCCTTGGTCGCAATGACCACTTTTTCTTTTTGCTCTTTGGTTCCAGACCAGGTTCTGAGGGCTTCTGCGACAAAGATCTCGTTGTGGCCAAATGCGTCCCAGGTGGGGGCGTAAATATCGGCGGTATCCAGCAGCGTGATGCCCGCATCAAGGGCTGCGTGGATTGCGGGGATTGCCGAGTCATATCGGCGCACCGGATCCAGCGCCGCACCATTGGACCAAATCCACGAGACATTCATGCAACCGATGCCAATGCCAGACACCTCACGGTGCCCAAGTCGCTTGATTTTCATACGCTCCCTCACAATTGTGAATCAACTATCCAAGATAAATTCAGGGATAACAGCTTTGCATCCGAAGTATATAGCTGGGCATTGTGCCAAGAAGCCTGCATGACCAAAGCCCGATCAAAAGGATCGTGCTTACTCAAGGCAGGAAAGTCCAATGCCCGTTGGAGTTCCTCACCACTTGGTTTCAGCTCCAACATTCCCGCTTCGTTAGCGGCACTTAGAACTTTTTGCTGGCCTCCCAGTGAGCGGTCGAAAAGCTTGATTTCATACTCCAAGATGCTCAAAGTAGAGAAATAAAGATTTTCGGACCCAATTAGTTTTTTGGTTGCTTTTGGACCCAACCGCCTATCGGCGGTGAGGTACCAGACAAGAGTTTGCGTGTCGAGCAGAATCATTCGAATTTTGTGGGATTGATGGTTGCGTTGAATTCCGCGTCGGCCAGCTGCCAATCAAATTCTTCAAGGTCACCGGCAAGCACTCCGTAGCCGACTTGTCTTTTGCCAGTTGCCGCAATAAGTTCCGCCACAACTCTGCCTCGATTAGTAATCTCAACCTGCTCACCTGAAATGACAAGCTCAATTAGCTTGGACAGATTTGTTTTGGCGTCAAAAATGCTCACTCTGTGCTTCACCCCTTGAGTTTAGGTCAACTTAGTTAAGTTAGCCAAGAGTTCTTGACCGCAAGTCAAGCTAGCAAATTAGGAGCAAATACCCTGGGCATTATCCACAGCCCTAAATGGTCTTGGCGTCAATCACAAAGCGGTAGCGGACATCGGATCCAACCACTCGCTGGTAGGCGTGGTCGATGGTGCTCGGGTCTGAGGCATCTAGCAGCTCGATAGTGGAAACGATGTTGTGCTCACCGCAGAAATCCAACATCTGCTGGGTGTCCGCAATGCCGCCGGTGTTTGCACCCGCGATTGATTTCAAGCCGGTAACCAAACTGAATGGGTCGTAGGTTTGGCTGCTGCCAGGTAGTCCAACATTCAACAGCGATCCGCCAACTCGCAGCAGGCTCAGCAGACCGTCCACATTTAGATCCGCACTGGTGGTGTTCACGATCACATCGAAGAAGTTCTTGTGGGTCTCAAACACCTGGTCAGTTACTAGGTATTCAACCGCACCAAATTCCTTGGCATCCTGCGCCTTCGCTGGAGAGTGGCCAAGGACATAGGTCTCGGCACCGAGGGCTGCGGAGAACTTGACGCCCATGTGTCCGAGGCCGCCAAGCCCCAGGATTGCCACCCTCATGCCCGGGCCAACCTTCCAGTGCTTTAGTGGCGACCACAGAGTGATTCCGGCACAGAGCAGTGGCGCGGCTGCTGCCGGGTCCAGATTCGCTGGCACACTCAGCACGTAGTTTTGATCCACCACGATGTCTTGGGCGTAACCGCCAAAGCTTGGGCTCTCGTCGTAGTGACGACCGTTGTAGGTCTGGACATTGCCCTTCAGGCAGTAGTTCTCGCGGCCAACCAGGCAGTACTCGCACTCGCGGCAGGAGTCGACGAATGTTCCCACACCAACTCTGTCTCCAACCTTGAAGCGCTCTACTGCGGCGCCAACAGCCGTTACATCTCCGACAATCTCGTGACCTGGGACCATTGGGAATATTCCCTCAAACCACTCGTCTCTGGCCTGGTGAATATCTGAGTGGCAGATGCCGGAGTAGAGAATGCGAATGGCTACCGAGTCTGGGCCGAGTTCCCGGAGCGGCATCTGCTGCTTGGTGAATGGGGCTCCCGGAGCGTTTGTCACAAGTGAAGCGGTGGTAGGCATTGAATCTCCCTGGTTTGAACGAAATTTCAGCTATTGAGAGTTAACTTGCATCATGAAGCGCAAAGTCCTCACTGTCTCAGCCTTGATTCTAGGCGTGCTGCTGGTGGTCCCATTTCTGGTGCCGGTAAACAGCTCTGGAACCCTGACCAATCGGGAGGCAGCTAAAGAAGTTTGGGGCGAGCGCAGCCAGTTTGTTGAGATCGCCGGAAACGAAGTTCACCTGGTCAGTGCCGGGGACCCAAAGGCTAAACAGCTCTTCATTCTGCTGCACGGCTTTGGGGCGAGTGCACTGAGTTACCTGCCGGTTCTAGATGAACTTGCAGCGGTTGGTGAGGTGGTGGCTTATGACCGCGCTGCTTTTGGATTCAGCGAGCGACCAGAGAGCTTCAGTGGAACCAACCCATACTCGGCTAAAGCCTCATTGGAGGTGCTGGATGGGATCATTGATCGCTTCAATCAAAACCAGCAGGTGGTTTTAGTGGGCCACTCGGCCGGTGGACAGATTGCAGCCGCATATGCCTTAGAGCACCCCGAGAGGGTTGACTACCTGGTTCTGGAGGATGCCGCTATCTACTCAAGCGGCGGGACGCCCACCTGGCTAAATTGGCTTTATTTCATTCCGCAGCTGAATCACCTCGGACCCGCTCTAGTCTCCACAATTGCCACCAGCGGCCTAGAGATTTTGAACCAGAGCTACTTTGATCAAAACAAAATCACCGAGCAAACCCTCGCCCACTACACCCAGCCACTGAAGGTGGTGGGGTGGGAGCGGGCGTTCTGGGAGTTCAACCGAGCGGACCGCAGGCTCGATGTAGCCAGTAGGTTGGCGGCCCTTAAAACCAAGACGCTGGTGCTGACCGGTGACAACGACACCATCGTGGCAACCGAGGATTCATTGAGATTGGCCGCAGAGCTCGGACTGAAGCCGGTGGTTATCTCTGAGTGCGGTCACCTGCCACACGAGGAACAACCGCAGCAGTTTCTAAAAAGCGTGCTTAGCTTTACCGCAGAGAATTAGGAGTTCAGTTGCTATACAAGGGTGTATTCGGCAGTTTCAGATTGTTCGTTGGTTTAGCGCTGCTGGGCAGCGTGCTGTGGCAGGTCTCGGACCGAATGGCGAACAACCTGTTCCGTCCCTTTGAGTACTTTGCTTACTTCTCGATTGACTCCTCGATTCTGGCCGGTCTAGTGATGACCATCAGCGGTCTAACGCTGCTGCAGGGCAAAGACGAGTCGGCACGGCTTCACACCCTGAGGTTGGTTGCGGTGGTGAGCATGATCATCGTGGGAGTGGTCTACCACGCACTATTGGGAGATGCCGCCGCAGACCCGAGGGACATCGGTTACGTCTGGCCAGTCCTACCAAATCTCGTGATTCACACCTACGCACCAATTGCCCTGGTTGTGGACTACCTGATCTCGATTCAGGGTCACAAGCCAAGTTGGAAAAAGGCATGGTGGGTTGTGGTTTATCCGCTCACCTGGCTTGGGCTGTCAATCATGAGAGGTCTGAGCGATGGCTGGTGGCCCTACTGGTTCATTAACCCCGGGAGTGAGGGCGGAATCCCCTCGATGGTCAGCTACATCCTCATGATTGCGGTCAGTTTTATTGCGCTGGGCTTTATTGTTCTGGGCGCAAGGCTTGCGGCACTGAAGGTGCTCGCCTCGCGCTGAAATTCTTTTGGCTAGTTCGTTGTTCTGAACAGCATGCTTGATTACAACGTGCCACTGACCATGCTTGATGGTTCCACCCGCAACCTAAGCGATTTTCAGGGAAAGCTAATGATGATCGTGAACGTAGCGTCGCGATGCGGGCTGGCCCCGCAGTACGAGCAACTCGAGGAGCTGCACAAGAAGTACTCGCCCAAGGGCTTCACCGTATTGGGAGTTCCGTCCGGATCGTTCATGCAGGAGCTTAAAGACAGCGAAGCAATTGGCGAGTACTGCTCCACCACCTGGGGAGTCACCTTCCCAATGCTCGAGAAGACCGATGTCAACGGGCGCAAGCGCCACCCCCTCTACAAGCAGCTGGTCACCACCAAGGACAACAAGGGCATGGCCGGTCCAGTGCTTTGGAACTTTGAGAAGTACCTGGTTACCCCAAAGGGTGAGATTCACCGTTTCCGCCCAACGGTTAGACCAGACGACGAGTCAATTGTTGAGCTGATCGAAGCTAATCTTCCTCAGTAGTCCCAAACGTTGACTTCTTAATCACGCACTCACAGAATTCACACTCACAGTCAAAAAAGAACTGCAGGCAAACCGAGCAAAGCTCCATCAAAACCCCCTCGTTCCTCAGGCTATTCTGGCCCCATGACACTTTTGGTGACCGCAGCCATCATTCAAGATGAGGCCGGCCGCTACCTGTGTGCCAAGCGTGGCGATTGGAAATCGGCTCCGGGTAAGTGGGAATTTCCTGGCGGCAAGCCCGAGGTGGGCGAAGAGCTTGATGCAGCAATAGTCCGGGAGATCCAAGAGGAGCTCGGGGTCACAATCAAAGTCATTCGCCAATTTGATCGCAGCGTCACCGGAGAAATCGAGCTGGTTTGCTTTGTGTGTGAACTGATGGACAAAAAGCCCGCTCACTCCACCGATCACTCGGAACTGGCCTGGGTTCAGGAGCAAGAGCTTTCAAAACTGGATTGGGCGGAACCTGACCTGCCAGCTCTCAAACGGATTTTGATTCCGTTTTGCTAGTTGGCGTCAGCCTGCTTTTTCTCTTCCTCGCGCTTTTGGTTTTCGCCCAGCACCCAAGCCGCCAACAGAGCGGTGAGTGAGGAAAACAGCCCGATGCCGACCAGCATCAAGATGGTGGCGATGTAGCGGCCATCCTCGGTGACCGGGAATCGGTCTCCGTAACCAACCGTGGTTACCGAAGCAAGAGCCCACCAGAGCGCATCTGGGAAGTTTTGGATATTTGCTCCTTCAACTCCGCGCTCAGCCTCGAGCACGGAAATCGCCGAGGTGTAAACAAGGATCGGCAGTGTTACACCAACCACTAACCCAACCTTGCTGGCTCGGTTTGCCATAAAGGGCTTTAGCCCTCGCAGCACAATCAGTACACGCAAGACTCTGAGCGCGCGGAAGGCTGGAAGCAGCAGCGATGCCAGACCCAGCCAGTTTTGCTTCACAAAACCAATGATTCCGGCGAAGGTGAAAAACCCCTTTCCCAGGTAAAGCGCCCTGAGCAGAACATCAATTGCAAAGATCCAGTAAATGACATCCGAGGCCCCCTCGAGCGCATCGTAAATCTGCTTTGGAGGCTGCGCCAATACCTGCACCGAGAAGATGCCCAGGTAGGCAAATCCCAGGATCATGTATGGGTATTCGACCTTTTCAAAAAAGACATCCAGCTGCTTGCGAAACTTCTCCACGAACCCTCCCTCGGGTTTGGTCACTCAAGCATGTTAGCTAAGGGTGCGCACTGGGAAGCGCAGGTATTCGGCTTTCCACGAAAGGTTTGGGTTGCGCCAGGCCAAATCATCGGCCAACTCGGCCATCGCCGCCCAGAAAAATACGTTGATTAAATCCACCGTTAGGTAGCTGATGGTGTCGCTCGGAAAAGCTTTTCCCAAAAACCTTCTCAGGAATGTTGGAATCTCCCCAACGCCGTGCTCGTGAAGCTGACTTCTAACCTCTAGTTCAAGCTCCTTAGCTCGCCGCGGGTTCCAAGGGGTCATGGGGTTTGGGTGGTGCAGCATTGAAGAGAGCGCCAGCGCCTCGCGATAGCGGACATTTTCCAGCTGATCAAATAATGGGATAAAACGATCCACCTCATAGCCGGCTTTTCTCAAGTCCAAAATGTCTGGGTAGGCGAAAAAGCGATAAAAAGGAACGTGGGGTCGCACCGGCTGGTAGGGCACCGAGGTAAAACTCGCAGCTAACGGGTCAACACCGACCGCCGCCGCACCCCAGGTGTTGAAAGCTTCATCCGGGTAAGGGATGGCATCAAGTTCCTCTGGGGTATTGCTCACCTGATAATTGTCGGCCACCCGAGGTAATTTGGAAACCGCAAAAGGGGGGAACTGTGGAAATCTTTTTGGCTCTGGTGGCGCTCTGGCTCTACCTCACACTCAAATCACGCAAGCAGACTCGCAAGGCGCGAGAGCAGCAAAGCCGTGAAGAGAAAAAGATCGCTGCCATGCAAAGCGATTACGACGACTACATGGCATCACTCCCAGAGCTCAGCGGCCCAGAAACCTACGAGATTCAGCTCTTTGGAACCGAGGGGCTTTCTGAGACCCTCGACCTCTACGCCGACTGGCTGGTCAAAACCCATCCCGAAACCAGAGAGATCTGGGTGATTGTTAAGCGAGACCGGGACCACGAGTTTGACGCCAAGGCAGTGAAGGTTGAATCTGGCATGACCACGTTTGGCTATGTCCCCAGAAGGCTGGCGTCCGAGTTCTGCGAGTTTCTAAATAGAACCGGTCCGGTCAAGGCAAGTGCAAAGTTTCAAGTCGACCCCTACGGAACCAACCACACAATCTGGCTGGATGCAGGATTCCCGCTCAAGCTCAAGTAGCTTGGAAAACTTAGCCGAGCATGTCGTGGCGAACGATGGTCGCGTTGCGATCCTGTCCGACACCAATTGCACTGATTCGAGTGCCGCTGAGCTTTTCAAGCGCCAGGACGTAGTCCTGGGCATTCTTTGGGAGCTCTTCAAAGGTTTTTGCACCCGTAATGTCCTCATCCCAGCCGGGGAACATCTGGTAGATCGGCTTGGCGTGGTGGAAGTCGGTTTGCGAGACCGGCACCTCATCCACCCGAACGCCGTCAACGTCGTATGCGACGCAGACTGGAATCTCCTTGATACCGGTGAGCACGTCCAACTTGGTTAGGAAAATATCTGTCAGACCATTCACGCGGGTTGCGTAGCGGGCGATCGGTGCATCAAACCAACCGCAGCGGCGGTTGCGACCGGTGGTAACACCGACCTCACCTCCGGTCTTGCGCAGGAATTCGCCCCACTCATCAAACAGCTCGGTTGGGAAAGGACCGGAACCAACTCTTGTGGTGTAGGCCTTGAGGATCCCAATTACGCCGGTGATCTTGGTTGGTCCGATACCGCTTCCGGTGGTTGCACCACCGGCGGTTGGGTTGGAAGAGGTTACGAAGGGGTATGTGCCGTGATCAACATCCAGCAGAGTGCCCTGTCCACCCTCGAGCAATACAGTCTTACCTTCGGCCAGAGCACTGTTCAAAACCAGGGAGGTGTCCGCCACCATCGGCTTTAGGCGCTCAGCGAAGGAGAGCAGGTGATCCACCACATCCTGCGGGCGAACCGCTGCGCGGTTGTAGACCTTGACCAGCAATTCATTTTTTTGAACCAGGGCGCCCTCAACCTTTTGCATCAGAATGCTGGGGTCAAACAGGTCCTGAACTCGGATTCCGAGTCTGCCCATTTTGTCTCCGTAGGTTGGGCCAATGCCGCGACCGGTGGTGCCGATTGCGCGCTTACCCAAAAAGCGCTCTGAGACCTTGTCCACGGTGACGTGGTAAGGGGTGATGATGTGGGCGTTAGCCGATATCAAAAGCTTTGAGGTGTCGACACCCTTTTCGTTCAGTCCGTCAATCTCTCGGAACAGCACCTCGAGGTCAATCACGACACCGTTTCCAATTACCGGGATGCAGGCGGGGGTCAAGATTCCAGAGGGCAGCAGGTGCAGGGCAAACTTCTTGTCACCAATCACAACTGTGTGGCCAGCGTTATTACCACCCTGGTAGCGAACCACGTAGTCGACGCGGTCACCGAGTAGATCGGTTGCTTTTCCTTTACCCTCGTCGCCCCACTGGGCTCCGACTAGGACTACTGCGGGCATGGTTTAACCCCTTCCAAGATTTGGGGAACTTGGGCAAATGGCCCAGTCTCAATTCTAACTAAAAACGTGCTGCATCACCCAGGTGTGCATTGTGATGGCTGCTGCAGCCGAGGCATTAATGGACCTGGTGGAGCCGAACTGCGTTATCTCCAGCACCATGTCCGCGGCATCTAGCGCAGCCTGCGACAAACCTGGGCCCTCCTGGCCAAATAGGAAAATGCATTCGCTGGGCAGGGCAACATTCTCAATCTGTTTGCAGCCCGGCACATTGTCGATCGCGATGATGGGAAGTTTTGATCCGCTAGGGCCCGCGATTTGCGCCCAGAGGACAAAGTCCTCAATGCTTGGTCGGTGGGTGACGTGCTGATAGCGATCGGTCACCATGGCGCCGCGTCGGTTCCAGCGCTTGTTTCCAATGATGTGGACTTCTTTGGCAAGAAAAGCGTTGGCGGTTCTAACAATCGAACCGATATTTAGATCATGCTGCCAGTTCTCAATGGCAACGTGATAGGGGTGACGCTTGGTGTCTAGATCGGCAACGATTGCCTCCATGGACCAGTAGCGGTATTCATCAACCACGTTTCTGGTGTCGCCTTCTCGCACCAGCTCCGGATCAAATTTGGCAAAATCTGGATCTTTAGTTGCATCTCCCGGGTACGGGCCAACTCCCCAGGTTGATTGCTCATGGGTTCCCGTAACGTTGTCTTCACTCACCTGTTACAGCCTAGAGCTAGGGTTATAGCCATGACTGGACGTTCCAAAGTTAAAAACTGGCTCACTGACATGGATGGCGTGCTATGGCACGAGGGAAAACCAATACCAGGAGCTCCAGAGCTGGTGAAGAAGTGGCAGGCCGAGGGAACTGAGTTCCTGGTGCTGACCAACAATTCGATCTACACCCCCAGAGACCTAGCAGCCAGACTGCAAGCCGGTGGCCTGGATGTTCCCGAGTCCCGCATCTACACCTCGGCCCTGGCCACCGCAGATTTCGTGAGATCTCAAAAGCCAGGCGGCACGGCCTTCGTGATCGGGGAAGCTGGATTGACAACGGCCATGCATGAGATCGGCTATGTAATGACCGAGGTTGATCCCGACTACGTGGTCTTGGGTGAAACCAGAAACCTAAGCTTTGACGCTCTAACCAAGGCAGTGCGCCTAATCAACAAGGGGGCCAGGTTCATTGCGACCAACCCCGATGTCACCGGCCCATCGGCCGAAGGTCCATTGCCTGCAACGGGAGCGGTAGCAGCTCTGATTACCGCCGCAACCGGTAAGGATCCATACATCGTTGGTAAGCCAAACCCGATGATGTTTAGAAGTGCCATGAACAAGATCAATGTTCACTCCGAGGACACCGCCATGATCGGTGACCGCATGGACACCGACATCGTTGCGGGTATTGAAGCCGGTCTCCACACCATCTTGGTTAGGACCGGCATCTCAGATGATGCTGAAATTGCAAAGTATCCGTTTAGACCAACGGAGATTCTGAATTCAGTAGCGGACCTGATCTAGTTAATAACTCTGAGGTTTGGCAGTTCCTCAAACCTAGCTCTTCTGTCGTAAGAGACCAGGGCAGCATCCAAAGCCCTCGCTGTTGCTGCAATTATCAGGTCAGATACAGCCCTGGGTTTGCCTTGCGAAATGCAAAATTCATTCAATTCCGAGTAGTGCTCGGCTACGACACGATCCATTGGTGCAAAATCGGTCAGACTTTGGATGCGAGCCAGGAAATCAAACGCTGTCTGTCTTGCCGACACATCGCGCTGTGAGGTTATCGAGGCATATTTGAGTTCAGCCCAAACCATGGCAGGCATGAGGATCTGATATTCGCGGTTGAGGTATTTTCTAGACTCAGAATCATTCCGCTCGAGAGCTATCCAAACCGACGAATCTAGAATTACCGATTCCATTTTTCAGCCTCAAGCATCATGTCAAGCTCTCGCATTTCATTTAGACGATCTAGTTTGCGTTTGGCTTCTTTTTGGCTGATTGGTCCGTATTTTGCAAAATGCTCATCCAGGGATTTTGCAAGCAACTTTGAATTTGGCTCTTGGGAACTAGCGGAGTTCATGACAACTATCTCAACATTGCCTCGTGTGATGACAATCTGATCTCCCGCCACAACTTGATCCAGAACTTCGCTGAAATTGCGTGCTACTTCAGTGGCTGTCATCACCCTTTTCATATAAATCAGATTATCTGATTTAGTCAACGAGCTCAATGCCATTTATGTAGTTTGCTTTGAAGGGCTTGGATGGTGGGCGAATCCAAGGAGATTGTGGATAACTAACTATCCAGCTCTTTGATGTATTTGTTGAACGAGACCAGGGCACCCGCGACCAATACTCCCAGCGACAGGGCAAGGTATACCGGCTTCACTCCAAAAGCATCCACGGCACTGCCTGCCGCAACCATAGAGATCATCGGACCTGCGGTCCAAATGGTCATCTCTAAAGAGAATACGCGGCCGCGCATGTTGGCCGGGATCTTGGTTTGAATGATGGTGTTCAACAGCGGCAACAGTGGTCCCCAGGCAGCACCAAGCACAATTCCAAAACCGACCATCAGCCACTGCGGAGGCAGCTGGCTCATGGGAATCATCGATAGTGGAACTCCAATGACTCCAATTCTCAGAATATTGGTGTAGCTGATGCGCTTGTGGATCTGCTCGAAGAACAGTGCGCCAAAGACCGCCGCGGCAGCCATGGCCGAGATCACCATGCCCAGCCCCTCGGGGAAGCCAATTTCGTTGTAATACGCCGGCAAAATCACCATCTCGGTTGGAAGATAAATTAGGGCCAGCACCATGATGGCACTCATCAGCACGAACACACTCGGGGTGTTGAACAGTGCCTTGAATCCCTGAACCGCGTAAACATAGAAGGGTTGGGAATCTCCCACCAAGTCTTCTTCGTACTGCTCCTCTACCTTGATAAACAAGGCAAAAACAGCCGAGAGCAGCCCAAACAGCGCAACCACCCAGAAGGTATTGGCTGAACCAATCACGGCAATCAAGATGCTCGCGAGCGCCGGTCCGATGGCGAAGCCGGAGGCAGCCACCGCTTCGTGAATCGAGTTTGCCCTGTCCAGGGTCATGTTTGCTGGAGCTGCCACATCGGGCACCAGTGCCTTACGGGAGGTTCCACCACCTGGGGCAACAATCGCCCTGAGCACTCCAATGCCTATCAGGATCGGCAGGGTCATCTCCCAGAATCCAGCGGCAATTGGAATCATTACCGAGGTGATTACGGTCAGCAGCTCCACCCAAATAGCGGTTTTTCTTCGGCCAATCTTGTCAATTACCGAACCGATGATTGGGCTCAAGAGCAAGCCGGGGATGGAGGTAAGAGCAACCACCAAACCTGAGGAGGCGGCAGAGCCAGTTATCTCCAGGGCAATCCAGGGAATCGCAATAAAAACCATGGATCCGGAGATCAGGCTGCTGAAAGAAGCCAGCTGCAAAAAAATAAAGGGGGCGAGCTTGCGCTGCAATTGAACCTACTTACCCAAACCTAGATCCGCCAGCGTGACCGCGGTTAGGTAGCGGTAGCCAGCTGACTCAATGGCCTGCTTTGCTCCGGTGTCGCGATCAACGACGGTGGCAACAGCCAAAACCTTGGCGCCGGCAGCGGTGAGCGCCTCCGCTGCTGTCAGCGGTGAGCCGCCAGTGGTCGAGGTGTCCTCAAGGACCACCACTTCTTTACCATCAACCGAAGGGCCCTCAACCTGCCGACCCATGCCGTGGGCTTTGGCCTGCTTGCGAACCACGAAAGCGTCAATGGCTCGGCCCTGGGCAGCAGCCTGATGCAGAATGGCCGCCCCAACCGGATCCGCACCCATGGTGAGGCCGCCAACGGCCGCAACCTGACCGAGATCGTTATCATCCAGCAGCGCCAACATGACCCGGCCAATCAGCACGGCCGCCTCGTGGTGGAGGGTTGCCCGACGCAGGTCAACGTAGTAGTCAGCTTCCAGACCCGAGGAGAGGGTGACCTTGCCGTGGACCACAGCGAGCTCCTTGATCAACTCAACAAGACGTGGTTTGTCGGGGTGCGAGAAAGTCATGGTTAGAGTTTAGGAGTGAAAATTGCGACCTGGAACGTCAACTCGGTTAGAGCCAGATCCCCGAGGGTAATCAGCTTTTTAGAGCGAACCAAGGTTGATGTTCTTGGCATGCAGGAGATCAAGTGCAAACCGGAGCAGTTCCCCTACGCAGACTTTGAGGCAATTGGCTACAAGGTCATCGCCCACGGTCTAAACCAGTGGAATGGCGTCGCCTTTGCCTACCGGGCAGAACTAGAGCCTCAGGACCTCGAACTTTCCTTCTCGGCGCAGCCGAGTTTCAAAGATGTGGTTGAGGCAAGGGCCATTGGAGCCACCTTCAACGGGGTGCGGATTTGGTCGCTGTACGTTCCGCACGGTAGAGGACTCGACGACCCCCACATGGAATACAAGCTGGAATTTCTGGATCGGCTTGCCTCAGACACCGCCGAGCAGCTTGAGGAGAACCCGGATCTGGAACTTTGTCTGATGGGGGATTTCAACATTGCTCCACTGGATAGCGATGTCTATGACCTCTCGCTTTTTGAAACCCACATCTCTGAACCCGAGCGCCAAGCCTTCGAGGCTTTTGAGCAGATTGGCCTGACAGACACGGTTCGCGATCTGGTTCCCAACCAATACACCTACTGGGACTACAAAGACCTCTGCTTCCCCAAGAACAACGGAATGCGCATTGACTTCTGCCTAACCTCAGAGGCACTGACCGAGCGTGTGGTTGGAGCGAGCATAGAGCGCGATGAGCGCAAGGGTGAGGGCCCTAGTGACCACGTTCCAGTTGTGCTTGAGCTTTCCGACTAAGACACTGCAGACGGTCTGAATTCTTGGGGGCTCACCCTAAACGGACTGGCCAATGACTATAAGACCATCTAGCTCAAAGGGAGTGACTAACGAGTCCTTTGCGGGGTTCAGGTAAACCTGGCGCTGGGAGCCATTTTCTGTCCGAACGCGCCAACCGATTGCGGTTTCGGAGCGGGCCGAGGCAGCTGCCACCAGCTTCGCAAAACTGACCGGCTTGCCCAGCGGCGCATAGTCTTCGAGCGGCCTAACGTGGACGGCTGAACCTTTGGCCGGGTTGAACAGATCCTTGAATATGGTCGCCAGGGCTGGGTTCTCGCTCAGCTGAGCAACGAGTAGCGCTGCGAGGTTTTCACTGACCACTAGGTCGTCAACAGATGAGGTTTGAGCTAGGTCAACCTTGAGCGGGTCAAGGATTTCCGCGACCAGTCTGGGTGCGGTTCCTGAAGCCAGCTGGCCCTGGAACAGCCTGGTGAGCTGCATGGTTGCGAGCAGGGTTTGCCCGTCGGCTTCGGTTTCAGAGATCTTGGCTCCGCGGTAGCCCAGCACCAGAACCTCGTCGTAGCGCTTTTTGGAAACTAAATCAGCCAGCTGCTCAAACTCGCCAGTGGAGGGGATGTGGCTGACCTTGAGCGTGCCAAATTTGGTCTCTTTTTCCAGCAGTTCTTCGGTAAACCGCTCTTGTGAAACAACGTCTGCGCTTGATCCCTTGGGCAAGAATGCAGCCAGCTCGTTGAGCACGCTCTTGCCCATGGCAGACCAGCCAATAACAAGGAGATTTCTTGGTTTTGCCGACTCCCTGGAAAGCGAGTTGGTCCTGGGCCTTTTGACTTCCTCGTCCAGCCCCGTGTAGTTGACTCTGTCATCGTCTTCGGCAATGGCAATTAGCTGATCACCTTTTTGAATCTTGTAGTTGTAAGGAGGGTTAAGCACCGGCTCCTTGCCAAATGGCACAACCCCCAGCAGGGCAGCCTTCTTAAAGGCCAGCTGCGCCTCAAAAAATGTCTTGCCCTCCAAAGCTGGAACGGTCGTGAAGTAAATTTCGTCCCCGGCAAAGTCCAAAAGCTCCAGAATCACCGCCGGGATGCCCGGCTGCCTCGAGGCTTGGGCGGTCACCTTGGCAATGACCTCACGCGGGATAACAGTCACAACGGATCCACCGGTGGCATCCTCCAGCGCATCAGCAACATTTGGATCATCAACCTCGGCTACAAAACGTTGAGTTGGATTTGAACTTATTGACCTGGCTGCAAGGACAGTTGAGACAATCATCGAGTCGCCGGCTCGATCCGAGTCCAAAACGATCACGCTCTTAGCCCCAGTGACATTCGCCCGCATCAGGTCGGTTGGGTTAGTGGTATCGCCCTTGCGCGTAATGACTTGCAGCTTGCCTAGATCACCGGCACGCTTCGCAATCTCAGTGTCCATGAGGGTGCGATCAACATTTGCAAAAATCACCACTTTTGGCTTGCGGACATTTTGGTTGGCGATGGCAAGTTCTTTCAAAATGGTGAAAACCCTCGGTGACCAACCGAGAATCAAAATGTGGTTTTTGTCGAGAATTGGGCTTGGAGCAGCGCGCAGCCGAGCAATCGTCTCATTCATCGCAAGGGTTCTAAAAGCAAAAATTGAACCCCAAACACTCAGTCCAACAAACCAGTAGACCAAGGCCATGATCCGGTCAGCAATGGTTTCGGCGGTGCCGATTGAAAGGGTTTTTCCAGCGCTAAACCAAAATGCCTCAAACCAACCGAGTCCTGCGTCAGGAAGTTGATTCAGGGCTGGAATGGCGTGCAGAATTCGATCCACAATCGCAACCAGCACGATTGCCAGTGTGAAGCTAATGGCAACCCAGGCTGGGAAGGCGCCTTTCCTCGAAAGTGAATTGTCAAACCAGTAACGAATTTTTTGCTGCAGCGCCTTCAAATTTGCTCCCCGAATCAATACATGGAAAGTGTATTGCCGAGCACAACGGATAGGTCTCGGTCTTTGCTAGCCAGCGATTACCTGGAGAGATTGCTGATCGGGTGAAACCTCAACCTTCACAAGCGCCCCATCGCTAACCTTTCCGGCAAGCAGCAGGTTGGCAAGCTGGTCCTCGATCTCGCGCTGCATCAGCCTTCTGAGTGGCCTTGCCCCGTAAACCGGGTCGTAGCCGTGCTCGGCAAGCCAGAGCCTGGCCTGCGGAGTGACACCTAGGGTCAGTCTGCGCTGCTCCAGACGCTCAGTGAGCTTGTCAATGTTCAAATCAACAATCGAACCAAGTTCAGCAATCGTCAGCGCATCAAACAGCACGATGTCATCCAAGCGGTTCAAGAACTCTGGCTTGAAGGATGCTCGGACAGTTGCCATCACGGCCTCTGCCTTCTGCTCAACGGTCAGCTCGGGATCGATGAGGAACTGTGAGCCAAGGTTTGAGGTCATGATCAGAATCACGTTTCTAAAATCAACCGTTCTTCCCTGGCCGTCAGTGAGGCGACCATCATCGAGAACCTGAAGCAAAATGTCGAAAACTTCAGGGTGAGCCTTTTCAACCTCATCCAAAAGCACGACCGAATAGGGCCTGCGCCGGATGGCCTCGGTTAGCTGCCCGCCCTCGTCATAGCCAACGTATCCAGGGGGAGCACCAACCAGCCTTGAGACGCTGTGCTTCTCGGAGTATTCGCTCATGTCGATGCGAACCATTGACTTCTCGTCATCAAACAGAAACTCCGCAAGGCTTTTTGCCAGCTCAGTCTTTCCAACTCCGGTTGGTCCCAAGAACATGAAAGAGCCGGTTGGTCTGGAAGGGTCTGATATTCCGGCCTTTGATCGCCGAACCGCGTCGGAGACTGCCTTGACAGCCTTTGACTGGCCAATGAGGCGCTTTCCGAGCTGGTGTTCGAGGGAAAGCAGTTTCTCGCTCTCACCCGCGAGCAGCTTGCCCGTTGGAATGCCGGTCCAGGCCGATACCACCGCAGCAATCTCGTCCTCGGAGACCTGCTCACCAACCATGCGCTGGGTGCCATCGGTCTCCTGGTTTTCCACTGCGAGCAACTGCTTTTCAAGCTGCGGGATCTCTGCGTAGAGAAGGCGGGAGGCCAGCTCTAGGTTTGCCTCGCGCTGCGCCTTTTCAGCTTGAATCCTTAGGGCATCCAGTTGGGTCTTCAGCTCACCAATTTTGTTTAGTTCACTGCGTTCTTTTTCCCAGCGGGCATTGAGCTCGTCAAGCCTTTGCTGCTTCTCTGAAAGGTCTTCCTGCAGTTTCTCCAGGCGCTGCTTTGACGCTTCGTCTTTCTCTTTTTTGAGGGCTAGCTCCTCAAGCTTCAAGCGATCCACCTGGCGCCTGAGCTCATCAATCTCAACAGGGGCAGAATCAATTTCCATGCGCAGTCTTGATGCCGCCTCATCAACTAGGTCAATTGCCTTGTCCGGCAGTTGGCGCCCGGTGATGTAGCGGTTGGAAAGCTGAGCGGCTGCAACCAGAGCGCTGTCGGCAATGGTGACCTTGTGGTGGGCTTCGTAGCGCTCCTTGAGACCGCGCAAAATAGCGACGGTGTCTTCAACCGATGGTTCGCCAACGAATACCTGCTGGAACCTGCGCTCCAGAGCACTGTCTTTTTCGACCCGCTCGCGATACTCATCCAGCGTGGTGGCGCCAATCAGCCGCAGCTCGCCCCTGGCAAGCATGGGCTTGAGCATGTTTGAGGCATCCATTGAACCATCTGCCGAGCCTGCCCCGACCAAAGTGTGAAGCTCGTCGATAAAAGTTATGACCGAACCCTCGGAGTCCTGAATCTCTTTCAGTACAGCCTTGAGCCGCTCCTCAAATTCGCCGCGAAACTTTGAACCTGCAACCATGGCTGCCAGGTCCAGCGAAATCAGGGTTTTTCCCTTTAGGGATTCTGGAACATCGCCGGCCACAATGCGCTGAGCTAGACCTTCCACCACAGCCGTCTTACCAACGCCGGGTTCACCAATCAACACAGGATTGTTTTTGGTTCGGCGGGATAGCACCTGGCTAACCCTTCTAATCTCGGCGTCACGGCCAATCACCGGGTCAAGTTTTCCCGAGCGGGCAATGGCGGTTAGGTCAACACCAAATTGCTCCAGGGCAGATTTTTGTTCTTCCTGCTGATTCACTTCGTCCTCCTCCATAAAACCAGTGAGCCGCCCTTTTGGGGCCGCTGTCCGGGGTTGAGCTTGATTACGCCCTGCTCCCCTGCGGCAAACACGCGTCTGCCGGGTTGGTTCATGACCTGGTTGGCCAGCTCGGTCTCGAGGGCACGAACCCGTTCCTTCAAATCCTGATTTTCTGTTACCAGCTCCAGCACACGGCGAATACCTTCGAGGGAAACCCCCTCTTGGGAGAGCCGGGATATCTCCCTCAGTTTGGCAACATCCTGCATGGTGTAGCGGCGGGATTGCCCCTGGGTTCTGGTTGGTGAAACCAGCCCCATCCGGTCGTATTGCCGCAGGGTTTGCGGATGCATATTGGAAAGCTCCGCGGCAACCGAAATCACGAACAGCGGAGTGTTCTCGTTGATCTCCACGTTCGCTCCTTTCGTTTAGAGTGCGCCGGCTCTGGTGATCAGGTCAGCTCTGGGGTCCTCATCGGGAAGCTCCTGATTGAACTGCTCAATTAGGTTTTTTGCCTTTTCACTGATGTGAGAGGGGATAGCAATCTCAACAGTGGCGAGCAAATCGCCCTCTTTGCCGGGGCGCTGCACACCTTTGCCCTTAACCCTGAGGGTTCTACCATTTGGAGTTCCGGGAGCAACCTTGAGCTTCACCGGCGCTTCGCCCAAGAGTGGAACTTGAATGGTCGCGCCCAAAATCGCCTCGGCGATTGTTACCGGGACCACCACTCGAACGTTGTCGCCATCTCTGGTGAATACCTGGTGATTCCTGACCTTGATGGTCACCACCAGGTCACCCCTGGGCCCACCATTTGGTGATGGGTTTCCCTTGCCGGAGACCTTTAGCTTCTGGCCATCCTGAATCCCCGGTGGCACCCTGAGGCTAACGCTCTCTCCAGAAACCTGAAGCTTGAGCGTGGTTCCCTTGATCGAGTCAATGAAATCAATGCTCGAGCTGGTGGAGACATCCTGCCCGCGCTGCGGGCCGAAGCCTCCAAAGCCCGGGAATCCGCCACCTTGGAAGCCACCTCCGAAGAGATTGCTAAAGACATCTTCAAAACCTCCGGCTCCGCCGGGGCCCCCAGCCTGGAAGCGAGCACCGCCACCCATGGCCTTGATGGCGTCATACTCGCGGCGCTGCTCCTTGTCAGAGAGCACATCGTAGGCTTCGGAAATGTCCTTGAACCTCGCCTCTGCTTTAGCATCGCCCGGGTGCAGGTCGGGGTGGTTCTCTTTCGCGAGCTTGCGATAAACCTTCTTGAGCTCGGCTTCGCTAACGTCCTTGGAAACTCCAAGGATTTTATAAAAGTCCTTGTCTAGCCAGTCTTGCGACGCCATCTACCTCACTCCTTCCCGTTTATTCAGCCGGCACAAAAACTGCGACCTTAGCTGGTCGCAGCATGCGGTCGCCAATTTGGTAGCCGAGTTCAATCACGTCTGCCACGGTTGCCTCTGTTACCTCTGGGTTTACGGTCTGGACCAGCGCATCGTGGTGCTCCGGATCAAACTTGTCGCCCTTCTCACCAAAGCTCTTGAGTCCAAACTTCTCGCCAGCGGCCCTGAGCTTGGTGGCGATGGCCGCCATTGGGGTCCCGTCCTGCAGATCGCCGTGCTGCTGAGCTCGGGTTAGGTCATCGAGAGCGGGAAGAAAAGCCCGGATTGCCTCAGCAATTGCCGACTGACGTTCGGCCCCGCGGTCCCGCTCAACGCGAGCGCGGTAGTTCACAAAGTCAGCCTGCAACCGCTGCAGGTCCTGGAAGATTGCCAGCTCGCGGTCGATTTCATCGACCGGTTCGCGGTCCGATTCGGGCTCGACTGGCGAGCCCTCCTCGGTCATCTCCTCAACCGGGTCGCCCTCGTGGTGCTCAGGGTCAACGTGTTCCTGGTTTTCCTGCGACATTACTTTTTGTCCTTGTCGTCCTCGTCCTCAACAACCTCGGCGTCAACGACATCCTCGGTGCTGGCTTCGGGCTGAGCTTCGGCATCGGCTGGGGTTGCGGCGTAGATGGCCTCACCCAACTTTTGCTGTGAGGTCATCAGCTTCTCCTGAGCGGACTTCACTGCCTCGATGTCCTCACCGGCGAGCGCCGTCTTCAGAGCGTCAACGTCGGCCTGAACCTCGGTCTTTACCTCTTCGGGGAGCTTCTCGTCGTTGTCCTTGATCAGCTTCTCGGTTGAATAGGCAAGCTGCTCGGCCTGGTTGCGAGTCTCAGCCTCTTCCCGACGCTTCTTGTCCTCGGCAGCGTGCTCTTCGGCATCCTTAACCATGCGCTCGATGTCTTCGGTGGAGAGCGATGAGCCACCGGTGATGGTCATTGACTGCTCCTTGCCGGTTCCCTTGTCCTTAGCGGAAACGTGAACGATTCCGTTCGCATCGATGTCAAAGGTGACCTCGATCTGTGGGATTCCTCTCGGGGCTGGCGCAATTCCGGTCAGCTCAAAGTTACCCAGCGACTTGTTGTCCCTGGTGAACTCGCGCTCACCCTGGAAGACCTGAATGGAAACGCTCGGCTGGTTATCGTCAGCGGTGGTGAAGGTCTCACTGCGCTTAGTTGGGATGGCGGTGTTGCGCTCAATCAGCTTGGTCATGATGCCGCCCTTGGTCTCAATACCTAGCGACAGCGGGGTGACGTCAATTAGCAGAACGTCTTTACGCTCTCCCTTGATGACACCAGCCTGAAGTGCTGCTCCAACCGAAACAACCTCATCCGGGTTCACACCCTTATTAGGCTCCTTGCCGCCCAGCAGTCCCTTGACCAGCTCTGAAACCGCTGGCATGCGGGTCGATCCACCAACCAAAACCACGTGAGCGATGTCGGCAACCTTGACGCCGGCCTCCTTGATGACATCCTGGAACGGCTTGCGGGTGCGCTCCAAAAGGTCCTGGGTTAGCGACTCAAACTGCGCGCGGGTGATGGTCTCGTCCAGGTTGGCTGGTCCTGACTCAGTTAGCGAGAGGTATGGCAACTGAACCTGAGTGGACATCGACTGGCTCAGCTCCTTCTTGGCCTGCTCAGCAGCTTCCTTCAGGCGCTGAAGCGCAATCTTGTCTCCAGCAACATCAACACCGGTGGTCTCCTTGAACTTCTTTACCAGGTGGTCAACTAGGCGCTGGTCCCAGTCATCTCCACCGAGTCGGTTGTCTCCGGAGGTTGCACGAACCTGAATGGTTGAGAAGTCATCGTCCTTACCAACCTCAAGGAGCGAAACGTCAAAGGTTCCACCACCGAGGTCAAATACCAGGATCAGTTCGTCTTCCTTACCCTTATCAAGGCCGTAGGCGAGGGCTGCCGCAGTTGGCTCGTTGATGATGCGGAGCACGTTTAGTCCGGCAATCTCACCGGCCTCCTTGGTGGCCTGACGCTCTGCGTCGTTGAAGTAGGCGGGAACGGTGATGACCGCATCGGTCACGCTCTCACCCAGGTAGGTCTCAGCATCGCGCTTGAGCTTCATCAAGATGCGAGCGGAAATCTCCTGAGGGGTGTACTCCTTGTCGTCAACCTTGAACTTCCAGGTCGTGCCCATGTGGCGCTTGACTGAGGAAACCGTACGGTCCACGTTGGTTACGTTCTGACGCTTGGCGGTCTCGCCAACCAGGATGTTGCCGTCCTTGGTGAAAGCCACAACCGATGGTGTGGTTCTGAAACCCTCTGCGTTTGCAATGACCTTTGGCTCTCCGGCCTCCAGCACGGTTACCGCGCTGTTGGTGGTTCCTAGGTCGATTCCTACTGCTCTACCCATTATTTTCTCCTTCTGTAAACCTGACTATGACTGAAGTTGAGTCATCTGCACTCAAGTTTCTACTAAGTAAAACCAGCCTGTCAAGAACCTATTCCTGAAAGTTGAGTGTGAATGACTCAAGTTTCAAAACAAGTAGTGTTTTGGCATGCGCGAACTAACTGCCGAAGGCCTTGAAATGCTTGCCACCCTGGTGCGAGACGAGATGCTCGAGTCGTTCCACCACGGAGTGGTCGCCGTAGTTGATCCGGCCGGAGAGCTGGTCTATTCAAAAGGCGATGTTGAGGCGCTGATCTACCCTCGAAGCGCTCTAAAACCGATTCAAGCCAAGGCCATGCGCCGAGCCGGCCTAAAGCTCAGCGGCGAGCAGCTGGTGATGAGCATGGCAAGCCACTACGGCAACCCCGATCAGGTTCGGCTGGTGTCAGAGATTCTTCAGGCGCACGGACTTTCGGAAAGCTCTTTGGGTTGCCCGGTCTCACTGCCCTGGAACCTTGATGCTCGAATTGGAGCCACGAGCAAAAAAATCAATATGAATTGCTCGGGCAAGCACGCTGGGTTCCTGGCCACCTGCCAGCTCAATGGCTGGGACACCGAGACTTACCTTGATAAGTCCCACCCCATGCAGCAGTTGGTGATTGACGTATTGCAGGAGTGCAGCTCAGAACCAGTCGTCCGAGTTTCAACCGATGGCTGCGGAGCCCCTCTGATTGCAATCTCAACTGTTGGATTGGCCAGGGCCACATCGCAGTTTGCACTGACCGAGCCGGAACTGGTTTCCGCTGCAATCGATCACCCAGAGCTGATCGGCGACCAAAACACCCCGGACGCCGGCTTTCTGCGCGCGGGCTATTTCTCCAAACTGGGAGCCGAAGGCGTTTTCACAGTTGCCGCCCCCTCGGGCCACGCCCTCGCCATGAAGGTTGCCGATGGTTCGCTGCGTCTGGCAGCCGGTTACGCGGCGCTGCTACTAAACCGACTGGGTCTAATGTCCTCGGAGAGTGCAGCGCTTGCCATGAGCACGGACACCACCGAGGTGCTGGGCGGTACTAGCGTGATTGGTGGCTGGGAGTTCCACTTCTAGAAATTCACGTGTGCGCTAGGAAAAGTTTCCGGCGCGGAGTAATCTGACGCTCATGACCGATAGCGCTGTAGCTTCATCAAAACCAAAGGGCACTCTCTCCTGGGCACTGTGGGACTGGGCTTCCCAGTCTTTCCCAACCGTGGTCACCTCATTCATTTTTGGCCGCTACATCACGGACACCGCTTTTGCCCCTGCGGGCATGAGCGAGGCGGATGCCGAGCAGTACACCGGCTACTGGCTGGGAATCTCAGGCATCATCTCCGGTTTGCTGATCGCTCTGATTGCACCGATTGTTGGGCGCCGAGCTGACACATCCGGGCGCAAGAAGATGTGGCTGATGATCAACACCTGGCTGTTTGCAGGAACCATTGGTTTGATGTTCTTTGTCCAGCCCAGCAATGACTTTTTCTTCTTTGGACTGACGCTTTTGGCAGTCGGAGGTATTTTCTTCGAGTTCGCAACCGTGAACTACAACTCGATGCTCAATGAGGTTGCCAGGCCCAAGGATCGCGGCCGGGTCAGCCAGTTCGGCTGGGGCCTTGGCTACATGGGCGGCATCGTGCTTCTGGTTATGGCGCTTTGGATCATTCAGTTCGGTGGCGCTGAACTGCTTGGGATTCCGGACACCGCTGCCCTCTCGGTCCGCGTGGTAATGATCATCAGCATGTTCTGGGTTCTAGTTTTCTCAATTCCGCTGATGCTGAACGTGCCTGAGGCGAAGCCAATTGCGGGCACCGAGAAGGAGTCGATCTTCGCCGCCTACGGAAACCTGTTCCGTGCGCTTGCAACCATGGGTAGGGAAAATCCCAATCTTCTGAAATTCCTGATTGCCTCTGCCGTCTACCGCGACGGGCTAAACGGAGTCTTCGCCTACGGGGCCGTGCTGGGTGGTTTGGCCTTTGGCCTGGGACTAACCGAGATCATCATCTTCGGAATCGCAGCAAACATCGTCGCCGGCTTCGGTGCCTTTGTCGGGGCGTTCTTTGAGGACCGGATCGGATCGCGAACAGTGGTGTTTGTCTCTCTCATCGGTGTGATGCTCGGAGGGCTTGGAGTCTTTGTCTTTGCCGGCGCGGGAACCATCGCATTCTTTGGCTTTGGTCTTTTCCTCTGCACCTTTGTTGGACCCGCTCAGGCGGCCTCCAGAACCATGATGTCCAGGTTGTCCTCCGACGATAAACAGGGCGAAGCGTTTGGTCTGTATGCGACAACCGGCAGGGCGGTCAGCTTCCTAGCCCCAGCCGCATGGACAGTGTTTGTTGCGGCCTTCTCACCGCTGTGGGGAATCCTGGGCCTGATGCTGATTTTGGTTATCGGCTTCCTGCTGTTGATTACCGTGAAGCCGGTGCTTGCTCCAAAGGAGTAACACACTATTTCTACATTGAGTAGAATTCAGGCATGTCAAAGCGCAAGCAGGGTGAACTAGAGGCCGAGATCCTCTCATGCCTGTGGGATCGACCGGACGGACTGACCTCCATGCAGATCCTCGCCATGGTGGGCGATGAGAACCTAGCCATCACAACCGTGCTCACTGTCCTTTCTAGACTCGTGGACAAGGAACTTGTGCAGCGGGAGAGCCTTGGCGGCAGAACCATCCTGTTTCGTGCTGCAAAATCCCGCGAGCACCACACCGCTTCGCTGCTGCTGGAGGCACTGCAGAACACCCAGAACCCCGCTTTGGTCTTCAGCCACTTCACCAGCGGTCTCACCGCGCAGCAGATCGAATCTTTGAAGCGGGCACTGAACCAGTAGCCTTGGCGGATGGAGTCCTTCTACCTGCTAGTGATACTCATTGAGTATGTCCTTCTGGTAACCACATCGGCTCCCTTTTTGATGGCTAACCGATTCAAAAAAGCTCCCGAATTTGGCATCGCGCTCTGGTTCACCCTCTTCTTTACTGCCATGGCAGCCGCGACCTCAGCGGTTGTTATTGCCAGCTGGTCTGTCATTGAAACCTGGTATCGGCTGCAAGCAAATGAAAACCTGCTCTTCACCATCGGTGCAAGCTTGGCTCCCTGGGTGATGCTGGCTCTGGCTGGAGTTCTTCTGGCTGTCAGTAATCAGCGGCTAGAACCGATGTTTCGGGCGGCGAAAGAATTTGACCTGCTCTCGATGCTTGCCCTCCGCGAGGTCGAGAGTTTCCACCGGGCCAAAGTTTTCGAACTGGAGGTTCCCGGGTATTTAGCTCTAACCAGAGGCAACGAGATCTACCTGTCAAAGGCAGTTTTTGAGTTGCCGCAGAGGCAGCTAAGTGCGATCCTCTGGCACGAATACGGCCACATTCGCCTTGGTCACCAGCGACTAAAACGCTTCACAGCACTGATGATGCAGTTGGCACCGTGGTTTGCCGTCTCGAGGGGTTTTAGCTATGAAATTGCGAAGCTGTGTGAGTTGACGGCTGATAATTATGCGCTCAGACGCGTCTACTCAAAGGATTTGGTTGAAGCTAGACGGCTCTTTTCCTAGAGCGGCTGGTTACCGACATCGGTGATGTGGAAGTTGAGATAGCTTCTGGAAGCGGTAGGTCCCCGCTGGCCCTGGTAGCGCGATCCATACTTCTGTGAACCGTAGGGGTTCTCGCTGGCTGAAGAAAGTTGGAAGAAGCACAGCTGCCCAATCTTCATCCCCGGCCAAAGTTTGATCGGCAAAGTTGCGGTGTTTGAAAGCTCTAGGGTGACGTGGCCCTGAAAACCAGGATCCACAAAACCTGCGGTTGAGTGCGTCAGGAGACCTAGGCGACCGAGCGAGCTCTTGCCCTCCAAGCGCGCCGCGATGTCGTTCGGCAACGTCACAAATTCATAGGTGGAACCAAGCACAAACTCACCGGGGTGAAGGATAAATGCCTCATCGCTCTGCACTTCAACGAAGCGAGTCAGGTCATCCTGCTGTTCTCGGGGGTCAATAAACGGGTATTTGTGGTTGTCAAAAAGCCTAAAAAATCTATCTAGGCGGACGTCCATACTCGATGGCTGCAGCAGGTTCATGTCCAGGGGGTCCAGGCCAATACGACCGGACTCGATCTGGGAGCGGATGTCTCTGTCTGATAGCAGCATGACTAAAAGGTTAGTGGCTAAGGTTTAGGGCATGAGCGAGTATCTGGACAAGTTTCTTGCCTATCAGCAGGCAATGGTTGACAAGCTAATAAACATTCCCGATGTTGTGGGTCTGATGTTTGCCGGAAGCAGTGCTGACGTCTCAAGGGCCGACCAATTCAGCGATCAAGATTTCTTTTTGGTGGTGGAGGATGGGTTCGGTGAGTCTTTCCGGCAGGACCTCAGTTGGCTTCCGAATCACGAGCAAATAGCCTTTGCTCCCAGAGAAACCGCCCACGGACTCAAGGTGGTTTATGAAAACGGTGACCTGCTGGAGTTTGCCGTCTTCGAAGACGACGATCTAAATCAGCCTTGGCTTGCCGTTGGGACTGACTTCAGAGTGGTGCTAGAAAATCGAAACATTACCCAGCGGCTGCAGGCAGCCTCAAAGCGCTCACTGCCAAAACCCTTTGATCGCGGCGCCGAGTATCAATTGTTTTTGGCTTTGATCCTGATCGGGGTTGGCCGATACCGCAGGGGTGAGGTTATAGCGGCCGATCAGCACATAAAGGGATATGCGCTGGCACATGCCTTGCGATTGATAAGGAATGCTGTCCCGGTTCAGCAGTCAAGGCACGACACCCTGAACCCATTCCGCAGGTTTGAGTTGGACTATCCAGAGCTTGGGATAGAGATTGGGGGTCTGATATCCGAATCGGGCGAGCGAGCCGCGAGGGGTTTGGTTGAGATTGTTAACCGCTCCATCTCTGCGACAAACACAGAGCTCAGCGAGTCCCTTGTCGTGGCTGAAAGGCTGGGCTGGGCGGCCAGTTAGCCGAGATCCGCGAGCATGGCCTTCATTTGAGCAATTTGATTTGTCTGACTCTCAACAATTGCTTCGGCCAAACTCTTGGCCTCAGGATTTTCGGAATCCAGAATCATTTGAGCCATCTGAATAGCTCCCTCGTGGTGGGCAATCATCCCGGTTAGAAACTTTTTGTCGAATTCCGCTCCGGTGGAAGCCTCAAGTTCAAGCATTTCTTGGTCGCTCAGCATGGAGCCCATTCCCATATCTTGAGCGTCATGACCCATGTGAGAATTCGCTCCTGCTTTCTCCAACCAGCGGTTCATTTGACTGATTTCAGGACCTTGTTCGTTCAGAATTTCAACCGCAAGCTCCAATACCGCTGGGCTCTGGGCGCGTGAAGGTGCCATTTCGCTCATGTCGATCGCTTGCTGGTGATGAGGAATCATCATTTGGGCAAACATGACATCATTTGCTGAGAATTCTTCGCTCGCGCTTGATGTGGTCAGCGAATCAACCCCAGACCCGAGTGGCTGTGAGCAGCCGGCTAAAAGTGATACGGCAAGCATGGTTGCCGCGAAAGCCAAAAACTTGCGCATCAAATTCCCTGTAGCTGTCATATAGCCAATCCTACGTCTAGCTTTGACTAGTCCCTCACTCCGATAATCATTGGGCTGTGGAAGCTGGAGCCAAATGCGCGCTCAGAAGCACCGGTTCGATCCAGGTATGGGGTGATTCCTCCGAGGTGGAAGGGCCATCCGGCACCCAAGATCATGCACAAATCAATGTCCTGAGCCGAGTGCACCACGCCTTCATCGAGCATCAACTTGATTTCCCTGGCCAACCCGAGATTCACCGACTCAAAGATTTCTGCCTCAGACCTGCCGCCGTTTCCTGAATTACCCACAATTTCAATGGCTTTGGGGTCATAGCCCTTGATCTTGCCCCTGCCGTCGCGCTCCAGGAGTTTGCCGTATTCGGCAAGCTTGTGGAGGTTGGCACTTGCGTAGAAACGCTCCTGGTTGAAGGCGTGCATGGAGTCCAAAACGTGCGCTCCAACCTTTAGGCCAACTAGCTCAAGCAGATCGAATGGATTCATCGGCAGACCAAGTGGGGCGATGGCCTTGGCGACCTTCTCAAAGTTCGCTCCCTCATCCACTGCTCGCATGGCCTCCCCAAGCAGGAAGCCCAGCAGTCGGTTGACCACAAAACCTGCGGAATCTGAGGTGATCACTGCGGTCTTCTTCAGGTTCTTTGCCACCTTCATGGCGGTCGCAACAGCCTCCTCGCTGGTCTTGGCCGCCCTAACCACCTCAACCAATGGCATTACAGCAACCGGGTTGAAGAAGTGGAAGCCAACTAGCCGCTCTGGGTGCTCCAGGTTTGCACCAATCGCATCAACAGAGAGCGATGAGGTGTTGGTGGCCAGGATGCAGTCTGGTCTCACAACCTGCTCAATTCTGGCGAAGACCTCACGTTTGATCTCCAGCTCCTCGAAAACCGCCTCAATGACCCAGTCGCAATTTGCGAAAGCTGCGTAATCTAGCGAGCCAGAGAGGTTACCCAGGTATCGATTGCGATCATCGGTGGAGAGCCTGCCCTTTTCGACCAGCTTTTCAAGCTCTTGGGCAATGTAGGCAAGTCCCTTGTCCACTCGCTCCTGGGAGACGTCCGTGATTACCACCGGAACCTCTAGGCGGCGAAGGAACAGCAGGGCAAACTGCGAAGCCATTAGACCGGCACCTATAACGCCGACCTTGCTGACTGGCTTCGCGAGCGCCGAATCCGGAGCTCCCGAGGGCTTCTTGGCGTGTTTTTGAACCAGATTGAAGGCGTAGATTGAGGCTCGGAACTGATCTGAGGCAATCATGTCCTCGATGGCCTGGTCCTCGCGCTCAAAAGCTTCCTTTTGAGTTCCAGACTTCGCTGCCAGAATCAAATCCAGGGCGCGGTAGGGCGCTAAGGGGACAGATCCAATCTTTTCCTCGAGCATGCCCCTTGCAATCGAGACCGCCGGGCCCCACATGGTGGTTCGCTCGATCATGCCCGGTTCGTGCTTGCGCTTAACCTTGAGTCCACCCAAAACCTGATCCGCCCAGCTGAGCGACTGTTCCAGGAAGCGCTGTGAGTCAAACATCACATCCGCAATCCCAAGCTCAAGCGCCTCCTCTGGCTTGAGCATGCGGTTTTGCTTCAGAGGGTTTTCGATGATTAACTTGAGGGCATTCTTGATGCCTATCAGGTTTGGAAGCAGGTATGCCCCACCCCAACCAGGAATCAGCCCCAAAAACACCTCGGGTAGTGCAATGGCCGGAGCTGCCTGGTTCACGGTTCGATAGTTCGCATTGAGTGCGATTTCCAACCCACCACCCAGGGCCAAACCGTTGATAAAGACAAAGCTTGGAACTCCCAGTTCCGAGAGCTTTCCCAAGACCTCGTGACCGAGCTCTGCAATCAGGCGCCCGGAGTGACGGTCCGGAATTTCGTTTACCTTGGAGAGATCAGCTCCGGCAGCCAAAAAATATGGCTTGCCGGTTACTCCAACCGCGGCAATCTCGCCGCGCTTTGCTCGCGCGCGCTGCTCATCTAGCTTCTCGCCCAGTTGAATCAGGGTGTGTGGTCCAAGGGTGTTGGGGCGATTGTGGTCCAGGCCGTTTTCCAGGGTGATTAGGGCCAGGGTCTTTCCGGAGGCCAGCTGCACGTCACTGACGTAGCTCTGAGTGATGACTTCGTCATCTCGCAAAATTTGATCGTACTTACCCATGATTAGCCCTTGTATCCGAGGTTTTCCCAGATCACAGTGCCGCCCATTCCAAGGCCGATACACATTGTGGTCATGCCGTATCTGGCCTTGGGGTTGGCTTCAAAGTGTCTAGATAGCTGATTCATCAGGCGCACGCCACTGGAGGCAAGTGGGTGACCAAAGGCAATCGCCCCGCCCCACGGGTTCACCCTGGGGTCATCATCGGCAATGCCGAAGTGATCTAGGAATGAGAGAACCTGGATGGCGAAGGCCTCGTTTATCTCGAAGATGTCGATGTCTGAGATTCCGAGGCCGGCTTTGCCAAGGGCCTTTTCCGTGGAGGGGATAGGCCCAATACCCATAATTTCTGGGGCAACACCGGCAAAAGCAAAGGAAACCATGCGCATCCTGGGCTTTAGGTTGTGCTGCTTTAGTGCTCGCTCTCCAGCAATCAGAGAGATTGTTGCGCCGTCTGTTAGCGGAGAGGCATTACCAGCCGTTACCTTGCCGTGCGGGCGGAATGGGGTCTTGAGATCCTTCATCCCCTCGATGGTCGACTCCGGTCTCATAAGCTCGTCCCTGGTAACAAGCTTCCAGCCCTCGGCACTGGCTGCTGAAACTGGAATGAGGTCGGGCTGAACCAAGTTCTGCTCGTAGGCCTTGGCGGCTCGATGCTGAGAGGAAACCGCATATGCATCGGCCCGCTCCTTGGTCAGGTGAGGGAAGCGATCGTGAATCTTCTCTGCGGTGCAGCCCATGTTGAGAGCATCTGGAGAGACTAGTTTTTCAGCGAGAAACCTCGGGTTCGGGTCCGAGTTAAACCCCATGGGGTGTCTACCCATGTGCTCCACGCCACCGGCAAGTGCTAGGTCGTAGGCACCGATCCCAATGGCTCCAGAAACCGTGGTTACCGCTGTCATCGCACCAGCACACATGCGATCAATCGCGTAACCCGGAACCGACTGCGGCAGGCCAGCAAGGATGGCGGCCGTCCTACCGATGGTCAGACCCTGATCACCCTGCTGAGTTGTTGCCGCAATGGCTACATCGTCAATAGCTGCTCGGTCGAGATCCGGATGCCTGTCCAGCAGTCCGATGGTGGCCTTCACGACCAGGTCATCGGCTCTGGTGTTCCAGTAGACGCCCTTTTCTCCGGCCTTGCCAAACGGGGTGCGGACACCGTCTACGAAGTAGACATCCTGCTGCTGCATTAGTTTTGACCCTTCTTAATACCTGCGCGCCTGGCGGCCTCATCTTTGGCGAGGTTGGTTCTCACAAGCCCCGGTGTCAGTAGGAATGCATCCACAAGCGCTATTGCGTGGGGCCTAAGCCTTGGCAGCAGGCGAGTGTCGATGTATTCGGTAATCGCCTCCGCCCTTGCGGAGTTGATGCGGCCATTGAGCAGATACCAGGCCATGTCCTTTTCCAGCAGTGTGAAACCGAATAGATCTCTCAGCCAGGTCAACACCTGCCTGGTCTCTGGGTCCTCAATGGTCGGCAGCGCTCTGGTGAACGCCTCCCACATGATCAGTTCGCCGTGAGCCTTGGCGGTCAGGATCAGTTCATTTTGGTGACGGTTGAAAAGCTCCGCCTGCTTGAGTTGATCCTTGCCGGCAGCCTTCATGGCGTTGGCGAGCTTGGCAATTGAGGTGTGGACCCGGTCAGTCAACAGTTGGTGCTGGTGCTCGGGGTCCTTGATGAATCCAACTGACCTTGCAGTCGAACCAAAGTCAATAATGTTCTGCGCGAGACCCCTGAGTCCGCCGCGGTTGAAAGCTGCTTCGCCAACCTGGCCGGCAACATACTGCGCCAAGGTTCCAAAATCCGGTGACTTGAAAGCCTTGGCGTAGTCTCCAAGCAAACGTTTGGCAACCAACTGCAGCAGCACGTTGTTGTCGCCCTCGAATGTGACGTAGATGTCAAGGTCTGCCCGCAGTCCAGTCAGCCGGTGTTCCGCCATGAACCCTTGACCACCGCACGCCTCCCGGCACTGCTGAATGGTTTCCAGAGCGTCCCAAGTGCTAAGCGCCTTGGCTGCGGCGGCCACTGTCTCTAGGTCAGCCCTGGTCTCCTCGGTGTCATTGATTCCAGCAAAGACCTCGTGGAAGGCATCCAATAGCTCTTGGTGGGCAAAAATGTGGGCGTAGGTTCTGGCTATTAGAGGTAGCAACCTGCGCTGGTGGCGACCGTAGTCCATCAAAGTCCGCTCTTCCCCATCGGGACCGGCAAACTGCTTGCGCTCCTCTGAGTAGCGAACCGCAATATCGAGGGCCAGTTTCTGGGCATTGGTCACTGCACCGGTTAGTGAGACTCGACCCTGAACCAAAGCTCCAAGCTGAGTGAAAAACCTCCGGCCGGGAGACTCGATGACGGAGGAGTAGGTTCCGTCCTGCGCCACATCCGCGTATCGGTTTAACAGGTTCAATCTGGGAACCCTGACCTGGTTGAAGTAAAGCCTTCCGTTGTCAATACCGTTCAAGCCACCCTTGAGACCATCGTCTTCGCTCCCCACTCCCGGCAACAACTTGCCGCGTTTGCGAATCGGGACGTAAAACGCGTGAACCCCGTGGTTCTTGCCCTGCGTGTATAGCTGCGCGAAGACAACAGCAGCTTGGCCGTGGAGAGCCGCGTTTCCCAGGTAATCCTTGTAGCTGTGGCGGTTTGGAGTGTTGATCACAAACTCGTTGGTGGCGGGATCAAAAGTCGCAGTTGTGCCAATTGAGGCAACGTCTGAACCGTGACCGGTTTCGGTCATAGCAAAGGCCCCGGGCACATCTAAATTCACTGCCGAAGGCAGAAAATTTTTGTGGTGATATTCGGTACCGAGGTAAAGGATCGCTGAGCCAAACAAACCCCACTGAACCCCGAACTTAATCTGCAGGGAAGGGTCTGCAAACAAAAGCTCCTCGAAGGATGCCAGAGATCCACCGGGGTTCATCTGACCGCCGAGCTCAGGAAGGAAACCGTACTGGGTCGCACCGTTGGCAACCAAAGTTTTGAGATTTTTGAGCACTCGCTCGCGGTGTTTCTCCAGGGGTTCACCCTCAACCTTGAAGAGTTTTTCGGACTCTATCAGTCCGCGGGTGTGACGGCGAACCTCTGCCCAGCGACCGAGAATTCTTTCGCCAAGCTCTGCAACTTCAATCTGAACGTCTTCTTTGATATCCATGTCTCTAGTCACGCACAACAAAATCAAGAAGGTAAGAGGTGTCGAGAAAATTCGTGAGCGACCACAAAAACCCCAACAACAAAAATCTTGGTTTTGTAGTAAAGCTATAAATTTGGTAGGTAGAAATTACCCATTGCTTACAAAAACTTCAGTCGCCTTCGAACTTTGCAGGGGTTTTTGATGCAAACGCCTGCATCCCACGTTGAACGTCATTGGTTTTCATCAACTTCTTCAGTCGATCAACGACCATGAGTTTTTCTCTATCTGCTTCCGGTGTCATCCCTCTCGCCGAAGCGAGAGTGGCCTGGACCGCCAAAGGTGCTTGCTCTGCAATCCGAGTAGCCAATTCCAAAGCTCTATTGAATTCCTGGCCTGCGGCAACCACCTCGGTAACCAAACTCATCCGCATGGCTTCATTGGCATCAAATGACTCCCCGGTCAGCAAGTAGCGCATGGCATTGCTCCAGCCAGCAGCCTGCGGAAAACGAATCGTTCCGCCACCGAAGGGCAATATTCCTCGGGTTACCTCAAGTTGGGCAAACCTGGCATTCTCAGCAGCCACAATAATTTCGGAAGCCAGAGCCAATTCGACTCCGAGGGTGAAGCACGTTCCTTGGATTGCCATGACGACTGGTTTTGACACCTGCCTGGTGCTCATACCCCAAGGGTCTAAACCACCCTCGGGCACCATCGCTAGTGCTCCGCTGGCGAGCTTGGGTCCGACATCATTCAGGTCCAGCCCCGCGGTGAAGTGGTCGCCGTGGGCAAAAACTAAACCAACTCGAAGTTGTGGGTTTTTGTCTAGCTCGCCGTAGGCGAGTGAAATTTCTTGCAGCATTTGCTCGTCTGCGGCGTTTAGCTTCTCGGGTCTGTTTAGCCCAATTAGGTAGACATGGCCGCGCTGCTCCGTTGTAATTCTGGTCCACGTTGACATGACCACAATCTAGATGCTGTCGGTTAGCTGAGCCACTCTCTGGGGAGAAATTTGTAGCAAAACACCAATATCGCGCATGCTCAGCCCCTCGCTTCGGAGCCTTGACACAACATCGCGAATCTCACGCGATGCCTCCTCCTGAAGCCGCTGCGATTCCCGCATCTTGATTTGCGCTGCCTCCAGATCACACATGATCCCCGGCATTGCGGCTTCAACCTTTACAACCACATCGCAGGGGTCAATTCCCTGGTATTCGTGAACCAGGTCCTTAATCTGCTCTGTTGCGAGATCAAGGCGCTTGGTGGAGATCAGAAGGTTGTCGAGTTCAGGAACCCGGACGCGCCAAGCCCCTGCTTTTCGCTCGCATTCGGCCCTGATTTCCATGTCAGAACCCTATCACCCAAAAATAAGGTATGGTAGACAAGGTTTGTCTAGAGGGACTAGACAGAAATGGATAAAAACTATGGACATCATCATTACCGTTTTGGCCGCCGCCGCAAGCATTTTCGGCGCATTCAGCTTCTACAAGGCCGGAAAATTCAAGGCTTTCAGCTCAAAAGAGACCCTGCTGGGCGCAGGATTTGGTTGGGTCGAGACCACACCAATGGGAACCGTGCGACTGATCGCTTGGCTTGAGTTTGCCGGTGCAGCCGGTCTGGTGCTGGCCCCTATTGCTTACTTCCTAGGTTTCACCTGGGCAATCTGGTTTGCAGTTGCCGCCGGCGCGGGACTGGCGCTAACCATGGTCGGCGCCATCTGGCTCCACGCTAAGCGTGGCGAGAGCAAGTACACGTTGAAGATGAACCTTCAGTTGCTGATAGTGGTTGCAGTAGCTGCCGGCCTCTGGGCTGTGTTGCCAACCCTCTAGAGACTATTTGAAGCGGGTCGCCAACTAGGCGGCCCGCTTTTTCTTTGGCCAGGTGAGGATTATGGAGCTGATGACCAACCCAATAAGGGGAGGCACCGCTAAGGTCCAAAACACACTCAGCCCCCAGATCGCCACGAAACCAACGATTGAATTCACCACAACGGCGATCCACAACTTCAACTTGCCACGCCGATACAGGATCGCTGTAACAATGTCGGCCAAGGCCAGGGCAATGATTCCAACGAAGATTCCTGCAACTAGAGCGGCGAGTGATTCCATAACTGCTAAGTGTGGCAGCTCAGGCTATTTTTTCGCACTCAGGTATAGACCGACTGCGATAAGTGGAATACCGATGAGTAGGCCGGGCGTGACCGGTTCGGACAGGAAAACCGTACCGAGTAGTAGAGCGACTGCGGTGTTCACATAGGTAATCAGGCTCGCCTTCACCGGGCCAATTTCACGAATCAACTCGAAGAAAATTACAAACGCTAGGGCCGAGCAAATAAGCCCCAGGACCAAAAGAGCAACCCAGCCCTCAATGGGTGGGGCGGCTGCAAGCTCTCCGGGGATTTCGAAGGCCGCTGGAACGGAGTAGATGATTGCGACAATCGCCATGCTGAAGCCGATAACACCCGAGGTTGGGACATTCGTCATCTTGTGATTGGCCATAATCGGCGCAATTGAGTAGCCGATGGCGGCCAACACCACAGCGCCAATCCAGAGTGGTTCAACGTGGCCCAAGAAAGAATCGATTCCAACGAGGGCAATCACCCCGAGAAAACCGATGATCATTCCCGTGAGGGGAACGGGCTTCAGGGCGGTGCGGTCCTTGAAAACCAAGGCCAGAATCGCCACCGCAAAAAACGGCACGGTGGAAATTAGTAATCCGGCAAGGCCGGACGAAATATATTTTTCTGCCTCGGTGATCAAATACCAGGGGCCGACCATCTCCAAAACCGCAAACAGCAGAACATAAGGCCAAGCCTTCAGAACCTGCCGCGATGCCCCCGTTTTGATCGCGTAGGGAACTAACACCAAGGCTCCGATAAAGGTCCTCGCGAAAACAATGGTGGGGGTTGAGAAGGACTCAAGCGCTATGGCAATGAAGTAATAGGGGAGTCCCCAAAAAACGCCGGTGAGGAGAAACATAATCAGGCCTCTGCGCGTCACCGGATAAGCGTATTAGATTTCTAAGGGTGAGCTCCCCAGCAGAAGAAATTGACCAAATAATCGCCTCCAAAGTCAGTTGGCACGGTCAAATGCTTGCGGAGTTGAGAAAAGTAATTCTTTCCGCCTCCTCGGAAATCACAGAGGATGTGAAGTGGAAGATGCCCTCAAAGCCGCTTGGTTCCCCGACCTGGGAGTTAGAAGGCATTATTTGCGTCGCGGACTATCTAAAAAACGCAGTCAGGCTCACCTTTCCCAAGGGAGCACAGGTTCAAGATCCCCAGGGGCTCTTCAATTCAAGACTCGATAGCAAGGTCGCGCGCGCTATCAATTTCGAGGAGCAGGATCAAATACCAGCAGAGGGGCTGCGTCAACTGGTCTTAGAGGCTGCCGCCGTAAATCAAAATCTAAAACCCAAGAAATAGGACCAACTTGGTGTCGGCTCAAAATACGCTTGCCTAATGCCAATTCTCAATAAAGACATGCAGGTCTGCATCTCGCTTGCTGCTAGGCCAAGCAACCTAGGGACTAGGTTTCACAACTTTCTTTATGACGAGCTTGGATTGAACTTCATCTACAAGGCTTTTACAACCAGCGATCTTGTGGGTGCCGTGGCGGGAGTCCGAGCGCTAGGCATTCGCGGTTGCTCCGTATCCATGCCGTTCAAAGAAGACATCATCAAACTTGTGGACGCAATGCTTCCATCTGCTCAGGCAATTGAATCGGTAAACACGGTTGTGAACGATAACGGGGTTCTAACCGCATCAAACACGGACTATCAGGCGATTTTGGACCTAATTCAAATGCACAGCCTCAATCGCCGAGACAGTGTTTTGGTTCGGGGATCCGGGGGGATGGCCAAGGCGGTGGTTGCCGCCTTCAACCAGGCGGGGTTTGAGAACCTAACTGTTCTTGCAAGAAATGAAGTCAGAGGTAAGGCCTTGGCCAGTCGATACGGATTCCAATTCTCTGATGATGCCCTTTTCGAAGCCGCAGTGAGTGAATTCGACATCCTCGTGAACGTCACCCCACTCGGAATGACTGGGGAGGATCAGCAAGCCCTGGCATTTCCAGAATTATTCATAGAGTCAGCCAGAGTTGTCTTCGACGTGGTTGCCTTTCCTAGCGATACTCCATTGATTTCCCTTGGCCAACAACGGGGCAAAAAGGTGATTAGTGGTGCTGAGGTTTCAGCCCTTCAGGCCGCATTGCAATTTGAGACTTACACCGGAGTGCAGCTGACAGAAGATCAAATCTCAAGGGCTGCTCGGTTCTCGCGGGAAACTTAGTCGTTGAATGGACTTCCCTCTAGCTGATGCCGAACCTATGCTGAACGCATGAAAATTTCTGTTTCCGTCGAAATAGCCGCTCCAGTTGAGAAAGCCTGGGATGCCTACGTGTCCCCAGACGCCATAAACCAGTGGAACTTTGCATCCGATGACTGGCAGTGCAGGGACGCGAAGGTTGACCTCCGGGTTGGTGGAAAGTTCTCCTCACACATGGAGGCAAAAGACGGAAGCTTCGAGTTTGACTTCGAGGGCACCTACACAAACATCGTCCAGCACAATCTCCTGGAGTACTCCTTCGGTGATCGCTCTGCCAGGGTGGTCTTCGAACAAGTTGGCGATAGCTCAAAAGTGACGGTCGAATTCGATGCTGAAGATGAGAATGAAGTTGAAATGCAGCGCGAGGGCTGGCAGTCGATCCTCAACAATTACGCAACATACGTTCTCGAGCACTAAGCCAGAAAAAGAAATCCCCCTCCGTTTCCGGAGGGAGATTTTCTGTTTGTGGAGACTATGGGTATCCAAACGAACCCCGCCAGAGACGGCTTCTGGGCGAGTTTACGACAGGTTTACGACAACATTTACGACAGAGGCGTATTCTCGTGGCATGGGGGATTACGAAAACGAACCGCTCATAGCGGAAGTGGACTTCGCGCCGGAGGCCGAAGTGTTTAGCATCTGGGTTAGCCACAAGAGCCGGAAAGGCACCAAGGGCGGACAGCCAGTCACGATTCCATACTGGGAGGGCTGCTGGGACATTCCAGAAGTTGCCAGGGCGGAAGATGACACCAGAATACGGCCGCAGATCACCGCTTCTAGCAGCGAAAGCGCTGCCGACGCGGAGGCCAAGTGCCGGGAGAAGATTCTGGCGTTCTGGATGGAACGATCAGACGGAGTTCGCGAACGCAACCCGGAAAGATTGACCCAGGAGCAACGCAGGGCCGCCTACACCGTCCAATCTTTCTTGGAGGAGTACGTTGCCTCGAAAACCAACCCAAATACGCTCCCTCAAAACCGATGGGCTGAAAACACAGCCAAGCGAAACCAAACCATGCTGGAAAAGTGGATCTACCCCTACCTGGGCAGCATTCTCTTGACAGCACTGACCCACCAGCAAACGCGAGTTCACTTCACCGAAACTCTTCCGAACGTTTTGGACGATAACGACCAAAGGCTTCTTGGCGACAAGAGAATCAGAGGCATCTACTCCGTCTTCAGATCGGGACTGAATCGAGCGGGCGCAAAAGGCCTTCTTGAAGAAGGTGAGTTCTTGGACGTGGGAATCAAAATGTCCTTTGAACCGGCTGGCATTCCTGAAGATATCGACCACATCATGTGGGAGATAAACGCGCTTTTGATGCGCCCAGAGGTCATAGCCGATCCCCTAGCACTGCGTTGGGCACTCGCTTATGGCCAGGGACTTAGGAGAGGCGAGCGCTGCGGGCTAAAGCACTCAGACATTGACTTGGCCGGGGGCAAAATGAAAATCCAGCGACAAATGAACTACGTCTCTGGACAGCCGGATTTCTTGGACGAACGACTAAAGGCCAACGAGGCACGAACTATTGAAATCACGCCCATAACCCGTCCATTCCTAATCGCGGCAAAAGCACGAAGAGAAGAAGCACTAAAACCAGAAAACGCTTCCAGCTGGCGCGCACGACCGGACTTCGCCGACCTTGTGCTTTTGAGAGAAGACGGCTCTGCTGAGAAACTCAACAACGACTCAGCACTCTTCCATGAGTTCATGGAAAAGTACGGGATCCAATACCGAAACCTTTCACCTGGCTCTCTTCGCCATGCTTGCGCAACCTACTGGGCAAACTACGGAGGGCCAGACGGTAGAGGAGTCAGCAGAGAAATGTTGAGAAGGTTTATGGGTCACTCTGCTCACAGCAAACTTGACGCCTACTACGCTCGTGCTTCACAGGATGCAATGAGCAGAGAGTTTGGCGAACCTATCGAGAGACCTGCTCAGATCAAGAGTTCAGTAACCCCTGACAACTAACTCGTTCTCATAAGTATTCATCCACCGGAAGTTTTCGCATTTTGGTCAACCGAACTCCCTTGTCGCTTCCAGCGACAAGGGAGTTCGAGATACTCAACAAAAGCAAAAACATTCCGTTCTCTCCCCCCTGACAACCCCCCATTCCCGAACGCTCACTCACATCGAAACTCTCTAATCTGTTGTGTTTGGTCTGTTCTGTTCTGTTAGCAGTGCTGGGGCAGAAAGTGAAACCTCAATAAAAAGTCACGCCGATAACTCCTTTACATAAAAAGAAAGGAGTCATCAAATGACTACCAAAAGCAGCACCCCAGCACCAGGCTGGTGGGCAGTGCCACACAACGTCGGCAACGACAGAAAATGGGCGCAGATTCCAGAGGAGCAGGTGCTGGCCTGCCTCGGTCTATACCTAGCGTCAACCGGATATTGCATCGCCTTCGAAACCGAAACGGTTTCACACCTTGAACTAGAAAGACACATCATTGTGGGTGCGGCAAGCACTCCCAGCGTGATGGACGCAGCGAGTCACCTGATCGCCGCCGGAATCTGGACAGAGGTGCCAGGAGTCGGAATCGACTGCGGTGCGGCGCAACACATTCAAGACAAAACCGAACGGATTGAACGCGCCCGAAAAGGCGGGGAAGCAAAAGCGGCCAAGCAGGCTCAGGCGCAATACCTCTCTTCTAGAGTCACAGAAGGGCAGGACGTGTCATGAAAATACTGATTGAGACAAACATCGGATTGTTCCTCGCCTACCTAACGCCAAGGGGCGAGATTGCCATCTACGAGGGCGAGGACGACATTCCAGTTACTTCTATCGCACCAAACCTCAAACGCGCTGCTGTGTTGGACGTGTCGACGGACGGAGTGGCCAATGCCGCTAGGACTTGGTTAGAGCACACATACGACCGGTTGGAAGTGACCTGTGTAATCGCGCAGATGGTTCCGCCCAGCCACTAACCAGATTGGACGGGTGTCTACGAGTGTGGACACCCGTCACCTACATCGGAGAATCATGAACTGGCTATTGAAGTTGTTTTTGCCAAACTGGAACACCACTGTGAAGGTCCGGAGGGATCACTTACCTGGACTGAAGGCGCCTACCGTAGCGCCACATATTCCCCGAACAAGTAATGGCTATTCGACAAAGAAATCAAACATCCCCGAGATTTACAAGAGATACAAGACAGCCAATCCAAACCCACCAAAAGAGCGAGCTCGCAACGACAAGGGTCTGGACATCTCATGAATGAAATGTATGAAGCCGTAGTTCAAACCGTTGGCGGTGTCTTTCGAGCCACCACACCCGATCCCCTTTGTATCGCAATCACAGAGGACGGAGTGGACGGGATTGTTGATTTCATTCACCTGCATCCCAACGAAACTGCAGCTGCGACTGCAGCGAATCTCCCCATCACCCTCAGATGGTGGGTGCACGAGAACATCAGAGGTGTCGAAATCATGAGCGCTTATCTAAACCTCAGGAGTTGAAGTCAGGTCATAGACCTCAACGTCGAAGCCGTAACGCAGTAGAGCAGCAACCACTTCGTCATTCACAAGACTTAGGTCGTCCAAGCGTGTGAAACCTAAACGCACAACTGCCGACATTTTGCTCGCAAGATAATCCCTTGCTGTGTCGGCCAGTTCGTAGAAAGGCGCCAGCTCGCGCGTGCCACCTTTTAGGCTCACATTGTGCGTTTCTACCAAATAGTTTTCGACTTCGTTGTCTCCGAAGTGAGCGGCCAAAAGAAACAAAACACTATCCACGACGGCCTCGGGGAACGGGGCAGAGACGCTCACTTCTGCCTGCGACACGGCGTGCTGGGCGGGCAAGGTTGGAGTGACGATCCAATAGGCACCTGATCCAGAAACGAGCTGCGCCGAAGCAGAGACGCGCCACGCACGATCGGCCCAAGGCGACAGAAGGCGTGGTCCGATTGTTAAGAGCGATGTTGATTGTCGCGGCATGACTAGTCCTTCCGAATGGACGTCCAAGCATATATCTAGGATGAGACAAAGTCCCCTTCCAAGGGTTCTCCCCTTATTGTCGTAACGCTGGCTTAAGATTGGGGTGTGGCTAATCAAAACCTGGGGGACGCAAAAAGAGCGAAGGACGATGAGTTCTATACGCAGTTCCACGACATCGAAAAAGAAATGAATGCATATCTCGAATATGACGAGAATGTGTTCAAGGGGAAGACCATCCTGCTCCCATGCGATGACCCCGAATGGAGCAACTTCACAAAGTACTTTGCGCAGAACTTCGAAAGGCTAGGCCTCAAGAAACTGGTCAGCACGAGTTATGCCCCTAAAAGCAAGCCTCAAGATCTGCATCTCCAGCCGACCCTCTTTGAAATCGAGAGTCCGCAATATGATGAAGACAAATCCGTGCAAAATGGAAAAATCTTTACACTCACCGAGGACGTAAATGGAGACAACCGAGTAAACGTTGACGACTTGGAGTGGACCTACCTGGATGGAACCGGAGACTTTCGGAGCGCCGAGATTATGGCTCTTCGGGACGAAGCCGACATCGTCATCACCAACCCACCGTTCAGCCTCTTCCGCGAGTTCTTGGCCTGGATTGTGGAGGCAGACAAAAAGTTCACAATCATCGGCAACATGAACGCGATCACTTACAAAGAAGTTTTCCCCCTGCTGATGAATAACAAGGTTTGGTTGGGAGCGAGCATCCATTCTGGAGATCGAGAGTTCCAAGTTCCGCCTGCGAGCGTGACGCGATCCAACTCCCTCCGTGTGGATGAGCAGGGAAACAAGTTCATTAGGGTTCCTGGGGTTCGTTGGTTCACAAACATTGAACATGGTCGTCGTCATGAGCCCCTGCCCTTGATGAGCGAGGCAGACAACTTCAAGTTCAGCAAGCACCAAGATGTGAAGGGTATCGGTTATCGAAAATACGATAACTACAACGCGATCGAAGTTCCGCACACTGATGCAATCCCGAGTGACTACGCCGGAGTCATGGGAGTACCAATCAGTTTCTTACACAAGTACAGTCCCGAGCAGTTTGAGATTTTGGGTATAACCAAGACTTGGAATGATGATTCTGGATTGAAAACTCGAAACTATTCAACCCAGACACAGGTTTCAACCGATGGAAAAGAAAGTCAGGTTGGGAAACTGAATGATGGCGCTGCCATCGTTGTGACCGAGACCCCGTCGTCCACCTACTACAAAGTTGATGGCAAATCACTCATTCAGGTTTACGCCCGCGTCCTGATCCGCCACAGAAAGGCAGCGAAGTGAAGACGGACCTCAAGGAATACACCATTCGAGAAATCTCGAACGGTTTTCAATACAACGAACTCGAGGGGAAGGGTCTATACGGCCTCGCCGGTCGTCTAACTATTCAGCCCGAGTATCAACGCAACTACATTTACGCCGACGGAAAGCGTGACGTTGCTGTCATCACGTCACTTCTGAAGGGCTACCCGCTCGGGCTCATATACTTCAACAGAGTTTCTGAGGAGAGCCTAGAAGTGTTGGACGGGCAACAGCGCATCACAAGTTTTGGGCGATTCATCACTGGCAAGTTCGCCATCAAGGACGAAAACGGAATGGAGCAATACTTCAGTGGTCTCGCCACCGACAAACAGGACAAAATCTTGGAATCGAAGTTACTCGTCTACGAGTGCGAAGGCACAGAGACGGAAATCAAAGAGTGGTTCCAGACCATCAACATCGCCGGGGTTCCGCTTAATGCTCAGGAGCTCCTGAACGCGGTTTATAGTGGCCCGTTTGTAACGCTAGGAAAAGAAGAGTTCAGTAACTCACAAAACTCAAACATACAAAAGTGGAGCGCCTACATTTCGGGGGCCGTTATCCGCCAAGAGTACTGGGAACGTGCCCTCGAGTGGGTGGCCGGCGGCAAAGACAACATCGGCGGCTACTTGAGCAAGCACCGATTCGACAAGAACATCAATGAGGTAAAAACCTACTTCACTACAGTCATCGACTGGGTATCAACCGTTTTCACTGATGTCGAAAATGAAATGCGTGGATTGGAGTGGGGGCGCCTCTACGAGCAATATCATGGAAAGGCGTTCGACCCTTCAAAGGTCTCTGAGCGAATACAAGCACTCTATGGAGACGCGTACGTTAAGAACCGCAAAGGCATTTGGGAGTTCGTTTTAGGCGGCGAGCTGGACACCAAACTTATTGAAGTCCGGGTCTTCGACGAACCAACAAAGAAATCCGTTTACGCGAGGCAGGCTGCCGACGCACAGATCAAAGAGGTTTCTAACTGTCCCCTCTGCGCTATTGGCACCGACGCCAATAGGGCAAGGGTTTGGAAGTTGGACGAAATGGACGCAGATCACGTTGCTGCCTGGAGCAAAGGTGGAGCCACAAGCCTTGAGAACTGCCAGATGCTTTGTAAAACCCACAATCGCGCCAAGGGCAACAAGTAGACATGAGTTCAAGACGAGAGGGCCTTCAGGGTCGACTAACGGATTCATACCGAGAAGTAGATCGGCTCATCATCAGCGTTGGTTCAGGTGTGCTGGCGATCTCGGTGGCACTTCTTGGGACTGAGGCTGCATCTTTAGAAAGTTGGGCCATCAAACTCTCCTGGGGTGCAATGTTTATCGCTGTTTTGAGTGTTTTGATTGCACTCTTATTTGAACAGGCAGACAAACGCCGACGAATCAACCAGATAGACGCCGATCGGGAAGAAACCGATGGTTGCCTGGACATCTTCATCAATGCTTTTAACATCATCGGAGTTATGACCTTCGTAGGTGGCTTGCTCTCCCTGGCTTACTTTCTCTTCGCGAACACAAAGTAGATCGGCCCAATCATGAGTGAATCAAATACACAACCGTCTAACCCGCAAGGTGAAAAAAGGGCAGCCCGTGAAGTTACACCAAAGCCTAAGAGTCAGCCTCAAACAAGCCAAACTTCAGTTTCGAACCAGCCTAAAAAAGACAAGTAGTCCCTGGACGAGATAATGCTTTTGTAATGCGTTACTGAGCGATTACAGATTTACGACAACATTTACGACAAATAACGAAAGGTAAAGGAAAAGACCCCCTATTTCTAGAGGGTCTTACCTTATGGGTGGAGACTAGGGGGGTCGAACCCCTGACCCCCTGCTTGCAAAGCAGGTGCTCTACCAACTGAGCTAAGTCCCCAAAGCGAGCCTTCCCGTAGTGGAAAGTGCTCACCGTGGGCCTAGGAGGACTTGAACCTCCGACCTCTTCATTATCAGTGAAGCGCTCTAACCACCTGAGCTATAGGCCCGTAGAGCATCACAACATTACTAAAGATTGGCAAAGATGCCAAACCGAATTTTCTAGTTGTTGGTGAAGGTGACTGAAACGCCACCGACCAACTTTGAAATTAGGTTGAAGATGACGGCCCAGACAGCACTGAGTGCTGTGGTCAGCACGATGTTCAAAAGCGAGAGCGAAAGCGCGGTTGACATTACGTTGCCAAAAGAAAACTCGTTCTCAAGGCTGAATCCGCTGCCCTCACCCAAAACGCTGGTTAGTAGTCCGCCCAGTGATGAAAAGATGCCGGAGTTGGCCAGCAGCGCCCAAAGCAGCAGGGCACCAACGAGCGTTGCGATGCCCAAGGCGATGGAGACCAGGAAGCCAACCTTCACCGCAGACCAAACATCGATTGAACGAAGCTTGAGCCTTACCTGTTTTACCGGCTCCTTGGGGCCGCTATTCCGCTTGAACAGTGTCGCCACTAGTCTCTCCTTCGGCTTCAGTCTGATCCCCCGAAGACTCTAGATTACGCTCACTGTTTCGCGCCAGAGACAAAACTGAATCGCTCTCCTCAAACCGGGCAAACACCACTCCCATAGTGTCTCGGCCCTTTGCTGGAACTTCACTAGCGTTAGTGCGAATTACCTTGCCCGAAGCCAAAACGACTAGGACCTCATCGGCCTCGTCCACGATTAGTGCGCCAACCAGGTCTCCGCGCTTTTCATCGAGCTTGGCAACCTTGATACCCAGTCCGCCACGGTTCTGGACTCGGTATTGATCCGCACTGGTGCGCTTGGCATAACCGCCCTCGGTAACAACGAACACGAATCCGGCCTCACCGATTACCGATGCGCTGAGCAATTCATCGTCCTTGCGGAAGCTCATACCCATCACACCGGAGGTGTCACGTCCCATTGGGCGCAGCTGCTCGCTGGAGGCGGAGAACCTGATTGACATACCCTTGCGGGATACCAAAAGTAGGTCGTTCTCGTCGCTAACCAGCATGGCATTGACTAGCTCGTCGCCTTCGCGGAGCTTGATTGCAATGATTCCACCGGTTCTCGGGGTGTCATAAGACTCCAGGGAGGTTTTCTTTACCAATCCACTCCTGGTTGCCAGAACTAGGTATGGCGACTGCTGGTAGTCCTTTAGGTCGACCACCTCAACAATTCGCTCATCCGGTTGAAGCGCGAGGAGGTTGGCTACGTGCTGACCCTTTGCGTCTCTACCGGCCTCTTGAATCTCGTAGACCTTGGAGCGGTAAACCCGGCCCGTGTTGGTAAAGAACATCAGCCAGTGGTGAGTGGTAGAGACGATGAAGTTCTGCACCACATCGTCAGCTCTCAGGCTGGCGCCCTTCACACCCTTGCCACCGCGGTGTTGAATGCGATAGTTGTCGCTTCTGGTGCGCTTGATGTACCCCCCAGAGGTGAGAGTAACAACCATCTCCTCCTCAGGAATCAAATCTTCCATGGAAACATCGCCGTCGAAGCCCATCAGGATTTCAGAACGACGCTCGTCACCGTATTTGGCGACAATCTCACCGAGTTCGGTTGAGACAATTCCACGTTGAGCAACAGGATCGGCAATGATGCGCTGGAATTCGGCGATCTGGCGCTCGAGTTCAGCAGCCTCATCAATGATTTTCTGACGTTCAAGGGCGGCAAGCTGACGCAACTGCATGTTCAAGATTGCACGAGCCTGCAGCTCATCAATCTCAAGTAGCTTGATCAGTCCGTCACGAGCATCGTCAACGGTTGAGCTGCGTCGAATCAGTGCGATTACCTCGTCCAAGGCATCGAGAGCCTTGAGGTATCCGCGCAAAATATGTGCGCGCTCCTCGGCCTTGCGCAGGCGGAACTGGGTTCTGCGGACAATCACGTCAATCTGGTGCTCTACCCAGTTGGTGATAAATCCGTCAATCGACAGTGTCCTGGGGACACCATCCACCAGAGCGAGCATGTTTGCGCCGAAGTTCTCCTGGAGCTGGGTGTATTTGTAGAGGTTGTTCAGAACAACTCGGGCAACGGCATCGCGCTTGAGCACAATCACCAAACGCTGACCGGTGCGACCAGAGGTCTCGTCACGGATATCAGCGATTCCGGTAAGTTTTCCCTCTTTGACCAGTTCAGCGATCTTTAGGGCTAGGTTGTCCGGGTTTACCTGGTAGGGAAGCTCGGTAACTACCAGGCAGGTGCGGTTGTGGATTTCCTCAACGTTGACCACGGCCCGCATTGTTATCGAACCGCGACCGGTTCGGTAGGCGTCTTCTATGCCTCGGCGGCCGAGAATCTGCGCTCCGGTAGGAAAGTCTGGGCCCTTGACGATCTTGATGAGTTCCTCAACCAAGGCCTCACCGGTGATGTCCGGGTTGGCGAGCACGAATTCCGCGGCCTGAGCGATTTCCCTCAGGTTGTGGGGTGGAATGTTGGTCGCCATACCAACGGCGATACCAATTGAGCCGTTGACCAAAAGATTTGGGAATCTTGAGGGCAAAATTGTCGGTTCCTGGGTTCTACCGTCGTAGTTGTCCTGGAAATCAACGGTTTCCTCATCGATGTCGCGAACCATTTCCATGGCGAGCGGAGCCATCTTGCACTCGGTGTAACGAGGAGCAGCAGCCGGGTCATTTCCCGGAGATCCGAAGTTACCCTGACCAGAAACCAGCGGATATCTCAGGTTCCAGTCTTGAACCAGACGCACCAATGTGTCATAAATCGCCGAGTCACCGTGCGGGTGGTACTGGCCCATGACATCGCCGACCACGCGGGAGCACTTTGAAAATTGCTTGTCTGGGCGGTATCCGCCGTCATACATTGCGTACAGCACACGGCGGTGGACCGGCTTTAGTCCGTCCCTAACGTCCGGCAGGGCTCTTCCAACGATGACGCTCATCGCGTAGTCGAGGTAGCTTCGTTGCATTTCGACCTGAAGGTCGACCTGCTCGATTTTGTCCATCTGGTTTTCGCTCATTTTTGTAAGTTCCTCGTCCTAGATGTCCAAGAAGCGAACGTCTTTGGCGTTGCGCTGGATGAAATTTCTTCTGGATTCGACATCCTCACCCATCAGAGTGGAGAAGATCTCGTCTGCAATTGCCGCGTCATCCAGGGTCACCTGAAGCAGGGTTCTGGTTGCTGGGTTCATGGTGGTTTCCCAGAGCTCGTCGTAGTCCATTTCACCAAGACCCTTGTAGCGCTGAATGGCGTTTTCCTTGGGGATTTTTCTTCCGGCAGCCTGACCAACGGCCAATTGCTGGTCTCTCTCGGCATCCGAGAAGACATATTCGTGCTCGGCATTTGACCACTTGATGCGATACAGCGGCGGCTGCGCCATGTAGACGTAGCCGTGCTCGATTAGCGGTCTCATGTAGCGGAAAAGCAATGTCAAAAGCAATGTTCTAATGTGCTGGCCGTCAACATCGGCATCAGCCATCAAGATGCACTTGTGGTAGCGAATCTTCGAAACATCAAAGTCCTCACCGATTCCAGTTCCAAATGCAGTAATTAGCGCCTGAACCTCGGTGTTAGCCAGCGCCTTGTCTAAACGGGCTTTCTCCACATTCAGAATCTTTCCGCGAAGCGGAAGAATTGCCTGGGTCTCTGGGTCTCTACCGCGAACCGCAGAGCCACCGGCGGAGTCACCCTCAACGATGTAAATTTCGGAGACCTCGGGGTTTCGAGATGAGCAATCGCGAAGCTTGCCCGGCATGCCACCGGATTCCAGAAGCCCCTTGCGCCTGGTTGCCTCGCGGGCCTTTCTTGCGGCCAAGCGAGCTGACGCGGCCTGAATAGCTTTCCGGACGACCTCTTTGGCTTGGATTGGGTTACGCTCCAGCCAGTCTCCAAGTTGGTCGTTGACCACGCGCTGGACAAAGGCCTTGGCCTCGGTGTTGCCAAGCTTGGTCTTGGTCTGGCCTTCAAATTGCGGCTCGGTCAGCTTCACGGAAATTACCGCCGTTAGACCCTCTCGAACATCGTCACCGGTGAGGTTCTCGTCTTTTTCTTTCAGAAGGTTCTTTTCTCGTGCGTACTTGTTCAGCAGAGACGTTAGGGCTGCTCGGAAGCCCTCTTCGTGGGTACCACCCTCATGGGTGTTGATGGTGTTGGCGTAGGTGTGGACACCCTCGTTGTACCCTGTGGTCCACTGCATGGCAATCTCAACGGAGAGGTTCTTCTCCTCGGTCTCAGTCTCAATCGAAATGATTTCGTCGTGGACAACCTCAACTTTTTTGGCTGAATTCAGGTATTCGACATAGTCGCTAAGGCCGCGCTCATAGCAGTAGCTGTCGTTTTGACCGTTTCGCTCATCATTCAACGAGATTCTTAGGCCCTTGTTCAAAAAGCACATCTGCTGGAATCTCTGACGCAGCGTCTCGTAGTCGAATTCGACGGTCTCGAAGATCTCTGGGCTTGGCACAAACTCAATGGTGGTACCGGTGTGATCTGTTGGCTCACCCTTTGCCAGCGGTGCATCAGGAACACCAACCGTGTAGCTTTGCCGCCAGACAAAGCCCTCCCTGTGAACCTCAACCTTCAGGGTTGTGGAGAGAGCGTTAACAACCGAGGCACCCACGCCGTGAAGACCTCCAGAAACGGCGTAGCCGCCACCTCCGAATTTTCCACCGGCGTGTAGCACCGTGAGCACGACCTCAACTGCCGGCTTCTTCTCAACCGGGTGCATGTCTACCGGGATTCCGCGGCCGTTATCGGTGACCTTGATGTGTCCGGCTTTGGTGATTACAACCTGGATGCTGTCGCAGTGACCTGCGAGAGCTTCATCAACAGAGTTGTCGACAATTTCATAGACGAGGTGGTGAAGTCCTCGGGGTCCGGTAGATCCGATGTACATACCGGGACGCTTGCGAACTGCTTCGAGGCCTTCCAAAACCTGGATGGCGCCGGCGTCATAATTTTTAGTTGGTTCAGACATATTTAGTTACTTCCTGCTTGGTTAGAACCTATGAACTGCGACTCCGGTGAGCCGACTTAGATTCGGGTTTGCTAACCCTTGAAGTTTACCTTCAGTTAGCCAAATTACTTGGCATTGAACCCCTAACCGTAGGTGTCGCGCGGGCCTCTTCCGGGGACTGATCTGGGGCCTTTTTTCCAACTCGGAGCACTTGGTCCAACAAACTTAATTTCTTCGATGCTCAGCTGCGGGTAAAGCTCTTGAATTTTGTTCAAAATCGCGTTTTGTAGCAGCCGAAGCTGGGTTGCCCAAGCTGTGGAGCGACAACGAACACTCAGCACGCGATTCTTGATTTCCTCGGGGAATGAAGCGTTGGCACTGTCTTCACCAACCACCTTCTCCCAATTGGCGAATAAGTCCGCCTCGGATAGGCGAGCGTCCCAATTGAATTGACCAACCAGAGCATCCATCGAGGCTGCGGCAGTGACTAAATCACGGCCAGCCTCGAAGGGCTGGGAGCCCCTTTTCTGTTTTGCTTCACGACGTTTCTGATCACGAGACTTGAGTCCGGCCGTGCCAAGAAGATATTTGCGAAAGTACTCATCGGCAGCACTGAAGTTCAATTCACGCATCAACCACACCCCCGGCCACTCTAAAGGTGGAAGCGATATCAAGATTGGGCATTTGGTCGGGGTCGGCGCTGGTGATTAGAACCTGCTCATTTGCCGAGACGTATTCAACCAGTCGGTTTCTCCGGCCGGAATCCAACACTGCAAAAACATCGTCCAAAACCAAAACCGGATCGCCTTGCTGTGATCGCTCTCTGATCAGGTGTGCAAGTGCCAGCTTCAAACCCAGCGCAATAGACCAAGCTTCCCCCTGAGAGGAGTGGCTTCTGGCGGGTAGGCCCGATTTTGTGATCAGTAGTTCGTCTCGATGTGGCCCCACTAGAGAGATTCCGCGCTCTAGCTCTTTGCTGCGTTGCTCGGAAATTCGGGAGTGAAAACGCTCAGATATTTCGGAGCGAGTCAAACTCTGCAGGGTTTCTGTCCCATCCTCTTCAGGGTTTTCGATCGAGGCCGCCAACCCCAAACCGATGAGATCTTTGCTACCTGCTAGTTTTTGGTAAAAATCCTGAATTAGCGGTTCTAGAAGCGAAATAAGCTCAAGACGGGCTTCTATCAACTCACTTCCGAACGCCACTAACTGGTCGTCCCAAATATCTAGAGTCGTAAGGTCAGGGGTGCTGGTTGATCGAGCGGATTTTAGGAGAGCGTTTTTTTGTTTCAAAACCCTTTCGTAATCGCTCTTTACCCCTGCCATTCTTGGCTTGAGCTGAATCACCGCAGTGTCTAAAAAACCTCTGCGATCGGCTGGGTCTCTCCGCACCAAATCCAAGTCCTCGGGCGAGAAGACAACGACCTGAACCGCGCCCACTAAGTCACTTGAGCGTCTTTTTAGATTGCCATTCAAGGAGTAGCGATTTGGCTTTGATCGATTTAGCTCTGTTGCCACTTGAATTTCACGGGTTCCAGCGGTGACCGTAAGCGATAGCTGTGCGGAATCTCTTCCCTGGGCTATCAGAGGGAGGTAACTATTGGCCCTGTGGGACTGAAGATCCGAAAGGAAGACACATGCCTCGACCAGGTTGGTCTTCCCAGCGCCGTTTTCGCCAATAAAAAGGTTGATACCGGGCTTTAGTGATACCGAAAGCTGATCGTAATTCCTAAAAGAGTTCAGCTGAAGCGCGGAAATCCACAACCTTGGGTCGCCTCTCTAGGAGACAAGCAGATTTGGCTGCAGCAAATACTTGAAATCTGGAGTAGCAGACTTTGAGTCAGAAGCAGAGATCAAGACTGGACCTGGTTTGTTGGGGTTGTTCGGGTTTACCGTGAAACCAATTTTCACATTTGGCGACTCGATACCGGATAGCGCATCGGATAGGAATTGAGGGCGCAGGGAAACGATTGTCTCTTCGCCTGTTAGCGAGCAAACTACCTGCTCGCTTGCCTCTGCCACATCACTCCCGATTGATTCCAGAACAGCCTCTGTGCTTCCAAACTTGTAACGCAGCGGCTTCTCTCGATCAACAACAAGGGCAACTCGCTTCGTTGCATCAAGAAGGTCGTGGGTGCTTAGGACAGCAAAATTGGAAATTTCAGTTGGGAAAAGTTGCAGCACCGGTGGATATTTGCCTTTGATGGTGGCAGAAGATACGGATTTGTTGCCCGCGCTGAACCCGACAACCTCTTTTTCCCCTTGGCCAAATGCTATTTCCAAGTCCCCGTTGTGCGAGAAAGTCTTTGCAATCTCTTGCAAAACCCGGGCGGGAATGAGGAGCTCTTTCTCAGCGGACTTTCCAGTCCAGGCCAAATCTTTTACAGCGACCCTGAATCTGTCGGTTGCAACCATAGTTAGCTGTTTTGCTGATGCGGTGATCATGACAGCCGTCAAAACAGGTGTGACTTCTTCACGTGATGCAGCAATCGCAACCTGAGAAACTGCTTGTGCAAATTCGGAGGCGGCAACAGTTCCAGAAGACTCAGGCATTGCCGGAATCTCAGGGTAGTCGGAGAGTGACATTGAGGAGAGTGTGAATTTTGAGGATCCGCTTGTCAGTTGAAGTCTTGACTCTTGAAGGTTCAAAGAAACAGTCGAACCTGGAAGTTTAGAGACAATTTCGGCTAGCAACTTGCCTTGGACAAGCACTTTGCCTGGTGCATCAACAGCAGCGGAAATGCTTACCTTTGCCGAAACCTCATAGTCAAAAACACTGAGAACAACTTCATTGTTGTTAGCCGTGATTAGAACTCCGGAAAGTTGAGGTAACTGAGGCTTTGGAGACATGAGTCGAGCCACGAAGGAAATAGCATCCCCGAGTACTTCGCGATCAGCTTGAAATTTCATTTACAACCCTCTTTGTGGAGTTTTATCTTGGCACACCCTAGAGCGGAAATTGTTTTCGACTGGGAATCCCAATAAACAACAAATTTAAATATCTTGAATAACAACAATAACCATCGTAGAAACTGTTGATAAGTATCCAAGGGTTAGTAAATCATTGGGAACTACAAGCGTGTAATTTGTTTACACAGGTGGGGATAACTCTGTGGATAAATCAATCAGCTGTGGAAATTATTTTTTGTTTCAACAAAGTTTTTCAGATTTTCAGCTTATTTAGAGTGTTTTTTCACAGTTGTGGCCGTAGTTATCCACAAGAATTTTGAAAACTATTTGTTTTCGTCTTTGATCTTTTGAATAATTTCGGAGACCTGGTTATAGATGTAGCGCTTTTCTCTCATTTGCGTGGAGATTTTTTTCGTTGCGTACATAACGGTTGTGTGATCCCGGTTTCCAAAGTGAGTGCCTATTTTGGGCAGCGACATGTCGGTAAGTTCTCGGCAAATGTGCATGGCAATTTGTCTAGCCAGAGCAACGGCCTGCTGCCTACCCGATCCTGTTATGTCGTCGGGAGATATTTTGTAGTAGTTGGCAGTGGCCGTGATGATTGATAGCGGGGAGATAGTTGCTCCGTCGCCTGAAGAGTAGCTGTCCTTCATCACCAGTTGAACTAGGTCCATATCAATGCTTTGGCGATTTAGGTTTGCGAATGCAGTAACGCGGATCAGGGTTCCTTCTAGCTCTCGGATATTCGAAGAAATTCTGGCAGCCATAAATTCAATCACGTTGTCTGGAACCGAGATTCGCTCCTGGGCTGCTTTCTTTCGCAAGATTGCCACGCGCGTTTCAAACTCTGGAGCCTGGATATCAGTGGTCAGCCCCCACTCAAACCTCGATAGCATGCGTTCCTCGAAACCAGCAAGTTGCTTAGGTCTGAGATCTGATGTGATTACAACCTGCTTGTTGTGGTCGTGGAGGGTGTTAAAGGTGTGGAAGAAGGCCTCCTGGGTTTGGTCTTTTCCTGACAGGAATTGAATGTCATCGACAAGCAGGATGTCTACATCGCGGTACTGGGCCTGAAACTCCGCGTTTTTGTTGTTCTGAATCGCGTTGATGAAGTCGTTAGTGAATTCCTCGCTTGAGACGTAGCGAACTTTGGTCTTTGGTTTTAGGTGAATCGCGTAGTGCCCAATCGCGTGCAACAGGTGGGTTTTGCCCAAACCACTGGAACCATAGATAAAGAGTGGGTTGTAGGCCTCCGCTGGGGCTTCCGAAACGGCGAACGCGGCCGCGTGGGCGAACCTATTTGAACCTCCGGTCACGAAGTTCTCGAAGCTGTATTTGGGGTTGAGCCTTGACTCCCCTGTGGTCTTGACCGGTCCAGTAGCAGGATCGCGGTCCGGAAGCTTCGGCTCGGGTTCAACAACAAACTCGATTTTGTCCTGGCTCTGAAGATCCTCGTTCGTTATGACCACAAAGCTTGATGGGCCTCCCATCTCAGAGAGAGCAGCCATTGCGTCAAGCAATTGGGCCCGGAGCCTCTGCTGAAGCATTGACCTGGTTATGTCGTTTGGAACTTCGATGTAAAGAGTGTCCCCTAGGACACCCTTGGGGGTGGCGAGCTCTAAATGGCCACGCAGGTGGGGAGTCACACGATCATCTTGGGTGACCTGAGAGACAAGCGATTGCCACAACGAATTCAGTTGTTCATCAGCCATAATTCTCTCCTCCCCCAATAAGTTATCCACAGATTTTTCCACAGTCTTTGGACTATGTGGAAAACTCTTCAAGTGGTTGTGGAAAACTTCACCGAGGAAC